>NZ_JAANES010000002.1:0-915874 GCF_018292285.1 Comamonas brasiliensis
GCTTCCAGACCGTAATCAGCCACCGAGAAGATCGGTGCCTCGGGGTCCTTGTTGATCGCCACGATCACCTTGGAGTCCTTCATGCCCGCCAGATGCTGGATCGCTCCCGAGATGCCGCAGGCAATGTACAGCTGCGGCGCCACGATCTTGCCGGTCTGGCCCACTTGCAGGTCGTTGGGGGCGTAGCCCGCGTCGACAGCAGCGCGGCTGGCACCGATGGCGGCACCCAGCTTGTCGGCCAGCGGCGACATGACTTCCTGGAACTTCTCGGCCGAGCCCAGCGCGCGACCGCCGGAGACGATGATCTTGGCGGCCGTCAGCTCGGGACGCTCGCTCTTGGTCACTTCGCGGCCCACAAAGCTGCTCTTGCCGCCGTCGGCCACGGCCGCTGCGCTTTCCACGGCAGCAGAGCCGCCAGTGGCAGCTGCTGCGTCAAAGCCCGTGGTACGCACGGTGATGACCTTGACGGCATCGGCGGACTGCACGGTGGCAATGGCATTGCCCGCGTAGATGGGGCGCTCGAAGGTGTCGGCGGAGTCGACCTTGGTGATGTCGCTGATCTGGGCCACGTCCAGCTTGGCGGCCACGCGGGGTGCCACGTTCTTGCCCGAGGCGGTCGAGGGGAACAGGATGTGGCTGTAGTTGCCGGCAATCGCCAGCACCTGCGCGGCGACGTTCTCGGCCAGACCGTCCTTGAGGCTGGCGCCTTCGGCGTGGATGACCTTGGAGACACCGGCGATCTGGGCGGCAGCGGCTGCTGCAGCGGCTGCACCTTCGCCGGCCACCAGCACATGCACATCACCGCCGCAGGCCTTGGCAGCCGTCACGGTGTTCAGGGTCGCGGTCTTGATCGAAGCGTTGTCGTGTTCTGCAATAACGAGAGAAGTCATATTCAACCTCTAAATTTCTTTACGTTCTGGCGAAGTCCTAGAGAGGACATCAGCCCTTGGCAGCAGCGCAGCCTGGCGAGGGACGGCCAGCAAGGGCCGCCCCGCAGCCAAGGCCGTCGTCCCCCTTTGGGGGAAGGCGCCGCAGGCGACTCAGGGGGAGTCAGATGACCTTCGCTTCGTTTTTCAGCTTGTCGACCAGAGCGGCCACATCGGCCACCTTGACGCCAGCGCCGCGCTTGGCAGGCTCGGAGACCTTCACGGTCTTCAGGCGAGGCGTCACGTCCACGCCCAGATCTTCGGGCTTGAAGGTGTCCAGCTGCTTTTTCTTGGCCTTCATGATGTTGGGCAAGGTGACGTAGCGGGGCTCGTTCAGGCGCAGGTCGGTGGTGATGACGGCAGGCGTGGACAGGGCCACGGTTTCCAGGCCGCCGTCGACTTCACGGGTCACATTCACTTTGTCGCCAGCGACTTCAACCTTGGAAGCGAAGGTGGCCTGGGGCAGGTCGGCCAGGGCCGCCAGCATCTGGCCGGTCTGGTTGGCATCGTCGTCGATGGCCTGCTTGCCGCAGATGACCAGACCGGGTTGTTCCTTGTCCACCAGTGCCTTGAGCAGCTTGGCCACGGCCAGGGGCTGCAGCTCGACATCGGTCTCGACCAGAATGCCGCGATCGGCACCGATGGCCATGGCCGTGCGCAGGGTTTCCTGGCACTGGGCCACGCCGCAGGAGACGGCGATGACTTCGGTGACCACGCCTTTTTCCTTCAGGCGCACGGCTTCTTCGACGGCGATTTCGTCAAAGGGGTTCATGCTCATCTTGACGTTGGCGATGTCCACACCCGTGCCGTCCGACTTCACNTGCTTGCCGCAGATGACCAGACCGGGTTGTTCCTTGTCCACCAGTGCCTTGAGCAGCTTGGCCACGGCCAGGGGCTGCAGCTCGACATCGGTCTCGACCAGAATGCCGCGATCGGCACCGATGGCCATGGCCGTGCGCAGGGTTTCCTGGCACTGGGCCACGCCGCAGGAGACGGCGATGACTTCGGTGACCACGCCTTTTTCCTTCAGGCGCACGGCTTCTTCGACGGCGATTTCGTCAAAGGGGTTCATGCTCATCTTGACGTTGGCGATGTCCACACCCGTGCCGTCCGACTTCACACGGACCTTGACGTTGTAGTCCACGACACGTTTGACGGGTACAAGGATTTTCATGAGAAAGCTCTTTCCTGGTTTTGAAGAGTGAAAGGCTCAGCGGGCCAGGCCCGCGAGCCGCTCGTTGATCAGTGCATGGGCCTGGTCCATGATGCCGGTGATCAGCTGCGCCACCGTCGGCACATCGTGGATCAGGCCTGCAACCATGCCGCAGGACCAGACGCCTGCGTCCATGTCGCCGTCGTGCATGATGCGCGGATAGACGCCGGCCACTTCGGGCGCGATGTCGGCAAAGGTGATGGCCGCGCCCAGCTCGCGCTCCTTTTGCAGCAGGCGTTCGGTGGCGGAGTTGGTCAGCACGCGCTCGGTGTTGCGCAACGGGCGCATGACCAGACGGGTGTCGAGCTCGCTAGCCGCCACGATGGCCTGCTTGACCTTGGCGTGCACGGGCGCCTCCTGCGTGGCAATGAAGCGCGTGCCCATATTGATGCCTTCGGCGCCCAGCGCCAGCGCGGCCACCAGCGACCGGCCGTCGGCCATGCCGCCCGAGGCGACAAAGGGAATCTTCAGTTCTTCGGCAGCGCGCGGCAGCAGAATGAAGTTGGGGATGTCGTCCTCGCCCGGATGGCCGCCGCATTCGAAGCCGTCCACGCTGATGGCATCGCAGCCGATAGCCTCGGCCTTGAGTGCGTGACGCACCGAGGTGCACTTGTGGATCACCTTGATGCCAGCCTCCTTGAGCGCGGGCAGCCATTTCTGCGGGTTGTTGCCGGCCGTCTCGACCACCTTGACGCCGCCTTCGATGATGGCCTTGACATAGCCCGGGTAGTCGGGCGGGTTGACCGAGGGGAGAAACGTCAGGTTGACGCCAAAGGGCTTGTCCGTCATCTCGCGGCAGCGCGCGATCTCGCGTGCCAGCAGCTCGGGTGTGCGCTGGGTCAGGCCCGTGATGATGCCCAGCCCCCCGGCGTTGGAGACGGCGGCGGCCAGCTCGGCCAGGCCCACATGGTGCATGCCACCCTGGATGATGGGATGCTCTATGCCAAAGAGTTCGGTAATGCGTGTCTTCATGTCGTTGTCACTCCACTGCAATGCCCTTGTCGCGGATCAACTGGCCCCAGCGCGTGTAGTCCTGCTGGATGCGCTGACCCAGCTGGGCGGGATTCTGGAAGGTGGCGATGGCGCCCGCGTGGAGCAGCTTGCTCTGGACATCCTTGTCAGCCAGTATCTGCTGGACTTCAGAGGCGATGCGCTCGACCACAGCCTTGGGAGTGCCCTTGGGCGCGAGCAGACCGCCCCAGGAAACGGCGTCATAACCCTTGATGCCCTGCTCGGCAATGGTCTTGATGTCGGGCAGCATGCTCACGCGCTGGGGCGAGCCCACGGCGATGGCACGCAGCTTGCCGGCCTGGATATGAGGCAGCGCAGCCACAAGGTCGGCATACATGATGGGCACCTGTCCGCCGATGGTGTCGGTGATGGCGGGCACGCCGCCCTTGTAGGGCACATGCTGCATGTCGAAGCCGGCCATCTGCTTGAGCAGCTCCATGCTCAGATGACCGAAGCTGCCGGCCCCCGAACTGGTGTAGTTGAGTGCTGATTTCTGGGCCTTGGCGTGGGCGATCAGGCTCTTGAGGTCGGTGACATCAGGCAGCAGCGCAGGGTTGACCACGATGACGATGGGCAGGTCATAGACCGTGGCCACGGGCGCGAAATCCTTGACGGTGTCGTAGCCGGCCTTCTTGTACAGATGGGGCGCCAGCAGCGTGGGCGTAGCCAGCATCATCAGCGTGTAGCCGTCGGCCGGGCTCTTGGCGACCTGCACGGCCGCGATGGAGCCCGAGGCACCGGGACGGTTTTCCACGACCACGGTCTGCTTGAGGCGCTCGCCCAGCTTCTGGCCCACGATGCGCGATGCCGTATCGGTGGGACCGCCCGCTGGGAACGGCACGACCAGGCGCAGCATCTTGGTGGGCCAGTCGGTCTCGGCCAGAGCACCTCCGGCCAGGCCGGCCAGCAACGGCGCGGCGGCCAGGGCCAGAACGCTGCGCCGGCTGGTGCAGGCCTGGAGTGCGGGATTGCGCTTGTGCATGAAGTCTCCTGTCAAAGCTGTCTCAGCAGTCGTCGGTGGTGGCCCACTGCCGCAGGCCGTAAAAATCAGTCACTCAGTGATCCATGGCGCTGCGCGCCACCCACAACCTATGAAACTGTCGCGGCGCAAGCGCGGGACACCGAGCAAGAGCCTGGGCCGGCCGCGCCGCCTCGCTGCGAGGGTGTCGCCGGCCGCCCGTATGCCCCCTTCAAGAAGGAAGGCGCGGGGCCGCCCAGGCAAAGCGTCTCAGGGGGTTCAATCCAGTTTCGCGCCGGCTTGCTCCACCAGCGCCTTCCAGATCGGCATATCGCGCTGGTAGTTGTCGCGGAAGGCCTGGGGGCTGTTCATCATGGGGATGAAGCCGGCGCCCGTGATGCGCTCCAGCACCTTGGGGTCCTTGATGATCTCGCGCAGGTGGCCATAGAGCTGGTCCACGACCTCCTTGGGCGTTCCCGCCGGCGCGCCCATGGCCACCCAGCCGTAGATCGAATAGGCATCGTCGGTCACTCCCTGCTCGAAGATGGTCGGCAGCTTGGGCAGGATTTCCATGCGTTCCTTGCCGGTCACGCCGATGGCCTTGAGACGGCCGGAATCGATGAAAGGCTTGGTGTTGAGTGCGCTGGAAAAGCACAGCTGCAGCTGGCCGCCGATCAGCTCCTGGATCATGGGCGCCTCGCCCTTGTAGGCGGCGTGGTTCATGTCGGCATCCATGGTCTTGCTCATATAGGCACCGGCCAGATGGGCGTACGAGCCCACGCCCCAGGAGCCATAGGACAGCTTGCCCTTGTGTGCTTTCACATAGGCCAGCAGCTCCTTCATATTGTTGGCAGGCACCGAAGGATGGACCACCAGCGTGACGGGCGCCGCTGCGACCTGGGTGATCAGCGCGATGTCCTTTTGCGGGTTGTAGGGCAGCTTGGTATAGAGGAACTGGTTGATCAGCATGGAGGTGCTGAGCGACAGCAGCAGCGTATGGCCGTCGGGCGCTGCCTTGGCCACGGCATCGGTGCCGAGGATGCCGGCCGCACCGGCCTTGTTGTCCACCACCACGGGCTGGCCCAGGCGCTTGGCCAGCACCTCGCCGATGGTGCGCGCCATGATGTCGGTGGCGCCCCCTGCGTTGAAGGGTACGACCACGCGGATGGGCTTGCTGGGCCATGCCGGCTTGCCGGCCTGTGCGAAGGCGCTGCTGGCGCCCGTGGCCAGCAGACTGCCGCCGCCGATGGCGGCCAGTCCTTGCAGAAGATCGCGGCGTGTGACTGGGATGCTCATGGTTTGTCTCCTATGAAGTCGCTGTCTTTGTTTGCCGTCTTGTGCGGCTTGATGTGGTCCGGTGCCCGGCCTAAAAAATCAACTCGATGCAGGCTCCTGGGGCAGCGTGAGAACGCCCTTGGCCTGCAGGTCCTGCAATTGCGCATCATCGAGCGTCAGCAGGCGCTGCAGCACTTCGCGCGTGCCCTCGCCCAGCGTTGGAGGCGCATGGCGGATGGGCAGACGCTGGCCGTCCAGACGGTAGGGCGGCGCGAACACGGGCGTGGTGCCGGCCACGGGATGGGGCATGTCGCGCAGCAGGCCGCTGCGGCGCGTGCGCTCGCTGGTCAGGGCTTCGTGCAGGCCGGCCACGCGGCCGCAGGGAATGCCGGCGGCCGTCAGGCGCTCCAGCAGCAGATCGCGTGGGAAGCTGCCAATCAGCTCCTTGAGCATGGGCAGCAGCTCCAGACGGTTTCTGGCACGGTTGACGTTGGTGGAAAAGCGCTGATCCTCGACGATGTCGGGACGCAGCACGACCTGGCGGCAGAATTTGTCGAACTGGCTGTTATTGCCCACGGCGATGATCAACGGCCCGTCGGCGGCCTCGTACATGCCGTAGGGCACGATGGAGGGGTGGGCATTGCCGTAGCGCTCGGGATCGTGGCCCAGCTGCAGGGCATCCAGGCCGTAGTAGCCGGTGACCGTGATGCCGCTGTCGTACAGCGCCATCTCGATGAGCCGGCCCTTGCCCGTGCGGTCGCGGCGGAACAAGGCTGCCAGCACGGCCTGGGCTGCATACATGCCGGTGACGAGATCCACCACGGCCACGCCGAACTTGAGCGGCGGCATGTTGGCATCGCCGTTGAGCGCCATCAGGCCCGCCTCGCCCTGGATCACCAGGTCGTAGCCGGGACGCTTGGCCTCGGGGCCGCTGCTGTCGTAGCCGGCCACGGCGCAATAGATCAGATCGGGCTTGATCGCCTTGAGCTGTTCATAGCCCAGGCCCAACTTCTCGGCGCCGCCGGTCTTGAAGTTGTGGATCACCACGTCGAACTGGGGCAGCAGCTCGTGGACGATCTTCACGCCCTCGGGTGTCTGCAGATCCAGCGTGATGGACCGCTTGTTGCGGTTCATGCTGTTGTAGTAGGTGGTCTCGGTCTTGCCGATGCGCATGCCCCAGTCGCGCGTATCGTCGCCACGGCCCGGGTGCTCGACCTTGACCACCTCGGCGCCGAAGTCGGCCAGCACCATGCCGCACAGCGGCCCGGCGAAGACGCGCGACAGATCGAGTACCTTCACTCCTTCCAGCGGGAAGTCGATGTCCTGGTTCTGTTCGGTATTGCTGTCGGCCATGAGCCTTGTCTCCTTGAAAATCTTGGTTTTGTCGAGCACTCAAGCACGCAATCTGTTGAAATCGGCGCTGCGCTTTTCGAGAAAGGCGGCAATGCCTTCACGGGATTCCTCGCTGCCCTGGGAGCGCACCATGTGCTGCGCCTCCAGCTCCAGCTGCTGCTCCAGCGTGTTGCGCGGTGCCTGGCGGCACAGATCCTTGATCAGGGCCATGGCCTGGTCCGGTCCGGTCGCGATCTGCGCGGCCAGCGCGACGGCATCGGCCAGAGCCTGGCCGGGCTCGGCCAGCCGGTTGACGGGGCCCAGGGCGTGCAGGCGTTCACCGCTGATGCGCTCTCCGGTCAGGCACAGCTCGGTCAGCACCTGGCGCGAGATGAACTCGGCCAGAAAGGCCGTGGCGCCGCCGTCGGGCGTCAACCCCACCTTCACATAGGCCACGGAGAACAGGCTGTTGCGGGCGGCCACCAGCATATCGCAGGCCAGGGCCAGCGACAGGCCAGCGCCCGCCGCCGCGCCTTCGACGGCAGCGATGACAGGCTTGGGACAGTCGCGCACGGCGCGAATCAGGTCATGCAGGCCTTCAAGCTTTTCTCTGCGCTGCTCCACGGGCAGATCCCGGCGTCCGGCCAATTGACGCAGATCGCCACCGGCGCAGAAATGCCCGCCCTCGCCCGTGAGCACGACCGCGCCCACACTGGCGTCAGCCGCAGCATCCGCCAGCGCGGTCGTGACGGCCGCGTAGAACGCGGGCGACAACGCATTGCGCGCAGCCGGGTTGTTATTGCTCAGCACCAGCACGGCACCTTCGCGGCGAATCAGCAAAGCGTCACTCATTGATGTTCTCCATGTCTAGCGAAACCGCAGCAACTTAGCCCCGAAGCTCAGGCCTGCGCCAAGGCCATGAAACGCGCCAGGTGATGGTCCTCGTCGCCAAACTGGTGGTCGATCATGATCAGTCGCTTGGCGTAATGCGCCAGCGGCAGCTCCCAGGTCATGCCGATGCCGCCATGCATCTGTATGCTTTCCTCGGCCACCAGGGTCCCCACGGAGCCCACGGTGTACTTGGCCGCAGACAGCATCTTCTCGCGCTGCGTGCCCTGGGCGTTGTCGATGGCATCGGCCGCATTGATGACGGTGGAACGCACCTGCTCCACCTCCAGCAGCAGATCGGCCATGCGGTGCTGCAGCGCCTGGAAGCTGCCGATGGCCACGCCGAACTGCTTGCGCGTCTGCAGATACTCCAGTGTGTTCTGCTTGGCCACATCCATGGCGCCCAGCGCCTCGGCAGCCAGCGCCAGCAAGGCAAAGCCCTGAACATGCTCGAGCACGCCATGGCCCTGCCCCTCGGCACCCAGCAGCGCATCCTCGGCCAGCTGCACATTCTCGAAAGTCAGCTCGGCGGCGCGGCCGCCTTCCATGCGGCTATAGCCGCGCTTGGCGATACCTGCGGCCTTGCCGTCGACCAGGAACAGGCTGATGCCGGCAGTATCGAACATGCCGCCTGCGGTGCGCGCGGACACCAGCAGCAGATCGGCTTTTTCGCCAAAGGCAACCACGCTCTTGGCGCCGTTGAGCACCCAGCCCGTGGCGGTCCTGGCCGCCGTGGCCGTGACCTTGTTGAGCTCGTAGTGGCTGCCTGGTTCGTCGTGCGCCAGAGCGGCGATCGCGCTGCCCGCGATGATGTCATCCAGCTGGCGCTTCTGCGCTTCGGTGCCGGCCGCAATCAACGCCTGGCCCACGACCAGCGCGCCCAGCAACGGCTCGGCCACCAGGCCGCGGCCCAGTGCCTCGAACACCACGCTGATGTCAAAGCCCGAGCCGCCAAAGCCGCCCACCGCTTCGGGAAACAGCGCGCCGATCGCACCCAGCTCGGCAAATTGCGCATACAGCGCGGGGCTGTGACCTTCTGCGCCATAGGCCAGATGGTTGCGCTGCTCGATACCGTACTGCTCAGAAACAAAGCGGTTCAGGCTGTCCGCCAGCATGCGGCGGTCTTCGGTGTGTGTGAAGTTCATGACAAATTCTCTCTACCCAATCGAACGAATCGGTGTCGCATGCCACCGCCCGGTTCGCCAGGGACGCCCAGCAAGGGCCGCCCCTCAGCGAGGGCGTCGTCCCCCCGGGGGGAAGGCGCGCAGCGACTCAGGGGGGATTTCACAAGCCCAGAATCATCTTGGAGATGATGTTCTTCTGGATTTCGTTGGAGCCACCGAAGATCGACAGCTTGCGGTAGTTGAAGTAGTTGGCCGAGGCCGTGGCGGCTTCGTCGATACCGCCCAGGGGCGCCTCGTCATAGCCTTCGTACTGGGCCTCGTCGATATAGGGCACGGCATACACGCCCATGGCGCGGCGGATCAGCGACAGGATCTCCTGGCGGATCTCGGTGCCACGGATTTTCAGCATGGAGCTTTCCGCACCGGGCACGCCACCACCGGCAACGGCAGCGATCACGCGCAGATTGGTGGTCTTCATGTTCTCCAGGTCGATCTCGACACGCGCCATGCGGGCGGCGAACAGCGGGTCCCGGTTCAGCGGCTGGCCGTTCTTGTGCACCTTGGCGGCGATGACCTTGAGCTTGGCCAGGGCCGAGATGCAAAAGCCCACGCCCGCAATGCCGGTGCGCTCGTAGGTCAGCAGATACTTGGCATAGGTCCAGCCCCGGTTTTCCTCGCCCACCAGATTCTCGACCGGCACCTTCACATCGGTGAAGAAGACTTCGTTGACTTCCTTGTCATCGTCCAGCGTGCGGATGGGACGCAGCTCCACACCGGGGCTGTTCATGTCCACCAGCAAAAAGCTGATGCCGGCCTGGGCCTTGGCCTCGCGGTTGGTGCGCACCAGGCAGAAGATCATGTTGGCGTGCTGGCCCTGGGTGGTCCAGGTCTTCTGGCCGTTGACGATGTAGAAGTCTCCATCGCGCACGGCCGTGGTCTTCACCGAAGCCAGATCGGAGCCCGCGCCGGGCTCGGAATAGCCCTGGCACCACCAGTCCTGCCCGCTCAGAATGCGCGGCAGCCAGTGCTTCTTTTGCTGCTCGTTGCCGTACTTGATCAGCACCGGCCCCAGCATGTTCACGCCGAAGGGCACGATGCGCGGACCGCCGGCCAGCGCGCATTCGGTGTCGAAGATGAACTTCTCGACCGCTCCCCAGCCCGGGCCGCCATGCTCCTGGGGCCAGTGATTCGCATACCAGCCGCGCTCGTTGAGGATGGCATGCCACTCGTCCTGATCGGCCTTGCTCAGACGCTGGCCGGCCTTGATCTTGAGCGAAATATGCTTGGGCAGCTTCTCCTTGAGAAAAGCCTGCACCTCGGCGCGAAACGCCTCTTCCTGGGGGGTGAATTGCAAATCCATTGCTATTTCCTGGTAATCCATGGCGCAGCGCGCCTTTGCAGCCTCTGACACCGGCACGCTCTGAACCAGAGGCGCCGAGCAAGAGCCGTCTCGCAGCAAAGGCGTCGTCCCCCTCCCGAAGAGAGAGGGGGAAACGGCGCCAGCCGCTCAGGGGGTGTTTAGAAAATCTCGAACAGGCCCGCAGCACCCATGCCGCCGGCAATGCACATGGTCACCACGCCGTACTTGACCTTGGGGTTGCGGGCCTTGCGGCGCTGGCCTTCGAGCAGGATGTGGCCGGTCAGGCGTGCACCCGTCATGCCGAAGGGGTGGCCGATGGAAATCGCGCCGCCGTTGACATTCAGGCGCTCGTTGGGAATGCCCAGCTGACGCTGGCAATACAGGGCCTGCGAGGCAAAGGCTTCGTTCAGCTCCCAGAGGTCGATGTCATCCACCGTGAGGCCGTGGCGCTTGAGCAGCTTGGGCACGGCAAACACGGGGCCAATGCCCATCTCGTCAGGCTCGCAGCCGGCCACGGCAAAGCCGCGGAAAGCGCCCAGGGGCTTGAGGCCCAGCCGCTCTGCCAGCCTGGCTTCCATCACCACGCAGGCGCTGGAGCCGTCAGACAGCTGCGAGGCATTGCCGGCCGTGATGAAGTTGCCAGGGCCCTTCACAGGCTCCAGCTTGGCCAGCCCCTCCAGCGTGGTGCTGGCGCGGTTGCAGTTGTCCTGCGTGGCGACCACGTCGCGGTAGGTGACTTCGCCGGTTTCCTTGTTCTTCTCCATCATGCGTGTGGAGCAGGCAATGATCTCGTCCTTGAACAGATCGGCGGCCTGGGCCGCTGCCGTGCGCTGCTGACTTTGCAGCGAGAACGCATCCTGGTCTTCACGCGTGATGCCGTAGCGCTTGGCGACCACATCGGCGGTGTCGATCATGGCCATGTACAGCTCGGGCTTGTGCTCCACCAGCCAGGGGTCCATGTCGGTGGGCAGGTTGTTGCCGGCCCGGATGCCGGAGATGGTTTCGATACCGCCGGCCAGCATCACGTCCACACCCTCGGCCACGACGCGACCCGCCGCGATGGCGATGGATTGCAGACCCGAGGCGCAAAAACGCGTGATGGTGGTGCCGGCGATCGACAGCGGCAGCCCGGCGCGCAACACGGTCTGGCGACCCAGATTGCGGCCCTGGAAACCGTCGGGGTTGCCGCAGCCCAGAATCAGATCCTCGATCATTTCGGGATCGACACCCGAGCGCTCCACCGCCGCCTTGACGGAGAAAGCAGCCAGCTGGGCGGCGGGAGTGACGTTGAACTCGCCGCGATGCGACTTGGTCAGCGGTGTGCGGGCGGTGGAAACGATAACGGCTTCACGCATGGTGCTTGTCTCTGTGAATGTTGAAAACTATTTTTGATAGCTGTCTTCGCTTTTCATTCATAGCTTTCAGATACTTTTCATACTGAAATCAATACAAATAAAGCGATAGCAGCTACTTTTTTTTAATTAACTGGGCGATAAAAACTGGCGCACTCCAAGCGCGAGACGCCGAGCAAGAGCCGCCTCGCGGCGGGGCCGCCCAGGCGATGGCGTCGTCCCCTCCCGAAGAGAGAGGGGAAGCCGCGCAGCGGCTCAGGGGTGTTACTTGTTCAAGCTTTCGAAGTCCTTGCCCTCGGCCACCAGCTTCTGCAGCAGCGGCGCAGGCTTCCAGAACAGCGCGTCTTCCTTGGCAAAGGCCTCGATATCGGCCAGCACCTTGGGAAGGCCCTGCATATCGGCCCATTTCATGGGGCCGCCGCGGTGGCGCGGAAAGCCGTAGCCGGAGATAAAGGTCACGTCCACATCCAGCGGGCGCAGCGCAATGCCCTCGCCCACCACCTTGGCACCTTCGTTGACCATGGCGGCCATGTAGCGGCGCATGATTTCCTCGGCCGTGAACGGGCGTGGTGTCACGCCCTTCCTGGCGCGCTCGGCATCCACAATCGCCAGCACTTCGGGGTCGGGCTGACCGATGCGCGCGCCTTGCGGGTAGAGATAAAAGCCGCGTCCCGTCTTCTGGCCGAACCAGCCGTTTTCACAGATGCGGTCGGCAATCTCCACATAACGGGCCTTGGGGTCGCGCGTGGCGGCGCGGCGCTTGCGCGTGGCCCAGCCGATATCGCCACCGGCCAGGTCGGTGACCTGGAAGGGCCCCATGGCGAAGCCGAAGCCGCGCACGGCTTCGTCGATCTCGTAGGGGCTGGCACCGTCTTCCATCAGATAGTCGGCGGCCTGCTTGTAGGTGGCCAGAATGCGGTTGCCGATAAAGCCGTCGCAGACGCCGGCGCGCACCGGCACCTTCTTCATCTTCTTGGCCAGCTCGAAAGCCGTGGTCACCACATCGGGCGCCACCTTCGCGGGCACGACGATCTCCAGCAGCTTCATGATGTTGGCCGGGCTGAAGAAGTGCAGACCGATCACATCCTGCGGGCGGCTGGTGACGGCGGCAATCGCATCGATGTCCAGATACGAGGTGTTGGTGGCCAGCACGGCGCCGCTCTTGCAGACGCGGTCCAGTTCCTTGAACACGGCCTTCTTGACCTCCAGGTCTTCGAAGACCGCCTCGATCACCAGATCCACGTCGGCAATGTCGTCATAGCGGGTCGAGGGCGTATAGCGCGCCATGATGGCGGCCTTGGCCTCCTCGCTCATGCGGCCCTTGGCGATCAGGCCGTTGTAGACCTTCTCCACATTGGCCTGGCCGCGTGCGATGGATTCGGCGTCGCGCTCGATCATGGTCACGACCAGGCCGGCATCCAGCGCAGAGACGGTGATGCCCGCGCCCATGGTGCCGCCGCCGATGATGGCAATCTTGCTGAAGGCGCGCGGCTGGGCGGCACGGGCTTCGGGAATCTTGGCCGTCTCGCGCTCGGCAAAGAAGGCATGGATCAGGCCAGCGCGCTGCGGGCTGTCGATACAGGCCAGAAACTGGGCCCGCTCGAACTTCAGGCCTTCGGCAAAAGGCAGATCCAGAGCGGCTTGCACGCAATCAATGATCTTCAGCGGCGAGAACAGGCCGCGCGACTTCTTGGCGGTGTCGGCACGCAGCGCATCGAGTTCCGCCTGGGCTGCGGCCTTGTCGGCCAGACGACCCGGCGTGGCGCTGACGGGACGCAGCGGCGCGCCCTGGGCCAGCAACTCACGCGCATAGGCCAGGCCCGCGGCGACGGGATCCGCGCCATCGTCCAGCTTGTCCACCAGGCCGGCTGCCAGTCCGGCCTTGGCGCCGATCTGCTGGCCGCTGAGCATCAGCTCGGTCGCGGCCTTCACGCCCATCAGGCGCGGTGCACGCTGGGTGCCGCCGGCGCCGGGAACCAGACCCAGAGAGACTTCGGGCAGACCCAGCTTCGCGCCAGGCAGCGCCAGGCGGTAATGCGCCGACATGGCGATCTCCAGACCGCCACCCAGTGCCGCGCCATGAATCACGGCCACCACGGGCTTGCTGCAGGCCTCGATACGGTTGCAGACGTCGGGCAGGAAAGGCTGGACCGGTGGCTTGCCGAATTCGCGGATATCGGCACCGGCGATGAACGCCTTGCCCTGACCCACGATCACCACGGCCTTGACCGCGGCACTGGCATCGGCCTGCTCCATGGCCGCCATCAGACCCTGGCGCACGGCAGCGCCCAGCGCATTGACGGGCGGATTGTTGACGCTGACGAGCAGGACGTCACCGTCTTGCTTGTGTTCAACGACAGAAGTGCTGGCTTCGGCGGTCATGCGAGTCTCCTGAATCTCTTTATGGAATGGGCTTTATTTTTACGACGACAATGTTTTCTAACAATCCCATGAATCATTGACAGACTGTCAAAGAAAATTAGACAAACACGCCATGGACTCGCAATCGCTGACCCTGCTGGTCGAAATCATTGATAGCGGCAATCTCAGCCAGGCCGCGCGCAAGCTCAAGATGACGCGTGCCAATGTGAGCTATCACCTGACCCAGCTGGAAAAGGCAGCGGGCGTGCAACTGGTCAAGCGCACCACGCGCCGCGTGGAGCCCACGGAGATCGGCATGCGCTTGTACGAGCACGGGCGCAACATCCACAACGAAATGCTGGCCGCACGCGAGGCCATCACGGCGCTGGGCCAGAGCCTGCAGGGTCGCGTGGGTATCAGCGTGCCCAGCGGCTACGGCCAGATCGTGATGAGCGAATGGTTGATCGAGTTCAAGCGCCTGTACCCGGGCATCGTGCTCGACGTGCTGTTCGAGAACCGGGCCGACAATCTGCGCGACGATGTGGACATCATCGTGCGCGTGATCCAGGAGCCGCCCCTGTCCCTGGTGGCGCGCAGCATGGGCACGGTGCGCTACCTGGCCTGTGCCTCGCGCGAATACGCCCAGACCCACGGCCTGCCCAGAACCCTGCATGCGCTGCGCGCCAGCCCGCTGATCACCGCCGGTGTCACGGGGCGGCAATTGCGGCTGGCCGCCTACCTGGGTGCCGAGCGCCACGAGGTGATGCTGGAGCCCACCATGATCTCCGAGCATTTCCCTTTTCTGCGCGACGGCATCCTGGCCGGTCTGGGCGTGGGCCTGGTGCCCGACTATGTGGTGCAGGACAAGCTGGCCACGGGCGAGGTGCTGAGCACGCTGGACGAGTACCGGCTCAGCATCTTCGGCACCCATATGTATCTGCTCTACCTGCCCAACCGGCACCAGACCAAGGCCGTGCGCACCTGTATCGATTTTCTGCTGGCCAAGGCCCAGCCCGAAGCCAGCCGGCTGGCCGTGACGCCCCAGCCCTGAGCCGCAACGCAAAACGCCAGCGCGCAGGCTGGCGTCTTCATCCGGAAAGAAGTCTTGGAACTGGCTTGCGTTCTCAGGACAGCCTGCGGCTCAGATTCTGCTGGCGCCAGCTGCTGGGGCTTTGCTGAAAATGCTTGCTGAACCAGCGCGTGAACGAGCTGTTCTCGGCAAAGCCGGTCTGGGCTGCCGCTTCGCTCACCGACAGCTGCGGATTCTGCAGCGCACGCAGCGCGGCCTGACTGCGCACGGCGTCCAGAGTTTCCTGAAAGCTGGTGTTCTGGGTTTCGAGGTGCCGCTGCAGCGAGCGGGCCGTGTAGCCAAGCGCACCAGCCACATGGGCGATGCTGTGGCGCCCGTGGGGCAGCAGCGACTGCAAGGTGCTGCGCACCTGCTGCTCCAGCGACCGGGCCATCGGCCGCGGTGCATGGTTCTCCATCAGGCTGCGGGCGTGGCTCTCCATGAGGCTGTCGTGATCGGCATCGACGGCCTCCAGATCCTCGTTGCTCACCACGATGCCATCGAAGTCCGAGCCGAACACGATCTCGCTGCCCAGCACGCGGCGATGGTTCAGGGTGCTGCCCGGTGCGCTGTGCGAGAAGTGGATGCTGGCCGGACTCCAGTGCTTGCCCAGCTGATAGCGACACAGGCTCATCAGCGCCGTGATGCCCAGCTCCACCGGGTGGCGTCCCGGGTTCTCGCGCTCGGTATCCAGGTTCAGCTGAATGATGGAATAACGCCCCTGGGTCACCACCTCGGTGCCCACGGTGGTGCTGATCATGTGGTCATAGTCCTTGAAGGTCTTGAGCATGCTGGAGAGGCTGGCCTGGTGCTGCAGCAGCAGGCTGATCGGCCCGAAGTCGGACAGACGCCAATGCGAGCCCATGAGCAGACCCAGCGACGCCTGGCCGGCCTGGGCGGACGACGCCTCGAGCAACTGCGCAAACGCAGCTTCGGGAACCATGAGATCGGGAGAGCTCAGACAGCTGTGATCCAGCCCCACCTGGCGGAACATGCGCAGCGGGTCGATGCCGAGCTCGTTCGCCACCTTGGCGTATTTGCACAGGCTGACACTTCGGATACGGGGCTTCATCGTGACCTGGAAAACGGTTGACCCGGGTCCTGCGCGACAGTCCCGGATTTCATGGAGGGAAACAGGACCTGGGGCAACCTGCAATTTCGAACATTGATGTTTATCAATATCGGAATGACTGGTCAATCGATGGATACCAGTAGATCGCGACCGCTGGAAGCGCCCGGCATGCCGATGCCCCCAACTCATGACGCTCTCTGTCGCTGCCTAGGGTTTTCCTTTGACCCACCCAAGAGGGCAACAAGCTGACGCGATCGGTCAAGCCCCGGTGCTGTGGCTGCGCCGAGAATTTTTCCATCAGACGGCGGCGCCCTGCATCAAGGCCTTGCCGGGAACTTAGGAGAAGACCATGAAAGTCGAACAACTGACCTGCAGCATCGGTGCTGAGGTTTCCGACATCCACCTCGGCGACGCGTCCCGCGACAAGGGCCTGGCCGAGGAGATTCGCGCCCTGCTGCTGCAGCACAAGGTGCTGTTCTTCCGCGATCAGGACATCACGCGGGCCGAGCATGTGGGCTTTGCCCGCCACTTCGGCGATCTGGAAGACCACCCCGTGGCCGGCAGCGACCCCGAGCACCCCGGCCTGGTGCAGATCTACCGCAGCGAAAAGCGCGAAAACTACGAGAACACCTATCACAGCGACGGCCAGTGGCGCGAGAACCCGACCATGGGCTGCGTGCTGCGCTGCATCGAAGGCCCGGCCGTCGGCGGCGACACCATCTGGGTCAATATGGCCGAGGCTTACCGCAACCTGCCCGAAGACATCAAGCAGAAGATCGACGGCCTCAAGGCCAAGTCCAGCATCGAGCATGGTTTCGGTGCCGTCATGCCCGAAGACAAGCGCCTGGAGCTGGGCCGCCAGCATCCTCCGGTCGAGCATCCCGTGGTGCGTACCCACCCCGAAACCGGCGAGAAGGTTCTCTACGTCTGCAGCTTCACCACCCACTTTGCCAACTACCACACGCCCGAGAACGTGCGCTATGGCCAGGACAAGACGCCCGGCGCCAGCATGCTGCTGAACTATCTGATCAGCCAGGCGGCCATCCCCGAGTACCAGGTGCGCTTTCGCTGGAAGCCCGGCAGCGTCGCCATGTGGGACAACCGCTGCACCCAGCATTACGCCGTGCAGGACTACTGGCCCGCGGCGCGCAAGATGGAGCGTGCAGCCATCATCGGCGACAAGCCTTTCTGAGCGCGCTATCCGAGCCGCTTTGCTGACCTGCCATGCCAGCCATAGGCGCCGTCGCACAGCGGTGCTGCACAAAAACAATAGCTGGCATCGCTTGCTTACCCTCGAAAGCAACTCCATAGCTGCCTGAAACGCTTTGAAAAAAAAGCGCAGGCAGCTATTATTTTTTCTTCATCTCCGACAGCCTGAATGCCCGGCTCGCCAGACCCTGAGCGGCGCTGTCTTGCGTCGACCGCACCGTGGCGCCTGGCGCGCATGCCGCGCCCCTTTCCGATTGACAGGGCCTGACCCGGCCCAGGCGCTTTCGGGCTGCGGCATCAGGCCCTGCCCCGACCTTGCCGCAGTCATTCTTGCGGGCCTGCCCACCATCATCCGGACATGAAAAAGGCCTCCGGATGGAGGCCTCTTGCGCATGTCGGTTCAGATTCGGCAAAGCCGGCTCCGGAGGATCAGGAGGTCTTCCTGAGGAACCCCTGGTTGGCGCCGGGCCGGTTGGGTGCAAAGCCGTTGGCGGCCAGGCTTTCCTCCACGCTGTCGTAGAACACGCCGATCTTGCTGATCTCGCGCGCCTCCTTGGCGGTGGCGACAGGACGACCGAATTCGCGCGAGATGCGCACCAGCTGCTCGATCTGCGAGACCGTGCTGGCCTTCTCGGTGCGGGCCTGGTTCCACAGGCAGTCCTCGGTGCCGCAGCGCACATGCAGACCGGCGGCAATGCCCCACATGTTCACGGGCAGCACATTGCGCACATTGCTTTCCACGGTCAGCACGGCGCCATCGGGCACGGCACGCACAAAGTTGGCCAGGCTGTACAGGCTGGGCGTGTCCATGCCGCCGGCAATCGCCACCCAGTTCATGACCAGCGGGCCCATGTAGAAGCCGCGGCGCATCAGGCGCTCTACCGACTCGAAGCTGTTCAGGTTGTAGCACTGGAAGGCGCTCTGGATGCCGGCCTTGGTCAGGCGGCGCACATGCTCCTCCACCCAGCCCGGCTGGGCGGGCACGGTCATTTCCTTGTAGGCATTGAACAGCGTGGGATTGGCGCGCGAGGTGCCCGCAAAGTCAGCGTCTTCGGCCTGATCGGTCACGTTCATCTGCGAGGTGTTCACCGTCACGGTCACCTGATCGGGCACCGGGTCCAGATCGGCCAACATGTGGCGGGTGTCGTCGGAGAGCCATTTGGCCGCCTGACCTTCGTCCTCGGGTGCAAAGCTGATGGAGCCGCCGACCTGGATGATCATCTCGGGCACGGCCTTGCGCACGCCGGAGATCAGCTCATTGAACTTGGACAGGCGCTTGCTGCCCTTGCCGTCCAGCTCGCGCACATGCAGGTGCAGCACCGTGGCGCCCGCGTTATAGCAGTCCACGGCTTTCTGGATCTGCGCCTCCATGCTGACGGGAATGTCTTCAGGGAAGTCCGAAGGCAGCCAGCCCGGGGCATAGGGCGCCGCCGTGATGATCAGGGGCTGCTGGTTTTCAGGGAATAGATGGCCGTCGAGAAAGTTCATGACATGTCTCCAAGTGAATGCAGGCTTCGACGCACAGCCACGGGCACGGCTTGCCCGCCCTGTGCAATGCCGCCAGGCATTCAAAAGACATGGGCAATACCGGCCGGCAGGTGCCGGATCGTCGAAATTGAAAGCAATTTCACTGTAGGAGAGCTGTTTGCAAAGCGTTTGCCCTAAGACGTTCAAGGCTTGGCAAAGTGCGCCAGCGCATGCAGGCGCCCCGATGCACCCTTGCACCGGGTCGGCGCGACTCAGCTGGGCACGACCCGCCCTGCTATTTCAACCTACCGCCTAGCCGCGCCAGGCAGCCTCGATGGCGGCGATATCGATCTTCCTCATCTCCATCATGGCTTCAAAAGCCCGTCTGGCGGCGGCGCGGTCCGGGTCGGCAATGGCCGTGGTCAGCACGCGCGGCGTGATCTGCCAGGACAGCCCCCAGCGGTCCTTGCACCACCCACACTGGCTTTCCTGGCCGCCGTTGCCGACGATGGCATTCCACAGCCGGTCCGTTTCTTCCTGGCTGTCCGTCGCGACCTGAAACGAAAACGCCTCGTTGTGCTTGAAGACAGGGCCGCCATTCAGACCCAGGCAGGGAATGCCCATGACCGTGAATTCGACCGTCAACACATCGCCCTGCTTGCCGGACGGATAGTCGCCCGGTGCATGGTGAACCGCGCCCACGGCGCTGTCGGGAAAGGTCTGGGCGTAGAACCTGGCGGCTTCCAGGGCCTCGCCTTCGTACCAGAGACAAATCGTGTTTTTGCTGACCATCTTGGCTCTCCTGAACAGGAACTGATGAATGTCTGCAAACCCGCAGACCGCGGACCCCTCTCTAGCGAGGCGCCGATGCACAGGCGGCTTTCGGCGTCTGTGCATTGAAGCCGCATTTCCCCAGCGCTTCAATCCCCATATCAGGAGCTCAGGGTCATCCCCTGCTAAACATCCTGGCAGTCCGGCTCTCGCCATGGCTGCGGCCCGGACCGTTTCCGGTGCGCTTGGGGCCGCACGCGGAACCACGTGCGCCCTGCCTGGCCCCGGGGACGCACACCGGAACACTGAAGCCGCCGCTCGGCACCGGTCTGCTCACCCCTCGCTAGCGCACACCAGAGCAATCGAATCTGCTTTATATCAAGCGAGGCACCTTTATTTTTGTCTAGTCATATAATTGACTACACATATATAAGACTGACACTTGAAACCTACGTCATGAAATTCACTCTGAACGGCCAGGAAGTGGACGCGCAAAGCGCCGCTGCCGACACACCTCTTTTGTATGTGCTGCGCAATGACATGCAGCTCAACGGCCCCAAGTTCGGCTGCGGCCTGGGCGAGTGCGGTGCCTGCGCCGTACTGATCGACGGCAAGGTGGCGCGCTCCTGCTCCGTGCCTCTGAAGGCGGTCGACGGCAAGAAAGTCACCACGCTGGAAGGCCTGTCGCCTGACGCCAGCAAGGCCGCCAACGCGCAGGCCCTGCAGGACCGCGCCGTGCTGGATGTCAGCGCCGCCGAGACAAAGGCGCCAGCCACCCCGCGTACCTACACCCTGCACGTGGTGCAGCAAGCCTTTGTCGATGCACAGGCTGCGCAGTGCGGCTACTGCACCAACGGAATGATCATGGCGCTGGTCGCCCTGTTCAACCAGCAGCCCAAGGCCAGCGACGAAGAAATCAGGCACGCCCTGTCCGGCCATTTGTGCCGCTGCGGCACCCATGTGGAAATCATGCAGGCCGCCGCCCGCGCCCGCGAGCTGATTGCCAAGGGCCACAGCCCGGCCCTCCCCGCCGCCGGCGCATCCACCACCGCAAAGGCTGCCTGATCATGAAATTCTTCACCAAAGACAATCACGCTCAACTCACCCGTCGCCAGTTGCTCAAGGCCGGCGGCATGCTGATGGTCGGCTCCGTGGCAGGCGGCCATCTGCTGATGGCCCAGACCGCACCCGAAGCGGCTGCCAAGGGCGCTTTCCCCATTCCTTCTGCCAAGCTGGTGGACAGCTTCATCGCGATTGGCGCCGACGGCTCCGTCACGGCCTACAACGGCCACGTGGACCTCGGCACGGGCGTGCGCACGGCTCTGGGCCAACTGGTGGCCGACGAGCTGTATGTGGACTTTGCCGCCGTGACCATGGTGCTGGGCCACACCGCCCGCACCCCGGATCTGGGCCCCACCATTGCCAGCAACACCATCCAGGTGTCGTCCCTGCCCATGCGCCATGCCGCAGCGCAGGTGCGCCAGCTGCTGATCAAGCTGGCCAGCGAGAAATCCGGTGTTCCCGCTGACCGCATCACCACCCAGAAAGGCTTTGTCATCGCCGGCGGCAAGCGCTACGGCTATGGCGAACTGGTTCAGGGCCAGGATCTGCAGATCGAGGTTGACGACAAGATCGAGCTGCGCAAGTCCGGCTTCGAGTACATCGGCAAATCGGTGCAGCGCGTGGACATCCCCAACAAGGTGCTGGGCGCGCTGACCTATATCCACGACCTGCGCGTGCCCGGCATGCTGCACGGTCGCGTGATCCGTCCTCCCTACACCGGTGCCGATGCCACGGCGCCCCTGGGCTCCAGCCTGGTGTCGGTGGACGAGAAGTCCATCGCCCATCTGCCCGGCATCGTCAAGGTTGTGGTCAAGGGCGACTTCGTGGGCGTGGTGGCCGAGCGTGAAGAGCAGGCCATCGCTGCCATGCGCCAGCTCAAGGTCACCTGGAAGGAATGGAACGGCCTGCCCGATATGTCGCTGAGCGGCCTGCACCAGACCCTGGTGGACCACGCCAAGACCGACCGCGTGCTGCAGGAAGACGAAGGCGCGCTGCAGGCCGTCGAGCAGGTCAAGACTGCGCTGACCCGCGACTATGTCTGGCCCTATCACGCTCACGGCTCCATCGGCCCGTCCTGCGCGATTGCCGAAGTGGGCAACGGCCAGATCCAGGTCTGGACCGGCTCGCAAAACCCTCACGACGTGTGCAAGGACATTGCCAAGCTCATGGACGTGAATGCCGACAACATCAACGTCACCCGCCTCGAGGCCTCCGGCTGCTACGGCCGCAACTGCGCGGACGACGTCTGCTCGGATGCGGTGCTGATGTCGGCTGCCGTGGGCAAGCCCGTGCGCGTGCAGCTGATGCGCGAGCAGGAAGCCGGCTGGGAGCCCAAGGGCACGGGCCAGCTGATTCGCGTGCGCGGCGGCCTGGATGAGCAAAACAATGTGGCCGCCTACGAGCTGCGCACCTGCTACCCCTCGAACAACGCCTCGGCGCTGGCCCTGATCCTGACAGGCAAGGTGTCCGCCAAGATCGAGGCCCAGCAAATGGGCGACCGCACGGCCATCCCGCAGTACGAGTACCCCAAGATGCGCGTGATCTCCCAGGACGCCGTGCCCATCGTGCGCGCCTCGTGGATGCGCGGCGTCTCCGCCTTGCCCAATGTGTTCGCCCATGAGTCCTGGATCGACGAATGCGCCTACCTGGCCAAGGCCGACCCCATCGAATACCGTCTGCGCTATCTCAAGGACCCACGTGCCGTGGCGCTGATTGCCGAAGCCAAGAAGCAGTGCAACTGGCAGGAAGGCCCGGCGCGACGCAATGCGGCACCGGACGATCAGCGTCTGGTCAAGGGTCGCGGCTTTGCCTATGCCCGCTACTTCCACAGCAAGTTCCCCGGCTACGGTGCGGCCTGGGCGACCTGGGTGGTCGACGTGACCGTGGATCGCGAAACCGGCGAAGTCAAGGTCGACAAGGTCTTTGTCGCCCAGGACACCGGTACCATGGTCAACCCCGCAGGCGTGCGTCATCAGGTGCACGGCAACGTGGTGCAGTCCACCAGCCGCGTGCTCAAGGAGTTCGTCACCTTCGACAAGAGCGGCGTCACCTCCGTGGAATGGGGCGGCTACCCCATCCTGCGCTTTGACGAGCTGCCCGAGATCGACTCGCTGCTGGTCGAGCGCCCCAACGAGGCGCCCATGGGCGCCGGCGAATCGGCGTCCGTGCCCAGCGCCGCCGCCGTGGCCAACGCCATCTTTGACGCCACCGGCGTGCGCCTGCTGGAAGTGCCGTTCACGCCCAGCCGCGTGCTGGCCGCGCTCAAGGCAGCCAAGAGCGGCGCCGCCTCGTCCAAGTGACTCCACCGATAAAGAACATAGATATGCGAACGTTCCAAAAGATTCTGGCGGGCGGTGCGGCTGTAGTGGTCGTGCTGGCTGCCGCCGGCCTGGCTCTCACCCATCAGGGCGAGATTGCGCCCCAGTCAGCCATTCCTGCTGCCGACTTCACGCCCCAGCAGATTGCCAAGGGCAAGCTGCTGGCCGCCATGGGCGACTGCGCCGTCTGCCACACGGCAGCCAACGGCAAGACCAACGCAGGCGGTCTGGCCATGCCCAGCCCCTTCGGCACCATCTACACCAGCAACATCACGCCCGATCTGCAGACCGGCATCGGCAGCTGGAGCTATGAAGCCTTCGAGCGCGCCATGCGCCACGGTGTGGACCGCGAAGGCCAGTACCTCTATCCCGCCTTCCCCTACACGGCCTTCAGCCGCGTGACGGATGAGGACATGAAGGCCTTGTACGCCTTTCTGATGAGCGAGCCCGCCGTGGAGAACCAGCCGCCCAAGACGGAGCTGAACTTCCCCTACAACGTGCGCCGCGGCATTGCGGCCTGGAACTGGCTCTACCTCAAGCCCGGCGTCGTCAAGGACGATGAAAAGCAGGCTCCCGAGTGGAATCGCGGTGCCTACCTGGTCGAAGGCCTGGGTCACTGCAGCGCCTGCCACACACCGCGCAACGGCCTGGCCGCCGAGAAAACGGGTGAGTTCCACCTGACCGGCGGCAGCGCCGAAGGTTGGGATGCCCCCGCTCTGACGGACAAGACGGCCTCGCCCCTGCCCTGGACCAAGCAGGATCTGGTCGACTACATGAAGACCGGCTTCTCGGCCCGTCACAGTGTGGCAGCCGGCCCCATGGCTCCCGTGGCCCACGGCCTGTCGCAGCAAAGCGATGCCGATCTCGACGCCATTGCCACCTATCTGATGAGCTACCGCAAGGCCGACGCCGCCCCTGGCGATGCCAAGGCACTCATCGAAGAGAAGACCGCCAAGCCCAAGTTGGCACTCGATGCCGAAGGCTATCGCCTGTACCAGGGCGCCTGCATGGCCTGCCACAAGGCAGACCCCTCGGGCAGCAGCTTCGGCGTGCGACCCCAGCTGGCCCTGAGCACCAGCCTGCACTCCGCATCGCCCGACAACGCCATCATGGCCGTGCTCGAAGGCGTGCAGCATCCGGCCCATGCCGACCTGGGCACCATGCCGGCCTTCCGCCATGCGCTCAGCGATGCACAGATCGCCACCCTGCTCAACACCATGCGTGCCCAGTACGGCGTGGACGAGTGGAAGGACCTGCCTGCCAAGGTAGGCCAGCTGCGCAAGCAGACCCAGGCGCATTGACAGCAGGCGCTGCCAAAGCGCTGCACCGCTCTGCACAAGCCGGCCTTCCCTGTCCTTCAGGCCTCGGAAGGCCTTTTTGCGGGTGATCATTTACGGGTAGCGCCGCTACCCGGTGCCCGCCTGATGCTTCAAAATTGCGGCGAGCGAGAGAAACAGAGAAAGCAAGCAATGGACAATATCGACGTCTTGGTACTCAAGGCACTGCGTGACTGGCGCTCGGCCGGCCAGCATGCCTTGCTGGCCACCGTGGTGCGCACCTGGGGCTCGTCCCCGCGCCCCGTGGGCTCCATGATGGCCTTGCGCGAGGACGGACGTGCCATTGGCTCGGTATCCGGCGGCTGCATCGAGGACGACCTTATCGCCCGCCACACCAAGGCCCTGAACCAGAACCTGGGCATTCCGGACGGCCCGCCGCAGCTGGTGCGCTATGGCGTGAGTGCCGACGAGGCTCACCGCTTCGGCCTACCCTGCGGCGGCACGCTGGAGCTGCTGCTGGAATTCAACCCCGATGCGGCCAGCCTGCAGCAACTGGTGGCCGAGCTGGAAGCCGGATCACTGGTGAAACGCAGCGTCGATTGCAGCAGCGGCGAAGTCCGCCTGCAGACGGCAGAGCACCCCGACGCGCTGGAGTTTGACGGCCAACAACTCGTCAACCACCTCGGCCCCGGCTACCGCATGCTGCTGATCGGTGCGGGGGCCCTGGCCGAATACCTGGCCACCATGGCCTTGTTCAACGGCTTCACGGTCACCATCTGCGACCCGCGCGAGGAATACATGGGCAGTTGGTCGGTGCCCCAGGTCAACACCGTCACCGACATGCCGGACGATGCGGTCACGGCCTTCAAGCCCGATGCGCGCAGTTGCATCGTCGCCCTCACCCACGACCCCAAGCTCGACGACCTGGCCCTGCTCGAAGCCCTGCACAGCCCCGCCTTCTATGTGGGCGCCATCGGCTCGCGCCGCAACAACCACGCAAGGCGCGAGCGCATGATGGAGCACTTCGGCGAGACCGAAGCCTCGCTGGCCAGGCTGCGCGGCCCCATCGGCCTCTATATCGGCAGCAAGACTCCGGCAGAGATCGCCGTGAGCGTGATGGCCGAGATTCTGGCCGTGAAGAACGCCGTGCCGCTGCCGCAGGCCATGTCGGTGGAAGTGGCCAAGCACGAGCATGACATCGCCATGAACGAAGCCAGCACGCATTGCGCCATTCCGGAAATTCTCCAGCCGGGCTCGGCGCACTGAGATCCGTCAGCTCAGTCCTGCAGCGCAAAATCCACGGCCGCTGCAGCATGCAAAGCCGTGGTGTCCAGCACCGGCAGCACGCTGTCTGCGGGCTTGATGAGCAAGCCGATTTCCGTGCATCCCAGCACCACGGCCTGGGCTCCGCGGGCCGCCAATGACTCGATGGCACGCTGATAGAGCTTGCGCGACACATCGCTGATCTGCCCCGCGCAAAGCTCCTCATAGATGATGCGATGCACCTGCGTGCGCTCGGCTTCGTCGGGCACCAGCACCTTCAGGCCGAACTGCTGCTCCAGCCTCTCGCGCATGAACGGCTGCTCCATCGTGAAGCGCGTGCCCAGCAGCCCCAGCACCTGCACATCGGCTGCACGCGCAGCCGCCCCGACCGGGTCGGCTATGTGCACAAACGGAATCGACACCGCTGCCGCCACCTGATCCGCCACCTTGTGCATGGTGTTGGTGCAAAGCAGCACACAGTCGGCGCCCCCGGCTTGCAGGCGCCGGGCAGCATCGGCCAGCAGCGCCGCCGCATCGTCCCAGCGGCCTTCATGCTGGGCCTGCTCGACAGGGCCGAAGTCCACGCTATACATCAGCAGTCTGGCCGAGCGCAACGCACCCAGACGCTCCCGGACACCCTGGTTGATCAGGCGGTAGTACTCGGCGCTGGACTCCCAGCTCATGCCGCCGATCAGGCCTATGACGCGTTGCGGCCCGGTGCTTGTTTGCAGGTCTTGATTCATGAGCAGCAGTGTGAGGCCGGCCGGCCGCCATCGTCTATCATGAAATTTCAGCCCGCCATGAAGACCCATCTGATTCAGCCTTCGGCAACCGATACGCCATCCGTGCAGATCCATTTGCTCGGGCGCGCCGCCTACAGCAGCCGCGACCCGGTGCGCATGCATGCGCTGGGCATTGCGCTGCAAAGACAGCAAGGCGTGCACGCCATTGCCTCCGACAGGCGCGAAGACTTCGACACCTGGCCCGGCACCCTGAGCTATACGCCGCCAGGCGTCGAGGTGTTTTCCGAATCGGCCACCGGTGGCGAATATCTGGTGCTGCGCTATGCCGCCCATGAGGCTGACGCGCCCAGGCCGTCGCAGCGCATCTCGCAACATGGCCAGCGCTCCGCATTGCAGATGGCACTGCATCTGCGCCTGCTGCTGCTCAGCCCCCGGCCGGAGGCTCTGGCCATCGAGCAGACTGCGCTGCAGTTCATGGCCTGCCAGGAGGGCAGCGCCAGCAAGGCCGACGCCCGCCCCGGCACCGGCTATGGACGCGTGCTGGACCGCATTGCCGCCGAGTTCGAGCGGCCGCTGAGCATTGCCGATCTGTCCGCCATGGTGGACACCAGCCCCTTGCGCTTTCTGCGCGAATTCACACGGCTTACGGGCATGACGCCGCATGCCTGGATCACGGAGACCCGGCTGCAGGCTGCGCGCGCCATGATGCGAAGTGCCGAACTGCCCCTCACGCAAATCGCGCTGGACTGCGGCTTCAACCACCAGTCGCATATGGGCCAGCTGTTTCGCAAGCACCTGGGACTGACGCCGGGACAATATCGGCAGCATCATGGCCTGAAGCACCCAGGCTGCCCCTGAATCACAGGCCTCTTGACCGACAGTTCACATACGGTTTCATTGCCGGACACACAAAGTGCGGCCGGCGGCCCGCATCACGCCTCAGGCAGCATTCAGGCGGCGTACCATTGCCGCCTGAATGACGACCGCCAAGAAAAAGAAAACGCCTGCGCGCAAGCGCGGCACCGCTTCCAGGACTGCCGGCTACAGCTTCTCACGCATCAGGCGCTTTGCCCTGTCTGCGGGCGCTGCGGCACTGGCCAGCTTCCAGATTGCCAGTTGCAGCTTCAACCCCAGCGTCTCCGCCGAGAAACTGCTGGGCCGGGCGCTGGCAGCCCTGCATATCCCCGAACTCGATGCGCTCGGCCAGACCCTGCAGGCCTTTCGCAAGAACGGCTGGCCGGATCTGGATGGTCTGCGTTCCGGCTCCGGTTCCAGCTCCGGCACCCACACGCCCAGCGTGGGCGGCAAGGTGGACAAGGCCGATGTCACGGCCACGGCCCTGCCCACGCACTTCGCCCGCTGCCCGCAGTTCTTTCCCGGCGGCAAGGCTCCGGCCCTGCAGCTTCACCCCCGCGAGCGCGAGCTGTGCTTTTCAGGTTTTGCCGTGCTGCACAACGGCAGCACCAAGACCCCGGTATTCGTCGCCGAGCGCCTGAATCGCCAGGTGCTGCAGCAGGCCCAGGGCTTGCAGCGCAGCGACAAGTTCTATGCCGACGCCCGCCTGCCGCGCGCCGAGCGCTCCGAACTCGACGACTACAAGCGCTCCGGCTTCTCGCGCGGCCATATGGCCCCGGCAGCCGACATGAGCACGCCCGAGGCCATGGCCCAGAGCTTCAGCCTCGCGAACATGGTGCCGCAGAACCAGGTGCACAACGCGGGCGCCTGGAGCCAGGTGGAACAGGCCACGCGCAAATATGCGCTGCGTGCCCGGGGCGATGTCTTTGTCTTCACCGGCCCTGTCTTCAACAAGAACGCCGCCACCATCGGTGAGAGCAAGGTGGCGGTGCCCGATCACCTCTTCAAGCTGGTCTATGACGCCAGCACCGGCAAGAGCTGGGTGTACTGGCAGGCCAATAGCGCCGACACCCGCATGGGCCCGCCCATCAGCTACGAGGAGTTCACGCGCCGCACCGGCATGCCACTGCTGTCGGCCGTGCATCTGCCTCAAGCATAAAAAATGAGCTAACTACGCAAGTCATTCAACGACTTCAACGGCATTTGATATTGAAATCATTGATTGACGAGCGCAATAAGCTCACTTTTCAATAGCTAAAAAGCTCCGCAGAGATTGCGGGGAACTCAGGCCAGCTCGCCCGCCAGCCGGCGCACCACCTCGGACAGCACCTGGGCCTTCTGGCGGGTGCGCTCATTGGCCATGCCCGTGAAGCCACGCTTGGTGGCCGTGTGGTGCAGCGTGTGGCCGACCTGACGGCGGTACAGCGCACGCGCCCGATCGCGCATGGCGCGGGCGCGCTGCAACTGCAGACGGCGCTGGGCCGGGCTCAGCCTGACCAGGGCCGTATCGGACCGGGAAAGATCGTAGAGCTCACGCTCATTGGTGGCGAGAAGTTCATGCGCGGAATGGATGGGACGTCCCATGGCTTGCTCCTGTCATCAAATGCAATGAAAAAGCACCTTGAATGCATGCACATCCAAGATGCTTCGGTGAGTACAGAACAGCACTCTAGGACAGATTCCGGCTCCAGCCCCCAATACCGCACCCATGCAAGCGGTATTGGGTGGTGCAGCGAAGCGATGGGCCTTCCGCCAGCCTCTGCAGACGGCGCACGCCTATGGCTTACCTGACAGCGGACTCTGCTGCGGCCGCTGCCGGTGCGGTGACCGCTGGCGCGCTGGCCGCCGCCGGGACATGCTGCCAGCTGGCGGGCAGCACGGCGTCCAGCCAGTGCATGCGCCAGGACAGCAGCACGGCAAGGGCCAGCAGCGCCAGCAGGCACAGGCTGTTGCGCAGGCCGTGGCTGTCGGCATAGGGGTCGGCAAAGTTGCGCTTGGCATTGACCGGCACCCTGGCCGTCTGCGACAGGCTGCGACCCAGACCCAGATTGATGTTCATGCGGCCATTGATGGCCCAGCCGCTGGCATCCAGAATCGGTCCCAGGCTGCGCTGGCGCAGCTTGAGCCAGGCAATCAGCATGCTGGGGCCGGAGATGGCCAGGATCAGGCCCAGAATGGCCACCGGAATCCAGGGCCCCAGTTCGATGAACTTGCCGAAGATGCCGACGATCACGGCGCTCAGCGAACCCAGCGCCACGCCGATGGCGGCCACCGTGCCCACATCGGTCTTGCGCGTGGCGGCGGCGGCCGGCGCTGCGGCAGCCGACGCTGCGGTCAGTTCCTTGGGCGCCGTCACCAGCTTGGTCGCGTTGTCGCCGAGGCTGGTGTTCACCACATCGTTCTTGGCCGCTGCATGCTTGGCGACCTGCTCCTCGATCATGCGCAGGAACTTCTTGTAGGGCGAGAAGAAGGCCTGGCCGATGCTGGTCGGGTTGTCGATGAGCTTGACGATGGTCGCATCCCAGTCCTGGCCCGCACGGTCGTAGAACACGCCGTTGCGCCCCACGAACAGAAAATCCACATCGCCTGCCGTGAAGGCCGCAACGATGATTTTCTTCTGCCCCTCGCGCTTGCACTCGCAATAGGCCAGATAGGTTTTCGCCATGGCGGCCAGTACCGAGTGGGCGGCAGCATCGGCCACCTCCACGGTCAGATCGCAGCTGCGGCCGTCCAGGAACAAGGTTCCGGCCTGGAAGGCAGCGCCTTCGCGGCGATAGAAGCTGGAGAAGGAGACAAAGTTGTTGAGCAGAGGCAGCAGATCGCGCTGCAGCCGGATCAGCTTTTCCAGGGCCATGGCCTGCACGGCATGCTCCTTCTCGGCATCGTCCTGGTCCAGCAGCTGCATCAGCGCGTCCTTCAGGCCGCTGGCCAGCAGCTGCTGCACCTCGGCCTCGGCGATCGAGCCCAGCGGCGTGGCCGGGCACTCGGCCAGCCATTGCTGGCAATGGGCCAGCATGGTCTTGAGCTGCTCCCACTGGTCTTCGGTCAGCGCGCTCAGGGCCTCGCCGAACACGGGCTGCACGGCCTGCTCGCGCAGGGTCTGCAGGGCCGCTGCCCAGGCGGGGTTGACGCCATGCACCAGCGGCAGGCTGCGCTCGCCGGTGACGGCGGCCAGCGGCAGCGCCGCCAGAGACTCCGAGGCATTGCTGAGCACCTGCGCTCCCAGAGCCGCATAGCCTTCTTCCGTGGGGTTGAGCGGCGCCCGTGCATTGGCATCGAATTCCACCAGTCGTGTGCGCGCAAAAAAGTCATCGACCTTGGCCTGCACGGCGTTCACGGCCTCGGCCGCCGCCAGTGCCAGCGCACGCGGCTGCAAATGGCAGCCCAGCTCGGCCGCCTGGGCAAACCAGGTCTGCAGGGCTTGCACGTCCTCCCAGAAGGCCTCTGCCTTGCTGCGATCGATGCCGGGCACGCCATCGCTGCCGTCCACGGCACCGTACAGCTCCTGAATGCGCGCAATCAGAGCGGCCAGAGCCTCGTCGCCTTCGGCCGTGGCCGCACTGACGATGCCGTCGCCATTGAAGCGCAGGGCCTGCAGCGAGGCCATGCGCTCCTGCACCTGGGCCAGCGTGATGACTGAGGCATCGGACAGGCCCGCGAGCTCCAGCACGCGCCTGGCTTCGGCCAGCAGCAGCGCGCCTTCTGGCGTCGCATCGTTGATGCTACGCAGCTGCAGCACATCGCCGCCATCGGCCAGCACCTGCGGGTCACGCACTCTGGCCACGGCCCATTCACAGGCGGCCACCAGCTCGGGGGGACGGATGCGGCCGTCCTTGCTCTCGTCGATCAGATCCAGCGTCGCGCTGTCGAACTCGATGCCGCGTGTGGGACAGGCCAGGGCCACCCACAGCTTCTGATCCAGCTCACCAATATGGGCAATGTCCTGGCCCGTGCGAATGACCACCTGGTCCACCTCGCCGGCGCGGAAAAACTGCCACTCGTACTGCTTGTGCATGAAACTACCAACTCCCTGGCGGGGGATCTCCCCCTATCAAAGCGCATTGCAACCAATGGCTGCTTGCACTGTCCGCTATCAAAAGCTTGGAGTTTAAAAGTCATTTGCACCAACAGAATGGTGACATTTGTGAACTCTTGCGCTGCACACGGCCAGGTGCGCTGCAGGTCTCTTTCTCATTGATCCATTCCGGGCGTCTGCGTAATCCTCTTAATAAAGTATTTATTTAGATACTTTATTTGCTACACTGGCCCCGTCCAATCCGCGCCCATGACTGCTGTGTCCACCGCTTCCCAATCCCGCGACAAGCTGCACCTGCAGCTGGCCCGACTCTTCCGCAACAAGATCGCGACCGGCGAATGGGCGCTCGGACACAGCATTCCCACGGTCGAAGAGCTGGAGGCGCTGCACAGCGTCTCGCGCACCACGGTGCGCATGGCCGTGCATGCGCTGGTCGACGAAGGCCTGCTGGAGACCCGCAAGCGCGGCGGCACCAGGGTGGTGAGCCAGCCCTGCAAGCCGCCGTCCTTTCTGCTGCCCACCAGTTGGCGGGAGCTCGTGGCTTTTGGCGAGCAGATTCAGCAGACCACGCTGCAGCAGGCCAATGACTGCGTGCCGCCGATTCCGGCCGGCTTTCCCAGCCCTGGCGAACTGGCCCCGGCCTATACCTATTTTCTGCGCGTGCACAGGCATGGCGAGGCCCGCTTTTGCCTGTCCGAGCTGTACCTGGAGCAGAACCTCTATCCCAAGCTGCAGGAGCAGCTGGAGCGCGCCACGCTGGCGCAGGCGCTGGGCAACGACCCCGCGCAGATCGCTGCAGCGCGCCAGTACCTGAGCGTGGCCCCGGCCGACGAGCTGATTGCCGAGCACCTGGGCGTGCCGCTGGGCACGCCGCTGATGCAGGCGCTGCGCTGGGCCCGCAACCCCCAGGGCCTGGTCGTCTACTGGGCCAAGGTGCGCTTCATCAGCGAATACGTGCACATGGAAATGGACTTGCTCAAATGACCGCCGTCCTGCCGCTGAACCCGCCCCTGTCCAAACCCCATGCCGGTCGTGTGGCCTGGATCACCGGCTCCACCAGCGGCATAGGCTGGGCCGTTGCCAGGCAGCTGGCCGGCGAAGGCGCCGCCATTGCCCTGCATGGCAGCGCCCAGGCGTCTGCCGACACCGATGCCCAGCTGGCCGAGCTGCACGCACTGGGCGTGGCCGCCCGCTATTACCCGCTGGATCTGAGCGACGGCCAGGCCATTGCGCCCCTGGCCCGGCGCATCGCCGCCGAGCTGGGCGCGGTGGACATTCTGGTCAACAACGCCGGCATCCAGCATGTGGAATCCGTGCTCAGCTTTCCGCCAGATCGTTGGAACACCATGCTGGCCGTCAACCTGAGCGCACCGTTTCACACCATACAGGCCTGCACGCCGGCCATGCTGGAGCGCGGCTGGGGGCGCATCATCAATATGGCCTCCGTCAGCGGCCTGGTCGGCGTGGCCCACAAGCCAGCCTACGTGGCCAGCAAGCACGGCCTGCTGGGCCTGACCAAATCCGTGGCACTGGAGCTGGCCACCACGCCCGTGACCTGCAACGCCATCTGCCCCGGCTGGGTGCTGACGCCGCTGGTTCAGGCCCAGATTGATGCCCTGGCGCAGCGCGAGCAGCTGGACGAGGCGGCAGCCCGTGCCAGGCTGCTGGGCGCCAAGCAGCCTTCGCAGGCCTTTGTGACGGTGGAGCAGGTGGCGGCCCTGGTCGGCTTTCTGGCCAGCGACAACGCCGCCCAGGTACGCGGCGCGCAGTGGAATATGGACGGGGGCTTCACCGCCGCTTGAGTGCGGCACCGGCAAGACTCTATCTATCGGTTACCCATTCACGGCTGATGGCGCTCGGCAGATAAGCGCTACAGCCTGTTTTATTCAAATCGTTCCAAGGAGATGAACATGGCATTGAACGAAACCCACGACGCCGGCCTGCAAAGCTGGGTCGCCAGCGCCAACACCGGCAGCAGCGACTTTCCCATCCAGAACCTGCCGTTTGCCGTCTTTCGCCGCAAGAGCAGCAGCGAAGCCTTCCGCGGCGGCGTGGCGATTGGCGATCAGGTGCTGGATATGGCGGCTGTTCGCGATGCCAAGGCACTGAGCGCCGATGTGCAAGCCCAGGTCGAAGCAGCGGCGCAGGGCCAGCTCAACAGCTTGATGGCCATGGGCCCTGAGGCTTGGTCGGCCCTGCGCCTGGCCCTGTCGCGCGCACTGCGTGCCGGCGCTGCCCAGGAAGCCGCACTCAAGGCCTGCCTCGTGCCCCAGGCCGATGTGGAGTACAGCGTACCCGCCCAGGTCGGCGACTACACGGACTTCTACACCTCCGTGCATCACGCCACCAATGTGGGCAAGCTGTTTCGCCCCACCAACCCGCTGATGGAAAACTACAAGTGGGTGCCCATCGGCTACCACGGTCGCGCGTCCAGCATCCGCATCTCGGGCGTGGACTTCAAGCGCCCCAACGGCCAGCTCAAGGCCCCCGATGCCGACCCCGTGCTCAAGCCCTGCAACCGTCTCGACTATGAGCTGGAGATGGGCATTTACGCAGGCTCGGCCAATGCCTGGGGCGAGGCGGTCGACATCGAGGATGCCGACCGGCATATCTTCGGCCTGTGCCTGCTCAACGACTGGTCGGCCCGCGACGTGCAGGCCTGGGAATACCAGCCGCTGGGCCCGTTTCTCTCCAAGAACTTCGCCACCAGCATCTCGCCCTGGATCGTGACGCTGGAAGCACTGGAGCCCTATCGCACGGCATTCGTGCGCCCGTCCGAGGACCCGCAACCCCTGCCCTACCTCAGCTCCGAAGCCAACTCGCAGCGCGGAGCGCTCGATGTGCAGCTCACGGTCGCCATCCAGACCGAGAAGATGCGCGCAGAAGGCAAGGCCGCCGAGCAGATCACCCGGACCAGCTACCGCCACGCCTACTGGACCATGGCCCAGCTGATTGCCCACCACACCGTCAACGGCTGCGATCTGCAACCCGGCGACCTGCTGGGCACGGGCACGCTGTCCGGCCCCACCATGGCCGAAGCCGGCGCCCTGCTGGAAATCACCGAAGGCGGTAAAAAGCCCCTGAGCCTGAGCAACGGCGAAACCCGCACCTTCCTGCTCGACGGCGACGCCGTGGTCTTTACCGGCTGGTGCGAAAAGCCCGGTGCCGCGCGCATCGGCTTTGGCGAATGCCGCGCCACCGTACTGCCCGCGCACCAGGCCTGAGCGCCTTGACCATCCCGCAAAGAACCGGCCTGGCGCCGGTTTTTTTGTTGGGAATCTGCCCTCGGCCTGTTCGTAACGCCATGACACAATTGCAGCCATGCCTTCCGCTTCGGACACCCCCACCCCTGCGCTCGCCCCCACTGGCCGGAACACGCGCCAGGAACCTGTGCTGGACCAGCCTCTGCGCTCGGACGCCAGCCCCCTGCCTGCCTCCATCGCCGGAGCCTTTGCAGCAGCGGCCTATTCCATGCAGCACAGCCTGCAGCACGAGGCCGGGCAGACCGCTGCGCCCGAAGAGGAGGATAGCGGTCTGCTGCCCCAGCTCTATGCCAGCCGCCTGAACCCGCGCTCGCGCGACTTCTACCTGGCCCAGTTCAAGCGCTTTGACGCCCTGGACCGCAGCCTGCCCAGCTGGAATATGGCGGCCGCCTTGCTGACCCTGGCATGGTGCAGCCTGCACGGCCTTTGGCGCGAGGCTGCCAAATACCTCGCAGCCGTGACGGCAGCCGCGCTGATCTGGTGGTTCGGCCTGCGTCCTGCCCTGCCCGAGGCCATGGCTCTGGGCCTGGGCATTGCCCTGTGGCTGGTCGCCGTGGCCGTGCCCGGCCTGCTGGGCAATGGCTGGTACTGGCGCAAGATCAAGGCCCAGACGCTGCAGGCGATCACGGACGCGCCCAATATGGCCGCAGCCCATGCCAACCTGCAGGAGCAGGCTGCAGCGCCGCGCAACAGGACTGCCGCCATGCTGGTTCTGGCCCTGCCTGTAGCCGCAGCCGCAGGCGCAGGCATGGCACTGCTGCCCCCCGAAAATCCGGCACCGCTGCCAAGCGCGGAACCTGCAGCCATCACCAGGCCCGCAGCCGACAGCGCCACCAGCGCCGCCGCCCCTCGCACCATGGCAAACCCGGTCCCGGCAGCTCCTGCCGCCGCTGCCACCCAACCCGAGACCCGCCCACCAGAGCCGGCGCCCACCGCAGCAGCCGAAACGGGCGCCAGCGCCGGCAAAGCGGCGCCCCAAGCCCCTGCCCTGGTGCCAGACAAGACAGCGGCCCAAGTCGAGCCCAGCAAAAATCCGCCGGCGACACCGGCTGACAAGCCCGCCGCCAAGCCTGCGGCAGAGCCCAAAGAGCAGCCCGTAAAAGCCGCGTCAAACACGGCGCCGCAAGCCGGAACGGATCTGGTTGCAGGCAAGTTCTATCTGAATCTGGGCGTCTACTCGGAGACCCGCAATGCCGAGAAGATCGTGGCCCAACTGAACCAGTCCAAGCTGCCCGCACTGACGCAGAAGATGGCCAGCAACAAGGGCGAAGTCATCCGGGTACGCAGCGGTCCCTTCGAAAGCCGCAAGCGCGCCGAAAAGGCCGCGCGCAAGCTGCAGGCTGCGAATATCGAAGCCGGCATCTTTCAGAGTGCGGACGGAACCCACAAGCCATAGACCAGACGCAAGCACGCCAGGAATTAGTGAAAAAACACCATCAATCCCTTGATGGCATTGCGCTTATAGCTATCAATTCCGATGACCACCTTGTTGCACCCGCTTGCATATCGGGGTCTGGTCTGGCAGGCGCGGCTACCTGGGGGCGCTATGGTGTGGGGCATGAAGCATAGAACCACTACTTTGCCAATTTCCGCCCGCGCCTTGCTGGGCCTGACCGGTGCCACTGCGGCCTTGCTGATGGCCGGCTGCGCCAGCAATGGCACAGCCACCGACGGCACGCGCGCGCCGCCTGCACGCCAGCTGCAGGTATGCCATGCCGAGCCGGTACAGATCTATCTGGGCCACAACACCGTGGCGTCGACGCTGGAGACCATCCGCCAGAAGTCCGGCTCTTACCTGCTGCGCGTGCTGCGCGAAGGTCAGCCCGCCACCATGGATTACAACCAGGAGCGCCTGAACGTCATCACCAATGACGCGGGCAAGATCACGGCGCTGCGCTGCGGCTGAATCTCCTTGCCAGGCCTATAGGAACATTTCCTGCAGGTCACTGAGGAAGTCGAAGCCACGCTCGGTCGGCACCACGCGACCCAGGTCGCGGGTGATCAGGCCCTTGGCCTGCGCCTGATCCAGTCCCTTGGCGATGGCTGACATGGGCAGGCCTGTGCGCTCCATGAACTCCTGCAGCGCGAAACCGCCGCGCAGGCGCAACGCGTTGAGCATGTACTCGAACGGTAGCTCTGCGCGCTTGACCTCGTTGTCCTGTGCCAGCGGCGTGCCGGCCAGCGCCATGTCCATATAGCGAGCCGGATCGCGGAAACGCACCTGGCGCACGATGCGATGGGCAAAGCTCAGCTTGCTGTGCGCACCCGCGCCAATGCCCAGATAGTCGCCGAACTGCCAGTAGTTGCTATTGTGAAAGCACTGGTGGCCTTCCTTGGCATAGGCCGAGACTTCGTAGCGCTGCATGCCGGCTCCCTGGGTGCTGGCCGTGATCAGGTCCAGCATCTCATAGGCCGTATCGTCCTCGGGCACCACGGGCGGGTATTTGGCGAAATAGGTGTTGGGCTCGATGGTCAGGTGATAGATCGACAGATGCGGCGGTGCAAACGACAGCGCCGTGTCCACATCGCGCTGCAGATCGGCAAGACTCTGGCCGGGCAGCGCATACATCAGGTCGATATTGAAGGTCTCGAAATTGTCAGCCGCCTCGCGCACCGCAGCCTGGGCCTGCGCCGCATCATGCACGCGCCCCACGGCCTGCAGATAGCGGTCGTCAAAGCTCTGCACCCCTATGGACAAGCGGTTCACGCCGGCCGCACGGAAGGCCTTGAAGCGGTCCTTCTCGAAGGTGCCGGGGTTGGCTTCCATGGTGATCTCGCAATCGGGCTCCATGCGCAGACGCGCACGCAGACCGGCAATCAGCTTGTCTATGGACTCGGGCGAGAACAGGCTGGGCGTGCCCCCGCCCATGAAGACGCTGTGCACCGTGCGCCCCCAGATCAACGGCAGTGCGCTCTCCAGATCGGCCATCAGGGCATCGATATAGCGGTCCTCGGGGAGTGCATCCCCCTTGGCCCAGGCATGCGAGTTGAAATCGCAGTACGGGCATTTCTTGAGACACCAGGGCAGATGCACATACAGCGACAGCGGCGGAAGGCTGCCCAGCTGCAGCGTGCCGGGACGCATGTAATGCTGAATATCGCGCTGCACCGCCGCTTCGGCGGTCTCTGCTTGAGGCTGAATGGGGATCATGGGAAATATGCTTTTCTAGCGCAAACAAAACCGACGCCGCTAAAACTAGCACACCCCAGCCAGGGGACAGCAAGCAAGGGCCTAGGCGGCCCCGCCGCCCCGCAGCGAGGCCGTCGTCCCCATCCCGCGAAGCGAGAGAGGGGGAAGGCGCAAAGCGCCTCAGGGGGAACCGCTGGTTATAACCAGCGCTCCTTCACCATCTCGATCATGGTGCGCGAAGAACGACCGCGATGGCTGTGGGCATGCTTGAGCTCGGGCGTCATCTCGGCAAAGGTCAGGCCCAGCTCGGGGATCAGCAGTACCGGGTCAAAGCCGAAGCCATTGCTGCCACGGCGCTCGGTCGTGAGCAGGGCCTGTACACGGCCCACGGCAATCAGTGGCTCGGGGTCCTTGGGCGAGCGCACCCCCACCAGGGTGCTGACCATGGCGGCACGGCGATTGGCCACGCCCTGCATCTGCTCGAGCAGCGCGCGCACATTGTTGTCGTCGCTCTTCTCGTAGCCGAACTGGGTGCAATAGTAGGCCGTATCTACGCCGGGCAGACCGCCGAAATGATCCACGCACATGCCGGCGTCATCGGCAATGGCAGGCAAGCCGGTCTTCTCGGCCGCGAAGCGCGCCTTGGACAACGCATTCTCGACAAACGTGCCATAGGGCTCGGGAGCTTCGCCTTCGAACAGATCGCCCTGGCGAATCAGCTCCACGCCCAGCGGGGCAAACATGGCCTGCAACTCGACGAGCTTGCCGCGGTTGTTGGATGCCAGCACAATTTTCTTCATAAAAATCCATGCAAACGCTTGTGGCGATTGCGCAATCAGCTATTGATTCAGTAGTTTCAAGCCCAGGCCTGCTGCAGCCTGCAACCCGATTCAGGTCTTGGCTTTCTGGCGCTGTGCCGAGCGACGTATGGCCTCGTTGATTTCGGCGATCGATCGCTCGATGGCCGCGTCGTCGAGCTCATCCTCGCAGTCTTCGAGCGGCCCCACCTGTATCGTGGACTCAAAGCCCTGATCCTCGATCTCCTGGGTGGAGATGGAGGACGGTTCGAAATTATTCGGTGTTTCCCATACCAGTGCCAGCACGGTGACATTGTCGCTGCTGTCCCCGGCGCGCTTGAGTGCGGTGTCGACCAGCATGGGCACAAAGTGGGCCACGGCCTTGCCGTTCATGATCTGGAGAATTTCCGGCGTCGGCATCGCACCCCAGAGGCCGTCCGAGCACAGCATCAGCTGATCGCCTTCCTCCAGCCGCCTGGTCTCGCTCACATCGAAGATGGGCTTGGAGGGCGAGCCCAGGCAGGTGAACAGCACATTGCGGTTGGCCTGGGCGAGCACGGCCGAGACCTTGCGCATCTCGGTGTACGAGTGGTCGCGCGTGCGCTCCACGAGCTGCCCCTCGCGCACCCAGTACAGGCGCGAGTCGCCGCAATGAATCCAGGTCACCTTGCCTTCCTGCAGCACCGCCGCCACCAGCGTGGTGCGCGGCGTGTCCATCATGCCCTTGGTGCTGGCATAGCGCAGGATCTGGCGATGGGCCAGCAGCAGCGCCTCTTCCAGGAACCCGGCCGGATCTTCCACCAGTGGCTTGGCCTTCTGCTGAAACAGCGTGGAGACCACCTGCAGTGCAATCTGCGCGGCCACCTCGCCGTCCGGATGCCCGCCCATCCCGTCCGCCAACACGAACAGCGCCGCCTCTCGCGTATAGCAGTAGCCCATACGGTCTTCGTTGAGGGCACGGCCTCCGCGGCGGCTGAGCTGGAAGACGGAAAATTTCATGGTTTGCGATTGCTGTCGGTCACCGCTCCACGTTCGGAGCCGCCGAGTTTCTGAAGATTCTTCCTGGCGTCATGCACCATATTGTCAAACTGCATGCGCATGCGTTCCTGCATGCTGAGCTTTGTATAGCGACGCTCGCCCTCGCGGCTCAGCTCTTTTTGCAGGGCAAACACCGACTGCGGGCGCGAGAGCGGGTCCATGGCCATGCACCATTCCACGACCTCGATCAGATTGTCCGAATACACGCCGCGCAGCTTGTTCAGGGCCAGGGCCAGTCGGTCCTTGTCCTGACGCTGCGGTGCTTCGTTGGGCGGTATGCCCTGCATGCAGGCATAGATGCAGGCACCAATGGCGTAGATATCGGTCCAGGGACCCAGCTGGGAGTCGCGCCGGTACATCTCCGGGGCAGCAAAGCCCGGGGTGTACATGGGACGGATGAAGTTGCCCTCTTTCGACAGCACTTCGCGCGCCGCGCCGAAATCGATCAGCACGGCCTTGTCGTCATTGGTGATGAAGATATTGGCGGGCTTGATGTCCAGGTGCAGCATCTTGTGCTGATGCACGATGCGCAGGCCGCGCAGCACCTCGTCGAACAGGGAACGGATGGTCGACTCTCTGAAGACCTTCTCGGCCTTGAGCTCGCGCGCCGTGACGATGAACTCCTGCAGGGTCGCCCCTTCCAGGTAGTTCATCACCATGTAGACGGTTTCGTTTTCACGAAAGAAATTCAGCACGCTCACCACGGAGGCGTGCGAGATCTGCGCCAGCGAGCGCCCTTCCTCGAAAAAGCTCTTGAGCCCGAGGCGGTAAAGGGACAACTTCTCTGGCGCCACGACGGGCTGCAGTTCGGCGGGCGCCCGAGTGGCAAGCGAAGCAGGCAGATACTCCTTGATCGCTACCTGCTGGCCATCGCCATCCAGAGCCAGGTAGACAATCCCGAACCCCCCCGAGGAAATCCTGCGCACCACCCGGTATCCGCCTATTGTGCTGCCCGGCGGTAGGGGCGCTGGCTTGTTTTTAGTAGACATTTTTTACCGGTAAACCTCAAGGATGATTCGAAACCCGGATAATCGGGAAATTGCAAGCATCCATCAAAAGTCCAATGCCAGTTTACAGCATGACCGGATACGCCAGTGCCCAGCACAGCGCATCCGCTGAGGGTGGTCAAGAGTCCCAGTCCAACAGCCGTCTGGGCCTTGAGATCCGCGCGGTCAATAGCCGCTTTCTGGATTTGTCCTTCCGCCTTCCCGACGAACTGCGCGCCCTTGAGCCGGCCCTTCGCTCCTTGCTCACCGCTCGCCTGAAGCGCGGCAAGGTCGAAGTGCGTGCCGCCATCGACGTCTCCAGCAACCAATCCCTTCCCCTTCCTGCCGCCTCTCAGCTGCAACGTCTGCTGAGCCTGCAGGACGCCGTCCAGGCCTGGCTGCCCAAGGCACGCGACCTGTCCGTGGCCGACGCGCTGCGTCTGTGCAGCGGCACCGGTGCAGCCACCACGGACTGGAGCGAAATCGCTCCAGCCCTGGCCGAACAGGCCATCACCGACCTGCTCGCAGCTCGTGCCCGCGAGGGCGAACGCCTGGCCGAGATGCTGCTCGACCGCATCAAGCAGCTGCGCGCACTGGCCAAGACCGCCGTGCCTCTGGTGCCGCAGCTGGTGGAGCAACAGCGCCAGAAATTTCTGGAGCGCTGGAAGGAAGCCATGGCACTGGGCGAAGGCTCGGTGGCCCCCGAGGCCGCCCAGGATCGCGCCCTGGCCGAAGCCACGGCCTTTGCCATCCGCATCGATGTGGCCGAAGAAGTCACGCGCCTGGGCTCTCACCTCGACGAAATCGAGCGTCTGCTCAAAAAGGGCGGCGACATCGGCAAGCGTCTGGACTTCCTGATTCAGGAACTGCACCGTGAAGCCAACACGCTTGGCTCCAAATCAGCCACGCTGGAGCTGACCCGCATCAGCGTCGACATGAAGGTGCTGATCGAGCAAATGCGCGAACAAGTGCAGAACATCGAGTAAGCAAGCCCTGGGCGTACTCACACCGTACGCTCGATTCATGCCCAAAGTCATGCCCAAAGTCATGGACCATCCCGGAAATCTATTTGTCGTGTCGGCACCCAGCGGTGCCGGCAAATCCTCCCTGGTACGCGCCCTGCGTGAATTCGACGCACGCGTCTACCCCTCCGTCTCTCACACCACGCGCGCGCCGCGCGGCCAGGAAAAGCATGGCCGTGAGTACTACTTCGTCTCGGACGCCGAATTCGACGCCATGGTCGCCAACAACGGCTTTGTCGAATGGGCCAATGTGCACAGCCGCCGCTACGGCACGGCCAAGAGGTCTCTGGAAGAGCGCATCCAGAGCGGCACCGATGTGCTGCTCGAGATCGACTACCAGGGTGCCCTGCAGGTCAAGCAGGCCTTTCCCAATGCCGTGCTGATCTTCATCCTGCCGCCCAGCTGGGACGAGTTGCGCGCGCGCCTGGAAAATCGCGGCGAGGATGCACCCGAAGTCATCGAGATGCGCCTGAAGAACGCCGAAGAGGAAATGGCGCAGGTCGCAAAATTCGACTTCGTTATAATCAACGAACTGTTTGAGAGTGCGCTCTTTGATCTCAAGGCGATCATTCACGCGCAACGCCTCAAATATGCGGCCCAGCGGCGCCTTCGCGCCGACACCTTCGAGTCGCTCAATATCCCTGAATCCAACTGACCGTTCCCGGAGTTCCTGATGGCACGCATTACTGTTGAAGATAGCCTGGAGCAGATCCCCAACCGCTTCCAGCTCGTTTTGGCCGCGACTTACCGCGCCCGCATGCTCAATCAAGGCCACACCCCCAAGATTGAAACCAAGAACAAGGCCAGCGTTACCGCCCTGCGTGAAATCGCAGACGGCAAGGTAGGCCTGGAAATGCTGAAGAAGGTGCCGGGTTAAGCTGTTGCATCGCAGCACCAAAACAGACAATTAAGCACCGCTCGTCGGTGCTTTTTTGTACCTATCACCTTGCACTCGGTACTTGCAGGCTACATTTAAGGAATATGACAGCGGCCCAGAACTCGACGATTGCACCTTCTTCTACGGCACCGGCCAAGCCTCAGCGCATGCCCGCTGAACAGGCTGCACGTGTGTCGGCTGCTGCTTTTGACGGGTTGATGGAGCATCTGGGCTATCTGGATGCCGACAGCGCCGAGCGCGTGCGCCAGGCCTATGTCTACGCAGATCAAGCACATACCGATCAGTGGCGCAGCAGTGGAGATCCCTATATCACCCACCCCATCGCGGTCACGGGAATCTGCGCCAACTGGAAGCTCGACGCCCCTGCCCTGATGGCAGCCCTGCTGCATGACTCCATGGAGGATTGCGGCATCACCAAGCTGGATCTGAAGGAGCGCTTCGGCGAGGACGTGGCTGAGCTGGTGGACGGGCTGACCAAGCTGGACAAGCTGCAGTTCAATACCCGCGAGGAAAACCAGGCCGAATCCTTTCGCAAGATGCTGCTGGCCATGGCGCGCGATGTGCGCGTCATCCTGATCAAGCTGGCCGACCGCACCCACAACATGCGCACCATGAGCGACATGCCGCGCAGCAAGTGGGGCCGCATCTCGTCCGAAACGCTGGAGATCTATGCGCCCATCGCGCACCGCCTGGGTCTGAACCAGACCTATCGCGAGTTGCAGGACCTGTCGTTCAAGCATCTGCATCCCTGGCGCTATGCCACGTTGGAAAAAGCCATAGGCCGCTCGCGCACGCGCCGCCGCGATCTGGTGCAGCGCGTGCAGGACGAAGTCAGCACCGCCTTTGCCACGCACAGCCTGGCGGTGCGGCTGCTGGGCCGCGAGAGCACGCTGTATTCGCTGTACCAGCGCATGCAGAAGAACCAGCTGAGCTTTGCCAAGGTCACCGACATCTACGGCTTTCGCATCATCGTCCCCAAGACGCTGGACTGCTACACGGCCCTCGGTGTGCTGCACCAGAAGTACAAGCCCATGCCGGGCCGCTTCAAGGACTACATCGCCATTGCCAAGAGCAATGGCTACCAGTCGCTGCACACCACGCTGGTCGGCCCCTCCAGCGTCAGCATCGAATTCCAGATTCGAACGGAAGAGATGAACATCGTGGCCGAGGCCGGCGTCGCGGCCCACTGGCTGTACAAGGCGCAGCAAGGTCATGACTCCGAGCATCTGTCCACCCAGTGGCTGCAGTCCCTGCTCGATATCCAGAACGAGACCCGCGACGCGGCGGAGTTCTGGGATCACGTCAAGGTCGATCTCTTTCCCGATGCCGTGTACGTGTTCACGCCCAAGAGCGAGATCATGGCCATGCCGCGCGGCGCCACGGTGGTGGACTTTGCCTACGCCATCCACAGCAAGATCGGGCACCGCACCACGGCCGCCAAGATCAATGACGAGGAAGTGCCGCTGCGCACCGAGCTCAAGAGCGGCGATGTGGTGCAGATCATTACCTCCGAAACCTCCACGCCCAATCCAGCCTGGCTGAGCTTTGTGAAAACCGGGCGCGCGCGTTCCAAGATTCGCTCCTACCTCAAGAATGCGGCCCAGACCGAAGCCGGCCAGCTCGGAGAAACGCTGCTGGCCCAGGCTTTGCGCGCCGAAGGCATTGACAGCGTGCCGTCGCAGGACGATGCCAACAAGGGCGTCTGGGACGAGATTTTGCGCATCACGGGCAACCGCACACCGGCAGACCTCATGGTCGATATCGGCATGGGTCGCCGCATCGCCTCCCTGGTAGCCGCGCGCATGACCAGCTTCATGACCAAGCAAGGCGTGCGCCCCGATGCGCTGCTCATCACACAGGAGCGCTTCAACACGCACAACCGCCCCTTCCAGGGCGCGGTCACGCTCAACGGCGACGAGAGCAGCTCGGTCTACTACTCGCACTGCTGCCGCCCTGTGCCGGGCGATCCGATTCTGGGCTACCTTGGCGGCCAGGGCCTGGTCGTGCACCACGCCCATTGCAACAATGCCATCAAGCTGCGCGAAAAGGATGCCGACCGTTTCATCACGGTGGACTGGTCCGACGACATCACACGCCTGTTCGAGGCCGGCATCGTGGTCACGGTGCAGAACAACAAGGGCGTGCTGGCCCGCGTGGCGGCCGAGCTATCGAATGCCGAAGCCGATATCGTGCGCGTCGAGATGACCGACGAAGCAGCGATCGGCACCACGGATCTGCGCTTTGTCATCTCCGTGCAGAACAGCGTGCAGCTGGAGAATGCGCTGCGCAATCTGCGTCGCCTGCATTCGGTGATCCGCGCCAGCCGCGTCATGGCCTGATACGCTGCCCGCCCGCCCGCTCGCTCAAGGCCGCCGCTGGCGGCCTTTTGCTTTGTGCCGGGCGAAAGATTTTGTTGCATTCTGCAAGCACTATCGCGCCCTGCAAGCACTCCCCGGCTGCGGCTGCAAGCGACAATCACAGCCATGCCCCAAACCGCCAATTCGCTCCTGAATGCCCGTCAGCACCTGCTGGCCACCGCCATCGCGGCAGCCCTGCTCGCAGGCTGCGCCACCCGGCCCGAACCGCCTGCGGCGGCCGCGCCCGAGCCGGCGAGTGCCGCCAAGGCAGAGCAAGCCACGGGCGAGCCGGCAGCAGCGGAAAACCCCATACAGGCCCGCAACTTCGCGCACTGGAAGCAGGAATTCGCCCCGCGTGCACGCGCTGCGGGCATTTCGGAACGCACGCTTGGCAGTGCCCTGGCCGGCGCCAAGCTGCAGCCCAGCATCGTCAGGCTCGACCGCTCCCAGCCCGAGTTCACACGCACGCCCTGGCAATACCTGGATAGCGCCGTCTCCGCACAGCGCATCAAGACCGGCAAGCTCAAGATGCAGGAACACGGCGCCAGCCTGCAGGCGGCCAGCCAGCGCTATGGCGTGCCGGCGCCGGTGATTGCAGCCATCTGGGGCATGGAAAGCAATTACGGCAGCAACTTCGGCAGCTTCTCGGCCGTGGATGCGCTGGCCACTCTGGCCTTCGACGGCCGCCGTGCCGAATGGGCACAAAAAGAGCTGATTGCCGCACTGCGCATCATCGACAACGGCGATATCGACGCCGCTCACATGATCAGCTCCTGGGCGGGCGCCATGGGCAACACCCAGTTCCTGCCCTCGGTATTCCTGCAATATGCCGTGGATGCCGACGGAGACGGCCGCCGCGACATCTGGGGCTCCATGGCCGACGTGGCCGCATCCACGGCCAACTATCTGGCCAGCGCGGGCTGGAACGCCAGCGAGCCCTGGGGGATCGAGGTGCGCCTGCCGGCCAATTTCGACTACGCGCGCGCCGAACTCGCCACGCGCCAGAACAGCCCGGCCTGGGCCGCAGAAGGCGTGCAGGCCGTGAACGGCCAGGCCTTGCCCGCCATGGCCGGCGCCAGCATCATCGCGCCGGCCGGCGCTCGCGGCCCTGCCTTCATGGTGGGCAGCAACTTCCGCGCCATCCTGCGCTACAACAACTCCACCAACTATGCGCTGGCCGTGAGCCTGCTCGCCTCACAGCTGGCAGGCAATGGCGGCGTCAGCGCCGAGTGGCCGCGCGAACTCGGCGCCCTGACGCGCGAGCAGACCAAGGCAATGCAGACCGCGCTCAGCCAGCGCGGCTTTGCCACCGGCGCCGCCGACGGCGTGATGGGTCCGGCCACCCGGGCCGGGCTGCGCCAATACCAGCAAAGCGAGGGCCTGGTGGCAGACGGCTACCCCACGCTGGAGCTGCTGCAACGCCTGCAGGCTGGCAACCCATCTCAAAAACAATAGCTTTTAGCGTTTGATGATCAACGAATTCAATACAAAAACTATCTGAAATCGTTGAATATCAAGCGAGTGCAGCTCACAAAATAAAAGCGCGGCTTCCGATGTGGAAGCCGCGCTTTTTTGCAGCTCGTGCACTCAGGAACGTGCTGCAGGCTGCGGATAGCTGACGTCCAGAATCTCCAGCATGCGCACACCGGCCGGCGTAGGCAAGGCCACCTCGTCGCCCACGCGCGCCTTGAGCAGCGCGCGCGAAACCGGGGCAATCCAGCTGACCTGGTTCTGCGCGCTGTCCGCCTCGTCAATGCCCATGATGGTGATGGTGCGCTCCACGCCCTCGTCATCGACATAGCTGACCGTGGCGCCGAAAAAGACCTGATCGCTGCCCGCATGAACGGCAGGGTCGACAACCTCGGCAATCTCCAGTCTCTTGGTGAGAAAGCGGATGCGGCGGTCTATCTCGCGCAGCCGCTTTTTGCCGTAGAGATAATCGCCGTTCTCGGAACGGTCGCCATTGCTGGCTGCCCAGTGCACGATCTCCACGATCTTGGGGCGCTCGTTGTCGATCAGGTCCAGCAGCTCGTCCTTGATGCGCTGGTAGCCCTGGGGCGTGATGTAGTTCTTGCCGCCGGCGGGCAATGGCGGCAGAGCGCCGACGTCGTCATCGTCGTCGCCGTCCGATTCTTTGGTGAAAGCCTTGCTCATGAGGCCGATCTTCACACAGATCCGTGCCTGCCTTGGCCAGCCTCTGTCAAAGTCCGGAAACGAAAAAGCCTCAGAACCTTGCAGTTCTGAGGCTTGTCGTTTGGTGCGGCTGGCAGGAATCGAACCCACGACCCCTTGGTTCGTAGCCAAGTACTCTATCCAGCTGAGCTACAGCCGCTAAGCCTCGGATTATATACAGATTTTGGAGTCGCTCGGTGAAAACCCGGATTTTTCTTCAAAGACATCCAGCACCGGCAATCCTGCCGCCAAAGGCAAGGCAGAAACGAAAAAGCCTCAGAACCTTTCAGTTCTGAGGCTTGTCGTTTGGTGCGGCTGGCAGGAATCGAACCCACGACCCCTTGGTTCGTAGCCAAGTACTCTATCCAGCTGAGCTACAGCCGCTAAGCCTCGAATTGTATACTTATTTTCAGGCCCGCAGAAAAGTCTTCCAGAAATTTCAGATCCCGCGCCCTGCCTCTGGGCTGCAACCACATGAAAAGCCTGATTCCAAGCACATGCATATGCGCTAATCTTGAGCGCTGAAGCCGGGTGCCAGCAAGCTGCTGGCGGCCCCTGCGATGCCGCGTTCATGGGCCCGAAGAACCAGACCCCGCGCATCAGGGCAACCGGTCGCCGCGCGCTGCGGCAGTGCATTCAGAGCCATCAATGACGACAGACAGACAACCGGCCTCGCCTTCCATTCCTCCATCCGTGGCCATGTGGGAGCAGCTGTTTCGCCGCAGTGCCAGGCCCTCTCTGAGCCTTCAGGGTCAGATTCGCGAAATGCTGGTCGATGCCATCCTGAGCGGCATCCTCGCGCCTGGCGACGCCGTTCCATCGAGTCGCGAGCTGGCCAAGCTGCTGGGCGTGGGTCGCATCACCGTGGTCATGGCCTACCAGCAGCTGACCGAGGAGGCCTTCCTGCTGAGCCGCGAGAGAAAAGGCCATTTCATCCATCCCGACGTGCTGCAGGGCCGCACGGCCGAACGCACACCGGGCAGCGGCAGGAGCACGGACGCCGAGGCGCATACCGACTGGTCGCGCCGCCTGTGGCTGCGCCCCAGCCTGCAGCGCAGCATCGTCAAGGAAGACGACTGGCAGCGGTTCCCCTATCCGTTTCTCTACGGCCAGTTCGACAAGGACTTGTTTCCCACGGCCGCCTGGCGCGAGTGCTGCCTCAAGTCCCTGGGCGTGCTGGACATCCGCATGTGGGCGCCCGATCACATCACGCGCGACGACGACAGCCTCATCCAGCAGGTACAGACCAAGATCCTGCCGCGCCGCGGCGTCTGGGCCTCGCCCGACGAGATCATCATCACCGTCGGCGCCCAGCATGCGCTGTACATGGTGGCCGATCTGCTGATGCGCGAAGGCACCTGCGTCGGCATCGAGGACCCCTGCTACCCCGATGCGCGCAATATCTTCAGCAGCCGCACCTCGCAGGTCATTCCGATCGGCGTGGATGGCGATGGACTGCCCATCGTCCCGGCCATGCGCAAGCTAGAGTACCTCTACGTCACGCCCAGCCACCAGTGCCCCACCGGTGTGACCATGCCGCTGGAGCGGCGCGAAGCCTTGCTGGAAGCCGCACAAAAGCACGATCTCATCATCATCGAGGACGACTACGAAAGCGAAAGCAGCTTCGATGAACAGCCCATCCCGGCGCTCAAGAGCCTGGACCGCAACAACCGCGTGATCTATATCGGCAGCCTCTCCAAATGCCTGGCACCGGGCCTGCGTGTGGGCTATATCGTGGCTCCGCCCGAGCTGATCAAGGAACTGCGCGCGCTGCGCCGTCTCATGATCCGCCACCCCTCCACTTTCATTCAGCGCACATTGGCCATGTTCATCTCGCTGGGTCATTACGAGGCCCAGCTGCGCCGCCTCGGCCAGGCCCAGAAGGAGCGTCATGCCGAGCTGACGGCGGCCATGGCCCGTCACCTGCCGCAGTGCCGCATCACCCCCGTGCGCGGCGGCGGCTCATGCTGGGTGCAGCTGCCGGACCACATACCCGCCCAGGCACTGGCGCGCCAGGCTGCCGAGCAAGGGGTGCTGATCGAGCCCGGCGATGTGTTCTTCACTTCCCCCCGCAACACGGGCAACTTCATCCGCCTGGGCTACCAGTCCATTCCTGCGGCACAGATCGCCCAGGGCATCCAGGCCCTGGCGCAAGCCATGCAGCGCATGTAGGAATGCAAAAAGCCCCGGCCTTGCGGTCCGGGGCTTTGCTTGATGAAAGTCTCAGTTCTTGCGCAGCTTGGGCGGCGCCAGCTCGTCGAGCAGGTTCTCGGGATTCATCCCGCGCCGCAGCACCTGGCGCACGCCATAGGCAATCAGCAGGATGCACAGACTGGCCACTCCCAGTGCCAGCGGCGTGCGCTGCTCGGGAATAAAGCCCATGGCCACCACGATGGACAGCATGCCCGCAATCGCCAGCCAGGTCAGGTAAGGAAAGCACCACATGCGCACCTTGAGCAGATGCGGCGCTTCGCGCTCCAGACGCGAGCGCAGGCGCAGCTGGGAGATCGCAATCAGGATGTAGACAAAGATGGCCACCGTGCCGTAGGAGTTCACGAGAAAGGCGAACACCTTGTCGGGAGACAGGTAGGACATGACGATGGCGCCGTAGCCAAACAAGGTGGCCACCAGGATGGCGTACACGGGCACGCCGTTGCGGCTGACCTGGGCCAGCACCTTGGGCGCATCGCCGCGTCGCGTCAGCGCAAACAGCATGCGCGAAGAGGCATAAAGCCCGGAGTTGAGTGCCGACAGCACGGCCGTAAGCACCACGGCATTCATGATCTGGGCCGCCGCCGGCACGCCCATGGCATCGAGAGCGCTGACATAGGGCGTGGACATGCCGATGGAGTTCCATGGCACCAGGCAGGCCACCAGCAGCACCGATCCCACATAGAACACCAGCACGCGCAGAATGACCGAATTCGTGGCCTTGGCCACGGCCTTCTGGGGCTCGGCGGTCTCGGCGGCCGCAATCGTCACGATCTCCGCACCGAAATAGAAGCCGGTCGCGGCCACGGCCCCCGTGAGCACCGGAACAATGCCGTTGGGCATGAAGCCGCCGTTCTGGCTCAGATTGGCGACATGCATTCCGCCGCCTCCCGGTGTCAGGCCCAGCACATAGACGCCGGCGATGAACAGAAACACCACGATGGCGGCCACCTTCACGGAGGCCAGCCAGAACTCGCACTCGCCAAAGGATTTGACCGAAACCAGATTGGTCAGCGTCATCATGACCAGCAGGACCAGACTGATGCTCCAGGCCGGCACGTCGGGCAGCCAGTAGCGCACCAGCTCGGCGCCCGCCACCGCTTCGATGGCCACGACGATGACCCAGAAATACCAGTACATCCAGCCCGTCAGAAACCCCGCCAGCTGCCCCACGGCAGGCCGGTCGCGCCAGGCTTCGCGGGCGTACTCGTAAAACGAGCCGCCTGTCATGGAGCAGGCCATCTCGCCCAGCATGCGCATCACCAGCACCACCAGCAGGCCGGTGATCAGAAAAGAGATGACGGCTGCCGGTCCGGCCGACTTGATGACCACGCCGCTGCCGACGAACAGCCCGGCACCGATGACGCCGCCCAGGGCAATCATGGTCATGTGCCGCTGTTTGAGGCTGTGCGACAGCCCGTCCGGCGACGAATGCGGATTTCCAATCATTTTTGTCTCCTGTCTTGCCGGCATGGGAATACCGGTCGCCACGGCTTTATGTATCGGGTCGTGCCTTGCTGCTCATGCAGGCCGTTGCCGTGGTCGTTCAGTTATCTGCTTGAAAATTGTCGTGTGAAGCCCTGCGTGCAGCGCTCCTCCTGCCGTAAAGCAAGAATGCGCGCACGCCGGCCTCGCGCGTGTCAGGAAAGCGCTACCGGTGGACGGTCCTTGCGGTAGGCGTTCTTGACGGCGATCTTGCCGTCGCGGAAGGTGAAGACATCGACCATGCGAGCTTCCACACGCAGGCCGTCGGCCTTGGTGCCCTTGAAGGTGCTTTCCGAAACGCCGCGCGCTCCCTGGACAAAATGCTCTCCATCCACCCAGGCGGCATCGGGGAAGGCCTGCCAGGCCAGCTGAAAGCCTTCGCGCACGGCTTCACGGCCCACAAAGCTGCGGCCCATCAGATCGGGGCCGGCTACGGCATGGAACTCGCATTCATCGGCCATGAAGTCCATCAGTGCATCGATGTCATGGCGATTCCACGCCTCGGAAAAACGCGCCAGGAACTGGACATCGGGTTGGGATTCTTGCTTGCTCATAGGTTCTCCAGATTGCTGTCATTTCTTGGGTTCCGGCCCTTGCAGAAGCGGCCGCCCGGGATCGAAAAATGCCTGAAATTCCGATGGCTCATCGTAGGTAGCACCGGCTCCGGCTCGTAGAACCAGTTACCGGCAATCGTTAAGTCCAAGGACTTGGCGCCTCACGGCGCTGGGTCATCGAGAAACGACGGCAGCGCGTGCGGCAGCTGCCCCGAAAGAGCCCGTTTCTCCTCTGGGCGCGGCGCTCTGCTGCTGCGCTTGCGGATGCAGGCCCAAGCCATGCGCAAGTGCTTCCGCTCCCGCTTCAGTTAGGTGAAAACGATAGGAGAACACCGGCGGGCACTGCAGGGGTATCTCGGTCGGCTGCGCGAAAGCGGGCAGCCCGAAGATCCGCCTGCCGTCCTGCCAAGGCGCCCGGGCCTCGGGGCCGCCTGAGCCGTCGGTGCGCTGGCTCCATCAAAACCTGCGCCGTGGCCCTAACCAGCCGCGCAAGGGGCTGGCTATGCTGCTCTGGACACCGCAAGCAGTGGCCTGCAACGGCATCTGCATTGACTTTGCGTCCATCCATTCCATAGCCATAGAACGCCGCTTCAAACGCAGCCACACCAGGAGACGATTGCCATGAAAGCCGAGGACATCCGCCCCAGCCACCTGAATCCGTACGACCCGCAATACGACCCTCTGGTTGCGAGAAATCCCGGACATGGCGCTGGCTACGCTCCGACCTACTGGGTGGGGACGGCAGGCCGGCCGCCCGACGACGACGGTCCGGTTTGCGGCGACATGGAAGCCGATGTGGTCATCGTCGGCTCGGGCTTCACGGGTCTGTCCACCGCCCTGTTTCTTGCCCGCGAGCACGGCATCCGCGCGGTGGTTCTCGAAGCCAACCAGAGCGCCTGGGGCTGCACCAGCCGCAATGGCGGCCAGGGCCAGAATGCCAGTGGCCGCCTCTATCGCTCGCAATGGATAGAGCGCTGGGGCAAGGACGTGGCCCTGAAGCTGGATGCGGAAATCCGTGAAGGCTTCGACACCTTCAAGAACCTGGTTGCCGAGTTTCCCGAATGCGAACCACAGCCGGGAGGGCATCTGTACATCGCCCACCGAGACAGAAAAATGGATTTTCTGCGCAACGAGACCCGCGTCATGCGCGAAGTCTTCGGCTATGACGCCCGCATACTCAGCGTCGACGCCGTGCGCCGCGATTATGTCGACGACGCCGACTGCCGTGGCGCGATGCACGAGCCCGACGGCATTGGCGTGCATCCGCTCAAGCTGGCGTTCGGCTATCTGCGCAAGGCCCGCGAGCTGGGAGTGAAGGTGCACCCGGCCAGCCCCGTGCTGGGCATGGAGACACGCAACGGCGTGCACTACCTGCGGACACCGGGCGGCACGGTCAAGGCACGCGCCGTCGGCTTTGCCACTGGCGGCTACACCAGCAACGGCCTGCATCCCAGCCTGCGCTCGAAGATCATGCCGATTCTCTCGAACTCCCTGGTCACCCGGCCCCTGACGGAAGAAGAGCTGGAAGCCACCAACTTCAAGACCACGCAGGTCATCACCGACACCCGCACCCTGCGCTTTTACTACCGCAAGCTGCCCGACAACCGCGTGCAGATCGGCAGCCGCAGCTCGATCACCGGCGCCGATGCGCCCAATCCTGTCCATATGGCCAAGCTGGTCGAGGGACTGCACCACAAGTTCCCGGCCCTCAGAGGAATCCAGGTGGACTACTCCTGGTGGGGCTGGGTCGATGTGAGCCACGACATGATGCCGCGCATCACCCAGCCCGATCCCGGAGAAAGCGTCTTCTATGCGGTCGGCTATGGCGGCAACGGCGTGTCGTTTTCCGCGCACGCGGGCCGGCGCATGGCGCAGCGCATCGCAGGCCAGAAGATCAAGGCTTTCGAGTTGCCAATCTACAACTCATCGCTCGAATATCCGAATGTGTTCAATATGGTGCGCTCGGAGGCCTTTGCACCATTTCGCCGCATGGGCCAGCGCTTTCTCTACCACTGGTATCACATGAACGACGAGAAGAACTGACCCTTCCAACCACCGTCCGGCCGCACACAACGAAGAGCACCTTCCACCAGAAGGTGCTTTTTTCATGCTGTCCACGGATGCGGTGCAGTGCCCCCTCGTGTGCCCCCCGCCACAGGAAAAATCCGCCTCTCTGGCATGCATATTGCGCAAGCCTTCATGCCTTCCGGACAGCCCGATTCTCGCGCGTCTGTCTGCGATCAGTGAATACACCTAAGCCCATGCAGACGCCGAAAAAACGCCTTCCACCAGGACCGAGATATCCCGCGCAAGCCGCGCCCTGCAAGGCTTTGCAATGCACGGTCGCGGTGCACGCCGGCCCATGCTGCGCGCACCATCCGGGACCGTGTGCGACTGGACCTAACGATTCACATCAACTGGCCCTACTGGCTGCGCAAGGTTGCTCACTACGATCCGCTCAGAAAGCTCTTTGAGCCTCGCGATGCGGCTTTCAACCGGTTCAGCCAGAAGCGGGAATGGGAAAGCAAGTCAGCAAGAGTGAGCACAGCAAGGGTTCTCTGGTCGAAGTCTTCAACCGATATCGCTCTAACCATGGAGAAATTGGCAATGAAAATGCAAAAACGATGGGTGCTGAAAGCGGGTGTCGCAGCAGCCGCACTGGCGATGACCGGCTTCGCGCTGGCGCAGCAGAAAACCGTGACCTTCGCCAACCAGGACATGCTGGTGCCTCTGCGCCTGGTGATGGAATCGGGCGAGTTGGAAAAGGAGACGGGCTACAAGATCAACTGGCGCATGTTCTCGGGCGGCGGCGACGTGATACGGGCGATGGCCTCGGGCGACGTGCAGATGGGAGAGGTGGGCTCCAGCCCGCTGACCGCTGCCGCTAGCCAGGGGCAGGACATCAAGCTGCTCTGGATCTCTGCGGATATCGCCGGTGCCGAGGCCCTGGTGGCACGCGACGGCGGCGGCATCAGCAATTTCAAGAGCATGGAGGGCAAGCGCATAGGCGTGCCGTTCGTCTCCACCGCGCACTACCAGCTGGTCGCGGCCCTGGGCAAGGAGGGCGTTGACGCGCGCAAGGTCAACATCATGAACATGCGCCCGCCAGAAATTGCCGCGGCCTGGGAACGCGGCGATATCGATGCAACCTTTGTCTGGGATCCGGTGCTGGCCAAGGTCAAGCAAAAGGGCAAGGTGATTGCGACCTCCGGCTCCATTGCGCAGATGGGCTATCCGACCTTCGAGGGCATTGCCGTGAGCAGCAAGTTCGCCCAGGAAAATCCCCAGTTCATGGTGGCGTTCATCAAGGCCCTGAATCGGGCCAGTACCCAGGTGCGCGACAACCTGGCCAGGTGGACTCCGGACTCGCCCGAGATCAAGGCGATTGCCAAATGGAGCAAGGCCGACCCCAAGGACGTGCCCGCAGCCATGGCGCTTTACCGCTTTCCCAGCGCCGAGGAGCAGCTTGGCGCGCAATGGCTGGAAGGCGGCGCGGCCAAGGCAATGACCAATACCGCAACGTTTCTGAAGTCGCAGGGACGAATCCAGGAGGTCAAGCCCGACTACGCCGCGTACGTGACCAGCAGCTATGTCAAGCAGGCGCTCGGCCGCTGACTGCCCGCCCACGACGGCCAGCCCCGTCGTGGCTCCCCGCTTTGTTTCACCTAGGAGGGCAATGTCATGCCGACTCTGGATATACGCGACCTGACCGTCAATTACGAGGTCAAGGGCGGACACTTGCAGGCCCTGGCGCCCGTCAACCTGACCATGCATGAAGGCGACTTCGTCGTCGCTCTGGGGGCATCCGGCTGCGGCAAGACCACGCTGCTCAACTGCATGGCAGGTTTTCTGGCACCTTCCAGCGGCCAGATCCTGCTGGACGGCAAGCCCATTCAGGGCCCCGGCGCCAATCAAGGTGTGGTGTTTCAAAAGCATGCGCTGATGCCATGGCTCAATGTGGTCGACAACGTCGCACTGGGATTGCGCATGCGCGGCATGGACCTGAAGCAGCGCACGCAAATCGCCGAAGAGAAACTGGGCCTCGTCGGCTTGCAGAACTACGCCAGGCGTGCCGTCTATGAACTTTCTGGCGGCATGCAGCAACGTGTCGGCATTGCCCGTGCGCTGGCCAACGACCCCGCACTGCTGCTGATGGACGAACCCATGGGCGCGCTGGATGCCTTCACGCGCGAGCAGGTTCAGGAAATCCTGCTGCGTGTCTGGCATGCCACCCACAAGATGGTGTTCTTCATCACCCATTCGGTCGAGGAGGCGCTGTTTCTGGCCAGCCGGCTGATCGTCATGAGCCCCAGCCCGGGCCGCATCTCCCATGTCTATGACGACATGCCGTTCTGCCATGAGTTTCTGCGCACCGGCGATGCGCGCGCCGTCAAGTCGCGCCCCGACTTCATCAGGATGCGCGAAGAAGTTCTGAGTCTGATTCACCACCGGGAGCCTGCCAATGTCTGAAGCAGTCCAAATCAACCATCTGCCCGCCACCACCGCGCGCGTGCAGCCCAAGCCTCCTGCGCCGCAGGCGTCGGGACCGGTGAAGACCAGTCGCTTCAAGACCCCTGGCGAAGGCTCCAGCCTCGGCATCAGCATCGTCACCGTGGCCCTGCTGCTGGCACTGTGGTTCGCCGCCACCAATCTCGGCTGGATCAAGCCCTTGTTCCTGCCCAGCCCGCAGGCGGTGTTCCAGCAGTTCTATGAATACCTGACCGGGCAGGCCAACGACAAGCCGCTGTGGCAGCATTTCTCGGCAAGTCTGCTGCGCGTGACCGTGGCGTTCTGGCTGGCCTTCATGATTGCGGTTCCGCTGGGCATTGCGATGGGTATGTCACGCATCGCACGCGGCATCTTCGACCCCCCCATCGAGTTCTACCGCCCCCTGCCGCCACTGGCCTATCTGCCGCTGATCATCATCTGGTTCGGCATCGATGAAACGCCGAAGATTCTGCTGATCTTCCTGAGCTGCTTTGCCCCCTTGGCCCTGGCGGCCCGCTCGGGCATGCGCAGCGCAGCACAGGAGCAGATCAATGCCGCCTATTCGATGGGAGCAAGCTACTTCCAGGTGATCCGCCATGTGATCTTGCCGGCGGCCCTGCCCGACATTCTGGTGGGCATGCGCATTGCCATCGGCTTTGGCTGGACGACTCTGGTTGCCGCCGAAATGGTGGCGGCGAACGTGGGTCTGGGCCAGATGGTGCTCAACGCCTCGAACTTCCTGCGCACCGACATCGTGATCATGGGCATCATCGTCATCGGCTTGATCGCCTATGTGTTCGACCTGTTCATGCGCTGGGTCGAAAAGCGCCTGGTTCCATGGAAGGGACGCATGTAAGTCCGGCCGATTCCCCGGCGGCGATGACTCCGGAAAACAGAAAAGCGGGCTGGCATTGCGCCTTCCCGCTTTTCTGTTTTCCGTTGTTTCGGCTGCTCGCCTGAGCTTGCCCGGCCTTGCGCGATACCTCTCGCACGCGCCACCTCGGTCATCGCCGGCACAGCATCTCGGCCACCGAAAACAGCAAGGCCTCGTCGATGTCGTGCTGCAGATCGACGGCAAGCCTTTGACGGTAGAAGACTCCCAGATCCAGCCCGACGCCCAGGGCGCAGACCTTCACGCCACCCATGCGTTCCTGGGCGGCAAGCACCTGCCGCAGGTGCTGATCCAGATAATGCTCGTCATTGGCTTGATGGGTCGCCGTGTCCATGGGACAGCCATCGGAGACCACAAGCAGGATGCGACGCTGCGCGGTCTTGGCACGCAGCCTCTGGCACGCCCATTCCACGGCCTCGCCGTCGATGCCTTCACGAAAGATGTCGGGCTTGCGCAGCGCCGCAATGCCGTGCCGGGCATGACGCCAGGGCTTGGCCCCGTCCTTGAAGACAATGTGCAGGCGCTCGTTGAGACGCCCCGGAAACTGGGGCTGGCCGGCGCGCTGCCAGCGGCGGCGCGTTCTGCCGCCATTCCAGGCCTGCGTGGAAAACCCCAGTATCTCCACGCTCGCTCCGGCCATCTCCAGCGACCGCCCCAGCACATCGAGCAATAGCGACAGGGGCCTGGCAAAGGTTTTCATGGAGCCCGAGCAGTCCATGAGAATGGTGACAGCGGTCTCGTTGACGGGACGCTGCATCTCGTCCTTGAAAATCGCGCGCTGCTGCGGGTCCGTCACCAACTGGGACAGGCGGCTGCCGTCCAGATGCCCCTCTTCCAGCCCGAAGTTCCAGCCATTGCGCTGCGTGCTGGCCAGGCGCTGTTGCAGATAGCGCGCCAGCCGCCCGGCCTGCTGCAATCCCGAACGCGCCAGCTCCTCGTCCATCTGCTCCCGGAACTGGGCCAGTTGCAGCGCACGGATCAGCTCAGCGGCCTGCACATCCCTATCGAACTCGCGCGTGAAGACCCGGTAGCTTTGCGCGGTTCCGGCCCAGGCCCGGCTGTCGCCGCTTTGCGCCACGGGCATGCCGTCCTGACTCTGGGATTCAAAGTGCAGAGGCAGGGCAAAACTGCTGCGCCGCCTGGGGCCGCCGGCACCGCGCGGTGCATCCTCCTGCGCCGCACGCACCGCCATGCCGACCCAGCGGCTGACGGCCAGGGCAGGCTCGACAAACTGCTGCTGCCGGTCTCTGAAGCGCCGCAGCCGATTCCAGTGCCGGCCCAGCGGGGAAGCCATGGACATCCGCGTGGACTCCACCAGATCGGCCATGCGCTCCGGTATCTCGTGTCCGGTCAACCGGCTCCAGGCCGTGACGGCCACCGCGAACAGCAAGATGCCCAGACTGCTTTCCGTGAGGCCGGAATCCACGAATGCCTGGCACCAGTTCACAAAGCGCTGGCGCATGTTCTCGCGCGCTCCGGGCCAGGCCTCGGGCACCAGACTCTCCACGCGCAACTGCTCCAGCAGCTCGAACACCATGCGCTCCACCGGGTCCTGTGGCAGATGCGCCTGAAACAGGGCCTGGTCGCTCCACTGCAGACGCAGCCCCAGGCTGTCGAGCAGGCCGCGCTGATCCGTCTGCTGCACCGGCACCTGACTATGGTGGGCCGCCGCCTGTGGTATGGGCGTGGTGCCGCGGTACAGCGTCTGCCCGCTCCATTGCAGGCTGGCGTCGCCGGTGACCGCGCGCAGCATGGCGCCGCCCCAGGCCTCCATGCAAGACAACGAGGCAGGGCCGGAGGTCTCGGTGCTCATGCCAGCAACGCCAGTGCTGGTTCTTCAGGCTGCGCCAGCTCCTGGGCGAAGCAGCGCTGGAAATACTCGCGCACGATGGCGCGCTCGGCAGGCTCGCATTTGTTGAGGAACGACAGCTCGAAGGCCAGCTTCAGGTCGTGGAAGATGACGATGTTCTCGGCCCAGCTAATCACCGTACGCGGAGACATCAGCAAGGACAGATCGCCCACCGCAAAGCCCTTGCGCGTCAGCCCGGCCAGCGCCACCATGGCGTCCACCTTGCGGCACCCGTCGGCCGTGGCCAGCTCCGGCACGCGCGCCAGCACGATGGCCGCTTCCTCAGCCGGGGGCAGATAGTTCAGGCTGGTGACCAGATTCCAGCGATCGAGCTGGGCATGGTTGAGCTGCTGGGTGCCGTGATAGAGCCCGTTGAGATTGCCCTGGCCCAGGGTGTTCATGGTGGCAAACAGCCGAAAGCAGGGATGCGGCTCAATCACCCGCTTCTGATCGAGCAGGGTAAAGCTGCCCTCACGCTCCAGAACCCGCTGGATGACGAACATCACGTCGGGGCGTCCGGCGTCGTACTCGTCAAACACCATGGCCACGGGCCGCTGCAGCGCCCAGGGCAGGATGCCTTCCTGGAACTGGGTCACCTGCTTGCCATCCTGCAGCACGATGCTGTCCTTGCCCACCAGATCCAGGCGGCTGATATGACCGTCCAGATTCACGCGCACGCAGGGCCAGTTCAGCCTCGCCGCCACCTGCTCTATATGTGTGGATTTTCCCGTGCCGTGCAGGCCCTGAATGACGACGCGCCGGTTGTGCGAGAAGCCCGCCATAATGGCTTGCGTCACCTGCGGATTCAGGCGGTAGGCCTTGTCAATGGCGGGAACATGCTCGCTGCGCTCGGCAAAAGCCGGCACGGTCATGTCCGTGTCGATGCCAAATACATCGCGCACGCTGACGGTACGGGTAGGCTGCAGCAGGCTCAGGTCAGTCATCATCGGCTTCCGGTGGAACGTCATCGTTAATGCGGGCGATCGCCGCAACGGCCGCCTGCAGCTTTGGGAGAAAGGACAAGGCCTTCTCCTTGGAAAAACGCATGATGGGAGCCTGCACGGCAAGCCCCATATTGGAGTTGCCCTGGGGTGCGGGCACCAGCACGCCAAGGCACAGCAGCCCGGGCAGGAACTCCTCGTTGTCGAAGGCATAGCCCTGCGCCCGCACCTGATCGAGCTCCTGGTCCAGCGCCTCGAAGGTCGTCAGCGTGTTGCCGGTGAACGTTTCCAGCGGCACATTGGCCAGCAGCCGGCGGCGCTGGGCGGGCGACATCTGGCTCAGGAACAGCTTGCCCGTGGCCGAACAGTGCGCGGGAACGCGCGAGCCCGGGTGCAGATAAAAGCGCAGCGGTGCCGGCGTCTCCACGCGGTCCAGATACAGGACCTCGCTGCCCGAGAAAGCCGTGATGTTGCAGCTCTCGCCGAGCTCGCGTACCAGCTGGGTCAGCACCGCATGGCGCGCGCCATGCGTGGTGTTGTTGAGCAACACGTTCTCTGCCAGCCGCATCAGCCGCTGGCCCGTGCCGTAGTGGCGACCGTTGCCATCTCTTTGCAGGATTCCGGCGCCCTCCAGCTGCGCAAGCATGCGGTGCATGGTGGGCTTGGGCAACCCTGTCTCTTCCACCATGGTTTGCAAGGTGAAGGGCTGGCTCTTCTGCGCCACGGCTTCTAGCAGCGCGAACAAACGCAGATTGGGCGTGTCTCCGTCCAGGCGAGCCGAGGGGGTTTCTTCGCTGTGCTTCATATCGTTGTCGATCATATTAATTTCCATTTTTCGAGTCAATTTATTCCATAAAAAGAAATTTATTTGCACGAAAACAAAAAAATGCCATAGACTGACATCGTTATTTCTTTTTTCGGAACCATAGGTTTCAAATTTTCAAGGAGACAGACATGGCTGCAACGGACAATCGTAAAGTGGTTGAAGGCGTTCACAAGATGACCCCTTCGGAAGCATTCGTGGAAACCTGCGTCGCCAATGGCGTCAGCGAGATGTTCGGCATCATGGGTTCCGCCTTCATGGATGCCATGGACATCTTCGCCCCCGCAGGCATTCGCCTGATCCCGGTGGTGCATGAGCAAGGTGCGGCCCATATGGCCGACGGCTATGCCCGCGTCTCGGGTCGCCACGGCGTGGTCATCGGCCAGAACGGCCCCGGCATCAGCAACTGCGTGACCGGGATTGCCGCAGCCTACTGGGCGCACAGCCCGGTGGTGATCGTGACCCCCGAGACAGGCACCATGGGCATGGGCCTGGGCGGCTTCCAGGAAGCCAATCAGCTGCCCATGTTCCAGGAGTTCACCAAGTACCAGGGCCATGTCTGCAACCCCAAGCGCATGGCCGAGTTCACGGGCCGCGTCTTCGACCGCGCCATGTCCGAGATGGGCCCGACCCAGCTCAATATTCCGCGTGACTACTTCTACGGCGAGATCGAGTGCGAAATCCCCAAGCCCATGCGCGTGGACCGCGGCCATGGCGGCGAGGCCAGCCTGCAGGCCGCCGTGGAGCTGCTCAAGACTGCCAAGTTCCCGGTGATCCTGGCCGGCGGCGGCGTGGTCATGGGCGATGCCGTGGAGGAAGCCAGGCAGCTGGCCGAGCGCCTGGGCGCTCCCGTGGCCACGGGCTATCTGCGCAACGACGCCTTCCCCGCCAAGCACCCGCTGTGGGCCGGCCCTCTGGGCTACCAGGGCTCCAAGGCCGCCATGAAGCTGATCGCCCAGGCCGACGTGGTGATTGCGCTGGGCTCGCGCATGGGTCCCTTCGGCACCCTGCCCCAGCATGGCATGGACTACTGGCCCAAGACGGCCAAGATCATCCAGATCGAGGCCGATCACACCAACCTGGGCCTGGTCAAGAAGATCGCCGTGGGCATCAACGGCGATGCCAAGGCCGTGGCGGCCGAGCTGAGCAGGCGCCTGGCCGATGTGACGCTGGGCTGTGACGCCACCAAGGCAGCGCGCGCCGACACCATCGCCACGGAAAAGGCCGCCTGGGAGAAGGAGCTCGACGGCTGGACCCACGAGCGCGACCCCTACAGCCTGGACATGATCGAAGAGGCCAAGGGCGAACGCACGCCGACCGGCGGCAGCTATCTGCATCCCCGCCAGGTGCTGCGGGAGCTCGAAAAAGCCATGCCGGCGCGCGTCATGGTGTCCACCGACATCGGCAACATCAATTCGGTGGCCAACAGCTATCTGCGCTTCGACGAGCCGCGCAGCTTCTTCGCTCCCATGAGCTTCGGCAACTGCGGCTATGCCCTGCCCACCATCATCGGAGCCAAGTGCGCAGCACCCGATCGCCCGGCCATCGCCTATGCAGGTGACGGTGCCTGGGGCATGAGCATGATGGAAATCATGACTGCCGTGCGCCACGACATCCCCGTGACCGCCGTGGTGTTCCACAACCGCCAGTGGGGGGCGGAAAAGAAGAACCAGGTGGACTTCTACAACCGCCGCTTCGTGGCGGGCGAGCTGGAGAGCGAAAGCTTCTCCGACATCGCCAAGGCCATGGGTGCCGAAGGCATCGTGGTGGACCACATCGAGGACGTGGGCCCGGCACTGCAAAAAGCCATCGACATGCAGATGAAGGAAGGCAAGACCTGCGTGATCGAGATCATGTGCACCCGCGAACTTGGCGATCCCTTCCGCCGCGACGCCTTGTCCAAGCCCGTGCGCATGCTGGACAAGTACAAAGACTTTGTCTGACGCCGTCTGACACCCCCTGAGGCGCTGCGCGCCTTCCCCCTCTCTACCCGCTGCGCGGGGGAGGGGGACGACACCCTCGGCGCGGGGCGGCGCGGCCGGCATAGGCCCTTCCTCGGTGTCCCTTGGTCGGGCCGCGCCGGTTTCATGCGCCCCGGGTAAAGCGCAAGACCCTCGAAAGCCGACTCCCAGACCCCTGCGTTGCTCGCGCCGGGCCTTGTACTTCCCCGCAGGAGCTTTCATGACTCCCCTACTCTCCCTTGCCGTGGCCGCCGACGATGCGCCCGCCACGCCGCGTCCCCATCTCCAGCAATTGATCGACCAAGCCCGGGCCTGCGGCCCGATTCCCGTGGCCGTGGCCTACCCCTGCGACGCCAGCTCTTTGCAGGCGGCCATGCAGGCGGCGGAAGCCGGCCTGATCAAGCCCCTGCTGGTGGGCCCGCGCCAGCGCATCGAGGCTGCGGCTCGCTCTGCCGGTCTGGATCTGTCTGCCGCCGAGATCCACGCCACGGCGGACGACTCCCGCATCGCTGCCGCCCAGGCCGCAGCCCTGTGCCGCGATGGCCAGGCCCGGGCTCTGATGAAGGGCAGCCTGCACAGCGACGATCTGCTCGGAGCGGCCGTGGCGCGCGAAGCCGACCTGCGCGGCAGCCGCCGGGCCAGCCATGTATTCATCATGGACATCCCCGGCTATGACCGCCCGCTGCTGATGACCGACTGCGTGGTCAACATCTTTCCCAGCCTGATGGAAAAGCGCGACATCGCCCAGAACGCTGTCGATCTGGCGCAGGCCATCGGCATAGTCCAGCCGCGCGTGGCCCTGCTGTCGGCAGTGGAAACCGTCAACCCTGCCATTCCCGGCACCATCGATGCGGCAGCCCTGTGCAAGATGGCCGACCGCGGCCAGATCACGGGCGGCATCTTTGACGGCCCGCTGGCTTACGACAACGCCATCTCACTACATTCGGCGCACAACAAGGGCATAGTCTCCGATGTCGCAGGCCGTCCCGATGTGCTGCTGGCACCCAACCTCGAAGCTGGAAACATGATCTACAAGCAGCTGGTCTACATGGCCAACGCTGAATGCGCGGGCCTGGTGCTGGGCATGCGCGTGCCCATCGTGCTGACCAGCCGCTCCGATTCGGTGGCCAGCCGCATCGCCTCCTGCGCCCTGGCCGTGCTGGCCAGTGCAGGGATGCAGGCATAGAGCAAGACCTGATAAAGGTCCGGCCGGACACTGCGGTGGCCGGGCCTTTCTGTCAAACGCCTGTCTCCCACAGACGCCAGAAACGAAAAAGCCTCAGAGTATTTCTACTCTGAGGCTTAACGTTTGGTGCGGCTGGCAGGAATCGAACCCACGACCCCTTGGTTCGTAGCCAAGTACTCTATCCAGCTGAGCTACAGCCGCATTGGCGGAGAGGGTGGGATTCGAACCCACGGTACGTTTGCACGTACGCCTGATTTCGAGTCAGGTACATTCGACCACTCTGCCACCTCTCCTGTGTCGAAGCATCTATTGTAGCCTAAAAAATCAGGCCTTCAGCAAAGTTTTGCCACCCATGTACGAAACCAGTGCTTCGGGCACGGTGATCGAGCCGTCGGCGTTCTGATAGTTCTCCAGCACGGCGACCAGCGTACGGCCCACGGCCAGGCCGGAACCGTTGAGCGTGTGCACCAGCTCGTTCTTGCCCTGGGCATTCTTGAAGCGGGCCTGCATGCGGCGCGCCTGGAAGGCTTCGCAGTTGGAGACCGAGCTGATTTCGCGGTAGGTGCCCTGTGCCGGCACCCAGACTTCCAGGTCATAGGTCTTGGCAGCGCCAAAGCCCATGTCGCCCGTGCACAGGCTCATCACGCGGTACGGCAGGCCCAGCTTCTGCAGCACGGCTTCGGCGTGACCGGTCATCTCTTCCAGCGCTTCATAGCTCTTTTCGGGATGCACGATCTGCACCATCTCGACCTTGTCGAACTGGTGCTGGCGGATCAGACCGCGCGTGTCGCGGCCGCCGGAGCCGGCTTCGGAACGGAAGCAGGGGCTGTGTGCGGTCAGCTTGATGGGCAGGCGGTCTTCAGCCAGCACTTCGTCGCGCACCAGATTCGTCAGCGGCACTTCGGCCGTGGGAATCAGGTACAGAGCCGCAGTGTCGGGCAAGGGCTCGGCATCCTGGCCGCCCTTCTGGGCCGCAAACAGATCGCCTTCGAACTTGGGCAGCTGGCCCGTGCCCTTGAGCGAATCGCTGTTGACGATGTAAGGCACATAGCATTCGGTGTAGCCATGCTCTTCGGTCTGCAGGTCCAGCATGAACTGGGCCAGCGCACGGTGCAGGCGCGCGATCTGGCCCTGCATCACGGTAAAGCGTGCACCGGAGAGCTTGACGCCGGCTTCGAAGTCCAGGCCGATGGGCGCGCCCAGATCGACGTGATCCTTGATCTCGAAGTCGAAATTCCTCGGCGTGCCGAAGCGGCGCACTTCCACATTGCCTTCTTCGTCGGCGCCCACGGGCACGGACTCATGAGGCAGATTGGGCACGGCCACCAGCATGGCCTGCAGCTCGGTCTGGATCTGGTCCAGGCGCGTGGCCGATTGTTCCAGCTCGGTCTTCATGGCGGCCACTTCGGCCTTGGCGGCTTCGGCGGCGTCCTTTTCGCCCTTGCCCATCAACATGCCGATCTGCTTGGACAGCTGGTTGCGCTTGGACTGCAGCTCCTCCGTGCGCGTCTGGATGGACTTGCGTTCGGATTCCAGCGCCTTGAAGGCTTCCACGTTCAGGAAGGCTTGGGGGTTCTTGCGGGTTTGCAGTCGGGCGACGACTGAATCCAGGTCTTTGCGGAGAAGTTGAATGTCGAGCATAGAGGGGGATTTTAGAGCGACTGGCCGCACCCGGCCGATACACGGGGGATGGCAGCAGTCAGCTATCAAAAGCAAAGCGCCTTGCGCAGGCTATTCATAGAATTTCAGCATAAAACTATCTGAAATTACCGAATAACATACGCAAGGCGCTATGAAGTTTCAAGCAATCAGCTTGTCAGAACTCAATGTCCGGTCTCGGGCGCCTTGCGCACTGCGATCTCCAGGCCCGTGGCCGCATCGATCTTCAGACCCTTGGGCAGCGGGAACTTGATGGTTTCCTCGATGCCGTCCATCTTGCGCACGGCGACTGCGCCCAGTTGCCGGATGCGTGCGATGACCTCGTCGACCAGCACTTCGGGCGCCGAGGCACCGGCCGTCAGCCCCACGCGGGCCGCATCGGCAAACCACTCCTGTTTGAGCTCGAGCGCGTTGTCCACCATATAGGCAGGCGTGCCCAGGCGATCGGCCAGCTCGCGCAGGCGATTGCTGTTGGAGCTGGTCGGGCTGCCGACGACGATGACCAGATCCACCTGGGGCGCCAGCACCTTCACGGCATCCTGGCGATTCTGCGTCGCATAGCAGATGTCCTGCTGCTTGGGCTCGCGCACCTGCGGAAAGCGGGCCTTGATGGCGGCCTTGATGCCTGCGGCGTCATCGACCGACAGTGTGGTCTGTGTCACCACGGCCAGCTTTTCGGTCTGGCGCGGCGCCACCTTGGCCACATCGCCCTCGTCCTCGACCAGGTGAATGCCTTCGGAGAGCTGGCCCATGGTGCCTTCGACCTCGGGATGGCCCTTGTGGCCGATCATGAGGAATTCGTAGCCTTCCTTGGCCAGCTTGGCGACTTCCACATGCACCTTGGTGACCAGCGGGCAGGTCGCATCGAAGATGGCAAAGCCGCGGCGCTCGGCCTCCTGCTGCACGGCCTTGGAGACACCGTGGGCCGAGAAGATCAGCGTGGCGCCGGGCGGCACCTCGTCGAGCTCCTCGATGAAGATGGCGCCCTTGGCCTTGAGATCGTTGACCACAAAGGTGTTGTGCACGATCTCGTGGCGCACGTAGATGGGCGCGCCGAACTTGGCCAGCGCCCGCTCCACGATCTCGATGGCGCGATCCACCCCGGCGCAAAAGCCGCGCGGCTCGGCCAGCAGGACTTCCTTGGCTCCCACCACCTCAAAGCACCCCGATCAGCTTCACTTCAAACGTCACGGGCTGGCCGGCCAGCGGGTGGTTGAAGTCGAACAGCACGGCGCCGTCCTCGCGCACCTGCACCACGGCGCCGGCGTAGCTGCCGCTGCCGTCGGGTGTGGGGAACTGCACCACATCGCCCGCGGTGTATTGCTCATGTGGGTCGCCAAGCTCGTTCATGAGCTTGCGGGCCACCCACTGCATCATGTCGGGGTTGCGCTCGCCAAAAGCCTCGCCTGCGGGCAGCTCGAAAGTCGTGTGTGTGCCCTCGGCCAGGCCGATCAGCTTGTCTTCCATGGCCGGCGACAGCTCGCCCGCCCCCAGCGACAGCGTCGCCGGCTTTTCGTTGAAGGTATTGATCACATCGCCCGCAGGGCCCGCCAGGCGGTAATGCAGCGTGAGAAAAGAGCCTGCCTGCACGACGGGCAGATCCGAAGGGGTTGCGCTTGTGGTCATGAAAGTCCCGATAAACTGGGCTGCATTGTAAGAGCGAGCCTATAACCTCTCCGAGCCTGCGTTGAGATGGCCGGCCCGCCCTGGACTTTCCCGCCTTGCGTGAGCAAGCACTGACACCCATGCCCATCAAAGACCTGCCCCTCAATGCCCAGCCGCGCGAAAAGCTCGCGCAGCGGGGTGCGGCTGCGCTCTCTGATGCGGAGCTGCTGGCCGTCATTCTGCGCACTGGCATGGCCGGCAAGACGGTGCTGCAGATGGCACAGGAGCTGCTGGAGCTGCCCGGTGATCGCCAGGGAACAGGCGGTCTGGCCGGACTGCTGGCCGCCGACTACAAGGCTTTGGCAACCGTCAAGGGCCTGGGCCCGGCCAAGCGCGCCGAGCTGATGGCCGTGCTGGAGCTGGCCCGCCGTGCCACGGCGCAGCAGCTGCGCGAGCGGGAAGTCTTTTCCTCCCCCGAAGCCGTCAAGCACTATCTGCAGCTGCATCTGGCAGCCAGGCCGCACGAGGTGTTTGCCGTGCTGTTTCTGGACAGTCAGAACCGCTTGCTGGCTCTTGAAGAAATGTTTCGCGGTACCTTGACGCAAACCTCCGTCTACCCTCGTGAAGTCGTGCTGCGCGCCCTGCACCATCAGGCCGGCGCGGTGATCCTCGCGCACAACCACCCCAGCGGCAGCGTGCAGCCCAGCAGTGCCGACTGCGCGCTGACCGCCACGCTCAAGGCCGCCCTGGCCTTGATCGATGTGCGCGTGCTCGACCACATCATCGTCGGACCGGGCGCTGCCTGTTCCATGGCCGAGGAGGGTCTGCTATGAGCCATGGACACCGCTCGCTGCAGGATCTGGCCGGCATCTCCCGCCATCTCAAGCAGCTGCGCGAACAGGCCGAGGCCCTGGCCCTCGCCCAGGCCGAAGCGCGTGCAGCGCGCGAACGCGAACGCAATCTGTTTGCGCTCAGCGTCGGCAAGGTCACGCCGCTGCGCTCGCGCAACGAAGTCAGCTTTCTGGAGCCGGCCCCCTCGCCGCTGCCGCTGCAGATGGTGCTGGACGAACAGAATGTGCTGCGCGAAGCCATGAGCGATGAGTTCGATGTCAGCACCCTGCTGGACGTGGACGATCAGCTGAGCTTTCGCCGCCCCGGTATCGGTCTCGACGTGACGCGCAAGCTGCGTGGCGGCCACTGGAGCATTCAGCGCCAGCTGGACCTGCACGGCCTGCGCTCCGACGAAGCCCGCGAAGCGCTGGGCCAGTTCATCCGCCTCTCACACCGCACGGGCGTGCGCTGCGTGCGCATCGTGCACGGCAAGGGCCTGGGCTCGCCGGGCCGCACCCCCGTGCTCAAGGGCAAGGTGCAGCGCTGGCTGGTCCAGAAGAAAGAGGTTCTGGCCTTTGTCCAGGCCCGCCCGGCCGAAGGAGGCGCAGGCGCGCTGGTGGTGCTGTTGCAGCCGGGCAAGCGCAAGCTGTTCTGAGCCCATTTGCCTCCAATTTGATAGCTACTCGCGCTTATTTACATCGGGACTGAGCCCAAAAGGCTTATCTTGCCTGCGGCACGGTGTTGAGCGGCAAGGGCAGCGGCCGCATATCGCGGCCGTAAATGCGGCGTATGCGCTCGGGCACCGTGGGGTGGGATTCCAGCCAGTCTTCGAGGCGGCTGGCATGGGGTGTCTCGGCCAGCAGCATGTGCTGCACGATGCGCTTGTCCAGCCCCTGGTGGCTGCGCGTGTCCTGCTGCCAGCTGCCATACTGCTCCTCGGCCAGCTCACGCTGCGTGAGCACCTTGCGCAGCACGCCGCCCAGGCCGTCCTTGCTGCGCGTCCACTGCACGGCGCGCGCATCGGCCAGATACTCGCGCTGGCGCGATACGGCGGCCTTGAGCAACTGGCCGCCGAGCCAGCCGACAAAGCCCGCGGCCTGGATGAAGAGGCCGAACCATTGCGTAAGAATGCTGTCGCGCTCGCGCAGACTCTGGCCGAAGTTGTGAATCAGCTCCAGCCCGTAGACCATGCCGGCCAGCTGCATGTTCAGTCGCGTATCGCCCTCGCGCAGATGGGACAGCTCATGCGCCACCAGACCCTGCATTTCCTCACGGCTGAGCTGGTCCAGCGCCCCCTGGGTCACGGCAATGACGGCGTCCTGCGCATCCCAGCCCGCCGCAAAGGCATTGATGGCCTCGGTCCGCGCCAGCACCGCGACCTGGGGCGCAGGCCAGTGCGCCGCGATGCACATTTCATGGACGATATTGCACAACTGCTGCTCGGCCAGCGAGCTGCCGGGTCTGGCCTCGCGCGCTCCAACGCGCTGGGCCAGCTTGCGCCCGCCGTGGCGCAGCTGGTCCAGCTCTATCCAGCAGCCGCCCAACACCAGCAGCAAGGTCACGCCGATATTCACCGTCGCAAAACCCGTGGGATAGTCCCAACCGCCGAATGCCAGAGTGCCCAGCCACCAGGCCAGCATCAGGCCCAGATGCACCGATGCCACCACGGCCAGCACGCACAGGCCGAATATCAGCAGCAACCAGCGCGTGCTGCGCCTGGCTTCGCGCTGTCGCTCCCAGAAACGCATGCGCTCAGAACCTGACCTGAGGGACGGCGCGCTCCTGCTCGCTCTGGGTCGAAGCCAGCATGTCCAGATGCACAAAACCCACCAGCCGCGCCACGATCAGGTCCGGGAACTGCCCAGCCTGGTTGTTGAAGTCCAGCACCTCGTCGTTGTAGGACTGACGTGCAAAGCCGATGCGGTTCTCGGTGCTGGTGATCTCTTCGCTGAGCTGCTGCATGCGGGCATCGGCCTTGAGCGTGGGATAGGCCTCGGCCAGCGCCATCAGACGGCCCATCTGGCCGCCCAGCACCTGCTCCGCCGCCATGAGCGCCCCCATGACTTGCGCTTTGCCCGGCGACTGGCGCGCCTTGTCGGCAGCGCTGACGGCCTCGCCGCGCGCGCGGATCACTGCCTCCAGCGTCTGGGCCTCGTGCTGCATATAGCCGCGGGCAACTTCCACCAAGTTCGGAATCAGGTCATGGCGGCGCTTGAGCTGCACATCGATCTGCGCAAACGCGTTCTCCACCTGGTTTTTGTGCGTGCGCAAGCGGTTGTAGAGGGCAATTGCCCAGATCACGATCACCACCACCACTGCCAGCGCGATATATGCCGTCATACCCTCTCCCCTATCCCTGAAAAATTTCTCGCATCATAGCCAGTCCCAGAAAAAAGCCGCCGTGGCTTTTGCAGCCACGGCGGCAGTTGTTGCGGTATCGCAGCCTACTTGGACAGATCGAGCTGATATTTGCTCATGCCCTTGCCCAGGCCGTCATCCGCGGCCAGTACGGACACTCCCGTCAGGCCCGCAGCCTGGGCCACGCTCAAGGCATTGCTGCCGGAGCTGAACACCACCGGGCCGGCCGTCGTCACCTTGGTAAAGCGCCAGCTCTTGGCAGCGCCATTGGCGGCTCTGGTGATCTGCGGATTCTGGCGCACATACCCAATCACCACATCGCGGTTCGCGTCGGGCGATGCCCAGATGGCCGACGAGCCGTCGAGCTTGGGGATGAAGCTGGCACCGCTGGTGGCACGGTAGTTGTTGGTGGCGATCACGAACTCCTGCGCCGTATCCATGGGCTTGCCCAGATAGCTCAGGTTCTTGATGCGGCTGCCCAAAGGCTGGGTGACATCGATCTCGTACTGCACATCGGCCGTGGTGAACATGTCGAAGTTGTAGCCCGGGAAGCTGCTGATCAAGGGCTGCTCGGTCGTCTTGTTCACATCGATCTGGTTGAAGCGCTTGGCGGCAGCCTCCAGCCAGCTCTTGATGTCGGCGCCGTTGACCTTCACTGCGTACACGGTGTTGGGGTAGAGATACAGGTCAGCCGCGTTGTAGATGGCCAGCGAGCCGGCAGCCACATCGGTGAAGTCCTTGCCGCCCTGGAAGCCGGACTTGAACGGCGCACTCACCGACAGCACGGGCAGGCTGGCGTACTGGGGCAGATTGGCCTTGATGTAGCCGGCCACATAGGCCTGCTGGGCCTGGTTGACGATCTGGATCGCACCGGGATCGCCCACATCGGCAAACAGCGTGCTCATGCGGAAGTCCGTGCTGCCGATGGGCGTCTTCACATAGCTGATGGCCGCCTGATGCTGTGCCTCGATCAGCGGTGCAACGGCCGGATCGGCATCCACAAACACCGTGGCACCTGCGGCATCCTTGTTCTGGATGTTGCGCAGCTCGCTCTTGCTGCCGGTCTTGGCCACGCTCCACTTCTTGCCGTCCCATTGCAGCGGCAGCTGGATCACGCCCAGCGCCTTGCCCCAGGAGCTGGCCATGACCGCAGGCACGCCGTTGATGGTGCCGGCCTGGTTGTCCACGCCGCTCTGGCTGTAGGCGGGCTTGGCCGACAGATCGGGGAACACGCTGTGCTGATGGCCCATGACCATGGCATCAATGCCCGCCACCTTGGACAGATACAGGCCGGGGTTCTCCATGGTGGCCGAGTAGGCCGAGCCGTCCAGACCGCCATGCAGCAGCGCCACCACCACATCGGCGCCCTTGGCACGCAACTCCGGCACGTACTTGCTCGCCGCCTCGACCGCGCCCTCGGTGTAGACCTTGCCTTCGAGATAGCGCTTGTCCCAGTTCATGATGCCCGGCGTGGTGAAGCCGATCACGCCGATCTTGATGGGCAGCTTGACTTCCTTGCCGTCGCTGCCCTTGGCCACCATGGTGCGCTCCAGCACGGCATAGGGCTGGACCAGAGGCTTCCTGGTCTTGCTACTGTAGACATTGGCCAGTACGGCCGGATAGCCGTTGCCCGCGCATTTCTGGCTGGCGTCCACGCCGTCCACATCCAGACCGCCACCCAGCACCTGGTTGAGAAAGGGCAGACCGTAATTGAATTCGTGATTGCCCAGCGTGCCGGCGTCAAAGCTCAGCGCGCCCATGGCCTTGTACATGGACAGCTGCTGCGTGCAGGCGATGGGCTTGATCTCGGCCTCGTAATCGGCCAGAGCCGTACCCTGGATGGTGTCGCCGTTGTCCACCAGCAGCGTGTTGGCAAATTCCTTGCGGGCCGCACGGATCAGCGTGGCCGTGCGCTCGAAGCCATAGGTCTTGTCTTCGGCCAGCTTGAAATAGTCATAGCTGCGCACATTGAAGTGCAGGTCCGTGGTCTCCAGAACGGCCAGCGTCGCCGTGGCAGGCTGTGCAGTGACAGGCGTTGTGCTGCTGTCGTCGCTGCCGCCGCATGCGGCCAGCAAGGCGGCACAGCCCACGGCCGTCAGCACATGGCGGCGTTGCTGCAATGCCGAGAAGAAACCGCCCGAGCGCAGCTTTGCGCCAGGCAAATCGAAATCCTGCATGGTTGACCCTGCTTGTTGAAAAACAGGCAGTGTCGGCAGGGGTTTTTACAGCGTCATGAAGGAAATTTGACGCTTTGCCACCGGGCCCAGGGACTCAGGCGCCGCGATTGCGCATCCAGTCCGCCGTGTTCATGAAACTGGCCTTGAGACGCGTGCGCAAGGCCTCGGGCACCTCGGTCTCGCCCATGGCCTGATCCATGCAGGCCACCCACTGGTCGCGCTCCTGGATGCCGATGGAAAACGGCATATGGCGCATGCGCAGACGCGGATGACCGAAACGATCCTGGTAATAGTCGGGGCCGCCCAGCCAGCCGCAGAGAAACCAGAACAGCTTCTGGCGCGCGTCGTCGAGCGTGCTGCCATGGGCGGCGCGCAGCTCCTTGTAGCCGGGCTCCAGATCCATGAGGTCATAGAAACGGGCAACCAGTTGCTGGACTTTGTCTTCGCCACCTATCCATTCGTAGGGGGTATCAAACGGGGGCTTTTCTTCAATCTGCATGTGTAGCGGCTTTGCGAGTCAGTCCCGATTGTCGGACATGCGGCATGTCCGTACCCGAGCGCAGGAATGCGAAAACCCCAACGGCCGTCAGCACCGTCACGCCGGCCAGCACATCGAGCAAGGTGGAAAAAGCCAGGCCATAGGCCTTGAGCAGCTCGGCGGCCGACGCATCCTGCATCAGCGCCTGCGCTCCCTGCATATTGCCGGTGACCAGCATCTGGGCCACGGCCGGGCCCTGCGTCATGGAGGGCGAGAGAGCCGCCAGCTCCCGCGCCAGCAGCGCGGCCAGCGCTGCCCCGACCACGGCCAGGGCAATGCCCTCGCCCGCCACACGCACGGTGCTGAAGATGCCCGTGGCCATGCCGGCACGCTCGCGCGGCACCACGGTCACGGCGAGCCCGTCCATCAGCCCCCAGGGCAGGCCTATGCCCAGACCGATCAGCAGCAGCGGCGCGGCCATCTGCGCCAGGTCCGAGCCGGGGATGCAGCGGCCCAGCCACAGCAAGCCCACGGCACAGACCAGCAGTCCCGCCCCGCACAGCAGGGCGGCCGACAGCCAGCGCGCAAGCCAGCCCGCCAGCAGCGGCACGCACAGCATGGGCAGCGACAGCACGAACATGCGCTCCCCGGCCGCGAGCGGCGCCAGGCCTTCCACGCCGATGAAGCGCAGCGGCAACAGCACCAGCAGCACCACAAAGGCATAGGCCGGTGCTGCGGCCAGCAACTGCACACCGACAAAGCGCGGATAGCGGAACAGCGACAGGTCCAGCATGGGGTGGGCGCTGCGGCGCTCGATCTGTACAAAGGCCGCTGCCGCCAGCAGGGCAGCCGCCAGTGGCAGCCATGTGCGGCCATGCGACCAGCCCGTTTCCGGGACTTGCAGCATGCCCCAGGTCAACAGAGCCAGCGCCAGCGTGAACGACAGCGCGCCCGGCAGGTCCAGCCGCTGCGCCTGCGGATTGCGCGTTTCCGGCATATGGCGCAGGCCCAGCAGCAGCGCCGCGAATGCTGCTGCGGCGGCGCTGAGCATCACGCTGCGCCAGCCCCAGCTCTGCAGCAACCAACCCGACAGCAAGGGCCCGAAGGCCAGTCCCACACCAAAGGAGGTGCCCACGACACTGAAGGCACGGGTACGCCGGACACCATCGTAAGCCTGGGCCAGGCCGGCCGTGCCTGCCGCCAGTGCAGCGGCCGCGCCCAGTCCCTGCAGCGCCCGCAACAGATCGAAGCCGATGATGGCCCCCTTGCCTTGCAGGCAGACCTGCAGCAGAACGCTGCCCACCACGACGGCCAGCCCCGCAAGAAACACGCGCCGCCGCCCGTAGACATCGGCCAGTGCTCCTGCCGCCATCAGCGTGGCGCCGAAGCTCAGCATGAAGGCATTGGTGACCCAGTTCAGTGCCAGAGGGCCGCCGCCCAGTGCCTCGCGCAGCGCCGGCAGTGCCACGGCCGGCCCGGTAAAGCTCAGCGGCATGGCCAGAGCAGCCAGGCAGACTGATAGCAGCACCCAGGCAGGCGATGCGCGGCGGGCGCAAACCGGAAGATCCGCCTGTGGGCAGGATGGAGAAGTGGAGCAGGACATGGAGGAGTGGCTTCGTGAATCAATCAGGCATGAACGATAAAAGCGCTCCAATCAAACGAAAATAGCGGTAAAACTCCCAACAATCCCAACCTAAGGTTGCCAATCACCATGGACAGCTTCAGCGGACTTGAGTCCTTTGTACGTGCCGCCGATCTTCTGAGCTTTGCCGAGGCCGGCCGCGCGCTTGGCATCTCGGCCTCGGCCGTGGGCAAGAACGTGGCGCGGCTGGAGCAGCAACTGGGCCTGCGCCTGTTCCATCGCACCACACGCCAGGTACGTCTGACGCAGGAAGGCACTCTGTTTCACGAACGCTGCCGGCGCATCCTCGACGAGCTGCACGATGCACGCGCGGCCATGCAGGCCGCCGCCGAAGCGCCGCGCGGACGGCTGCGCGTGAGCCTGCCCACCATCGGCTACCGTTTTCTGCTGCCCGTGCTGCCCGAATTCCAGGCCCTCTATCCCGAGGTGGAGCTGGATCTGGACTTCAATGACCATCTGGTCGATGTCGTCGAAGCCGGGCTCGATGTGGTCATCCGTAGCGGCGAGCTGGCCGATTCGCGGCTGGTGGCGCGCCGACTCGGGCCGTTTCGCTTCATTCTCGCGGCCTCGCCGGCCTATCTGGCCGAGCGCGGCCTGCCGCTGACGCCGGCCGACCTTGCCGGACACAGCAGCCTGCGCTATCGCTTTCTGAACAGCGGCAAGCTTGAGGAGTGGACGCTGCCCGGGCTGCCGGCCATGCCCATCTACCTGGTCTGCAACAACATGGAAGCCATGCTGGGCGCAGCCGTCTCAGGCCTGGGTCTGGCCTATATGCCCGACTTCCTGGCCCGCGACGCACTGGCGCGTGGCGAGCTCCAGCAGGTCCTGGCGCAGCAGCTCACGCATAGCGGGCAGTTCTCGGCACTCTGGCCCTCCAGCCGTCAGCTCTCGCCAAAAGTCCGGGCTTTTGTGGACTTTGCGAGCGAGCGGCTGTTCAAGGGCTAGCCTTAGAACGTTCTTATTCCGCCGCCTGGCGCAGCGTGATCATCACGGGACGGCTGACCACCTCGCGCAATGCCCACCAGCCGGCCAGCCAGGCCAGCAATGCGCCCGCCAGCGCGCCCACCAGCGGCACCCACCAGAGCACATTCCACTCGAAATCAAACACCCAGCGCGCCAGCGCCCAGCCCACGGCCAAAGCAACGCAGCTGGCCAGAAAGCCGGCCATCAGGCCCACTCCGGCCAGCTCGGCACTCTGCACCTGCTGCAGCAGGCCCGACCGTGCTCCCACGGCGCGCATGATGGCGTATTCGCGCGCTCTTTCCTCACGCGTGCCGGTGACGGAGGCAAACAGCACGACCAAACCCGCCACCAGCGTGAAGCCGAACAGGAACTCCACGGCGCGTATGACCTGGTCCATCACCTGCTGCACCTGGGCCAGCGTGCTGCTCAGATCGACATTGGTGATGTTCGGAAATTCATTGACCAGTGCATTGTCAAAGCCCTTGATGTCGGGCGCACGATAGGCCGCCAGATAGGTCACGGCCACGTTCTCCAGATGCTGCACGGGGTAGATCACAAAGAAGTTGGCGCGCATGGAACTCCAGTCCACCTTGCGCAGGCTGGTGATGCGGGCCTCGCTCTCCTCACCGCCGATATCGAAGCGCAGCGTATCGCCCAGCTTCAGACCCAGGGTCTTGGCGATGCCTTCCTCCATGCTGATCGCGCCCTGCTCGCCGGCCTGCCAGCGGCCGCCCACGATCTGGTTGTGATCGGGCATGGCTTCGGCGGTGGAGATATTGAACTCCCGGTCCACCAGACGCTTGGCACGATCCTCCTCATAGTCTTCGGGGCTGACGGCCTTGCCATTGACGGCAATCAGCCGGCCGCGAATCATGGGATACCAGTCATAGCTGTGCACGCCGGCCTTCTTCAGCGCGGCCTGAAAGTCCTGCGCCTGATCGGGCTGGACATTGATGACAAAGCGATCGGGCGCATTGGCCGGCGTGGCCTTGCGCCAGCTGGCTATCAGATCGGTGCGCAGCAGCACCAGCAGCACCAGGGCCAGCAGCCCTACCGCCAGCGAGCTGACCTGTACCACGGCATACACGGGCTTGGCCGAGACCTGGCGCGTGGCCATGACCAGCCAGCGCGGCGCCGTGCTCTCGTTGACCACCTGGCGCAGCAGCTTGACGGCCAGCCAGGCCAGGCCCGCAAACAGCAGCACGGCGACGGCAAAGCCGCCTACGGCAATCAGGCCCAGCTTGATGTCGCGGCTGGCCACCATCAGCAAGGCCGCAAAACCCGTAACGCCCACACCCAGCACCAGCCACGATGCGGGCTTGAGCGCCCCCAGGTCGCGCCGCATCACGCGCAGCGGCGGCACCTGCGCCAGCTGCAGCACGGGCGGCAAGCCAAAGGCCAGCAACAGGGTCAGCCCCATGCCCATGCCGAACAATGCGGGCCACAGGCTCGCCGCAGGCAGGGCAGACTCGACCAGTCCGGCCAGCAGCCAGACAAACACATGGTGAACGGCCCAGCCCAGCAGCACGCCGGCCGCGCTGGCAGCCAGGGCAATGCTCACGAACTCCACCACATAGGCCAGGGCAATGCGGCGCTGGCTCTGGCCGAGCACGCGCAGCATGGCCGACGCATCGAGATGGCTGTTGGCAAAGGCGCGCGCGGCCAGTGCCACGGCCACGGCCGACAGCAGCGCCGAGAGCAGCGCCACCAGACTCAGGAATTTCTCGGCCCTGTCCAGGGTCTGGCGCATTTCGGGGCGGCCGCTTTCCAGCGACTCCACACGCACGCCATGCAGGCTCTTGGCCAACTCCTGCGCCCAGCCCAGATAGTCCTGTGCAGCCCGCTGCGCGCCGCGCCCGGCATCTGCCTGCGCCGCCACGGCCAGCCGATAGGTGATGCGGCTGGCGGGCTGCACCAGGCGCGTTGCGGGCAGGTCGGCGCTGTTGATCATCACGCGCGGGGCAAAGCTCATGAAGCCCGCGCCACGATCGGGCTCGATGGCAATGATGTGCGAGATACGAAAGCTCGCATCGCCCAGCAGCAGTTGGTCGCCGAGCTTCAGGCCCAGCGCCTCCAGCAGCGGTGCATCCACCCAGGCATGGTCGCGTTCAGGAATCGCCCTGACTTCCAGGTCTGGCTGACCGGGTCCCTGATTCAGGTGCAGCACGCCGCGCAATGGGTAGCCGGGGTCCACGCTTTTGAGCGCCACCAGGCGGCTGGCTCCGCCCTGCTCCTGGGCGGCCCGCGCCATGGTCGGAAAGCTGGCCGTGGCCACGGTCTGCAGTCCCTGCTGCTGTGCCTGCTGCACGAAAACCGCGGGGGCGGGGTTGTCGCTGACCACTACCACATCTCCGCCCAGCAGCTGACGGGCGTCGCGCTGCAGGCCGGCCTGCAGGCGGTCGGCAAAAAAGCCCACGGAGCTCAGTGCCGCCACTGCCAGCAGCACGGCCACGATGATCAGGCGCAGCTCGCCAGCGCGCAGATCGCGCCAGAGATTGCGCAGTCCCAGAATCCAGACAGATGATGCTTGCATGGTCTGCACGATAGCGCAGCGGCCTGCAGCCATGCCAAAACTGCATGGCAATTCCCTGCCGACCGAAGACGATAATCGATGCCATCGGACGGAGACCAGAACGTGGAAGCAATGTTGATCGTGGCCCTGGGGGCCGCTGTGGCGGGGTTTGTGCAGGGGCTTTCGGGCTTTGCCTTCGGCATGGTGGCCATGTCCTTCTGGGCCTGGGTGCTGGAGCCGCAACTGGCGGCCGTGCTTTCGGTGTTCGGCTCCCTCACGGGCCAGATCATCGCGGCGTTCACCGTGCGGCGCGATTTCCACTGGAAGTCGCTGCTGCCGTTCATCGCGGGCGGCCTGGTCGGCATTCCCATGGGCGTGGCCGTGATGCCGCATCTCAATATGGACTGGTTCAAGCTTGGCCTGGGCTGCCTGCTGGTGCTGTGGTGCCCCACCATGCTGCTGAGCGCCCACCTGCCCCGGCTGACGCTGGGCGGCGGCCTGCTGGCCCGCCTGAGCGATGCGGTTGCGGGCCTGATCGGTGGCGCCATGGGCGGACTGGGCGGCTTCAGCGGCACCGTGCCCACGCTGTGGTGCACGCTGCGCGGCTTTGAGCGCCATGTGCAGCGCACGGTGATCCAGAACTTCAACCTCTCGGTGCTGGCCGTGACCATGGCCAGCTATCTGGCCACCGGCCTGGTCAAGCCCGCCATGTGGCCCTCGTTCGCCATCGTGCTGCCGGCCGTGCTGGTGCCCGTGATCTTCGGCACCCGCGTCTACAAGGGCGTGAGCGATGCGCGCTTTCGCCAGATCGTGCTGAGCCTGCTGACCTGCTCGGGCATCGCCATGCTGGCGGCCTCCGTGCCGCGGCTGTTCCTGGCGCCCTAATGTAAAACTGCCTACGGCAAGGCTGATCGCAAGCCACTACCATCTGCGGCATGAATGCCGCGCCTACTGCCCCCACACCTGAACTGACCGCCTTTGCCCATGCCATCCCCAAGATGGAGTTGCACTGCCACCTGCTGGGCACGGTCAGAAAAAACACCTTCATCGAGCTGGTGCAGCGCGCCAAGGCGCCGCTGACTCCCGAAGAGATCGAGGCCTTCTACACGCGCGGCGAAAAGCCCGTAGGCGTGCTGCGCGTGCTGCGCGCACTCGACGAGTGGCTGCTGCAGACGCCGGCCGATCTGGAGCGTATTACCTATGAATACCTGCAGGATGCTGCCGCCCACCATGTGCGCTATGCCGAATTCTTCTGGAACCCCACGGGCACGGTGCAATGCTCGGGCATGAGCTATGCCGTTGCCCAGCAAGCCATTCTGTCCGGCGCCGCAGCCGCACAAAAGGATTGCGGCATACGTGGCCGCCTGGTGCCGTCCATCGACCGCGAAGCCCCGGCCGAGGCCGCCGTGCAGATGGTGCAATGGATGCTGGACAACCGCCATGACGATGTGCCCGGCATCGGCATCGACTACCGCGAAAACGAGCGCCCGCCCGAGCTGTTTGTCGAAGCCTATGCGCTGGCGCGTCGCAACGGCCTCAAGACCACGGCCCATGCCAGCGAGTTCGGCCTGCCCTGGAACAATCTGCAGACCGCCATCGAGACTCTCAAGGTGGATCGCGTCGATCATGGCTACACCGTCATCGACAACCCGGAACTGGCCCGGCGCTGCGCCGATCTGGGCATTGTGTTCACCGTGGTGCCGACCAACTCCTACTATCTGCGCACACTGGCTCCCGAACGCTGGGCGCTGGATCACCCGATACGCCAGATGCCCGGCCTGGGCCTTCGCGTACACCCCAACACCGACGACCCCACGCTGCACCATGTGAACCCCACGGGAGCCTGGACCAAGATGGTCAGCGACTTCGGCTTTTCAGTGGCCGACCTCAGGGACTTCATGCTCAACGGCATCGATGCGGCCTGGATAGACGAGAGCGAAAAGCGCAGCCTGCGACAGCAGTGGGGCGCCGAGTTCGATGCATTGAGCCGCACACACCACTTCTAAACAAATATTGCCAAAGCGCTTGCCCTTCAAGCGCTTTCAGCTATCAAAATCGTTTCAGGCCGGTATAGCACCTGCCTCCTCTCTTAACGATCATCTGCCCTATGCCGTCAGACAAGCCCGCCAGCCTTGAAGAGATTCAGGCGTCCATTGCCAAGCTCAGAGTCACCGAACAGCAGCTCGAAGCCACCGCGCAGAAGTACGAGAGCAAGATGCAAAGCTCGAGGAAATGGAACTATCTTGCCGTGGCCATGGCTGTGGTGGTCTGCGCCGTGGCCTGGATCAACCAGGCCTCGCCCTGGCTGCGCTGGGGCGTGCTGCCCGTGGTCCTCTTCATGGTGCTGTTCTTCGAAGGCATGCGCCGCCTGCTGGGAGTAACCATGCAAAGCAGCATGCGCCAGCTCAAAACCCAGATCCGCACACTGGAAACCAAAATGGCCGAGGTACAAGCCACAGCGAAAGATCAGCCATGACTGCTGCCCAACCCGTTCGCGTTCTGATGGTCTGCACCGGAAACATCTGCCGCAGCCCCACTGCCCACGGCGTGCTGGAAAAAATGGTCGCGGATGCAGGTCTGCAGCATCTGGTGCAAGTGGACTCCGCCGGCACGCATGGCTATCACGTGGGCGAAGCTCCCGATGCCCGCAGCCAGCAGCATGCTCGCCGCCGGGGCTATGACCTCAGCGGGCAGCGTGCGCGGCAGCTGACGACGCAGGATTTCGACGCTTTCGATCTGGTACTGGTGATGGACAGCGCCAATGAAACCGCCGCCCGCCACCTTGCCAGTCCTGCACAGCAAGAGCGCCTGCATCGACTGACCGATTACTGCCAGCGCTTCGGCGACCAGGAAGTGCCCGACCCCTATTACGGTGGCGAGCGCGGCTTCGAGCATGTGCTCGATCTGATCGAGGATGCTTGCCAGAATCTGCTGCAAACCATCGCCCTGAATCGCCAGACCTGAATGGAGATCTCCATGGATTTGCCAGAATTTCGTCTCAGCCCCAATGCCTATGCGCTGGATCTGTTTGTGGCCGAAAGCGGTATCTGCTCCTGCTGCGGCCAAGCGCGTGAGCTCAAGTACAACAGCTCGTTTTACAGCCGCGAAGAGCCGGACTATCTCTGCCCCTGGTGCATTGCCGACGGCAGCGCAGCCCAGCGCTACGAGGGTGAATTCAACGACTACCTGGGCATTGAAGGCGTGAGCGCCGATCCCGACGAACCTGACAGCATCGTCATGGATCGCGTGCAACTGCTGGAAGTCTGCGAACGCACGCCCAGCTATCACAGCTGGCAGCAGGTGCAATGGCTGGTGCATTGCGATCAGCCCTGCGCCTTTGTGGGTTACACCGACCATACCGAAATCAAGCAGCTGGAGCAGGAGTTGCAAGCCGATATTGCCAACATGCCAGAGCGCTATCTGCAGGCCATCAGCAAGACCGGTGATCCGGTGGGCGGTTACCTGTTTCGCTGCGTGAAGTGCGGCACGCACCGGCTGCACACCGATTGCAGCTAAAGCATGAACACAGATGGCCTGCAGGTGGAGTGCAGCCACCATATCGACGCCAGTGAGCCCGATGCCGAGGGCTTTTACGAGTACTACTACGAATACGACATCTACCGCTTCACGCTGGGCAATCTGAGCCTGGTGGTGCGCAGCTACAGCGACACCAGCGCGCAGGCCAATGTGCTTCGCCTGGAGGCAGCGGATAAATCACGCGCCTTGCAGTTCAAGGACTTGCAGCGGCCGCTGCTGCTCCAGGCCAAGGCTCATCTGCACAGCCTGGGTAAACAGGATCTGCGCTGGTTCAACCCAAAATATGCGCGATATGATCCGCTTTGAGCAGGTCGCAAGCAGCTTCAGGCACCCGTGCGGCGCCCCCAGTTCATCACTGCCGTGCCCAGCACGGCCATGGCGCCACCCAACAGCATGGAGCCGTCAACGCTTTCTCCCAGCAGCAGGGCCGAAAGCAGCACGCCGATCACCGGCACCAGGGTGATATAGCCCGAGGCGGCGCCCGCGCCCAGCGATTTGACGCCCGCGAAGTACCAGGCATAAGCCAGGGCCGTGGAGCCATAGGCCATGAAGACCATGGCGGTCCAGGCCGTGCCACTGGCCTGAAATGCCGAAACCAGCCCCTGCGGGCTTTCCAGAACCAGGCTGGCGGCCGAAAGCAGCATGGCGCCGAAAATGGAAGTCACGGTGGTGGCAGCCAGTGCATCCACACCTGCCAGCATGGCGCGGCCGATCAGCGTGTAGCAAACCCAGCAGGCCACGCAGCCCAGAATCAGTATCTCGCCCGCCCCAACCGTTCCGTTGAGCAATTGCATGGGGTCGCCATGCGAGATAACCACCACGGCGCCGCAGGCCGCCAACAACATGCCCAGGGCAATGGTGATGTTGATGCGTTCCTTGAACAGCCACACGGCAAAAGCCAGCGTGACCACCGGATTGAGCGTGATGAGCAACGCCGCCTTGCCCGCAGGCAGATGCTGCAGACCGGTGAGGAAAAAGCTGGCGTAGCCGAACACCCCGGTCGCGCCTGCTGCAAACATGCCCAGCCAGGTCTTGACAGACCAGTGCCTGAGAGCACCCAGCCCGCCGGAGAAATACAGCCAGGGCAGCAACAGGGTCGCGGCCAGTAAAAAGCGCAGCGCCGATGCCGCCAGCGGCGGCATGTTGAGCGCCAGAATGCGGCCTGCCGGCCAGGAAGCACCCCACATCAGGGCCATGCCCAGAAGACGCAGATGTGCACTCATCAAAGAGCTTTTGACGGATTCGGAAGTCATGAAGATGGCCAACAAAAAAAGCCGCGGCCATTCGATCGCGGGCAGCGGCTCAGATCAGGGATCCAAGAGCGTGTTTACGATCTCTACGCAGCCGCGTTGGAGCGCAATCGGGGCGAGTTCGAAGCGATGGATCGCCGCTTGCACCGGGGTGCAAGCAAGAGACAGCGCACAGAAATCGCCCGATTTCGCTCCAACCCTCCGGGACAGTGTCTTTGCGGGCGCCCCGTCAGGGGCGATCTGCGGCGTTGCCTCACCGGCCGCGCGAATCCTCGCAATAGCACGGCTATTGCTGCGGTATCGCGCGCGGGGGGCCGCCCCCTTGCATTCCATCCCGCAAAGCCCTCTGTCGCGGCGCGAGGAGATCGTAAACACGCTCTAAAGAATATACCCGCAACACATTCCGGATGGATGCATGGCGCTGCTGTCTGGCGCACTGCGCTATGCCTGCACAGGCTCCAGCAGCGCGGCGTGCTTGTGCAACGCATCGCGCACCAGAGGCCGCAGCTGAGCGGCCTCGGAAGGCTCGTTCAAGGCCGCCAGAATGCGAAGCCGCATGCGTGGCTCCCAGAACTTATGAATATGCTGGGCCACATCATCCAGCGCCTCGTCATGCTCGGGCATGGCCTCGAAGAACTCGGCTATGCGATTGGCCATGCGGATCAAGTTGTTCACGTCCATCATTGACCTCCCATTTCCAACTGCGCCGCGGCCAGATGACCGAGCTGCTGGTCGTTGAAACGCCTGTAGCCTTGCTGCCAGCTTGAGGGCTGAGCCACAGGCAATACCTGCACGGCCGTCACCTTGTACTCGGGGCAGTTGGTGGCCCAGTCCGAGCTGTCGGTGGTGATCACATTCGCACCCGACTCGGGGAAATGGAAGGTGGTGTAGACCACACCGGGCTGTATGCGCTCGGTCACCGTGGCACGCAACACCGTCTGGCCGGAGCGGCTTTCAATGCCCACCCAGTCGCCATCGCGGATGCCACGGTCCTGTGCGTCATGCGGATGAATCTCCAGCCTGTCCTCGCCATGCCACTGGCTGTTGGCCGTACGCCGAGTCTGCGCGCCCACGTTGTACTGCGAGAGAATGCGCCCCGTGGTCAGCAGCAGCGGAAAGCGCTGCGTGACCTTTTCATCGCTGGCCACATACTGCGTGATGATGAAGCGGCCCTTGCCACGTACGAACTTGTCCTTGTGCATGATGGCCGTGCCCGCCTCTTCGGTGCCTTCATTGCAGGGCCACTGCACGCTGCCCAGACGCTCGATCCTCTCGTAGCTCACGCCCGCAAAAGTGGGTGTCAGGGCCGCGATCTCGGCCATGATTTCGCGCGGATGACCGTAGTTCATGGGATAGCCCAGCGCATTGGACAAAAGCTGCGTCACCTCCCAGTCGGCATAACCGGCCAGCGGCTGCATGAGCTGGGTCACGCGCGAGATGCGGCGCTCGGCATTGGTGAAGGTACCGTCTTTCTCCATGAAGGAAGATCCGGGCAGGAACACATGAGCGTACTTGGCCGTTTCGTTGAGGAAGATGTCCTGCACCACCACGCATTCCATGGCAGAAAGCGCTGCCGTCACATGCTGGGTGTTCGGGTCGGACTGCACGATGTCCTCGCCCTCGCAGTACAGACCCATGAAGCTGCCTTCCAGCGCGGCCTCGAACATATTGGGAATGCGCAAACCCGGCTCGGGACTGAGCCTCACGCCCCAGGCGCCTTCAAATGCGGCTCTGGTAATGCTGTCCGAGATATGGCGATAGCCCGGCAGCTCATGCGGAAAGCTGCCCATGTCGCAGGAGCCCTGGACATTGTTCTGGCCGCGCAAGGGGTTCACGCCCACGCCTTCGCGACCCACATTGCCCGTGGCCATGGCCAGATTGGCAATGCCCATGACCATGGTCGATCCCTGCGCATGCTCGGTCACGCCCAGGCCGTAATAGATGGCGGAGTTGACCTGCCTTCCCTGCGGATGATCCGCACGGCCCAATGCATACAGCCGCGCCGCACCGCGCACCAGCTCGGGAGCCACGCCGGTGATGTCGGCCGTGGCCTCGGGCGAGTTCTCCGGCCTGGCAACGAACTCCTTCCATTGCGCAAAGGACTTGGCGTCGCAGCGCTCGTCGATATAGGCATCGGCCAGCCAGCCCTCGGTGACGATCACATGGGCCAGCGCCGTAATCATGGCCACATTGGTGCCGGGCCTCAGCTGCAGGTGGTAGTCGGCCTTGACATGGGGCGAGCTGACGAGTTCGATCTCGCGCGGATCGATCACGATCAAACCGGCGCCGGCACGCCGAGCATCGCCACGCAGCCGCTTTTTCATGCGCGAGCCGAACACCGGATGCGCCGCAGTGGGATTGGCGCCGATCACCATGATCACATCGGAGTGCTCGACCGACTTGAAGGTCTGCGTCCCTGCTGACGTGCCATAGGTCTGGCCCAGGCCATAGCCCGTGGGCGAGTGACAGACGCGCGCACAGGTATCGACATTGTTGTTGCCGAAGGCGGCGCGGATCAGCTTCTGCACCAGATAGGTTTCCTCGTTGGTGCAGCGCGACGAGGTGATGCCGCCAATCGAGTCCCGGCCATGCGTGGCCTGGATGCGGCGGAATTCGCTGGCCGCATGGCCTATCGCCTCCTCCCAGCTCACTTCGCGCCAGGGGTCGGTGATCTTCGCGCGGATCATGGGTTGGGTGATGCGGTCCTTGTGCGTGGCATAGCCCCAGGCAAAACGCCCCTTGACGCAGGCATGACCTTCGTTGGCCTTGCCGTCCTTCCAGGGCACCATGCGCACCACCTGCTCGCCCTTCATCTCGGCCTTGAAGCCGCAGCCCACGCCGCAGTAGGCGCAGGTGGTGATTTCGCTGTGCTCACTCTGGCCCAGCTCGACCACGGTCTTCTCCTGCAAGGTGGCCGTGGGGCAGGCCTGCACGCAGGCGCCGCAGCTCACGCAGTCGCTGGCCATGAAGCCGTCGCCCTGGCCTGCCGTGATGCGAGACTCGAAACCGCGTCCGCTGATCGTCAGTGCAAACGTGCCCTGCGTTTCCTCGCAGGCGCGCACGCAGCGATTGCAGACAATGCACTTGCTGGGGTCGTAGTTGAAATAGGGATTGGAGGTATCGACCTCGGCCCTGGCTTCGCCCTTGAAGTGGTTGGCTCCATCCATGCCATAGCGCACCTCGCGCAGACCGACCACTCCGGCCATGTCCTGCAGCTCGCAGTCCCCGTTGGACGAGCAGGTCAGGCAGTCGAGCGGATGGTCGGAGATATAGAGCTCCATCACGCCCTTGCGCAGCTCCTGCAGCTGCGGGCTCTGGGTGCGCACCTTCATGCCAGCTTCGGCAGGCGTGGTGCAGGACGCAGGAAAGCCCTTGCGCCCCTCGATCTGCACCAGACACAGCCGACAGGAACCAAAGGGCTCCAGCGAATCCGTGGCGCAGAGCTTGGGCACCTTGATGCCGCCATCGACGGCGGCGCGCATCAGCGATGTGCCCTTGGGCACGGTGACCTCGCGGCCGTCGATATGCAGCGTGACCCGTTCCTCGGACAGGCTGGCAGGCGTTCCGCAATCGATGTTCTTCAGATGTTCCAGCATGGCTCTCTCCTCAGGCGGGGTTCACGGTCTGCACGGGCTCGATACCGAAGTCCTGCGGATAGTGCTGCAGCGCAGAGCGCACCGGATAGGGGGTCATGCCGCCCATGGCGCACAGGCTGCCGTGCTGCATGGTGTCGCACAGGCTCTCGAGCAGCGCCACATTGGCCGCATGCTCGGCGCCGCCTAGACGCGTGATGCGGTCTATCACCTCCACCCCTCGCGTGGAGCCGATGCGGCAGGGCGTGCATTTGCCGCAGGACTCGATGGCGCAGAACTCCATGGCATAGCGCGCCAGCTGTGCCATATCGGCGCCGTCGTCATGCACGACAAGACCGCCATGGCCGACCACATTGCTCTTGGCGGCATAGGCTTCGTAGTCCAGCGGATCATCCCAGTCCTCGGGCGCCACATAGCTGCCCAGCGGGCCGCCCACCTGAATGGCCTTGATGGGCCGGCCGCTGGCCGTGCCGCCGCCAAAGTCCTGCACCAGCTCGCGCAACGTCAGGCCGAAGGCTTTTTCCACCAAGCCGCCTTGCGCAATATTGCCGGCCAGCTGGAACGGCAGCGTGCCGCGCGAGCGACCCATGCCATAGCCCTGATAGAAGGCCGCGCCTCTGGCCAGGATGATCGGCACGGTCGCCAGCGTGATCACGTTGTTGATGACCGTGGGCTTGCCGAACAGGCCTTCGATCGCGGGCAACGGAGGCTTGGCACGCACAATGCCGCGCCTGCCTTCGATGCTCTCCAGCATGGCGGTCTCCTCGCCGCAGACATAGCTGCCCGCACCCTTGCGCACCTGCAGCTGGAACGCCTTGCCGCTGCCGGCCACATTGCCGCCCAGCCAGCCCGCGGCACTGGCACGTGCAATCGCCTCGTTCAGCACCGCAATCGCATGCGGATATTCGCTGCGCACATAGATATAGCCCTGCGTCGCACCGACGGCCAGCGCAGCGATCGCCATGCCCTCGATCAGGCAGAACGGGTCGCCTTCCATCAGCAGACGGTCGGCGAACGTGCCCGAATCGCCTTCGTCGGCATTGCAGGCAATGTATTTCTGCGACCCTGCTGCAGCCACCACGGTCTTCCATTTGATCCCCGCCGGAAATGCCGCACCGCCGCGACCGCGCAGGCCGGACTCCAGCACCTGCCGGACGATGGCTTCGGGCGCCATGGCCGCAGCGGCCCTGAGGCCTTGCCAGCCGCCATGGGCCTCGTAGTCCCGCAGGCTCAGCGGATCGACGATGCCCACGCGCGCAAAAGTCAGGCGCTCCTGCCTGGCCAGATAAGGCATCTGCTCGGTCAGCCCATGGCATAGCGCATGGGGGCCGCCCTGCAGCATGCCGGCATCCAGCAGACCCGGCACGTCAGCTGCCTGAACCGGGCCGTAGGCCACACGGCCCTGCGCAGTCTCGACCTCGACCAGGGTCTCCAGCCACAGCAGGCCGCGCGAGCCGTTGCGTACCAGCTCCACCGCCAGGCCTCGCGCCGCGCACTCGCGCTGCAGCGCCTCGGCCACCGCATCCGCGCCCACGGCCAGGGCCGCGGCATCGCGCGGCACATAGATACGCGCGGCAGCGATAGCTTCATTTTCGATAGCTGTCAGCGTTTTATCCGCCTTGGTTTCAAGCTGTTCCTGCTGTATCTCTGCCAGCAAGGCGTCGAGCCGGCCCTCGGTCATTCGTGCATGGACCTCGCTCTCGTCGACCATCACAGCCGGCGACTGGGCGCACAGCCCCAGGCAGTAGACAGGCTCCAGCGTCACGCTGCCATCGGCGCTCGTGCCATGGGCCAGGCAGCCCAGTGTCGCTTGCGCATGGGCGAACAGTGCATCGGCACCGCGCGACTTGCAGGCTTCGGCCCGACAGATCTGGATCAGCGTCCTGCCATGCGGCTGCTCGCGCAAATGCGGGTAATAGCTGACAACACCATGGACCTCGGCACGCGAAAGATTCAGGGCCTCGGCAATGGCCGGCACGGCAGCGCGCGGGATAAAGCCCAGCGCATTTTGCAGGGAGTGCAGCAACTCGATCAGAGAGCCCGGGCGCGATGCATGGTCGGCAATGGCGTGCTCGAGGGCTTGGCGTTCATGACCACCGAGTGCGGAACCGGCACTGGCGGCTCCGTCGAAGGTGATGGGAATGATCTTCCCTTGAATGGCTGGCATGGGTGACCCTACTGGCTTTCATTGGGGAAGCGGCGCGGTATGTTCCGCAGGCGCTTTGTCTCTCCTCCCATTTCAAGCCCTGAGCGGTAAGCCGTCAAATTCATATTCCTGATTGCACCATTCAATGCGCAAATGAGCTGACAGCCTGCGCCGATGTACCTGCACGCCCTGATGCCCCCTTTGCTGTACATGCTGCTTTGACGCGGTTTTGCAGCGTCTTGCCCATGCACATGGCTTGTCGCAAATCACGGTAATTGGCGTGATTTTTGGTAAGCTCACGCGAACCATGATTCAGCAGCCGCCATCAGCCATGACGCCACAAGATGGCTATCACTTTTCGGACCAGATCGGGCACCTGCTGCGACGCGTCTATCAAAGGCATGCCGCGCTTTTCCAGCAGTACATTCCCGACTCTCAGCTTACGGCGGCGCAATTCGTGGTGCTGTGCTCCGTGCGTGACAACAAAGGCAGCTCGCTCGCCGATATCGTCAAGGCCACGGTGATCGATCAGGCCACCATACGCGGCGTGGTGGACCGGCTCAAGCAGCGCGAGCTGGTGCATGTGGAGCATGACCGCACGGACCGGCGCAAGGTCGTCATCAACCTTACCGAAGCCGGTCAGGATCTGGTGCACGACATGGAGCCCTTTGCCAAGCAGATCACCGAAAGCACCTACGGCAAGCTCAATCCCGCGGAGCGTCTGGCGCTGGATTTCCTGCTCAGAAAAATGCTGGAAGGCAGCGACTCCGAATGAGTTGCTGCAGCCCCAAAAAAAGCAAAGGCCAGAAGGATTAATCCTTCTGGCCTTTTTGCTGAACCGACCGCTCAGACCGTCATCAATCCAGCGCCCGGTTGCGCGACTCCACGTCCACCGCCCAGATCGACAGCGCACCACCGACCAGCATCGCCGACAGCACGGCCAGAGCCATGGTGAAATGGGTGGCCATGAGGGGCGCAATGATCGCCGGGGCGAACAGGCCGCCGAAACGCGCCACAGCACCTGCCATGCCCATGCCGCTGGCACGCAGGTCGGTCGGGTAGACCTCGGGCGTGAAGGCATACAACGCGCCCCAGGTACCCAGTAGTGAGAAGCTCATCAGCAGCGTCGATCCGATCACCACGAAGGGCGAGGAGCCCAGGCTGTACAGCATGCAGCCTACGGCACTGAGCAGCAGAAAGCCGATAAGCGTAGGTTTGCGGCCCCAGCGCTCGACGCCGTAGGCCGACAGCGCAAATCCTGGCAGCTGCACCAGCGCCAGCACCACCAGGAAGACCTGACCACGCATGAAGGCGAAGCCTTCGCTGCTGAGCTTGACGGGCAGGTAGACAAAGACGCCGTAGTAGGCGATGGAGATCAGCGCCCATGCCAGGAACAGCGAGAAGCTGCGGCGCCGCAGATCCTGCGAGAACAGGGCGAAGAGAGACTTGCGCTCCTGCTTTTCAGGCTGCAGAGCCGGAATGTCGACCGCGTTTCCGTTGACCTTGGCCACCCGTTGCAGCACCTTGCGCGCCTCTTCGGACTTGCCGTTACGGTTCAGGTACATGGGCGATTCAGGGATGTAGAAGCGCAGCACCACGCCGATCAGCGCCGGCAGTCCGGTCACGAAAAAGATCACGCGCCAGGCATCCTCGCCCCAATAAACAGCTACCAGCGCCAGGATGGCCAGGAAGATGGTGCCTACAGCCCAGAACGACTCCAACAGCACCAGCCAGCGGCCACGGCGGTCGCTGGGCAGGAACTCGGCCATCATGGTGTAGTCCACGGGCAGCGTTCCGCCCACGCCTATGCCAGTGATGAAGCGAAGCACCAGCAGCCAGGCGAACTCGGGTGCAAAGGCCGAAGCCACTCCCGCAAAGGCGTCGATCACCACGGCCATCATCAGTACCGGACGGCGGCCTATGCGGTCTGCCAGTCTGCCGAAGACGAAGGCTCCGATCAGCATGCCGATGAAGAAGAAGGTGCCGGTCTGCAGCGCCTCCGGCACGGTCTTGCCGAAAGTCTTGGCAATGGACGGCGCACTGAAACCGATGGACAGCACCTGCATGGCGTCCGCCAGCCAGACCAGGCCGAAGATCACGAACAGCCGGTACTGAAACTTGCCCACACCCGCAGTCTGGATGCCTTTTTCCACTGAAATATATGTAGATGACATGCAGGGACTCCTTTTTTAGTCATCGCAATTGTTGAATCTGTCTTCTCGCAAGCACCGCCATTCGGCCTCGGCCTATTCGTGCAGTGCTTTCCACCCATCACACATCCAGAGCGAACCACTCCCTCGGCGCCATTTCCATGGACCGATGAAAAAGATTCCAGATGTCGGTATCTGCATCCAGGCGATGGGCACATTCCGTACGGTCGGCATAGCGATAGCCCGTCCGTGGCTGTCCATCCCCTGTCCCCAGCATCAGATGTCCGGACCCGGCCCCTGGAGCGATTCCAGGGCAAGAGATCCATATCCGCGGCACCGCCCATGCCGCCGCCCGCCGCAGCCCCTAGGGCGCATGCGCCTGCACCTGCGCTCGCAGCCGCTTAATCGTCTTCGTATCGTCTGGCCAAGCTTTTTCCTCCGGTGCAAATCGTTGACGCAAATATCCGATCAGGTCCGCAATCTGCCTGTCGTCCAGGCTGTCCCTGAAGCCGGGCATATAGCCCAGCGCATCGTCGGCGGGTGTCTGGATGCCGTTCAGGATGACCTGGAGCAGGTTGTCCGGGCTTGCGGCATGCAGGTTGGTGTTCAGGGCCAGCAGAGGCTTGACGCCGAACAGCGTGGGCCCGCTGCCCGCCTCATGGCAGACCGCGCAGGCGTTCTGGTAGATGCGCTCGCCGTTGACCTGGCGCACCATCTCCGGGGCCGGCGTGGCCACGGGGGCGGCCACCGTTGTAATCAGAGGAGCGACGGGCGCGGCCTGAGCCGGTGCGGACTGCGCATCCTGTGCCGCCTGGCCCGGCAGTTCCGTCAGATAGGTGGCCATGGCGCGCACATCGGCTTCCGGCAACTGGGCCAAGCCGTGAATGACGGGCGCCATGGGCCCCGCCGCCACGCCATGGCGGGCCGAGAAGCCCGTGCGCAGGTACTGGTACAGCTCTTCGCGGCTCCAGGGCAGCTTGCCGCCGGCCAGCTGGTTGAGCGCAGGGGCGCTCCAGCCTTCGGCCTCGCCGCCGCCCAGATAGCGGATGCCGCTCTTTTCGGCCCCCAGCGCATTGCGCGGCGAGTGACAGGCCGCACAGTGGCCCGCGCCTTCGACCAGATAGGCACCCCGGTTCCATTCGGCGCTGCGCGCGGGGTCGGCCTTGAAGGGCGTGGCGTCGTGGAACAGCAGATTCCAGCCGGCCATGGCCGGGCGCAGGTTGTAGGGAAAGGCCAGTTGCGTCTCGGGTGCCTTGGCCTTCACGGCGGGCTGGGACATCAGGTAGCCATACAGGGCCTGCAGGTCTCCATCGCTGAGCTTGGCAAAGGCCGTGTACGGGAATGCCGGATACAGCTGACGTCCATCCTGGTGGATGCCGTGGCGCATGGCGCGCTCGAAGGCCGCATAGGACCAGCGGCCGATGCCTGTTTCGTTGTCGGGCGTGATGTTGGTGGAGTAGATGGTGCCGAACGGCGTCTCCAGCCCCAAGCCTCCCGCATTGGAGGCACCGCCCGGCGCCGTATGACAGACCACACAGTCGCCCGCGGCAGCCACCAGGCGGCCGCGCTCCAGGGCCTGGGGCGAATAAAGGGAGATATCTGGCCCGTCGGTCAGCGGCAGGGCCGGCTTCAGCGGCCAGGCCATGGCAGCCATGCCGGCAAGGCCCGCGGCGCCTGCAGCCAGCCAGCCCCAGCCACGGCCGGACTTGGCAACGGATGATTTGCCCGCGCCCTCGCCGGCCAGCGCCAGGCGCAGTTGTTCGGGCCGAAAGGGCACTTCGCGCAGGCGCACGCCCGTTGCTTGGTGAATGGCGTTGGCAATGGCGGCGGCGGCGGGCAGCGTGGCCACCCCGTCCAGCGCCAGACCCCCCTGGCGGATGGGTCCGACATCGCCGCGCGCATGCTGCGCCAGATCGTTACCAGGCTTGGCCATCACATCGAAACCAGTAGCGGGAGCGACGGAACCAGTCCAGTCGTCGAAGGCAGGAGCCGTGCCCAGCAACCTGCGTGCATCGGCCAGCAACTGCGGGTCCTGCTGCACGATTTCGGGCCGCGTACTGGCCGCCTGGGCCGCATGCAGACTGCGACTGTCATGGCCGGCCACCACACGGGTCACCTCAATCTCGCCGGTGAGCGGATGCACGGCCACCTCGGCCACCCATGCGCTCCAGGCATGCAGGTCGGCGCCCTGAGCATCCAGAGTCTGCAGCTGGGCAGTGGCAAAGCCTCGACCCAGCAGGCGGCCATCGGTGTCTTGCGGAATGTCGTCCTGCGGTGATACCTGCGCACGCTCGGCCACCTGCTGCGCGAGATCGCGCACCGGGCCTTCGGGCAAGTGCTGCAGGCGCCACTGCAGTGGGTCATGCCCCAGACCCAGGGCCTGCTCATGCCAATGGCTTTCACGGGCAAAGACTTGGGCGGCATTCAGATCGTCGACACCGGCATGCCGCAGGCTGGCCACCACCTTGCGCTCGCGCACTTCGCCGGCATCGAGCACGGTGGCCAGAGCGGCGGCTCGCGTCAAACCGGGCTGGCTCAGCAGGCGCGCCATGCTGGGGCGCACGGCCCAGGGGGAGTCGGACAGCAGCAGTTGGGGCTGCGGCGATGCAATGCCTTCATGGGCCTGCACCATCGTGCCGGCTTCAAGCGCCTGCGAATCCTGCGCATCCACACGCAGCACAAGCTCGCGGCTACTGCCGGCACCCGCAGCCCCGACCTCGCAGGCCACGCTGACGGGCCGGCCCACGGCATGGGACAGCAGGGCCGCATCGGCAGCCGCATCCATGAGGTCCAGCGGATGCACGCCGCCAGAGCCCAGGGCCGGCACGCTGAACAGCCGCAGCGCTGATTCCTGGCACTGCAGCAGCGCGACCAGTTCACGGCCGATCATCTGGCGTACGTCGGCTTCGCACTGCGGCAGCCAGAGGCTGACATGACCGTCCAGGCACCACGCAGCCACGCGTGCCGTGCCGGAACCTGCGCTCGCACCGGCCATGCGCCAGACATAGCGGCCGGTATCGATCGACTCGTGCGATTCCTGCAGTCCGGGAGCGTGAGAGACAGGGCGAGCCGACAAGGCCGCCTGCCCGTCCTTCCATACAGGTACCAGGCTGGCAAGCGCCTGCCGCGCATGGACGGGCGCCACGGCCACCACGCCCAGAAAATGCTCGCGCTGCACGGCGGCCACCACGCCGGCCATGGTCTGCGCCTGGTCCAGCCGCGCATGGGTGGGCACGCTGCCTTGGTAGCGCAGCCCGTCCCAGGCCGCGACAGGTGGGCGCAGCGCCAGGCCATGCAGCAGGTCGGAAGGCAGGACGGGGGTGTTGTCGACCGTGTTCATGGCTGGTCCCCGCCCGCGCTGGAAGATGGAACGCCGCAGGGCGCCTGCAGCGCGGCCCGTTCCGCACGCAGCTGCACGGCGCGCAGGGCCGCCTGCATGATTTCCACATGCGTGCCGCAGCGGCACAGGTTGTGGTGCAGCTCGTTGCGCAGCTCCTGCTCGGTGGGGTTCGGGTTGCGACGCAGCAAGGCCTCCACCGTCATGATCATGCCGTTGAGACAGTAGCCGCACTGAGCGGCCTGGCAGTCAATGAAGGCCTGCTGCGTGGGGCCCGGACACTGGCGCGATCCCAGGCCTTCCAGCGTGGTCACTTCTCGGCCCACAGCCGCCTTCACGGGAATCACGCAGGAACGCGCGGCCACACCGTCGATCAGCACCGTGCAGGCGCCGCACTCCCCCAGGCCGCAGCCGTATTTGGGCCCGTTCAGCTCCAGGTCATTGCGCAGCACATGCAGCAGCGCCGTCCCTGGCGCGGCCGGCACTTCGCATGCGCGTGCATTGACCTGCAGGAGGACGAGGTGAGAGGGACTGCTTGAATGAACTGGGATTCCCATGGGACGAGGCTCTTGCAACTGCGGTTCAGGATGTCGGTGTTCTGCTGCCAGACGGGAGAGGGATATCCATCCCCTGTCCGGCAGGGCAGCGAGTATCAGGCAGCGGCCTTGACCCTGGGTTCAACCAGGGGCACGTTGAACACGTCGTAGCCGAAGCACCAGGACGGATCTTCGTTGGTACGCAGCCAGGTGTTGTCGTGCGAGATGCGCTGTACCTTGCTGGCGCGCTCGGCACGGTTGGCCTCATACAGCGCGAAGGCCAGCTCATGGTTGTGCGCACCGACTTCCTTGAGGCAGCGCGCCAGCATGGCGCCGTCCTCGATGGCCATGGCCGCGCCCTGGGCCATGTGGGGCTTCATGGGATGGCAGGCATCACCCAGCAGCACCAGGCGACCACGGCTCCACAGCGGCAGCGGATCGCGCTCCAGCAGCGACCATTTGGTCACTTCCACGGTGGCGTCGATCAGCGCCTGCACCGTAGGGTGCCAGCCCGAGAAGGCCTCGCGCATTTCTTCCTTGCTGCTGGGCAGCCAGCGGTCGTCGAGGTCCCACTTCTCGACCGGAACGCCGGTCACGTAGTACAGCTCGTCAGCCTTGCCGGTGACGAAGTAGGTCATCATGTGACGGTCATCGCTCCACCACTTCACGCAGGCGTCGAAGGGCAGCATGCCGGCCTTGACTTCGGGCGTGGGGAATACGGCGCGGTGGGCCAGGTAGCCGGCGTACTTGGGCAGCTCTGGGCCCAGCAGCTCTTCGCGGATGCGGGAGTTCACGCCATCGGCACCGATGACGATGTCGGCCTCTTCGGTCGTGCCATCGGCGAAGTGCATGAGCACCACATTGCCCCGGTCCTCCACCTTGGTCAGGAACTTGCCATAGGCCATCACGCTGTCGGGCAGGGCCTCGATCAGCAGCGCATGAAAGTCGCCGCGGTGCACGGTGAGGTAGCTGGCACCGTATTCCTTGACGGCGTAGTCGCCCAGCGGGATCTGGGCCAGCACGTCGCCCGTCTGCCAGTGGCGGCTGTACCAGTAGTCTGGGTGGGAGCCCTGCTCGTTGAGCGCGTCCTCAATGCCGATGCGGCGCAGGATCTTCATCACATTGGGACCGACGTGGATGCCGGCTCCCAGACGAGAGAAGCTGGGCGCCTGCTCATAGACGCGGACATTGAAGCCTTCCTGGAGCAGCAGCTTGGCAGCAGCGGCCCCGCCGAGACCGGCACCGACAACGGCGATTCGAGGGGATTGAGACACAGTTTTTCTCCTTGCAGGAATGTTGAAAGCCAGACGGGGCAACCGTTGCTTCGGCGCGTCCATAAATGCTTGAGAGCAGGAAGCGTGCCAGGCAACAAAACACTTAATTCAGGTGTATGCACTTAAATTTCCAAAATCACGCATGCACCATGGAGCGGCAGAATAAATTGAAATTCAACATTTTTGGTGCAAATTTCGCACCAAATAAGTACAAACACCGAGAAAACTCTCAATTGCAAGTCGGCATATCTTTTGCAAGAATAAAGCGTACACACTCAGTTGATTCTGATCAGAAACCCTCAAAACTCTGCAAAGGCAAGTCATGACCAAAACGTTCCGCATCGGCCAGATCGTCCCCAGCTCCAACACCACCATGGAGACCGAAGTGCCAGCCATGCTGCAGGCCCATTCCACGCTGCGCCCCCAGGACCGCTTCACCTTCCACTCCAGCCGCATGCGCATGAAGAAAGTGGTGAAGGAAGAGCTGGCCGCCATGGATGCCGAGAGCGACCGCTGCGCGCTGGAACTCAGCGATGCGCGCGTGGATGTGCTGGGTTATGCCTGCCTCGTGGCCATCATGGCCATGGGCCACGGCTACCACCGCGTCTCGCAGGCCCGACTGACCGAGCGCACGGCCAGCAACGGCGCCACCGCGCCCGTGATCACCAGCGCGGGTGCGCTGGTGGAGGCGCTGAAGGTCATGGGTGCCAAGAAGATCGCCCTGGTCGCCCCCTACATGCTTCCCCTGACCGAGCTGGTCAAGAACTACATCGCCGCCGAAGGCTTCGAGGTGGTGGACTGGCGTGCGCTGGAAATCCCCGACAACCTCGACGTGGGCCGCCACGACCCATCCAAACTGCCCGGCATCGTGGCGGGCATGAACTACGCCGACGCCGACGTGATCGTGCTGTCGGCCTGCGTGCAGATGCCCTCGCTGCCCGCCGTGGCCCAGGTCGAAGCCGAAACCGGCAAGCCCGTGCTGACCGCCTCCATCGCCACCACCTACGCCATCCTCAAGGAGCTGGGCCTCGACCCCGTGGTGCCGGGCGCAGGTGCGCTGCTATCGGGCGCCTACCCCTACGACACAGCGGCCAAGGCCTGAGGAGAAACCGCATGACCAGCACATTTCTCTACGGCGGCAACGTCCACTCCAACGGCATACGCCAGCACTATCTGCGCTACGGCGGCGCCGATGGAGAGCGCGCGCAGCGCGACGCCGTCATCCTGATCCCCGGCATCACCAGCCCGGCCGTGACATGGGGCTTCGTGGCCGAGCACCTGGGTCGTCAGTTCGACACCTATGTGCTGGACGTGCGCGGCCGTGGTTTGTCCTCGTCCGGCCCGGGCCTGGACTATGGACTCGATGCCCAGGCCGCCGACGTGACCGCCTTCGCCCAGGCACTGGGACTGCAGCGCTGGGCGTTGGTCGGCCACTCCATGGGCGGACGCATTGCCGTGCGTGCCGCGCGCAGCCAGCCGTCCGGACTCACGCGCCTGGTAATCGTCGACCCGCCGGTGTCCGGCCCGGGCCGCCGCGCCTACCCGGCCGCCCTGCCCTGGTATGTGGACTCCATCCGCCAGGCCACACTGGGCATGGATGCCGAAGCCATGCGCGCCTTCTGCCCCACCTGGACAGAAGAGCAGCGCCAGTTGCGTGCCCAATGGCTGCACACCTGCCATGAGCCCGCCATAGTGCAGAGCTTCGAGGACTTCGGCCGCGACGATATCCATGCCGACCTGCCCCGCATCAAGCACCCGCTGCTGCTGGTCACGGCCGAGCGCGGCGACGTGGTACGCGGCGAGGACGTGGCTGAGTGGCAGGGCCTGGCACCCCAGACCGAGCACGTGCGCGTGCCCGGTGCCGGCCACATGATTCCCTGGGACAACGAGGCTGGGTTCTATGAGGCCCTGGGCGATTTCCTGGGTGCACGGGTGAACTGAATGCCCGCTCGCCGCCTCTCCCCTCTCATCGCGACACCAAGGAGCCGACCATGTCCGTCAGCGATATCGATCTGATTCACGCCTGGAAGCAGGTGCTTACGCTGTCCCGCCTCGAAGCCGGCCAGACCGTCACCGTGCTCACAGGCGCCGACACGCACCCGCAGACGCTGCGCTGCGCCATCGCCGCCTCCAGTGAGATGGGCGCGCGCGTCAATCGCCTGGACCTGCCGCCCGTCAACGCCGAAAAATCCCTGAGCCGCGACTCTCTGGCCTACCTGGGCACAACGCCGCTGACCGGCAACCCGGCCGCCATCGCCGCGCTCAAGGCCAGCGACCTGGTGCTGGACCTGATGACCCTGCTGTTCTCACCCGAGCAGCACGAGATCCTGCAGACCGGCACCAAAATTCTGCTGGCCGTGGAGCCGCCCGAGGTGCTGTGCCGCCTGGTGCCCACCGAGGCCGACCGCGCGCGCGTGCAGGCCGCATCCAGGCGCATCGAGGCCGCCGGGCAGATGCACATCACCTCGGCTGCCGGCACCGATCTGCGCTGCCGGCTCGGCGACTTCCCGGCCATCTGCGAATACGGCTTCGTGGACCAGCCGGGCCGCTGGGACCATTGGCCCAGCGGCTTCGTGCTGACCTGGCCCGACGAGGGCCAAAGCAACGGCCGCGTGGTGCTGGACCGGGGCGACATCCTTCTGCCCATGAAGGACTACGTGACAGAGCCCATCGAACTGGTCATCGAAAAAGGCTATGTCACGCGCATCAGCGGCGGCCTGCAGGCAGACATCCTCAAGGAATACATGGCCTCCTACGAGGACCCCGAGGCCTATGCCGTCTCGCACATCGGATGGGGCCTGCAGCCACGCGCCCACTGGTCCATGCTGGCCCACTACAACAAGGAAACCCACATCGGCATGGACGCACGTGCCTTCGAGGGCAACTTCCTGTGGTCCATGGGTCCCAACAACGAAGCGGGCGGCAGCCGCACCACAGCCTGCCACATCGACATTCCCATGCGCCACTGCACGGTGACCCTGGACGGCAAGCCCACGGTCATTCACGGCGTGGTGCAGGACGAGGAAGGACTGGCGCGCGCCGCCAGAAGGGCAAGCCAAGGAAAGGACATCGCATGACAAACACCACCACCAGCCAGGCCACCGGCACGCAAAGCGTGCCTATCGAAGGCGTGCAGGGCGACATCTCCGCCTACGCCCGCCAGGGTTTCGGCACGCCGCTGCCGCTCAAGGCACCCTTCGGCCTGCTCATCATCGACTTCGTCAACGGCTTTGCCGACCCGGCCGTATTCGGCGGCGGCAACATCCCCGAAGCCATCGCCCAGACGCAGCAGCTGCTGGCCCATGCCCGCGCGCGCGGCTGGCCCGTGGCGCACAGCCGCATCGTGTTCTCGGACGACGATGCCGACCACAACATCTTCTGCCTGAAGGTGCCCGGCATGCTGACCCTGAAGGAAGACAGCCCCGAAAGCGCCATCGTGCCCGAGCTGGCGCCCGCTGCCGGCGAGTACGTGGTGCGCAAGAGCACGCCCTCGGCCTTCTTCGGCACCATGCTCGCGCCCTGGCTGGCCCAGCGCGGCGTGCAGACCCTGGTGGTGGCCGGCTGCGTGACCAGCGGCTGCGTGCGCGCCAGCGTGGTCGATGCCATGCAGTCGGGCTTTCGCCCGCTGGTGGTGGCCGACTGCTGCGGCGACCGCGCCCTGGGCCCGCACGATGCCAACCTGTTCGACATGGCCCAGAAGTACGCGGCCGTGATGCCGCTGAGCCAAGCCATCGCTGATACGGATGGATTGACCCCCTGAGCGGCTTCGCCGCTTCCCGTTGCACGGTGCCCCAAGGAGGTCGGCTCCCTCGGTACGGGCGGCGCGGCCGGCGTACGCCCTTCCTCAGCGCCTCTCGCTTTGGCACTGCCAGATCGTGCGCGGTCATCCCCGCTGACACCATGGAATGGCAAGCCGATCTACAACGTTGCTGCCGGCTCGCCAAACCTGTCCTACATTCGCTCTCATGAACCTGCCCCAGCCCCAAGCCCTGCACGCACAGCTGCTCGCGCGCGCCGACACCCTGCTCGTGGTGCGCCAGCCGGTGGCGCCGCCACGGCCCGCGCCCGGCCAGCCCGGCACGGCCACCGACTACGTGCAGTCCACGCCAGAAATCTTCGTCGCCGTGCTGGCCGACGAAGCCGCGCCGCAGGGCTGGCGCACCCTGGCCTTCAACGGCCATGTGGACCTGGGCACGGGCATACGCACGGCGCTGGCGCAGATCGTGGCCGAAGAACTGGAAGCACCACTGGACCGCCTGGAAATGGTGCTGGGCCACACGGCCGCCGCCCCCAACCAGGGGCCGACCATTGCCAGCGCCAGCATCCAGATCTCGGCCATTCCGCTGCGACGCGCCGCCGCCCAGGCGCGCGAGCAGTTGCTGGCGCTGGCCGCGCAGCAATGGAACGCGAGGGCGGACCGACTCCGGGCAAGCGACGGCATTGTGCGCTTTGCCGACGGCAGCGATGCCCGCCAGATCGGCTATGGCGAGCTGCTGCGAGGCCAGCAACTGCAGCTGCAACTGGCGCCACCCGAGCAGGAGGTGAAGCTCAAGCCTGCCAGCGACTACCGACTGGTGGGACGGGGAGCGGCCCGCGTGGACATTCCCGCCAAGGCCACGGGCGAGCTCAGCTTTGTCCACGATGTGCGCGTGCCGGGCATGCGCCATGGCCGCGTGATCCGCCCGCCGCATCCGGGCCGCGACGGCGGCGACTTCATCGGCCGCTGCCTGATGGCTGTAGAACGCGACTCCGTGGCCCACCTGCCCGGCAATGTGCAGGTCGTCATCGAAGGGGATTTCGTCGGCGTGGTCGCAGACCGCGAGGAGCAGGCCATTGCCGCCATGCGCGCGCTGCGTGTGCAGTGGAAGGCCGCGCCGGCCGCGCCTGATCTGTCCGACCTGTCAGCGGCCATCCGCGCCAATCCCGCCCAGCACCGTGCCCTGGTCGATCAAGGCCTCGTGGATGACGCCTTCGCCGGCGCAGCCACCGTGCTGCGCCGCAGCTATGTCTGGCCCTACCAGATGCATGCCTCCATTGGCCCGTCCTGTGCAGTGGCGGATTTCAGCGAGGGCCGGCTCAAGCTCTGGGCCGGCACGCAGAACCCCCATATGCTGCGCACCGACCTGGACCGCCTGCTGCAACTGGGCGAAGAGCACATCGAGATCGTGCGTCTGGAAGCCGCAGGCTGCTATGGCCGGAACTGCGCCGACGATGTCTGCGCCGACGCCGCACTGATGTCCATGGCCGTGGGCGCCCCCGTGCGCGTGCAGCTCACGCGCGAGCAGGAACACCAGTGGGAGCCCAAGGGCACTGCCCAGCTCATGGACGTGAGCGCGGCCATCGACACCCTGGGAGAGCTGCTGGCCTACGACTTTGCCGTGCGCTACCCCTCCAACGACGCGCCACTGCTGGCCCTGCTGCTCACGGGCCGCATACCGGGGCAGCCGCGCACGCTGGAGATGGGCGACCGCACGGCCGTACCCCCCTACCGCTATGGCAGCCAGCGCATCGCCTGTCATGACATGGCACCCATCGTACGTTCGTCATGGCTGCGTGGGGTCTCTGCCCTGCCCAACTCCTTTGCCCACGACTGCATGATCGACGAGCTGGCCCTTGCGGCCGATGCCGACCCTGTGGACTACCGCGTTCGCCATCTGGACGACCCGCGCGCCGTCGAGCTGATCGAAGCCACGGCACGCCATGCGCAATGGCAGCCAGGCCATCGCGGAAGCCGGGGACAGCCGAGCGCCGACGGCCTGCTGCACGGGCGCGGCGTAGCCTATGCGCGCTACATACACAGCCGCTTTCCCGGCTTTGGCGCAGCCTGGGCCACCTGGATCATCGACATCACCGTGGACCCAGCCAGCGGACGCATCGCCGTGCAACGCCTGGTCGTGGGCCAGGACACGGGAATGATGGTCAACCCCGATGGCGTGCGCCACCAGATCCACGGCAACGTCATACAAACGCTGAGCCGCAGCCTGATGGAAAAGGTGGCTTTCAACGACCATGGCGTGGCCAGCCGCGAATGGGGCGGCTACCCCATCATCGGCTTCCGCGATCTGCCGCCCATCGAAGTCGTGCTGATGCCCCGCCAGGAGGAGCCGCCCATGGGCGCGGGCGAATCGGCCTCGGTACCAGGGCCCGCCGCCCTGGCCAATGCCCTGTTCGATGCCACGGGCCGGCGGTTCTATGCAGCCCCGTTCACACCGGATGCGGTGCGTGCCGCGCTGCATGCCACGCCCTAACGCGGGCAGGACCGGCCAGCCTGACCACGCTCACTCCTTCAGCGCACCCGCATGCCGCAGGCACTGCACGCGCCACTCGTCATCGTCCTGCAGCTCCAGCGCGGCCAACAGAGCCCGCGTGGGCGCCATGCCCTGCTGAGTCATGAAGCCTATAGGCGTGACCAGCTCGGGCGATCGCAGCGGTCGTGCAATCAGGCCCGGCATATGCCGCACCGTGGCCACCATGGCACCTGGCAGCACCGTGACCATGGCAACCCCGTCCCCGGGGATGCTTTCGGCCACGGCCATGACCAGGCTCAGCACCGAATTCGTTTCCATGGCGGGCTGGACTTCGCTCTGCACGGCGGCGAAGGCCTCGTCGATCACCTTGCGGTTGTGCATGTCGGGCGTGAGCAGGCACAGCGGCAGGGCTGCCACCTCGCTCCAGGCGATGTCGGCCCCAAAAGCAAAGGGGCGGCTGTCGCACTGCGTATCCCGACACAGCAGATAGTAGTGCTCCTGGTACTGCAGCCAGGACTGCAGGCGCGGGCCACGCTGCGGCAGTCTGGCGCTGTAGCCCAGAGCCAGGTCCAGGGACAGATCCTCGAGCCCGGTTTCTATCTCGGCCGAACTCATGGACAGCACCACGGGCATGATGCCGGGATGCCGCTGGCGCAGCATGGCTGCGAAGCGCGTGAGCATGGGCATAGCCGTGGGCACGGCAGCCATGCGCAGCTGGCCGCGCAGCGCTCCTGCTGAAACACTCAGCTCCTGGCGCAAACCTTCTTCCGCGCGCAGCATGGCCAGAGCCGTCGCCAGCACCTGCCCGCCCTCAGGCGTGAAACCGGCAAACGACCGCCCCCTGCGCACGATGACGGCACCGAACTCGTCCTCCAGCGCCTTGAGCGCATTGGACAGTGCAGGCTGCGTGATATGGCAGGCCTGCGCCGCCCTTGCGAAATGGCGATGCTCGTTGAGCGCCACCAGATAACGCATGGAGGTCAGAAGGTTCATCAGGTATTGCTGCTCACCGTGATCGTGGGGAACTTGCTGGAGAAGTCCTTGGCCTTGAGAGCCACCTTCACGGCCAGATCGCGCGCCACCTTCTTGTAGACCTGGGCGGCTTCGCTCTCGGGCTCGGCCACCACCGTGGGCTTGCCGCTGTCGGCCTGCAGGCGGATCTGCAGCGACAGGGGCAGCGCGCCCAGATAGTCGATGTTCTGCTCGCCGGCCATCTTCTTGCCGCCGTCGGCGCCAAAGATATGTTCGACATGGCCGCAGTTGGTGCAGACATGGGCCGCCATGTTTTCGACCAGGCCGAGAATCGGCACGCCGACCTTCCCGAACATCTGAATGCCCTTCTTGGCATCGATCAGGGCGATGTCCTGGGGCGTGGTCACCACCACCGCACCCGTCATGGGCACGCGCTGGGACAGCGTCAGCTGGATGTCACCGGTTCCGGGCGGCATGTCGACCAGAAGATAGTCCAGATCCTTCCAGTTGGTCTGGCGCAGCATCTGCTCCAGCGCCTGGGTGGCCATGGGGCCGCGCCAGATCATGGCCTGGTCGTTGTTGACCAGCAGACCGATGGACATGACCTGCACGCCATGGTTTTCCAGCGGCTCCATGGTCTTGCCGTCATGGCTTTCGGGCTTGCCAGAAACGCCCATCATCATGGGCTGGCTGGGGCCATAGATGTCGGCGTCCAGAATGCCCACGCGGGCACCCTCGGCGGCCAGTGCCAGTGCCAGATTGGCCGTGGTCGTGCTCTTGCCCACGCCGCCCTTGCCGGACGAGATGGCGATGATGTTCTTCACGCCGGGCAGCAGCTGCACGCCACGCTGCACGGCATGCGAGGCCACCTTGGTGAAGATGTTGACCGAGACATTGCCCACGCCGGCCACCGTCCTGGCCGCAGCGATGAACTGGCTGCGCAGCGCAGGATGCAGGCTGCTGGCGGGATAGCCCATCTCCACATCGAACGAGACGTCATCACCGGCAATCTGCAGATTGCGCAGGGCGCGCGTGCTCACAAAGTCCTTGCCAGTGTGCGGATCAAGCACCGTGGCCAGCGCGCTCAGAAGCGCTTGTTCTGTAACAGCCATTGGATTTAGTTTTCCAGAGGTTTCTTCAATGGCAGATAGTCTAGCGAAGCTGTCCAACCCCTGTGCACAGGAGACAATGCAGCCCTTTGCCCAAGATTTGAGAGACAAGCCGTGAAACTGAAGATGGCCGAAAATTCCCTGTTCGCAGTCCTGATGCGCTCGCGCTGGTGGATCAGCTTTGCGATCTGCGCTGCGGTGGTGCTGGTGTCGCTGGCGGTGTTCCCCAAGGACATCTCGCCCTTTGCAGCGCTGGGCGCCTTCCCGTTCTTCATCGTAGGCTGTATCGCCTGCTACAGGCAGCTGCGAGCTCCCAGCCCGGCCAGGCTGGAACAGATCCAGCAGGTGATTGCCGAGCAATCCTGGGCCGACTTCAGTGCCCAGCTGCAGACGGCCTGGCAAGCCGAAGGCTATGAGATTCAGCGCCTGAACCAGGCCGGGGCCGACCTGCTGCTGACGCGCAACGGCCAGACCAGCGTGGTCGGCGCGCGCCGCTGGAAAGCCGCAGCCCACGGCGTGGAGCCGCTGCGCGAGCTGCAGGCCGCGCAAGCCCGGCTGAAAGCCGACCTCGGCGTTTACGTGGCTCTGCAGCCACTGGGCGAGAATGCCGCCAGTTGGGCCACGCAGCATCAGTTGGTGGTGCTGGATGCCAAGTCCATCGCCACGCTGATCGCCAAGAACCAGAAAAAGAGCTGAGACCCACCGCAGGCCCTCACCAGGGCCGCGCAGCCCCCCCGCACCTACCGCCTGCGGCCCAATCCGGGCACACTGCAGCCATGGCGGCAGAGCAGTTCTCACCCACCCTCCCTCCCAGTCTTGCCGAGACAGACCGGCAAAACTCCACGGGCCCGAGCTCCAGCATCGGGCAGACCGGTCTGTTGCTCAGCGGCGGCGGCGCCCGGGCTGCCTACCAGGTCGGCGTGCTGGCCGCCATTGCCGAACTGCGCCGTGCGCGGGGTCTGCAGCACGGGCCCAATCCCTTTCCGGTACTGGCGGGCACCTCGGCGGGCGCCATCAATGTCGCCGCCCTGGCTTGCCATGCCGATGCCTTTGACAGCGCCGTGCGACGCATGCTCCATGTCTGGGGCCATATGCATACCGAGCAGATCTACAAGGCCGACTCGCTCAGCGTGCTGCGCAGCGGTGCGCGCTGGCTGACGCTGTTGTCGCTGGGCTGGGCAGTGGCCCGCTGGAGCCGCATGCGGCCGCGCTCTCTGCTGGACAACACGCCGCTCAAAAGCCTGATGAACAGCGACCTCATGCCGTTCGAGCGCATTCCGCAGCTGATTGCCAGCGGACATCTGCACGCACTAGCCATCACGGCATCGAGCTACAGCAGCGGCCAGCACATCACCTTCTTCCAGACCCGTGAAGCCCTGAGTCCCTGGATACGCGACCAGCGCAAGGCCGTGCAGACCCTGCTCACCGCGGATCACCTGCTGGCATCGTCGGCCCTGCCTTTCATCTTTCCGGCCATGCCGCTGCCCATCGACGGCCATCTGGAGCATTTCGGCGACGGCTCCATGCGCCAGACTGCGCCCCTGGCCCCGGCCATCCATCTGGGTGCCAGCAAGCTGCTGGTGGTCGGCGCCGGCAGACGCCATGAGCCCCTGAGCAGCCTGCCCCAGGCCGATGCCAGCTATCCCACGCTGGCCCAGGTCGCCGGGCATGCGCTGTCCAGCATCTTCCTGGACACGCTGGCCGTGGACATAGAGCGCGCCGAGCGCATCAATCACACGCTGAGCCTGGTCTCGCCGGCCGAGCGCATCCACAGCCGGCTGCGCCCCATCGAGGTACTGGCCATCACCCCCAGCGAGCGCATAGACGATATCGCCACGCGCCATATCGACAAGCTGCCGCTGCCGGTACGCACCCTGCTGGCCACGCTGGGCGTGCGCGCCGGCACGGGCAACCCCGTGCGTGATGGCGCGCTGGCCAGCTACCTGCTATTTGAGCAGGGCTACACCCGCGAACTGATAGCACTGGGCCGCAAAGACACGCTGGCTCGAAGAGAGGAACTTTGCCACTTCATGGGCTGGCCGCTTTGATGTAACAAATGTTAATGATGCGAAAGGAGCCGGACAAATGATGCGTGAGACACTTTGCTTGACCTTCATCATCTTTAACACCACAGCCTAGTGACTCCACTTCCACAGCCCGTCCGCGCCTCCAAATCGCTCAAGCTCTCGCTGATCCTGCCTTTTGTCGCCCTGATTGCGCTGTTGACCTCGGCCCTGGGCATGCTCTGGTACTGGACCGGCAGCAACGCGGTGTCCGCCTTGTCCGAGCAGGTGATGGAAGAAAAGGCCGAGCGTATTGCACTGATCGTGGACCGGCATCTGTACCCGTCCAGCGCCGTGCTGGAGGCCGCGTTTCCTAGCGGCGAGCCCGTGCCCGCCGATATCCGCGACCATATCCCGGCACTGATCTCGCGGCTGTGGGTGGCCAGCTCGCTGCACACCCAGCCCAACGACTATGTCTACTACGCCAATGTCGCGGGACAGGGGATTGCCCTCAAGCGCCTGGCACCGGAGCTGGGCCAGCTGCGCCTGAAGACCCAGGCCAGCGAGCATCGCAGCTACTTCAAGGTCGCCGGCATGCATGCCGAGCCGGCCTACGAGTCCACCGAAATCAATCTGTTCGAGCCACGCCAGCGCCCCTGGTTCAAGCTCGCGGCGGAGTCGCCCGACGTGATCTGGACGCCTGCCTATATCGACTTCAGCGCCAAGGATCTGGTGCTGACGCGTGCGCGCCGCATTCTGTCCAGCCAGGGCCGTCTCGAAGGCGTGGTGGCCACCGATATCTCCTTGCGCGCGCTCAATGAATTCGTCAACCAGCTGCACCTGAGCGAGCATGGCCGGGCCTTCATCATCGAGGCCGACGGCTCCCTGATCGCCGCCACCGGCATGCCCAATATCCACCGCCGCGAGGACGGCAAGCTGGAGCGCATGAGCGCCGCCAACAGCCAGGACCCGCTGATTCAGGCTGTGTACGACAAGATCCAGGGCGCCTTCAATGCCCCGAAGTCCGGCACAGCGCCCGGTACCGCCCTGCTGGAGGATGCCAGGCACAGCAATATTCGCATCGCCTACCGGCGCCTGAATCTGGGCTCGGGCCAGGACTGGATGGCCGTGGTGGCCGTGCCGCACAAGGACATGCTGACCGGCGTCTACCGCCATATGGTGCTGGTGGGCAGCCTGGGCCTGCTGGCCCTGGTGATGGCGGTGCTGATCGGCACGCGCATCTTCGGTGCCGTGGCCAACGACATGCGCTCGCTGACCCGCGCCGTGCGCCGCGTGGGCCAGGGCGAGATCGACACGCCCATCGAAGTGCAGCGCCGCGATGAAATTGGCGAGCTGGCGCACAACTTCCACCGCATGCGCCACAGCCTGTTTACCGATCCACTGACCGGCGCCAGCAACCGCAGTGCGCTGCAGCATATTCTGGCCACGCTCACCCGGCCCCTGCCCGGCCAGAGCATGGCCGCCCCGTTTGCCCTGCTGTTTGTGGACCTGGACCGCTTCAAGCCGCTCAATGACGCTGGGGCCATGACAACGGAGATCTGGCCCTGGCCGAGATCAGCCTGCGCCTGCGCAACCTGCTGCGCCCCGACGATGTCGTGGCCCGCCTGGGCGGCGACGAGTTCATCCTCATCCTGCGCGGAGTCAGCGACGAGGAGCAGGTACAGGCCGTGCGCCTGAAGATCGAGCATGCGCTGCAACAGCCGCTGACCACGCTGCTGGGCATTCCCGAGGGCGAGGCCGTGACCGTTAGCGCATCGGTGGGGCAGGCCCTGTATCCCCGCGATGCCCAGGACGCGCAAAGCCTGCTCAAGGTGGCCGACCAGGACATGTACCGCAACAAAGGGCCTTCGGTGCGTTGAGCCCGTTGTCCGGATTTCGCTATCAATGTGGAAGCTTCAAGCGCTTTATTTGTATCAAATTTATATATATTTCATATTGAAATACATATAAACAATACGGTAGAAGCTATAAAAAGCAAAGCAAGTACCGATAGACAGCGCCCCTGGCGGGCGCCGCCGCAAAACCCGCGCCCACAGCCTGGAGCCAAGCCCTTCTAGAATGACAGGTTCTCTGTGAAAGCTGTTTCCTCATGACCGCACGCAAACTATTCGTCACCACCGCCCTGCCGTACGCCAACGGCAACTTCCACATCGGCCACATCATGGAATACATCCAGGCCGACACCTGGGTGCGTGCGCAGCGAATGCAGGGCAATGCGGTCAACTTCGTGGGCGCCGACGACGCCCACGGCGCGCCCATCATGATTGCCGCCGAAAAGGCCGGCAAGACGCCCCAGCAGTTCGTGGCCGACATCGCTGCCGGCCGCAAACAGTACCTCGACGGCTTCCACATCGCCTTCGACAACTGGAGCAATACCGACAGCGCCGAAAACCACGAGCTGTCCAAGCAGATCTATCTGGACCTGAAGGCCGCCGGCTTCATCGAAACCCGCACCATCGAGCAGTTCTTCGACCCCGAGAAGAACATGTTCCTGCCCGACCGCTTCATCAAGGGCGAATGCCCGCGCTGCCACGCCAAGGACCAGTACGGCGACAACTGCGAAGTCTGCAGCTCGGTCTACGCGCCCACCGATCTCATCAACCCGTTCTCGGCCCTGTCGGGAGCCACGCCGGTGATGAAGTCGTCCGAGCATTTCTTCTTCAAGCTCTCCGATCCGCGCGCCGTGGAGTTCCTGACCGAGTGGACGCAGAACGGCAAGCATGTGCAGCCCGAAGTCGCGGCCAAGATCAAGGAATGGTTCGGCGTGCGCACCAACCCCGACGGCTCGACCAGCGAAGGCCTGGACGACTGGGACATCAGCCGCGACGCGCCCTATTTCGGCATCGAGATTCCCGATGCGCCCGGCAAGTACTTCTATGTCTGGCTGGATGCGCCCGTGGGCTATCTGGCATCGCTCAAGGAGCTGCTCAACAAGCGCGGCGAGGACTACGACGCCTACATGGCCGACCCCGACCTGGAGCAGTACCACTTCATCGGCAAGGACATCATCACCTTCCACACGCTGTTCTGGCCTGCGATGCTCAAGTTCAGCGGCCGCAAGACGCCGACCAGGATCTGCGTGCATGGCTTCATGACCGTGAACAACGGCGAGAAGATGAGCAAGAGCCGCGGCACCGGCCTCGACCCGCTCAAGTACCTGTCGCTCAAGATGAACCCCGAGTGGCTGCGCTACTACCTGGGCGCCAAGCTCAACGGCAAGAACGAAGACATCGACTTCAATCCCGAAGACTTCATGCTGCGCGTCAACTCCGACCTGATCGGCAAGTACGTCAACATCGCTTCGCGCGCCGCAGGCTTCATCAGCAAGCGCTTTGACGGCAGGCTGGGTCAGGTAAGCGAAGACGGCCAGGCACTGCTGGCCGCTCTGCGCGAGCAGCAAACCGCCATCGTCGCCGCCTACGAGTCCCGCGACAGCGCCCGTGCCGCGCGCGAGATCATGCTGCTGTGCGACAAGGTCAACAGCTATGTGGACGCCAACAAGCCCTGGGAACTGGCCAAGAAGGAAGGCATGGATGCCCGCCTGCACGATGTGTGCACGACCTGCATCGAAGCCTTCCGCATCCTGACCATCTACCTGAGCCCCATCCTGCCCGGCGTGGCCGCCGAAGTGGCCCGTTTCCTCATCGTGCCGCCCGAGAGCTTTGCCGACGTGGTCAAGCCCCTGGGCGCAGGCCACCAGATCGGCATCTACCAGCATCTGATGCAACGCGTCGATCCCAAGCAGCTCGAAGCCCTGTTTGAAGCGCCCGCCGGCCAGGCAGCCCCCGCCGCCGAACCCGCCAAGGCCGAGAAAAAGGCCGCCAAGAAGTCCGAGCCCGTGATCGACCCCAATGCCCCCGGCGGCGAGCCGCTGGCCGAGACCATCAGCATCGACGACTTTGCCAAGGTCGATCTGCGCATCGCCAGGATTCTGGAATGCAGGGCGGTGGAAGGCTCGACCAAGCTGCTGCAGCTGACGCTGGACGTGGGCGAGAAGGACGAGAACGGCCAGCCCAGGACCCGCAATGTGTTCAGCGGCATCAGCAGCATGTACCAGCCCGAGCAGCTGCAGGGCAAGCTGACGGTGATGGTCGCCAATCTGGCACCGCGCAAGATGAAGTTCGGCCTGTCCGAAGGCATGGTGCTGGCCGCCAGCCACGCTGACGAGAAGGCCCATCCCGGCATCTATGTGCTGGAACCCTTCCCCGGCGCTCAACCCGGCATGCGGATTCATTGATCTCATGATCCCCCCTGAGTCGCCTTCGGCGCCTTCCCCCCGGGGGGACGACACCTTCGCCGCGAGGCGGCAGGGCCGCCTTAGGCGCTTGCCCGGTGTCTCCTCCCGGGGGCGTGCCTCATCAGGCTCCTGCGGCTTCTGGCTGGCTGGAGCTTTTTTATGCCTGGCGCTTTCGGGCTGCACCGTGATCGCCGTCACCGGTACCGCCATCAGCGTGACGGCCGGGGCCGTGGGTCTGGCCGCCGATGCCGCCATCGGCACAGCCAAGATCGTGGGCAAGGGTGTGGGCAAGGCCGCTGACGCCTTGATGGATGACGACCCGCCCGATGCCAGCGGTGTGAATATTCGCTACCGCGATCCGTCTGCCACCGCTCCCGCAGCGGCAGAAATGCCGGCAACAGCTGCCAACACCGCACCTGTCGCGCCCTCTGACGGACTGCCGCCGCAATACTGAGAAGTCTCCTGCATCCGTTTACAGAAAACCGCATCGCGCTACACATCAGATAGCAAAATGCTTTTTTTTCATGCCCTGACGCACACCCGCAAGCACAAGCGCAGCGCATAACTAAATAACCAATAACTTCCTGTTACACCACCGGGGTATTGAGCTTGTCAGGACGGGGCCGCTTCCTAGAATCCGACTGCATCAGCCCTGCCTGCTCCGCCCCTGCCCAGAAGAATGCTCGACATTCGCCACACATAACAAAGGCCGCGCACATTCAGGCATCGAGGTCATAAATCCCCCACGTGGCCTTGCGTGGGGACAACGGGAGGCCCCATGCGATCGAAACCCTTGCTCACTTCAGCGCGCTCTGCGCTATGGCTGGCTTTTGCCCTGGCAGCGCCGCTGCCCGGCCTGGCCAACTCTGCCGCCACCTCCTTGCGTGTGCAGGATGTGGCCGTGCTGGCTGCCAGCTGCGCCAACTGCCACGGCCCGGACGGCCGCTCCACGGGCGTCATTCCCCAGCTGCGCGGCCTGCCTGAGGCCCATCTGCTGCAGCGCCTGCAGGCCTTCAAGGCCGGCACTGCCAAGGACGCCACCGTCATGACCCGTCTGGCCAAGGGCTACGACGATGAGCAACTCAAAGCGCTGGCCCAGTGGTTCAGCAAGAAGGGCCAGTAAATGCAGATCAATCGTCGTCAAATTCTCGGCGGTGCCGCCGCCGGCGCAGCCAGCTTCGCCATGCCCGCCATCGTGCAGGCCAAGGCAGCCTCGGCCCATGTGGTCGTGATCGGCGGCGGCTTTGGCGGAGCCACGGCCGCGCGCTATCTACGCCAGTTTGCGCCGCATATCCAGGTCACGCTGGTGGAGCCGGCCGAGCGCTTCTATACCTGCCCCTTCTCCAATCTGTACCTGGCCGGCCTGCGCAGCTGGGACAGCATAGGTCACGGCTACGGCGGTCTGCGCAAGGCCGGCGTGAACGTGGTGCACGCGCGGGCCGACCAAGTACTGACCGACTCCAGGCGCGTGCTGCTGTCCAACGGCCAGGCGCTGAGCTATGACAAGCTGGTGCTCTCGCCCGGCATCGACATGCGCTGGAATGCACTGGAAGGCTATGACGAGGCAGCCGCCCAGCTTGCCCCCCATGCCTGGAAGGCCGGAGCGCAGACCCAGTTGCTCAAGAAGCAGCTCGAAGCCATGCCCGATGGCGGCAAGTTCGTGATGGTCATCCCTGCCAACCCTTTCCGCTGCCCGCCCGGCCCCTACGAGCGCGCGGCCATGGTGGCCCACTACCTCAAGCAGCACAAACCCAGGTCCAAGATTCTGCTGCTGGACGACAAGGACGCCTTCTCCAAGCAAGGTCTGTTCATTCAGGGCTGGAAGGCGCTTTACGGCGACATGATCGAATGGGTCAAGCAGGCCGATGACGGCAAGGTCGCACGCGTGGATGCCAAGAACCTGGAAGTGGAAACCGCGTTCGGCACCAGGCACAAGGCCGATGTGCTCAACGTCATCCCGCCCCAGAAGGCCGGCTTTATCGCCGACCGCGCCGGCGTGACCAATGCCAGCGGCTGGGTGCCGGTCAAGCCCGAGTCCTTTGAATCCACCCAGGTCCAGCATGTCTATGTGCTGGGCGACGCCACGATTGCCGCGCCCATGCCCAAGTCCGGCTTTGCCGCCAATACGCAAGGCAAGGTGGCCGCTGCCGCGATTGCCGCCGAACTGAGCGGCCAGCCCCTGCCTGCAGCGGCCTTTGCCAACACTTGCTACAGCCTGATCGGCACCGACTACGGCATCTCCGTGGCCGGCGTCTACCGCTCGGCCGCGGGCAAGCTGATCGAGGTGCCCGACTCCGGCGGCGTGAGCCCCTTGAACGGCGATGCCGCCTTCCGCAAGGCCGAGGCCGACTACGGCGCAGCCTGGTACAAGGCGATCAGCGCGGATATCTGGGGTGGTTGAATAGAGGCATCCCCCTGAGGCGCTAACGCGCCTTCCCCCTTCTCTCGCGACGCTTCGCTTGCGGGAAGGGGGACGCTGGCTTTGCTGCGGGACGGCCCTTGCTCGCCAGCCCTGGCGAAGCTTCACGCTTCATGCGCCTGGTGTGAATCTTTGCCTCCCGCCCTCCTTTGCTTTATTGAACGACTGATATGTTGTTGTGGTCTGTTTTCTTGCTGGGCATGGCCTTCGGCGTCGCCGCGAGGCTGGGGCGTTTCTGTCTGCTGCGCGGGCTGCGCCAGCAAATGGGGCGAGATACCGAAGTCGCTGCGGGCCAGGCACCTGCATTGCAGGCCTTTGCCCTGGCATTGGCCGTGGCCTTGCTGGCCTCGCAGGGGCTACAGGCTCTGGGAATGCTCGATCTGAGCCAGGCCGCCATTGCGCGGCCCAGCTTTTCCATCGCTGGCGTGCTGATTGGCGGTTTGCTGTTCGGCGTCGGCATGGTGCTGGCACGCGCCTGCGGCGCACGCTCTCTGGTGCTGCTGGCAGGAGGCAATCTGCGCTCTCTGGTCACCCTGGTGTTTCTGGCGCTGGGCGCGCAACTGGCCATGACCGGTGTGCTGACGCCTCTGCGGCTGTGGCTGCAGGCCCTCACCCCCCTCTCTCTGGCTCACGCCACCTTGCCCGCCTATCTGTCTTCCTTGAATACATGGCTGCTGACGCTTGGTCTGGCCCTGCTGCTACTGGCCTATGCCTTGCTGCGTCCCGGCCTGCGCCAAAGCCGCCTGCAGTGGTGCAGCGCGCTGCTCATAGGCCTGCTGGTGGCTGCCGGCTGGTGGATCACCGCGCATATCGGTGTCGATGAGTTCGAGCCGGCCCGCCTCACCTCGCTGAGCTTTATCGGCCCGATTGCCGAGGCCCTGCTCTATCTGCAACTGTCCGTGGGACGCGATCCCGGCATAGGCCTGGCGCTGACGGCAGGCGTGCTCGCCGGTGCCTTTCTCGCAGCCCTTGGCAGCCGCACGGCGCGCTGGGAAGGATTTGACAGCACCAGCCGCCTGGCTGCCAGCGCCGGTGGCGGCCTGCTGATGGGCGTTGGCGGCGTGCTGGCCGCAGGATGCTCCATCGGCCAGGGGCTGAGCGGGCTGTCCACGCTGTCGCTGGCCAGCTTTGTGGCTGTTGCCGGCATCCTGCTCGGAACGCTTGTCAGCCTGCGCCTGCTGCGCCAGCAATAGCGCTGGCTTCGCTTGGGTATTCACCGATTCCGGATCAGGGCCTGCTCCTAGAATCTCCAGCCACCAGCTCTGCTTGTGCCGCGTGTCGGCTGAGAGGCAATCCCATCGCGCTGCGCCCAAGCTTGCTTCCCTCCATCGAATCCGAGGCCTTGATCAGGCCCTCATTCCCATTACAGGAGCAATGCTCATGCAACGTCGCCATTTCCTCTGGACTCCGCCCGCACTCGCCCTGGGCGCCGCTGCCGGCCCGGCAATGGCTGCACCCGCCATCATCAGCAGCCAGTCGCCCATCCTGCCGCGCCAGGGCAAGGGTCCGCGCATCGTGATCTGCGGCGGCGGCTGGGGCGGCATGACAGCTGCGCGCTATCTGCGCGAGTTGATCCCGAACTCAGACGTCGTGCTGCTGGAGCGCAATCCGACCTTCTGGTCCGGCCCCATGAGCAACAAGTGGCTGGTGGACATCGTTGGCACGGACTTCGTGAACCGCGACATGCTGCACCCGGCCAACAAATACGGCTACACGCTGCTGCAGACCGAAGTCACGGGCTTCGAGCGCGACAAAAAGCTGGTGCGCACGGCCCATGGCCTGATTGAGTACGACTTCCTGATTCTCTCGGGCGGCATTCGCAACGATTACGAGGCCTGGTTCGGCAACGACCAGCGCGCCATCGAGTACACGCGCACCCACTTTCCCAACGCCTACATCCCCAACCAGGAAATGCTCTCGCTCAAGAGCAAGGTCAAGAACTTCAAGGGCGGCACGCTGGTGATGACGCTGCCGCCACCGCCGCATCGCTGCCCGCCCTCGCCCTATGAGCGCGCCTGCCTGATCGCCTGGCATATCAAGAAGAACAAGATTCCCGGCAAGATCCTGATTCTCGACCCCAAGCCCAAGATCGCACCTATCGGCGTGGGCTACAAGCAGGCTTTCGAGGAGCTGTACGCAGACATCATCACCCATGTGCCCAATGCCGGCGTCAAGGAAGTGGACCCCTTCAACAAGCAGATCAAGACCGCTGCAGGCGACTTCAAGTTTGACGATGCCATCCTCATGCCGCCCCACCAGGCCGCAGACATGGTCTGGAAGGCCGATCTGATCGGCAAGGATGCGGCCACCGGCAAGCCCACGGGCTGGGCCGATATGCACAACCGCCTGTTCCATGCCAGGAGCGACGACCGCGTGTATTTTGTCGGCGATCTGATGGGCGCGATCTCGCCCCAGTTCGGCCACTACCCCAAGAGCGGCCATGTGGCCAACTACATCGGCAAGATCGTTGCCCGCAACATTGCCGAGCGCGTGGCCGGCAAGGAGGTCGTGGCCCGGCTGCCCGACAACCTCTGCTACATGATGGTCAACGGCGACCCTCAGGAGGAAATTTCGGTGAAGTTCGAATACGAGGTGGACGCCAGCGGCCAGGTCAACCAAACCCAGATCGACATGGATGTGCGCACCTCCGATCTGGTCAAGGAGGACTTTGCCTGGATCAACGGCAAGTTCGGAGATTTCCTGGGCACTTAAATCTCCCCCTGAGCGGCTTTGCCGCTTCCCCCTCTCTCTTCGGGAGGGGGACGACGCCCTCTGCTAGGCGCCCCCGCCGCGAGGCGGCTCTTGCTTGGCGTCTCTCGCTTGGAGCCGGTGCGATTTTTGAAGTTTTGTTAATTGGATTGAAGAGAAGCAATGTTCAAGAACACCACCCGTAGAAGCATGGTGCTGGGCGCGGCGGCAGCCGGGGCCAGTCTGGCTCTGCCCGCATCGGCTCTGGCGCAAGCCAGCAGCGCGGCCAAGACTCCGCTGGTCGGGCCACTGGCGCCGAACCCGGCCGAGTTCAAAAAGCTCATGGAGCAATTCACCGGCGGCAAGGCCACTCAGGCCGATGGTCTGCAGCTCGATGTGCCCGTGCTGGCCGACAACCCCAGTGCCGTGCCCGTCAAGGTCAAGGTGACGCTGCCCATCACCGAGCAGGACTGGTGCGAGGAAATCATCGTGCTGGCCGAACTCAACCCCTCGCCGCTGACTTGCCGCCTGCAATTCTCTGCGGCCGCAGGCACGGCAGAGGCGGCGGTGCGCATTCGCCTGTCCCAGTCGCAGACCGTGCACGCCCTGGCGCGCATGAAAAGCGGCAAGGTGCTGGTAGCAAAGCAGGCAACGACGGTAGCCGCCAGCGGCTGCGGCATGTGAATCTGGAAACCCCCCCTGAGTCGCTGCGCTCCCTCCCCCTCTGTTGTGCCACGCTTTGCGTGGCCGAGGGGGACACCGCCTGCGCGGCAGGGCGGCCTTTGCGCGGCGGTTGCTGGCCCAGGCCCACTTCTGGTACGGGGCGTAGCTGCATCCACATTCACGATAGATGCCTGAACTGAAAGGAATTTTGATGAATAAACCACCCCGCGTATGGGTCAGCAATGCCAACCCCAAGAAGGGCGAAATCCTGCGCGTGCGCGCGCAGATGGAACATGTCATGGAAAGCGGTCTGCGCACCGACCCTGCCACGGGCAAGGTGCGCCCGCGCAATATCGTGAGCCGTTTTGAAGCCCGGCTTGGCAACGCCTTGCTGTTCAGTTGGGAGCCCGGCATCTCGATTGCCCAGAACCCCTATATCGAGTTCACCTTTGTGGCCCGGGAAAGCGGCGAGCTGCAGATGCAGTGGAAGGATGAGCAGGGCCAGACACTGAGTGCACAGAAGACGATCAACGTCGCCTGATGGCGAGACCCATGAAAAAAGCCCCGCCCCGGTGCAGACCGGGCGGGGCTTTTTTCATGGATGACAGACCTCAGTTGCCCTGATAGCGGCCGGGGCGATGGCTGATCCACAGAAACATGCTCATGATCACCGCCGCCAGCACCGAGTACGCCACACGCTCCAGCGGCACGATGACCAGCGCCATCAGCACCACGCTGCAATCGATCATCATCTGCACCTTGCCGGCGCGAATGCCGTAGCGGTCCTGCAGATAGAGCGAGACGATGGTGGCTCCGCCCAGACTGGAGCGATGCCGTGCCAGGAACAGGCAACCCGATCCCATGAGCAAGCCGCCCGCCACGGCCGCATAGAGCGGATTCAGGTAGTCGATATGGATGAAGCGCGGGCCCACATCGGCCATCAGCGCCAGCATGGCAACCGAGACAAAGGTCTTGATCGTGAACTCCGCGCCCATGCGCTTCCAGGCGAACCAGTAGAACGGCAGATTGATGACAAAGAAGATGGCGCCGAAAGGCAGGCCCGTCACATAGTGCAGCAAAAAGGCAATGCCCGCCGTGCTGCCCGTGAGCAAGCCCGCCTGCGCAAACAGCATCATGGTGATGGAGACAAACAGCGAGCCCGTGAACAGGGCCTGTGCGTCCTCGACGCGGCCATGGCGCAGGCCCGAAGCGGCCGATGCCGCAGCAGCGGGGGCATCCATGCGGCCGGCCAGAGCAGGGCCGGCGGAAGAAGATAGCGGTGTGGACATGTCGGGTAGGACAGCAAGATGAGTGCCCGAAGTCTCGATAAAGACCAGGGACGAGCCGGCGTGGGTAACACCGGGAAACCCCTTAATTTTACGGATGGACTCATGCTCTATGTGCATTATTTGCTGCAACGCAACAAACCGTAGAGGGGCATTTCGGTGCCGATCGCTGCTGAAATTTCAGTCTTCTCGGCCTTAATCGCATGCTGGTAAAGCGCTTGAAGCTATTGATTAAGAAGCACCGCATCCCCCCTCGCACAGCAGTCCGGCACTTGGGCGGCTTCTGGATCGGGTGCAAAAAAGCCCTGTCTGCACCATCGCAGACAGGGCTCTGGCAGATCCAGCCGTCTTGCAGGCGATCAGCCGCGCGGCTCGTCGGGCAGGCGCTCGCGGTTGAGCGTACGCAGCACCCGGCCATCGGAGCCAAAGGTCACCGTGAACTGCATCTCGCGTGCGGGCGGATCGATGTAGTTCCAGTCCCAGTCGGTTTCCTGCTTGAGCTGGTAGGTCATCATCTTCGCGGGCTTGCCCAGCATGCGGCGCACCTGGTTCTCATCCATGCCGGGCACGACCTTGGCAAACACATGCGGGGCCAGCACCTGGCGCAACGCGCTCATCTTGCCGTCAGCGCCTATGGTGATCATGTAGTTCTTGGCACCGGCCGGCTGGCGGTTGTACTCGAAGGTGCGCGAGCCATCTTCCTCGTTCCAGATTCGCTCGGGCTCGCCAAACTTAGCGCGCACATCGGACTCGGTGGACAGACCTTCCTCCAGCTCCTTGATCTTCTGCTCGTCGCAGCCCAGCAGCGCCAGGGTGCTGATCGCAGCCGCCGCCAGGGCCGCCGTCATACGCGAAAAAATATTCATGGGCTTGAATCACAATGCTTGCCAGACAGAATGCGAATTCTGACAGCAAGCCACCCGCGCACGCGCGCCACTTTTGCAAACGCTTGTCAAAACGGAGCCATCCCTCGTGAACACAACCCTTGAGCAACTGTTTTCCCAATTCACCAACGCCGCGCAGGCGGCCCGGGACCAGCAGGACAAATGGCTGATCATCGATCCCGTCTACGAACACCTGGAGACACTGCAGGATGCCGCACTGGAGCAGGTTCTGCCGCATATCCTGACGCTGATCGAAACCTATCCCGAACTCGACTACGGCGGCCCCGGCCCGTTCGGCAGCCTGATCGAGGAACACCCCATGGCCACCTACACCCCGGCCTTGCTGGCGTCGCTGGAGCGTCAACCCAGTGTGCAGGTGATAGGCTGGCTGAACCGCACCATGCGCGTGGACGAGGACTTCCAGCGCAATGACCCGAACCCGGTCGGAGCCTCCGAATTTGCCGCCGTGCTGCAGCAGATCGTCGATTCGCCCCTGACCTCGGACGACTGCAAGGAGTTCGCGCAGATCTGTCTCAAGGATCTGAAATAGCCCGCAGCGGGCTTGCGGTCCGCGACGGGCTAAAATCCGCTGTTCTGAGAGGTTTTACACATATGTCTTTCTTCCGTCGCCCCGACTACCGTTCCGACACCACCAACTTCATCAACGACCTGAAGCAGCAAAAGCCCGAGCTGGACAAGCAGCAGCAAGCCGGTCGCGCCCTGCTGTGGGACAAGGACGTGAACTATGAAGTCTGGGAAGATCTGCGCGCCGGCCGCGTGGAACAACAGCCCTACGTGTACCAGACCAACCACTCCTGATCTTTTCGATGAAATCAGCCTCAAGCGCTTACTCATCAAGCGCGCTCAGCTCTGCAATTCATAGCAGACCATGAGCGAGGCTGAAGAACAGACCCTGTTGCCGGGCCAGAACCCGGATGCCCCTGACCCGTCGCCTTCGGTCGTCGATCAGGTGGCTCTGGCACGCCTGTATGGCGAGCCGCTGTTTGCGCTGCCCCAGGATCTCTATATCCCGCCCGACGCGCTGGAAGTCTTTCTCGAAGCCTTTGAAGGCCCGCTGGACTTGCTGCTCTATCTGATCCGCAAGCAGAACTTCAACATCCTCGACATCCCCATGCTGGACGTGACGCGCCAGTACATGACCTATGTGGACGAGGTGCGCAGCCGCAATCTGGAGCTGGCAGCCGAATATCTGCTGATGGCGGCCATGCTCATCGAGATCAAGTCGCGCATGCTGCTGCCGCCCAAGAAGCAGGAGGACGGCGAGGAAGCCGAGGATCCACGCGCCGAGCTGGTGCGCCGCCTGCTCGAGTACGAGCAGATGAAGCTTGCCGCCCAGCAGCTGGGACAGCTGCCCACCTACGGACGCGACTTTCTCAAGGCCACGGTCTATATCGAGCAAAGCCTGCAACCGCGCTTTCCGGATGTGGAAATCGGCGAGCTACAAGCCGCCTGGCGCGACATCCTCAAGCGTGCCAAGCTGGTGCAAAGCCACAAGATCACGCGCGAAGAGCTGTCGGTGCGCGAATACATGAGCCAGATCCTCAAGCAGCTGCAGGGCCAGCGTTTCGTGGAATTCGAGCGCATCTTCAATCCGGAAAAAGGCTCGACCGTGCTGGTCGTGACCTTTATCGCCATGCTGGAGCTGGCCAAGGAAACGCTGATCGAAATCACCCAGGCCGAAGCCTACGCGCCGATTTATGTGCGCCTGGCCTATACCCCGGTGTGAAGCCTGCGGCCGCCTGCAAGGCAAGCGCCTTGTAACCCTATGGCCACCAGAAGTTCAGCAAGGGCTTACATTCGCATCCCGGGCTGCAGCACGCCAGCCTTCTGTTCCACCGCGCCTTGACGCGACACATACGACATGACATACAGCGTCAAAGAAATTTTCTACACCTTGCAGGGCGAAGGCGGCCAGGCCGGCACGCCCGCGGTGTTCTGCCGCTTTGCGGGCTGCAATCTGTGGACCGGCCGCGAGCAGGATAGGCCCAATGCCATCTGCCAGTTCTGCGACACCGATTTTGTCGGCACCGACGGCACGCTGGGCGGCAAGTTCGCCACGGCCGATGCGCTGGCCGAGCGCATTCTGAGCCAGTGGCCTGCCGACGACAGCCTGCACCGCATGGTGGTGCTGACGGGCGGTGAGCCTTTGCTGCAGGTCGATCAGGCCCTGATCGCCGCCCTGCATGCGCGCGGTTTTCGTGTTTCGGTGGAAAGCAACGGCACGGTGGCTGCACCCGAGGGCATAGACTGGCTGTGCATCAGCCCCAAGGCTGGCGCCGACTGGATTCAGCGCAGCGGCCAGGAGCTCAAGCTGGTCTGGCCTCAGCCGACATTCGATCTGGCTGCCATTGAAGCCAGCACCGATTTCCAGCACTATTTTCTGCAGCCCATGGACAACGCCCAGCAGAGCGGCAATATTGCCGCCTGTATCGAGCAATGCATGCAACGCCCCGGCTGGCGCCTGAGCCTGCAAACCCACAAGCTCACGGGCATTCGATGAAACACCCCCTGAGTCGCTTCGCGCCTTCCCCCTCTCTCGCTACGCGGGAGGGAGACGATAGCCTCGCTGCGGGGCAGCGCGGCCGGCCCAGGCCCTTGCTTGCTGTCACTGGCATTGGTGCGCGCCAGTTGCATGCGCAAAGCCAGAAATAACGTTTATGCAGTTCACCGTTCACCAGCGTTTTTTCTTCGATGCCGCCCATACCCTGGAGCGCGCTATCGAGACCGAGAGCAGCCGCCGCATTCACGGCCATACTTACTGGGCGGAAGTCAGCGTGACCGGCCCGCGCAATCCGGACAACGGCATGGTCATCGACCTCGGCCACCTGCGCGCGCGCCTGGAGCTGCTGCGCGATCAGCTGGACCATCACTTTCTCGATGAAGTGCCGGGCCTGGGCAAGCCCACTCTGGAAAACCTCTGTCTCTTCATCGCCGGCGCCCTGGCCGACCTTGAGCCCGCGCCCAGCCGCATCCGCGTCTGGCGCGACAGCATCGGCGACGGCTGCGTGCTCGACCTGTCCTGAGGGCAGGCGCGCAGCTGCAACAAAAAAAGGCCCCGCTATTGCGGGGCCAGCTTGCTGAGAGTCAGACGGCTTTCCCACCAGGAGGCCTAACTCGGCAAGATCATCAGGCAGCAGAGTGCGGCGGCCGCCGCAGCTCTTTGCTGCCCATGCTCTTAGAAATTGTGGCGCAGGCCGATTTCGTAACCCGTCAGGCTCTTGCCCACAGCGGGTGTAGGGCTCAGCGACGAACCCAGCTTGCGGGAAGCCTTGTCGTCGTTGCTCATGCGTGCCACGGCCGCATAGATTTCGGTGCGCTTGGACAGCTTGTAGCCATAGCCCAGAGCCAGACGCTGGGAGTCCGCATCGCTTTGCTTCTTGTCCTTGTACCAGGTATAGGCGGCGCGCAGTTCGCCGGCGCCCAGAGGCATCTTCACGCCCAGGCTGTACAGATCGACACGCTTGCCGTTGCCGCGATCGGACGCTATCAGCAGCATGGGAGTGACAACACCGAAGTTGTAGGAAGCACCCAGATTCATGGTCTTGTAGTCCACGCCAGCGACAGCCGTACCGCCACGTGCGATGCCGTAGGCTGCGGCAACGTTCAGGGGACCGTTGGCATAGCCCAGACGCAGGCCGGTGGAACTGGCCAGGCTGTGGTCGCCGGCCTGCTCGCCAAAGCTGTGGGTCAGCTGACCGTAGACGCCGCCCAGCTTGGGCAGCAGATAGCTGATGGCGTTGGAGTTGCGCTTGGGGTTGGAGCCTTCGGAGGTGCCTGCAGCCGAGCCGCTGATCAGGTTATGGCCGTTGATGGCGCCCATGCCTGTGTCACCGAAGGCATGGAAGGTTTCCAGGTTCTGGTAGGCGGGGGTCTTGTCACGACCCAGGCGCACTTCACCGAAGTTGCCCAGCAGGCTGACGGTGGAGCGGCGATCGAACTTGAAGCCCGAAGCCGTGCCGTCATCCACGCTCAGGCTGCCTTCCAGCCAGAAATCAGCCTTCAGGCCGCCGCCCAGATCTTCCACGCCGCGAAAGCCCAGACGGCTGCTGGAGTTGCCGCCGTTGGCCAGACCGGACACGCTTTTGCCGGTCGTGGAGATGTGGGCCACCGACACGTCGGCCACGCCAAAGACGGTCACGCTGGATTGAGCCAGGGCGCCGGCGGAGACGGTCAGGGCGGCAAGGGCGAGAAGAGTTCGTTTCATGCTGTTCACTGTGTTTGTAGAAATGAGAAAGCCCATGCAGTACGGCTACGGCCTGCCTTGGACGGGCCCCGTCTGGGACTGAAGTCATTAAACAAAGTGAAAATGAAACATTAGTTACAACCCTTGAATTCGCAACAAAACAACAATCACAACGACAATCGTCACATCGTCCTACATCAGCGACTGGCAGAGCTTTCCACCCCGGGAATGCAAAGGCGCCGCATTTCCCTGTCAATGCCCTCAATGAACTACATGGGTTTTGCCGATCGCATTTAGACTTGCGTGATTTTTCGCAAGCACAGGCCTGCCCCATTTCAGCAACGCGCAAAGCGCCCCAGAGAGACAAACATGTTCCGCACCCTGCTCAAATCCAAGATCCACCGCGTCAAGACCACGCAATGCGAGCTGCACTACGAAGGCTCCTGCGCCATCGACGAGGATCTGCTGGATGCCGCCAACATTGCTGAGAACGAACAAGTCCATATCTGGAATATCGACAATGGCGAGCGCTTTGTGACCTACGCCATCAAGGGCGAGCGCGGCACGGGCATGATTTCCGTCAACGGCTCGGCCGCTCGCCGGGCCAGCGTGGGCGACCTGCTCATCATTGCCGCCTTCGCCCAGGTTCATGAAAGCGATGTGGCCGAGCACCAGCCGCAGCTGGTCTTTGTGGACGACAGCAACAAACAGGTTGAGCTGCGCCACAAAGTGCCCACCCAGATGCTGTAAAAACGGCTTTTGCCTCCCAAATCGAGCGAGAGAACTCCATGCCTCATCTGCATATTGAATACACCGACAACCTGACCGGCCTGAATGAACGCGAACTGATGCGCGACATCAACGCCGTGGTCTGCTCCCATCCCACCGTTCTCGATGAAGCCGATGTCAAGGCCCGCATTGCCCGTCTGAACATGGACCATGTCTATATCGGCACCCAGCCCGAGAACCGTGGCTTCGTCCATGTGCATCTGCAGCTGATGGCCGGTCGCAGCACCGAAGCCAAGAAGCAGATGTCGGACGGCATTGCCGAAGTCCTGCGCCGTCTGGTGCCCCAGCCTGCCGATGTACTGGTGCAGCTGAGCGTGGACGTGTCCGATATGGACAAGGCCACCTACTTCAAGGGTCGTCTCTAAGCCCTCGGCCGCACAAGCCATAGAGCGCCCGCAGCCATGCTTGCGGGCGTTTTTGTTTCAGGGACCTTGGTTAGAGATAAAAATCGCCTCAACCACTTACCCTAAAAGAGCAAGCAGCTCCTGAATCATGAGCAAACCCGAGCCTCGCCCCCGTTGCCCCCGCTGTCACCGGGCGCTGCGCACCTGCGTCTGCGCGCTGGCCAGGCCGGTCGCACATCAGGTCGAAGTGCTGATCCTCATGCATCCCATGGAAGTGCACGAAGCCAAGGGCACCGGGCATCTGCTGCATCTGTGCCTGCCCCGCAGCCGGGTCATGGTGGGCGAGGAATTCGATACAGCCGAGCTGGAAGCGGCTCTGCATGGAAGATGGGCCAGCCGGGCCGATACCGATAGTGCGCCCCGCCACAGCCTGCTGCTCTACCCCGATACAGCAGGCCAGGATGCCGCACTGGGGCTGGCTGCGGCCGGCCCCCTGCCTCTGCCCTGGCCGCAGCCGCCAGAGCGTCTGCGGCTGGTGATCATCGACGGCACCTGGCGCAAAAGCCGCAAGATGCTCTATCTCAATCCTGCACTGCAGACCCTGCCGCGCCTGCCCCTGCTCGGCGTGGAGGACTCCGGCTACACCATCCGCAAAGCCCATCTGCCCGGGCAGCTCTCCAGTTTCGAGGCTGCGGCCCTGGCGCTGGCACAGCTGCAGACCCGGCCCGAGGACGCGACGGCCCATGCCGTGCTGCAGGAAGTCTTCAAGCAGTTTGTGGCGCAGCAACTGCAGCTGCGCCAATGCAATCAGGCGCCCCCAAGGGGCGCCTGAGATTCAGCGGTAAAACGATTTTCAGCTTAGCGGTTGTTTGCCACCTGCTCCGGCACATCGGCGGACTTGGCGGGATCGGTCACCACCAGAGCGGGCCCGCTGCGCTCGCTCTTGCCGCGCTTGCGCTCTGCAGCTCCATCATCGGCGCTCAGGCTGTCGCGGGTGTTTTTCTGCACGGCAATCGCACCGAACAGGGCCAGTGCAAAAGCCATGGCATAGAAACCTTTTTCGCTGAGCTGCAACGTGGCATTGAAGAGACCTGTGCCCAGCAGCAGCACCGCGATGATCAGCGCCACCCAGCTGATGCCGTAGTAGATACCGGTCACGGAAACACCCTCGAGCTTGTCGCGCACGGTTTTCTGCAACGAGATGGCCGAGTACAGACCCAACACCAGCACGGCAAAGTAAAAGCCTTTCTCGTTGAGCTGCATGGCTGCATTCCACAGCCCGGCCATGAAAGCGACGACACCCAGCAGCAAGGCGGCCCAGGATGCGCCGACAAATGCGGAGGAAGGCTTGTGGCTGGTGATGGCTTGGGGGTTCATGAGCGGGTCTCGAAAGTTGTGGTGAACGAATAGTAGAAAATTCGCTCGTTCAAGCCAAGCTCTTCTTCGCAAGGTATCGTAAAATGATACCTAAAGAGCTGTTTTGCTCGCCAACCACTGGATGGCCTGAACCGGCCCGGCCGCGCCCCTCGGTGGCAACTGCTTCAACCGCAGCACGGACATCTGCCGCTTCATGCGCCACAGTGCCTCACGCAAAGGCTTATGTGAGCGCAGCAATCGGGCACGCAGGCGCTAGTCCTCGTCCTCGACTTCATCTCCATCCATGGCCGCATTGAGCTCTTCCTGGACATGGGGCGGCATGCCGTCTTCCCAGCCATGCTCGTCGACATAGGCATAGATATCGGGTTGCTCGCCGGGCACTGCCAGCAGCATGATGGCCGGGATCTGCCATTTGGCCTCATCGCCCTTGACGGCTTCGCTGGTCCAGTCATAGCCCGGGTGCTTTTCATTGCCCGTGGGCGAGGCCAGATCATTGGCCGGGTCCCAGCCGATGGTGGCGGGAGCCAGATTGCCCTGCTCGAAGCGCTGGCTCAGCGCCTGTATGCGGGCCCAGCCCGGGCGGTTGATGCCGGGCACCTTGTCCTGCGAGGCATAGTGCTGGAAGTAGCCCGGCTGCTGATACCAATACAGCGCCTTGGCAACGGCGGGCTCCAGCTTGGGATGCTTGCTGATCCAGTCGGGCAAGGCGCTGCCGTTGTCGTAGTTCATGGTGGTGACCACGGCCAGCCATTGCAGTGGTGTCGCAGTGGCCAGGAATTCCTTCATCAGGTCCAGGTACAGGGCATCAAAGTCGTCGTCATCCATGGCTGAGACTCCTCCAGGTTGCTTACGTCAGCACAATAACAAACCGCCCCTAGGCGATCAAACGAGCATCCAGCCAGCCGCGCAGGCTATTGATGAAGGCCCAGCCGCCGGCATGACGCGCCTGCTCCAGCGTCACCACCTGCTCCGTCAGCCGTCCCTGCGACAAGGCCAGCGCCCGCCCCACGCCCGGAAGCAAGCCACATTGCAGCGGCGGCGTGACCCAGCGCCCATCGAGCTGCACGGCAATATTGCCGCGCGTGCCTTCGGTGATCTGGCCGTCCTCGTTGAAAAGTACGATATCGAAAATGCCGGTGCTCTGGGGTCTGAAAGCGTCGTAATGCTGACGTACCGAGGTTTTGAAACGCACCACATCGCTGTACGCCACCGCATTGACGATGGGCCGATGCGCCAGCTGCAACGCAACGGGCTGAGCAGTGGGCGGCAGTGGCTCTGCCGTGATCTGCATCTCGCCCGTGGCCGAAAGGGCCAGCCGCACGCGCCAGTCGCCCATGGAATGCGTCTGACTGGCCATGCGTTCCATGTCGGACTCCAGCTGCATCTGCATCAACGGATAGCGAAAATGCTGCGCCGTGATCTGCAAACGGGCCCAGTGCAAAGCCCAGTTCTGCCAGCGGCCATCCTTGAGTGCCAGGGTTTCGAGGATTTCAAGATTCGTATTCATACGCCGACGCCTTGTTCAAGCACCTTGAGAAAAGCCTGCTTGTGTTGCCATTCCATCCATTCATCGGCCGCATTGGCGCTAGCCGTTATGCCGCTGCCTATGCCGCAGCTCAGATGCCCATTCTTGAGCACCACGGTGCGAATGGGAACATTGAAGCTGGCGTGAATACGCCCCGGCCCGGCCCCCGGCCGCACCACGCCCAGAGCGCCGCAGTAGACGCCTCGGGGCTCGGGCTCCAGCTCGCGAATCAGACGCATGGCCTGACGCTTGGGCGCCCCGGTGATCGAGCCGCAGGGAAACAGCGCTGCGAACACATCCACCAGCCGCACATCCGGGCGCGTGCGTGCCACCACATCCGAGGTCATCTGCCAGACAGCCGGCAGCGCCTGGACCTGAAACAGCTGCGGCACTTTCACGCTGTGCGGCACGGCAATGCGTGACAGATCGTTGCGCAGCAAATCCACAATCATCACGTTCTCGGCCTGCTCCTTGACCGACTCGCGCATGGTTTGCGCAGCCCGTGCATCAGCTTCCGGGGTCTTGCCACGCGCCGCGGTGCCCTTCATGGGGCGGGTCAGAATCCGCTCGCCGTCCCAGTCGAAAAACAGCTCCGGGGACAGCGACAGCACCTGCATGTCGCCGCAATCGACCAGGGCCGCATAGCCTCCGGGCTGGGCCTGCTGCAGCCTTGCAAACAGCGCCTGGGCCAGTGCGGAAGAATCCGGCTCTTGCGCCCCCGCAATCTCGGCGGACAGAGGGGCCGTGTAATTGATCTGATAGCAGTCGCCCGCCGCGATGGCCGCATGAATGCACGCCACATCGGCATCGAACTGTTCGCGGCTGAGCGCCGTTTGCCAATGTATCGCCGCGGCATGCACTGGCCGGGGCGATACTTCCATCGCCAGCGGCGCGCGGTGCAAGCCGAACCAGGCCAGGGGCTGGCCAGCGGCGGCCTCATGCACGGCCTCGGCATAGGCGCGATCAAAAGCGCTGGCCGCCTCATAGGCCAGCCAGCCCACGCACCACAGACCTTGCTCGGCTGCCTGCTGCACGGCCTCCAGCACAGCAGGCACGTCCTCAGGTCGATGCGCTTGCAAGACTTGTTCGGGAACGCCAAAACCATGCTGCAGACGGGCTGCTCCAGCCTGCCAGGGAGCGGTGAAATCAAGAACGGTTTTCAAGTCAGATCACCTGCAAGCGCACTGTCGACATGCGCCGAATGCTATCAAACTTGCTAAATCCATCCGCCTGGCATTGCCGGCATAAAAAAACGCGCTGAAGGAATCCCTCAGCGCGCATCCACCAATGGGCCATCTCTGTCGGATGGCTAAGAGAGAACTCTGTTACTTGCCGCCCAGTTGCGACTGGTACTTGGCCACGGCAGCCGTGTAGGCAGGGCTGGCCAGCAGTCTTTGGTATTCGGCGTAAGCCTTGCGGTACTCGCCGCTGAACTCGGTCTCGACATAGGCTGCGGGCGTGGGCATATAGCCCAGACCCGCACGCTGGTACATCTCAAGATCGGCCATCACTTCGGCACGGCTTTTGCTGGAGGTTACAGAAGTTTGGGGGAGGTCTTGAGCCATGGCCGCAGCGGCGCTGGCGGTCAGCACGGCGGCGGTCAACAAACGGGTAAGGGCACGCATTTTTCAATCCTTTCAACGGCGCAGCAGCGGAAAGAAGACCTGTCTCGCTGCTGTATGGCTGAACTATGCGCCCGGCCCCGCAGGCCGTCTGTGCGTTTTCTCACGCAAAAACTCATTCCACATTACGGAAAATCAATGCGCTTCCTCTAGCAGAAGTCGCAGACCATCCACACGGCACAGACGCAGATTGCGTCCCTCGCGTCTGAGCAAGCCCAGACGCGTGAGCCGCGACATCTCGCGTGCGACCTCTTCGCGGCTGGTGCCCAGCATCAGGGCCAGATCGTTCTGGCGCGGAGCCGGCGACAGCAGTGCCTCGCCGTTCTCGACGCCCGCCATCTCGGCGCGCTCCAGCAACTGGGCATGCAGACGGCCGCGCACCGAGAGGGTGCCGAGACTGACCACGCGCCGCGCCAGCACCCCTGCCAGTTCGCTGAGCCGCTGGACCACGGCCCGCATCACCAGAACATCGCTCATGATCAGCGCTTCAAGCTCGGCATTCGATAGAGACGCAACCAGGCTCTCATGCGTGGCCTGCACCTGCACGGAGACATGGCGAACCGGCGGCTGCGGCGCGAACGCGCCAAAAAAGAAACCGGGCTCCAGATAACCCAGAATCATGGCCCGCCCGCTGGCGCTGTAGCTGCCGACACTGAGCTGGCCGTTGATCAGCATGTACATGCGTTGATCGGTATAGGCACCGTGCAGCACCTGTCCCGCCTCCAGCCGGTGCCACAGGCATTGCCCCGCCAGCACCGACAGCCTCTCGTCGGACAGCGACTCCAGCCAGCTCACGTTGCGCAGTCCCTGCCAGGCCACGGCTGGCACAGGCGCTGAAACCGACGGCTGCAGGGACTCGGGCATGGACATGAACAACCTTGTGCAAAAAGAAATGAAAGGCCGGAAAACGCAGGGCCATGCAAAGCTGAGCCCACAGCATAGTAAGGCGGACGACAGCAGCCATACCCTGTTTTAACGTGGCGCTGCAGCGCAGCATCGCATAGACTCGCGGGCAAATTTGCCTGCAGGCTTTTTCTGCGGGGCCAGGCCATAGACATATCAGGAGACAGCTCATGACCGCTACCGGCACGCCTTACGGCACCATCCCCCCCTCTTCGCCCCAGCCCCAGCGCCGCCCCGTCAGCCTGCCGCGGCTGAGCCAGATGCGCGCTGCCGGTGAAAAAATCACCATGCTGACCGCCTACGACGCCACCTTTGCCGCCGTGGCCGACGCGGCCGGTGTGGAGTGCATTCTGGTCGGCGACTCGCTGGGCATGGTCTGCCAGGGCCTGCACAGCACCGTGGGCGTGACGCTTCAGGATATGGCCTATCACACGGCCAGCGTCACGCGCGGCCTGCACCGCGCCCAGGCCACGGCCTGGGTGATTGCCGACATGCCTTATGGCAGCTATGCCGAAAGTCCCGAGCAGGCCATGCGCAGCGCCTGCCAGCTGATGCAGGCCGGCGCCCATATGGTCAAGCTCGAAGGCGGCGGCTGGACCGCTCCCACCGTGCGCTTTCTCGTCGATCGCGGCGTACCCGTCTGCGCCCACCTGGGACTGACGCCGCAGACCGTGCATGCACTGGGCGGCTACCGCGTCCAGGGCAAGGACGAGCAGGCCGCAGCCACGCTGCGCCAGCATGCGCTGGAGCTGCAGGACGCCGGAGCCTCCATGCTGGTGCTGGAGATGGTGCCCGCCGCCCTGTCCGCCCAGCTGACCGAAGAGCTGCCGCTGTGCCACACCATCGGCATTGGCGCGGGCAATGGCACGGCCGGCCAGGTTCTGGTGCTGCACGATATGCTGGGCGTCAACCTGGGCAAGATGGCCAGGTTCGTGCACAACTTCATGGCCGACGCAGGCAGTGTCAAAGGCGCCATGGAAGCCTATGTGCAGGCTGTCAAGAATGGCAGCTTCCCCGACAATGCCCTGCACGCCTGGTGAGTCCGGGCCCTTGTTTTCGTTTTCCCCACTGTTTGAGTCATGCAAATCGTTCACACCATCGCCGACCTGCGCGCCGCCCTGGCCGGTCGCGGCCGCCCTGCTTTCGTGCCCACCATGGGCAATCTGCATGAAGGCCATCTCTGCCTGGTGCGCCAGGCCCGCCAGCACGGCGATGTGACCGTGGCCAGCATCTTCGTGAACCGCCTGCAGTTTCTGCCTCACGAAGACTTCGACAGCTACCCGCGCACCTTCGATGCCGACTGCGCCAAGCTGGAGGCCGAAGGTTGCGACATCGTCTTCGCCCCCAGGGAGAAAGACCTCTACCCCGAGCCGCAGACCTTCAAGGTCCAGCCCGACGCGCAACTGGCCGACATCCTGGAAGGCCACTTCCGCCCCGGCTTCTTCACCGGCGTCTGCACCGTGGTCATGAAGCTGTTCCAGGCCGTGTTTGCCACCACGGGCGGCGGTACGGCCGTTTTCGGACAGAAGGACTATCAGCAACTGATGGTGATCCGCCGCATGGTGCAGCAGTTCGCCCTGCCCATCGAGATCATCGGCTGCGCCACGGCACGCGCCGACAGCGGCCTGGCCCTGAGCTCGCGCAACGGCTACCTCAGCGACGAGCAGCGCGTGCAGGCCATGGCGCTGTCCCAGGCACTCAAGGCCCTGGCCGATGCCGCGCGCCAGGGCGGCAATCTGGCCGATCTCGAAGCGCAGGCCATGGCCGCGCTGCGCGCCAAGGGCTGGGAGCCCGACTATCTGAGCGTGCGCCAGCGCAGCGATCTGCAGACACCTGTCGATGCGCGCAGCGGCGAACTGGTGGCCCTGGGCGCGGCGCGTCTGGGCAACACCCGGCTTATCGACAACCTGGAGTTCTAGGATTCCGCATCCCTCTTGGGCGCTGTGCGGCAAGGACATGCCGGCCCTTGCCCGGCGCCTCTGATTCAGGCCGCGCCGGTGTCCGGCATCAAGCGCAATGCAGAGGCCAGGAGCGCTTTCAGCACTGGTAGGAGTCCACCGACGACTGGCTGGGCAGAGCCTGCAGCGCAAGCCCCTGTCCCTTGAGCCGGCACCACAGACCGTCGCCCATTTCCAGCTCCAGCACAAAACCCGCATCGCTGGCAAAAGGCAGGGGCAGACGGCGCAGGCGCTGCCCGGCGATATGCAGCTGCGTTTGCCGGACGCGGCCCACGGCGGCCATAATTGGAGTCAAATCCGCCTCCAGCCCTTTATTGGACTTCGCAATTTGCTCGCATATCAATAGCAATGGCTGCCACAGGCCCTGACCGGCCCCTGTTCGCTCACCGTCATGCACACGGGCGGCGGAAAAGCGGATCTGCAACGCGCCGTTCTGCAGGCTGATTGCCGCGATCTCGGAATCTTCAAACTCGAAATTCATGTGTCCGAGCATAGCGCCATGGCACCTTGGCAACAGCGGCCCGGACCGTCGCCGCGCATACTGTCGGCCACCCCATACACCGGCATGAAAGAGGACGCCAATGAGCGAGAAACTGTATCTGGATGACCTGTACGTAGGCCAGAAGTTCGTCAGCGAGGGCTACCCGCTGGATGAGGCGCAAATCATTGCCTATGCCAGGCAGTTCGACCCCCAGGTCTTTCACCTCGACCCCGAAGCCGCCAAGCACACCTTCTTCCAGGGCCTGGCCGCCAGCGGCTGGCACACGGCCTCCATCAGCATGCTGCTGGTGACGCAGAGCATTCCCCTGGCCGACGGCGTGATCGGCGGCGGCATGGAAGAGCTGGCCTGGCCCCAGCCCACCCGTCCCGGTGACGTGCTGCAGGTGGAGTCCGAAATCGTGGAGATCATTCCCTCCCAGTCCAAACCCAACCGGGCCCTGGTGCGCGTGCTCTCCCACACCAGGAACCAGCGCGGCGAGGTGCTGCAGCGATTCCGGCCCAAGATGGTGTGCTTCAAGCGCCCGGCCTGACCCTCAGGCAGCAAAAGTCCTGGGCACTGCGTAATATCGCCCACCGGCGCTGTCTGCTTTGCATGGGCAGCGCCTCACTTGCTGCTGCGATATGAATCCCCATTTTTCCCTGAGCCGATGGCGCGCCGAATGGGCGCCCAGCGTGCCGCGTGAGCTGCTGGCCGGCGCCGTCGCCACGTTTGCGCTGATTCCCGAGGTCATTGCCTTTTCCTTTGTCGCGGGCGTGGACCCGGCCGTGGGGCTGTATGCCTCCTTCATCATCAGCATCGTGATTGCCGTGTTCGGCGCGCGTCCGGCCATGGTCTCGGCAGCGGCCGGCTCGGTGGCCCTGGTGGCGGCTCCGCTGGTTGCCTCGCATGGTCTGCAATATCTGCTGGCGGCAGGCCTGCTGGCCGGCGCCATGCAGATCGCCTTCGGCCTGTGCAAGATGGGCTCTCTGGTGCGCTTTGTCTCCAGCTCGGTGCGCACGGGTTTTGTCAACGCGCTGGCCATTCTGATCTTTTCAGCCCAGCTGCCGCATCTGCACGGCGCCAACACCGCCACCTGGGCCATGCTGGCCCTGGGCCTGGCCCTGATCTACGGCCTGCCCTGGCTGGGACAGAGACTGCAGCTCAAGGCACTGACCGCCATTCCCTCACCGCTGATCTGCGTGCTGGTGCTGACGCTGCTGGGCAGCTTCATGGGGCTGCCGCTCAAGACCGTGGCCGATCTGGGTCATCTGCCGGACAGTCTGCCGCTGTTCGCCCTGCCCGAAATCCCTGCGAGTCTGGAGACACTGCGCATCATCGCCCTGCCGGCCCTGGCGATTGCCATGGTGGGCCTGCTGGAGTCGGTTCTCACAGCCGCCGTGGTGGACGACCTGACGGACACGCCCAGCAACAAGAGCCGCGAGTGCACGGGCCTGGGCCTGGCCAATGTCTCAGCCAGCCTGTTCGGCGGCATTGCGGGCTGCGGCATGATCGGCCAGGCCGTGGGCAATGTGAAGTACGGCGGTCGCGGCCGCTTGTCCACCCTGTTTGCCGGGGTGTTTCTGCTGATTCTGATGGTCGCCCTCAAGCCCTGGGTGTCCCGGGTGCCGGTGATTGCTCTGGTGGCCATCATGGTCATGGTGTCGGTCTCGACCTTCGACTGGAAGTCGCTGGGCAATCTGGTGCGCCACCCGCGCCTGTCCAGCTCGGTGATGCTGGTGACGGTGGTCATCACCATCGCCACCCACAATCTGGCCGCCGGCGTGGTGGCCGGCGTGCTGCTATCTGGCGTGTTCTTCACCTTCAAGGTGGCCAATATGCTGCAGGTCCGGGGCAGCCTGAACGAGGCTGGCGATCTCTATACCTGGACGGTGAGCGGCCAGGTGTTTTTTGCCTCTGCCGATGCGCTGATCGAGGCCTTCGACGTGCGTGCCGCAGCCGGCAAGCAGGCCCGCATCGATGTCAGCGGCGCGCATTTCTGGGACATCACCGCCGTGGGCGCGCTGGACAAGGTGATGGAGCGCCTGCGCCAGCATGGCTGCCGCGTGGAGCTCAAGGGGCTGGATGACGCCAGTCAGCGGCTGATAGAGCGCATCCGGGTCTAGCTTGCCTATTTCAGGCGGGTCTGCGACAGGCGCTTGGCATTGGCCACGGCCTTGCGGCGAATCGGCGCCAGGCTTCTGGCCGCCACCTTGTCGGCGGCCACGGGCAGCTTCTGGCCCATGGTCCAGGGGTTGCGCATCCAGGCCAGACACAGCTGCTGCTGCACCTTGAACATCTCGGCCCCCATGGTCAGCCAGGCCTGGCTGAAGGCCACCTGCTTTTCCACCACCATGCGGGTGAACTCCTTCTGATCGCGCGCAGAAAGTACCGGGCCGCTGAGCGCCATGCGCGTGAGCCGGTGGTTGATGACCTGAGGTGCAGCCATGCTGATGTCCAGCAGTTCGCTGGCCGTGCGATGGGGAATGGCGGATTCAGGCATGTGTAACTCCTTGCGTGCAGGTGTTTATTGTGCACTGCAACATGGAAGTTTGCGCAAGCTCACTTTCGAAAGCCCTATCGACAACTTCAGGGCCTGCCATCCAGCAGGCTGAGCGCCTCCTGCTCCAGCGCCGCGATCAGCCACGACAGGCCCGCATCCGCGGGCCGGTGCAGCGGCAGCAGCATATGCACCTGAAACGCTATCGAGAACGCCAGCGGTCGCACCACCAGCTGCGGGCCCGCGCAGGCCCGCGCCGTCAGCGGGTTGACGATGGCCAGACCCAGACCCTGCTGCACCATGGCACAGACGGCAACGGCGCTGGCGGTCTCCAGACTCAGCCGGCGCTGCACGCCGGCGCGGGCAAACACCGCATCGATCTGGGCCCGGTAGGGGTCGTCGCGTGCCAGGCTGATGAAGGACTCGTCTTCAAAGTCCCGCTCGCTCAGCAGCGCCTTCTGCGCCAGCGGATGGCCTGCAGGCAGCACGGCCACTTCATCCATGGCCGGCAAGGGCTGGCTGCGCGTGCCCGGTGGCGCATCGGCCAGCTCGGACAGGCCCAGATCGAAGCGCTGGGCCGCCATCCATTCCTGCAGCAGCGGTGCCTCCTGGGTGCTCACGCTCACAGCCACCGCGCCGTGACGGGACTGCAGACGCGCCAGCGCGCCCGGCAGCAAGGCGTGGCTGAGGGCCGGCAGGCACAGCACGCTGATGCTCGCCCCTTGCGGGCGCCCCAGCTCCACGGCGCGGTCGATCACGCGCTCCAGGCCCTGCCAGCTGCGCCGCACCTCGTCCCAGAGCAGCAAGGCCCGCGCATTGGCACGCAGCCGGCCCTGCACGCGCTCGAACAGCGCATAGCCCAGCAGTTGCTCCATGCGCGCCAGCTCGCGGCTTACCGTGGGCTGCGAGGTATAGAGCAGCTGCGCCGCACCCGTGACGCTGCCGGCCGTCATGACGGCACGGAACACCTCGATATGGCGGTGGGTGATGCGCTGCGAAGCTTCTGAATCGGTCATGCGCAGAGCATATCAATATTGAATAATCTTCATAAATCAAGCTATTGGACTGAATAGATAGCCGCATGCATGATGCGCGGAACTAATCCCTTTCAAGAGACCGCCATGGCAAACCCCTTCTCTCCCGCACAGCTCTGGAACCTGGCTGACCAGTACGGCACGCCGCTGTGGGTGTATGACGCCGCCACCATCCGCGAGCGCATTGCCCAGCTCAAGGCTTTCGACACCGTGCGCTTTGCCCAGAAGGCCTGCTCCAACATCCACATCCTCAAGCTCATGCGCGAGCAGGGCGTGAAGGTGGATGCGGTCTCGCGCGGCGAAGTCCTGCGCGCGCTGGCGGCCGGCTTCACACCCGGCTTTGGCGAGCCTGCCGACATCGTCTTCACGGCAGACGTGATGGACGAGGCCACGCTGGCCACCGTGGTCGAGCACCAGGTGCCCGTGAACGCGGGCTCCATCGACATGCTGCACCAGCTGGCTGCCGTCTCCAAGGGCCACCATGTCTGGCTGCGCATCAACCCCGGCTTCGGCCACGGCCACAGCAACAAGACCAACACCGGCGGCGAGCACAGCAAGCACGGCATCTGGCACAGCGAACTGGAAGGCGCGCTGGACGCCATCAAGGCCGGCGGCCTGGTGCTGGCCGGCCTGCACATGCACATCGGCTCGGGCGTGGACTACGGCCATCTGCAGGAAGTCTGCGGCGCCATGGTCAAGCTGGTCGAGCGCACCAAGGCTGCGGGCGTGGACCTGCATGCGATTTCGGCCGGCGGCGGCCTGTCCATCCCCTATCGTGCGGGCGATGCCACCATCGACACCAACCACTACCACGGCCTGTGGGATGCGGCGCGCAAGCAGGCAGAAGGCATCTTGGGCCACAGTCTGGGTCTGGAGCTGGAGCCCGGCCGCTTCCTGGTGGCCGAGTCCGGCGTGCTCTTGGGCACCGTGCGCGCCACCAAGAATGCGGGCAGCAACCACTTCGTGCTGGTCGACACCGGCTTCAACGAGCTGATGCGCCCCAGCATGTACGGCAGCTACCACGGCATGGAAGTGCTGCGCCGCGACGGCCAGAGCCTGCCCGCGCAGGACAGCGTGGTGGCCGGCCCGCTGTGCGAATCGGGCGACGTCTTCACCCAGGGCGACGGCGGCGTGGTGCTGCCGCGCTCGCTGGCCGGCGCCAGCGTGGGCGACCTGCTGGTGATTCACGACACGGGCGCCTATGGTAGCTCCATGTCCAGCAACTACAACACCCGCCCGCTGGCCGCCGAAGTGCTGGTCGATGGCGCGCAGAGCCAGCTGATTCGCCGTCGCCAGACGGTGGAGGAACTGCTGGCCCTGGAATTGGGCTTGTAAGCTCCCCCTGAGCCGCTTTGCCTGGGCGGCCCCGCGGCTTCCCCCTCTCTCTATGCGCTGCGCGCTATGGGAGGGGGACGCAGCCATCGCTGCGGGGCGGCCCTTGCTTGGCTGCTCTTGTTTGGCCCGCGCCCTTTAGCAATTGCCTCTTCAAGTTAAATAGCAGCTAGCGCTTATCTTTAAAGGGTTTCAGGCCAGAATCACCTGAATTTCTTTTCTCTATGGCACCGCGCAGTGCCCAATGAGCTCTCTCCATGTCACAGCAACCCGCCACTTCCCCCCATCGCCACACGCTGACGGGTATTGGCTTCACGGTGCTGGCCTGCGCCTGCTTTTCGATACTCGACACGGGCTCCAAATACGCGGGCGCCCTGCTTCCGCTGCTGATGGCGCTATGGCTGCGCTATGCGCTGCAGTCAGTGCTGACCGTGGGCTTTGGTGTGGCTCGCCATGGACTGGACATCTTTCGCACCCGGCGCCCGGGCTTTCAGTTTCTGCGCGCCATTCTGTTTTGCCTGAGCAATGCGCTGGCCATGCTCAGCCTGCGCTATCTGCCGCTGGCGGAGTTCACGGCCATCGTGGCGCTGACGCCGCTGGCCCTCACCTTGCTGGCCGCTCTCTGGCTGGGCCAGCAGGTCAGCCCCTTGCGCTGGGTGCTGGTGGCACTGGGCTTTGCGGGCACGCTGGTCATCCTGCGACCGGGCGGCAGCCAGTTCAGCGGCTGGGCCCTGGTCTGGCCTGCGCTGCAGCTGCTGGCCAACACGGCCTATCAGATCCTGAGCAGCCGCATGGCGGGCAAGGAGCGCCCGCTGACCACGCAGATCTACACCAGCCTGCTGGCCCTGAGCCTGACCTGCATGACCCTGCCCTGGGTCTGGCAGCTGCCGGACAGCGCCGCGCTCTGGCTGGCCGCGATTGCCATGGGTGCAGGCAGCGCCGTTGGACATCTGATGCTGCTCAAGGCCTATGAAAAAGCCGAGCCCGCGACCATCACGCCGTTTCTCTACAGCCAGATTCCCTGCGCGCTGCTGGCAGGCTGGCTGGTCTATGGCCATATCCCCGACCAATGGGCCGTGCTGGGCATGGTCATCATTGCGCTGTGCGGGGCAGCGAGTGCCTGGCTCAGCATCAGAGAGGCAAAGTAGCGTGCCTGAATCCAACGGCCACCGTCATAAAAACAATAGCTGCTACCGCCTTTATCCATTGATTTTCAGATAAAAAAGTATCTGAAATCTATGAATACCAAGCGCTAACAGCTATCGTTTTATGGGCTTACTCGCCGCGCGGATCGCGCACCATCAGATGCTGCACGGCTTCGGTGACCGGCAGGTGGCCGTCCAGCAAGGCCACCACGGTTTCGGTGATGGGCATTTCCACGCCGACCTGGCGTGCCCGGGCGAGCACCGTGCGGGCGCTGTACACGCCCTCTGCCACATGGCCCAGCGATGTCACGGCCTGCTCCAGGCTCTTGCCTTCGGCCAGCAACAGGCCCACCTTGCGGTTGCGCGAGAGATCGCCGGTCGCCGTCAGCACCAGATCGCCGAGGCCGGACAGGCCCATGAAGGTTTCGGCGCGCGCGCCCAGCGCCACGCCCAGGCGCGTCATCTCGGCCAGGCCACGCGTGACCAGTGCCGCGCGCGCGTTCAGCCCCAGCTGCAGGCCATCGCAAAGACCCGTGGCAATCGCCAGCACATTCTTGACGGCACCGCCCACTTCCACGCCCACGATGTCCTGATTGGCATAGACGCGCATGGCCTCGCCATGAAAGGCCGACACCAGCAGCTCGCTCACGCCCTCATGGGCGCTGGCGGCCACCAGAGCCGTAGGCTGCTGGCGCGCCACCTCGGCCGCGAAGCTGGGGCCGCTGAGCGCACCGCTTTGCAGCTGCGGCGCCACCTGCTGGCAGACTTCATGCGCCATCAGCCCGTAGCTGCCGGCAGGGGCATCGGCGGCCACCGCCTCGAAGCCCTTGCACAGCCAGACCACGGGCCGGCGGCAATCCCTGAGCTGGCCCAGCCACTGGCGCAGCGCCGCCATGGGCGTGCCCAGCACGATCAGATCGGCATCCGCCACGTGGGACATCACATCGCCGCTGACCACCGCGAGCGCATCCGGAAAGCGGATGCCGGGCAGATAACGGCTGTTGGCACGCTCGGCCTGCATGAGCTGCGCCTGCGCCGGATCCCGCGCCCAGAGGCTGACGCGATCCTGGTCCTTATGGGTGGCCGCGCTGATGGCCATGGCCGTACCCCAGGCGCCAGCGCCGATGACAAGAATTTTCATACCTGAATTTTGATAGCAGTTTGCGCACAACCCACAATAAAAAGAGGCCTCTAGGGCCTCTTTTTTGCCTGGCTGCCGATTCTTGCACATCGCAGGAATCGGAAGCTGCCGTCAGCTTACTGGGGCAGTTGGCCTTCGGTCTGAGCGGCGGCAGCGGCTTGCTGCTGCTCGTACATGGCCTGGAAGTTGATTTCGGCCAGGTGCACGGGAGGGAAACCGGCGCGGGTCACCACGTCGGCCACGTTGCCGCGCAGATAGGGGTAGATGATCTGGGGGCAGGCAATGCCGATCACGCCGCCCATCTGGTCTTCGGGCACGTTGCGGATTTCGAAGATGCCGGCCTGCTTCGCTTCGACCAGGAACACGGTCTTGTCCTGAATCTTGGTCTGAACCGTGGCGGTCACGGCCACTTCGTAGACGCCTTCAGCCACGGGAGTGGCTTCCACGCCCAGCTGGATGTCCACGCTGGGCTGCTCCTGCTCCAGCAGGATGGCGGGAGAGTTGGGCTGCTCCAGGGACAGGTCCTTCAGATACACGCGCTGGATCTGGAACACGGGGCTGTTGTCTTGTTCGGCCATGATGAGCTAGGTCTTTCAGAAAAATCTTGGGAGGGAAATGAAAATGCCTGCACGGAGAATCAGCACGCAGCTATCCTCACAGCAGGCATTTCCCAGAAAATAGCATTTGGCATTATGCAGTGGCCGCCCATGGCTGCATCCTGGCAGCCGGCACAAAGTGCAAATTCATGTCCTGGGACAACATGGGCGGCACAGATGCGTCAGCCTTGCAGCAGAGGCAGCAGACCGCCCTTGGCATCGAGCGCCATCAGATCGTCGCAGCCGCCCACATGGGTGTCGCCGATGAAGATCTGGGGCACGGTGCGGCGGCCCGTGGTCTGCATCATGTGCTCGCGGGCGGCGGTATCGAAGTCGATGCGCACCTCCTCGATCTGCTCCACGCCCTTGGATTGGAGAATCTGCTTGGCACGGATGCAGTAGGGGCAGACGGCGGTGGTGTACATCTTCACGGCTTGCATGGCAACTTCCTTGGTGTTTTTGCACTGCAGCATGCAACGCTGCAGTCGTCAGGGTTCTCAGTTGGGGCCGGATCAGGCTTTTTCAACCGGCAGGCCGGCATCGCGCCAGGCCTTCATGCCACCAGCCAGCGCCTGGGCCTTTTCGTAACCCAGCTTCTTGGCTACGGCTTCGGCACGCGCGGCGCGGGCGCCCGTTGCACAGACCAGCACCACGGGCAGCTGCTTGTTCTTGACGGTGGTGGGCAGCTTTTCTTCCAACTGGCTCAGCGGCAGGTTCTTCGCGCCGTTGACATGGGCGGCCGCAAACTCTTCGGGCTCGCAAACGTCCAGCACCACGGCTTTTTCGCGGTTGATCAGATGCACCGCAGCCGCTGCCGACAGCGAGCCGCCGGTCGCGCCGCGCAGTGCGGGCAGGAGCAGCATCACACCCGAAGCCACGGCAATCAGGATCAAATACCAGTTATCAATGATGAATTTCACGTCATTCCTTGGGATGGCAAACCGGACGATTTTAGAGGCAGGCTTGACAGCGGGCCGCGGCAGCAGGCCACGGACCTGCGGCCCGCAAGCCCATAGCCATTGCCGATGCGCCACGCACCGCAAGTGGGTGCTCCGCACAATCCCCGAAGAGCCCCACAGGAATAGCCTGCCGCCGGCGGCTCGCCCCAGCCGGCTTTCCTTGCCTCAAGCCCGGACAAAGCCCAGCCCCTAAAATGCACGCTTTTGACTTTGTGTCATTACTGCTTTGCTACTTTGAGAGAATCCATGTACAAGCTCGTTCTGATCCGCCACGGTGAATCCACCTGGAACCTTGAAAACCGCTTCACCGGCTGGACCGATGTGGATCTGACTGCCACCGGCGTCGAACAGGCCAAGAAGGCCGGCCAACTGCTCAAGGCAGAAGGCTATGACTTCGATGTGGCCTACACCAGCGTGCTCAAGCGCGCCATCCGTACCCTGTGGCATGTGCAGGATGAAATGGACCGCACCTGGCTGCCCGTGGTGCATAGCTGGCGCCTCAACGAACGCCACTATGGCGGACTGCAGGGCCTGAACAAGGCCGATATGGCCAAGCAGTACGGCGACGAGCAGGTGCTGGTCTGGCGCCGCAGCTACGACGTGCCACCTCCCGCCCTGGAAGCCACCGACCCGCGCAGCGAACGCAGCGATGTGCGCTACGCCAAGCTGCAGCCCGAGCAGATCCCGCTGACCGAGTGCCTCAAGGACACGGTCGAGCGCGTCGTGCCGTTCTGGAACGAGTCCATCGCCCCCGCCATCAAGGCCGGCAAGCGCGTGGTGGTTGCCGCTCACGGCAACTCCATCCGCGCCCTGATCAAGTATCTGGACAACATCGCCGACGACAAGATCGTGGGCGTGAACGTACCCAACGGCATTCCTCTGGTCTATGAGCTCGACGCCGATCTCAAGCCCATCCGCCACTACTACCTGGGCGATGCCGAAGCCGCCGCCAAGGCCGCAGCGGCAGTCGCGGCCCAGGGCAAGGCCTGAGACCTGTCACCACCCCGGTTCGGACGCTGACGCAGTCTGAACCGGGCTGACACTGCAAAAGGCCTATGGAACCTCGTGGGCCTTCTGCCGTCGAAGGTGTATATTGCGAATGGTTTAAGGGGTGCTATGGGTCAAAAAATCAAAATTGCAGGCTGGATCTCTGTGGGCGTGGTCGCCGGTGCGTTGACCACCGTATCCCTGCAGACGCTGGCCCGCGGGGGTGTGACACCTCTGCCACTTGAAGAAATCCAGCAGTTGTCGGCCGTCTTCGGCCTGATCAAGACCGATTACGTCGAGCAGGTCAGCGACAAGAAGCTGATCACCGATGCCATCTCCGGCATGGTCTCCAGCCTGGACCCGCACTCCCAGTACTTCGACAAGAAGACCTACAAAGAATTCAAGGAAGGTACTTCCGGCAAGTTCGTGGGCGTCGGCATCGAGATCACCATGGAAGATGGGCTGATCAAGATCGTCTCTCCCATCGAAGGCTCGCCCGCTTTCCGCGCCGGCCTCAAGACCGGCGACCTGATCACCAAGATCGACGACACGGCCGTCAAGGGCCTGACGCTCAATGACGCCGTCAAGCGCATGCGCGGTGAACCCAATACCAAGGTGCGCCTGAACATCCTGCGCAAGGATGAAAGCCGCAGCTTCCCCGTCACCATCACCCGCGAAGAGATCAAGACCCAGTCGGTCAAGGGCAAGGTGATCGAGCCCGGCTATGCCTGGATTCGCCTGAGCCAGTTCCAGGAACGTACCGTGGACGACTTTGTGCGCAAGGTCGAGGAAATCTACAAGCAGGAACCCAATCTCAAGGGCCTGGTGCTGGATCTGCGCAACGATCCCGGCGGACTGCTGGATGCAGCCGTGGCCATCTCGGCCGCCTTCCTGCCACCCGATGTGCCCGTGGTTTCCACCAACGGCCAGCTGGCTGAAAGCAAGGCCGTCTACAAGGCATCGCCCGAGTTCTACGCCCAGCGCGGTTTTGGCGATCCCCTGCAGCGCCTGCCTGCAGCCCTGAAAAAGCTGCCTCTGGTGGTTCTGGTCAATGAAGGCTCGGCCTCGGCCAGTGAAATCGTGGCCGGAGCGCTCCAGGATCACAAGCGCGCCACCGTCATGGGCAGCCAGTCCTTCGGCAAGGGGTCGGTGCAAACCGTGCGCCCCCTGGGCCCCGATACCGCTCTCAAGCTGACGACGGCGCGCTACTACACGCCTAGCGGAAAGTCCATTCAGGCCAAGGGCATCGTGCCCGATGTGATGGTGGACGAAACGGCGGATGGCGACTTGTTTGCCGCACTGGGCATGCGCGAGGCGGATCTCGAGAAGCATCTGTCCAGCGGACAGGGTGCCGAGGTCAAGAACGACGCCCTGGAAAAAGCACGCGAGGAAGCCCGCAAGCGCCTGGAAGAGGAAGCGAAGAAGCCTGCTGCCGAACGCCGCCTGCCGGAATTCGGAACTGACAAGGACTTCCAGCTGCAACAGGCGCTGAACAAGCTCAAGGGCCAGCCCGTCAAGGTCAGCAAGACCCTGACAGAGCGAAAGGCCGAAGAAAAGCCCGGGGACGCGACGGCTGCAGACAAAAAGCCCGCTGAGAAGAAAGCCCCCGAAAAGGGCGACTCCGACAAGAGCAAAAAATAAGCACCGGGTTGTCAAACCCGCTCAAAATCAGCCGGGCTTGCCCGGCTTTTTTCTTGGAACCATGGACGCAAACCGATGAATGACGATCAATTGCTGCGCTATTCCCGTCACATCATGCTCGACGAGATCGGCATCGAAGGCCAGGAACGCATTCTGGCAACGCATGCAGTGATCATCGGAGCCGGCGGCTTGGGCTCGCCCGCCGCACTCTATCTGGGCTCGGCAGGTGTGGGCCGCATCACCATCGTCGACAACGATGTCGTGGACATGACCAATCTGCAACGCCAGATTGCCCACACGACCGAGCGCATAGGCATGGCGAAGGTGGAGTCGATACGCACCGCCGTGCATGCCATCAACCCCGGGATAGAGATTCGCTGCATCCAGCAGCGTGCGACCGAGAGCCTGCTCGACGAGTTGCTGCCCGAGGCCAGCATCGTGCTGGACTGCACCGACAACTACAAGACCCGCCAGACCATCAATGCGGCCTGCGTACGCCATGGAGTGCCCCTGATCGAAGGAGCGGCCATCCGTGTCGATGGCCAGCTGATGGTCATTGATCCGCGCGACCCCGACAGCCCGTGCTATGCCTGCGTCTTTCCGCCAGAGGCCGAATTCGAAGAGGTCCAGTGCTCGACCATGGGCGTCTTTGCACCGCTGGTCGGACTGATCGGAACCCAGCAGGCAGCGGAAGCACTGAAGCTGATTGTCGGTTTTGGCCGATCTTCTGTCGGACAACTTCAAATGCTTGATGCACGTTCCATGGAGTGGAGTAGGATGAAAATTGCTAGGGTTAAAACCTGTGATATCTGTGGAACGTCAAGCACAAATCACAAAAAACATCAATACAATGATTTTTCATAGGCCGTAATTGATTCCCCATACCGAGAATTGAACGACTCTCACAGCTTGATCCATGGCATCTACCTCAACTTGCTACCGTCGTGAAACTGCGTACCTTTTTTGTTGAAGACAACCCTACGATTCGCGACAACCTGATTGCGACGATGGCGGAGCTTGCCGATGTCGAGGCTGTGGGGGTGGCAGAGACCGAAGCCGATGCCGTACGCTGGCTCAGCCATAACCCGGATGCCTGGGATCTGGTGATCGTGGATCTGTTCCTGCGCGAAGGCAGCGGCCTTGGCATTGTCACCAGCTTTCAACAGCGACCGAGGCAGAAAAAGCTGCTGGTGCTGAGCAATTATGCGACTGCCGATATCCGCCAGCGCTGCCTGGAACTCAATGCCGATGCCGTATTTGACAAGTCCAATGAAATCGATGCGCTTATCGATTTCTGCATGGATTTGAATACCAGCAAGTCTTGATAATAAAAAAAAGTAAAAAAGGCTTGAATCTTTCAAGCCTTTTTTATTGGAGCCTCATTAATCAATGAGGCGGTTTTTCAACGCATAGTAGGTCAGGTCACTATTCGAGGAAAGCCCCATTTTTTCCATGAGTCTGGTTCGGTAAGTACTCACTGTTTTCACACTCAGGGAAAGCGACTTGGCAATATCTCCGGCAGTCTCGCCGCGAGCAAGCTTCAGAAACACCTGAAACTCGCGCTCCGACAATTGCTCGTGCGCCGGCACATCATCCTTGCGATTGAGCTGCTGGGCCAGGAGGTCGGCCACTGCCGGCGTCAGATAGCGCCTTCCCAGAGCCACGGTGCGGATGGCCTCCGCAATATCCTGGGGATCGCACTCCTTGTTGAGATATCCGCTGGCCCCCTGACGAATCAGGTTGATCGCGTAATGTTCCTCAGGGTATCCACTTAGTATCAGGATGCCCATGTCGGGCGCCTTGGCCCTGAGCATGGCCAGGGCATCTATGCCGCTTTGCCCGGGCATGGACAAGTCCATCAGCAGCACATCGATTTCATGTTCCCGAACCAGGTCGATGGCTTCCCGCCCATTGCCGGCCTCTCCCACGACCCTCAGGTCCACATGCTCCGACAGGAATTGGCGTAATCCCGAGCGAACGATCGCATGGTCATCCACTATGCCTACTTTTATCATGAACACCTCTTTTCATGAAACCGCGCTCGTCTCCAGGGCGCATAACATTTTAAGACCCGCACTATGATGTCAGTCGTTGACGCTACGGTTATGCAGAATATCAGGTAATTGCCTTGTCGGTGAGAGGATGTAGATGCGCTGGACCAATATCCGCAAAATTGCAGTCAGTTTGACGATCGCAGTCGTTGCGGCAGTCTTAATGGTAAGCATTAATGAGGCAGGCTATAAGCGCTCCTTGCAGGCTCTGGATACGCTCACCAAGACACAAAGCACCAGAGCCAAGCTCAGCTTGCTGATGCAGCAGATGCTGGACGCTGAAACCGGTCTGCGCGGCTATCTGCTGACGGGAGAAGAGCGCTATCTCGAGCCCTACAACTCCGCTTCTGCCGCCATCAGCAGCAGCATGGACGAGCTGCGCAGCATCTTCATCATGGACCCCAAGGAGCTGGCCACCTTCACGCCGCTGGCCCGCCAGGTCGAGCGCAAGACCAGTGAAATGGAGCTGAGTCTGCGCCTTTATCGCCAGGGCAACGACGAAGCATGGCGCTTTGTGATGTTCACCGATGTGGGCATGGAAAACATGGATGCCATACGGGGCCACATCAAGACCCTGATGGACAGCATCGACCAGCGCGTCAAGTCCAATCTCGCAGACATCGAGCAGACGCTGGGCCTGTCGCGCCTGGGCATTGCGACCGTGACGGCGCTCGGGATTCTGGGCTTCTTCATGTATCTGCGACAGGCCAATGCACTGCAGCACTCACATCAGCGCGAGCAGGAGATCCAGCGCGACGAACGCAATCGCCTGGAGGAAGTCGTGCGTGACCGCACAGCAGCGCTCACCGAGCTGGCAACCCATTTGCAGCAGGTACGCGAAGACGAGCGGGCGCATCTGGCACGCGAGCTGCATGACGAACTGGGCTCGCTGCTGACCGCAGCCAAACTCGATGTTGCGCGGCTCAAATCCAAGATCGACACCTCGGCACCCGAGGTCTCCGAACGCGTCACCCATCTGATCGAAACGCTCAACAGCGGCATTGCACTCAAGCGCCGGATCATCGAGGACCTTCGCCCTTCCTCGCTTTCCAACCTGGGACTGACCACGGCACTGGAAATCCTGACCCGGGAGTTCGGCGACCGCAGCAACATCGATGTGGAATGCAGCCTGGAACAGGTGGACCTGCCCGAGTCCACGCAGCTGACGGTCTATCGCGTCGTGCAGGAGTCGCTGACCAATATCGGCAAATACGCCAGGGCCAGCCATGTCATCGTCACGGTGCACAACTACCCCACCTATGTGGCCGTGCAGATTCAAGACGATGGTCAGGGGTTCGAGCCCGCCAGCATGCGCCCCAACTCCCATGGCCTGGCAGGCATGAAGCACCGTGTCGAAGCCGTTGGCGGCAGGCTCACCGTGGCCTCGCAACCCGGCAAGGGCACCACCATCTCGGCAGTCATTCCCCTGAGCGTAGCAACTGCCTGAAATCGGGTAGCGCTCGGCCGCGCAAGTCGATGTCGTCCTACACGGCTGTCTCTAAATACCCCGACCCAGGTGGCAGAAGCTCACCGTCAGGCACGGGCTGCACAGTTCTCTACAGTCAATACATGGCCGCACAGCAATGCCTGTCGGTCTGCATTCGAAAGGAGAAAACCATGTTGCACTACGCCATTGTCTTTCTGGTGATTGCCTTGATCGCTGCAGTTTTCGGTTTCGGCGGTATTGCGGCCAGCGCCGTAGGCATTGCCAAGATCCTGTTTTTCGTCTTCCTGGTCATGGCCGTCATCACCTTCCTGATGGGCCTGGTGAAGAAGTAGCAACGGCACCCAATGTGTAGAACTTTGTTCGCTCACATTGCACAAACCACCAGTATTCGCCATGATCACACACAACCTCTGCCTCCTGGAGGCAGGGTTCCGCAGACTGGCGTTACTGCACGCTGTCACGAAAATTTCTAGATTTCAGGGAGTTCCAAACAATGAGCCAAGCCGTAAAAGACGCCAAGGACACGGTTGAAGATCTCAAGGGCGCCGCCAAGGATGTGGCTGCAGACGTCAAGGACACGGCAAAGCACGCCGCCCAATCCGCCCAGAATGCTGCACACAAGATGGCCGATGCAGCACAAGACGCCGTGGACTCCGGCAAGCAGGCTGCCCAGAAAATGGTGAACGAAGCTCGGGATGTGGCCGAGGACATCGCCGACCAGGTCGAGGACACCGCACGCCGCTCGCGCCGCACGGCTTCCGAGGCCATCGACTCTACCGGTCGCCACATGCGCAATGTCGAAGACAGCGAAAACCCGCTGATCGACAATCTGGCCAACCGGGCTCAGGATCTGGCCGAGCGCAGCATCAACTTCTGGGCCGACAGCTCGCACCGCGCACGCCGTCAGTTCAACACCGCAGCGGATGCGACCACCAAGTATGTGTCCGAACAACCCGGGCGTTCCGTGCTGATCGCAGCAGCGACCGGCGCGGCCCTGGCGACGGCCTTCTTTCTGGGTCGCTCGCGCAGGAAATAACTCTGGAACGTGCGACGTTCCCAGCTTTCGCAGGCGTGCTTTGCGCCTTTTCAAAACCAAGGGAGAACCATATGAAAAATCTGACTCGTGCTTTGGCTTTCAGTCTGGTCGCCGCGACGACCGTGCTGGCTACCACAGCCTGTTCGGTGGCTCGTGACCAGCAGACTGTGGGCTCCTATGTGGATGACGCCGGCATCACCACTGCGGTGAAGGCCAAGATGGCCGAAGACAAGAGCGTCTCGGCAACCGCCATCAGCGTGGAAACCATGAACGGCACCGTGCAGCTTTCGGGCTTTGCCAAATCCGAAGCGGAAAAAGCCCGTGCCGGCGAAATCGCCCGCACGACCAAGCATGTGCGTGAAGTGCGCAACAGCATCGTGGTCAGGCCTTGACGATGCGCACCTGAGGCCAGCCCCTGTCTGAGGGCTGCGCTTCCAGCCCAAAGCCAGCTTTCGAGCTGGCTTTGTTTTTTCCTACACCCTGGCAGCCAAGTTCGCCATTAAAGTGTCCGCATGCAAGTTTTCAACTGCGAGGCCTGCGGCCACCTGATCTATTTTGAAAGCCTGCAATGCGTGCATTGCGGCGCCAGCCAGGCCTTTCTGCCCGACCAGCTGCGAGTCGGCATTCTGCCGCCTGCCGCAGCCCCCAACGCCCGCTACCGCCCCTGCGCCCACCGCCACAACATCAGCCTGTGCAATTTTGCGATCGAGGCTTCAGACCCGCAGCCGCTGTGCGTCTCCTGCCGCCAGACCGAATGGCTGCCCGACGGCAGCGATCCCGCCAACGAGCTGCGCTGGGCCAAGATCGAAGTCGCCAAGCGCCGGCTGTTCTACACCCTGGCCAGACTGGGCCTGCTGGACCCGCATGAGCACCGCGTGGCCGAGCCGCGCTTTTCCCTGCTCGCAGATCTTCCCGGTCAGAACCCCGTCATGACCGGCCATGCCAGCGGCATGATCACACTCAATGTCGTCGAAGCCGACGACGACGAGCGAGCCAAGCGCCGCCAGGCCTTGCACGAGCCTTATCGCACGCTGATCGGGCATCTGCGTCACGAATCGGGTCATTTCTACTGGGATCAGCTGATAGCCAACAGCGCGCATCTGGAGCGCTTCAGAGCATTGTTCGGCTATGAGAATCAGGACTATGCCCAGGCGCTGCAGCGCCACTACGACAAGGACCCGCTGGACAACCGCTGGCGCGACCAGTTCATCAGCGCCTATGCCACGGCTCACCCCTGGGAAGACTGGGCCGAAACCTGGGCCCACTACCTGCACATGGTGGACTTGCTGGAGACTGCAGCCAGCTACGGCACCTGCATTACCGTGCCAGACATCCCCAGCACCGGCCAGCAGCTCATTCAGAACCCGCTGGGACCGGTACCGCCAGACTTTTCAGTGATGCAATCCCAGTGGGTGCCGCTCACGCTGCTGCACAACAGCCTCAATCGCAGCCTGGGCCATGGCGATGCCTATCCGTTTGCGATTTCCGGCCCTGCCTGGGACAAGCTGCGCTTCGTCCACGAGACCATCAGCAGCTATCGCAGCAGATCGCCCAGCCAGGGCGACTGACTGCTCAGGCCGCGCGGCCGACCTTGACCATCAGGCGCTCATGCACGCCCTTGGAGACAAACTTGTCCACATCGCCGTTGAGCGTGGCAATCTCGCGCACAAAGGTGGAGCTGATGAACTGATAGCGATCGCTGGGCGTGAGGAACACGGTTTCCACTTCGGGCATCAGCGTGCGGTTCATGCCGGCAAGCTGGAACTCATAGTCGAAGTCCGTGACCGCGCGCAGGCCGCGCACCATGGCCTTGGCGCCGCGTGCGAGCACGAAATGCGCCAGCAGCCCGTCAAAGCTCTCCACCTGCACCTGCGGATAATTGGCGCAGGCCTCGCGCACCATGGCAATGCGCTCCTCCAGCGAAAACAGCGTCTTTTTGTGATGGCCTGCCGCCACCGCCACGATGACCTTGCCAAACAACTGTGCAGCCCGGCGCACCACATCTTCATGCCCCAGCGTAATCGGGTCAAAGGTTCCGGGGTAAACAGCGATCAGGTCCTGGCTCATGGCTTATCTCTCTCCTGCGGGTCTTGATGAGTGTGAGGGCTGCTGCAGTGCAGCGTAAAGAGATTATGCATTCAGGCCTGCGCAGTGCTGAACCATGCAAAAAAGAGCTGCTGGCGCCTCTGCTCGAAGCGCCAGCAGCTCCCGGTTCGGCAGCAAGGCTTTACTGCTTCTTCAGCAGATGCGCATGGACGGCGCCGGCCTTCAGATAGCGGTGCAGCTCCAGCCCCATTTCCAGCAAGCGGTCCTCGGCCCAGGCTTCGGGAGCTTCCAGATAAATGAAGCCGCCATCATTCAAGGCCGCCGTGGCGGCCTTGAGCGCGGGCTCGAACAGCTCGGTCTGACCGAATGGCGGGTCCAGCAAGATCAGATCCTGCCCCGCCACGGTCTTCAGGCAGCTCAGCGCATCACCGCGCTGCACCTTGACCATCCTGGCATCGAGCTTTTGCTGAAGACGCTGCAGCTGCTGCACCAGGGCTGCATCCTGCTCGTTCATGATGACGCTGCTGGCGCCGCGCGATGCGGCCTCAAAGCCCAGTGCCCCCGTGCCCGCGAAGGCATCGATGCATTTCCAGTTGCTCAGGTCCTGGCCCAGCCAGTTGAACAGGGTCTCGCGCACGCGATCGGGCGTGGGCCGCAGACCGGGCTTTTGCGCCACGGCAAGACGCGTGCGGCGCCATTGCCCGCCGATGATGCGGATTTCACCAGCCCCGGTGGCCGCCGGCTTGGCGGCGGCAGGTTGGGCAGCCTTGGCTCCGGGGCGGGCCGGGCGGCTGGCCGCCAGCTCCTGCGCCTTGCGCTCGGACTCGTGAATCATCTTGTCCAGCGCCTTGCGGCCTGCGGGTGTGTGTAGCTTGATGGCACTGCGGCTCATGGCTTGGCTCCGAGAGTGATGGTGACCATGCGATCGGGCTGAACCATGCGTTGCATCGCCTCCTTCACGTCCTTGGTGGTCAGAGCCTGAACGCGATCGGTCCAGTGCTCCAGATAATCGAGCGGCAGGCCATTCCAGGCGATGTTGGCCACATTGCCCAGCAGCTTGCGGTTGCTGTCTATGCGCAGGGCAAAGCCGCCGATCAGATTGTCCTTGGCCGCCTTGAGTTCCTTGTCGCTAGGACCTTCGGCAATGAATTTGCGCAACACGTCCTGCGAGACCTTGAGCGCCTCGGCCGCCTGATCGGGACGGGTCTGCAGGCCGATGATGAAGGCACCGCGATCCAGTCCCGGCGAGAAGTCGCTGGAGACCCCGTAGGTCAGGCCCCGCTTCTCACGCACTTCTTCCATCAGCCGCGATGTGAAGCCGCCGCCGCCCAGAATGTGGTTGCCCACCATCACAGCCAGAAAATCGGGGTTGTTGCGCGCAATGCCAGGCTGGCCTATGAGCACCTGGGCCTGGGCCGACTCGAACGGAATGTTCTCGACCTTGGCTTGCTTCAGGTCCTGCACCTTGCTCACAGCAGGCAGCGGCGGGCAGTCGTTGCCATTGGTGGCCTGTAGCGGCCCCAGCAACTGCTTGACCATGGCATCGGCCTGCTGGCGATTGACCGCCCCCACCACGCTGACCTTGGCGCGGCAGGCGGCAATCAGCTTGCGGTGAAAGTCCTGCATGGCCGAAACATCGATCCGGCCCAGGCTGTCGACCGTGGTCTGATAGCCGTAGGGCGAGCTGCCGAACACGGCCTTGCGAAAGGCCTTGGAGGCCACGGTGCCGGGACGGGTGTCGGCTTCCTTGATGGAGGCGCTCCAGCGCTCGCGGTCACGCTGCCACACGGCCTCGGGCCAGCTTGGCGACGCGATCTGGCGCGCCGCCAGGGCCACGGCTTTTTGCTGCAGATCGGGCACGGTCAGCGTGCGCAGGCCGAAGCTGAAGCTGTCGCGCCCCGCGCTGGCGCCAAAGCTGGCACCCAGGTCGGCCCAGGCCTGGCCCAGGCCGTTCTCATCCAGCGCAGGCGCATCGCCCGCCGCCTTGATGCCCTTGGAGGACATCATGGCCACGGCTGCCGCCAGGCCCAGCTTGTCCTCGGGATCGCGGCGGCTGCCGGCGTCAAAATCCACCTGCACATCCACCATGGGAATACCGGGACTTTGCACCAGCCAGACCTGGGCACCGCTGGGCTGGGTCCAGTGCTCTATAGGCAGCAAGGCCCAGGCAGACTGGGTCAGAAAACCCATGCCAGCGCTCACCACAAAAGCGCCAGCAGCTATTTTCTTCATAGTTTTCATGTGTTCAACCTCTGTTTTCCATGTCGCCGCATCAGCGAGGGCATGCCCCATGCGCAAGCAGCCCGGCATGGGCCGCTCTGCAGCGAAGGCTGCGTCCCCCGCCCCTGGCGCGCAGCGCGCAGAGAGAGAGGGGGAAGGCGCGGGGCCGCCCGGGCAAGCAGCTCAGGGGGTGTTTCATCAATGCACCGAACCGCCTGCATCGGCCTTGCCGGACATGGGACGCTGGGGCTTGGCGCCCGCGGGCAGCGGCTGGGGCACCAGAGTGCCGACGGTGAGCTGGTCGTCGCCGAAATACTTGGCGGCCACGGCCTTCACATCGTCGGAGGTGACTTTCTGCAGCTCGGCCAGCAGCTTGTCCTCGGCATCCAGCGGCATGTTCTGGATCCAGTAATTGCCCAGATTCTGGGCCTGGCCCATGACGGAATCGCGCTCATAGACGTTGGAGGCCATCCACTGCGTCTTGACGCGCTCCAGCTCGTCAGCCTGCACGCCCTCCTCGGCCACCTTCTTGATCTGGGCGCGCAAGGCAGCTTCCACATCGGCCACGGTCTTGCCCTGGGCCGGCACGCCGGTCAGCATGAACAGGCTGGGCCCGCGCCCCATGATGTTGGCCGAGCTGCCGGCGCTGTCTGCCACACGACCGTTGGCCTGGCCTTCGCCCTGCACCAGGGCGCGTTCCAGACGGGCTCCGTCATAACCGTCGAGCACCGCGGACAGCACCAACAGCGCCAGCGCGTCCTTGTCGTCGGCCTGCAGCTTGTCCACGCTCTTCAGCGTGGGCGTGCGATAGGCCATGGCGATAAAGGCCTGCTCGGCAGGCTGCTTGACCTCGATGCGGCGCACGCCGATCTGCCTGGGTTCGGTCTGCGGCTTGCGCTGCGGCAAGGCGCGCGCAGAAATGCTGCCGTAATACTTCTCGGCCCAGGCTCGCACCTGGTTCACGTTCACATCCCCCACCACGACCACGGCGGCATTGGACGGCACATACCAGCGCTTGTGGAAGTCGCGCACATCTCCGGGCGTCATGGAGTCCAGATCGCTCATCCAGCCCACCACGGGGCGGCGATAGGGCGAGGCCATGAAGGTGGCCGCCATCAGCTGCTCCATCAGCATGGCGCGCGGCTGGTCGTCGGTGCGCATGCGGCGCTCTTCCTTGATGACCTCGATTTCCTTCTTGAATTCGGAGTCCGGCCACTGGTTGTTGGCAAAACGGTCGGATTCCAGCTTCATCACGTCTTCCAGACGGTTGGACGGAATCTGCTGGTAGTAGCCCGTGTAGTCACGCCAGGTGAATGCGTTTTCCTGGCCGCCCAGCGCCGCCACGCGACGCGAGAAGTCTCCCGGCTTGACGCTTTTGGAGCCCTTGAACATCATGTGCTCCAGCGCATGGGCCACGCCCGTGGTGCCGTCGACCTCGTCCATGGAGCCCACACGCACCCAGACCATGTGCACGGCCGTGGGCGCGCGACGGTCGGGCAGCACGATCAGCTGCATGCCGTTCTTCAGCGTGAACTGCTGCACTTGCGGCGCGGCCGCCGTGGCGGCAGCAGGCACAGGTTGCGACGATGCGCCCGGCGCAGCCAAGGCTGCCCCAGCGCTCAAACAGGCCATTAAGCCCAGTACAGGGAGTGCGCGTACATGTTTCATAGAATGATGCGATTCTAAAAACCCGCCAATGTTCAGTTTTTTCAAGAAAAAGCCCAATTCACCCGATGCGGTGAACACCACGCCCGCTGCCGAGGCAGCCGCGGCGCCTGCGTCTGCTGCGCAAACCAGGCCCGCTCCACAGGATACGCCTGCTGCGCCTGCCGAAAACGGCAACAGCTCCTGGTGGCGCAAGCCCTTTGGCGGCGGCGCGACGGCCAAGGCCGGCGAAGATCAGCCTGCTACTCAGGATTTTGTAGCAGCCCCCGAGCCTACCGCAAAGCCGCAAGCCCCAAATTCCCGTCAAAGCTGGATGGAACGCCTGAAAGCCGGTCTGCGCAAGACCGGCTCCAGCATTGCCACCGTCTTTACCGGCACGCAGATCGACGACCGGCTCTATGAAGAGCTGGAGGACGCGCTGCTGATGGCCGACACCGGCGTCAAGGCCACCCAGCATCTGCTGGAAGACCTGAAGCGCCGCGTCAAGGAAACCAAGACCACCGAGCCCGCCGCCGTCAAGGCGCTGCTGGCCGATGCGCTGACCGATTTGCTGAGGCCCCTGGAAAAGCCGCTGACCATCGGCGAGCACACACCGACCGTCATCATGGTGGCCGGCGTCAACGGTGCGGGCAAGACCACTTCCATCGGCAAGCTGACCAAGCATCTGGCCGACGGCGAGCAGTCCGTGCTGCTGGCCGCTGCCGACACCTTCCGCGCTGCCGCGCGTGAGCAGCTGGGCGTCTGGGCCAATCGCAACACCGTGGAAATCATCAGCCAGGACGGTGGCGACCCCGCCGCCGTGAGCTTCGATGCCGTCTCCGCCGGCAAGGCGCGCAAAAAGGATGTGGTGCTGGTCGATACGGCCGGACGCCTGCCCACGCAGCTGCATCTGATGGAAGAGCTCAAGAAGATCAAGCGCGTGGTGAGCAAGGCCGACGGTACGGCGCCTCATGAGGTGCTGCTGGTGATTGACGGCAACACCGGCCAGAACGCGCTGACCCAGGTGCGCGCCTTCGACGATGCGCTGCAGCTCACGGGTCTGATCGTCACCAAGCTCGACGGCACGGCCAAGGGCGGCGTGCTGGCCGCGATTGCGCAGGAGCGCCCCGTGCCTGTCTACTTCATCGGCGTGGGCGAGAAGATCGAGGATCTGGAAACCTTCAGCGCACGCGAGTTCGCCCAGGCTCTGCTGTCCTGAAGCACAAGAACCATAGCTGTCAGCGCTTTATCTATCGAGTTTTCAGATAGATTGAGCACTGAAACCCAATGAAGGAGCGCGCAAGGCGCTCCTTTTTTATTCAGGCTTCAGAGCTGCACCTGCTGCTTGAGCCATTTGGCATAGTCGTTCAGGCAGCGCTCGGTGCGCATGGTGATCTGGGGCACCTCATAGCTGTGATGGCTGCGCAGCAGCGCGGTCAGCCGTGGCAGTGCCTCGGGCAGGGTCTTGCAGATCAGCCGCCATTCGGGAGCGGTCTGCAGCACGCCGTCCCACTCGTAGTACGAGGTGATGCGCTCGGTCTGCACACAGGCCGCAGCCTTGGCCGCGACCAGTGCCCGCGCCATGTCCTCGGCCTCGGCCGAATTCCCCACGGTCGTCGTCACCACGCACAGCGTGGCCCAATGACTGTCCTGCGCGGACTTGGACTTGAGAGTGGCGGTCTGGGTAGATGTGGTGCTCATGCTGCCTAGTCTAGGCCCAAGACCGCCCTGCCCGCCACCGCCTTACACCGGATACAGACCCAGCTGCTGCGCGCGCAGCCGCGTCAGACCCAGCAGTGCATCGGTGAACGGCGTGCTCATGCCGCACATGGCGCCCATCTCGCGCACGGCGCCCACCAGGGCGTCCAGCTCCACCGGCTTGCCGGCTTCCACATCCTGGAGCATGGAGGTCTTGAAGCCGCCCAGCTTGAGCGTGACCTGATGGCGGTCCTGCGGGCTGTCGGCAATCGGCAGGCCGATGCGCGCGCCGATTTCCCGGGCCTCCAGCATCACGGCCGTGATGAAGTTGCGCACCAGCTCGTCGCCCAGAATCCTGTCCGTGGTCGCGCCCGTGATCGCACTGACGGGGTTCATGGTCATATTGCCCCAGAGCTTGTACCAGGCATCGCGCTGGATGTTGTCGCTGAGCCTGAGCTCGATGCCGCCCGAGCGCAGCAGCTCGGCCAGCGCCAGCAGACGCGGCGTGGGCGCATCGCCGGGCAGGGCCGTTGGCTCGCCGACGATGAGGCTTTTGCCGAAGTGCCGGCGCACCACACCGGGCGCGTCGAGCGAGCAGCTGGCATGCACCACCGAGCCGAGCACCTGCCCGGTGGGAATGGCGCGCGCAATCTCGCCCTGCGGATCCACGGCCTTGAGCTGCAGGCCGCGCAAGCCGGCATCCACGCCACCGGCCAGAAACCACCAGGGCACGCCGTTCATGGCGGTCAGCACCAGAGTCTGCGGGCCGATCAGCGGTGCGACGGCACGGGCCACATCGGGCATGGACGGCGCCTTGACGGCAATCACCACCACATCCTGCACGCCCAAGGCGGCCGGGTCCTGCTGCGCATTGACGGCTACGGTCTCGCTCTCCTCGCCATGCACCAGCGTCAGGCCGTTGTGCTGCAGCGCAGCCAGCGTCTGGCCTCGCGCCACGGCGCTCAGCTCGCAGCCCGCCCTGGCCAGCGCCACGCCCAACCAGCCGCCAATGGCTCCGGCACCGTAAATACAGACTCTCTTCAGACGCATGCTTTTGTCTCTCCTGTCTTATAGAACTCTCAAAAACAGTAGCTGCCGGCGCTTTGCCTGAGAGCGCTCGGGCACTTCCTGATCACCCAAGCCGGCGGCCGCCGCTCATTGTTGATACGTTAACAGCAGTATCCACCCGCGCGACACTGAAGGCCGTTGACAGCTGGGCACCCCGCACTGCGCGCCATGCCAGCTGCCCTGTTCATCGACATTTCAAGGACCGATTCATGAGCTCCAACACCGCCGTCGTCAATCTCACAGCCCAGATCACGGCACTGGCCACCGCCTTGCGCATCGTGCTGGACGCCAGCCCCCAGGCTGCCCAGACACGCGAGCAACTGGCAGCAGCGCTGGACAAGACCATTCATGACGCGCTGGAAGAAGGGGTCTGGGACAACGCCGACGGTGTCAAGACCATCAGGGCGGCGCTGCTGGGCTGATCCCCACCGCGCCATGAAAAAGCCGGGCCCAGGGCCCGGCAAAGAGAAGCAACAATCAACGATCTCGCTCAGGCCAGCGCATCACGCCAGCGTATAGGCCGTCTTCACCGTGGTGTAGAACTCCTGGGCATAGCGCCCCTGCTCGCGCGGGCCGTAGCTGCTGCCCTTGCGACCGCCAAACGGCACGTGGTAGTCCACACCCGCCGTGGGCAGGTTGACCATGACCATGCCAGCCTGGCTGTGGCGCTTGAAGTGCGTGGCGTATTTGAGGCTGGTGGTCGCAATGCCGGCCGACAGGCCGAACGGCGTGTCGTTGGATACGGCCAGTGCTTCGTCGTAGTCCTTGACGCGGATCACGCTGGCCACGGGACCGAAGACTTCTTCGCGGTTGATGCGCATGCCGGCTTCGGTGTCCACAAACAGCGTGGGCGCCATGTAAAAGCCGTCCTTGCCGCTGCCCGTGTGGCAGGCGACGCGGGCACCGCCAGCGGCCAGGCGGGCGCCTTCGGCCTTGGCGATTTCCACGTAGCTCAGGTCCTGCTCCAGCTGGGCCTGGCTGACCACGGGGCCCATGTCGGTGCCGGCGGCGCGTGCGTCACCGACCTTGATTTGGGCCATGCGCGCCTGCAGGGCCTCGATAAAGGCCGGGTAGATCTTGTCGGTGACGATGAGGCGGCTCGATGCCGTGCAGCGCTGGCCGGTGGAGTAGAAGCCGCTCTGGGCCGACAGTTCCACGGCCTGGTTCAGGTCGGCATCGTCCAGCACGATCTGGGGGTTCTTGCCGCCCATTTCCAGCTGCACCTTCTTGCCGCTTTTGACGCAGGCCTCGGCAATGCCGCGGCCCACGCCGGTCGAACCCGTGAAGCTGATCGCCGCCACGTCGGCGTGGTTGACCAGGGCCTCGCCGATCACGCGGCCACGGCCCATGACCAGGTTGAAGACGCCGGCGGGGATGCCAGAGCGGTGGATGATGTCGGCCAGGGCCCAGGCGCTGCCGGGCACCAGGTCGGCGGGTTTCAGCACCACGCAGTTGCCAAAGGCCAGGGCCGGGGCGATCTTCCAGGCGGGGATGGCGATGGGGAAGTTCCAGGGCGTGATCAGACCGACCACGCCGATGGGTTCGCGCGTGATTTCCACACCGATGCCGGGGCGCACCGAAGGCACGGTCTCGCCCGTCAGGCGCAGGCATTCACCGGCAAAGAACTTGAAGATCTGGCCGGCGCGGCCGACTTCGCCAATGGCTTCTGGCAGGGTCTTGCCTTCTTCGCGGGCCAGCAGCTCGCCGAGCTCCGCCTTGCGCGCCAGGATCTCCGTGCCGATCTTGTCCAGGGCGTCGGAACGCGCCTGGATGCCCGAGGTGGACCAGGCCGGGAAAGCGGCGGTGGCGGCGGCCACGGCGGCCTGCACATCCTCGGCACCGCCCTGGGCGTACTCGCCGATCACATCGGACAGATCGCTGGGGTTGGTGTTGGGGGAGTAGCTGTCAGCAGCCGTCCACTGGCCGTTGATCAGGTTGTGGTGTTGGGTCATGGATATGCTCTTGATAGAGGAGCTTGCTGCGCACGTTATTCATAGAACTCAGCATGAAAAATATCTGAATTCACGAATAAACAAGCGCAACCAGCTCCTGTATTCATAGTCGTCTCAACGGGCCCAGCGCAGCACCAGCGGATCCAGCCGGCGGGCAATGTCCAGCAACTGGCGTCGCACCTCGGGATGCATGGGCGGCCAGGGCGAGCGCGGCGCATCGCAGGCGATCACGCCGCCTTCCTTCATCAGCGCCTTGGCGGCGAGGAAACCGGCCTGGCGGTTTTCGTGGTTGATCAGTGGCAGCCAACGCTGGTATTGCTCGAAGGCCTTGTCCTTGTCGCCTGCGCGGTGGGCTTCGAGGATGGGGCGTATGCCGTCGGCAAAGCCGCCGCCGGTCATGGCGCCGGTCGCTCCGGCCTCCAGATCGGCCAGCAGGGTGATGGCTTCCTCGCCGTCCCAGGGGCCTTCTATCGCTTCTCCGCCCAGCGCGATCAGCTCGCGCAGCTTGCCCGCCGCACCGGCAGTTTCCATCTTGAAGTAGCTGACCTGCGCTATCTCCCTGGCCATGCGGGCCAGAAAGGCCGGCGACAGTGGCGTGCCTGCGGCCGGCGCATCCTGGACCATGATGGGGATGTCGATGGCGTCGGACACACCCTGGTAGAAGGCCTGCACCTGGGCTTCGCCGAAGCGGAAGGTCGCACCGTGGTAGGGCGGCATGACCATGACCATGGCGGCGCCCATGTCCTGGGCGCGGCGGCTGCGCTCGGCGCAGATTCTGGTACTGGTGTGCGTGGTGGTCACGATCACGGGCACACGGCCGGCCACATGCTCCAGGGCCGTGCGCGTGAGGATTTCGCGCTCCTCGTCCGAGACCAGGAACTGCTCGGAGAAGTTGGCCAGGATGCACAGACCATGAACGCCCGAGTCGATCATGAAGTCCAGGCAGCGCTTCTGGCTGGCCAGGTCCAGCGTGCCGTCCTCGTGGAAGGTGGTGGGCACGACGGGGAAGATGCCCCGGTAACGGGGATTGGAGAGTCCGGGCATGCTGCGTCTCCTCAATCGATGATGTGGAACTGGTCGAGGTACTCGGTCTTGAGCGTGAGGCCCAGGCCCGGCACGTCGTCGCGCAGCTGCAGGAAGCCGTTGTCGGCAACCGGTTCGCCGTCGAAGATGTACCAGAACAGCTCGTTGCCCACTTCCACGTCGAAGATGGGGAAGTACTCGGCCATGGGCGAGGCCAGCGTGCTCATGGTCAGGTGGTAGTTGTGCATCTGGCCGGCATGCGGGATCACGGGTACGGAATAGGCTTCGCACAGGGCATTGATCTTGTGCGCCGCCGTGATGCCGCCCACGCGGTTGGTGTCGTACTGCACGACGGAGACGGCCTTCTTGTCCAAGAGCTGTTTGAAGCCGTAAAGCGAAAACTCGTGCTCGCCGCCCGAGATGGGGATGATGTTCATGGCGTTGAGCTCGGCATAGCCGTCGATATCGTCGGCGATCACGGGCTCTTCCAGCCAGCGCGGCTCGAACCTGGCCAGCTTGGGCAGCATGCGCTTGGCGTACTCCAGGTTCCAGCCCATGTAGCACTCCAGCATCAGGTCGGTGTCGTAGCCGATCACTTCACGGATGGCTTCGACGGACTTGAGGTTCTCGCGCACACCGTCCTGCAGGTGGGCGGGCCCGTAGCCGAAGCGCATCTTGAAGGCCTTGAAGCCCTGATCCAGGAATTTCTGTGCTTCGTCCTGCATCTCTTTCAGGTCGGTGCGGTAGAGCTTGCTGTAGTAGCAGGGAATCTTTTCCTTGGTGCGCCCGCCCAGCAGCTTGAACACGGGCTTGTTCACGCTCTTGCCCAGGATGTCCCAGATGGCCAGGTCCACGGCAGAGATGGCGGCCATGGTCACGCCCTTGCGGCCCCAGGCATGGGTGGCGCGGTACATGCGCTGCCACAGGTATTCGTAGTCCCAGGGGTCCTGGCCGATGACCAGGGGCGCCAGGTACTCGTCGATGATGGCCTTGGCGACCTTGGGCGCCAGGGCCACGTTGCCCAGACCGATGATGCCGTCATCGGTTTCGATCTCGACCACGGTCCACGAATGGAAGCGGAAGGTGCTCATGGACTCGGTGTTGGAGTACACCAGATCCATGGCGTTGGAGCAGAAGTTGCCCTGGGGCGGAACGGTCTTGCCCTTCCATTCAAAGACACGGGCGCGGACGGACTTGATCTTCATACAGACCTCGGAAGAAAAGAGTGAGTAGGACAGGCGACCCAAGCCGCCCGGAAAGTAGGCTCAGACGGCTGGGGCAGCCTGGCGAGTGCGGTGCGCGGCCCCCATGCGTGCGGCAATCTGCAGCGCCTGCCAGGTGGCTTCCACATTGGCCTTGCCCTGGCCCGCGATGTCGTAGGCCGTGCCGTGGGCCGGTGTGGTGATGGGAATCGGCAGGCCGCCCTGCACCGTCACCCCGCGCGAGAAGCCCAACAGCTTGATGGCGATCTGGCCCTGGTCGTGGTACATGGTCACGATGGCCTGGTACTCGCCGGCCTGGGCCTTGAGAAAGATCGTGTCGGCCGGGAACGGGCCGTGGAACGGCGCATCGCTGGGCCAGTCGCGCGCCTGCAGGGCCTGGACGGCGGGCGCGATGATGTCGATTTCCTCGCGGCCGCAGGTTCCGCCATCGCCGTTGTGCGGGTTGAAGCCGGCAATCGCCACCTTGGGAGCAGCCAGGCCGCTGGCGCGCAGGGCGTTGTAGATCAGCTCGGCCGCCTGGCTGATGCGCTCCTGGCTCAGATAGCCGGCCACATCCTTGAGCGGCACGTGGGAGGAAATACGCGAGGTCCAGAGATCGCCGAGCGTGTTGAACTCGCAGAAGTAGCCGGTCACGCCCAGGTACTCGGCAAAGTGGTGCAGCTCGTCCTCGTGACGCAGGCCGCCCAGCTTCATGGCCTGCTTGTTCAAGGGCGCAAAGCAGATGGCGTCGATATCGCCGGCCAGGGCCGCATCCATGCATTGGTCGAGCACCTGCAGCACCGAGCGGCCGCCTGCCGCTCCCACCTGCCCCTGCACCACATCGGTCTGGGCGACGGTGTCCACGGCCACAAAGGCCGGCAGCCGCGTATCAACACGCTCGCGCGCAGCCGACAGATCGGCCAGCGCCACGGTTGCCACCTGCAGGCCTGCGATGCGCTGACCCTGCTCCCAGAGCCATGGATCGCCTATCAAAACCAGGTTCGCCTGCTCGGTGGCTTGCGGCCTGGCGAGCAAACGTGCAATCAGCTCGGCGCCGATGCCGGAAGGATCGCCCAGGGTCAGGGCGACAACGGGAAGAGAAGCCTTGCTCATGCTCAGTCCAGCTTGATGTTGTTCTTGCGAATGATGTCGCCGAAGCGCTTGTACTCGGCGAGGTGAAAACTGCCGAAATCTGCCTGAGCCATGGGCCGCAGCTCGGCACCCACGGCCTCGAGACGGGTCTTGGTCTCGGGCATGGCGATGACCTTGTTGACCTCGTCATGCACTTTTTGCTGAACCGCCTTGGGCGTGGAGGCCGGCATGTAGATGCCGTACCAGGCACTGATTTCCACATTGCGCAGACCCGCTTCGGCCATGGTCGGTACCTGGGGCAGCTGAGGGTTGCGCTGGGGCGAAGTGACCGCCAAGGCACGCAGCTTGCCGGCCTTGATCTGGCCTATGACCGAGGGCATGGTGTCGAAGCTCATCTGCACCTGGCCGCTGACCAGATCGACCAGGGCCGCGGCGCTGCCCTTGTAGGGCACGTGGGTGATCTGGATGCCTGCGGCATCCTTGAACACCTCGGCAGCGATATGCTGGGTGCTGCCCGTGCCGCTACTGGCGAAATTGATCTGATTGGGATTCTTCCTGGCCATGGCCACCAGCTCCGCCACCGTGTTGGCGGCAACGGAGTTGCCCACCACCAGCACATTGGGCACCGAGCCGACAAAGGCTACGGGAACCAGATCCCGGTTGTTGTCATAGCCGAGCTTGAGCAGATGCGGCGCGATGGCATGGGCCGTGACCACGCCCATGACCATGGTGTGCCCATCCGTGGCCTTGGCCGTCATATCCACCGCCAGCGTGTTGGAGACACCGGGCCGGTTCTCCACGATCACCGGCTGCTTGAGCAGCGGCCCCAGCCTGTCGGCCACGGCGCGGGCCATTGCATCGGTGCCGCCTCCGGGTGCAGAACCCACCAGCATGCGCACGGGCTTGACGGGCCAGTTAGCCGAGTCCTGTGCCTGGACCTGCCAGGGCAGTGCGGCGGCGCCGCACACAGCGGCTATGGAAAGTAGATGACGTCTTTGCACATTTGTCTCCTTGGCTTTTTTATTGCATCGCAGCCCGATCCTAGGGAAGCCGCTGATATGCGTAAACTGAAAGTTATTGATTAATCGATAACCTGAAGCAATAAGAAGCCATGCCATGGGATCGATAGACAAACGCGACAACACGCCACAGCTGCTGAACCGGCTGCGCATGCGTCAGGTGGCCTTGATACTGGCCATCGACGAGCGCCAGACCTTGCGTGCTGCAGCGGCCGAACTAGGTCTGACCCAGCCGGCAGCCACCAAGATGCTGCAGGAGCTCGAAGACGCCCTGGGTCAGCCGCTGTTCGAGCGCGTGGGCCGCCGGCTGCAGCGCAATGCGGCCGGAGAGCGGGTGCTGGAATATTTCCGTTCGCTGCGCGGCAATATCGAGGCCCTGAATCGCGAACTGGGCGAGCTGCGCCAGGGAAGCTCGGGGCGGCTGGCCGTAGGCAGCATCATGGCCGCATCGCCCGGGCGGCTCACCCAGGCCTTGCTGGAGCTGAAACAGCAGTTGCCCCTGCTGGAGCTGGAAGTGGCCGTGGACACCAGCGATCGCCTGCTGGCGCAGCTGCGCGAGGGCGTGCTGGAGGTGGTCGTCGGGCGCATGACGAATGAAGCGGGCAGCGATTGCCGCTTTTGCCCGATCGACGACGAGCAACTGGCCTTCATCGTGCGCAAGGAGCATCCTCTGCTGTCGCTGCAGCGGCCCGGTCTGCAGGCCTTGCAGGGACATGGCTGGGTGATGCAGCCGCCTGGAAGCCCCATGCGCAGCTTGATAGAGCAGGAGTTCCGCGAGCACAGTCTGCCGCTGCCGCGCGGCCTGATTGAAACCGGCTCCATACTCACCACCATCAATCTGGTGCGAAGCTCCAATATGGTGGGCGTGATTCCGCGCACGGTGGCGGACCTTCATGCCGCACACGGCATGCTGCATATCCTGCCGTATCGGACCAAGCACAGTCTGGAGGCCTACGGCAGCCTGGTACGCAAGGATAGGCCCATCAGCCGCTCGGCACAGATGTTCCTGGATCTGCTGCACCGTCACGATGCAGCGGCCTGAAGCGTGGCGTGGCCGGTCGTGACAAGCGGCCCTTTTTCAAGACCGTCAGACCAAGACCGCTGAGGTTCGGTGAAAGACCCCGGTCCTCAGGAAGCACTGGCCGCCAGGGCCCGGCTCCCTGCACATGCCACATCAACCCCGAAGCATCGATGAATGAGTGCCGTGCCTGTTAGATACAACGCTTGCGGTATGCAAAACCGTCATGGACGTTGAGCACATCAAGGCCTCGGCAATGCGTGCTCGGATGGCCAGAAGACTCGCAGACCACCGCACATCAGTTACATGCTGACAAACGAACGCCAGGGCTTTCGGCTGCTGCGTCAGCACGGCCCTGGCGCGCTCGTACTGCGCCGTGGCCTTGCCTAGTCACGCCGGCGGAAGCACAGCAATATATTCAAGAAACAGGATAGTCATCCCAATAAATTTGCTTAACAAATTTATTGCCAGCATCCAGACTGCCTCCAGGATTCTTAGAACTTGGAGACACCCGTTGAAGCAAACGATTTTCAGAGCGCCTGGGCATTTTTTCCGCCCCTCGCGTTCACACGCTGTGGTTATTGGCGGCGGAACAATGGGAGCCGATGTCGCGGTCGTTCTTTGCCGCGGAGCTTGCAGAACGACGGTGATCGAACCCGATGCCGACCGGGCCGCCAAAGTCCCTGAGCGAGTCCGCGAGGGATTGATCCAGCTGGGCGCGGCTCAGCACCTTGCTCGGCTGTCCGTCGTATCGTCCTTGGACGATCTTGACTGGAACTCTGTGGACCTAGTGATCGAATGCATCCCGGAGCGTCTGGACATCAAGCAAGCGCTTTTCAGGCAACTCGAGCAGCGCGCCCGCAAGGATGCATTGCTGGCCAGCAACAGCTCGAGCTTTCCCATCACCGCAATTGCACAAGGCCTGCAAACACAGGAACGCATGCTGGGTCTGCATTTCTTCATGCCTGCGCACCTGACGCCTCTTGTTGAAGTGGTGTGCGGCGAGGCGTCCCGCATGGAATGCGCAGAGAACCTTCATGCCTTCATGCGCCAGTGCGGCATGGTGCCGGTGCTGGTCAAGAAGGACTTGCCGGGCTTTTTGGCAAACCGTCTTCAGCACGCGCTGGCTCGCGAGGCTTTTGCTCTGATTGAAGCGGGCATTGCTTCAGCCGAAGACGTGGATTCAGCCGTGCGCTTTGGCTTCGGATTCCGCTTTCTCGCAGCAGGTCCCGTGCTTCAGCGAGACCATGCGGGTCTGGAAGTCCACTGCGCCGCTGGAGCGACGATGTATCCATCTCTGGCGGCCAACAAGGAGCCTAGCCCATGCCTGTCGCAAAGAGTGGCTGAAGGAAAGTTCGGCATGAAGTCCGGTGAAGGTTTTTTCAAGTGGACTCCAGAGAGCATCGCCCAAGAGAAACAGCGCTACCAGAGGACACTGCTGGCAGGTCTCGAACTTCTCAAAAGCGAGCTGCCTGCCGTGGGCGATGCCGCAGAGCAAGAAGAGAGCGCATGATGAATACACCGCTGATCATCACCGTTGCGCCCAACGGAGCCTACAAGACCAGGGAACAGCACCCTGAGGTTCCATTGACTGCCGCCGATCTGGCACAGACCGCCAAGGAATGCCTGGACTGCGGTGCATCCATGATTCATATGCATGTGCGCAAGCCTGACGGCAAGCATTTGCTCGATGCCCACGCCTACCTTGAAGCCACTGCCGCAGTGCGCAAAGCGGTGGGCCAGGAACTGGTGGTTCAGGTCACCACTGAGGCGGCTCAGGTCTACCAGCCATACGAGCAGATGCGGGTCGCACGAGAAACGGCGCCGGAAGCGATCTCCGTCGGCTTGCGCGAGATACTCAAACCTGAAGTTCCCGAAGCGGATATCCGCTCCTTCTTCACATGGCTCAAGCAGAGCAATGTGATGACCCAGATCATCCTGTATGACGTGGCGGACGTACAGGCCTGGCAACGCCTGCGTGCAGGCGGAATCATCCCGGAAAACAAATGGTTTCTGCTTTTTGTACTGGGCCGCTACTCTGCCGGTCAGACCTCTTCGCCCATCGATCTGCTGCCGTTCCTGAATGCCCATGACGATGTCTATCCATGGGCGATGTGCGCCTTCGGCCCTGAGGAAAATGCGTGCGCGATGGCTGCAGCAAGCCTTGGAGGGCATGCACGCGTCGGCTTCGAGAACAACCTGTTCCTGAAGAGTGGTGAGCCGGCGGCAAGCAATGCCGCCTTGGTCGCCCAGGTCTGCCAGGGAGCCGCAGCGCTGGGCCGTCCGCTAGCCACGGCTCACGATATTCGCAGCCTGTTCCTGAACTGATCAGCACGTCAAGGCAGCAGCGCCTCTTGTGTCTTCAGGTAATGGTCTCTTGGAGGCACAAGATGCTCTGCCGTCAGACGGATCAGGCGCTCCCTCGACCCCTCCCCCTGCGCCAGTACCGCCAGCAACTCGTGATGCTCCTGTTGGGATTGCAGCTGACGCTCTCTGGACATCAGCGTTCCAAATCGAATCGCATGCGTTTGGCGGGCGAAGTCTTCGATGGATTGCGACAAGAAAACATTGCCGCATTGGGCAAACAAAAGCCGATGAAACTCCTGGTTGGTTCGAAAAATGCCGCGCGGATCCTGTTGCTGGATCGCTGCGTCGTGCCCGGCCTGAATGCGCCTGAGTTGCTCCAGGGCATCACGGTCCAGAGGCAGCGCAATTCTGCGCATCGCCTCCAGCTCGAGCAGCTCTCTCATTTCATAGAGATGAATGACTTCATCTCTGCTGAAAGCCTTCACCATGGAGCCAATATTGCGTCTGCGCTCAAGCAGGCCAGCGCTTTCGAGCTGAGCCAACGCGTCTCGCACCACATGGCGTTTGGCTGCGAACCTTTCCATCAGATCGTCTTCAACAAGACGCACTCTGGGAGCCAAGAGGCCCAGAACAATGTCTTCCTCCAATGTCGCGGCAATCATGGATGCACCGTCCTCGGATGGACGGCGCTCCTTGGCAAAAGCGCCCGTCGGCATATGAACTTAACTCCTTGGAATCGAACCCTTGCGCTGCGTCGCAGTCAAGAAATCAAAGTCTGCGCCACGATCAGCCTGCAAAACAGTTTTCTTGAACAGATGCGCGTAACCACGCTCTGCCTCAGGAACTTGAACAGGCTTGGCATTCTGACGCATAGCCAGCTCTTCCTCACTGACCAGCCATTTAATACAGCGCTCGCGCACCGACAGGCGAATTCTGTCCCCGGTTTGCACCCAGGCCAGGGGACCGCCAATCGCCGCCTCGGGCGTCACATGCAGGACGATGGTGCCGAAAGCAGTGCCACTCATACGGCCATCGGAGACACGCACCATGTCTTTCACGCCTTGAGCAGCGAGTTTCTTGGGAATGGGCAGGTAACCCGCTTCAGGCATCGCCGCTGCTTTGGGACCGATATTCTTGAGCACCAGAACATCCTCGGCCCGAACATCCAGCTCGGGCGAGTCGATACGGGCGGCCAAATCCTCCGCATTCTCGAAGACGACGGCACGGCCCTCATGCTCCATCAGCTCGGGGTTGGCCGCGGACTGCTTGATGATGGCTCCTCCTGGAGCAAGATTGCCGTGCAGCACGGCAATGCCGCCCTGTGGATACAAAGGGGCATCCAGAGTCTTCACCACATGCTGCTTGAAGCCGGGACCTGCCGCCTCCAGTTCCTCGCCCAGGGTACGCCCCGTCACGGTCAGAGCATCCAGATGCAGCAGGGGCTTGAGCTCTCGAAGCAGGGTATGCATGCCGCCCGCGGCATGAAAGTCCTCCATGTAGTGGTCGCCGGACGGCTTGAGGTCGAGCAACACAGGAGTATTGCGGCTCATGACGTCCAAGGCCTTGAGATCCAGCTCGTATCCCAAACGACCTGCGATCGCGGCCATATGCACGATGGCATTGGTCGAGCCTCCCATGGCCAGCAGCACGCGCATGGCGTTCTCGAAAGCAGCTGGCGTGAGAATCTTGTCAATGCTCAATCCTGTACGCGCCATGTGCACGGCAACTTCACCGGACCGTTCAGCAATCCGGATGCGGTCGGCAGTGACCGCGGGAGGGGTCGCGCTACCAGGAAGACCAATTCCCAGAGCCTCTGCGATACAGGCCATCGTGCTGGCAGTGCCCGCCACCGAGCAGGTGCCCACACTGGCGACGAGCTGATTGTTGACGTCGGAAATTTCCTCCGCATCAATTTCTTCGGCACGGAATTTACCCCAGTAGCGTCGGCAATCGGTGCAGGCTCCCACTCTTTCGCTTCGATGCGATCCGGTGAGCATGGAGCCGGTCACCAGCTGAACCGCCGGCAGTCCGACCGAAGCCGCGCCCATCAGCTGAGCCGGCACTGTTTTATCGCACCCCCCAATCAGCACGACTGCATCCATGGGCTGCGCTCGCAGCATCTCCTCTGTGTCCATGGACATGAGGTTGCGCAGATACATGCTGGTCGGTTGGGAAAAGCTCTCGTGCAAGGAGATGGTCGGGAAGTCCATGGGAAGCCCACCGGCCATCAGGATGCCTCGCTTCACCGCCTCAATCAGTTGCGGCATGTTTCCGTGACAAGGGTTGTAGGAGCTGCCGGTGTTCGTGATACCGATCACAGGCCTGTCCAGCGCCTTGTCGGTATAGCCCGCTCCTTTGATGAAGGCCTTGCGCAAAAAAAGAGAGAAGCCGCGATCACCGTAGTTGGTGAGTCCTTTGGAGATGCCGCTCGATGCGGCTTCCGGATGAATCGTGGCTTGCTGGTCTGGCTTGTTCGTCATGGAAGGGTTAACCATTGTTGATGCATTGATTATTAATAATATTATTGATTAAAAGAAAAATCGAGCGCTCGAACAAGAAAGCGCATACCTGAAAACCCTAAGGAGACTTCATGAAACCCACAGAACCCGTCAATCCGGGCATGCGCCGCCGCAAGCTCTTTAACCTGCTTGCAACCGCCCTCGTTGCAGTCGGCGCATCGGGAGCAGCCATTGCGCAGACCGACTACCCCAACAAACCCGTGAGGCTGGTGGTTCCCTATGCGCCGGGCGGAGCGACCGATGTCATCGGCCGCGTTCTCGCCAAGCAGCTTTCAGACACACTCGGGCAGCAGTTCGTCGTCGATAACCGTGCCGGAGCTGGCGGCAGTCTGGGGGCGGGTCAAGTCGCCAAATCACCTGCCGATGGCTACACCTTGCTGATGGGCGCCTTCACGAGCCACACCATCAATGCAGCGCTAACGCCTGCGGTGACTCCTTTTGACATCCACAAGAGCTTCGCTCACATTTCGGTGGTTGGCAGCGTTCCGCTGGTATTTGTGGTCAATCCCAATGTTCAGGCGAAATCCGTCAAGGAACTGGTGGCCCTGGCCAAGGCCAGCCCTGGCAGCGTCACCTTCGCTTCCGCAGGCAATGGCTCACCCCAGCATCTCTCGATCGAGATGTTCAAGCGCCAGACGCAGGTGGAAGTCGTTCATGTGCCCTACAAAGGCAGCGGCCCCGCTCTTTCCGACCTGCTCGGCGGTCAGATCAATGCCATGATTGACACCGTTCCTGCCGCACAAAGCCAGATCAAGGCAGGCAAGCTCCGGGCCTTGGCCACCACAACCAAAGAACGCGTCGCCTCGGTTCCCGATATCGCTACTGTGGTGGAGGCCGGATTTCCAGACATGCAGGTCAGCTCCATGTTTGCGCTCTCGGCTCCTGCAGGAACGCCAGTTGCAGTCATTCAGAAGGTCAATTCGGCGTTGAAAGTGATTCTGTCCAGGCAGGATGTCAAGGACTCCATGCTCGCCCAGGGCGCCATTGCCACCTACAACACGCCTGAAGAGTCGGCCAAGATCATCAATGCCGAGTACGCCAAGTGGGCCAAATTGATCAAAGACAGCAATATCACTGCTGAATAAGCCCAGATGGCGGAGTTGCAAAAAGCTGCAGCTCCGCTACCTATACTGCGGTGGTGGAAGCCAATCTATCAACCAAAGACCTGAGAGCGGTAGTCGCTCTGAGCCAGACCAAGAGCTTTGGCCAAGCCGCCCTCCAGGTTCATCTCTCGCAATCTGCGCTGTCGGCCCTGATTGCGCGTGCAGAAGCCCAGATCGGGGCAAGACTGTTTGAGCGCACCACTCGCGCCGTCGAGCTGACCGATGCGGGCCATGTCTTTATCGCTCATGCCCAGGAGATCTTGCGCGACACGCAGCGTGCCTTGCGCGCCGTGACGGACACCGTACAGCTCAGAACAGGTTCGGTGACCGTTGCCGCACTTCCCTCCCTGGCCGCCTCGCTGCTGCCAAAGGTCTTTGCCGAATTCACGCGGATTCACCCCGGGGTGCGCCTTGCCTTGCTTGATACCTTGTCGGGCCCGGCGTTTGATCTCGTTCGTGATGGCAAGGTCGACTTTGCGCTCACGGCAGCCGATCCCAAACAGGAAGACCTCGCCTATGAGCAACTGATGGAGGACCAGTTCTTTCTCATCTGTCCCGATGACCATCCTCTATCCAAGCAGGCAGGTCCCGTCGCGATCGAGAGCACTCTGGACTATCCACATGTCTCCATGCCCAGCTCTGCCAGCGTGCGCCAGTACATTGATGCGGACCTGATCTCAAAAGGGCTTTATTTCGCTCCTGTCTTTGAAGTTGACCATATTGCAACCATAGGAGCTCTGGTCAGTGCGGGCCTGGGCATTAGCGCACTCCCCGAAACAGCCATATCGCTGCTACAGGCCGGCCGCCTCGCGCAGATTCCTTTGTCGGCCCCTGGAATTCAACGTCCCTTGGGCATGGTGATGCGCCGCCACGCACCTCGAAGCTCGGCGGCCAGGAAATTAGAGACATTAATCAGAGCGAGCCTGCACAACCTGGCCTCTCATTCCAGCTAGAGCACTGCTCTGGATGCCGGAAAAGGCCAGGATGGATGGGAATGTGAAAAATTCTCGATGAATCGCTACGAGCCGCCTGCGCCATCAGAAAACCAACAAAAGCTGTGGGAACTTTGTCTTTAGCACTCTCTCTAATGGAGTGCTAATATGAAGATCATGGAAGAAAGGAAACCTGCAATGAAAACTGCCTCCGGCTCCATTGCTACTGCCTTGGCGCCCGCGAACCCCTGGGCGCTGGTACCTCCGCTGGGCAACCTGGATGCCTATATCTCGGCGGTCAATCGTATGCCAATGCTCACCCTTGAGGAAGAGCAGGACTACGCTCGCAAACTCAAAGAACACAATGATCTGGACGCCGCCGGGCGTCTGGTGATGTCTCACCTGCGTCTGGTCGTCTCCATCTCGCGCCAGTACCTGGGCTATGGCCTGCCTCACGGCGACCTGATTCAGGAAGGCAATGTGGGCCTGATGAAGGCTGTCAAACGCTTCGACCCTGATCAGGGTGTGCGTCTGGTCAGCTACGCCATGCACTGGATCAAGGCGGAAATCCACGAATACATTCTGAAGAACTGGCGCATGGTCAAGGTCGCCACGACCAAGGCCCAGCGCAAGCTGTTCTTCAATCTGCGCTCGATGAAGCATGACCTGAAGTCCGACGCCGCCATGGCCGACGATGAACTGGCCCTGCGCGAAACCCTGACCTCGAACGAAATTGACGCTGTCGCTGCCAAGCTCAACGTCAAGCGCGAGGAAGTCATCGAGATGGAAACCCGTCTGGCCGGCGGCGATGTGCTGCTGGATCCTTCTCCCAGCGATGACGGAGAGCAGGCCTTCGGCCCCATCGCCTACCTGGCCGATGCCAGCCACGAGCCTACCGCCATGCTTGAATCGCGTCAGCGCGATCATCTGGCGACCGATGGTCTGGTCATGGCCCTGGAGGGTCTCGATGACCGCAGCCGCCGCATCGTTGAAGAACGCTGGCTCAAGGTCAATGACGACGGCTCCGGCGGCATGACACTGCATGAGCTGGCTGCCGAATATGGCGTGAGCGCCGAGCGCATTCGCCAGATTGAAGTAGCTGCCATGAAAAAGATGAAAAAAGCGCTGGCCGAGTTTGCGTAAACGCCAACTTGCGCACCAAGTCATTAAAAGGCTGAAATGCTGAACCTCAAACCCGGATAATTTCCGGGTTTTTTATTTTTCGGAATCGATGCATGTTTTCATGCACACCGATCACCCATCAAAAATTCAAAAGAGACCTGCCATGCCTATTCGCACTTCGCAAATTCTGAAGAGTCTGTCCCGCCGCAGCCTGATTGCTGCAGGCGTCGCCATGATGGCGACTGCCATGGCTCCGGCCGCCGTGGCGGCTGACAACTGGCCCGACAAGCCCCTGCACCTGATCGTGGGTTTCCCCGCCGGCTCCTCGCCCGATCTGAGCGCGCGCGCACTGGCCGAGCCTCTGGAAAAAAAGCTGGGCCAGACCATCATCGTGGAAAACCGTGTGGGTGCAGGCGGCAATATCGCCGGTGAATACGTGGCCAAGGCCGACGGCTACACCTTCAGCGTGATGATCAACGGCAATATGACCATTGCCAAGATGCTCAACCCCGCTGTGCGCTACGACCCCATCAAGGATCTGCAGCCCGTGAGCCTGATTGGCGTCGCACCGCTGGTATTGGTGGCCCCCTCGTCGGCCCCTCAAGGCAAGGCCTTCATGGAAGCGGCCGCCAAGGCTGGCGACAAATGGAGCTATGGTTCTCCCGGCGTCGGTACCGTGGGCCATCTGGGCATGGAATTGCTCAAGAGCCGCTCGGCCATCAAGGCCGTGCATGTGCCCTATACCGGCTACCCACAGGTGTTCAACGGCATTCAGGGTGGAGATTTGAAGCTGTCCATGCTGCCTCCGGCACTGGCCATGGCGCAGATTCAGGCCGGCAAGCTGCACGGCATTGGCGTGACCTCTGCCGCACGCAGTCCGCTGGCTCCCGGCCTGCCCAGCCTCAAGGAACTCGGCGTCAACAACTTCGACCTGGAAATCTGGAACGCCGTGGCAGCACCCAAGTCCATGCCCAAGGCCCATGTGGACAAGCTGGCGGCGGCCGTCAGCGAGATCGTGCGCACACCAGAAATGCGCCAGAAGCTGTCCATGCAAGGCTGGCAAGCCGTGGGCAGTTCGCCTGAAGGCCTGAGCAACCGCATACAGCAAGACGTAAAGGCGCTGGGCACCATCATCCGCGAGCAGGGCATCACGGCGCAGTAAACACGCCCTCTGAGCCACTTTGCGGCTTCCCACAAGGGGGACGGCAGCCTCGCTGCGCGGCGGCGCTTGCTCGCTGTCACGCAGATGAGGTGCGCCAGTTCTCCTCCATCCCACACGCTGAAGCTACTCCGGGTATCGACTGAAGCTACCGCAGCGTCCTTTATCATGCGCCCGACAGGCATGGGTTTACGCTATGCCGTCGGGCGCATTGACGTTTCTGGGGCTGCGCCACCGCTTTTGGAGCCTTCATGGACGCTGGTACCTGGTTCACACAGCTCAATGCCTGGCAAGTCATGGCTTTGGGTCTGGTTTTTTTCGGGGGTATTTATCTGCTGGGCGGCCTGCTCATGGACGCTCTGACAGCATTTCTCGCCCGAGCGGGCATCGGCAGACCACTGGATACGCGCCCGCTCAAGCCCGATCAATTGCAGCGCGAATGGCGCCAGTCCTTTCATTCCATTCTGATCTTCGGCATCGGCATGATCGTCCCCTGGGGCTTGCTGCAGCTGGGCTGGGCGCAGCTCTCGCCCACGGCCAGCGCCGGACGCATTGCTCTTGAGATCTTTGCGCTGCTGATCTGGAACGATGTGCACTTCTGGATCAACCATCGCCTGCTGCACACCCGCCGCCTGGTGCGCTATCACGGTGACCATCATCGCTCCGTGGTGACCACGCCCTGGTCCACTTACAGTTTTCACCCCATCGAAGCGCTGATGCTGGGCAACATCATCTTGCTGCCCATGCTGGTGCATGACTTCTACTTCTGGTCGCTGGCCTCGGTACCAGTGCTAAGCCTGATCCTCAACCTGATCGGCCATTCCAACTACGATTTTTTCCCCAAGGTCTCCGACACGCACCCACTGGCTGCCAGCCGCCGTCACCATCTGCATCACGCACGCCCTGCCGGCAACTATGGCTTTGCACTGGCCTTCATGGACCAGATCATGCGAACGCGGGTCACGGACAGCGTTCACCAAAGCCCTCGTCGCTGAATGAGCAGGCGCCGCTATCCCGCACTGCGTCATTGGCGCGACTGGCAATCCGTCTTCTACATGCTGCTGCTGCCGCTGCTGGTGTGGTGGCAATGGACGCAGGGCTTCAGCTTCATTCTCTACGGCGTCGAGCTGTTTCTGACCCTAGGTGTGGGCGTGATTCACCACAACCACACCCATGCGCGCATGTGGCGGGGGCGCTGGACCAACCGCCTGACCGATTACTGGCTGACCCTGCTTCAAGGCCATCCCACCTTTGTGTTCTGGCCTGCTCATGTGGCCAACCACCACCGCTTTCGCCACGGACCGCGCGATCTGGCGCGCACCTACCGGCCCGAATGGGGTGGCGATACCAACCATCTTTGGGGCTACCTGATTCACCCGGTGCAGGCGGCTTGCGTGCTGTACCCGCTGTTCTTTCGCTGGCTGAACAATCTCCGTCGTCACTGGCCTGGAGCGTTTCGCTACTGCATGGGGCAATACCTGCTGTGGCTGGGCAGTTGGGGCTTTTTTCTCTGGCTGGACTGGCAGAAGGCCCTGATTTTCATCATCGTTCCCCAGTTGCACGGCCTGCACTGGCTGCTGGCCACCAACTATCTTCAACATGCCCATGCCGATGGAAGGCCGCTGACCAGAGCACTGCGCAATACCCCGGGTATCGAGCTGAACTACGCGCGCAACTTTGAAGGCTTGGTCAACCCACTGCTTTTTAATATTGGCCTGCACACCGCGCACCATGAATGCCCGCATGCCCACTGGTCCGAACTCAGCGGACTGCATGAGCGCATTTACCGCCAACGGGTCACTCCCGCATTGAATGAAGGCGGCCTGCTGCCTTATATGGGACGCGTGTTTGTATTGGGTCTGGTCTGGCCTGCGGCAAGAACCGAGCCGCAGATGCCGCCCGACGCTGTGAAGTAAAAACCTGTTGAGGATCTATGCCTGTCGCCTATTCCAAGGTTTATCTGCAATCTGCCGGCATGTTTCTGCCTGGCGCCCCGGTGGACAACGCTGGCATGGATGCGTTTGTCGCACCGCTGAACCGCATCTCCGAGCGCATCAAGCGCCGCATTCTGGCCGAGAACGGCATCCAGACCCGCCACTACGCCATTGATGGTGAAGGCCAGACGGTCTTCAGCAACGCCCGCATGGCTGCCGGCGCGATCGAGGAGACCCTGGCCCTGGCTGGCAAAAAGCTCTCCGACATCGGCTTTCTGTCCAGTGGCTCCTCGGGGGGCGATGCGCTGATGCCCGGCTTTGCCAGCATGATTCAGGGCGAGATGGCCGCCCCGCCCATGGAAACGCTGTCCGTGCATGGGGTCTGCGCCGCCAGTGTGGGTGCCATGCAAGCCGCAGCCCTGGCCGTGGAAAGCGGCGCCCATGCGCTGGCCCTGTCAGTAGCCAGCGAAATGCCTTCGCGCCTGTTCAAGCGTTCACGCTTTGCGGCCCAGGGCTACGACACCGACTTTGACGCCCACTTTCTGCGCTGGATGCTCTCCGACGGCGCAGGCGCCGTGTTGCTGGGCGGCCCCAAGGCCCTGCCCCAGGCCAACGGACTGCGCCTCAAGCTCAAGTGGACGCACCAGCGCAGCTTTGCCGGCGACTACCCCGTGTGCATGCAACTGGGCATGACGGCCGATCGCGGCAAAAGCCATCTGGACTTCCCTGCCTGGAGCGACGCCGAAGCCGCAGGCGCTCTGGCACTGCGCCAGGACATTCGTCTGCTGCCGCATCTGTTCGATGTCTGCATTCACGAATATGCAGCCCTGGCCCACCAGGGCTGGGTGCCCGAACGCGGCATCGACCACTTTCTCTGCCACTACTCGTCGGAGCGCTTCATTCCCGTGGTCGACGAGCTGCTGGGCAAGGCCCAGCTCAGCATTCCACGCGAGCGCTGGTGGAGCAATCTGGCCTGGCGCGGCAACACGGGTGCAGCCTCCATCTTCATCATGCTGTCGGAGTTTCTGCAAAAGCAGGGCCAGAGCCTGAAAGCTGGCGACACCGTGCTTTGCTTCATCCCCGAGTCGGGCCGCTTTACCGCCGGCTACATGCTATGGGAAGTAGAGCTGGATACGCATACCCAGCAATCGATTGAGGCCAATTTTCCTCAAAAATCCGTGCAGACTGCGACGCTAGCCGATGATGCGCTTCCCGATGTTTCTAGCATCGCCGCACCGCATGACCCGGCCACCGCTCCAGCACAGCTGGCTCCATTGCTGACCGAGCTGGCCAGCATCTGGCAGGACTACCGCAGCAATGTCTGGCGCACTCCCCTGCTGCAGCGCATGCGCACGCGCCAGTTGCAGATCACCGACTATCTGCGCTGGATGAGCCACTGGATTCCCCAGGTGCGCGAAGGCAGTCTGTGGATGCGAGAAGGCGCTGCCTCGCTGACCGGGGACTACGCCACGCTGGCTTCGCTGATCGACCTGCATGCAGGGGAGGAGCAGAACGACTTCAAGATTCTGCACAGCGACTATCTGAAGGCCGGCGGCACCGAGACCGACATCAGCCGCCTGCATCGCAACCCCGGCGGCGAAGCGCTCAATGCCTATCTGCACAGCCTGGCTGCCACGCCCAACCCAATCGGCCTGTTGGGCGCCATCTACATCATCGAAGGCACAGGTCAGCGCATCGTTCCGAGCCTGCTGCCCCTGCTGCGCCAGAGCCTGCCGCTGCCGCCCGATGCCTTCCGCTTTCTCGAGTACCACGGCGCCAACGATGAGAACCATCTGGAGCGCTGGCTGTTGGCCGTTCAGATGGCACTGGAGCTGGACAGCGAAGGCACGGCCCAGCAGGCCATACTGCAGACCGCACGCAACACCGCAGCCATGTACCTGATGCAGTTTCAGCATGTGCTGACCGAGCGCTAACCAGAAACAGCAAGAAGCACCGCGAGGAGCCATGAAGAACGAATTCAACGACCATGTCTGGGACGAGCGCGACCCCAGCCCCTGGCTGGCGCTCTACCTCGACCAGAGCACGCCTCTGCCCGATGACGTCAAGGCCGCCTGGCTGCGCGACTGCAGCAGCAGCTCGCGCCAGTTCTTTCTGCCCGCCATGCGGCCGCTGGCGCGGCTGTCCATGATCATCATTCAGGCGCTGAAGATCTTTCTGCCCAAGCGCTGGTCGCACTCCATGCTGCTGCACCGCCTGCTGGCCTTCGGCATGAAGAAATTTCTCTCTCCGGAGGCCAACTGGCTCATCATGCGCCACTTTCATCTGGGCTCCCAGGTACTGGCCTTCGTCGCCGCCAATGCCCCGACCAAGGTCAGCACCGCGCCCTTGATGCCCATGGAAATCGACGATGTAAAGGACGAGCTGTTTCTCAAGCACGACCTCAACCTCTTCAACTTCGTGATCCGCCTGAACAAGGCACTGCGTGAGAATGGGCAGGAGCTGGTGCCCGTGGCCGAGCCCGACTTCTCGATGATCCGCGAGCCCGATCTCAGGCTCGAAGACATGCCGCGCGGGCGCTTCAACGTCATTGATCTGCAAAGCGCCATCGAGCTGTACACGCCCATCTACCAGTTGCTGCTGACAGACAACGACTTCTGGCGCGCCAGCAACTCGCTGCAGCTCGACGAAACCGTTGCCATCTACTGCGCCAAGATCCTGGCCTCGCCCGAGCATCTGGTGCTGCTCAACAACAAGCACCCCATGGTGCCGCTGTCCACCCTGTATGCAGCCTACCGTCTGGTGCTGCACGGCCTCTCCACTGAGATGCTGCACTCGCTGCTGACACGCATGGCCAACGGCGAGCACCCCATTCCCGCGCGCGAGCTGGCCAAGATGCACCGGGCCGCCGAGACGGTGATGGATCAGACCGCCGCACAAAGCTGAACCATGGACTCACGAAGCAACCGCATCACAGGCGTTCGCATCGACGGGCAGACCATCTGGCTTGCACTCGCGGATGGACGTGAACTGGCCGAGCCCATCAAGCGGCATATCCGCCTTGAAAAAGCCACACCCGAGCAACGCCTGGCATGGGTGCTGACCGATGAGGATCACGGTCTGAACTGGCCGGCACTGTGGCAGCCCTCTGCTGCAGGCATGGTCAGCGTCTGGGACCTGGATCAGGACGGTCTCTACAACCAGGCCATGGGCGCGCTGATCGCCGCCCAATGGGACATCACCCGGATATCCCCGGTCCAGCATGAGCTGGTGGCTCTATGGCGCATGGAAGCCGATATCAACAATGGCGGCTTTCTGCAGTTTCTGGGCAACTGGGGGCTGGCCAACCATCAGCTCACCCTGCAGGCTCTGCAGGCCATAGGCGCGCCCATCACGTGCCAGTGTCTGCAGGACATGTTTGCGGTGCTCAAGCGCTTCGAGGAGGGGCCAGAAAATGTGGACTACTCCGATCTGCCGGCACTGCTGACGGATGCCGAGCATGAGCAGTTGCAGGAGCTCGAAGAAGCCTTCTGGGACTCCCCGGAGCCCCTGAACAAGCTGGTGGTCATGCACTACGGACCCGCCCAATGAAATCTGAAAACAAATCCGGCAAGACCTATTCGCTGGCATTTCGCAAGGCTCTGGTGGACGAAGCGCTGAACCGCACACCTGGCGGCGGCTTTCCGGAACTGGAAAAGCGCCACCGCCTCAAGCCCGGAACCCTGTTCGACTGGGTCGAGGAGCTGGGTCCGACACCGCCGCCCGCGCCTTTTTCCGCATTGCATTTCTGGATCGGCAATACGCCGCTGGGCGAGGCGGAGTTTGGCCGCTACTTCGACTATGCAGACAGCTACTGGGAGCTGGAAGTCGAAGATATCGAAAGCAGCAGCGAAGATGTCACAGGCTGCGGCTTCTGTCAGGATCTGGGCAGGAAGTTTCTGTTCGACGAAGACCTCCTGCTGATGATCTGGCTGCCCGAGCCTGTTCCTGTCGCCGCCTTGGTGCGCCACAGCACTCTGGACTCCGACGCATCGCTCGCACTCATCGTGCAGGCCTGCGAGGCCCAGGGCATTCAGACGGCCAACGCCATGTTTGTCTATGCCGACCCCACCGAGCCAATCGCCGATCCGGACAAGCTCTACAACGGACTGAGCTACATCGGTCTTTTTGACGACTGACGCAATTTCGACGCTTTTTCATCTTCTTCATGCAAGACTTCATCGCCCAGATTTCGCAGCAATGGCTGCAGCTGCCGGATTGCCGGGCCGAACACAAAGACGCTGCCAGAACACGCATCAGCAGCAGCGCAGCAGCCGGCTCCATGGATGTCGAATTCTTTGTGCACCACGGTGGCAACGGCGCTTTCTCGGCCACCAGGTATGAGGAGGCCATGCAGTTGGGCGCGGAGCATCGGCTTCATGCCTGGATCACGCTGCGCGATTCGGCCGGTGAAGTCATACACCATGAGGTCAGCTGCAACCCCGGGCGCTTTGCACAGTTGCTGCACGAATGGCGCACCGCACCTGATGCGGCACCGGCGCAAGTCACGATCCGGGCCACGGCCTGCACGCCATCTCCCGCGGAGACTGAAGCCCGAGCCCCGTCAATAGGTCAGGACCTGAACCTCGCCCTTCTGGACCAGCTCGCGGATTCTCACCAGGCGCTTGAACAGCTCAAGGCCGATGTGTCCACTGTCGACCTCATGCGCCTGCTTCAATCCTGGCCGCGCGATGATCGCGGGCGACTGGCGACACGCACCACCGCCGTGCTCGCGGCCTATGGCCCCGCCACCCGCAAGCGCCAGCCCTGCCTGCTGGTTCGATCGGTGATGCAGTCAAAAATGCCCGGCTGGCAATTGCTTCTATCGTCCGAATTTCTCTACAACTGCCGCCATCAATGGAGCGATGCCCGCTGGCTGTGGTCGCCAGCAGACGTCCCCAAGGACTCCGCGCTGGAGCGCAAGGCACGCCGGCTGATGGCGCAGGGCAGGATCAGCGAGGCCTGCGCACTGTATGGCGTCGAGCTGCACGAACGCGTGCGAAGACTGGCCGCAGGCCAGTCATTCCAGCGCTTCTCGCCTGTACCAGAGCCTTGGGTGCAAGAGCTGCAAGCGGCGCTTCTGCAATTGGCACCATGGCGTCTCGCTGCGGGGCTGCAACGCGTACAGGAGCATCTGACTCAGGCCAACCGCAAGCCGCCCAAGCCCGGGAGCTGGGAGCGCAAGCTGTTCTGGTTTTCGGGCCAGCGGCAGCAGGCACGCTGGGGCCCCGGTGTGCGCCTCGACAAGGAGGGCAAGCCGGTGCTGGACCTGATCGTCACCGCATCCAACGAGCATTTTCCCGAGCCTGACTGGAAGCAGTAGCCACACTCCTTGCGTCACGCCGCCAGCCAGTCCCGCACCTGCTCGGCAGGCATGGCGCGCGAATGCAGCCAACCCTGGAAAAACTCGCAGCCGATATCGCGCAGCAACTGCAGCTGATCGGCCTCTTCGACGCCTTCGGCCACCACCTCCAGATCCAGTGCATGGGCCATATGCACAATGCCGCCCATCAACCTGTCACGGCTGGGCGAGGGAAACAGGAATTCCCGCCCCAGCTTGACGCGCTGCAGCGGCAAATACTGCAGATAGGCCAGTGAAGAATGGCCGGTGCCGAAATCATCCAGTGCAATCGTCACCCCCAGCCGCGCCAGCCCCTGCAGCACCTCACACCCCTGATCGGGATTGATCATGGCCTGGGACTCGGTCACCTCCAGCTCCAGCCATTGCGGCGGCACCTGATAGCGCTGCAGACAGCTTCTGACCTGCTCGACCAGATTTACCTGCCGAAGCTGATAGGCAGAGAGATTGACCGCCACCCGCAGCGGCGTACCAGCCTTGAGCCACAGGGCGATCTGCTTGCAGGCGGCGTCCAGCACATAGTTGCCCAGAGTCACGATCTGGCCCGAAGCCTCTGCCACCGGAATAAAGCGCGCCGGACTGACATTGCCGAGCAAGGGATCATGCCAGCGCAGCAAGGCCTCCACTGCCACCACGGTGGCGCCCTCGACCTTGACCTGAGGCTGGTAATGCAGCTGCAGGCCACCATAGCTGAGCGCCATGCGCAAGCGCTCGGCCAGTTGCACACGCTCGGCCATTTCCTTGCCCATACCGGGTTCGAAAAACACCGCGTGGCCGCGTCCCTGGGCCTTGGCGCTGTACATGGCCATATCGGCGAAACGCATCAGGTCGTCACCGGTCTGCGCATTGTCGGGATAGAGGGCAATGCCCACGCTGGCCCCGAAATCCAGCGCCAGCCCGTCGTGCTTGAAGGGGATGGAGAGCGCCGCCAGTATCTGCTCGCTCCAGAACCGGGCCCGGGTCGCGTTCTCGCCCACCAGCAGCACCATGAATTCGTCCCCCCCCAATCGCGCCAGAGTGCCTTCGCTGCGTAGCTGGGACTTCAGCCGCCTGGCGACCTCTCTAAGCAGTTGATCACCTGCGGCATGTCCGTAACCGTCGTTGATGGCCTTGAAATTGTCGAGATCCAGCTGCAGCAGGGCCAGGGCCTCGCCCCCGGCCTGCGCCAGCTTGAGCTGCTCCTGCAGTTCCTGGCCGAACTGCCAGCGATTGTTGAGTCCGGTCAAGGTGTCCTTGGTGGCCTGGAACTTCAGGCGCTGCTGCATCTGATGCAGCTCCGTCACATCGCGCACAAAGGCAATCGCCAGGCCTTTGTCGTCATCCCCGAAATAGCCCAGGGCAATGTCCACCGGCACGGCATTGCCCTGCTTGCGCTGCAGCCACAGCACGCCGCCCAGACCCATGGGCCGGCGCGATGGCCGGGCAAAATAGCTGCTCAGATACTGGCCGTGGCCTGCCTGAAACTCGGGCGGCAGCAGCATGTCCAGCATCCGGCCTTCGAGCTCGTCGCGCTCATAGCCGGAGATGGCCAGCATGGCGGCGTTGGCCGTCACCATCTTCCCGTCTCGGTCCACCAACAAAATGCCGTCGGGCGCAGCGTCCAGCGCCTGGCGCTCGCGCCGGCTCAACATGACGGAAAGACTCACCCCCTCCTGCCGAGCCGACATGGCTAGTCCCAAGCGGCGCTGGCAATCCGCCAGCGCCAGTTCGGACACGGGTTTGAGCATCGAGGAAAAAGGGCACTCGGCCATACGCAAGCTCCAGACATCCACTCTGGCGTTCCTGCGTGCAGCCACTCCCCATGCCGCATCCACGGCCTGCATGCCCGGCTTCCGGAAGCCGGATCGAGCCTTGCCAAGTGTTTGAAGGCGCCCACTATGCGCGCGGCATCACGGGCTCCCCTTGCGCTATATCAAACACCAACATGTAACAACAGATTTCAAGAAACTTCGGCACCCGTGGCCCATGCGGCCATGGGTGCTTTGCTTCAGCCCAGCAGTGCCTTGACGTCCTGGGTCAGCAGCTGCGGTCCCGCGCCATAGCGCTCGTAGACGCGCAAGCGGCCCTGAGGATCGAAAAGATAGGTGCCAGCCGAATGGTCCAGGGTGTAGGTGCCTTCGACCTTGCCTGGCACCTTCTTGAAGAAGATCTTGAAGTCCTTGGCCACGGCTGCAATTTCGTCGGCCGTACCGCTCAGCCCCACAAAACTCTCGTCGAAGTTGGCCAGATAGGCCTTGAGCACCTCCGGCGTGTCACGTTCGGGGTCCAGCGAGACAAACACGGCCTGCAGCTTGTCGCCATCGGCGCCCAGCGCCTGCTTGACCTCAAGCAGCTCCTGCAGCGTGGTGGGGCAGACATCGGGGCACTGGGTGTAGCCGAAGAACACGGCCACCACCTTGCCCGAGAAGTCCTTGAGGCTACGCTTCTTTCCGTCGACATCGGTCAGCGGAATGTCCTTGGCGTAGTCTGCGCCCGTCACATCCACGCCCTGAAATTTGGGCTTGCTATCGTCCTTGCAGGCGGTCAGTGCGAATGCGGCCGTGCAGGCCAGTGTTGCAGCGCCCATAGCGCGCAGCGCAGCTCGTTTATCCATGGTCGGTCAGGCTAGGTAGTGATCCACCAGCAGCGCGGCAAACAGCAGGCTCAGGTGGATCAGTGAAAAGCGGAAGGTCTTGCGTGCCAGCGCATCCGAGTAGTTGCGCAGCAGTGCCCAACCATAACCGCAAAAGCCCAACCCCAGAATCACTGCGGCAAAAAGGTAGAGATAGCCGCTCATGCCCACCACAAAAGGCAGCAGACAGCCGGCAAACAGCACCAGGGTGTAGAGAAACACCTGCAGCCGCGTGAAGGCATTGCCATGCGTGACCGGCAGCATGGGCAGGCCGGCGCGGCGGTAGTCCTCCACGCGGTACAGCGCCAGCGCCCAGAAATGCGGCGGCGTCCAGAGGAAGATGATGAGAAACAGCAGCAAGGCCTCATGGCCGACCTGTCCGGTCATCGCCGCCCAGCCAAGCACGGGCGGCATGGCGCCCGATGCCCCGCCGATGACGATGTTCTGCGGCGTCAGGGGCTTGAGCACCAGGGTGTAGATCACGGCGTAGCCGATGAAGGTGGCCAGCGTCAGCCATAGCGTGAGCGCATTCACGGCCAGCAGCAAGATGGCGGAACCTGCGGCGCACAGCAAGGCCGAAAACAGCAGGGCCTGGGAATGCGAGAGCTCGCCGCGCGCCGTGGGCCGCCAGGCCGTGCGCTTCATGCGGGCATCGATGCTGCGCTCGACCAGGCAGTTGAACGCCGCTGCCGCCGCGGCCACCAGCCAGATGCCTGTGCAGGCCGCCAGCATGCGGCCCCAGTCCTGCCAGCCGGGAACGCCAGGCACAGCCAGCACCATGCCGATGAAGGCGCAGAAGACGATGAGCTGCACCACCTTGGGCTTGGTCAGCGCGTGGTACTGCGCCCAGCGCGAGGAAGCCGCCATGGCGTCTGGAACAACCACTTTCAACTCCGAGATGTCTGCCTGCATACGGCCCTCCTCGCTGACCATGATTCAGATCACTGATAGCGCTGGCGAGAGCCGGCTATCGCGGATTTCAACAGCTATTTCTGCGCCGTTTCAGCCGTGGCTCGCCCGGCCTCGTCCCAGGAGGCAGAGGCGCGCAGCAGCCGCTCCAGATCGCGCTTGGCCTTGCCGGCCGTGGCTTTGCCCATATCGGCAGGAAAGCGCATCATCCAGTGGCCCTGGGGATCGACCACATACAGATGCTCGTCCAGCGCATGGCCGGCCTCGGGCTTGAGCCAGTTGCCGATGACCGCAGCCGGCACGCGCAGCGTTGTCGCCTGTTCGGCCGCGGGCAGGATGGCCTCGGGCACGGGCTGCTGGTCATCGATGAGCCAGACCCAGTCCAGCCGGTCTTTTTCACGGCCCAGGGTTTCACGCAGCTGGCGCTGCAGATAGAGATGATCCTGACAGCGTTGCCCACAGTCCCCGGCACTGGTACTGATCAGCAACCACTGGCCCTTGAGGCTGCTCAGATTCACGCCGCGCCCGTCCAGCGTCTGCACCTGCACATCGGGCAGGCCTGGCTGCTCGGCAATCAGCTCGCCATAGCTGCGCTGCTGCGAGGGACGCAACACGTAATAGGTGAAGTAGGAGGCCAGCACCGGCGCAGCACAGACCAGCAGCACGGCCAGCATCTTCCAGCGACCGCTGCGCGCCTGCATCTGCCGTGCCTGGCTCTGCGCGGGATCGGGCAGGCTGTGGACCGCAAAGCTCAGCGGTTCATCCTTCGGGCTGCGCTGCGCGGCGGCGGGGGTAAAAGCGTCGGACGAGTTGAAACCAGACATAGAGCAACACCACCAAGACACTGAGTCCGAACCACTGAAAAGCATAGCCGTAGTGCTTTTGCACACCGGCATTGATCTGCGGCCAGTCGCGCAGCAAGCCTTCGCTGGCGCTGCCGCTTTGCACCACGCTCAGGGCCAGCAGCGGCAAGCCGCCTTGCTGCGCCCACAAGGCGATGTCTGCATTCTGTCGGATGCGCGACTTTTGCTCATCAGGGTCTGCCCCGCCATGGGCCGTTTCCAGCTCCATCAGCCTGGACGGCGGCGCCTCCAGCCGGCCCTCGATGCTGACCGTGCCTTCAGGCGTCTGCACCTCTGGCAGGACCGAGCGGTCCATGAAGTTGCGCGGTGCCCAGCCGCGCTGCACGACGACAACCCTGTTCGCGTGAGGTGCACTCAGCCTGAACGGTGTGAGCACATAGAAGCCGGCCCGGCCCTGCATCTGCCGGTTGTCCAGAAAGAGGGTCTGCTCGGCCAGCCACTGGCCCTGCAGTTGCACAGGTCTATGCAGCAGCGTCGCCTTCTGTGCCTCACCGGTGGATTCGGTTGCCAAAGCCACCTCGGCGGCCAGCTCTGCGTTGTGCCAGGGCTCCAGCGCCTGCTGGCGCTCGATGGCATCGAAAACAGCCTGCTTCTGCGCTGCCCGGCCCAGCTGCCAAAAGCCCAGCGATGCAGTGACGGCCACGCAGGCCAGGGCCGCCAGGGAGATCAGGAGAAACCGCCAGAGGTCTGGAAATCGGGAAATGCGCACCAGATAATCCGTTCATGAAATTCGTGATCATTCTCGCTTTTCTCGCCATCTTGGCGAGCCTTGGCAGTGCGCTGTTCTTCATGATGCGCAGGGGCGACGGCGGCGAAAGCTCGGAGGCCGACGATGCCGAACGCAGCCGCAAGATGTTTCGCGCCCTGGCCCTGCGTGTGGCGTTGTCGGTTGCGCTGTTTCTCTGCGTTCTGATGGCAGCCAAGCTGGGCTGGATACAGCCCACGGGCTGGCAGCCCGGGCAATAGCCGGTTGCACGCAGCGTTTTTTGGCACTACAAAAATAAAAGCGCCTTGCGCTTTCCATTCAATGATTTCAGTGCTATTTGATGCTGAAATCAATGCTGGACTTGCGCAAGGCGCTTCTATTTTTGAGTGTCCTACATCCAGTACACCAGGATGTAGAGGAAGACCCAGACCACATCCACAAAGTGCCAGTACCAGGCCGCACCTTCAAAGCCGAAATGGTGCTTGTCAGTAAAGTCGCCCTTCATCAGGCGGATGGTGATGAAGAACAGCATCAGCATGCCGACCAGCACGTGGAAGCCGTGAAAGCCCGTCAGCATGTAGAAGGTGGAGCCGAAAACGCCCGAGTTGAGCTTGAGGTTGTAGTCGTTGTAGAGATGGTGGTATTCGTAGCCCTGCACGCAGAGGAAGACGAAGCCCAGAATCACCGTCATCCACATGAAGCTGATGCAGCGCGCGCGGTTGTTGACCTGCAGCGCATGGTGGGCGATGGTCAGCGTCACGCCCGAGGTCAGCAGCAGCGCCGTGTTGATGGTGGGCAGCCAGAACGGCCCCACGGTCTTGAACGGCTCGACGATATTCGCGGGCGACGCCGTGGCACCGGGAGCCACGCTGGGCCACACGGCCTGGAAGTTGGGCCACAGCAGCTCGTTGGCCAGACTGCCCAGCGCCGGCACCGAGTGCGCGCGTGCCCACCACAGCGCGGTGAAGAAGGCGCCGAAGAACATCACCTCCGAGAAGATGAACCAGCTCATGCTCCAGCGGTAGGACAGGTCGATCTTGCGGCTGTTGAGCCCGGCCTCGCTCTCGCGCGCCGCATCGCGGAACCAGACGAACAGCACGGCCAGCCACCAGACCAGACCGAAGAACAGGGAATACATTCCCCATTCGTGGCCGTTGATCCAGGTGCCGGCACCCAGGATCACGAAGAACAGGCCGATGGCCGCCATCACGGGGTGGCTGGATTCGGCTGGCACATAGTAGTAAGGGGTTGCGCCCTGCGGGATTGCACTCATCACTCGGCTCCTGACTCTGTTGATCGTTGTTTTGACCGACGCTCCACTATCACTGGCACTGCATTCGCCACCTGCCCTCAGCCAGAGGCTAAACGACCAGGTTGACGATCCATATCAACGCTAATACCAAGGCAAAAATCGCCACCAGCCCCACGGCAATCACATGCAGCGGCGTGATGCTGGCGAAATCCTTCTCGTACTCCTTGCCCTTGCGCACGCCCAGCATGGCCCAGGCGACGGCCACGATGCTGCGCCAGAAGCCTGTCTTCTTGGCATCCTGCGTCATGAGCTGCCTCCGGGCGTGACGACTGCAGCCGTGCTGCCTTCGGGCGCTGCAGGGGTCTTGCCGCCCACCTCGAAGAAGGTGTAGGACAGCGTGATCGTCTTCACATCCTTGGAGATGCGCGGATCGATGACAAAGGCCACCGGCCACTCACGCTTCTCGCCGGGCTCCAGCGTGTACTGCGAAAAGCAGAAGCACTCCATCTTGTTGAAGAAGGCCGTGGCCTGGCGCGGCGCATAGCTGGGGATGGCCTGAGCGGCCATGCGCCGGTTCTGCACGTTCTGGAATTCATACATCACCGTGGCCAGCTCGCCGGGGTGGACCTGCACCGAACGCTTGGCCGGCTTGAAGTCCCAGGGCCCGCGTGCATTGGCATCGAACTCCACGGTGATGGTGCGGCTGGTGTCGATCTGGCTGTTGGGCGGAAGCTTCACGTCGCGGCCCGCCACGCCGGCACCGGGCACCTGCTTTTCGGACAGCGACAGGATGTTGATGCCCGTCAGCTCGCAGATATGCTTGTAGATGGGAATGAGCACATAGCCGAACGCAAACATGCCCAGGGCAACGATCGCCAGCTTGCCCACCATCTTCGCGTTTTCCTTGGCTATGCTCACCTCAAGCTCCTTCACTCGGTTGCCGTCGGCCTGCCTCAATGCAGCCAGGCCATCTTCACCACAAAGCCGATAAAGAACACGGCAGCCGTTGAGGCCAGGATCAGCCCCAGCCTCCGGTTCGCCTTGCGTTGCTCCTGTGTCGTCATGCGCGCCTCCTCAACCGATCACCTTGGTGGCGGTTTCATCGAGCTTGGGAGGCGTCTCGAAGGTGTGGAACGGAGCCGGAGAAGGCACTTCCCATTCCAGGCCTTCGGCCGCTTCCCAGGGCTTTTGCGGCGCCTTTTCTCCATGGCCGCGCATCGCGGGCCAGACGACGAACAGGAAGAAATACACCTGCATCAGACCGAAGCCAAAGCCGCCCAGGGAGGCAATCATGTTGAAGTCGGCGAACTGCATGGGGTAGTCGGCATAGCGACGCGGCATGCCGGCCAGACCCAGGAAGTGCATGGGGAAGAAGGTGATGTTGAAGAAGATCAGCGAGCCCCAGAAGTGGATGCGGCCGCGCGTCTCGGAATACATCACGCCCGTCCACTTGGGCGACCAGTAGTAATAGCCGGCGAACATGGAGAACAGCGAACCGGCCACCAGCACATAGTGGAAGTGGGCCACCACGTAATAGGTGTCCTGCAGCTGGATGTCGATGGGCGCCATGGACAGGATCAGTCCCGTGAAGCCGCCCATGGTGAACACGAAGATGAAGCCCACTGCGAACAGCATCGGGGTTTCAAAGCTCATGGAGCCGCGCCACATGGTGGCCGTCCAGTTGAACACCTTCACGGCCGTGGGCACGGAGATCAGCATCGTCGCGTACATGAAGAACAGCTGTCCCGTGACCGGCATGCCGGTGGTGAACATGTGGTGCGCCCAGACGATGAAGGACAGGATGGCAATCGCCGCCACGGCATAGACCATGGAGGTGTAGCCGAACAGCCTCTTGCGGCTGAAGGCGGGCACGATCTGGCTGACGATGCCGAAGGCCGGCAAGATCATGATGTAGACCTCGGGGTGGCCGAAGAACCAGAAGATATGCTGGTACATCACCGGATCGCCGCCGCCCGCAGGATTGAAGAAGCTGGTGCCGAAGTGGCGGTCGGTCAGCGTCATGGTGATGGCGCCGGCCAGCACCGGCATCACGGCGATCAGCAGATAGGCGGTGATCAGCCAGGTCCAGGCAAACAGCGGCATCTTCATCAGCGTCATGCCGGGCGCGCGCATGTTCAGGATGGTGACGATGATGTTGATCGCGCCCATGATGGAGCTGGCGCCCATGATGTGCATGGCAAAGATGCTGGTGTCCATGGACGGACCCATCTGCAGCGTCAGCGGCGCATACAGCGTCCAGCCGGCTGCGGGCGCACCGCCGGGCATGAAGAACGAGCCCACCAGCATGATGCCGGCAGGAATCAGCAGCCAGAAGCTGAAGTTGTTCATGCGCGCAAACGCCATGTCTGAAGCACCGATCTGCAGCGGCAGCATCCAGTTCGCGAAGCCCACGAAGGCCGGCATGATGGCGCCGAACACCATGATCAGGCCGTGCATGGTGGTCAGCTGGTTGAACAGCTCGGGGTTGACGATCTGCAGGCCGGGCTCGAACAGCTCGGCACGGATCAGCATGGCCAGAATGCCTCCCACCATCAGCATGGTGAAGGAGAACAGCAGGTACATCGTGCCGATGTCCTTGTGATTGGTGGCAAACAGCCAGCGACGCCAGCCCGAGGGCATGGCGTGGTGATGGTCGTCGTGCCCATGGTCGTGACCATGACCCTCATGGGTGTGGACGGGAGGAACTACGGCGCTCATATTCTTTTCTCCAATCGGTCTCTATACCCGGGGCTTACTTCGCAGCCGTGATGTCAACACGGCGTGCCTGCTGGTCCGCGCCTGCTGCAGCCGTGATGGTCTCGGGCTTGCGCAACTCGATGCGGTCACCCGCAATGCCGCTGTCCTCCAGCAGCTTGGCCACCGCCTTGGCTCGCTCCTTGGCCAGCTCCGCGTTCTTGTCGGCGTTGCCGGTGGAGTCCACAAAGCCCGACAGGGCAATCTTGCCGTCCTTGTGGGCCTTCCAGTACTCGGCCGCCTTCTTCACCGCAGCCTGAGCCTGATCGTCCAGCGCGCTCTTGCCGGTCTCGAAAAAGACCTGATAAGGGCCGGCGTCGCTGGCAGCAGCGGCTGCACCTTGTACGGGAGCAGCTGAGTCGGCAGCCGAAGCTGCGGGTGCCGCACTGCCGCCGCCTTCAGGAAACTTGCCGCCGCGCGCAGCCACAAACTGGGCGGGCTGCACCAGCTGACCGGTCTGGTTGCTCCAGTGGTTCTTGGCAAAAGTCACCACTGCAGCCAGCTCGGTGTCGCTCAGCTGCTTCCAGGCCGGCATGGCGCCGTTGGCGCGGCCTTCGAGCACGGCATGCATCATGTCGGCCGTGGGACCCAGCACCACGGGACTGCCGTCCAGCGGCTTGATGGGACCGGCGCCCTTGCCATTGGCCTGGTGGCAGGCAGCGCAGTTGGCCGCATACACTTTTTCGCCACGTGCCACCAGATCGGCCAGCACCCAGACCTTGTTCGGATCATCAGCCTTGGCGGCCAGCTTCTTCTTTTCCTCGGCCACCCAGGCGCTGTAAGCCTCCGCAGACAGCACCTTCACGTGGATGGGCATGTAGGCATGTTCCTTGCCGCACAGCTCGGCACACTGACCGTAGTAGTCGCCAGTCTTCTCGGCCTTGAACCAGGTGTCGCGCACAAAGCCGGGAATCGCGTCCTGCTTGATGCCAAAGGCCGGCACCATGAAGGAGTGGATCACATCGTTGGCCGTGGTGATGATGCGCACCTTCTTGCCCACGGGCACGACCAGCGGGTTGTCGACTCTCAGCAGATAGTCACTGGGCGCGTTGCTCACATCGCCGCTGTTGGACATCTGGCGCTGTGCGTTATCCAGCGTGGACACAAAGCCCAGGCCTTCGCCCTCGCCGCTCAGATAGTCATAGCCCCATTTCCACTGGTAGCCGGTGGCCTTGATGGTGAGGTCGGCGTTGGTCGTGTCTTTCTGTGCCACCAGCACCTTGGTGGCAGGCAGTGCCATCAGAATCACGATGATGAAGGGGGCCACCGTCCAGGCCACTTCCACCTTGACCGATTCATGGAAGTTCGCGGCCTTGGCTCCCTGGGATTTGCGGTGCTTCCAGATGGAATAGAACATCACCCCGAACACCGCGATGAAGATCACCGTGCAGATGATGAGCATCATCCAGTGCAGCCAGTGCTGCTCCACGGCAATGCGTGTCACAGGCGGATGCAGGTTGAGTTGGTTGACGGCAGGACCTCCCGGCAGATCCTGCGCCGCATAGGCCATGGAACTGCCCCACGCCGCCAAGGCCAAACTCCAGGGAACCAGCTTGGTGGAAATGTTTTTCATCGTTTTCACTTACCTCAAAGCCTCAGTTGTCCACTCGCTCACACCGCTTCCGCCGCTACTGGCCAGAAGGCTGTGACACTCACACTACCTCGCGAACTTCAACGCAGCATGCCCCAGAATTTGATAGCACTGTCTGCGCGCATTCACTAATGCATGTACCGGAAACCCATGCCAACCGGGCTTGCGCAGGCAAGCCTCGCCGGACTTGAAACTCGTACTGGCAAGCGCATCTCACGGCAAGTGCCGGACATGGCTGGAACTGGCCTGGCAGCCAAAACAGAAAGCGGGGAGATGGGACGCTGCCGTACCGCGGTCACCGCCGGGCACAGGGATGCGTCAGCGCAGCAGGAGGCTGGCTTGTGGTGATGATGAAATGCGAAAACCGGCCGCTGTCGAACCCGCTGGCCAGTCCCCTTGGCAAAGCGAAACACCCGATATCTCCCCTGGCGGCTTGGGCCGCACTGTCTGTTGTCCTTCAGGCAGGAGAGAAGCCCGAAGGATTGCTGCTATCCATGAAGTAACTAGGGGAAATTGTAGGCAGCTTTGTGTCGAATCAATGACCGGAAAACGACAGATGTGCTATCGCAAACCCGTGTTGCGCGGCTGCTTGAGCATGGCCTTCATGTCTTCCAGCGACACGGCGCTATTGGCCTCCAGACGCAGCTTGGGCTGCGGTTTGTAGGCGTGGCCATAGACGATCTCGAAGGTCAGCGAGAGCTGGCCATCGGGCTGCTTGTCGGCCCAGCGCTCCTCAATTTTCTGCAGCAGCCCGGCCTTCCAGCCGCGACCGCGCAGGCCGGCAAAACGCCCGGGGTGGAAATTGCGGCCCAGTTCGCGCAGCTCCTGCAGCAGACGCTGCGGCGTGGCAAAGGTCAGGGTGATGCGCTCCATGTCCATCACGGGCTCGGCAAAGCCGGAATGCACCAGCATGTCGCCCCAGTCATGCATATCGGTAAACGTATGACCTGCCGGCCCCCAGCCGAGTTCGGCGTAGAGCCTGTGCAGCTGCTGCACGGTATCCGGACCGAGGCAGGAGAACATGACATAGCCATCGACCTTGAGCGCCTTGTGCCAGCGCTCGATCAGGGTCTGCGGGTCGGCTGCCGTATGCAGCAGCATATTGGCCCAGAGCATGTCCATGCTGCCGTCCGCAGGCTCGGCCATGTGCACGGCCGCCCCCTTCCAGCGCGAGAGCTGCCACCAGCGGCTGCCGAGCTTGTCCTGCGCCACTGCCTCGCGGCGGGCCACGGGTTCATGGATCGTACATTCGGCCTGCGGATAGCGCTCGCGCAGCAGTTGGTGTGCCTGCATGCCACCTCGCACCGGCTCCCAGTGGCACCAGGTCTCGGGCGGCTTCACGATCCAGTCCAGGCGCTGCTGCATGCGGCTGGCCACCTCCTCGTGCAACCAGGGGGATTCGGCCGGAGCGGCCATTTGCCAATGGTTTGCAGCGATGGAATCAATGGTGGGTGGCAGGGCGTGGGACATGGGCAGACAGAAGCGGGCAGATGGCCGAATAAGCGTTCAGCTCACCAACTGCCGGAAAGAAGATCAATGCGGCGCGAGTATATTGATTCCATGCCCGACCTTCATGCGACATGGCTTTCGCACCTGCAGCGCCAGCAGCAGCGCTGGCTGGATGCTCTACCCAGCCAGTGCGCAGTCTGCGGACGCTGGCCCGGACCACGCATCTGCCACGACTGCCAGGCGCGCTGGGCGCAGCAAAAGCACCGCTGCCATAGCTGCGCCCTGCCGCTGCCCTCCCTGGTCAGCCTCTGCGGTAGCTGCCTCAAGCAGCCGCCCCGGCTCAAACGCTGTACCTCCGTGCTGGACTATGCCTACCCCTGGCAGGACCTCATCACGCGCTACAAATTTCAGGCCGATCTGGGGTTGGCGCGCAGTCTGGGAAGGCTGATGGCCGGCCATCCCGAAGTCAGAGAGCAGTTGCGGGCCTGCGCTGCCTTGCTGCCCATGCCTGCCTCCGATGAGCGCGTGCGCGAGCGCGGCTTTGACCACTGCCTGCTGCTGGCACGCGCCCTCAGCGCGCAGTACGACACCTGCTTGCCCTTGCTGAGCGGGGTGGTGCGGCGCAGACATCTGGAGCTGCCCCAGCATGCCTCCAGCCGTGAGCAACGGCTGCGCCAGCTGCGCAATGTCTTCAGCCTCGACCCTGCCCGGAAGCCCCTCATCGAAGGGCAAGCGATTTTGCTGCTGGACGACGTGATGACGACCGGCGCCACGCTGGATGCACTGGCCCGCTGCCTGCTTTCGGCGGGCGCCGCCTCGGTCAGTGCCGTCGTGCTGGCGCGCACGCCTTGACCCATATTTGCCAGTCTGGAACTGCGGGGCCCGCAGCGCAGGTAAAAGCCGGGCGGCACAATAGCGCCCCATGTTTCATATCGTTCTTGTGGCGCCCGAAATTCCCCCCAACACGGGCAATGTCATCCGTCTGGCCGCCAACACGGGTTGCAGCCTGCATCTGATCGAGCCACTGGGTTTTTCCATGGAAGACCGGCATATGCGCCGTGCCGGACTGGACTATCACGAGTACGCCAATGTGGCCCGCCACGCCAGTTGGGAAGCCTTCCTCGCAAGCTGCCAGCCCCAGCGCGAGCGCATGTTTGCCATGACCACGCACAGCAGCAGTCCGGCCCATGCCATGGAATTCAAGGCGGGCGACTGGCTGGTCTTTGGCTCTGAAAGCAAGGGTCTGCCGCCCGAGGTGCGCGCCCAGTTCCCCAACGAGCAGCGACTGCGCCTGCCCATGCTGGCCTCTCAACGCAGCCTGAACCTGTCCAATGCCGTAGCCGTGACGGTGTTTGAAGCCTGGCGCCAGCAGGGTTTCGCGGGTGCTGCCCTTGCAGAGCCCAAGACTGCGCTTTAAGTTCCCGCTTATTGTCTCTAATTTCGGAACAATAAGTTGCGCAGCAGGGGGTTTTTCTCCTGATTAGATCGTCCTAAAGTACGACTCATGGACTTGCAGCCGACCGACGATATCCGCCAGGACTGCAGGCCCGACGTACCAAAGGACGAATCATGAAATACGCCAACCGCTTTGCCATCGTTGCCGCCCTGGCCATGTCCGCCGCCGCTGCACAGGCTGCAAGCTTTGACTTCACCGGCGATCACTACCCTCCCGAAGTTGCAGGTCAATCCACCCTGACCCGTGCTCAGGTCAATGCCCAGGTGCAGGACGCCATGGCCAAGGGCCAGCTGCAACTCGTTGGCGATGCCTATCTGCCCCTGTCCCAGCAACAGCAATCCAGCAACCTCAGCCGTGAGCAAGTGCGCCAGGAAACCATTGCCGCAGGCAAGGCCGGTTTGCTGGACAACTATGGCGAATGACGGACTCTGCGCAGCACCCTGCTTTGCGAGGTGCGGCTCAATAACAAAGCCCCAAGGCGCAAGCCAAGGGGCTTTTTTCATGGCCTGAAAATTACGCTGCGAATCAGGCCGCCGCACCAAAGCTGCGCGCCAGCGACTCGGCCACGCACACAGGCTTGTCGCTGCCTTCGCGCTCCACCGTCACCAGCCAGGTCATCTGAATGCCCTCAGGCTCGATGCGTTCCGCCGCCTGCAAGGTCATGCGCGCCCGCAAGCGGCTGTTGACAGGTACGGGAGCCATGAAGCGCACACGGTTGAGCCCATAGTTCACCCCCATCTTGGCTCCTTCGATCTTGAAAGTGCCTTCGAAGAACTTCGGCAGCAGGGACAGCGTGAGAAAGCCATGGGCAATCGGCGCACCGAACGGCCCCTGGGCAGCTCGCTCGGGATCGGTATGAATCCACTGCTGATCGCCCGTGGCATCGGCAAACATTTGAATCTGGGCCTGGGTGATGGTGATCCAGTCGCTGACGGCGACTTCCTGCCCAATCGAGGCCAGCACTTCGGAGTAGGAGCGAAAGGTTTTCATGCCTCCAATGTAGAAGCCCCCCGCCCCATGTCATGTCTGACGCGGGACAAGGGGCTTACCCTAGATTATTTAATCAAATATGCCGAACACCCAATATATTCAAGCGTTAAAAGCTATGCTTTTAGAAGCATCTCAGGCTTCACTGGAACGCTGAACAAAGAACAGGCCTGTACCCACGGCCATCAGCAGGCCGCCGAACACGCGGTTCTGATTGCGCATGGCGCGTGCGCTGCGCATCAGGCCGCGCAAGGCGCTGGCACCTGCTGCGTAGCTGTGCATCACCGTGGTGTCCACGGCCAGCATGGTCACGGCCAGAATCGCCAACTGCGGAGCCAGGGGACGGCTGGTGGTCATGAACTGGGGCAGCACGGCAACCATGAAGATGATGCCCTTGGGATTGGTGGCATTGGTCAGAAAGCCCGTCAGCACGCGCTTTTTGAGACTGGCCTCGGGCGCGGCCTCTTGCGCTGCCAGCGGCGAGCCGCCCGAACGCCACTGGCTGATGCCCAGATAGATGAGATAGCCGGCGCCCACGATCTTGACGGCATTGAAGGCCCACTCGGACGCCATGAGCAGCGAGCCCACGCCGGCACCTGCTATCAGCAAGATGAGCAGCAGCCCGAGCTGCAGACCCATGATGGTGGCGCTGGTCTTGCGCACGCCATAGGACAGCCCATGACTCATGGACAGCACAGCCCCCGACCCCGGCGAGACCGCGATGATCCAGGAGGCCACAAAAAAAGCAAACCAGGTGTGCAGATCCATACTCACTCCAAACGCCGATCTAAAGCGCCAGTCACAAAACGCTTATCTTAAAAGTTGCGCTGTCAACTTGCAGACGCATGGTTGACCAGGCGCTATAAGCATCAGGTAAACATTCATCTGCTTTTTTCTTTCTGTCAAAAATCTGACGCTTGGCTGCGGGTGCCAAAATGGAATCTCTCTAGGGTTAACACCACATAACATTCCCATGGAACACGGCTCTCCCATCTGGCTGACTTACGGCTTCATTTATCTTACGGCAGCAGTTCTGGCCGTCCCCATCGCCAGAGCACTGGGCCTGGGAGCCATCATTGGCTACCTGGGCGCCGGCATTGCCATGGGCCCCTGGGGCTTTGGCCTAGTCCGCAATGTGGACGACATCCTGCACTTTGCCGAGTTTGGCGTGGTGCTGATGCTGTTCGTGATCGGACTTGAGCTGCAGCCCAAGCGCCTTTGGGAGCTGCGGCGCCCCATCTTCGGCTGGGGCATGGCCCAGATGGTGGTCTGCACCGGCATTCTGTTCCTGGCCGCCTGGGCCTTCGGTCTGTCCTGGCGCGTCAGCCTGATCGCAGGCATGGGCCTGGCACTGTCATCCACTGCCGTCTGCCTGCAGATCATGGCCGAGCGCAATCTGATGCGCACTCCCAGCGGACAGGCCGCCTTCTCCATCCTGCTGTTCCAGGACGTGGCGGCCATCCCCATCCTGGCGCTGATTCCGATTCTGGGCGCCTACAAGGCCGCCCATGCCAGCCACGGCGACAGCCATGTCTGGCTGGCCATTCTGAAGACCGTGGGCACGATTGGCGCCGTCATCATCGGCGGCCGATTGCTGCTGCAGCCGCTGCTGCGCTGGATTGCGCGCAGCAAGACCCCCGAGATCTTCACCGCCACCTCCCTGCTGCTGGTCGTGGGCATTGCCATGCTGATGACGCAGGTGGGCCTGTCCATGGCGTTGGGCGCCTTCCTGGCCGGCGTGCTGCTGGCCGACAGCGAATACCGCAGCGAGCTGGAAACCAATATCGAGCCGTTCAAAGGCCTGCTGCTGGGCCTGTTTTTCATGGCCGTGGGCATGAGCATCGACTTTGGCGTCATCCTCCAGTCCCCCTGGACCATGGCCGCCATGGTGACGGGCTTTATTGCGCTGAAGGCAGTGATGATCTTCGGTCTGGCCAGATTCATGCAGATTCCCTGGCGCGAGCGCCCGGTGTTCACGCTGATGCTGGCGCAAGGCGGCGAGTTCGCCTTTGTGGTGTTCCAGACGGCGGCGCAGTACAAGGTGTTTCGCCACAGCGTCTCGTCCATGCTGGTCGCGGCCGTGGCCCTGTCCATGCTGCTGGGCCCGCTGCTGCTGGTGCTGCTGGACAAACTGCTGCTGCGCCGCTTCTCCACCATCAGCGACGAGGAATGCGGCATGGAGAAGGCCCAGGAAATCTCCGAGCCTCAGGATTCGCCCATCATCATTGCCGGCTTCGGCCGCTACGGCCAGATCGTGGCTCGTGTGTTGCTGGCCCAGGGCATACGCCCGACCATCCTGGACCATAGCGTGGAAATGCTGGAGGCCGCGCAGATCTACGGCCACCGCGTGTTCTACGGCGATGCCACACGCATGGACCTGCTGCGCATTGCAGGCGCGGCCCAGGCCCATGTGCTGGTGATTGCCGTCGACACCACCGAGCAGTCCCTCAAGATAGCCAGTCAGGTGCGCAAGCATTTCCCCAACCTCGAGATCGTGGCCCGTACCCGAGACCTGGATCACTGGTTCCGCCTGCGCGATCTCGGAGTCGAGCATGCCCAGCGCGAAGTCTTCGAGTCCAGCCTGATCTCGGCCCAGTCGGTGCTGGAGCTGCTGGGTCAGAGTCCGGCCGAAGCCCAACGCATCACGGCACGGTTCAGGGAGCACAATCTGGCGCTGGCCGAGCGCATGTACCCGCACTACAAGGACAAGAACCAACTGATTGCAGTGGCCAAGCAGGGCCGCCAGCAACTGGTGGAGCAGATGGCCAAGGAGCGTGCCGATCTGCTGGCCGACAACGCAGATGTACCCGATACGCCCCTGGCCAGCGAGCAAGACCACAGTCCAGCCGACGCCCGGCAGCCGTGATACGCTGCGCGCCATCATGTTCAACCCCAGTCAAGCCGACGTACGGCGATTTTTTTGCGGTGTGCGCGCCAAGATGATCAGCGGCGCGCCCATGGAGGCCATCGAGACGCTGGCCAGCCTGTGGATAGACGAGCACCCCGAGTATTTCGACGAGCTCTCCGACGTGGATGCCGCAGTGGCGCGCAACTACGATGCGGAGACCGAGCGTACCAACCCGTTTCTGCACCTGTCCATGCATCTGTCCATCAGCGAGCAGTGCAGCGTGGACTCGCCACGCGGCATACGCCAGGCCGTGGAACTGCTGACCAGAAAGCGTGACCTGCATGACGCCCATCACGCCGCCATGGAATGCCTGGGCCAGATGCTCTGGGAAAGCCAGCGCTCGGGACGCCCGCCCGATGGCGAGGCCTATGTTGCCGGAGTGCAGCGTCTGGCGACCACCGACGGTAGTTTCAAAAGCAGCCTCTGAGGTGCCCTCTGAAAAACACAAAGCCCGCCTTGGCGGGCTTTGTGTTTGCCGAAGCTCGATTTATTTCTGGCCCAGACGGAAATGCGGTTGCGCCACCACCTGCATCTCGCTGTCCAGACTGCCTATGTATCGGGCCAGTTGCTGCAGCTCGTCGTTCTTGAACTGTTTGGCAATGCCGGCCATCACGCCATTGCTGCGCCCGATGATGGGATTGCCCTCGGTCCTGTAGGCCTGCAAAGCCCGGAACACATAGTCCGAATACTGCCCTGCCACCTTGGGATAGGACGGATCGATGGGCTTGGAAAAGCCTTCGCCATGGCAGGAGAAGCAGGCGCCTTTTTGCAGCAGCGCCGTGACGGCCGGGTTGGCTTCCTTGGGCTTGCCGTCCTTGGCCTTGGCATGCCCCGCATAGTAGGCTGCCACATCGGCCATGTCCTGCTCGCTCAGCGAGTCTGCAATGCCGCGCATGGTGGGGTGTTTGCGTTCGCCTTTCTTGTAGGCGTTCAGGGCCGAGACGATATAGGCCTCGTTCTGCCCACCGATCATGGGTACCTTGTATACCTCAGGGAAGCTGGCCTGATAACCGGTGATGCCATGACAGCCTATGCACATGGCGATCTTGCCTGCGCCAGCCTTTGCATCGCCCTTGACAGCCTGGGCGTTCGCCGCGCCGGTCACTGATGCGACAACTACTGCCAATACCGTGGTCCAAGTTTTTATCATTTTGCGCGCACAATCCTTCAAGAGTTCAGACGGGTGCTCAAATGCCTTGCTGCAGTGCAAACGATTATGGCAGTGAGAATTTCGCACGCTTATCAATACTTACGCTGATACCGCCCATGAAGTTTCAAGGTTCCGACAAATACGTGGCCACGCAAGATCTGATGCTGGCCGTCAACGCTGCCGCTACCCTGCAGCGCCCTCTGCTCATCAAGGGCGAGCCCGGCACGGGCAAGACCATGCTGGCCGAGGAGGTCGCGCAGGCGCTGGACATGCCGCTGCTGCAGTGGCACATCAAGTCCACCACCAAGGCCCAGCAAGGCCTGTATGAGTACGACGCCGTGAGCCGCCTGCGTGATTCGCAACTGGGTGACGAGCGCGTCAAGGACATTCACAACTACATCGTCAAGGGCGTGCTCTGGCAGGCTTTCACGGCGGAACGCCCCGTAGCCCTGCTGATCGACGAGATCGACAAGGCCGACATCGAGTTCCCCAACGACTTGCTGCGCGAAATCGATCGCATGGAGTTCTATTGCTACGAGACCCACGAGATGATCCGCGCCAAGCACCGCCCGCTGGTCTTTATCACCTCGAACAACGAAAAGGAACTGCCCGACGCGTTCTTGCGCCGCTGCTTCTTCCACTACATCAAGTTCCCCGATGCCGACACCATGCGCCAGATCGTGGCCGTGCATTTCCCCAAGCTGCAGGGCGAACTGCTGAGCGCCGCGATGAAGGTCTTCTACGACGTGCGCAATCTGCCCGGCCTCAAGAAAAAGCCTTCGACCAGCGAGCTGATCGACTGGCTCAAGCTGCTGGTCGCGGAGGAGATTCCCGCATCGGCCCTGCAATCCGAGGAAGGCAAGGTCAGCGTGCCACCCCTGGTTGGCGCATTGCTGAAGAACGAACAGGATATGAGCCTGTTTGAAAAGCTGGTCTTCATGAACCAGCGCAATCGCTGAGCCGACATCAAAAAACCGAGGAGACACCGCCCCATGAGCACCGCACAACAACTGCTGCTGGAAGGCGGCTCCGACGCCGTCGGCTTTGTGGGCGGCGCCCTGCTGGGCTGGGGCCTGTCCCATGTGCTGGGCCTGGATCTGTTCGCCCAGGGTTATGGCGCCGGTAGCATTGCCGCCATCGCCATGGTGGGCCTGGGTGGAGGTCTGGGTCTCAAGTTGGCCCGATTCTGGCGCAGCAAGCGCAAATCTCATTGAGTGAGCAAGCCATGACTTTTGTAGAAACCGTGACCCTGCGCGACCGCGGCGTGCGGCTGGAGCCGCTGGCCCTGAGCCATGAGGCAGGTCTGGCCGCAGCCGCTGCCGATGGCGAGCTGTGGAAGATTCGCGTGACTTCCGTGCCCGAGCCTGGCGAGGTTCGCAGCTATATCGAGGCCGCGCTGCTGGGCCGTGACCAGGGCCACCGCTTTGCATTCGCCGTTCTTGACGATGCCAGTGGCAAGGTGCTGGGCACGACCAGCTATCACGACATCGTGCCGGCCATTCGCCGCGTGGAGATTGGCTACACCTGGTATGCCAAAAGCGTGCAGCGCACCCATGTGAACACCTCGGCCAAGCTGCTGCTGCTGGCCCATGCCTTCGGTACGCTGGGCTGCCATGTGGTGGGCTGGCGCACGGACAACTTCAACTTCGCCAGCCAACGCGCCATCGAGCGCCTGGGTGCCAAGAAAGATGGTGTGATCCGCGGCCATGCGCTGCGCCGCGACGGCACGATTCGCGACACCGTGATGTACAGCATGCGCAGTGGCGAATGGCCTGAAGCCCGTGCACAACTGCTCTATCTTCTGGAGCAACATGCACCCGCTGCATAAGCGCTGGAGGCATTTTTCATGCTGATCGATTTTTTCTATACCCTGCGTGCAGCCAAGCTGCCTGTGTCGGTCAAGGAGTTTCTGGCCCTGCTGGAAGCGCTGGACGCAGGCCTGATCGGCCCCAAGAGCGAGGATCGCTGGAGCCTGGACGACTTCTACCACCTGGGCCGAACCATTCTGGTCAAGGACGAGAAGCACTACGACAAGTACGACCGCGCTTTTTCCGCCTATTTCAAGGGCGTGGAGATGCTGGCCGACCTGACCAAGGAAATTCCGCAGGACTGGCTGCAAAAGCTGCTGGAGCGCGAACTCAGCCCCGAGGACAAGGCCAAGATCGAAGCCATGGGCTGGGACGAGCTGATGGAAACGCTCAAGAAACGCCTGGAGGAGCAGAAGGAACGCCACGAAGGCGGCAACAAATGGATCGGGACAGGCGGCACCAGCCCCTTCGGCCACGGCGGCTACAACCCGGCAGGCATACGCATTGGCGGGCCGGGCCGCAACAAGAGTGCCGTCAAGGTCTGGGAGCAGCGCGCCTACCGCGACTATGACGACACCCAGGAACTGGGCACGCGCAATATCAAGGTCGCGCTGCGCCGTCTGCGCAAGTTTGCGCGCCAGGGCAGCGAACTGGAGCTGGATCTGCCGGACACCATCCGTTCCACGGCAGCCAATGCGGGCTATCTCGACATCAAGATGATTCCCGAGCGGCACAACAATGTGAAAGTGCTGCTGCTCATGGACGTGGGCGGCACCATGGACGAGCATATCCAGCGTGTGGAGGAGCTTTTCTCGGCCGTGAAGAGCGAACTCAAGCATCTGGAGTTCTATTACTTCCACAACTGTGTCTACGACTTCATGTGGAAGAACAACCGCCGCCGATTTGCCGAGAAGTTTCCGACCTGGGACATCATTCGCAAGTACAACAAGGACTACAAGCTGATCTTTGTCGGCGATGCGACCATGAGCCCCTACGAGATCCTGCAGCCCGGCGGCTCGGTCGAGTACATGAACGAGGAGCCCGGTGCCGAATGGCTGCAGCGGCTGACGAATGCCTTCCCACACTTTGCCTGGATCAATCCGGAGCCCCAGGGCGTATGGCAGTACCGCCAGAGCATCAGCATCATCCAGCAGCTGATGGGTGACCGCATGTACCCTTTGTCGCTCAAAGGCTTGGAAGACGCCATGCGCATGCTGTCAAAATAGGGCCATGCCCCAGACCTTGCCCTTGAAAAAGCCGGCCTTGAGGCCGGCTTTGCTTTTGGGAGCCGCCTTGCTCCTCAGCGGCTGCAGCCTGCTTTCCCCCAAAGACAAAGAAGCCGAAGCCATGGGCATCGATACCAGCGGCCCGCCGGCCTTCACGCTGGAAGTCGATGCCCCCAAGCAAATCCGTGCGCTGCTGGAGCAGCATCTGGAACTCAAGCGCTTTCGCCACCAGCCCGATCTGCAGCGCCGCGAGCTGACACGCCTGCTGGGCGCGACCGATGCCAATGTGCGCGAGTTGATAGGCACCCTGGGCTACTTCAGTCCCACGGTGACTGTCGAGCTGACCGATACCCCCGAGGAAGAGGCACCACGCAAAGTGGTGGTCAAGGTCGACCCAGGCCCGCCCACCATCATTGAAAAATCCGATGTGCGTTTTACCGGCGTCAATGCCAGCGACGAGCTGGGAACCTCGCAGCGCCTGCAGATCGAGGAAACCTGGCCGCTGCAGGCTGGCGAGCAATTCTCGCAATCGGCCTGGAGCAGCGCCAAGAGCGGTGGCCTCAAGGAGCTGCAAAAACGCCGCTACCCGCTGGCACGCATAGATACCAGTCTGGCCGATGTGGATGCCGATACCAACAAGGCACAGGTCAGCGTGAGCTATGCCCCCGGCCCTGCCTATACCTTCGGTCCGCTGCAAATTGATGGTGCCGAGCGCTACGACCCGGTGCGCACGGCCCGTATCGCGCGCCTACCCGAGGGCCAGGAATACGATCTGCAAAGCATGCTCGATGCGCAGCAGCGTCTGGTCAGCAGTGGCTATTACGACTCGGTATTTCTTTCGCTGGCCGACTCCCCGCAACAGGCCGCCACCGAGGCTGAACGTGACGAGCAGCGCAAGAGCCAGGGCGCAGCCATCACCTCGCCCGTGATTGCCAAGGTGCGCGAAGCCAAGCTGCAGAAATGGGTGTTCGGTGTGGGCCTGAGCACGGACACCGGACCGCGCCTGTCCATCGATCACACTTACAACAAGGTGCCCGGTCTGAACTGGCGTGCCGTCAGCAAGCTGCAGCTGGACAGGAAGAACCCGCTGATCTCCACGCAACTGGTCGGCCTTCCCGGCGAGGATCTCTGGCGCTGGTTTGCCAGCGGCAAGCTCGAGCGCGCACCTGCGGGCGACTTCTACACCAACAGTGCGCAAATGCGCTTCGGCCGATCCAAGGCCGAAGACCGCATAGAACGCAATATGTACCTGCAGTACGACTATGCCAAGACCCAGGGTGCAGGTGCTCCGCCCGGTGCCTCCTCGTTGCTGGCCAACTATGGATGGACGGCCCGCTATTTCGACAACAATCTGCTGCCTACCTCGGGCTTCGGGCTGGCCCTGGAAGCCGGTGCAGGCACCACGCTGACGCCGCAACGCTCGCCGTTCGGGCGCCTAACGGGCCGCTGGCTGAGCCTGATACCGCTGGGCGAGCGTGACGAGGAAACCAGACGCCGCAGTCGTCTGCAGATCAAGGCCGGAGTCGGCGCCGTCATGGCCAAGAAAGATGTGGATCTGCCCACCACCATCATGTTTCTGACCGGTGGCGACAACACGGTGCGCGGCTACGGCTACCAATCGATTGGCGCACGCACCGACAACGGCCGCGTGATTGCCGGCCGCTATCTGGCCATGGGCAGCGTGGAGTGGCAGCGGCCCATCACCATCAAGGGCAATACGCAGGACTTCGAGCACGCCGTCTTTATCGATGCAGGTACGGTCGGCGACGATATCAACCGGCTCTACACCCGCGTCGGCTTTGGCACCGGCATCCGCTGGAAAAGCCCGGTCGGTCCGATTCAAGCAGATCTCGCCTGGGGCGCTCAGGAGCAGCAACTGCGCCTGCACCTGCGCCTGGGCTTCACGTTTTAAGCATGGCAGAAAAAGACACAACCCCTAGCGCCAAGGCCTCCTCCCCAGCCCCCAGACGCCGCCGCTGGCTGCGCGCGCTGGGCTGGACTATTGCAGCGGCCCTGCTCGCCCTGGCGCTGGCACTTGGCAGCCTGCTGTGGTGGATTGGCAGGGATGACTCGCTCAACCAGACGCTGCAGCGCGTGGCGGGCTGGCTGCCCGCAGACCAGAGCCTGGTGGCCAAGGAGGTCACGGGCAGCGTCAAGAACGGCGGCCGTATCGGCTGGCTGAAATGGCAAAGCCCGACCATGCAGGTCGAGGTCAATGAAGCACAGATCGGCTGGCAGTTCAGGCCTTTGCTGCTGTCCCGTACGCTCAAGCTGGGCGAAGTCCATATCGCCGAGTTGCGCATTGCCAGCACCCCCGACCCCGACAAACCCGCCAGCGAACCACTGCAGTCGCTGACCCTGCCAGTGAAGATAGAGCTGCCCTTCAGGATCGATCAGATCATCTGGCAAGGCCCGCCCGAGGCCGTGGTTCAGGACCTTCGCGGTCGCTATGAATACACGGGCACAGACCATGAACTCAAGGTCAGCAGCCTGCGTTTTGCCGAGGGCGCCTACCAGGCCCAGCTGAAGCTGCAGGGCGCCGCACCCATGGCGATGCAGGCCGAAGCAACAGGCGATGTGCAAGTGCCCAATCCTCTGGACAAGGACGGCGATGCCGGCACCACCATTGCCGTGCAAGCCAAGGTCACGGTCGAAGGCACGCTGGCCACCGAAGCGGCCAGGCTGGCAATCAAGGCCAATGCCAGCGCTGAAGCATCGCCCCCCGGCCCGGGAACTCAAGACCCGCAGGCAACCGAGCCGAAGCGGGAGAAGAGCGGGAGGCCGTCCAAAGCAGCAACGGCAGAGGTGGGCCCCATGCAGGCCGATGTGGAGGCCAGCATCATGCCCTGGCGCAGCCAGCCGCTACTGGCAGCCAAGGCCCTGCTCCAGAATCTCGATGTCTCGGCTTTCTGGCCTCAAGGGCCACGCACTCTGTTGACCGGCCAGTTGCAGGCCGGCCCAGACGAGACCGCTCCCACAGCTGCGAGTCTGGAAGCTCAGCCCTGGAAGCTCAACACCCGCTTCAGCAACGCACTGCCCGGCCCCTGGGACAAGCAGCGCCTGCCCGTGGCCGAGCTGACAGCCCGAATCGATTTCGATGGCCAGCAATGGCAGATGGACGACTCCCGTATCCAGATTGGCAAGGGCCATATCGCACTCGGCGGTCAGTTCACTCCGAGCACCCGCTTGTTCGAAGGCCTGGCCACGGTGGAACAGCTCAACCCGGCCGATCTCTACAGCACGCTGGAAGCCTCGCCCTTGCAGGGCCGGATCAGTGCCAAGGCCGTGCAGGCCGATGTCGACAGCAGCGACACAGCAGCCAGCAAGATAGTGTTTGACGCCAACCTGCAAGCGGCAGGCGGCAAGCGCGACAGCTCGGCGCTGCGCATTCAGACCCTGGCTGCCAGCGGCCAGTGGCAGGCCCCGCTCCTGCAGTTGGAAAAGCTGCAGCTGCAAGCACTGCAGGCCAGCGTCGATGCCAGGTCCGTGGAGTTCAATACCGAAACCCAGCAGGCCAAAGCCAGGCTCAAGGCCGCTGCTCCCGGTGCGCAACTGAGCATCGAAGGGCAGATGGGCCCCGCCAGCGGCGCTGTTCAAAGCCAGCTGCAGCTCGGCTCCATGAGCACGCTCACGCAATGGCTGCGCAAGCTGCCGGGCATCAAGGACCCACTGGGCGGTGCGCAGCTTGATGGCAGCGCAGATTTGCAACTGGCCCTGAAGGGCGGTTGGGAAAATCTGCTCAAGCGCCTGAGCGCCGCCCATGGTTCGGCCATTCCCGCCAGCGGCTTGCAGATTCAGGCCAAGCTGCGCGCCGAGAAAATTCGCTATCTGCCCGCCGGCACCGCAGTCGAGCAGAGCGCCGTCCTGCCTGCGCTGGCATTGAGCATTGACGGCAGCCCCGAAAATGCCAAGGTCGGCCTGACTGCGCAGGCTCAGCAAGCCGGCAAGAGCATTCTGCTCGACACCGCTTTGCAAGCCGGCCTGGCCAGCGGCAAGGGCATGGCCCCGCTGGACTGGCAGGCCAGCCTGGAAAAGCTGCAGGCCCAGCTCACCCCCGACAAGAACAAGCCCGGCCCCTGGGTCGTGCAGCTTCAGCCCGGTGCCCCCGTCCAGATCCAACAGTGCACCAGCGGCAGCACGGTGCTCAGCACCGTCTACCAACTCAGCGCCGGCAAGCTGCAGATCACGCCTCCGAAACTGGACCTCCGGCGTACCAGCAGCGAGCCACTGCCTCCCGCCCAGCTGACATGGGAGGCGAGCTCCGTCACCCGTGCCGGCAGCGGCCAATGGGGTGTGCGCAGCACAGGGCAGGCACTTGGAATTCCACTGGCCTGGGTCGATGCCTTCAGCCTGGGCGATGACGATCCGCCACTGGAAGCCGCCGGGATTTCCGGCGACCTGAGCTTCAACGCGCGCTGGAACCTGGACACCCTGGGCAAGGATCTCAAGGCCGATCTCACGGTCGAGCGCGCCGCAGGCGATCTGCGGCTGGCGGTGGACGATGGCTCCAGCACCACCGTCATCCAGACTACCGGACCCACTGCCACACGCGCCGGCGGCACGCGCACGCGCCAGATCGGCGGTGCAGGCATGCGCTCGCGCATCAAGGACATGCGCCTCAACGTGCAGGCCCAGGGCAGCCAGGTCAACGCCAAACTGCTTTGGGACAGCGAGCGCGCAGGCAAGCTCAGTGCCGACCTGCGCACCCAGCTCAGTTACCAGCAAGACGGCTGGACGCTACCCGCCACAGCGCCTCTGTCCGGTCAACTGCACGCCAATATGCCCGATATGGGGCTGTGGTCCTTGTTTGCGCCACCAGGCTGGCGCATTCAGGGCAGCCTGGCGGCGGATGCCAGCATCAGCGGCACCTTGCAGGACCCAAAGTGGCAGGGCGATATCAAGGCCGATGGGCTCAACATCGTGTCCTTGCTCGATGGCGTGGACCTGCGCGACGGCATTCTGCGCGCCAAGCTGCAAGGCACCAGACTGGACATTACCGAACTGCGCCTCAAGGGTGGCAAAGGCAGCCAGGCGCGCATTCTGGGCTATAGCGGCAATCTGACCCGAGCTCCTGAAGATGGCGGCCAGCTTACCGGCTCGGGCTACGCCCAGTTCACACCACCAGGTACGGAAGCCGAATCGGGCCTGAGCATGAATCTGCAGGCCAAGGCCAGCAAGCTGCAAGTACTGGTGCGCGCCGACCGTCAGGTCAGCGTCTCCGGTGATCTGCAGGCCCGGCTGGAGCAAGGCCAGTTCACGCTGCGCGGCGACCTGACGGTCGACAGAGCCTCCATCATCCTGCCCGAAGAATCCGCGCCATCGCTGGACAAGGACGTGGTGGTGCGCTCGGCGGCATCGCGCAAGGCCGAAGAGGAGGAGCGCCGGCGTAGCGAACAACAGGCCCGCAAGGAGCAGGCCCGCGCCACGCCACGCAAGGTGCCAGACATTCTCGTCAAGCTCGACATGGGACGTGACTTTGCGCTGCAAGGCTTTGGCATCACCACGCGACTGCTGGGTCAGCTTGAAGTGCGAGGCGCCAGCTACATCGGCGGCCCGCCCAGCGTGACCGGAGAAATCCGTACCGAGGAAGGCCGCTACCGCGCCTGGGGACAGTCGCTGAATGTGGAAACCGGACTGATACGCTTCAATGGCCCCTACAACAACCCCTCGCTGGACATACTGGCGCTGCGCCCGAATATTGCCGTCAAGGCCGGTGTGCAGGTGCTGGGCACAGCCAGTGCGCCACGCGTGCTGCTGTACTCGGACCCGGCCCTGCCCGACGCGGAAAAGCTCTCCTGGGTAGTCATGGGCCGCGACCCTGCCTCAGGCGGGGCCAGCAGCGCCCTGCTTCAGCAGGCCGCCATGGCCTTGCTGGCTGGTGGCAACAGTTCCAGCGGCAAGATTGCGGGCAGCCTGGGGCTCGATGAAGTCGGCTTCAAGGGCGGAGGGGACGGAACGGATGCAGCGGGCGCTGCGCTGACCATGGGCAAGCGCATTTCGGACAAGCTCTATCTGACCTACGAGCAGAGCCTGTCGGGAGCCATGGGCATCATCTACATCTTCTACGACCTGTCTCGCAGCGTCACCTTGCGCGCTCAAACCGGCATGACCAGCGCCATGGACATCGTCTATACCGTTCGCAAGGATTAAGCATGAAATATGCCTCTAGCCCTTTACTGGTAAGCGATAGCAGCTATCAGTTCTGAAATGCCACGCAGCCGCACTGCGCTGGAGCAAGCCGCTGGCAAGCTCATACTTCGCATCCAGCAGGAATGGATGCAGGAACTGGGCGAGCCTGCGGCCGCAGACAGCGAGCAAGTCATGAACCGCGCTCATGACTTGCTGCAGGCCGCATCGGCCCGCCGGCCCGGCCTCGGGCTACAGCAGCAGTCGATCGAAGAATTTCTGGGCAGGCAATGGCTGCACGGCCATCCTGGCGTGCAGCCATTCGTCAATGATCTCGCGGCGCTGGTGCAGCCCTGATCCACCGCTTCATCCATGCAGGCCGCCCACGCCTGCAGCCCAGCCCTATTTGACGTAGGAACGCAGCACCTTCACGACCAGCTCCAAGTCCTGTTCACGCTGCTCGGGCTTCGCGGCCTCGGCACCCAGATGCTCGCGCACATGGCCTTCGAGCAACTCCAGCATCAAGCCGTTGACGGCCCCGCGCACGGCCGCCAGCTGCTGCAGCACCACGGCACAGTCCTGCCCCTCTTCCAGAGCCCGCTCCAGAGCCTGCGTCTGCCCCTTGATGCGGCGGATGCGCGCAAGCAACGGTTTTTGATTCGAAACGGTATGCGACATATGCAGGAATTGTAGTCCTCCTGCCGGCATGGAAAATATACTGGGGTAGAGTATATAAAACCAAGCCAATCATGACCTCATACACCGACTCCCCCCTGTCCCGACAACACTCCCACAGCTTTGACCAGGGCAATCCGCTGGGCGAAAAAAATGCCAAGCTGGCGATGCTGCTGACGCTGGCCATGATGGTGCTGGAAATCACCGCCGGCTATTACTTCAACTCCATGGCCCTGCTGGCCGATGGCTGGCATATGAGTTCACACGCTCTGGCACTGGGCCTGTCCGTCAGCGCCTATGCCGCGGCCCGCAAGCTGGCCAATGACAGGCGCTTCAGTTTCGGCACCTGGAAGATAGAAATCCTGGCGGGATACACCAGCGCCATCTGCCTGCTGCTGGTTGCCGCCCTGATGGCTTTTGAGTCGGTACAACGCCTGCTCTCGCCTGCCGCCATTCACTATCAGCAAGCCATAGGCGTGGCCACTCTTGGCCTGCTGGTCAACCTGGCCTGTGCCTGGCTGCTCAAGGATGGTCATCACCATCACCACGGCCATGAGTCCCACCACGATCATCACCATGAACACGACCATGCGCATGGCGATCTGAACCTGCGCTCGGCCTATCTGCATGTGATTGCAGACGCGGCCACATCGGTCATGGCCATCGCAGCCCTGCTGGGCGGCATGTTGCTGGGCCTGGCCTGGCTGGATTCGGTCATGGGCCTGGTCGGCTCCGTGATGGTCGCTACATGGGCCTTCAGTCTGCTGCGCGATAGCAGCCGCGTGCTGCTCGATGCCGAAATGGATGCCCCCGTCGTGCAAGAGGTACGTGATGCCATCGCGCAAGGCCCGCAGCCCGTCAACATCACTGATCTTCATGTCTGGCGCGTGGGCAAGAATCACTATGCCTGCATCATCGCAGTCGAGGGCGCTGCCACCGTCACCCCCGACTACATTCGCCAGTTGCTGTCGGTGCACGAAGAACTCACCCACGTCTCTGTCGAAGTCAACCGCACAGAGCCGGCATAAATACGTCGGTTGAAATCAGCAAGCTGGTAACGCAGGTAGAATCCAGCGTCCCTCCCCGTAGTTCAAGGGGAGTACTACAGAGACAAATCATCAATCTCGTATCACTTTGATATCAGTAGCTATAGAGAAGCGGCTGCTGTATCAAGCCCGTATCACCCAGAGACCTGTACGCATATAGATGCATACAGGTCTTTTTAATACTGTATAAATGAACAGTATGTGGTGCACTATCTATCAACTGTACGAAGACGGCCAGCGGCTGCCGCCTGAAATCGCGCAGGCGAACGGCGCGTATGGATGGCTGTACATGTATTCAAAGCTTCCCGGCATCGGGATGCCCAAGTGCCAAGCGCACCTGCTCCAAGACCCAGACGCTCCCCCAGGCATCAAGGACGTCATTGAGCCACTGAACTGTTGCCATCTGATGGCCATCGATAAGGGCAGCATGAGGCTGAACGGCAGTCGCTCGTACACGCAGAGCTTTATCAGGCAAGCATGGATATGTGTTCCAGGGGAGAGAACTGATGCGCCGCGCTGATGCAAGAGAATCCATCTTGAGCCATTGGATCAGTTGGTCGCACCTGGTCAACGAGGAAGGCGCCTATCCTCGGCCAGGCACGGCCATGCATCTGTTCTATGAATACCTGCAAGCACGACACCCCGAAGTCTTGGACTTCGCCAGCTACTCGCCATACCTCGAAATGAGACAGTGGATTGCCGAAGACAACGAGCCATAAAGCTGCGCGGCACGAAAAATAAGCCTCCCCGGTGCGGAAGCAACAGGGAGGCTTTTTAAACAGAGTGAAAAATTAGAACAAGCCACGGAACCCCGAGCTATTTCTACTAACTGGTTCATAAATTTCCAAAATACCACCTTCGACACTTGAAACAATTAGTTAATTAATGTTCAATAGTATTTTCATTCTTTATTGAGACGTATCGATGAATCTGACGCCTGCTGAAAAATTAATTATTGAACTACTCTGTGATTCGCTTAAGGGTAAAGATAGTGTTTACGATGTTGAATTCCTCAGCAAAGTGATCTCCTCTAATGAGACTTGGGCGATTTCTAAGAGATACCAAAGCCTGGAGGATAAGAGCCCTGAGCCCGCCTATGTGACAGAGGTGTATGCGATTCTTGAGGCATATCGGTGGGTGTATGACACCACACAGGAACTTGGCCCGAGAGTCTCTGAAATCAGAAGCATCGTCCAAGAGAAGGGGCAAGTCCATGTTCAAGAAAAGTTCGATGGCTTTGATGGGAACAATGAAAGCGATCACCTGAGTGCTGCTCACATCATTGTCGATGATCTCCGCTTGTACGAAGAACAGAAAGGGCGTGTCAACAATACTCATGGACCACGCCGTGACGCGTATGTTCGAGTGGCTAATGCGTATATGAAACTACGCGAGGAGGCTCCCGATGGAATTCTCCCTAGAACCTATGAGAGCCTTTTGGAAGTCTTTCGTGAGGCCGCAAAACTGAAGCTCGATATTGTCTTGTTAGACCCCCGCTGGGCTAGGTAACAGCTTTATATAAAGCAGAAAAGCCTCCCCGATGCCGAAGCACCGGGGAGGCTTTCATTTTTCATTGACCGTTTTGAGCGGCCGCTTGCAGTTGGCCAGGGCCGTTCGCAGCAGGATCTCATAGCCCTCGCGGCGCTCAAGCTCGGCGCCTGAGGCTTGGACATACATATCCACGTCTGCACCAGCCGGCAGATGCTCGGTCGGCATATTGGGCCGTTCAGGCTCGGGCTCATCGCAAGGCACCGGCACAGCGACCTTGACCTGCTGAATCTCGACCCTCGCCGGCGGTGCCGCACCGCAACCAGCCAGGAGGACAGCGGCCGCCAGCGCAGCCGAGAGTAGGGGTAGACGGCGCATCACTGACCTCCACCAGACTTCCGGGACGCCAACAGCTCAGCCACACGGGCCTGTGCGCTTGCGCATGCATCACCAGGCACTGCCGCCGGCGTGCTCAGGATCTTGTCTGCGCGGGCCTTATGCCCAGCTGCGACCGCTGCCGCTTGTGCCCGGGCCTGGTCGCGTTCCTGCTTGAGCCCTTGACCGATCAGCTCCAGTGCCTCAACGGCTTTTGTGCACACGTCTGCACTTGCGCGCGCCAGCGATTCCTTATCGCCGGCATGATCGGCGTCGGATCTAGCCAAGGTTGCTTCGTCGCGCTGCACCACGTACATCCAGGCCAGGCCCACATTGCCCGCTAAGCTCAACAGCAGCGCCATTGCAAGCGCGGCTGCAGCTTTTGCTGCGGTCGTCATACTGGCTGGACCCCCACCATAAAGGTCTTGCCATGCTGGGTGATCACGCGATTGACGGCTTGTGCCGGAATGCGTGTGGAAAGATGGACCCAGCGCGAGCCCTTAGAGCTGACCTCATAGATAAGCTGCCCGATGCCGAGAGCGGCCATATGAGGTGCAAGCGCCTTAGCCACCTCATATGGAGTGCCGAATCCAGGCACCACCACATCAGCAGCCATCCCTTGCATATGGTCGCTGGTCGTAGTTCCCCCGACAGCCTCATTGACGCGACGATTACGGAATCCACTGGTAGGCGTCATGGGATGCCCACCGAGGTGCGCACGCACGCGCTCCAGCATCTGCGCGGTGCGGTGGAGTTGCTGCAGGGCATCTGGCCCTGGCGTGTTGTCCACGCCAAGTTCCCTTGCTTTATTGCTGTCGGTCAGCTCTTTGAGTGTGAAATGTTCTGTCAACTTCATGGATCAACCCTCCTTAAAACGGGTGCGAATGATGAGAAAAGTGAAGCCTGCGATGACGCAGACATCGGCAAGGGTTGGGGGTGTCGGCCGCAGCCATGGCGCCACCAGGGCGCCGGCACCACCCAGCGCGAGCAGCGCCCAGGCGATGGCCTTGAGCCAGGCCACCAGGCGAGTGCGAGGGGAAAGCCCCGGCCTGCAGGGCGCGGTGCGCTCCAGCTTGTTAAGCGCCTCGGCCACCACGACCAGGCCGCAGAGCCAGTGCAGTACGCCGAGCAAAGTGATCACGGGATAAAACATGGTCAGCCCCCTTCCGCCTGATCAGGCTTTGGCAGGTACTTGCCAATGAGTGCCCGCAAAAAGCTCTGCGCGCCCGCGCCCACCAGGCAGGCCATGGGCAGCAGGACGGTCTCGGGAACGATGGCGACCAGCAGCACCAGAGGCGTGAGGTAACCCGCCGTGATGGAGCTTGCCCAGGCCACGGCCATGCGACGCATAGCCAGGCGCACCATGTCCCGCCATGTGTCGCTGCTGCCTGGCACGGTGTTCAACAAGATGATTGCGATCAGGCTGCCCAAAAAGCCGGCGAGCAGCACGTCAGCACGCAGACCCAGCGGCACACCGAATGCCGTGAGCGCTTGCGTGGAGACGGCGGTGCCGACGAGGGTCACTGCCGTCGCGGTCGATGAAGGTTCTGCCATCTGATGCCCTCCCTCGGGCAGAAAAAAACCCGCCTGTGCGGGTGTCAAAGAGTGATTGCCAATCTAAAAAGGTCATCCAGCGCCTCTGTCGGCCTGCCGAGCTGGCGCCATATCTCCTGCAGAAACGGGTTCGTGCGCTCCCAGGTGGCCGCCTCGTACTCGATCAAGGCAGCCTCGCGCTGGTCCTCATCAGCAACGCCATCGATCAGCGCCTCAATGGCTGCGCGCTTGATGCCCAACGACAGCAACGCAAGCAGCCCTTGCCTGCGGGTGCAGGTGTCGGGCGCCGGCGGCAGGTAGGGCTTGGCCTCGACCAGCTCCCATGCCCCCTCGCGCCAGAAGCAGCCGTGGGTTTGACGGTTGTAGGCGGGCGCCTCGCCGTCCGCAGCGCCCATCCAGTCGGCTGCCGGCGTATCGGCGGGCACATGCTCCAGGGTGTGCAAGCTGTATTTGTTGTCGTCCATGCTGGTGCCTCACAAAAAGTCGCATGCCGCACGCAGGCCCACCGTCCAGAAGGTGTGCCAGGCGTTGTGATTGAAGTTGGCGCAGCGGGAGCCGGACATCGTGCCGTCCGCCCGGGTGCCACCGAACAGCACCGCATAGGGAACCCCCAGCGTGTAGCCCCGGTTCACGCCGGCGGACCAACCGGAGCCCCCAGCCGCATGGGCGGTATTGCCCCAGCTCCAAAGATGGCCGGTCATCTGCTCCCCGCCCCATTTGCTGGTGTAGCCGGCCTGCCGGGCCGTGGCCGGGATGGTGGCCTCTGCACCGCCAATCGACTGCAGCTCGGTGACGCCAAAGGCCGCTGCAGAGAACTCCTGATAGCTCAGCAACCGTTTGCCATGGCTCATGGCCAGCTCGGCAGCCTCATGCCAGGTGAACGTCGAATACTTGGAGCTGCCACTGCCGCCAAACATCAGAGGGATGAGAGGCAGCACGGTGCCGCTGGCCACATCGCTGTTGTAGCGGGACGTTCCCTGGGTGATGTGCTGAGTACCGCAGTAGTAAATATCCAGCCAGAAGCGCTGGCCCACGCAGCACATGCCACGCGGGTCGCATCGGGGGCGATAGCTGAGGTCCCAGAAGCTGTAGGCGTTGATGCCCGCGATCTTGTCCACATCGGTCTGGGTCCAGATCATCCCCACGCCTGCGGTCGCAAAGCTGCCGCCGGCGACCGTGGTCGCAGGGGCCACCAGCCCGTAATGGAAGCCAGCAAACTTGCGCGCCCCCGGGGTGGGTGCTGCAGCCGGGGCCGTGATCGGGTCGGCCACCGCCGTCAGAGACCCATCGGCACCGATCCAGACGCTGTAGTCCTCACCGGGCACCCAGGTGGCCGGGGGCGTCACCTCGGTATCCACCGCAAACTCATGCTCATAGATGGTGCTGCCTGCCACCACCGAGAGAGCTTGTGCGCCAGTCTTCTTGAGCACTGGCGTGTGATGCACGGGCGGCACCACCACTGCCCCGCCACCGCCGCCTCCACCACCACCGCCACCGGCTCCCGGTACCCACTTGCCAAGATCGGCCGAGAAAACCAGCGCCTGGCCGTCTGAAGGAGAGCTCACAGACACATCAGACAGGGAGGCCAGTGATGTCGATGATTCCGCCACGCTGAGCACGCCGGCCGTGCCGCAGCGCCAATCCTCCACCAGAGAGACGGTCGCTGGCCCCACGTCCAGGCGGTACACCCGCGCATAGCTGCCAGTGTCATTCCAGTGCACCGAAGAGCTGGAGGCAGACAGCACGCCGGTGCTTCGGTTCACCACTAGGTAATTGATGGCGGAGGCCGTCAGCGCAACGGTGCTTGCAGCCACCGCAAATTCCGACCAGCGCCCGCCCAGGTAACCCCAGGTCAGGCCCGCCGTGCTGGTGGCATCGCGGCCGTAGACCGCCACATGCTCCAGTGCTTCAAAGTTCTCGTTCACCGGCACCTGCGGATCTGCTTGCGCCGGCAGCCAAGGTTGCAAAACGCTCATACGGTTGTTGCTCCTACGAAAGAGGGATAGCCAGGCCCCACGGTGGCCGAGAGCTGGCAGATTTCAAATTGCACGGCCGTGCCGCTGACCAGACCGTCAGTGGCCTGCATGTCGGCGCTGTAGCGGTACAGGGTTTCATTGACCACATCGGAGCGCAGCAGCGTGCTGCCGGCGAAGACGCGCACGCGGTAGGCCTCAACAGCCTCGCCCAGCGGCACCACCGGCGCCGGGCCGCTGTATTGGTAGCTGCGCCGGGTGCGGCGCTGCCAACTCACCACCAGATCCGGGCCATCGGGCAGGGCCCGAGGATTGGCTGGGCTGAAGGGCTTGAGCGCCACGCCCGTATCGATGAAGTCCTCGGCCGTGCCAGCAGACAGGAACTGCCCCAGGGTGACGGCCTTGATATGACGCTGCAGCCCGATCTCGTTGGTCTGCGATCCGACGCGGCGCAGGCTGTTGCCCAGCAGCACACAGCGCTCACCGGCCACATGCCCGCCCATGGCCCACTCCGTGCCCCGCTGACCGCGCAGCAGGCCGCTGAGCAGATAAGTGCCCACTGACAACAGCGCCGCAGACCTGAAGCGTAGGATCTCGCTGCCCAGCAGCAAGGCATTGATGGACTCATCGAGCAGCATGGCTGCGCGTGTGCTGGAGGCCAGCTCACCCGAGACCTGCACCGTGACCGTGCTCGACTCATCGAACACCGGGCCGCCCACCCAGGCCGGCAGCGCCGTGGTGGCAGTGCCCATTACGCTCTGCGCCGTGGTCGTGAGCAGCTGCACGTAATTGACCTCATCCCAGGCCTGCGCCACCACGGCCCCGGGCCATTTGTCGGTGTCGGCTACCCGCTGAGGAGCGACTGCCACGTAATAGCCAGGTGCATCGTTGGCATCGTTCAGGATGGGGATGTCCAGCGCCGCAAACAGGGTTGCCGCCGGCTGGATCACGGTCTCCGTGTTCACATAGCCTGTGTCCGTGACCGCCGCACTCTCGATGGCCCCCACGTCGTCCAGCACACATTGCAGCTCGATGATGGGCATCGCATCGGTCTTGCTCTGCACCCGCAGGCGATAGCTGCGGCCGTCGCTGTTCAAGGCGCTCACCACATCGCCCGGCTCCAGGAACGAATACTTGAGCGGCAGCTTGAGCGTGGCCGTCGCCAGTCCCGCCACACGGTCCATGAGCAGGCCGTCCACGATGGCCTTGGCTTCGGCAGGCAAGAGACCCAGTGGGGTTTGAATCGTCTCCGTGCTTTGCTGGCCCGACAACAGACGGTCAGAGAACTCCGTCGCCGTCTGGTAGTCGCCCGCCACATTGGCATAGCTCAAGGCCAGCTGCGCGGGCAGCTCCAGGTCATTGCCCAGCGTCAGCGATAGAGGCTCATCGTCGCCGCCGCTACCCGTGCCCATGCCCAGGTCAGCAAACGGAATCGAGGCCACCGGGTCCTTGGACCTGGCGCGGATGGAGATCTGCTCGCAGGCACTGACTTCCAGGAAGAACCCCTGGGCCAAGGCCTCCAGGGCTGATCGGGTGTTGGAGATGCTGCCAATCGCCAAGGCCCGCACCGGCTTGTCTTGCAGCGACGCCTGCAGCGCATAGTCGGCGCTGCCATAGCCGCAGCGCTGCATCAAGCCATCAACCACCTGCTGCAGAACGGCAACCGATCCCGCGGCCGAGCCAACCGAGATCCGCTGAAAGCGCACATAGGCATAGGGGTCCTCAATGGGCCCGCTGTAGGTACTTCGTGCAAAGACACCGATTGCACGCACGGACCTGATGGACAGGGCATCGCATGCGAAAGCAAAGTCGTCGTTCGAATAGACATCGATAGCCAGCCTGTCGCGCGTGAACTTGAGCGCCCCGTCCTCAAACGTCACAAAGCCATTGGTGCAATGGGGCGGCGAGCCGATGAATGTGCCGCGCTTCAGGCTTGCGTAGCTGCTCCCATAGAAAAGGTAATGGCTGAAGGCCTCGCCACTCATTCGGCCGTCCGATCTGACGATGGCCACCAACTCGCCGGCGGCGTTCAGGAATTCAAGGCTGAACAGGCAATCGTCTCCGGCCCAGAACGCATTGAGCGCTGAAAGCCGATACGTCGCACCGACGTCAATAGCCATGGGGGAAAGACTGGACACACTGCCGGCCTCAGCGCCCCCCTCTTCGGTCGTGTACCTCTTGAAGGCCATGGCGCCAATGGCGTGAAACTCAGAAAAGTATGAGTCCCAAGTCGGCTGCCCCGTTGCCAGTGGGTCCCACTCGATGAAAGCATCGGTATCGGCCCGGGTCGCCATGACCGACACCAGAACGCTTTTGCCATCGTTGCCGCCCACGCCGATCTCAAACGTCAGATTGGGGATGTTGCCGCTGTTGCCCAGTTGCAGACCCTGAATCAGCACCGTGCCCATGCCGCGATAGGCCGGCGCATTGCCAACGCCCACGGCTGCTTCATAGGTCGGGTCGGGCAACTGCGATGCTGCGCCGCTGTACACGCGCAGGTCCACCCATTGCCCAGACTTTGAAACCCCATTGGCCAGCACCAACTCGCCGTTGAGCCACACCCGAGATATGTCATCGATCTCGTTCTCGCTGAGCAGAATCAGCAGATCGACGTCATAGGTGTAGCTGGTATAGGTTGGGCCACCGCCCTTGCCCTGCTCCTCCTCGGTCGCCGTCTCCCGGCGCTCACTGGCCCAGATGACCTGCCCGGCCACGCGCGGACTGCCTGCAATCCAGGGGATGGGAGAGCCGTAGTCTGTTCCCGTGACCTTGAGGTCATTGAGCCGAGGTCCATAGGACTTCTGCCCCGGCGCCATCAGCGAATAGGCCAAGCTGCCCAGCATGAAGCCGGTGCCCGCCGTGGTCAGGCCCAGGCCCACCGGCCCCAGGGCCAGCGCCCCCACGGCCGCAATTGCTAGTTGTGCCATTTATTCAGTCTCCGGGAACCGAAAGGCCGCCACAAAGCGCATAGCCTTGGTGAACAGCAAACGGGTTTCCAGCACCCGCCCGTGGGCGCCGCTGGCGTGAATGATGGACAGGCCACCGTGCAGGTAGTCGCCCACAATGCCGACATGCTGCGGATGACTGTCAAATGCCACCAGCACCACATCACCGGGAGCCATGTGGGCCTGGGCCACGGGCGCCAGGCGCTCGCTCAGGTGGTGCACCAGCTGCTTGCCATCGGGCACCCGTCCATAGCCACCCACATCCCAATCCGCCGGCACGGCACCGATCTCGCGGGCCACGCTGATGACCAGGCCCACACAGTCCACACCCACGCCCTCGACGCGGGCCTGGTGGTGAAACGGCGTACCCACCCAGCGGCGGGCAATGTCTACGATTTGCTTCATGGCGTCTTGGTCAGGTCGTCCGTGGTGGGCCGATGTGGCTCGCCCCGGAAGTTGAGAACATTGCCGAACTTGTCGCGGCAGTCTTCAAGAAGGCGCTTGCGGCAGCCGGCCACGATGGAGAACTGGTCGCCCACCGCCACGGCCATCACCATGGGCAGCACCAGCGTCAGCACGCCGCCAGCGGCATGGCTGCGCACTTTCTGCGACAGGCCCGCATTGGCACCCGTGGCGAAGGTCAGCACGCCCTCGCCAAAGTAATCAGCGGCCTGGGCCAGGCCTGCGGCCGTGAAGCTGCGCTTGTCGGCCACGGCTGTGATCACGCCAGCATGGGTCCAGGGCGCCAGATCCTCTTTGCAGCGGCCGTCGCCCAGCCGGTTGCGGCAGGTCTTGGTCGATACCTCCCCAAAGCTTTGCTGCAGCAGCTGCTTGAGGCCGCGCAGCTCCACCTTGATCGTGGCCGCGTTCAGCGTCACCTCGCCAAACCAGCCCCGGGTCAGGGTCTCCACATCGCTAGCAACCGTGGGCGCAGCCACATCCCAGCGGTAACGGAAAATCCGAAAGCTGGCATTGCGCCAGACCCCGGCCACCACCTCGTCCCGCTGAAACAGCGAGCCATCATCCAGCGTGGTCAGCTCCAGGTTGTCTACGGCAAAGCCCGAAGTGCTGACCAGGTTGCTGGCAGACAGCCCCTGCCTGGCATCAAACACCAGGGCGGCGCTGCCCAAACCCCAGGGCGTGACATCGAGCACAAACGGCAGGTCATGGCTGGTGAAGCCGTAGAGCTGGCCATCGGTTCGCGCGATCACGATGGCATGGGCCACGCTGGTGCCGCCACTGTCATAGTGGGCCTGCAGGGCCACAGGGATCTGCTTCATACCCGAATCTCCTCCAGCTCGATCCCGGACCATTCGGTGATCAACTTGGTGCCGCCCAGCACCTTCCAGACGGCGGACGGGTCTTTGAAAGCCACCGGCACATGAAAAGTGCCCATCCAGCGGTAGCTGTCACCAGCCATGTGGTCGGCAATGACTACCCGGCCCGTGCTGATGTCCGGCACAACTGCCAGCATGCTGGGCACGCCGGCGCGCAGGCGCTCCACCTTGCAGCCCTTGGCGGGCTTGGAGATGGGGCGCACATACGTGCGGCTACCAAAGACATAGGTGCGGCAGAGCTGCCAGGTGTTGGCAATACCAGCCACCACGGTCAGCGTGGTGTTGGCGTCGGTGGCCTGAAAGTCGCTCCAGTCCTTGAAGCGGAAAGCATCGGCATCGCCGCCCACGACATAAAAAAAGGCCCGTAGGGCCTCAAAGTCTTCCTGCTTGCGCGGCGGGTGCGCAATGTTGTACTCATGCAGCGGGTACTTGGCTTCACGGTTGGTGATGCGTTGCCCCGATGCAGAGTAGGCCTTGCTGTTGATAAAGCGCGGCCCGCCCTCTGCTTCCCGGCTGATTCGCGGCGGGAACAGCTCTTCAAAAAATGCCATGGCGTTTCCGTTTCTCTAGCCGTTTCTGGACTGTGCGATAGCAATCTGCCGCCCCACCGTCAGGCCAAACTGCACCGCCGTCTCCCGGCTTCCGCCTTGCGGCATCTGCACAGTGACGTTGATATTCGTCGGGCCACTGCTTGCACTCGACAGCGCTCTTACACCCAGATTGCCATCCGGCGCTCTGGTCAGCGGCATGATTGCCTCGGGCCCGGCCTCTCCAAACACCCCCGCCCCCTTGGCGAATGCAAAGAACTGAGGCGTGTCGTGGATCTGGTTGCGGTAAGCACTCAGACTATGACTGTCGTAGACACCGCCAAGCGCATTGGTCTCCACGCCAAACGCCGCTGCCAAGCCCTCTGCGCTGTAGTCACCCCAGCCTGCATTGCCGACAGAAGACGCCCCCGTCAGCAGTCCCAAACCCTGGCCCAGCAGCCCCATGAGGCCGCTGCCCGAGCTCCCACTAGAGCCGGCCACGCCCAACGCGTTGCTGAGCTGCTGCTTGATGATGATGCGGGTGATGTCGGCCACGATGTTGTTGGCCAGATCCGTGAACGACAGCTTGCCCGTGGTCACGAACTTGACCAGCGCATCCTCCATACCCCTGAAGGCATTGGCAAATGCATCGGCCGACTGCTGCGCCACATTGGCCGCCTGGTCCACATAGTTCTGCATGGCAAAACCTGCGCCCAGTTCCCACTTTGTCTGCAGCTGGTCCAGTTCCGCATAGGTAGCCTCAGCGATGCGGATGCGCTCTTCCTTTTCCGCCTTCAGGTCAGCCAAGCGCTGGTCAATCTGTGCCTGCTGCTCCTTGGAGAGGTTCGCCGTGAACATGCGCCGGTCGCGCAAACTGCGCTCTTCGGAAAGGTAGCTGTCCTTGATACCCCATATGCTCTCAGCCCGCTGGCGATCCTTGCTTCCCATCCAAGCCGAGCTGATGGTGCGCTGCTGCTGCTCCCGCATCTGCTCCATGGCACGCTTGTGCGACTCCGCCAGAGACTCCATGGCCATACGCTGGCGATCAGTGGCCAAGGTTTCCTCAAAGGACAGGGCCTTGAGCTTTTCGCCAGTCTCCAGCCGCTTGGCGGCCAGCTTGGACTCGGTATCCGCAATCTGCTTCTTGACGGCCAGCGCATCGCTGCCCTTGACCTTCTCCTGCTGCAGACGGGCTATCTGCTCCTGCAGTGCGGTTTCCTCGACTTTGCTGGACTCCTCGATCAGCGAGCGCTTTTGGCTGTAGTAGCCCTGGTCATCAATCAGGCCGGACTGGCGCAGGCGGTCAAGATCCTTTTGCTTGCCATCGATGATGCGCACTTCCTCGCGGGCGGCGTTCTGAATCTCGGAGAGGTCAAGCCGGCGCGCGGCCGGTGCCGTGCTGCCACCCCGGCCGCCGCCCTTCTCCTTGAACTGCTCCTCAATACTGGCCTTGGTTTTGGCAATCAGCTTGGGATCTAGCAGCGCGTCATTGGGGTTGGCTGCTCTGATCTTGGCGATGTTGTTTGCATAGTCCTCAAGCGCCTTTACCTTCTGCTCCTGCTTGGTCAGCGCGCGCTCATTGGCTTTGCTCACGGCCTCAATGGCTTTGATTCCGGCCTTCTGAACCTGCTGAGCATGACCTTCAGCCATGGCTTTTGTCGTAGCTTCATTGACCTCACCCTGCAGCTCGATCATGCGCGCCTGGGCTGCACCGAGTAATGCCTCGCTGTTGTTTCGGCCGCTGCCGTAGCGCGCGACGTAGTCATCATGCTTTTGCTGCAAAGTCGCAACGACCTGGACTTGCCGCTGCAGCTGCTCTTCAACAGTCGTGCCACGGCCGATACCCGCCATGGCGTCCCAGGCAGCTTTTGCGCCCTTGGCCAAACCTTTCCAGGCCTGCTCCAGCAAGCCCACATGCTCCTGCAGCTGGGTCGTGCGACCGATGATGGAGTCCGCATAGGCTTCCTGAGCCAGCTTGGCGGCCTCGGCTTCGCGCCCCTGGTCTTGCAGGGCCTTGATCTGGCTGAAGATCTCGGCAGTGAGATAGCGGTGCTGCTCCGTCAGCTTCAAAGAAGCCTCGACGGGAGACTTACCCAACTCCTCAAAGTCCTTGACCGTGTTTTTGATAGGCACGCCCACCTGGTCAAAGCGCAAAGCCGCCTCGGCGGCCTTGGAAATGGTCTCGGTCGCCACATTGCCAGTCGCAGCAATCTGCGTCAGCGCCTCGGCCGCTCCGGACTGGGTGAGGCCCTTCTTGGAGCCCAGACTTTCGGCCATGAGGGCCAACTGTCCCGCCGTGGTGCCGGCAGCGTTGCCCGACAGAATCAAGGCTTTGGAGTATTCACGGGCCTCCTGGCTCCCTTGGTAGAAAGCAACAGCAAGCAGACCCGCAGCAGTCCCAAGGACCGTCAGAGGGTTGACCAGGCCAAGGATGTACCCACCCAGGCCTTTGATCATTTCAGCAGCAGTGCCGAACGTGGTGAGTAGCTGCGACCCCTGTTGCAAGAACACTGTCATGGCGTTTTGACCGCCTGCCAGCGAAACAACCACGTCCTGAAGCTGGGCGGGAACGCCGCGCAGTGCCGCATTGCGCTGCCCCTCGCTGATGCCTCCGGACTGCTTTAGGGCCTTCTGCGCGGCCTCGGCCTGGCGCATTTGGTCGATATAAGGCTTAAGTACGTCACCCGAGATGCCGCGCTGTTTTGCCAGCATGTCGTAGTAGTCAGATCCGGCTTTGCCACCGGACTGCAGAGCCACGGTCGCGCGCTGGATGCTGCCGACCATATTTTTTTCAGCCCGAGACATTGCTGCGGCGGACTGCTGTGACTGAGTCTCTAGAGGCTTAAGTCCCTGTGCAGCCTTTTGGCCAGCAGCCTCCACGCCTGCAGCCATTTCCCTGGCTGCGGCCACTGCATCGGCGCCCCCCTCGCGCACGCCGGTGGCGTCCATCGAAGCCTCAATCTGGACTTTACGGCGGTCGGTATCGCTCATTTTTCAGCCTCAGCATAGATTTCTTGAAGTGCGGCAGCCTCCATGACACGCACCTCGGCACGCAGCCGCTCGTGGTCTTCATGGGGGATTTCGCGCGCGCGCAGTTCGTCGGCCAGCACGCCATAATCCAGGCCCACAATCCCGCCTGCGCCAACGCGCCACTGCGTCTGCAGGGCATCGAACAGGCCCCAGGCGGTCCAGTTTTCGGGCCAGACCTCGACGCGGAACATGTCGGCGTACTGGCTCACGGGCAGCCCCCAGTCCTTGAGGTACTGGGCATCCGGGAGCTGCGTGTACCGGGCGCGCACTGCCGCAATCAGTTTCCCAGGCGGCCCTCGATGCAGATCTGTCGATAGGTCTCCATCACCGCCTGCACGGCTGCTGGGATCTCACGCGCCAGTTGAATGCAGTTGTCGAGAGTCAAGGGAACGTCAAGCCCCCAGTCCTCCAAGCAGCTCAAGACATATTGGCCGTTGATTTGCACAGCTCCACGCTGCAACTGCTTGGAGGCATTTGCGGCAGTGCCATCAAAGTTCGGGACCTGGACCCCGTGGAGGCTGTCCAGAAACTCGCCAAACTCCACGCGGTCGCGGTACCGGAACGTCACGGGCAACAGTCCCTCCGTCCCGTCCAGCATGGTGATCTTGAGGGAATGAACGATGCCTTTGGGCCGCTGGCCCAGCACGATCTGGCGTGCAATCTGCTCGCTCATGATCAAGCTGCCTTGGCCAGGTTGGTGGGCGCACCGCGCAGCAGCACCGTGGACTTGGTGGTCATCTCGGCACCCTTTTCGGTACTCGGCGTGTCGTCATAGGCCAGCTCGCCCACGTAGTAGCTTGTAGAGCCGTCCTTGAACTGCAAACGGTGCACAGACTCCAGGCCATCGGAGGCCTGCAGTGCCGCGCGGGCCTCGCCGCCCTGCTTCCAGCTGATGGTGTATTCCAGGCGACGGGCATTGCGACCCAGGCTGAATTCCTGGTCATCAGGGACGTCCAGGTAAGAGCTGGTGCCGGTCTTGATGTCGCCGCCAGTCAGGCCAAAGGCAGGGACATAAGGCAGGCGCTGCCATTCGTCAGCCACTAATGGAATCAGCGCTACAGTGCCGCCGGGCGGGAATTTGGAGAGATCGAGGGTGTCGACGCCGTCCAGTGTGACGTTATCAGCGGTCACAGCTTTGGCGCGGGCGACACGACCTTCCAGCTCGGGGTAGTCTTCGCTGGTAATGACCACCACAGCGTTGGCCTCCAAGGTGTTGGCCACCGTCACCACCGCGTGCGCGGCATTGGACAATTCACCGGCGGCCAAGGCCGTCAGCGCTGCGGTGTACAGATAGAGTTTTGCCCCATCGGGCAGAGGAACTTTGCGCATGGTTGTGCCCCTTTCAGGCAAAGAAAAACCCGCCTGGTTTCCCATGGCGGGTGTGGAGCCCTTACGGGCAGATGAAAGCCGCACAAATGGCGGCGGAATCTATCGGTCGTACTTGTCGCGCAGTGCCGTGTAAATGCCACTGGCACCACCATCCAAAATCACATCACATAAGTCATGCTTTGGTCCAGGGTAGGAAGATCCGCAAACGGCTGGCCATTTAGCTACCACTTCGCACTTCTGACGGGTCTTCTCAAGGTCTTTATCGAAATCGTTCAAACGAATTCCAAGCCATATAGACCTGAAGTCGCCATCTTCAACAGGCGCCACGATGGCAACCGTCTGAGTTGCGCCTTCATAGAAGAACGGAGTCTTCCCTACATAGCCGCCCATGCGATTTTTTGCATTGAGGTAGCCGCAGACGTTATCTGGCTCGGACCCCTTGCGCAGGTCCGAAAACTCCGCGCTGCCCGGATCGTTAAGCAATTTCTTCGCTGCATTCTTGGCATCCATTTCGACACCACAACCAGCAAGTGCAGCCAAGCCTAGAACCATGAATATCAGACGCATATCCCTCTCCTGTAATTAAGGGAATGCTATCAAACTGCGCTGTCTAGTAAGACACGCGCAGATCCTGGTCGGCGGAATAGAGATCCATGTCGTGGTCGTAATCGTCGCGGAAGTTGCCTATCGGCCGTATGACCAGATCCGGGTGAGCGCGCAAAGCACTGAGCAGCTGCGGCATCAACTGCTTCGGCTCCAGGACGTTATCACTGAAGATTCGCAGCTGCACCTCAGCCGTCTCCAGCTGAGGATCTTCATTGTCGAGATAGTCGGATGCATCGCCTCCAAAGCGCTGCCAGATGACATAGGGCGTCTGCGTGTCTGGCGGGGCAACCGGGCAATGGCAGCGGGGAATCACTGCCTTGATGGCTGCTTCAAGAATCAGGTCCATCACCTCACCCCCTCCAGGGCTTGCCAAAGCACATCTGCCGAGGCAAGAACAGCGGCAGGTGCCGCTCGCATGGCACCGCGCATGAATGCATGACCAGGGATGTACACCGGGCCATCAGGACGTGGGACATAGTAGGCATCCTTCTCTGCCTGGCTTGCTCTGCGGCGAGGCTTTTTCTTCCCGACCTTATCTGGGCGCACCAACGTGACCCAACCCTTTGCCGTCATCACGACCTGGTAGCGCTGCCAGTGCCCGTACTCCACAAGCCCAGCATGAGGGGCCTTTCTAGCATTCCAACTGATGTGATATTCAGCGAAGCCGGGGCCACTGTTGTCCTGTGAGAACACCTGATAGAGCGCCTGCGACAACGAACCCGAAACCTTGGGAATCTTGGCGATGTTGGAGCTGGCTGCATCATAAAAAGCCTGCGCTGCCGCCTGAGCTGCTGGACGCGCAGCATCCTCTGCTGCATCGCCCAAGTCATCAAACAGCGATTGAAGGCCAGAGAGATCCACCGGCGCGATTAAGGAATTAGCTGCGACCGCCATTGATCACCTCGCATACCAAATCGACGTGCTCCCTTTGAATCAAGTCAGGAAGCACTGACTTGACTTCAAACACCACACCCGAACTGACAGCGCGCATCTCCGCAGTGATGTCAGTGCGCCAACGTAGACGGATGCTGGCAGATGCCCTGCTGGCCGTTTGACCTGCTTTGATGGTTTCACTGCCAGACAGGAACTTAATGTGACCCCAGGCCGGTGCGCCAAAGTCTTCCCAGATTGGAGAAGGTCTACCCATCGGACCATTCGGATCTCGCCACATAAACTGAATGCGGTGTCGTAGTCTTCCAGCGGATAGCATGGAGCCTCCTAAAAACGTGGCGGGACTTTGATGTCCGACAGCATGGAGTCGAGAAACTGGCCTGGCAGCGGAACCAGCCCCCCCTGCGCAATGACCTCGCGCTGTGCCCAGAGAGTGGCTGCATACATCAGCATCCAGGAGCGCACTGAAGGGTATGCAACCAGATCCAGGCCCGCCTTGTACGTGATACGCAAGGCGACGTCTGAGCGCACTGTAAGCACGCTGACTCGCTGACCGATCTGCAAGCAGTACTGATCCGGCGAGAGCAGAGCACCATCAGGCTGAAGGATCTGCACTTTGAGAATCTCTGTCGCCTGCCCTCTATCCAGGGCACGAGCGCGGATGCCAGCGGGCCAGTCTTCCTCATACTCAGCCTCTTGGATTGCTGCCCCGGTTTCAGCCTCGCACTGCGCAGTGACAGTAGGAATGATCAGCTTGGTGATCAGATCCGCTTGAGCTGTCGCCGGATCTTCCCGCACCCACTCCACCACCTCCGCCAGTGTTAGCACCGGCTCGCCGGTATAACGGATGCGGCGCGCCATGATCAGGGCCGGTCGTCGTCAGCGCCACCAGTGCCGGCGCCGTTGCCATCAGGCGACTTGTCGCCGCCATCGCCAGTAACTTTGCCATCGGCGGGCTTATTCGCGGAAGTCTTTTCGCCTCCGCCTTCTGTCGCATTCTGCTTTCCGCGCGCAGGCTTGGCTTGAGTCTGCGAATCGGCCAGACCGGCATCGACCAGGGATGCTGCCGTTTCTTCATCGAAACCAGCAACCTCGCCCTTGTTGTAGCCGCGCCATGGCTTCTTGAACGTCACAGCGACTTTTTTATCTTTGCTCATGATGAATATTCCTTGAGGTTGAACCTCCGCCCAGTTGCTACCAGGCGGGAGAGGGGAAGATGCTTAGGCCAGCATCTCCTTGCCCCACTTCACGCCGGTGCCCACGGCGACGGATTCGACGTGACGGGGACCGAAGTCGTTGTGATTGATCACGCGCACCAGAGTCTGGTCACGTTGGAAGGCGCTGACGGTGTCACCGTTGGCGTCCTTGTAAGAGGCCTCGGTGCTATAGGCCAGAGCGAGCTGCCCGGTTTCACCGATGTAGCAATCGGAGTAGTCACCGAAGTAGATTTCGGATTCGTCACCACCCGCCCCCAGGTTGATCGGGATCTGCGTGGACAGCTTGTAGGGGTAGCCCTTGAAGCGGCCTTCATTGATCTCGGGAAAGGCCAGGTTGCCGTTGCCATCCCGAACCGTCTGCAGGAAGCGGACAGTTCGCGGATTCATCATCCAGCCGCAGCTAGCCAGCTTGGCGTTTGCCAGCTCCACGCGCAGCATCAGGCTGCCACAGAAGGCATCAATGTCCGCCATGGTTGCACCCGCCGGAGCTGCCACCACGTTGAAGGCCGGCGCCCAGTAGCGCAGACCTTTAGGGGTGAGCCCGCCGTTGCCGTTGGAACGGATGAAGGTGATGTCTTCATACAAGCCAACGCTTGTAAAAAGGTCATCCACAACAATCGCGTCCACTTGCGGATTGACGCCCTGGAACTTGAGCAGGTCATTGCTGATTGGCACCAGAGCCGCCAGCTTCTTGGCCTGCAGCTTCAGATCTTCGAAGGTCATGCCAGTCACGGGAATGTCGGTATCCATGCCGATATAGCCCACCGAGGTGTTGCCCTTGACGCGAGGCAGCCCCATATTGCCGTTGATCAACGGCAATGTCTTCACACCGAAGCTGCGCAGGATGGATACCGGGCGCAGCGATTCAATGACCTCGCGGGCCATGTTTTCAGGGATGAGCACACCGCCAGCGCCGGGAGTGGTTGTAGACAGCGCCATGACCACGCCCTCGTCCAAACCGCCCTGACGTGCCAGCTCTGCAGCCTGCATCTGATTGCCTTGGGCCTGAGCGATCATGCGTGCCATCTGCGCAACGCGAGTGCCTGCCGGGGCGTTGTCGTGCACGGTGATGTGAGGAGCCGCGACCGGGGGGGATGTGATGCCACGGCCCGACTCAGTGACCGGCACCGCTGCAGAGGCTGCCAGGCGCTCTGCCGATTCGGCGCGGGTAATTTTTGCAGTCAGGTCAGCCATCTGGCTTTCCAGGGAGGTGAACTGTTGCAGCTCTTCGGCCGAGAGGGTTTCGCCGCCGGCTTCCTTCTTGGCCAGGGCCTGCAGCTGGGTATTGAGCTGGGCGCGTTCGCTGCGGAGTTGAGTCACGAGAGACATGGTTTGCTTCCTTGAGGCAATAAAAAAGCCCGCACGGCGAATGCCTGCGGGCCGGGAGATCTGCCGCGAACGCGTCAGAGTTGAACTTGTGCTGCAGCAGCTGCAGCGCGTACAGAGAGGCGACTGCCGTTAGGGCGGTTTGCCCGTGTCACGGCGATGGCGCGGGTGATGTTGTCGAGGGCGTCGGTCGGCGCTTCCAGACGGTCGGCCAGGCCCAGGCTGATGGCGGCTTGACCACGATAGACACCGGCCTCCGTGGCGCGCACAGCATCGGGGCTGAGCCCGCGATATTCCGCAATCGCATCGACGAACATTGCATAGCCCTCATTGACCAGGCCTTGCAGGTACTGCAGAGACTGCTCCGTGAGGGGTTCATGCGGCGAGAGGTCATTCTTGTGGGCGCCAGCGTAGACGGTGGTCACTTTGACGCCGGCCCGCTCCTCCATCACCGAACGGTCCATGTGCTTGGCAATCACGCCGATGCTGCCCACGCCGCTGGTGCGGCTGACCACCAGCTCCGAACAAGCCGCCCCGATCAGGTAGCCACCGCTGAAGGCCTGAAAGTTGACGATGCCCGTGATGGGCTTTTGCCGACTCATGGCCCTCAGATCCGAGGCCAGCTCGAAAGCGCCCGTGGCAGAACCGCCGGGGCTGTCGATGTCCAGGACGATGCGCTCCACCTTGGGGTCAGCCACCGCGCGGCGCAGTTCGCTGCGCAGCCCTTCATAGCTGGTCATGGTTTCGCAGACGTTCATGTGAGCGCCACGGCTGACCAGCAGGCCATGCACAGCGATCACTTCCACGCCCGTGGACTCAACGATGGCCCGGCGCTCGGCCTCCTGCCTGGCCAGCGCAGCTGAATAGTCGTCATCGTCGTGCCACATGCGCGGCTCGGCCGGGCCTGGCAGGTTGATGATGTTCAGGCCCATGGTCTGGTTGGCCCAGCGCACGGCCATTTCGACCGTATCGGGCGTGGCGAGAAGGGGCTGATTGAACAGCAGCCCGGCTGCACGTAGATAGCTCTTCATTGCGGTGCCAGTAGTTTTTCAATTTCACGCTGCTGGTTCACCAGCTGGGCGCGCACTTGAGGGTTGTTGAGATCCGGCGTGCCCTTGCTGGCATCCACCATGTTCAGCGGCTGCAGATAGGTATCGCCTCCACCAATGGGCGGCATGTTTTCCAGGCGCCGAATGTCGTTGACCGACAGCCAGCCCCACTGGCGCCCGATGGCATAGGCCTCGTAGCGGCTTTTCTGGTCGCCTCGCATGAGGCCGGACAGATTGAACTCGATGAAGTAGCGCCCCCGTTCCTTATCAAGCAGGAAGTCGCGCATCATTGCGCCCTCGTGCCGCTTGGCCCAGGGCAGCAGCGCGAACACCACGAAGTGGATCAGCAGCTGCTCAATGGTGTTGTAGTTGGCCTTCTCCAGGTCGTTGACCATGGGCAGCGGGATCTTGTAGATCCGCGCCACATCCACGCCCGAGACCTTGAGCATGGAGATCATCTCGGCATCGACGTTGGATAGTGAGACCGGTTTGAAGGTCATTCCCTCCTGCAGCAGCGCCACTTTCCGCGCATTGTCTGCACCGCTGAATTTAGCGCCCCACTGGTTGACGATCCCGTCGATGGTGGCCTGGTCAGTGATGGCCCTCATCTCTTTGGGCCGCTCAATGACGCCCGACAGACTGGCACCGTTGGCAAAGGACTTTCCAGCGAAAGTCCGCACCGTTTGCGCAAGGCCAATGGCATCGGCATGCAACTGGATAGGCGACAGCCCCACATAACCGTTATGGCTATGCCAGCGAACGTGGTGCACTAGGCGCATAGGCAGCGGTGCACCGGCACCGGCCACCTGGTAATAAGGCAGTAGATCCGGCCCCTTCAGCACTGTGACCTTGGAGGAATCCAGAGGCCATAGCGCCTTGACCTGGCCGTGATCGTCACGGTCAATGAAGGAGTAGCTGTTGCCGCGCAGACCGACAGCCATCTGCGACAGCTCCACCCGTTCATAGGGAGTCTGGAAGTCGTTGGGCTTGTTGCGCAGGACGTTGTAGAGCGGATGCTCAGTGGCAGCGACCCGTCCCCCATCGTCCAGGCGCTGGTACAACTCAGCCGGGCACGAGGCTAGGCTCTCGGCCAGCAAAGTGACGCAGTTCTGCAGAATGGGCAGGGCCAGGGCAGATTCTGGCGTGACCCGCACGCCGGATGCGCTCACGCCGACCGAGCCGAGGATGCCGCGCCAGAAGTCGCTTTTGCTGTCCACGAGGTCGCCCGTGCCACTACCGCCAAGCAGCGAGGAAAAAAACATGGCGATCCTTTACTTTTTGGCATCGCCCTTGGCGATCAATGCGGCTGCTGCCTTATCCAGCAGCAACGCATACAACAACAGACCGACCCCGGCCACGCACAGCGCAACCGGGACGCTCCACAGAGCCAGCCCACCAACCAGGAGGGCGAAGCCGAGCACTCCAAACACAAACGAAAGAATCCGCAGCTTCATATCCGCACTCCTGATTCGTAAATGGAAGGGCCGCTCAATTGAGAACCCTTACCGCTAATGCCGCAGGCCATGACCGATGCAACGATGCCGTCGACGCGAGCGGCAGCCTTGGACTTGTCGACCTTTCGGTTGTTGGCCGGGTCATGGGTCACGACGGCGTTGGCCGCATTCCATGTCAAAACGGGGTTGTCGTCGTGCCTGAGTTGCTCCACGACCTCGGCATGTTCAGTCGGCTCATCGCCCGGTATCGGAGCACCCAGCAGGCGGCGTTCAAATTCATCAACAGCCGGCCCCATGGACTCGTATCCCTGACCGAACTTCTCCATTAGCGGCAACGTGATGCCGTTTTCCGCCATGAGCTGCAGAAGATCCTCCACACGCCAGCGGTCGTAGGCGATTTTTTCCACACCCCCGAAGTAATCACAGATGGTCTGCATACGGCGCAACACAAACAGACGACTGACAGCACGCCCTGGTGTCGTCTCCAGCATGCGCTTTTCAATCCACTCCCGATACGGCACCCGGTCGCGCTTTTCACGCTCATCGATGTCGTGGTCAGGTATCCAGAAATAAGGCATCAATCGCCAATACGGATCTTCGACCGTAGGGAAAAAGAGCAACACGAAAGCCGTCAAGTCCGTGGTGCTGGACAAGTCCAGCCCGGCCACCGCCCTGCGATTGCGCAGCAAGCGCATCGGCACTTTGTCTGCGGCGCTGCTCCATATCTCCCAGTCGATCCAGGGCGACTCAGCCTGAGTCCATACGCAGAAGTTCAGGCGCAGCACCTTGGCCTGCTTCGATGGCATGCCTCTGGCACCTTGCACCTGTGCCCGCAGATATGCATATCCGGGGATGCCTTCACGCTGCCCAGGAAGGCGATACCGCAGCGAAGGGTTGACCTTCGGCCAGCAGCTCTCATCCTTGATGGGGTCATCGCCTTTATCCAAGGAGCAGATGAATCCGAAGAACCGATCATCCTTCGCCTTGCCTGTGCACACGTCTGCACCGTAGTCGTGGTACTGACCGCAGGGCGTGTTCTTATCGCTGCCACTGTTGGTGATCATGATCACCATGGCCCGGCGCCGACTCTTGGTCCCGGCGATCATCATGTCGATGACCGTCGCAGTCTTGTGCTCGTGCACCTCGTCAATCAGACCAACATGAGGGCGCGGGCCAGAGCCGCCCTCGTCTGCAGAGATGGTCTTGAAGAAGCTGTTCGTACTAGGGTAGAACAGGTTCCACACTTTCTCGTCGCGGCCTGACTGCACCAGGCGCGAAGCCAGACCTTTCGACTGATTGACCATCGCCACGGCATCACGAAACAGGATCTGGGCCTGCTCCTTCTTTGTCGCGGCAGCGTAGATTTCAGCGCGCTGCTCGCCGTCCGATGCCAGTCCATAGAGACCGATGCCTGCAACCAACGGACTCTTGCCCGATCCCTTGCCTGTCTCGATGTAGACCACACGAAAGCGTCTCTGGCCGTCTTCCAGAAACCAGCCGTACAGGCTACCAACAATGAAAGCCTGCCAGGGAGCCAACAAAAACGGCTTACCCTCGAAGTCGCCGCCGTTCAGCTTGAGCACATCCTCAAAATACCCAATGGCTTTATCTGCGGCTTCCTGGTTCCACACCAGGCCACGCTTGTGGCCTGACTTGAGATCACTTAGATGCCGCTTGCACGCAGCGCGTACATATGGGCCAGCGATGATGCGCCCTTGCAGCACGCGGCGCGCGAATTTGAGGACGCGGCAATCAGCTGAAGTAGCGGCTAACGGCGTCCTTTTCGTCATTCCCGAACAACTCCCCCTGCGGCAGCAGCGCAGTCTTCATGTTTCTCCGGGCCAGGGGCGACATGCCGAACAGCGCGCCAGCAGCGTTCGCGCGCTTTTCAGCATCGTTTGCCAACTGGCGCCAGACGCTGATCTGCCTCGCGCCCGTGGCGTAGGTCTGCACATCGCCGCTTTCTGGATCGGCCAAATTTTTCTTTGCGATCAATTCGCGGAATCGCCGCCAATCAGCCACGGCCTCGCAGTAGGAGGCAAGGGCCATCATGTCCAGCTGATGCACCCAGCCCAGCGTGAGCAGATCGACCACCACGCGGCGCCACTCACCCTGTGCGGCCGGGCTGAGGAATTCCGGCATCGGCGGCTCACTCGATGCGACGGTCTGGGCCTCCACTTCGCGAAGCAGGTCAGCCGCGTTTTTTTTGCTGGCATTTCCGCCCGCAAGGTGCAGAAAAGAGGGTTTGGCGCTGCGGCCAGAGTTTGCATTTCCAGCCATACAGGCCTCCTGACTTGATACCCCCCCTCCCCATATTTCCCGCATTTTGCGAACAGAGAGAACCGGTCGGTCTAGACGGCGAGGGGATGTAAATTTTTCACCCCCCCTCCCCCTCGGAGCGGCTGCGGTTCCATGGGTGAGACGGGTCAACGGGGCGCCCGGATGCATCGCAACCAGGAACGCGCCCCGACTTTTCCGCCCGTTGCTTCACCGAGTCATGGCAGAACTTGCACAGCGGCTGCCAGTTGGAACGACTCCAGAACAACGCATGGGCAGATGCCAAGCGAGCCGGATCTCCCGACTCCCTAGCCTCGCGCAGTCGTGGCGCCTCGATGTGGTCAACCACAGACGCCGGCTCCTTGCGTCCCTGCTTTGCATGCTCTGCACACAATGGGTTATCGCGCAGGAACTGATCACGGGCTTGCTGCCATGCGTAGTTGTAGCCACGCGAGTGCGAGCTGCCGCGCCGGTCGTCATGCGCCCGTCTTCCTGCATTGCTCATGGATGCTCCGAGGGGTCAACAAAAAGCAAACCCCGCACAGCGCAAACTGGCGGGGTTTCCGGGCAAGTACTCAGCGGTTAGGGGCACTGAGCACTAGCTTGCCGCAAATGTACTGCAACTCTCTATGGTGGAAAACTCACCGGATGCGCATCACGCGCATTGAAAGCGGCACGTTTGCGCTCTTTCTCCTGAGCGAGCGCCACCAACCAGGCATCAATAGCACGGTCTGCAGCATCCAGCTGCGCATGCACCGTTGACGGGGCGCGGCCTATCTGGCGGGCCGTACCCGTCACGCCCAGGTCACGGACATAGATGCAGTGCAGCGTCTCATACAGGTGGGACTTGCCGCCCTTCAACGACTCCACCGCCTTGTCCGTCTCCTCAGCCTCCAGGTGCAGCACCGGCATGACAGACTCGCGGTTCTTCTGCGGCTGCTCAACATTGGCACCCCAAACGGCCAGGATGTTCTGCGACGGGAAGCCCAGACCATTGTTGTCACGCCGCGCCCGCCACAGCGCCCAGTTATCCAGGCGGCGCTTGATGTGCTCGATCCGCGCCATGGTCAGGCACCTCCCAGATCACCGTGGCCGGCGATCATGCACACGTGTGCACAACCCATGCGGCCTATCAAGCGCGACACCTCGACCGCCCGAGCAAAGCGCGTGAAGGGCGCACCGACCACCTCACCACCCTCGCAAGCCCAAAAGTAGTCCGGGCGACCAGTCAGGCCCATGCGCACAATGCCCCACACAGACTTGTCCTTCTCGGCGTAGCGAAGAATCGTTTTATAGACCTCGGGCATCTTGGCCTTGATTCGATGCTGCCCCTGTGTGATCAACCAACGCTCATGTTCTGACCACTGACTGCTCACTTTCTGATCTGTTGTCCCTTTGTCCATTCTGTCCACCCTTTGTATATAGAGTTCAGAGAACCCGCCTGCAAGCCACGCGCACGCGCACCTGCACCCCTAACGCATCGGCCTGTGCCCGCCCGCCAGTCCAACTCCGCAGACACCAGGACACAGCAACCATTCGGCAATGCAGCGGCCTCAACCCTGGAAACCAGGAGAAGGGGTATCTGGTGAGGTCCATGCAAAACGCGTGGACATCGTGGACATGGACAGACATCAGTCGATAGGCACACCAAAGCAGGCCGTCCCCGCCACTGCACCGCAGGCCTGGCACACCATTGCCATAGCCACTACGTGGACGCGAATCACGCCTCCAGCCACGTAGGCAGTGCAGCGCGATTCAGGCGCTGCCCTCCATTGAAAAGATTGGTAATCAGAACGGCGCATCGTCCCCGTCCCACGGCTCGGCGTCGTGCGGTGCAAACTCGGGCGGCAGAGGCGGCGCCACAAACGTGACGTCTTCCACAGCCTCAGCCACGCCCGGAGCCAACGCTGGCGCCTGCTCATCCAAACCACCCACACGCTCTTGCGGCGGCCAGTTCTTCGGCCGCACATAGCCCCAAGGCCTGGGCGCCACACTGCTACGCTTACGCTCCCAGCCCTCATGCTTGAGCCAGCTGGTAATCTGCCCCTGCAGTCCTGGCGGCGCCTTGGCCGGGTCTGCACCCAAGGCCTGCACCAACTGCGGCAAGGTCACAAAGTCGGCCAACTCATTGACCACGCTCTGAATGCCGTTCTGCACAGGCACCCGAGTCAGCACATACAGCAGCTCGCCATCGACGGCGGTTTCCACCAGGCGGCTCTCCTGCATCGGCTTGAACAGGCGCTCTTCCTGGTCGCCCGTGGGCGTGTAAGCCTCACCCTGCAGATAGCGGGCAAAAGCCTCGGCCAGCAGCTGCTCGCGGTACTTGGCCACGAACTCGGTATTGATCTGGCGCTTGACCGGGATCGGCCAGAAGCGCCGGTTACCCGTGCGGTCGCGCAGGTACGTATCCTCATTGGTGGTGCCCACCAGCACACACTGGCGCGGGAAGGATTCCACCGTGCTGCCATAGGCCACCCGGTAGCGGTCCACCTTGGCCGAGATAAAGGCCTTGATCGCGCCCACCTCTGACTTGCTGAAATGGGTGAGCTCGGCAATCTCATACAGCCACAGGCCTTGCACCTGCTCCTGCGCTTCCTTGCCCTTGCCCACTTCAAACGGGGTATCGCTGAAGTATTCGCTGGTGGCCAGCGTCTCCACCAGGGTGGACTTGCGCAAGCCGCCGCTGCCCTCAAGCACCGGGCAATAGTCAAACTTGCAGCCTGGATCCATCACCCGGTAGACCATGCCCAGCAGCCAGAACCGGCCAACCAACCCCAGGTACTCAAACAGCGCGGGCTTGATGGTTTCGGGCTTCTCTCCCAGCACATGCACCAGCCAGTTATCTACGCGCGGCTTGCCGTCCCACTTCAAGCCCGTCAAATAGTCCCTGATCGGGTGATACCGGCGCGTGGCCGCGACCGTCAACATGCCCTCTTCCAGCGCAGCCTTGCTGATGCTCGGCAGCCCATAGGTATCGGTCAGCCACTTGCCCAGCAGCAAAGAGTCGGAATTGCGCACCTCGCCGGGCTTGGCATAGGGCCAGGGCCAGGCCTTGCGGCACTGCACCGTATTGCGCAGCTCGTCAAAGCCCAGCACTTCCTTAATGTCCGGCAGGCGCTCCAGGCAGCGAATCACGAACTTGCGCGAGACATTCCAGCGCTCCTTCTCGCCGTCGTAGTAGTACGACATCCAGCTCGGCACCAGATAGCCACCGACCTTGACCATGTCTTCGTCAAAATCGTCATCATCATTGCCGCCCGTGCCAACGGGATCATCGTTTTTTGGCGGCTTGCCACCGCTGCCACCGGCAGCTGCAGGAGCGTCAGCCTGAGCGGGCGCGTCTGCAAGCGCATCCACAACCGGCAAAGGCTGCGCCCGGCCAAAGAAGGCCAGCACATCCTCGCCCGTCCAGCCCTCATCTGCGATGGCGTCCTTGCAGTCCCAGCCGCTGGGCTTCTCGCCAGGGGCAGGAATGGGCAACAGTTGCACCTTGCAGCCATGGTCGGCCTGCAGCACCCCGCCAATGTCCAGCATCGCCTTCATGCCTGGCTGCTTCTCGGCAGGCAGCAAGGGTTTGCTGGCCTCCAGTGCAGCCTTGGCTTCGGGGTCATCCTTCACCGTGGCCTGCTCGGCCTTGGTCAGCTTCTCGCGGTGGGCGTCACAGTCAGGCCACAGCAGCACCGCACAGCCGGCCAGCCATTCCCACATGGCCTTGACCCAGGCCTTGCAGCCACCCGGCCAGGACACCACGCAATAGATGCTAGGGGCGCACGCATCTAGCAGGGCTTGCAGCACCTGGGCCTTGACCTCGCCCTCAACCAGAATCACCGTGCGCTCACCTGGGCGTGTGCCGCCAGGAAAGTACAGCGGCCGGGGTTCGTCCCAGGTGCGCCACTTCCAGGCCAGGCTGCCATCGCGGCCAGACTTCGCAAAGGTATAGGGCAGCGTATCTTTGCCGCCGTCGCTGGTGCCATAGCGCAGCACATAGCCCAGCAGATCTGCGCCGTCGCGGTACTCGGCCGTGTTCTGCAGATCCTCCGGCTTTCGGTGGAAATGAGAGAACGTGGGTTTGGGCGCGATGGAAGGCACAGGCCAGAAGGAAGTCCAGCGCTCTTTATCACTTTGGGGCTTTGGGGCCGGCGCGGGGCGTGGATTGGCCAGTGGTGCCACAGCAGCACCGCTAGCAGTCTTCACCACTCCAGCCACATCCTCCAGGCCCAACTCGCGAGCAAGCTGCAACGCGGCCTGCACTGGGGTCAAGCCATGAATCGCTGCATACAAACTCAGCAAGTCGCGGCCTGACTTATCCGAATTGAAGTCAGACCAATAGCCGGCCTTCTCGCCCTCCAGGCGCACACTGCAGCTGCGGCCTTTACCGCCGCCGAGGTTTGCGCACTTCCACTCGTGCCCGTCTCGCTTGCCGCCACGCAGCCATGCCTCGACCAGCGTATCTATCTGACCCAGCAATGCATCGGCCAGCGCCCGAAACTTGAGCGGCGGCAGTTCTTCGCGGTGCTCTTTCATGCGGCACCTCCAAGCATGAGAAAACAGAAGAACACGCCGGCGTCCCTAACACCGGCAGCGTGTGCCAAAACCATTCCTTACCCCCAGAGCTGCATGGCCTGCGACAGGCCGACGAAATCCGCCTCATTGGCGGCATTAATTTGATGTGGCAGCGCGTACTCGGCTGCCGGTCGATTACGTCCAGGCACCTTGCGGTCGCCGCAAATAAGAAGGCGCCCGTAGCGCTTCATGTCTTTAAGGGTCTGGCTTGCCAAGGCCTTCGGCCATCCTGTAGCCTCCGCCAGCTCGGCCAAGGTAGGCCCACGCTCCGGGGTCCACAGGCGCTCTACTGCTTGAAGCAGTGCCAGGCTGATTTCTCCTGCTGGTCTCATGGCTCGACCTCCAGGCCAGCGGCGCGGCGCACATTGCGGTGCAAGCGCAGGAGCAGTTCCACCTCGCCCATGATCTGGGCGCACATCTGTTCGGCCTCGGCCGGCTCCACGCGCTTGTCCTCGGTGACGCGCATGCCCAGGGCTGTCAGAGATCCACCCTCGACGCCCAGCTGCAGCAGCTTCTTCTGGATGGCTTCGGCCTCGCAGGGCCAACCACCAGGAGGGGCCGGTGGCAAGGTCATAGCCACCATGCCGTATTGCTGGTTCAGCATGCTCAGCCACTTGAGGGCGCCTGGCTCGCGGCATTCCTGCATCCATTCCGTCAGCAGCTCCAGCATCTCCAGGTTGATCCACTCGCCATCCACGCCACGCAGGCGGGCACGCAATGTCTCGGTGTGAATGCTGCGACCACGGCGCATGGTCAGAAAGGTGGCAGCGGCTGAGACGCCGCCGGGGGTGTTGCGCACCGCGTTGTAGAGCACATCGCGCCATGCATTTGGAGACAGATAGCAGGTCACAGAGCACCCCCTTGAAACAGAAAAATTCCAGGCTTTCGGCCCGCGACCGCAGCAACGACACTGCGTCCATGAACAAAAAAACCCACCGCCCGCAGCACAACAAGCTGCACACACCTGCCCGCGTGTGCAGCACCTTGATAGAGCGAGGAGACAAAACGCCCGGCAGCTGTGCAGCTCCGATCTGGGCGGTGGGTGAAGGTCAGGCAGTCAACCAAGGGCCGACTCCTGCGAAGGCTGTGCGCCGACATGGCTCATCGCAGCAACGTGCTTACGCCACAGTGCCGCTTGAACGCGGTCAACCTGATCCTTAGACAGCTCATCAGGCCATTGCGATACCGCAGACGGTGTAATCCGGCACTCGCGCGCGACTGACGCGGCTGTACCACCCAACAGTTCAAACGCATGAGACTTTTCCATGCGGCTGACTTTAGCACACTCAAGTCACAAACGAAAGCAGCCTAAAGTGTTTAGGTGGCTTAATTAATCCATGGCCCTTAAAGATCGCATCCAGGCACTCATAGACGCGGGGTTCACTCGCACAGAGATCGCTAAAGCCGCGAAAAAGTCCCAAAGCGCAGTGACGCAATGGCTCAGCGGCGATACCAAGGAGTTGAAGTCCGATTCAGCAGCCGGCATCCAAGCCGTTACCGGCTTCAGTGCCGTATGGCTTGCCACAGGCAATGGACCACGGCTCGCTGCAGAAGCTTCCAATGTGGCGCTAGGCCCCAACATGGGCGGCACCGTGCCCCTTCTTTCTAGCGTCCAAGCAGGCAACCCCAAAGAGTTAGTGAACAACTATTCCCCGATGGCAAGTGATGCAGAGCAGATCCCGACTGCCGTCCCAGTCAGGCAATACACATTCGCCCTGCGAGTTGAAGGCGACTCGATGGAGCCAGACTTCAAAGAAGGCATGGTCATCATCGTTGAGCCAGATCTAGAGCCTCTGCCCAACGATTTTGTGATCGCCAAGAACGGCAGTGAAGAATCCACATTCAAGCAACTTGTGAAGGACGGCGCGGATTGGTATCTCAAGCCTCTCAACGAACGTTATCCCATGAAGACCTTCACCTCGGACATGAAAATCGTTGGAGTAGTGAGAGCAGTTGAGCGTCGCTTTCGTTGAGCACACTTAAGAAATTATATTTAGCCAGCTTGCAAACTAAACTTTAGTGAGCTAAAGTCCACCCCGCAACTCGCGTGAGTTGTGGGCTCCACGGCATCGACCGGGCCAGCCCCGGTCGTTAACAACCTGCTGAGCACATACGGCACCCCTTGGTGCCCTGCCCTGCGCCGTGCAGGGCAAACCTAAGCGCTTTGCCAACCCGGCCAAAGCGCTTAGGTTTGTGCCGCGCCCGTGGTTCTTCTCCTCCCTCCCTCTCTTACTTGCCACGGGCTATGCGGCCTTTTCTTCGGGCACAAAAAAAACCGCCTCAAGGGCGGTTGGTGCATGTAGGCCAAGCTCACAGACTCGCTTGAACGCGTTTGGTCCAATCCGTACCGGACTGACCTGCGCAGCTGGTATTCCAGTCAACGGCCTTGCCTGCTGCGTTTGCTGCAACGCTCTCGGTCACCACTGCATTGAAGCTGTTGGTTGCCCGGAACACTAGGCATACGGTATCCGTCTTCTTGATATGAACGATGGAGACCAGCTCAAATGACTTTGGGTTCTTCGCTATCGAGCGCATGGCGTAGGCTGTGTTCAACATGCGAGAGAACATGGCTTTATCCACCGCCTCTGCGATGGCGCGATCCGCCAGACGCTTTGCGTCTTCGGCCTTTTGCTCAGGTGTCTTCTGCTCCTCTAGGCGCTGAATAGCCAACTGATTCAGACGCTCCTGCTCCTGCTTGCTGTCACCGCACGCAGCCAATGAGACAGCAACAGCCCCGGACGCAAACCAAGCAGCGATTCGATTCCTCAACATCTTTTCCCCTCAAGACCTCTACTCGGCCTGGATCCTACCAGCCACCCCGAGTGGTGCCGCATGTGCTCAGCAGGACCAACCCGCCCCGACCAGGCGGGTTTTTTCTTGCCAAAGGACTAGAGGATGAGCACTACAGAAGCCCGTGCACACGTGTGCACAACACCCAAAACCCCTATTGAGTACATCAACAGCCTGCCCGAGTGGGATGGCGTGCCGCGCCTGGACACCTGGCTGCCGCACGTGCTGGGCCAGTCACCGAAGAACGCAGGCATGTACCACATGGAGTACTTGGCCTTGGTCGGTCGCAACTGGCTGCTGGCGATGGTGCGCCGCGCGCAATACCCGGGCAGCAGGTTCGAGCAATGCCTCGTGCTGGAGGGCCATGCTGGCACAGGCAAGTCATCTTTACTCCAGGTGCTCGCCGGTCAAGATTTCTTCTCTGATGAAGCCGCAGACCTGAGCTGGGGCCGTGCCACCAAGGAGCAAATGCAGCGCGTCTGGCTCTATGAAATTGGCGAGCTGGCCGCTTTCAGCAAAGCAGACATTCACTCCATCAAGTCCTTCATCACCAGCCGAAACGACGCATACCGCCCCCCATTCAGCGCTGAAACCAAGTTCGCACCGCGCCAGTTCTTGGTCGCAGGAAGCACCAACAACGAATGCTGGCGCGAGCGTCAAAGCACCCGCCGATTCTGGCCAGTTCCAGTGCCTTTTGCGATCAATACACGCTGGGTATACCAACACAGGGACCAGCTCTTTGCAGAGGCAAAGGCCCGCATCGATGAGGCCGACTTCATGCAGGATCTGACCCTCCACCCCGGCATGCCCGGCCCAGTGCGTAGTGGGGCAGTCCCATGCTGACCCGCTACATCGTCACCAGCGGCGGCAAGCGCCGCACCACTCTGGCCACGGGCGGCTGCGATGCCATCGCGCGCGCCATGGCCCGCTTCGGCAACGCCCACCCCATCAGCGCACGGAGGGCTGAGGCATGAGCGCGCCCATCATTCAACTGGACGGGGCACCCACACCCCGCATGCTCAAACGCAACCGGCGGGCCTATATCCGCTGGATGGCTGTCTGCGCAGCGGCCCTGACCTTGGCCGCACTACGCGTGGCGATTGACGCTGGAGTGCTGTGATGGACACAGCCTATCCAGATGCCCAGATTGAGATCAGCGGCGAGCTGGTTACGGACGCAGAGGTGCGCACCGTGCTCATGGGCAACGATCAAACCCCCATGCCCGTGCTCTGCCTGCTGATCAAGGCCGACCGCTGTGGCTACCACCCGGTTCGTTCCGAGGTGGTCTACCCAGCCGCTCTGCGCCATGAAGCCGATAAAGCAGCGCGCAGCCTGAAGCGTGGCACCCGCGTGACCGCCACATCCCCTGTGGCTCATCTGCGAATGACGATGTCCATGACCTCAAACATCCAGGTCCACGGGCGCGCCAAGCAGCCAAAAACAACCCCACCCAAGGAGGCAGCACATGCCTGATCTGAATCGCATCACCCTGGTCATCGAAAACCTGCCTGATGGACACGCCCAAGTGCACGTGGACATCCCAAGCCCTCGCCCCGGCATGCACCTTGAGACAGCAGCCCACGCGCTGGCTATTGATGCCGTGGGATGGCTGGGCAAGCAGCCAGCAGTGAAAGGCTTCCTGTACGGCCTGGCCCCTGCGGCACAAGCAGCGGCACCAGTAATTCCACCCCTTACAGGCGAGCTGAAGAAGATCCTCGGATTGATGTGCTTTCAGTGCACCACTTTTGCTGAGGCCCTGCGCATGGGCGGTCACGACGTCCCACGCAAAGCGGAAGAGGAGCAGGCAGCCGTGATGCACTGGATGCTGACCCACTACCTGACACATGGCGACGACTGGCGCACCCATGCCACCCATGACGTGGACCGCATGCGCGCCCACTGGATGGCCCAGACCGCAGGAGCTGCAGCATGAAAACTGCAGCAATCCAGGTCAAGAAGAACGACCCGCTGAACCTAGGCAAGCAGCTTGCAGAAACGTTTGTCATGCAACCGCTGGCCAATACCTACACGCCCGGCGATGAGGCATTCGACAAAGCCCTGCAGGCAGCCATTGGCACGCTGATCGGAGCCTTTGCGGCGATCTATGGCCCTGACCACGCCACCGCACTCACCCAGAACTATCTGGAGCTGATTGCAGAACTCAAGCAAAAAGCCACAACACATTAAGGGAGGCCATAGAAATGACCGACACCAAGGACACCGTCACCCAGGCCCTGCCCACGCCAGGCGCTGGCGAGCGCATGGACCATGTGGCAATCGTCAGCATTGCCCGCAGCCTGACCAACCCGCGCAAGCGCTTCGACGCGACCAAGCTCCAGGAACTGGCGGACAGCATCGCGGCCAGCGGTGTGCATCAGCCTATCTTGATTCGCCCGCTCCCAGGCCACCGCCTGGAAGACACACACCGCGAAGCCCGCGCACTCAAGCAGCCCGCGCCCGAGTATGAGCTGGTGGCCGGCGAGCGCCGCTGGCGTGCCTGCCAGTTGGCGAAGGTTGCGCAGATCCCGGCCATGATCCGCCCAATGACCGACGAGCAGGCCCTGGAAGTCCAGGTCATCGAAAACCTGCAGCGTGAAGACGTCACCGAGCTGGAAGAGGCCGAGGGCTATGAGTCGCTGATGAAGCACAGCAAGCTCAACGCTGATCAAGTAGGCGCAAAAATCGGCAAGAGCCGGGGCTATGTCTATGGTCGGCTCAAGCTGCTGGACCTGTGCCAGCAGGCACGCGAGGCATTGCGCGAAGGCAAGATTGATTTCAGCAAGGCATTGCTGGTGGCTCGTATCCCCAACGAGCAGCTGCAGATCAAGGCCCTCGACTTCATGACTGATGATGACTGGCGCGGCGAGTTTCCGAGCTACCGCGCTTGCGCCCAGCATGTGCAAAACGAGTTCATGCTGCGGCTGGACACAGCGCGATTCAAGATCACCGATGCGAGCCTGCTGCCCGAAGCGGGCACCTGCACCGATTGCAAGAAGCGCACCGGTGCCGACCAAGAGCTGTGGAACGACATCAAGAGTGCAGACGTGTGCACAGACCCCAGCTGCTTCCACAAGAAGACCGATGCGCACACCGCCCAGATGGTGCGTGACGCCCAGGACAAGGGGCAGAACGTCATCACCGGCGCAGAAGCTGCAGAGCTGGCCTCTGACCACTGGGGCAACTCAAAGCTCAAGGGCTATCGTCGCCTGGACTCCACCGAAGACAGCCCGACCGACGTACCACTGCGCAAGATCATCGGCGCGCAGATGGAAGCCGAAGGCATCCAACCCACCAAGGTAGAGCACCCGCGCAAAAAGGGCGAGCTGATCGACGTGCTGCCCAATGAAACGGTGTTGCGCCTACTCAAGATCGTGGACGGCCAGGCCCAGGCTTCAAAGGAAGTAGCCAAGGAAGTTCGCGCCTTTGCCGATGACAAGAAGGCCAAGGCGAAAGCCAAGGCCGAAGCCAAGTTTGAACGTGCCTGGCGCGATGGCCTCATTGACCGCACCTGGACAGCCATCACCAGGAACATGGGCGGGCTTTTCACCACCGAGCTGCACCGCTATCTGGTGCTACGCACGGTCAGAAGCCTATCCGGCGACGATGCACTGGCCATTGCAGATGTGCTGGGTTTGGATCGGGTGGGCGCACACAGCGCATTGATTCAGCACGCAAAGGACACACTCGTCCCAGATCAGCTGCACATGCTCTGCATCATGCAGACAGACAGCCGCGTGAATGACCATAGCTACGGCGACCGCGTTGCTAATGAAGGTCTGATGCTGGTATCTGGCGCGGTGTTGAAAGAGCAGCTGCAGACAGTTATCAAGGAAACCAAAGCAGCAGCCGCAGACGAGCACCTACCCAAGCCCGAACCCGTCAAATCTGCCGCCCCGAAGGCCAATCTACCCCAACACCCCGCTGCGCGCGCTGGCGATGATGGCGGGCGAGGCAATGCCAAAAAAGGCAAGAAGCCCGCTGCGCAGGCCAGCGAAAAGCCGAAAACCAGCGCTGCGCATGCGTCTGCCCAAATCGCTGAGGCGTTGCAGGAGTTGGAAGGTTCAGGCGCGGCCGCAGCCGCGCAGGGCATCGATGGGGCGCCTGTGGCTGTCGCCCAGGCACCCATATCAGGCGCTAAAGCGCAAGGCGACAAAGCAGCCCCTGTAGCCGCCAAAGCGGCTCATGGTCTGCCGCCCGCCTCCGAGATCGAGGACGACTTCCCCTACCCGGACGATGACGCCCAGCAGCCTGCTGTTGCGCAGGCTGCGGCCGCTGAAGATGGCCAAGGCAATGCAGGCGCGAAGACAGGGGCTGCAGCGAAGCAATGGACGGCCGAGGAGCTGGTGGCCGAGCGCGTGCAGATCCGGGAGAACGCTACCGGCAAGCAGCAGAAGCCCTGGATTGGCTACGAGGGCACGGTCGTGGCCCAGATCGGCCCCGAGTCCGTAGACGTCTCCATCGTGCGCGCTCCGCGCTGCAAGCCCATTCGCGTGGCTTTCCATATTACTGAAGTTGAGGTGATTCAATGACTTTGCCGTCCGTTTCCCCATTACATGAGCCGTTTAGCGGCCAGGATGATGTGATCGGCCACCTGCTGATGCGCGGACAGCAGCAAATCGCGGACTTCGACACCCTGAAAGAGGCCAAGGCCGCGCTGATCAAGGATCTGAAGCAGCGTGCAGACGCATGCACAGCAGCATCTGGCCTCACCGAAGCCGAGGCACTGGAACACCGGCGCAAGGAGTACGGGCTGACCAAGGGCCAGTTTGCGGCCGTGCTCGGCCTGGACGCAACCAACTATGGTGCAGTGACTTTTGGCAAGCGCCGGCTGCCCGCTGCCGGCATTGGTCGTGCGGCCGCTATCGGCGTGCCACTGCAGCCATTGCTTGCCGGTCGAAAAATCAAGGGAGCCAAGCCATGAGCAGCCTGGTCACGCAAATGATCGTCACCGAGAAATACGGCCTGCGCCTGAATACAGCCCAGATCGCGGAAGTGCTGGGCATCACCAAAGCCGCTGTACTCAACAAGGTCAGCGACGGGACCATGCCCATCAAGACCTACATGGATGCCGGCAAGCGCTGGGCCGACTACCGAGATGTAGCCGAGCACATTGACTCCTGCAGGCAGCGCGCGGCCCTGGCCAGCGGGTGAGCAGGCCTCGCTGCTCACTGCTGGGAGACGGCCCCAGCTGCAGACAACATCTCAGCACTGCGCTTGGCAATTTCCCTTCTTTGCGCATCGACCTGCTCGATCACATTCTCCAAAGCAAACTCACGCTGCCATCCACCATGCGAGAACGCCTCGCGGGGCATGTCAGCATGAACACGCAGCCTACGCGCGATGTCCGACACATCCAATCCCAACTGGGCGTATTCGCGCTGCCGAGTCAAAAAATAATCGGAGTATTCAGGTGGATCGTCATATTCCCAAAGACCCGAAAGCCGATTCTGGATTCCCTCTCGCTTATCAGGAATCTGCAGGATGTCGTACATCAGATCTTTTGGGAGAACCTTCCATTCGACATCAATATCGAGCGGCAAGAACTCCGGCGCTGTCACAGTCGGCTGGTGATACTCGCCCCCTCCTCCTGCTGGCCGCCCCTCAGACGTTCCGTCATCCCGTGCAACTTGCCAACACCCGTTCACAAACCGTTCCAAATGGGAGACGACAAGGACGGCAAGGTAAGTCCTGTCTCGCTCATCCTTCCTTTTGTCGCTCAAGGACTCCTTGATGGCAACGAACAAGTTACCCAGGATGACGCCGCTAATACCTGCCCCTGCGGTGATAATTGCGGCAATGTGAGCATCATTCATGCTCTGCCTCCCTCGAAGAAAATTTATCGGTCTACCCGAAGGCAAGACACGTCGATCGACCTAGATGTCCGCCTGAATGCTTTCTAGAGATGTGACCCTCGACATAAGAACTTTGGTATCAGCGCCCGGATAGCGGTCCAACCCCACCTGGATGAAGTTAATCAAATCAGGAATGTCTGCATCCGACTTAACAAAGATGTACTTCACATCTTTGGGGGTGAACTTCAAGCTGCAATGGACTTTGGATGACTGATTGTGTCTTTCTAGCGCATCCGGATTTTCAAAGGCATTCGCATGCAAATAGTCTCGAATATCTGTCGATCGAGGCACATGGCGCCACTCGGACTCTAGATAGAAGTCCTTTTCAACCGGAGATCCGTCGACCGTCATGATGCCTTGCGAAGGCTTGACATGAGCGTACACATAACGAAGAGTGTGGTTCGCTTTGGCTAGCTCTTCATCCTTAAGGCGGTTGGCAAGGACCCCGAGCCTGCGCAGCTCAGCACTGACCGGGTTCTCACCAGCCAAATAAAAGACTGGATTCAGGGCGTTTGCAGTAGCCCACTCACGGGTCATCCCAAGACCGTATTGACCATAAAAGTTGACGTGATCCGAGATTCGGGATAGCGGAATATCACAGAAGCAAACCATCGGAAAAGCGATGGCCTTAGCACCTTCTTGACCCAGCCAGCGCATGTCTTCAGTGCAGTACCGAGGCCAGAATCCGCCATCAAGGATGAGTTTCAATGTTTCGCGGCTTTTAGTGAAATGGAAAAGAGTGCTAGATCGCGGCGTCATTGAGCTACTTTAGATTGAAGTGGATTGCTAGGTGATTTCGACACACCGCTATTGACTCAGCGCCATGCACGAATTTGTAACGTGCACTATATCTGCTCGTTACATGACTACCGTTTGCTGGCCGGCCCTTCATGCAAATCCTCTGGCCTCAGGTTTGTGTACCGCTTCAAGTTTTCCCACTTCTTGTGGCCTGTGACTAGGGCCACTTCGGGGATCTGATAGCCAGCCTCAAACAGCAAGCTGGTGCTCTCGTGTCTCATGTCGTGCAGCCTCAGGTCGTCGATGCCCAGCTCCTTGCAGGCTTCACGAAAATACTTGCTCACGGTCTGCGGGTGCAAGGGGAAGATCCTGCCCAACACATCATCACGCGGCTGCGCCTGGACGATCTCCCAAGCCCTGCCCAGCAGCGGCACCCACATATCGTTGCCGATCTTCTTGCGTGGATCTTTGCGATTGCGCACCAGCACCATGCGCTTAGCCTCATCCAGCTCGCTAAACAGCAGCTTGCAGACCTCGCCACGGCGCATGGCGGAGTAAGAAGCGAACTCCACAAAGTCCGCATAGCCCTGCCCCCTGCGCTTGACCAGGTATGCAAGGATCTCGCCCAACTCCTCGCTTTCAGGTCGACGTGCACGCACACCACCTGGTGATATCAGCTTGAGGTGATTGAGCAATGGCCGGGCCTCGGCCACGACGTTGGGGATCTTGACCTTGAGATACGGGCCGGCATATCGCATCACCGTGCTCAGCTTGGTCAGATCCATGCTGATGGTGTAGCCGCCTGCTCCTTCCTCTGCCCGCATCTGGCAGAACCCGACCAGCATCTGCGGAGTCAATGCCATCACATCCAGTGTGCCTAGTTCGCGCTTTAGCCTCAGCAGTGTGTAGTACTCATTAGACGTATCACGCACCGAGCGCCCTGAGGCCTCGCGCATGGACACGTACGCATCGATCACAGTGCCAACCAGCAGCTTTTTCCCCATCACGCTCTCAGCGCGCGGAGCCATCCCGTCCTCGATGTCGGACTCGATACGGCGCGCCCAATTTTCCGCCTGAGCCTTGGTCCCAAACGTCTTGCAATATGATGGGAACCCTTTGCGACGGATCAGTGCCCGCCACCTGTCGCCGATCTTTGTGATGCTTGCCACCGCTGTATCTCCGAATGAAGTGATACACCGTATCACTCCGTATCACTGACCAAATGAGACGGAATGATATTGGATTAGCAGCACAGAGAGAAAGCCAGGAAAATTCGCGGATACAATCTCTAGTCACTCCTCGTAGTTCAATGGATAGAACGGTCGCCTCCTAAGCGACAGATACAGGTTCGATTCCTGTCGGGGGGACCAGTAAAGCATTGAATTTCAATGGTTTTTGGTGGAAGTGGGGCATAAGTGGGACATTTTCCCGCTTTGACGCTCAGACTTTGATAAACGCAGGCCGTGTTGAACGGCGCTGCGTTTTTTTTCGTCTCAACTTCGGCCCAGTTCTGGCAGTCATGCCGCCATCCGGCGACGCCTTCCTATGGCCTTGATACAAAAAAGATAGCGTTTGCTTACACAGTAAACTGCGGAATATACTGTACACACATACAGTGTCTGTTAGGTAGCTATGGCGGCAAACAACTCAGCAAGCGAGCAATTTCAGAATGAGATTGATGATGTGAGCGCATCTGTTCAGGCGCTTTGCGAACTGCTGGCCGCTGCTCAGAACACGAAGGTAAGCGCCGCCTGCGTGCATGCAATCCTCAAGCCCATGGCTCGCAGGCTGGATGTCGTCGCAAGCACTGCGGCAGATGCGCGGCTTGTGCTGAAAACCTCGTAATTTCCCGTAATACAAAATGCAGCCCAAATGCCATGCATTGCGTGCATTGGTGTGGCTTTGAAGTAGGCCGACCGGGTAGTAATTTGCGCCCCACGAAGCGGGCAGGCGCGGCGGGGGCGTCATGGCGCGCCGCCGGGTTGAGGGGCGGCTTCTGGCCTTGCTTGACGGCACAGGTCATGGGTGAAACAGTGACTGGAAGGGGCAAGCTCCGGCCTTGGCGTGCGCGTCTGGCTGCGCTAAGGGGTGGCGTAGTGCAGACGCAAAAAAGGGCGCAAATGCGCCCTGATACTTTTGGTGCATATTCCGGTCGAATTAACCGCCTGTGCCAGTTGTGGCTGACCCGACTGCTGGTCGTGACCGTCTGAGTTCGGCCAGCAGCAGTCACTCGATGTTGCCCCTCGACACTCATCGTAGGCAGCGGAGTTGACGTCTTTAGGTTTGCCTAAGTCCGCTGGGACACGGCATCATTAAGGCTTAATTTTATCTAAGCGACAACCGAGAAATCTAGTTGAATGTATGAGCACCGACGTCCAAAAAACCTTTAAACCACTCGCAGTTTGCTTTGGGCTGGGGCTACTGTCTCCCTTTCTAGCTAGTTTCCTTGGCCGAGGGGCCCTTGCTACTGGTGTCTCTGTGATTGGCTGGACGTGTTTTCTGCTCCTTGCCATCCTTTATCCAATTTTTTCAATTAGGCATGGATTTATACGAACGCGGACGTCTACTACGTACAGAAACGAAGAACCAGTACGTTTTTGGGTAGGCCTGGCTACTCTGGAGGCACTGATGCTGCTGTCTCTATTGCTCGCATCCCTCGCACTTTATTCGTACCTAAATAGCCCAATTTAACTGTTAGGACTGAACGACGGCTCAGGGTCGTTTGCTGCCGGTGGTCAGGCCGGCCATCGCGTATCGGAATGATGGTCAAGTCAGGCCTGCGCCCGCATTTCTTTAAGCTTCGCTGCCCGTCCGAGGTGCGAACCTCACAATGTCCATGCCTGCCCACTCGTTGAATGTCTCAAACAACCCCTGCAGCGGGACTATTTCGTTCGCGTGGAACACCTCCAGGGACTGGCTGGCATTGCCGAAGCCGCCTGTGTTGTTGGGGATGATGCCCAGCAGTCCAGGCGGAACACGATGCGCGGCCAGCACATCGTCCTTGCTCGCGTTCTTGATAGCGCTGAAATCATCCTTGGCCGCAATCTCGCTGACGGGAATCAACTTGAGGCCTTCGGGCTTGCCGCCTGGGGCATGGACAAACAGATTGCGGAAGTTGCCCGGCCCCTTGGACTTGCGCAGCTGCTCGCGTAGCTTCTCCACATCCCCATTGCTCACTGCGCTGTCGCTCAGGTACATGATGAAACCGGCGTGGCTGCCGTTCTCGTAGTAGCGGCGCCGGAAGATAGTGGCCGACTCATTCAGCAGCGCCGACTGCAGCGCGCTCAGATACTCAGGCAGGCCGTACAGCTCCTGATTGATGTCTGGCTCGCGCAGATGGAAGACGGAGCCAGGCACAAACTCATGTTCTTCGCGCCAGTTGGGCACGTAGAAATAGCGCATCTCCTGACCCCGGCGCATGTACCGGCTCAGCGAATGTTCAAAGCGCATGGTGCGGCCGGACAAAGCGCGGCGGGCTTCAAGGTAGCCATTGCCGAACACCAGAAAGTCGGTGGCCCAGGCTTTGAAGGTTTCGCGCGACATCATCGGATGTGGGATAAAACTCGATGTCAACAGATTGCGTTTCAGGTAGATGGCAGAGCTGTGGTGCGGCGATGCCCGGAAAGCATCGGCCAACCCATCAAGCGGAAACGGTGGCTCATACCAGCGGCCGTTAAACATCGCTTCCACATAGTCCAGCAGGCGCAGGCGGCTGACCGTCTCGGGGTCCCCGAAGGTGAAAACCTCTACCTGCCCTCCCTGTGTTTCTGCCTTGGCCATGGGGGTGGGGTTCTTTCTGGTCATTCGTAAACCTCTACAGATGAGTTGCCGCCGTGGACATCCCCGGCGAGTGATTCGTTATCCAGTGCGTGCATGACCGCCCAAGCCAGATCGGCGTGGCCGATATCGTCCGAGCGGCCGGACTGATAGGTGACATGGCGCTGGCTCGGCGTAAGCACCTTCTTGATGGCCATGAACGCGGCGGCCACATCGGTGCAGTCGGCGTCCATTTCCAGGCGGCCCTTGCTGATGACCTGCTTGGCCTTGAGCACCAGCCGCGCCTTTAGCGCCAAGTCATAGTGATAGGCACGCGCCTGCGGGTAGAACTTGATGACGTTCTGATAAACGCCTTGGCCCAAGCCCGTGGTGTCGATGCCCATGAACGTCACGTTGTATTGCACGGTGATGCTGCGGATGTACTCGGCCTGGGCCTCAAAGTCAGCGCCCCGGAACTGCTGGCGATGCAGCAGGCGGAACTTGCCGCCCGGCACCTTGGGCGGCGCAATAACCACCAGGGCCGCCGTGTCGCCGGTAAACGAGGGGTCATAGCCAACCCACACCGGCTGCCACGCAAATGGACGCATGGCGAGAGGCTTGAAGTCGTCGGCCCATGCCTCCCACGAATCCACCATGCACGCCTGCATCATCTGCAGCGTGAACTGTGAATTGCTGTCGTCGATGAACTCGCAACGGAAGAGATTGGCAAACTCGTCGTCCGGGTACTCGTCCAGCAGCTCGGCCAAGTCAAACAGATTGCAGCCCAGGCGCAGCGCGTCATCAATGGTCACGATGTGGCGGAATCGACCATCAGCGCAGCGCAGGCCGTTGGCCAGCGCCTTGTGGCTCAGGTCAATCTGCACATGCTTGGCTTTGTCTCGGCCCCGGTTGCGGTCCTCCCCAGTCCAGAACGAGTAGGCCTCATGACTCTTTGCCGATGGCGTGCTGAAATAGGTCTTGCGCCAATGCTTATGTGTGGCCATGGCGCTGGCCACCTTGTTGAGTTCCTTGAAGTTGCCCGTCCAAAAGAACTCATCGAAATAGAAATCCCCGCTGCGGCCTTGGGCCGTCTTGGCATTGGTGCCCAAGAAATGCAGCTCGGCGCCATTCCACAGTACCATGGGATCACCGCCCAGGTCTACCCCCACTTCATTGGCGAACGCCACCATGTAATTCTTGAACTGGTGCGCCTGGGCCTTGGATGCGGACAGAAAAATCTGATTGCGCCCCTCTGTCACCGCACGAATCAAGGCCTCTCGGGCGAAGTAGAACGTTGCGCCAATCTGGCGCGACTTGAGCAGAATGCGCGTGCGCTCCTTCTGGGCCTCAAACCATCGGTTCTGATACCCAAAATTTCCCGCGTGGAATATCTCAAGCAGCTGCTCTGTCTGCTCGGGCGTGAACTCGTTGCGCTTGGGTTTGCGCTTCGGGGCGGCATTGCGGCGGGCAATGTTGGGGTTTAGGTCCCCTTCCTTGCCGGTTTCTTGGTAGCGCTCCACCCGTGCGGTGCGCTCCAGCTGGCGGCCGAGCAGGTCGATTTCCTTGAAGTCTCCGCCTGTCTTTTCGTCCTTCATGATGAGCTGCACCATGCGCAGCTCAAGCGCTCCGTTCACGCGATCGAGCGGCGTGAACTTGTCCCACTCTTCCGCATCGCGCCAGCCGTAAAGCGTGGTTGCCGGAACGCCCAGCTTTTCCGCTATCAGCTTGGGCCGCCAGCCCTGCCAGTACAGATACCGCGCCACCTGTTTGGGCTGCGAACTATTGGCCAGCACGGCCGCCTGCATGGCGCTGCCCTGCTCCTGGGCCTGGGCGAGCACGAGCGCACCGAAATCAGCGTCCTTCTTTTTGGCGGCTTTGGCCTGTGGCTGCTCGCCTGCAGCAAATGGGGCGCAGTCATCCCCGGTCGGTTTCTTTCGTGCCATGGCAGGCAGTTTTCCGGGCGGGCTCCATCTAAACCAGCGCGCGATTACGTCCACCGCGCCGCCACAACGACACCCGCGTGACGCGGCGCAGGCCGCTGGACACCATGAGAACTCACCGCGAACTCATCGCCGGACACCGGCAAACCCATCAGCGAGGCTCATCCACTCATGTCCAAGAAATCCCGCTTCTTCCGCGTCGCCGTCGAAGGCGCCACCTCTGACGGCCGCACCATTGACCGTGACTGGCTGCTGCAGATCGCCAAGCACTACAACCCCAAGGTGTACGGCGCCCGCGTCAACATGGAGCACATCCGGGGCTATGGCCCTAATAGCGACTTCCGCGCCTATGGCGATGTGCTGGCCGTCAAGACCGAAGAGGTGGACATCGGCGGCCAGAAAAAGCTGGCTCTGCTCGCCCAGATCGACGCCACCGATGAACTGGTTGAGCTCAACAAGCGCCGCCAAAAGCTCTACACCTCTATCGAGGTCCGCCCCAGCTTCGCTGATTCCGGCGAGGCCTATCTCGTCGGTCTGGCCGTCACCGACAACCCTGCCAGCCTGGGCACCGAAATGCTGGAGTTCGCTGCCAAGAACCCGGACGCCAACCCCTTCAAGCTGCGCAAGGAACAACCCGACGATGTGTTTTCCGTGGCCGAGCCTCTGGCTCTGGAGCTGGAAGATGAAAGTGCCGGCATCGTGGCCAGCTTCAAGGCCAGCATTGCCGCCGCCGTGGCCAAGTTCACCGGCAAGGAAGTCACCGACGACGCCCGCTTTGCAGCTGTGGCCGATGGCTTCGGCGAGCTGGGTGAAAACTTCTCCAAGCATGTCCAGGCCGCACAAGCCTCTCAGGCCAAAACCGACCAGTCTTTGCAGACCATGGGCGCGGACATCGACAAGCTCAAGCAGCAGTTCGCCAAGCTGGACAACACCGAAGCCCCCAACCGCCGCCCCGTGGCCAGCGGTGGAGCCGGTCAGCAACAAACCGATTTCTGACCCCCCGCCCAATCCGTCCCACTTCAAGGAACCATTCATGCGCAACGAAAGCCGCCAAAGCTATAACGAATTCCTCGGCCGTGTGGCCCAACTCAATGGCGTCAGCACTGCCGACACCGACAAGGCCTTTGCCGTCGCCCCCAGCGTCCAGCAAAAGCTGGAAAACGCAATGCAGGAGTCCAGCGAATTCCTGCAGCGCATCAACATCGTCCCCGTGGATGAGATGCAAGGCGAAAAGCTCGGGCTGTCCCTGTCCGGCCCCATCGCCAGCCGCACCAACACCGCCGACAAGGACCGCCAGACCCGCGACCTGACCGGCATCAGCGCGCGCGGCTACCACTGCCAGCAGACGAACTATGACTCGCACCTGAAATACTCCCTGATTGACGCCTGGGCGAAGTTCCCCGACTTCCAGGTCCGTGTGGCACGCATGCTCGCCCACCGTCAGGCGCTGGATCGCATGTGCATCGGCTTCAACGGTGTATCCATCTCGCCGGATACCAACCTTGCGGCAAATCCCTTGCTGCAGGATGTGAACAAGGGCTGGCTGCAGAAGCTGCGCGAAGAAGCACCCGAGAACGTCATGCGCGAGGGCAAGGTGGCGGGCAAGGTCGTCATCGGCCCTGATGGCGACTTCAAGAATCTGGACGCGGCAGTCTTTGATGCCAAGCAGTTGCTGTCTCCCTGGCATCGCAACAATCCCCAACTGGTCTGCATCCTGGGTGACAAGCTGCTGCACGACAAGTATTTCCCGCTGGTCAATACCACCCAGGCACCCAGCGAAACCCTGGCGGCAGACATCGTTATCAGCCAGAAGCGCGTCGGCGGCCTGCAGGCCGTGCAAGTGCCGTTCTTCCCCGAAAACGGCCTGCTCATCACCACGCTGGACAACCTGTCCGTGTACTGGCAGCGCGGCGGCCGTCGCCGCTACATCGTGGAGAACCCCAAGCGCAACCGCGTGGAGGACTACCAGTCCAGCAATGACGACTACGTGGTGGAAGACATCGGCCTCGCGTCCATGGTCGAGCACATCGAAATCGTCGAGGCCTAAGCCCAGCCGGGCCGCCGTCAGTCCGCATCCGGCGGCGGCCACTCTCCGCAACTACCGGAAAACGCATCATGCAACTCACCCCCGCACAGCGTCACCGCGCCCGCGTGCTGGCTGCGAAAGCCCAGGCCGAAAGTCCTTTCGGCATCGAGGTACAGGGCAGCGAATACGAGCTGATGATGGCCAAGCTGGCCACCGACAAGCGCACGCTCAAAAACATGGAATCGGTGCAGCTCAAGCGCCAAGCCAAGGCCGCCATGCTGCCCGACTACCTTCCCTGGATCGATGGCGCATTGACCAACGGCAAGGGCGCCAAGGATTTGGTTCTCACCACCACCATGGTCTGGGCCATTGACGCCGGGGCTTACGGCCTGGCATTGCGCATGGCTGCCTATGCGGTGCAGCACAATCTGCCCCTTCCCGACCAGTACCACCGCAGCACTGCCGCCCTGCTCATGGATGAGTTCGCAGGCGCCTACCTGGGCGGCCAGTGGAACCCCATCAAGCCAGACGCCAGCGGCATGGTGCCTGATGACACCCACCCGGCTGAGCACCTGACGGCCGTGGATGGCATCACGCAAAGCCTGGATGCCCCCGACCAAGCCCGCGCCAAGCTCTACAAGGCCACGGCCTATGCCATGTTGGGCAAGGTCCAGACCGCCGAGGAACCGGCGCTGGACGACATCCCCCAGGAAACCCTGGGCGGCGTCCAGGCGCTGCTGGCCCAGGCGCTCAAGCTGGACGCGCAGAGCGGCGTCAAAAAGGACATGGAGCGCATCGAGCGCAAGCTGCGCGCCCTGGCGGCGCCACCTCAGACCGATGGCGCGACGGCACCCGCTGCACCGGCAGCTGCAACTGCCACCACTGCACCACGCAAGCGAGCCACCCCGGCCAAGTCTGCAGCCAAAGGCAAGCGCTAAACCCACCGAGCACAGCCCCCGTGCTGGGCGGCTCGCAGGGCCGCGCGAAGGCTTCGGCCTACCGCAACGCCCTGCGACCACCGCCCACTACGTTGGCACCACACCAGCCCAGCACCATGACCATGATTGCCAACGCGCCGCCCATCATCGTGACCGACCCGCCCAGCAAACCGCCCATCACGGGCGTGCTGGACGCTGGCAGCTTCTGGCCTCATATCGACCTCGCCAAGCTGCGCGACAGCGTGGACGTGGACGGCTCCGTTACTGCCGCCCGCCTCACCCACGCTGCTGCCAATGCCTTGGCCAGCGTCATAAAGGACCTGAGCAGCTGGGCAGCTGGGCAAGCCGCTGCCGGGTTCGATGCGCTTTCCTCTGTCCCGGCCATCGCCATCAACGGCACTAGCGTCAACGTGTTGTGCTTTGAGCGTGCTGTCTACGCCTATGCCAAGGCCGACCTCATCGAGCGCTACGCCGGCGCAGACGCCACCGGCCGCACCGAGCCTGGCGATGAGCGCCGCGAGCTGCAGGCCAGTGACTACCGCGCGGACGCCTTGCGCGCCGTGCGCGACATCCTGGGCGTGGCCCGCATGGAATCGGAGCTGATCTAGCCATGACCATCACCGTTCAGGCACAGCAAGGGGACACCGTGGACATGCTTTGTCTGCGCCACCTGGGCACCACTGCAGGGGTGACAGAAGCCACCTATGCATTGAACCCAGGCCTTGCTGCGCTTGGCGCTGTTCTGCCCCTGGGTCGGCGGGTCATCCTGCCCGACCCGCCCACCGCCCCCACCGCCCCGAAAACCATTTCCCTGTGGGACTGACGCCTGCTCAACCTAACCACTTCACTGCCATGTCTGAACCCACCTCTGCTGTCGGCACCTTCGCGGGCTACAAGCTCGCCCTCTTCTCCCTGCCGGTCATCGCCAGCCTCATCGCCTTCTGGCTGGGCCTGCGTTTCGTACCGCTTCGCAGCACCGACCCGCGCGGCGACCTGCTCAATCGCGTCCTGGCCTGCTTGGTCAGCGGCTTTGTGCTCGGCGTGCCTGCGCTGGTGCTGCTCATGCAGCACTGGCCAGGGGTCTTTGAGGCTGGGATGCGACTTGCCACCATGGCCGCTGTGCCATCCATTGCGGGCTTTTTCATCATTACCGGCTGCGTGCTGGTGGTCTGCTCCATCCCTGGCCCGTGGATCGTTGCGGGCGTCTTCCTCTGGCTCAAGCGCAGCGAAGGCCAGACCATCACTGAAATGGCCGACCAGCTGCGTGGCGACCTTGCGGGCCATGGCGCTGCGGGCCGCAAGGGAGGTGCCGAATGAGCGCCGTTACCTACATCAATGATTTGATCGAACGCGAAGGCGGCCACTCCAACGATCCCACGGACTCGGGCAAGGAAACCAAATACGGCATCACCATCGCCACTGCTCGCGCCTACGACTACACCGGCCCCATGCGAGACCTGCCTTATGCCACGGCACAAACCATCTACCTGCGCCGCTACTGGATCGAGCCCAACTTCCACCGCGTCGATGAAATCTACCCGGCGCTGGCCGAAGCGCTGCTCGACTTCGGTGTGCTGGCTGGGCAGCAAACAGCCGCCATGCAGCTGCAGCAGGCGCTGAACGTGCTAAACCGCAACGGCACCGACTATCCCGACATCGCAGCGGATGGGCGCATTGGCACCCTCACCCTGGCCGCCCTGCGCACCTTCCTCAAAAAGCGCGGGCGTGAAGGCGGTGGAGTGCTTTTCGGCATGGTTTGCGCTCGCCAGTCGGTCTATCTGCAGGAGCTGGCCGAGCGCCGTCCCAAGGATGAAAAGTATCAATACGGCTGGCAGCTCAATCGCGCGCTGGGCCAGATACTGGGCGGCAAGGACTTCCTGCCAGCATGACGCCCGCCAGCATCATGACCACCCTCGCCCGGCTGGTCGTACTCATCGCCCTGCTGCTCCTGCTCAACGCCGTGGACCAGCGCGCGGAGGAACGAGGCATGCAAAAAGCCCAGGCCCAGCACAGCGCCGCCGCTGTCCAGCGCCTGGAGTTCTCCATCGAACGCAGCGGCCAACTCGCTGGGCAGCTCGGCCAGCTTCTGGACCGCAACCAACTGGAAAAAGCTGATGCAAAGATTGCCTTTGATCGCCTTGACTCTGACCTGCGCAGTGGCGCTCTGCGCCTGTCAGTCCGCACCACCGCCCAGCCGGGAGGCAATCACAGTGCCGCCGCTGGGCCTGTCCAAGCGAGAGCCGACATTGACCCAGCGGATGCTGCAGCTCTTGTCCGCATCACCGAAGACGGCGACAACGCAATCAGGGACCTCAACACCTGCATTGACGGATACGCCCAAGTAATGCGCCAAGCCAACGGGGGGCACCCATGAAGAAGCCGCAATCATTGCGCAACTTCCTTGCAGGCGCCATCCCTGAGCTGCAGACCGACCCGCAGCGGCTCAAGATGTTTGTGGAGTCCGGCAACATGGTGGCGCGCAGCGGCGAAACGCTTTCCTTTGAATACCGCTTCACGGTGCGCCTCATCATGCTGGACTTCGCGGGCAATATGGATCTGTTCGCCGTTCCCATCCTGGCCTGGCTCAGCACCTACCAGCCTGACCTGCTGCAGAACAAGGAAAGGGCCGCCAAGGGTCTGCGCTTTGATGTGGAAGTCCTGGCCAACGACAAGGTGGACCTTGTGATTGAGGTGGACTTGACCGAGACAGTCATCGTCAAGGAAGACCAGGACGAACAGGGCCGCCAGCGCCTGACCGCAGAACACAGGGGCGAGATATACAACCCCAAGCCCTACGCAACCGGCGACTACAGCCTTTACCTGGGCGGCAAGATCGGTGCAGAGTGGCACCAGACACAAGGGCTTGACTGATGGCCGACGCCCTGGAGCAGCTCGCAGAGTGGGCCACGCCACTGCTGCAGCGCATGGAGCCGGCAGGCCGCAAGGCCGCCATGCTGGAGGTGGCAACCTATCTGCGCAAAAGTCAGGCCCAGCGCATTGCTGACCAGCGCAACCCGGACGGCTCCCCCTATGAGCCACGCCGCCCGCGCGAGCAGTTGGCCAAGCGCCAGGGCGCCATTCGTGGGCAAATGTTCATGGGGCTGCGCAAGGCTCGCAACCTGCAGCGCAAGGCCACCGCAGACATGGCCAGCGTGGCCATGAATCCCCGCGTGTCCTACGTGGCCCGCGTCCATCACTACGGCCTGCGCGACAAGGTAGACCGCCGCGACCGCAACAGCCCTGTGGTGAAGTATGCGAGCCGCGAGCTGCTGGGCTACACGCAGCAGGAAGTAAAAGACATAGAGGACATCTTGATCAATCATGCGACCTAGAGGCAATGCAGCGCAACTGCACAGAATCTCACTCGCTTGTGGACCTGCTAGCGGTCATTTAACTATCCAGAAATCACTAGTCGATCCAAGGTAATATGCCCGCCCTAGACATCAGTGGCATAAATGCGATGGGGAGAATAATGAAGAACGAGCGTCTTGCCTGGGTTGACACACTGCGCTTTCTGGGGATGCTAGCCATTTATGCAGGTCATCTTGGTACTGCTGGTGGGCAATTTCACAAGTTTGTCTGGATCTATCACGTACCGCTTTTTTTCTTCGTTTCGGGATTCTTTGCAAAAGCAGATGACTCTCTTCCGAAGATGGCATGGCGTTTGACTCGCACGTTGTTGGCGCCGTATGTCTTTTTTGCACTGTTGTCCATGACAACATTGACGCTGTTCAACAACTGGCAGTTTTCTAACCTTAAAGAAGCCGTCGCTGCATTCAGCCTGGGAACTCGCAACGTGAGTCCTGTAGGCTCTCTGTGGTTCTTCCCATGCCTCTTTGTGGCTGCGCTAGGCTTCGGAGTTGTGCTGCGTTTTACTCGTAGTGCGCTCGCAGGCTTGGCATTTGGGGCAGCATGCCTATTTCTTGCATTACATGGGCTTCCCTTCAATCCGCTTAACACCCCTAAATGGCCGCTGAATGTGGACAGTGCTCTGTACTATGTTTGGTGGTACGCATTGGGGTATGCAGCGTTCCCGCATCTAAAAACATTGGTGCAGCAGCCATGGTTTTCTGTTGCAGGAGCAATATTTTTGCTGGTCACGATCTTGGTGTACTTCGATGGGGGTGCACATATCTACTCGGTGACCTACCTTCTACCGCAGGGACGTATACAGAGCCTGTCTCAAACTGCAATCGGCGTAGTTATTGTCTCGATACCAATCCTGGGAAATATTTTCCTAGCCCGGTGCATCGAAGGGGTGCAAATCTTAGGAGAAATGGGACGCCGTACATTGGTCATGTGTGGCACAGAGGAGGTCACCAAAATTTTGCTAAGCCAAGTCTTGTTGATGATCGGCCTGAAATACCAGCTTGGTAACCCTCTGCAGGTCATCATGTATTCCTTTGTATGCATGCTTTTTTCCGCACTTGTTATTGGTCGTGCGCTGGACAAACATGCGCCGAAATGGTCCTCGCTGCGCACCGGCAGCAAGATCAAAGTCGTCTCAGAATAGAAACTCAGATTGTGCAGTAGCAGGGAGGGCTGGCTACGTCACAAGCATGGTGCCGAAGCCCTCTAGGGCTCTCATATACACGGCCGCCGAAAGCAGCTGACGTATTCGAGACCGCCACAACGCCCATAGCTCGCAGACTTGCACCCGGCCCGGCACAGTCGGCTGCATGAATTCTGATCCGGCCCTCGTCATTGGCGATATGCAGCGCTTGCTGCACAACATGATCCGCGTGGGGACCATCCATTCCGTGGACCACGGCGGCTCTGGCAAGCCTGCGCTTGTGCGTGTCTCGCTAGGTGAACTGGTCACGGACTGGCGCCCCTATCACGAGGCCCGTGCAGGCGGCACCACCACATGGAACCCGCCCACCGCGGGAGAACAAGCCACCGTGCTGTCCCCCAGCGGCGACCTGGGCGCGGCCGTGGTCATCGTCGGGCTCAACAGCACCGGCAAGCCAGCGCCCAGCAGCGACCCCAATAAGACCATCACCAAATACCCGGACGGCGCCGTGATCGAGTACGACCACGCGGCCCATGCTCTCGTGGTCACTCTGCCCGGCGGTGGCACCGCCAAGCTGGTGGCACCGGGCAGCGTCACCATCGACAGCCCCCAGGTCACGATGACCGGCCACTGCCTTGTCAAAGGCTCTTTGACTTATCAGGGCGGCATGCGCGGCAGTGGGACTGCCGAGGGCGCCAACGGTGCGGCCGAAATCCAGGGTACGCTGCGCACGACTCAGGATGTGATTGCAAGCGGTGTCAGCCTGCGTTACCACCCGCATGGTGGCGTGCAGACGGGTAGCGGCAACAGCGGCGGACCCATCGGGGGCGCAGCATGATGAACGTCAACACCGGCCGCCGCATCGACTACGCCGCGCACATCAGCCAGTCCATCACGGACATTCTCACCACGCCCATCGGCTCGCGCGTCATGCGCCGGGGCTATGGCAGCTTCATCCCGCAGCTCGTCGACCAGCCCATGACGCCCGCCAACATCCTGCGGCTGCAGGCGGCCACAGCGCAGGCAATCATGAAGCACGAGCCCCGCACGCGCCTGCGCCGTGCATTTCTCGGCTTTGATTCCAGCGGCCGGGCAGTCATGCAACTGGAGCGCCAAGACCGTGGGCAGGCATCCACACGCCGCCAAGCCGTGAGCATTCAGCCCGCCCAAGGTGCCAGCACATGAGCAATGCCCAAATCATTGACATGAGCAAGCTGCCGGCGCCCGCCGTGGTGGTGGTGCCGGAGTTTGAAACCATTCTTGCCGCGCTCAAGGCCGACCTTGTGGCGGCCATGCCCGCAGAGGCCCGTTCTGCCTTCAGCGACACCCTTGCCCTGGAGTCCGAGCCACTGACCAAGTGGCTGGAGCGCCTGGCAATGCAGCTAGTGATCGAGCGCAGCGACAGAAACGACAGCGCGCACGCCGTCATGCTGGCCTATGCCGGTGGCAGCGACCTGGACCAGCTCGGCGCCTTCTTTGGCGTCGTGCGCCTTGTCATCGTTCCTGCCCAGCCTGCAGCCATTCCACCCGTGGCGGCCGTCTATGAGGATGACGACACATTCCGCGCCCGCATCCAGCTGGCACCGCGCGGCTACAGCGTGGCCGGGCCTGTGGGCGCCTATGTCTTCCATGCCAAGACCGCAGACGGACAAGTCTTGGACGCAGCGGCCACCAGCCCCACGCCGGGCCGTGTCGTCGTTTCCGTGCTCTCCCGAGTAGGTAGCGGCGTGCCCAGTCAAGCCCTGCTCAATGCCGTGTCGGCCGCCGTCAATGCGGACGACATCCGCCCGCTCACGGATGAGGTGATCGTCCAGGCGGCCACCATCGTCAACTACCAGATTGCCGCCAAGATTTACACCTTGCCGGGGCCGGACTCGTCCAGCGTCCTGACCACCGCTCAGCAGCGTGTCATTGCCTATGCCGAATCCATGCACCGCATCGGCCGGCGCCCCACCCTGTCCGGCATCTATGCCGCCCTGCACATCGAGGGCGTGGACCGTGTGGAGCTGACCAGCCCGACCGCGGATGTGGTTGTCGGTGAAACGCAGGCCAGCTGGTGTACCGCCATCAACGTGACGCACGGGGGCATCGTTGGCTGATTCACTGCTTCCACCCAATGCCACGCCGCTGGACCGGGCCGCCGAGTCGGTCATGGTCAAGCACTTTGACGCTATCGACCAGCCGCACCGCGCGCTATGGAACCCAGACACCTGCCCGCTGGAATATCTGCCCTGGCTCGCCTGGGCCATGGGTGTAGAGGCTTGGCGCAGCGAATGGCCCGAGGCAATCAAGCGGGCGCTGGTTCGCAATGCCATCCAGGTCCAGCGGCAGCGCGGCACCCTCAAGAGCGTGCGCGACACCGTTGCCAGCTTCGGCGGCGCCATCAGCATCCGTGAATGGTGGCAAACCGCCCCCAAAGGCGCGCCGCACACCTTTGAGCTGGTTTTCACCATGACCGGCCAGGACGGCGAGCAAGCCAGTGCCGCATTCGTGCAGGACGTTATGGCCGAAGTCTCGCGCGTCAAGCCGCTGCGCTCCCATTTCACCTTCATCCAGGGACTCAGTGCCCAAGCATCTATCCAGCTCGCATGTGTGGGCAGGCCCGTTGCATACACGCGGCTTGACATGGATGTGGGCTGACCTCAAGGCAACCTCAACCGCACCCTATGGCCATCATCTTCAAACTCACCACTGCAGGGCGGCAGGCGCTTGTCAACGCCGCCCAGAATGGGACCTTGGCGCGCACCTTGGTCAGCGTCGGCGTGACCGCCACTGCCTTCACGCCCACCGAGGCATTGACCACCATCCCCAACGAAATCAAGCGCATCACCACCATTGCCGGGGATGTCGTGGCAAAAGACACCATCCACGTCACCATCCGCGACGATGGCAACCAGACCTATACCGTGCGCGGCCTGGGCCTGTACCTCGACAACGGCGTGCTGCTGGGCACCTATAGCCAAGCCGCTGTGATTCTGGAAAAGTCGGCGGCGTCCATCTTCCTGCTGTCCACCGATTTGCGCGTGCTGGACGGCTCCGTGAACATCAGCACGCTGCAGTTCGGGGAAACCAATTTCATCAACCCACCGGCGACCACTGACCGCCAGGGCGTGGTGGAGCTGGCCACCGAAGCCGAGGCCAACGGCCTGACAGATGCTGTCCGAGCGCTCACGGCGGCCAGCGTCAAGACGCTTTTCAACGCGCGAGCCTTGGCCGCCACAGTCATCACGGCAGGCGTGGGCCTTACAGGCGGCGGCAGCCTAGCCGCCAATCGCACCCTCACCCTGGCCAACACGGCAGTAGCGGCAGGCAGCTACGGCAGCGCCACGGCAGTGCCCACCTTCACCGTCGATGCGCAGGGGCGGCTGACGGCGGCCGGTAGCGCCACCGTCACCCCGGCCTGGGCCAGCGTCACCGGCAAGCCCACCACCTTGGCAGGTTATGGCATCACGGACGCCGCCCTGGCCGCTCGCACCATCACGGCCGGCACCGGCCTCACAGGTGGCGGCAACCTGACTGCAAACCGCACCATTGCCTTGGCCAACACCACCGTGACGGCGGGCAGCTATGGCAGCGCCACGACAGTACCCACCTTCACGGTCGATGCTCAAGGCCGATTGACTGCTGCAGATAGCGCCACCGTCACCCCGGCCTGGGCCGATGTCACAGGCAAGCCCACCACCCTGGCGGGCTACGGCATCACGGACGCGGCTCTGGCTGCTCGCACCATCACCGCAGGCACAGGCCTCACGGGCGGCGGCGACCTCTCTGCCAATCGCACCATTACGCTGGCCAACACCGCTGTGACGGCGGGCAGCTACGGCAGCGCCACGGCCGCCCCCACCTTCACCGTCGATGCCCAGGGGCGGCTGACGGCTGCCGGTAGCGTCGCCGTCACCCCTGCCTGGGGCAGCATCACCGGCAAGCCCACCACGCTGGCGGGCTACGGCATCACGGACGGCGCCCTGGCGGCGCGCACCATCACCGCAGGCACTGGACTGAGCGGCGGCGGCAACCTGACTGCAGACCGCACCATTGCCCTGGCCAACACCGCAGTGGCAGCGGGCAGCTACGGCAGCGCCACAGCGGCCCCCACCTTCACCGTCGATGCCCAGGGGCGGCTGACGGCGGCCGGGTCCGCCACTGTCACCCCGGCATGGGGCAGCATCACCGGCAAGCCCACCACGCTGGCAGGCTACGGCATTACGGACGGTGCCCTGGCCGCGCGCAACATCGTGGCGGGCAATGGCCTGACGGGCGGCGGCAACCTCACGGCAGACCGCACCCTCACCATGGGCACGCCCGGTACGTTAACTGGCGCAAGCACCAACGCAGTCAGCACCACCAGCCACACCCATCTGGTCAGCCTGAACGTGGCCGACCTGGGCGATGGTGCTGCCGTCACCATGGCATCGGCCCTGGGTAGCGGCGTGGACCTCAACACGGTGACGAGCCGAGGCATCTACACGCAGAGCACCAATGCAAACGCCACGGGCGGCAGCAACTACCCGGTGGCGGCAGCTGGCACGCTTCTGGTGATTGGGGACGGTGCGTCCATCAGCACGCAGACCTACACCCATTACAACAACGGCGACCAGTGGACCCGCTCCCGCTATAACACCGGCTGGAGTGCATGGCGCAAGAGTCTGACGGACGAGCGCACCATCACCGCAGGCACAGGCCTTACGGGTGGCGGTGACCTATCTGCCAATCGCACCATTGCGCTGGCCAACACCGCTGTGACGGCGGGCAGCTATGGCAGCGCCACGGCCGCCCCCACCTTCACCGTCGATGCCCAGGGGCGGCTGACGGCGGCCGGGTCCGCCACCGTCACTCCGGCCTGGGGCAGCATCACCGGCAAGCCCACCACGCTGGCAGGCTACGGCATCACGGACGGTGCCCTGGCGGCGCGCAACATCGTGGCGGGCAATGGCCTGACGGGCGGCGGCAATCTCACCGCAGACCGCACGCTCACCATGGGCACGCCCGGCACACTGAACGGCGCGACCACCAACGCGGTCAGCACCACCAGCCACACCCACAAGGTGGATGCAGCTACAGAAACTGTCGCGGGCGTTGTCGAGCTGGCCACTACGGTAGAAGTCAAAGCGGGCACCGATCTTGCGCGGGCGGTGACGCCGAAAGGCTTGGCGGACACCTTGAGCGACCACGTTCCCACAGGGACGGTCATCATGTTTTCCACCTCTGCGCTGCCTGCCGGGTATCTGAAATGCGATGGCTCTGCGGTCAGCCGCACCACCTACGCCAAGCTGTTTGCAGTGCTTGGAACCTTGTACGGCGCGGGCAATGGCAGCACCACATTCAACTTGCCCGATTTGCGTGGCGAGTTCCCGCGCTTCTGGGATGACGCTCGCGGTATCGACCCTAGCCGGGCATGCGGCTCATGGCAATCCGGCTCCCCTGTCGTGCATGACGACTCGGGCGGCATTGCAGGCTTCAACCTCGTGACCCCTGGCGACAACAGCTATCTGTACTGGTCTGAAATCTCGGACCGATGGGTGGGAACCTATCCGCTGGTTATGTATGCGTCCAACCTGACATCAGGCGGCCATGCGTTGCAGTTTGTCGAGGCGTCATCCATTGGATTCGTCAACATGTCACGCCCCCGAAACGTGGCCCTGTTCGGCGTTATCAAATACCTCTAAGGATCGACATGAAAATCAAACCTGTCTTTCAAACCAACGAACTGGGTTACTTCATCGGCATCACCGAGGCCTATGAAAGCCCGCTTGAGCCAGGCGTCTTCCTCATCCCAAGAGGCGCTTATGAAGATGAGCCGCCCTATCGCAATGAACCGGGCGTAACCTGCTGGCGGCGCGTCGATGGAGCCTGGAAGCTCGAAGACATCCCTAGGCCACCCGAAATCCCGCCACCAGAAAAGCCCAAGGTCTGCAGCCCTGCGCAGGGTCTGGTGGCACTCTTCGCCATCAAGCGCATCACCGAGGACGATGTGCTGGCCGCAATCGCCCACATCCCCGATGAGGTGCAGCGCTACACCGTAAAAATCGGCTACCAACACGCGACTACCTGGGAGCGGGGCAGCCCGGCAATGCAGACCATGGCCGAACTGCTGCAGCTCTCGGAAAGTGATCTGGATGAGTTGTTTGTCTATGCCGTAGGCGTAGCGGTGTAGCGAAATCAGGCCCAGGGTGCGGGCCGGTTACGTGCAAGTCACCGCCACAACGGGCCGCGCTGGCTCATTCGGGCACCGGGCGCAACCATAGGGGACCAGCAACCCACCCCTATGCAAAGCCCATGTCTCAATCGACAAACCCCAACATCGTGACGCTGACCGTCACGGAAGAAGCCGCCCACTTCATCCTGAGCTGCGTGGCAGATCGTCCCTACAAGCAAGTGGCCCCTCTCTTCAATGAGCTGCAGGCCCAGGTGCAAGTCCAGGCCAACACCCGAGGCGCCGAGAGCGCCGATTCCCCCGCTGAGGCTGACGCGAATGCCAGCCAGGACGCCTCCGGCCAGCCCAAGGGCAAGCGCGGCAAGGCCTCTGCCAACGCTGCCGCCTGAGCACCTTCCCCCCTTCCATCCCCTTCATTCAAAGGAAGCCACATGGCTGCAACTGAATATCACCATGGCGTCCGCGTCATCGAGACTACGGGCACGGGCGCGGCCATCCGCGTGGTGTCCACGGCCGTCATCGGTCTGGTGGCCACGGCGCCGGACGCCGACGACGAGGCATTCCCCATCAACACCCCTGTGCTGCTCACCAATCCTGCGGGCGGCATTGGCAAGGCTGGCAAAGGTGGCACCCTTGCCAAAGCGTTGACGGCCATTAGCGGCCAATCCCGCGCCCTGACCATCGTGGTGCGTGTGGAAGAAGGTGCCGACATCGCAGCCACCACATCCAACGTCATCGGCTCCGTGACTGCCACCGGCCAACGCACCGGCATCCAGGCACTGCTGGCGGCGGAATCCGAGCTGGGCGTAAAGCCCCGCATCATCGGCGCCCCCGAGCTGGACACCAAGGCCGTGGCCAATGCCCTGGCCACCGCTGCGCAGTCCCTGCGTGCCTTCACCTATGTGGCGGCGCGCGATGCCACGGGCGGCTATGCCAAAACCAAGGAAGAGGCCACCAACTACCGCAAGGAATTCGGCCAGCGCGAAGTCATGGTGTTGTGGCCCAACTTCATGGCCTGGGACAACACAGGCGGCGCCGAGGCCACAGGCGCGGCCGTCACCCTGGCAGCCCCCGCCTACGCCCTGGGCCTGCGCGCCAAGCTGGACCAGGAAGTGGGCTGGCACAAGAACATCAGCAATGCCGTCATCAACGGCCCCGAGGGCATCACCGTGCCCGTGTTCTTCGACCTGCAGAACCCTGCCAGCGATGCGGGCTACCTCAACGCCCTGGAAGTCACCACCATCATCCGCCGCAGCGGCTACCGCTTCTGGGGCTCGCGTACCTGCGAGGAACAAGGCGGCAAGTTCTCCTTTGAAAACTACACCCGCACGGCCCAGGTGCTGGCCGACACGATTGCCGAGGCGCACTTTGCATTCGTGGACAAGCCAATGCACCCCAGCTTGGTGCGCGACATGCTGGGCTACATCAATAGCCGCTTCCGCGACCTCGTGGGCGGTGGCTACCTGATCGGCGCCGAGGCCTACTTTGACCCCGACCGCAACAGCAAGGAAGACCTCGCTGCGGGCCGCCTGCTCATCAGCTACCGCTACACGCCCGTGCCGCCGCTGGAAAACCTCATCTTCGAGCAATCCATCACGGACGACTTTCTGGCCGAGTTTGCGGCTGCCATCCAGGCCTGAGCCTGAAACCATAGGAGCACCCATCAATGGCACTGCCTTTCAAACTCAAAAACTTCAACCTCTTTGGCGACGGCAACGTGTGGCGTGCGCTCATCGACAGCGTGACGCTGCCCAAACTCGTGCGCAAGGTCGAGGAATGGCGCGGCGGCGGCATGCATGGCCCCATCGAGGTAGACCTCGGCCTGGAAAAGCTGGAGCTGTCTTTCAAGGCGGGCGGCTTCCTGCTGGACGGCTACCGCGCTTTCGGCGGCAAAACCCACAACGCCAACCAGTGGCGCTTTGCAGGCGCCTATGAAGACGACGGCACCGCTGTGGTCACTGCAGTGGAAATTCTGGTCAGCGGGCGTGTGCGCGAAATCGACCCCGGCGACGCCAAGGCAGGCGACGACACCGAACACACCCACACCATCAGCATCAGCTACTACAAGCTGACCGTGGACGGGCGCGATGTGATCGAGATTGACATGCCCGGCATGGTCTTCAACGTCGATGGCCAGGACGTGCTTTCCAAGATCCGCCGCGCTATCGGTATGTGACCCGGCGCCCTGCATTCCCCTTTATTTGAGAACCCATCACCATGAACGAAAACGACACCAAAGACCTGAGCGCAGGCGCCACTCCCGTGGTCGAAGGCGTGGAAGTTGTCACGCTGGACTATCCCATCAAGCGCGGCGACACCGAAGTCAAGGAAATCACCCTGCGCAAGCCGATGGCCGGCCAGCTGCGCGGCGTCAAGCTCACCGAGCTGCTGTCGCTCGATGTGGGCGCCGTGCAGATGATCCTGCCCCGCATCACAACCCCCACCCTGCTGCCCCACGAAATCGCGCAGCTCGACCCTGCCGACATCACCGAGCTGGGCACCAAGGTGGCGGGTTTTTTCGTGCGCAAGAGTATCCGCGCGGAGTATCTGACTGCGTAGAGGACGCCATGGCCGACTTGGCCATGGTCTTTCACTGGCGGCCGGCGGATGTGGATGACATGACGCTGGCCGACCTCATGGAATGGCGTGAACGAGCCCGCATTCGCGCCCAACATCAGGGTGTGTAATATATGGGCCATGTCTCCCGACTTCTTCCTCTACGCGCTGTTTGCACTGGCCGCCCTGGTCGTGCTGGGCTTTGCCCTGGCGCCCATCATGGCTGCCACTGGCCTTTGGGCGCACACCAGCGCCGAGGAGCACCGCGCCCAGGCCCGCGAAATCGAGCGCCTGCTGGCCGAAAAGGACTAACTCCGCCTCTGCACTCCCGCGCCCAGGCGCAAGGGGGTGCCCATGTCTGACACTCGCCTGCGCCTCATTCTGGAGCTGCGCGATAAGGTCCTGGCTCCACTGCGCGGCATTCAGTCCGGCAGCAAGGATGCCGCCGCAGCACTCAAGGCCACCCGCGACCAACTGCGCGGCCTCGAAAAAGCCCAGCAGGACATTGACGGCCTGCGCAAAACGCGCGTCCAGCTGCGTGGCCAGCAACGCGACCTGCAAGACCTGCAGGGCAAGCTGGCAGGCAGCAATGCCAGCCTTGTGGAGCACCGCGAACGGCACAAGAACATTGCCGCATCGCTCAAGACCGCGCGAGAGTCACACAGCAAGCTCACCAGGGCATTGCAGGATGGAGCCACGGCAACGCCCGAATTCAGCCGCCAGCTGGAGATGGCCCGCATCCGGCTGCTGAGCAGTCAGACTGCCTATGAGCGCTCAAACTCCACGCTGAGCAAATACCGCACCCAGATCAAAACCGCCGAGGCAGGCATTGCCCAGCTCAGCAGCAAGATCGACAACGGCAAGGACCGCTTGATCGGCTACCAGCAGCGCCTGGAGCGCGCGGGCATCAGCACTGAAAAGCTCGGCCAGCAATCGCGCAATCAGAAAATCCAGATCGAGGCAGCCACTGCAGCTATGGAGCGCCAAAAGCAGGCACTGGCCCAGCTCAAGGCCCAACAGGAACGCATGGCAGCCCTCAAGGCCAACCACGGCAAAGCCATGATGCACACCGGCATGGCCGTGGGCGCTGGCGTGGGATTGGTGGCCGAGGGCCGCACCCTGGCCAAGCCGGTGCAGGCCACGCTGGGCGCTTTCTCCAAGCAGGAAGATGCCACCACCCAGCTGAGCGCCAGCATGATGCAATCCGACGGCAGTGTGTCGGCAGAGTTCACCCAGATCGATGCACTGGCAAAACGCCTTGGGGATCGCTTGCCGGGTACGACTGCTGACTTCATCGAAATGATGACCATGCTGCGACGGCAGGGTCTGTCTGCGCAGTCCATTCTGGGCGGCACGGGAGAGGCCGCCGCACTGCTGGGCGTGCAGTTGCGCATGCCTGTGACCGCAGCTGCCGAGTTCGCGGCCAAGATGCAGGACGCCACGCGCACCACCGAGAAAGACATGCTGGGCCTGATGGACATGATCCAGCGCACCTTCTACCTGGGCGTGGACTCTGGGAACATGCTGCAGGGCTTTACCAAGATGTCGCCCATCATGAACGTCATTCGCAAGGACGGGCTAGAAGCCAGCAAGATGCTGGCCCCTCTGCTGGTCATGATGGATCAGACGGGCATGAAAGGCGAAGCCGCAGGCAACGCCTTCCGCAAAATCTTTCAGTCGGCCATGAACACCGACAAGATCAAGAAAGTCACTGACGGGCTGAAGATAGAAAAAGGCATCAGCCTGAAACTGGACTTCACCAATGGCAAGGGTGAGTTTGGCTCGATCGAGCAGATGTATAAAGAGCTGAGCAAGCTCAACGGACTTACCACGGAAAAGCGGCTTTCTGTCATCAAAGACTTGTTTGGTGATGACAGCGAGACTATGCAGGCGCTGGACACAATGATCAGCAAGGGCAAGGCTGGCTACGATGAAGTTGTGGCCAAAATGCAAGCCCAGGCCGACCTTCAAAAGCGTGTGGATCAGCAACTGGCAACGCTGACCAATGTATTGGACTCCGCACAAGGCGGCTTCACCAATGTCATGGCGGCGGTCGGCGACACCATCAAGGACGATGCCAAAGACATCATCAAAGCCATTGGCGACATCACCAGCAGCGTGGGCGGCTGGATCAAGCAACACCCGGCATTGACCGCAGGCATTGCCCGCACCATGGCCGTGCTGGCCGGTCTGATGGTGGTGCTGGGCACGCTGCTGGTGCCGCTGGCTCTGATCGCTGGCAAGTTCCTGCTGATGCGCTTTCTGTTCCGCATGATGGGCATGCAGACCATGGGGCTCACCATAGCGCTGCGCGGCCTTTCGTCGGTTCTGTCGGGCTCGCTGGGCAGTGCGTTCCGAGGCATGGGCGGTGCAGCGGGCATCTTTATGCGGCTGCGCGCGTCCTTCACCACAGCGTCGGGGGCCCTGGGCTTGCTGCGCGGCACTGCGGCCGGTGCTTTGCGTCTGCTCACGCTGCCGATGCGTGCTTTCCCCATCACCGCTGCGCTGCTGGGTTTTGGCACAGTCATCTACAACGTGGCCCGGCGCTGGGAAGAGTTCAAGGGCTATTTCAATGCAGGCCAGTGGGGTGCACTGTTTGCAGGCATCTGGCAAACCGCTGAATCCGGGCTGAACGCTGTCACCTTCGGCATGTATGGACTGCTGCGCAATGCGGTGCTGTCCATCGGCGGCACGCTGAAAGACTTGTTCCTGAGCGCCATCAACACCATGGTGGAGGGTGCCCGCGCGGCCTGGGCTGCTCTGGGTGGGTCCTTCCCTGCGGTGCTGCAGAATATCGGTGCGGCCATCATGAACTGGAGCCCGCTGGCCCTCTTCTATCAAGCCTTCGCGGGCGTCATGAGCTACTTCGGCTTTGAGTTGCCCGCGCGCTTTAGCGAGTTCGGCTCCAACATCATCCAGGGGCTTGTCAACGGCATCACCAGCAAGCTGGCCATGGTGCGCGAAGCCGTGGGCGGTGCCGCGGATTCGGCCATTGGCTGGTTCAAGGAAAAGCTGGGCATTCACAGTCCTAGCCGCGTGTTCATGGCGGCGGGCGTCAACGTGGGTGAGGGTGCAGCAATCGGCATTGATCGCACTGTGGGCATGGTGCGTCAATCGGCTGCAGCCATGGCCATGGCAGCCGGTGTTTCTCTGGCGGCTCCGGTCATCGCGGCGCCACAATGGGAACAAGCCACACCGCCCGCAATTTCTCAGGAGTTGCCGCGCGCGTCCCGGCCATTGCCAGCCGTCCTGCCGCCGATCACCCAGCCGGTGGTGGCCCAGGCTCAACCCATGCTGCAGCAGCCAATGGCTTTGCAGGCCACGGTGGCCCAGGTTGCCCCTGTGGCGCCACAGCCGGTTCCGTTGCAGGCCATAGCGCCCCAGGTTCCACCACTGCCACGGCAGCCCATGCCGCTGCAGCCGGTGCTGCCCCAGGCGCTGCCTGCACTCACCCAGCCGGTGGAGCCCTTGATGCAACAACTGCAGCCCATGCTGCAGCAGCGCATGCCTGTGCAGCCGGTCCTGGCGCAAGCCTTACCGGCAATCACGCAGCAGCTGGCGCCTGTGCTGCAGCAACTGCCGCCCGTCGCACGGCAGGCCATGCCTCTGCGGCCTGTGCTGGAGCAAGCGCTGCCTGCCGTCACCCAGCCACTGCTGCCCGCTCTGCAGCAACTGCCAGCGATTGCACAGCAAGCGCTGCCGATCCAGGCAGACCCCGTGCAGATTGACCGCCGCCCGGTGCTGGCCACCCCGGCGCCGGCAGTTGCGCGTCCTGCCACGGTGATCCACGGCGACACCATCACCATCCAGATTCATGCCGCCCCCGGGATGGACCTGCAGGCCATTGGCAGGGAAGTGGAGCGGGTCATCGAGCAGCGCGACCGCGCCAAGGCCGCACGCCTGCAAAGCAGCTTTACAGATTGGAATTGACCGCCATGCAAATGTGTCTCGGCCTCTTTGTTTTCAGCCTCGATACCCTCTCGTATCAAGAGCTGCAGCGCCGTACCTCTTGGAAGCACCCAACGCAAAGCATTGTGGGCGGGCGCGATACCTCGCAATACCTGGGCTATGGCGAGGACATCATCACCATGAGCGGCAGCATGGTCCCCGAGTTCAAGGGCAAACCCGCCAGCCTGGACGAGCTGCGCCGCATGGGTAACACCGGCTTGGCCTGGGCCTTGGTAGAAGGTAGCGGCACCATTTACGGCGCCTATGTCATCACCGAAATGCAGGAAACCAAAACCTTCTTTGAGGTGGACGGCACCGCCCGCAAGATTGAATTCAGCCTGACCTTGCGCCGCATCGACCAGGACGATGAGGGTCAAGACGGTTATTCCGATGAAATGGGCGACTTGGAAACATCCGACGCCGTGAGCATGAGTTAAAGGCAAGGCCATGAGCGATATTTCCGACATCCGCGCCACCCTGCCCACGGCCAGCACCACGGGCAGCAACAACCGCCGCCTGTTCCTGCAGCTCACGCCCATCTGGCGTGTGACGGTCAAGGGTCAGGACGTTTCTGACCGCTTCGCACCGCGTCTGGTCAGCCTCAACATCACCGACAACCGCGACGGTGAAGCCGATGAGGTGGAAATCGTCATCAGCGACCATGACGGCGCCGTGGAGCTGCCCGAAACCGGCGACCCCATGACCGTGGCCATAGGCTGGCAGCTCAGTCCTGGCAGCGGCCCCTACCGGGCGCCAACAGCCGACGAAATGGGCGGCTTTCCCCTGGGGCTGGTGGATAAGGGCAGCTACACCATCCAGGCCGTGGAATACAGCGGCGCACCCGACACCATCACCCTGCGCGGCCGTGCGGCCAATATGCTGGACGAGCTGCGCACCCTCAAGGACCGCAGCTGGCACAAGACCACCGTGGGCACCATCGTGCAGAGCATCGGTGCGCAGAACAAACTCAAGGTCAGCATTGATAAGGAGATTGCCGCGCGCAAGATTGGCCACGCCGATCAGGCGCAGGAGTCCGACGCGTCGTTTCTGCGCCGCCTGGGCAGGCAGATGGATTGCCTGTGCAACATCAAAAACGGCACGCTGCTTTTTAGCCAGGCACGCAAGGCCCGCACGCCCAGCGGTAGAGAGCTGCCGCCCGTCACCATCACCCGCGATGCAGGCGACCAGCACCGCTGGGCACGCTCAGACCGTGACTCGTACAGCGGCGTCAAAGCCTTCTATAACAACATCAAGCGCGGAACCCGCTCCAGCGTGGTGGCAGGCATCAGCGGCCGGGCCAAGACTCTTCGCCAGACTTATGCCAATGAGGCGGACGCCCTGGCCGCAGCCCGCGCCGAATGGCTACGCATCCAGCGCGGCATTTACTCCTTTGACATCACCCTGGCCTATGGCCGTGCCGATGTCATGCCCCAGCGGCCGGTGATCGTCAGCGGCTGGAAAAAGCAAATCGATGAAACCGTATGGATGGTCACTGCCGTGCGCCACAGTCTGAGCAACAGCGGCTACATCAGCCAGCTAACGCTGGAGACTCAGCAGAGTGAAGGTGTGGATGGGGGTGATGAGGCGAACTAGGGCTGAAAAAATCCAGTCATTTTTTGTAGTGGTGCAAGCTTGCCACTAGACATCGACATGCCTCTGTTTTTTGCCTAAACTTTCGCCCTATGAGAATCGAAGCAATAGATCTGTTCTGCGGAGCAGGAGGCCTCACCAGAGGCCTCATTGACGCGGGCATTGAGGTGAAGGCAGGCTTCGACATTGAAGAGTCCTGTCGCTATGCCTATGAAAAAAATAACGAAGGCGCAAAGTTTTTCCACGAAAACATTGTCAATGTCAAAGCGGATGATTTGAACAAGCTGTGGAGTAAGGGGGCAGTTCGTCTGCTGGCTGGCTGTGCCCCATGCCAACCGTTCTCCACCGCAGCATCCGCAGCCAAAAAAGAGAAGGTTGAAAAGGAGCCTGGAGCAGCTGACCCACGCTACTTTCTGTTGAATCATTTCGAGCGCCTTGTCAAATCAACGCGCCCTGAGCTGGTCACCATGGAAAACGTGCCTCGCGTGCGCATGCATACGCCTTTTCAGGCCTTTGTTGGCACACTTAGAGCAGAAGGCTATGAGGTTTGGTTTGATGTAGTGAATTGCAAAGAGCTTGGTGTCCCTCAGACACGAAAGCGCTTGGTTCTTATGGCATCTCGCATTGGAGCCGTCCCCACGGCAAAGGATTTTCCGAAATCTGAAGTTGTCACTGTGCGCCAAGCACTCAAGGACATGGCAAAGCTCGAAGCTGGTCAGCAAGATCCCAATGACCGTATTCACATTGCCCGCAATCTGACACCGATCAACATGAAAAGAATGCGAGCATCTAAACCAGGGGGTAGCTGGCTTGATTGGCCTGAGGATCTACGTGTGAATTGCCACACAAAGGAGTCCGGAGAGAGTTATCGCAGTGTCTACTCAAGAATGGAGCTCGACAAACCTGCTCCAACAATGACAACGCAGTTTTTCAACTTTGGAACTGGCCGATTTGGGCACCCCACAGAAGATCGCACCATAACGCCACGGGAAGCTGCCATCATCCAATCCTTTCCTGCTGATTACAAATTTATTGCTGACGATGAGAAAATTTATCAAATGCAACTAGGCAAGATGATTGGAAATGCAGTACCCCCGAAATTAGGCTATTGCATCGGGAAGGCCTTTCTGAGCGGCGTAAAATGATAAAACCGGCAAAAGCCGGTTTTATCATTTTAACTCTTTAAGAATTGCATCAATTGAGTCCACTTTCTCCGAGCGGCTCAAATATTCCCCATAAGACTGCTGTGCTGAATCAATTAATTGTTGATAATAAACTATCCGACCATTGATAGGCGCAAGAAATCCTTTTATTCGATCCAAATTAGGCATTTCCTTGACTTCTTGACCCAAGACAAAAACAACAGCAATATTGGTATTGTAATCCGGCCCATGCTGCTTTTTCAAGCAGGTTTCCAAACCATCGCGATAAAGCATACCTTGAGCAACGAGCTCCAAAGTTGATAATTTTCTTCCTGCACGTTTGAGTTCGACAATAATATGTTGACCAGCATTATTTTTATATCTAATATCAATACGACCTTTACTCTCTTCTTCCGTGAGTGATGAAGAAAATATATCAAACTCTTTCTTTAGTGTTTGTTCCATTTTCTCGCTATCCGTCGCTCTCTCCCATCCTGGATCGAGCAACCACATATGCTTAAAGAGACACTCTTGCAAGACTTTCTCTTTTTCGTCATCATTTACGAGGCCATTGAACTTCGCAATAACACCTAAACGCTGCTTAACAATATCACGATACATTGATCCTTCCAGAGCAGATAGATCGGATAGCAGAGGGAGTAGATTCCTCGCTGTCAGTTCTTCAAGATTTGCTAACTGATGACTTGCCTCCTTCAGACGCAAACGCTCGAACGCTAAAACTCCGGCTTTATAGAGATCCTTGCGCTCCTCTTCGTTCTCAATCTCAATGCCTTGAATAACCCCGAGCATTGATTTAGCAGGAGTTCTTTGCCCCTCTGGCAAAGACTCAATCCAGTTCGCAAGAGGTGGAACCTTCTCCTGCACTTCTTGACCACGCACTTCATTTCTTTTTTGAGTCCAAGTTTCTGAAATACTCAATAAGGACTGCCTCAAGAAAGATACCAATGAGAGATAACGAACATCATCTTCAATTAAACGCTGCCGATCGCTTGTAGCAATATCCTCCTTGGTATCTATATCAAGAAAGTCGGCTTCTACTTGACCAACCAAATAATTAACAAGCAGTCGATTGAAACCCAGCCTATCAAGAATGTTTTCTTGAATCAGACGGCCGCGCGCTATAACTACCACGCCGTTCATCGAACCAGACTCGTCAGTTCGCAAATCTTTGGGACGTGCCGCTGTACCCAGCCATCCACGAACTTTCCACTCTTGACCATCAACATTAACTACATCATTAATAGTAGCTTTATATTTAATATTTTCACACGCAGAAACGATTTCAGAGTGCTCACTTCCGAACTCCCATAGAAACTCAATTTTTGCTAGATCATCACGATCACTTGCATTCACATGGTGATTATCAATAATGACATCAAATGGCCCAATCCCCGGAGTTTTAGTACCAAGAATAGAAAATCGCCTTGCTATTCTTTTGACGAGAGCATTAGAAGTATTTTTAACTCTATGGGTCTTTAGATTCGTTAAAATTATCTTCGTGCCTCTTTCCTCTCCCAGATAAGAAATTGGAATTGGACGATATGGCTCTTTCTTTTCTATTGCTTCCTCAATATCAGGAACGGACATTCTGAAACCATGCTTTTGTCCATTTTTAGATGTATGAATCTCAACAGTATCTGCAATTGAAAAGAGAGAGAGTTTACCAATCCCTTTTCTTCCCATATAGTCTCGTCCACGAGGAGACTTAGTGCCTTCTTTCTTCCGCTTGTCATACCCAACGGTAAGAAATCTCTCATTGATTGCGGCAAGATCCATTCCTATGCCATCGTCAATGATTTCTATCATCTGGGGTTGCAACTTTATTTTTACTGAATCAGAGTCAGCATCCCATGCATTTGCGACGACTTCAGACAAAACTGCAGCAGCATTGCTATAAAGACGAATACCCAAATGATCTAAAACTCTTAATCCGATATGCATTATATACGGACTCTCGCCATTATTAGTAGATGTCAACATTGCTTCATACACAGGAGCAATCTGACTATTATCTTCACTCAAAACAACATCATTCATATACCACCCTGTACAAATATAATCTTCTGTTGAATTACAATTTTGTTGCAATCAATAAGATATATCAACATACTGATTTTCTAACGTATTACCTTGCATGAGCTTTTGGTCAATTGTGTTGACAATACCAGCATCAGAAGCCACGCGGCTCATTGTAACCATGTGTGTCACTTCAATATATAAACGCCTATTGACTTTTGCGCTTATGTTCGACCTAAAAGCAGACGGCAGCAAGATTTATGCTGGAGTGGGCTAGTCCAAGCAGATTCAGAGAAATATCTGCACTAGCGTTGAAGTGGGGCCGGTGGTCAGCCCAACGCGCTTGCCGGCAAATTTGCCGTCCCGGACAGGATCGCCGTTCTTGACGCTTTCCAGCAACTGACGTGCGGCGTCCTCGCCAAGCGCATAGGTCAATACCTGAGCGGCCAACTGCAAGTTTTCGGCGTTCTTTACTTCAAAGGTCTCGCCGTCGTCGTCCCTGAAAAACTCCCAATACACGTTCACGCGACCGCGGCGGAATTCAAGGCCAAATTCCGGCCCGCACACGCTCTTGCCGCACTTGTCGGTCAGAAAGCTATAGCCCTTGCCATCATTGAGGCGGGTTTCGCTGACCACAGGGCGGCCAACGGCGGCGATCAATCCGGCCTCATCCAGCTGCGCTTGTTGGCTTCCCCCGGCATTGCTGCCGTTCTGCTGCGAGCAACCTACGAGCAAACCCAATACAGCAACGCCCAAGGCTGTGAAAAGACCTCGCCGTGCTAAACGAGTGTTCTCTAAAACCAGCATTGCACTCCCCCTCTTGAATGAGCTGCAGTCTCTCCGGACCGTCAGCTGCATAGTCAGTTCTTAGTTAAGTCTCTTTCGGGAGAAAAATAACTCGGGCCATCGCTTCAAGTGCGCTGCGTCCATCTGGCGAGCCATTGCGCCACGCTTGCAGCAGTTCACGCTCAGCGGGCGCAAGCGTGCTTTCCGATGCATTGGCCCTCTGTCCCGTGACCACATAGAGCACATCTACACCAAGACCGGCCATTAGCGCCAAAACGCCAGCATTTGGGGTGGCTTCGCCTTTCTCCCATTTGAGCAAAGCACCTCTCGAGACATTGCATGCCTCTGCAAATGCAAGCTGTGGCATATCCAGGCGAAAGCGCTCTTCTTTGATTCGCTCGCCTATAAGCTCACAAAATTCATCCATGATGTATTGACACGCTCACTTTTGTGAGCGAAGATGCAGTTACGTTGTAAATCTCAGTTCTCATCGTACATGACCACCATCACCACCCCGGCAGGCCGTGCGTGTGCAAATCGAGGAACTCGCTGTACCGGTGGTTCTTCCGTGCAGCGCTACACCCTCAAGCTCGTGCGCAAGAGCATGCGACCTGCGGCGTTGCGTGCAGCGGCTGGCAGGTCAGGAAAAGATGGCGTCGCATTCTTCACGCATTCCGATCGTGTCCAGAAGCTGCTCCTGCAAATTGATGGCTTCCAGTGTAGAGATCAAGTGCATGAACTCACCCATGCCACTGGCAATGACGTGCCGGTAGATCTGGCCCGACTCGTTGCGAAGGCCAATAACTCTGTCCTTACCAGTTCCGCGCCACTCGATATGGGATTGAGCTTCGACCATGGCCATGATGTGCTGGTCGTCAACGCGTGGAGCTACCCCCTCCAGGAGCTTTGTCTGCATTCCTGCCTCTCCGGGTTTGATGTTGTATTGCTTCATTGTGCCGTCAGACAGCTGCGCATAACAACGTGTGGCTGGCAAGTTGCCGAGCTGCCAGGGACGGCATCCATAAGGCTGGCACATGCGTCGCACAGGGTGATGAAGCGCAACCGGCCGGATACACAGGGCTGCTCACGCTTGGATGCTTCAAAAAATGAAGCTCGCAGCCGCATTGATGCGGCTTCCTGTGGTGTAGCGCATTTGCCTCTATCCGCTCCATCTGCAAGCTGCAACAGCCCAGCTCAACGTACATGACCACCACTCACAACCAGCAGACCATCACACCGCATACGCATCTGGTCGTATCGGCTGTGAACAAGCCCATCGCCATACGCCTGGGCCAGCAAGAGCTGGACGAAGTGCTGCAATTGGCCCGCGCAGAGGACCGCCCTGCAGGCAACTTTGCCCGCATGGTCTACCTGCTGGGTCTGGCCGTGTACCGCGAGCAAGGCTTTCTGACGCTGCAGGCCGATGTGGCCCAGCCCGCCCGCAGCCGCTGGCAGGCCGCCAGTGGTCTGGTCAATGAAAAGCCGATTGCCATGCGCCTGCCACCCGCTGAACAGGCCGATGTCGAAGAAATGGCCCGCAACGAATCGCGCCGCCCCGGCAACTTTGCGCGGGCCGTGTTTCGCATGGGCATGCCGATCTACCGCCAACGCATACAGCAGCGCGCTGTGCCCTCGCCCGCTGTGGGTGCTGTCAGCTATGAATGAGGTGCCCATGGTCGAAAACGATCCTTTCAATGCAGAGCCCGGTCTGCAGGCGCATCGTAGTTTTGCGCAGGCTGCCCTGGGCGTAGGCGTGCGTAAGGTCAGCATGGGCGTGGTGGAGTCTCAGGCTGTGGGACAAACCGGGCAAGGCTGTAACACCGCGAACGGACAAGCTCAGGCGCCCGCCAAGAAGCAGCCGCCGCTTGTTCTGGAAACCAAGCCCAAGAGCATTCCGCGTGACAGAACCCGGCTGCGCTGCCCGCATTGCAAGTCGCCTTGCAACTCGCGCACCAGCTTTGAAACCAGCGCGCTGACTCGCACCTTCATCTATTGCTGCACCAACTACGAGTGCGGCCATACGTTCAAGGCAGTCATGGAGATTCACTACACGATCTCCCCCAGCGCCACCCCTGACCCGTCAGTGAACCTGCCCATATCCACCCATGTGCGCCGTGACTTGGTACGTACCCAGATGGATGTGGCGCGGTCTGCAGAGCATGTGCCCGAGCACACCGAGCCGGTAACGGGCGACCTGTTCGCAGGCATACCGCCCGACCCGCCGCGCACCTAGCGCCCTAACCGCTTCCCCCTTTTCCACACCGCTGACAGAGCCAGTTTGCTGGCCCTGCGGCCCTTTTCACGCCCAAAAACCGGAGGAACCAGCCATGACACAAGCCTTGAATGTCGTTCAACCCAAGCCATTGGCTGAGCGCGTCTCAGTTGTTGACCGCATAGACCTTGGCAAGAACACATGGATAAGCGTCTGGGCTATGTCCAGTGCGGACGGCCAGCGCGGCCATGTCTCCATTAGCTTCCATGCCGACGGCGGTGCGGCGCGCTTCGTATCCGACCTTGAATTGCCAGTGGATGCTGCGTCAAAGCTCGGTGCCCTGCTGTGTGTCGCGGTCGAGTCAGTCGAGGTCATAAAAGAAATGTCTGCGGCGCAATGGGAGCGCTTTAAAGAGTTTCGAGCAGCGGCCGAGGCCCAAGGCGGTGCCGCATGAGCCGCTTTGCTATCACCCACATCGACAAGGACTATGTGCGCCGCCGCATGGTGATTGGTGCGCCCAACAACGCCATGGCCAGGGATTGCGCAGTGCGTATCTATGGCGCCGCATGGTTCATGAGCTGCGTGAGGGTCTGAATGAACGCCCCGATGCGCAATGCCTTGGTCATGCTGTCGCCCAAGCTGGCACCCGCTGACGCGGTGCTGGCTGATGGTCAGTCTGCGGGCGCTGCTGTGCTTCTGCCTGCGGCTGTGGAGCTGCTGCGCATCACCAATGGAGAGTGGTTTCCGCCATTTCCCGGTTACAGGGTCGTGCAGCTGCTGGAAAGCCTGCTGCGCATTGGCAAGGACAAGCAGATACCTCTGCACACCAGCCGGGAGGCAATGCGTGACTTCGCAGAGATTGACGCCATCCTGCGAGCCGCAACTGAGCAGGAGACTCGCAAAAACGCCGTGGCCGTGCCGCCCTCGTATGAAACGCGCGCGCAGTTGTACCGGCTGCGTAAGGACTTCCGCAAGAAGTCAGGCCATGGCTATATCGACGCAGAAAACAGTGAATGGCATGCCCTTCCCGTCCGCATTCGCATGGCTTTGCTGTTGCTGTGCGGTGTGGATGGCGACATTGACGCCCTGGCCAACCGCGACTTTCAGTCCATGCCGCCACCTGAGCGGCAAGCCATCAAAACAGAGGTGCGCCTTGCCAAGCGTCACTTTGAGCGCGTCAGGGCGCTGGGAAGCGTCTGGTAGATCGCCATGGCCAAGATACTGCGCGAACTGCCCAAAGGGCTTGCCGACTGGAAAAAGAGCAAGCCACAGCTGCGCCATGTGGCGGAGCATCTGGAACGCATCATTGACGATGCGCCTGAGACATGGCGCGCAGTCATTCGCACTCGCTTCAAAAAGATTGAGCCGGTGCCGCCCATGGGTGCAGATGCCAGCGAGCTGGCTAAGTGGGACCTGGAGCAGCCGCCCGAGTGGGTCAAGGCCTGGGACGGCCTCAAGGATTTGGCCGCATTCCAGGATGCCTACGGCGATGCCATGCGCTGGAATCTGGATGACCACGACATTTGCAAATGGGCCAAGGCGCTGGCAGACCAAGCGGGAGAGCTGGAGGCCATTTGCGTGGCCGATGAAACAGCGCTGCGCGCAGAAGAAGCCGAGCGGCGTAGCGCCCAGGGCAAGTATCTGACCGAGGACGAGCAGAACGCCCAGGCGGCCCGCAGTGTTGCCCGCAGGGTGGATGCCATTCGCATGCTGGTCCGCATGATTGGCGTGGATGAGGACAAGCCCATCAAGGGGCTGCCTGCCGTCAAACGAGCACAAGACCCGCGCTGGTGGCGTAGGCGTCTGCGCACCCATGTGGCCCGTGTGGTGGAGGGCGGGCACATCCGTCTTGGCATGGTGCACCGCGCCAGTGGTGGCTATGTCAGCCATCTGGGCCTCATGCGCCGTACCCATCAAATCAAGCGCAACGCGGACGGTTTGGCTCGCACCCTCTACACCAACGAGGCGGGACAGGTCTTCAATCTGGCCGAGCTGGCTGCGCTTGGCACTTCCAATCCCGTGGTGCGCGGTGGTGAGCTGATGACCCGCATCCGTGGCGCCGAGGAATATGCGGACGCCCGCGCCCATGTGGGCCTGTTTCTCACGCTGACGCTGCCAAGCCGCTTTCACCCCGTCAAGCTGGGCAAGAGCGGGCGCCCTATGCCCAATGAAAAGTACGTGCCGGGCCTGACGCCCCGCGATGGCCAGAACTGGCTTTGCAAGAACTGGCAGCGCCTGCGCAGCGCCGCCAAGCGCAAGAAGATCGGCATGTATGGCCTGCGTGTGGCTGAGCCCCACCACGATGCCACGCCGCACTGGCATGCGCTGGTCTGGGTCGAATGCGAAGAGGATGCCGTCCGCCTGGAAGCGCTGATTCGCAAATACTGGCTTGAAGACGATGGCGATGAGCCGGGTGCACAAAAGAACCGTGTCTGCATCAAGCGCATGCTGGCAGGTGGCGCCGCTGGCTATGTGGCCAAGTACATCGCCAAATCTGTGGGCCACCATGCCCTGGCTGAGCACACGGACGTTGTGCAAGGTCATGAAGTGCAGATTGCTCTGGACCTGGACAAGCCTGAGCAGCCCGAGAGCAATGCATCCGACAAGGACGGGTTTGCAGGTTATCGCCGCGTGGATGCATGGGCCAGTCATTGGGGCATTCGTCAGTTTCAAACCATTGGCATGCCCAGCGTGACTGTGTGGCGCGAGCTGCGCCGCGTCAGCAAGGACCAGCTGGAACTGTTTAGCCGCGAAGGCGACCGCGAAACCAGCCGCGCTTACACCGCCTGCCATCGCCACGGCGACATGCGCGCGAACTGGTGCTTGTTCATGGAGGCTATGGGCGGCCATGCCTGCAAGCGTCATGAGTGGCATCTGCGCGTTGTGCATCGCACGCCGGAGGCTGGTGCCGTCAATCAGTACGGTGAAGAAGTCACACAGGGAAGCGTTGCAGGTCTGACCCCGCAGCGCGGACGCATGCGCGGCCGCTGGCTCGTCAGCCGCCGCATTGCATGGACCCCCTACGTATCGACATTTGCAGCTGACAACAGCGCTGAAACCACCCAAGGGGACGAAGTGGCGCAGGGCACAGGCGAGGCCGTGTCCCGGCCGCCGCTGGCGGCCCCTTGGACTCGTTTCAATAACTGTACGGCCCGGCTCACGGGCAAGACCGCCAAGGCCTTTTTCGGGCGCGGCGATCACGAGGCAGAGGACTGGACCAGCCCTGACAGCCCCGATTCGGTGCTCTACCAGCCCAAAACGATGGCCCAGCGCTTCCAGCAAGCGGCCCATTTCTTCCAAACCACCCATTGATCCATCACAGGAGGACTCGTCATGCCCGCAAAACGCACCGAACCCAGCCGCGCTGCCGTCAATCCGGCCGCTGGCTTCAAGTACACGCGCGCCGAGAGCACTGATTTGGCCAAGCGCTTTGCCGCCATCCGCCGCGAGCAAGCCAAGGCCCAGCGCGAAGCCGCTGCCGCTGAGTTCGCACAGGCCCAGCAGTCGCTGGAGCTGGAGCCGACCGCCCAGGTTGTCCCACTTTTCAAGCACGCCGTCTAACCCAACTCACATCAGGAGGTAACACCATGGACCAGAACATCACAGCCCTGCATAGCTATCGCGCCATCCTCATTCCTGCCGACGCTTCCAGCAACGTGGAAGCACTGGCCGACGCGGGCCTGCTGCCCACCATTCGCGTCAAGGCAAGCAATGCCACCCAGGCCGAAGTCAACGCGCATGTGGCCAGCGGCCAGGGCGTGCTGCGCGTTGAGCGCGTGGAGGGCTGAGCAATGAATCAAATTCACACTGGCGGCCCAGCATTTCCCGAAAAACAGCGCCTGCTTGGGCATCTGGGGTCTGAATATGAAGTTCCGACTCCCGGAATGACCATGCGCGACTATTTCATGGCCCATGCGCCAGCAGTGCCGCAGCCTTGGTTTGAGCCAGTAATGGCGAACGCATGCCCGTCCGACAAGTGGCAAGGCGATGACGGAAAGCCCTACGAATCTGCGCGCCGAGCCGAGAACGAATGCGGCGACTGCTACAGCAACGTGAATGAGGCGGCCCAGAAAGCATGGGAAGCGGAGCGCCAGAAGCAGCGATACATCCAGTGGCCTGCTGCATGGGCAGACGCCATTCTGGCAACTCGTGCGGAGGTCCTGCGATGAACACGCTGAACCTCATTCGACTGATCGTCCTCAAGCTGGTGCTGCTCGGCGGCGGCGCCATGGGCTGGGCCTTTGCGCGCCACTACATCGCAGACAGGGTACGCCACATGGGCCAGATACTGCTGGGCAAGCAAGACCTGCGCTGCATCTTCTCCATGCTGGAGGTCATGCAGGCCCGCCAGAGCGCAAAGCGTGTGTATCTGTCCGGCCCCATGAGTGGCCTGCCAGAGCTGAACTACCCGACCTTCAACGACAAGGCCACCGAGCTTCGTGCGCGCGGCTGGCATGTGGAGAACCCGGCAGAGAACCCGCCACCGCCCTGCGGCTCCTGGCGCGGCTATATGCGGATGGCCCTGTGGCAGCTGGTGAGCTGCGAGGCCATCTACCTGCTGCCCGGCTGGGAAAACAGCAAGGGCGCTCGCCTGGAATACAGCATTGCCCAGTCCCTGGGCCTGGAAGTGATCGAGGCCGCAATCAGCATCCACATCAACAGAACAAACAAGGCCGCCGCCTGAGCAAAGGAGAAATGAACATGAATCAATCGAACTGGGTCACCATCGCAAAGGCCGGCGCAGACACAGGACTGCCGGAATCCTTTTTCAACGAACGCACCGGGCTTTCCGGCATCTGGCCAGAGGGGCCAGTCTGGAAGTGGTTTGAAGGCCGCAAGCTCATCAACATGAACGGGTTCTATTCGCTGGTTGACAAGTCGCCCAGCGTCCGCAGCAACCGAGGCCGCAAAAAGGCGAAGACATGCCAAGAGCAGTAACCAGAACCACAGGGGTGATTGTTCGGGAGTCACACCTGCAGATCGACCTGCGCGCCCAGGGCTTCGGGCGCGAGCGCCTGGACTTGGCGCCGACGCCGGCAAATATCCAGTACGCAGCCCGGCTGCGGCTGGAGATTCTGGCCAAGATCGAGCGCGGGGCATTTGCCCTAGCAGACTACTTCCCGGACTCACCGCGCGCGGTCAAGGATGCGCAGTCCCTCACCTTCAAACAGTTGGCCGGTGAGTGGCTGCGCGTAAAAAAGCCGCAAGTACAGCACAGCACTTTTCACCACTATGAGCAGACCTTGACCAGCTACCACTACAACGAGCTGATGGAAATGCGGCTGGCCAGCCTGGACTACCGCGCGTTGATGAAGCTGCTGGCGGACTTCCCGTCCAATGGCAAGACCTTCAACAACGTGGCCACCGTGTTGCGCCAGGTGCTGGAATATGGGTTCAAGGCCAAGCTCCTGGCAGAGCCGTTGCATGACCATGTGCAGATGCGCCGCCATCAGAAGCCAGGGCCGGACCCGTTTCCGCTGCATGAGGTCAATCAGATCATCCAGTCCATGCCTGCCGGTCAGGCTCGCAACTATTTCGAGCTGGCTTTTTTCTCGGGCATGCGGCCGTCCGAGCAGATTGCAATGCAGTGGAGCAAGGTGGACCTCAGGGCCGGAAAAATGCTGGTCGATGCCGCCAGGACGCGCGGCGAAGAAAAGGGGACCAAGACCGGCAACACTCGCACCGTGGAATTGACGGCCAATGCCCTGGAGGCATTGCGCCGCCAAAAAGCAAGCAGCCACAAGAATGCCGTCTATGTGTTTGAGACTGAGCAGGGCAAGCCTTTTGGATCCACTGACATTCCGCTGGATGCATGGTGGCGCCCCACGGTCAGCGCGCTCGGGCTGCGTTACCGAGATGCCCGGCAGACCCGCCACACCTTTGCGACCATGTGCCTGATGGCTGGCATCACGCCGGGCTGGGTGGCCATGCAGATGGGGCACTCCATCGAGATGTTCTTCCGCGTGTACAGCCGATGGATTCAAGGTGCAGACCAAGGCGCAGAGCGCCGCAAGCTGGATGCGTTTATTGCTCAAAATTAAGGCACTTCGACTTAAATTTTGGACTCTAGACACGTTCGCAACTTCAAGTACGAGTGGTTAACCTATCGTACAGAACGCCTACGCAGCAAAGGAGAATGCCCTAAGCTGGGTTCGGGTACCACGACAAAATGCTCACCTTGCTGGGGCTATGGAACTGATGCCAATACGTGCCGATCAGGCGAATTTTTAAGAACAGCCATTAAAGCAAAAACCTCATCAACGCTCTAAAACTGAAACCATAGGAACTTAAGTCAGAAGCGATGCTCAATTTGCTTGAGCTTCGAGTTATAGTACCTGTAACGGAAAGTTATTTAACTAAGGAGCTATCTGTGATTACCATTAAGACTGGAGGCAAAGATGTTTTGGATTCTAAAACATTTTTGTCATTAGACCTTGGAGAAACGACAATTACTCTAGGACAGGGTAATGAAGCTCTTTCTTTCATTTTTAATTTCATCACAGCAGACGACCAAGATCCAAAGATTGGGTATCAGGCTATTGATGAAAAAACTCTTAAGATTAGCCTTACCAACTGGAAAACACCACTAGGCGCAACGCTAACTGAACCCACACATGTTGGGACATTTTCAAACAGAAACCTTTACATCATGTTTTACGTAAAAAAGGTTGGAAGCGTTGGAGAGTATCGGGAGATCACATTCACTGCATATCTTGGCGAGGAAGTGAATGATGGCAAAAATTGACGTAAGGACAACCGTAACAGCACCAGCCGAAATTAATATTCCACTTATTCGAGCTGATCATGCAGGCACATCAAGTGTTTTCAGAGTTTGTTTTGAAGTATCTCTTTCTATATTCTCGACACTAACAGGATATACATTGGGACTAAATCAAGCACAGCCTATACATTGGTTATTTATTGCCGTTTGCTTTTTTGCTGCTATTGCATTTTTAGTACTAAGCTATAAATTCGGAAAGGCATCTAAAGTTTCTTAAAAATAACGATTCCATTTCTGTTTATTTTTCTATCTAAATTTAGTACAGCATAAAATTGCATGTTTTTTAAGAAAATAAAGCACGCCATATCAACAATGCTGGGACATGCTATGGGACACAGAGAGCGAAATACAGGAAATTCAGCGAGGCTTAGCCTGTGCTCCTAGAGGGAGAAATTCTAGGAATTTGACTGAAACAATGAAGTAACGGGTTCGATTCCTGTCGGGGGGACCAAATTCAAGGCCGCGAAGGTGCATAACCTTCCGGCCTTTTTCTTTTTTCCCTCTGCAGACTTCAATTGGAAGTACGCTGAAGCCCGTAGACAGTGCCTCAATCCGAGGACTTCCTGGGGCACATTTGGGGCATATCTCATTTGCCCATGCATTCAGCCATCAAGAACCGATAGGCGCGCAGGCCCAGATTCGCCTGATCTTTGGCGTTTGCCTGCGCCGGTTCTCACTACCCAGCGCCCTCCCTGCTGTTCGGTGGAAGCACATTTCACTTGACTCCCCCTCAGGCAGCTCATCAAACAGTCCGACAACTTGGCTGAAGTGCCCTCTTCCAGTCCAAGCCGGAAGGACTCGTGCTCGACCGATGGGGTCGCAATTGCAACTGCACGAAGCATCAGGCGTGGCAAGGACGTCAAGGACGAAAGGTGGTCAAGCGAAAACCGTGAAATAAAAATCGTTCGTATTTCACAGCAATGTTAGAGTCTCGCCTACATTGAACACAACTATCGAAAATCAATACTTATTGCATCGATCAACTACGCTTCATTCACCCGACGTCCGAGCTAGAGAGACCATATGCCGAGGAAAAGCACGTTACGCTCCACCAAGCATGTCATTCCCATGGATGAGGTTCTGGCACGGACAGCGCTTTCCAAGTCAACGCTCTACAAGCTTTTGCGGCAAGACAAGTTTCCCCATCCCACGCCGATGAGCAACAGAAGCATTGGCTGGTTCGAGGTTGATGTCGAAAACTGGCTGCAAGGCAGCAAAGCAAATCGTCAAGCGAACCTCGCGCTTCCCGTTATCTACATGGCAGGCAAAATGGGAGGGCCTGAAGGCAATCAGAAGCCAGACAGCAATTTCTCTTGCTGGCGAATCTTCGACGTTTCCAGATCCAGTGCTCGCGGATATCTGGGAACTGAAAGTTCGGAAACCGATGTGCTGATTGCTCCGCCGCGAGAAATGGTCTTTCACGGAACGCGTACGAGGTTCATGTATTCAGGTCCCTGGAAAGCTCAGAGCATCGACCACGGATACCCGAATGGCGCCAGCTCATCCTCGCCCGATAGAGCTCAGAATGCCGCATACCGTGGAGCTCTTCAAGGCATCTCACGGGCCGATGTCGTTGTGGCCTATCTCGAAGACCTCGAAGCCTATGGCACCATGGTTGAGATCGGCTACGCACGTGCGACAAACAAGAGGGTGATTGTGATTACTTCACCAGCACTTCATAAGCCACCGCTCAACAACGGCTGGGGCAGCGGGCTCTGGTTTGCGATCAGGGCGGCCGACCGGCATATTGAATTACCCGATCGGCCCGGCAGCACACCAAAGGATCACTGGCGCTTGGCCCATGCACATGCAGCAATGACCATTTCGGAGTGGTATCCGAACACCATAGCCCACGCCCCCTGAGCGCCTGTTTTCCACCGACCCACAAGAGACAAAAGCTGTGCCCTCCATTAGCTTGAAACCTCGCATGTTTCATGCTCTGCCACTTCTTGAAGGTCTCAAACGCGCCAGCAACGGCAGAGTTTCGCCCCCATAGAACATGACCGACATCGCCAATGCTTGCCCGATGCCTGGCAGGCGGCCGCAGCGATGCGCGGCAACAGATTGCCCTTGCCGGCTATTGCCAAGAGTAAGGGCTCTGATATCGTTTTGCGCCGCAACCTCGCAGACGGACATCCGCTTGAGCAATCCGGTTTGCCGTTCAAGGCATAGCGATGCTCCAAGGCACTACTCAACCACTCCAATGCATTCAATCGAACCGCCTGCCCCACAGCAGTCGGTGGCTGACTGGCTCAGGGTTTGAGAGATCGAGTACCTGCATGCGCGTCGAATCACTCCGTCTCCCGCCTAGCCTAGAGAAGGCGCAGACCGCGGACGCGGCACAGGCGTGCAATAGCAGCGCGATGCCGAGCATAAAAAAGGCAGCTGAAAAGCTGCCTTGCACTGCGAAGTTGAAGTTGCCGATCAAAGGCCCTCGTCGGCCTTCTCCCCCTTGCGGTAAGTCGAATAAATGATCACCGGGATGCCTGCCTCACCAAGGTACTGAGAAATAAGAGGTTTCACATCCTCCCATTCCAGGCCACCCACACCGGTTGCAAGACGGGGCAATGCAACGCTTTGGATTTTCTCTTCCTTGATATATCTCGACAGGTTCTGCAGTGCGCGGCGCACGTTTTCCACGCTCGCTTTGCCGGGCTTGGCGCCAGGCCCCTGCCCCATCGTGTTCTGTGTGACCAGATTGATGATCTTGCGCACACCGCCACCTTCCTGCACGCCCGTCCAACCCCAGACATCACCGGGAACAATGGACTTGTTGCGCGTGTCGTGACGGTAATCCTTCACCAGAGAGGGCCAGCGCTCACGCAAGGCCAGAGCCAGGCCACTGTCAAAGGGATCGAACGCCGAGATACCGTGCCCCAGCAAATCTGCATTGCTCAAGAGAATATCGCCGCTAACTTCCTTGATCATCAATTACTCCTTTGTCGGTGACATAATAATTATCTGCATTCACAATTGCATATATTTAAATGGAGATCTCCAAATGGAAAACTGACTACAGGCAATTCGATGAAATAGTCATGAATTATTTAAGAATAAAGTTAACCACTCCCATTTAAAACAAATCTTCACTTGATTTCATTGATTTAAATCAGAATCAGTTCAAAGAAAATACTAATACAAAATCTCTTTTTCATATGCTCATCCAGTCTGCCACTCGCGCCGCAAGATGTGACGCCGCAACTGCAGATGTCTCTCTGCAGAGGTCCCTGCACACCTGAGCAGCAGAGACCGAGCCGGCCAGTTCATGCTGCACACCAGAAGCTTATGCTGAAAATAAAACTGCCGAGAAGCTTTTCTCTCCCATGAATACCAATAAAGATGCAGCCGAATGCTATCGCCAAGTATTCAATCAGCACTGAAAATAGCGACCCAACTTTGAAGTTTTGGTATTGACGCCACTTTCATTCATCGCTTTAACAATGACGAATGCGGACATGCGTCCAAGGCTTTCATTGCGTTTCATGAAAAGAACCTGGCCGTGTTCTCTTTTTTACCGAACCGAAGAATCAGCCGTCAGAGTTCTATTTCCATCATGCCGTCGACTTCAGCGGCCGACCTCCAGGCGAGCCATCTCGTCCGAAGCCAGAACGACCAGCCCCAGTGCCACCGGTACGGTATGCAACAGCGCCAAAGCGACTGCCCGCGCACGGACTGGTCGGTACTTGCCGGGGAGCAGCGGAGCCAACAGCCTGGCGATTGGAATTGCAAACCGCTCGCCAAGGCGCGGCGGTTGCTGCAGGCCATCACGTTTATCGAGAAGCAGCGATGGTTGGGCGATCACCAGCGCCAGGAGATCCAGAGCCTTCAACGCATCCTCCAGCTCGCCCTTGACGCGGTTGTAGAACGTCGAAGAGCGTGCGCTGGCACCCACGGCACTGACCAGACCCACTCGCCGGGCTCCCGCAGCCACCGCCGCCCTGGCTACGGCCAGATTTGCGTTCAGGTCGACGGCACGGAATGCGTCTTGGCTACCCGCCACCTTGATGGTCGTCCCCAAAGCCAGATAGACCTCATCGACCTCAGGCAGCGCGGGAAGGTGGCTGAAATCGACGATATGCACCTGAAGCTTGGGATGGCGGATGTTCAGCGTCCGACGACTCAGCGCATGTATCTGCTCGACCTGTGCGTCGACCAGCAAGGCTTGAAGCATCATGCTGCCGACCAGGCCCGTCGCGCCCGCCAGCAACACTCTTCTTCCATTGGACTGTGTGGTCATGACAGTAGCTCTCAACCCAAACGCATCGTATGGCGGCGGTTCGGGCGCCTGTCCGCTCCAGCCGTAAAACCGTCGATGGACAAGCTCAGGAATTATCAACGTCGATCACACAAGGCGACCACTCATCCTCGCATCACCAGCATTCTCATAGCGGCGGCGAGCTGAGCCAGCGCGTTTCATTATCCAGGAAAGAGCAACTGATCATGCCCCCTCGCCCAGACTCGTGCGCAGACATGCCCGAGGACTGCAGACCGACTTGCAGATGTGCAAACATCCTTTCCGCCTGCACATTCTGCCGCTCAATGTGAGTTTGCTTGGGCCAGACACTCGCACTTGCTGCTGGCGCCAACTTTCTCTAGCCCGAGATGGACCGCAGGCGCGCCTCTCGCGCGGACGGCGATTCGTCACGCAATTCCTGAATCACTTGCTCGCGGGTTTTGCTGGACCCGCTGCGGGGAATCTCTCTCGGAAAACTGCTTTCGCCAAACGACAGACCTCCCTGCTTGAGGGCTGCTTCGGTCTCGGCTTTGACCTGTGCCCGGGTTTTCTGGCTCACGAAATGGTCCGGATGAACGGTCACGCCTTGTTCATTGTTTGCCGGATGCTCATAGGCGGCAGAGGCTGTACCCGGAAGAGCAAGTGTGACGGCTGTGGCCACACCGGCCAGTGCAAGGGACAGTGAAATGCGATGTTGAGACATGGTTGGCTCCAAAAAAAGTCTAGGGAACACAACTCCTTGGCCTGCTTCAAGCTGAGGAGAAGATGTGTTGATGCTAGAGATCGGAGCCCATCAAAATCAGGACAGCGCGATGACATTCCTGTCAGCTCTGCCGCAGCCTTGGCGCATGACTCGGAGGCTTGGCCACCGCCGCCCGAGCACGGGCAGCTCAACGCCCAAAACAAGGGCGTACACGTGTCGCGCCATCAAGCCTTGGGGTGGGGTTTGAAGATATGGATGGCCTCACCGCGAGCAAGCATCGCCACCAACTGCTCGATGCGCCTGGCACGTGTCTCGGCCTTGGCGGCCGTCTGGATACGCCACAGTATCGCGTAGCGATTGGAGGCGTTGAGGCCGGCAAAAAAAGCCTTGGCCAAAGGCTCGGCTTCCAGCGCAGCCTGCAGGTCCTCGGGTACGGTGGAGGTACGCGCACCGTCATAGGCGCGCGCCCAGCGCCCGTCAGCCTTGGCTGCCTCTATCTGGGCCTGACCCGGTGCCTGCATGCGGCCCGCCTCAATAAGAGCCTGCACCTTCTCGACATTGATCTTTGACCAGACGCTGCGCGCGCGACGCGGCGTGAAGCGCTGAAGATAGTGCTGGTCGTCGAGACTTTTCTTCTGTCCATCGATCCAGCCCCAGCACAGCGCAATCTCCACCGCCTCGGGATAGGTGACACTGGGCTCATTGGCTCCTCGCTTGGCGATCTTGAGCCAGAGCCCTTCGGAAGCAGCGTGATTCTTCTTCAGCCAGGCCTCGAAGGCTTTGGCGCTCTTGAACAGGGTCGGAGCCAATTCGAGCGGGATGACAGATTTGACGGAAGGCATCACCTGGACCTATGCGGCATGAGTACCAGCGCGGCTCGTGCCAAGGAAACGGGAGCCTGGTGGATGGTACGGGAGGTCAAGTTTAACCAGAGCTCCCGGCCAGTGGCAGTCGCTGGACGCCCATGACTTCCCCCAGTGCAAGGTCTTGGCCTATCTCCACAATTGCATGAGCAGCCCCATCATCCCGGCAGCGATGATGACGTAGATGACATTGATCTTGAAGCGGAGCAAGGCGATGCCTGCTGCCAGCCCGATGGCAATCGAGGGCCACTCCATGTGCCCTGCAAAGCCTTGGGGCCAAATGACGTGGTAGGCAAAGAAGACGGCCAGATTCAGGATGACTCCCACGACCGCAGCGGTGATGCCGACCAATGGCGCAGTGAACTTCAGCTTGCCGTGGGTGGACTCTATGAAGGGGCCGCCCAGCAAAATGAAAAAGAACGACGGTAGAAAAGTGAAGAAGGTCGCGATCACTGCCGCGACGACTCCGGCCAGCAGCAGCGAGTCCGCACCGAAGATCGCTTTGGTCCAGCCGCCTACAAAGGCCACAAAGGACACCACCATGATGAGAGGGCCTGGAGTGGTCTCTCCCAAAGCCAGGCCATCGATCATTTGCGTTGCAGTCAACCAATGGAAGTTCTCCACCGCGCCCTGGTAAACATAGGGCAGCACCGCATATGCGCCCCCAAAGGTCATCAGCGCGGCCTTGGTGAAGAACCACCCCATTTGCACCAAGGCAGACTCCAGGCCAAACGCCGTGGCGAGCACGCCCATCACGCTGGTCCACAGCGTCAGGCAGACCAGCAATACCCGCCAGAATCCTCGCCAGGAAAATCGCGCATGCGGCGGAGTGGGAGTGTCGTCATCGATCAATGCAGCCCCTGGTGACTGATGCGCATTGCCTTTTTCATGGCTGGAGCCACCAAAGACCTCGGGACGCAATTTCCCCCCTATGAAGCCGATGGCTGCAGCCGCAATGACGATGAGCGGAAACGGAATATTGAGTGTGAATATGGCGAGAAAGGCAGCTGCCGCAATGCCCCAATGCCAGCTGCTCTTGAGCGATCTGGAGCCCACCCGGTAGGCGGCCTGTGCCACAAGCGCCGTCACCGCTGGTTTGATGCCGTAGAAGAAGCCCGCAATCAGCGGTATGTCGCCATGGGCCATATACAGCCAGGCCAGAGCCATGATGATGAACAGCGACGGCAGGACAAAGAGAACCCCTGCCAGAATTCCGCCCCATGTCCGGTGCAGCAACCACCCCAGGTAGGTGGCAAGCTGTTGAGCCTCTGGCCCCGGCAACAGCATGCAGTAGTTCAGGGCGTGGAGAAATCGCTTCTCGGAAATCCATCGACGCCGATCCACCAGCTCCTCATGCATGAGTGCTATTTGACCTGCTGGGCCGCCAAAGCTGATGAAGCCCAGCTTCAACCAGAAACGCAGCGCTTCTGAAAGCGAAAGAGAGACGGGCGCAACCGGATCGGTGGGCCTGGGCAAAGCGGTGTCCATAAAAGCTCCATAGGGAATATCCAGCTCTTGGACGGGACACCGTCTACCCTTGCGGGACGGGAGGCTGCTTTCCCGATGCAGAAATTCTAGCCCAGTCGCCCGGGCGCTCGTACATGCCGAGGACAAAGTCTGCAGTCACCGAGATCAGCGCCAGCACATGGAACACAACCGCACTTGCTGTGTTCCAGCGAAAAAAGCATGTCAGCCCTCTACGCCCAGGGCTTCTTCGCCTCAGATATCTCCTGCAGACGAAGCCACCAGGCGCCAGAGTTTTCACTCCCTTGAGGCACAGTGCAGCTCGGATCGCCAAAATCTCATCACCGATAAAGCTGCTTTCAGTCTTCAGGCTGCATCCACAATCGACGAGACATCCAGCACATACATCTGGCGTTGGCCCTCGTGCACCGAGTCAATGCAGACCTGCTTGCCATCCCGACTCCAGCGTGGGTGCAGGTCACAGCGGTTTTCCTTGCTCAGTTCCGGAGTGGCATAGAAGCTGCCCAGATTGCGACGCTGGCCGGTCTGCATGTCGAACAGGAACAGAAAGCGCTCGTGCGTGCTGTCGTCTGGATAGGTATCACTGAGCATCCAGCGGGTACTGACCGGAGAGAAGGTCATATGGCCGTTTTCCACCAGCACATCGCGGCCGATCACCAGTACCTCGCCTTCGTCGACATCGTGGTAGAGGTGATAGTGGATCTCGCCGGCATGCGGCCCCCAGACGATGATGTGCTCGTTGTCCTGCCACAGCGGGTGAGAGATCTGGTACTCCGACTTTTCATAGTCAAACGTGCCCACCGCATCGGGGTCGAAGTCGTCGGCCAGTTGCGGCAGCGGATGATCGGAGCACTCCAGCAGGCGCATGTCGGAGCCGTCCGGATTCATGGTGATCAGGCGGTGCAGAAAGCAGGTCTCGTCCTTCACGCGCTCTGTCCAGCGATGCAGAAAAAGTATGCGTGAGGAGGCCGGATTGACCTCGATATGACTCACCCAGTGGATGGCCTTGTCCATCGAAGCCACTGGATGGAATGCCTTGAGTTGCGCATAGCTGACCAGTAGCCGGGCATCGCCTGTCGCCAGCTCCATGCGCCAGATGCCGTCATCGGCGGGCGCCAGAGGCAACTCAAACGGCTGGCCCGGCTCGCTGTAGCCAATGGTCTCGTGCGTGATGTAAAGGCGCCGGTAGTTGACCGACAGTGCCCAGTCACTGCTGGGTGCCACCACGTACACGGGCATGGGCAGAACGCGGTGCTCTTGCGTATCCACATCCACCACCACGGCGCCAAAGCCCGGGTAAGGAGCGGTCATATCGCCCGTGCGATCGTTATAGATCAGCTTGCGGCCCGAGGCACCATCCAGCCATTGCAGCTGGCTGCCCATCTGGAAGTTCCAGGCGCCAGTCTCGCCCACCGCGTGAAAGCGGTCGCTGTCCTGGGTGTCGAAATAGCCGATCGTGGCCCTGGCCTCTGGGGTCAGATAGATGTCCATCCAGGGTGTTTGCTGCGCCGCGAGCAGGCTATTGCTTCTGTCCCAGTTGGACTTGTTGTAGTAGCCGAAGAAGTGGTGCAGGCTGCTGCTGCCCACGCGTCGGCAGGGAACAAAGGAAGAGTCAAGGGAAGTAGTCATTGGATGTCAAGCAGTAGCGTCGCAGCGCCGGGCTGCGACTCGAAAGCGGTTCCAGGCCTGCACAGAGGCCCGGCTCTGGTCAGTTCGCCGTGATCTTTCCGGCAGCGATCACCTGATCCCAGCGCTGTTTTTCCCTGGCCACAAAGCTCTGCGCTTCTGGCAAGGTATTGGCCACGGCACTCATCCCCTGCTCTTGCAGCCCCTTGCGGAACTCGGGCGTATTGACCACCTTGCGGATGTCTTCGCTAAGCTTCTGCACCACGGCCTGGGGCACCTTGGAAGACACGGCGACCGTGGTCCACGACGTGGCCACATAGTCCTTCATCCCAGCCTCGCTGGCCGTCGGAACATCCGGCAATGCCGCCAGGCGTTCATTGCCGGTCACCGCCAGCGCCTTGAGCTTGCCGCCCTTGACGTGCGCCAGCACTGTCGGAGGGTTCTCGAACATCAACTGGATCTGGCCACCCAGCAAATCGTTGAGCGCTGCCGAGCTGCCACGATAGGGAACATGAACGATAGGCGCACCGGACTGCAGCTTGTACAGCTCCCCCATCATGTGAACCGACGAGCCCACGCCGGCAGAGCCAAAATTGATGCTGCCTGGCTCCTGCTTGGCAAGCGCGGTCAGCTCCTGCAGGTTCCTGACTGGCAGATTGGGGGTTGCCACCACCACATGAGGCATCTCTGCCAGCACGGTGACAACGCGCAGCTCCTTGGCGGGGTCGTAAGGCAGTTTTTTGTAGACAGCGTAGGCAGCATGCAGTCCTATGGACCCCACCATCAGCGTATAGCCATCCGCGGACTGGTCGGACACGTATTTCCCGCCCAGATGACCGCCCGCCCCAGGCTTGTTTTCCACCACCACTGGCTGGTTCCACAGACGACCCAGCCTATCGGCGAGCATGCGGGCTTGTACATCCGAGCTGCCACCTGCAGTGAACGGCACGATGATGCGAATCTGACGAGCAGGATTGGGATATGCAGAGCTTCCTTCAGCCTGGGCAGAACCGATTCCTGCCAGTGTTGCGGCAGCCAGCACACCCAGACACAGAGAGCGACGAGCGCTAATGCAAACCATCTAATGACTCCTTGGATTTATTTCTGCGCTCTCGATGCCAGAGAACGCATGCATTGTTTCGTTGGAAGTCAGTGTAGAAAGCCAGCTCTACTCAGAAAAATTCATTTTTCAAACCTACCTATACGCGGCTGGTATACCCTTGCATCTCACCATCGAACCGCCTGCGCCATGCCACGCCCCTTGAGTTTTAAGGAAATCGAAGCCTTTCGTGCCGTGATGCAAACCGGCACCACGACCGCTGCAGCCCAGTTGCTGCACACCACGCAGCCATCCATCAGCCGCCTGCTGGCTCAGATGCAGACAGGCGCGGGCCTGAAGCTGTTTGACATGCATAAAGGACGGCTGCGCCCGACCGCAGAGGCAAGAGAGCTGTTCTCGACCGTGCAGCAGCACTTCGTCGGTCTGGACCGCATAGAGCGCGACCTGCAGGGGCTGCGGCAATTCGGTGCCGGTACCTTGCGCATAGGCTGCACTCCGGCACTGGGCTTGTCCATTGTTCCTGCGGCACTGCACAACTTTTTGCCCTACTACCCGGGCACCCACATCAGCCTGCAGACGCTAGGCACCACGCATCTTCGGGAAGGGCTGCTGCACGGTCAGTTCGATCTGGTGGTCAGCACCATGGCCATTGGCTCGCCCGAGCTCAACGCAAGCGTGCTGCATCAGACCCGTGCAGTGTGCGTCATGCATCCAGGCCATCCGCTGGCGCAGCGCAGCAGCCTGCATGTCAAAGATCTGGAGGGCCAGCTGCTGCTGACCTTGAATTCGGACGACAACATCTACCTGCAGCTTCAGCGAACCATGCTCGAGCATGACGTCCGTCCAAGCTCAACCGTCGAAACCACCTACTCCTCCACCATCTGCTGCCTAGCTGCGCAAGGTACGGGATTGGGTGTGGTTAATCCCTATGTGGCGGCAACGTTTGCCTCAAGCCTCTGTATCAAGCCCTTTCTCCCCGAATGCTCCGTAGAAGTCGTGCTGGCACTGCCAGGCCATTCCGCCCCTTCGGAGCGCACGCAACGCTTTATCGAGGAGTTGCAAAAGCAGCTGACAGCATAAGGCGATCAGATTCGCGAAAAAGGCCGGTCTCTCACCCGGCCTGCCGCATCAGAGACGGCGCGGCTATAGGCCTGTACCCTCGACCGAGCCCATAGACTGGAATGGAGTGATGACAGGCAAGCTCGGTCTCAACGGGCCTTGCATTGAATCGGCACCATGCGGCCGATCTCCACCGTCAGGTCCAGCCCTTTGCCTCGAATGGTGTTGGGCCCGTTGCTGTACACAAACCCGGAACCGCTGGGTTGCTGCGACAACTCAACGCTTTGACCGCCACGTATCAGGACCGCCTTGCTGCTGGCCGGCAAAAAGCGCACCGAGATCGATTCTCCATTGGTACAGGTGAAGGCTACTTCACGCTCCGCATCCCGAGGTGGCACAGCACTGCAGGCACTGACAGCGATGGCGATGAACAAGGCGGATCCGGCGACTCTCATAGATTTCTCCCCTGACATTTCAAAGCAGGACCGAGGCAGTCATTGGGCAATATGTGCGGTCGATGCCAGTTTCAACGTCTGCCGAGCGATCTGGACCGCGTCGCCCAACCTGATTCAGGCAGGGCTCACACGCCTGTCGCGCTCCTTGTCCCGATACAGGCGCGCCTTTTCAGCATACATCGCCTTGTCGGCCCCCTGAACAATGCTCTCTATAGAGGTTCCCTCCTGGCCGCAGGCATGGCCCATCGAGACCTGAATACTGTGGCCCGGATAGAACTGATTGTTCAACTCCAGCAAGGACAAGATGCGCTCCTGCAATGCCACGGCACCGCGCTCATCGGTTCCCGGCAGGAGCACAACAAACTCGTCGCCGCCGATACGAGCTGCGCAGGCCGGCGCATCGACGGCCTTGGTCAGAACCTCTCCCATACGCCTCAGCATGGCATCGCCTGCCGTATGCCCATGTTCGTCGTTGACGACCTTGAGGCCATTCATATCTATGGCGATCATGGACAACGGCCAGGGGCCCTTGCGCGACAACCGGTTCAGTTCTTCGGTATAAAAAGCGCGGTTGCGCAACTGTGTAAGTACATCGTGCTTGCCCAGATATTCAAGATAAGCCTCAGCCTTCTTGCGCGCCGTGATATCCACCAGCGACAGCAACACCAAGCCCCATTTTTCAGCGTGGCTGCTCATAATGGCGAACTCCATGTGAATATGGAGCACATCACCGGCCAGTCCGTAGTTCACCACTTCCCGCTGCTGCACCAGCTTGCCATCCCACAGGTCTATCAGTTGCTCGGCAAACGAGTCATACATTTCGCCCCTGAAAACCCTGGACAGGTTCTGCAGCAGCTGCTGCTTGCTCTCGGCACCGAACATCTGCAGCGTCTGGCGATTCACATCAAGGACCTGGATCTCCTGCATGCAGCGCGTCACGAACTCCGGGTGCACCTTCAGAAAGGTTCTGAAATCGGTGATCCCGCGCGCCCGAACATCGTCCATCAGGCGCTTGACCACGCTGAAGTCCTCAACCCACAGCGACACCGGAGAGTACTCGAACAGGTCCCTGGCGTACTGCTCGCTGCTCTGCAGCCGCGTCGTGCTCTGCACTTCGGCCGTCACATCCTCCAGGGAGACCAGCACCCGACTCCAGCTTTGCTCGTAGCCCGGCAGCACACGTGCCCTCACCTGCACATCGAGTCGCCGCCCATCTAGGGCATAGTTGACCGAACGGGTCTCGAAACTCAGCACTCCGTCCCAGAGAGCGAGCAGCTCGTTCATGATGCTGTCGAGCATGTCGCCGCGAAAGACTTCGTTCAGCCGGCTCTTCAGGGTTTGCTCGTCTGCGGCCTTGAACAGATCCAGCGTGTATTGGTTGACCCGCAGCACCTTGTAGGACTGACTGCACAGCTTGAGCCGCTCCGGATCCTCTCTGAGGAAGCTCAGCAGATCGCTGACCCCATCCGCTCGCCACTGATCGAATATCTGTCTGAGGCCGCTGTAATCCTCCATCCAGAGCGATACCGGAGCCAGGTTGAACATATCCTCGAAGTCCAGACCTTCAGCGAGAGAATTTTTCACAAACGATACCTCCGTCAACAATTATTACCGAGACGACGGGCCTGTGCGCATGCTCTCTTGCGCAGGGTCGATGGGCTATCCCGGCGCCATAAAAAAAGACTCCCGCAGGAGTCTCTCGGCTCAGATCGCCTCGGGCAGCCTCTGCCTTGCGGCTTTTACCTTGTACATGGCGGCATCGGCTTTCTGCAGAGCATCGTCCACATCGGTCTCATCGGGCATCAAGCAGACCATGCCCACGCTGGCGCCGGCATAGTCGATCTTGCGCCCGTCGGCCAGCTGCAAGCTGGCGACAGAGGCCTTGCTCAGCCTGAGCTGCATCTCCCTGATCACGCTGTCACCGTCCTCATCGAGCAAAGGCCCTGTGCCGACCATGACGAATTCATCGCCGCCAAAGCGAGCCAGCATGTCACTGCTACGCAGGCCGGCGCGCAATTGCTCGGCCATGACTCGCAGCAATGCATCCCCGGCTTCATGACCAAACTGGTCATTGATCTGCTTGAAGCGATCAAGGTCCACGAAGCCCACCAGCACCCATTCACGGGTGCGTCGGCAATGGGCGATGAGCCGGTTGAGTTCCTCGGTCACGCAGCGGCGATTGGGCAATCCGGTCAGGGCATCAAGCATGGCGAGCGAAGCCAGCTCCTCGTTGGCATGCTGCAGCGAGCGCACCAGCTGCTCGCGCTCTGCAAAGCCCGCGATGATCTTGGCGAACAGGCGCAGCAAATCCTCGGCCTCGCCCGCCAGCGCAACGGAGTGATCGCTGGCGGCACACAAAGTGCCGAACAATGCGCCATCGGAAAAGCGCACGGGCGTGCTCACATAGGTCTGGATACCCAGCTGGCGCGCGGCATCCGAGTCGCCCCAGCACTCGGCCACATTGCCGGTATAGCTGCGCCCTTCATCGAGCGAGCGCTTGCACAAGGTGTCGTTCCACGGCACCTCCAGTCCTTCGGGAATCGTCATCCCTCCAGTGTTGAGCGAATACAGCACATTCTGAATGCCGCGTCCCTCGTCCACGGTGGTGAGATAGGCCGACTCGAGATCCGTTACTTCGACCATGATTTCCAGCAGAGGCCGCGTGAAGCTGGGCAGATTCTGAGAATTGGATACGGTCTGGGAAAGGCGCTGAACAATTGATGGCATGGTGCAATTTTGGGGAAGGAACACACGACAAGTGCGGCTGCTCAAACAAGGTCTGAAGTCTCGACATCATCACTTGCATGCGGCTCAGACAATCCGCCAATCATGCAATGAAAGCCGGATTTCAACGCCCGTATTTTCATGCAATCGACTGTGGGACTAGGCCTGAGGCCAGATCACTCTGACACGCAGGCCGCCCAGTTGCGGTGACTCGTCAAGCAAAAGCTCAGCACCACTGCTTTTTGCAATGCTCTGCACAATTGCTAGCCCCAGTCCACTGCCGCCGGCCATGCCACCAGCTCCCTGACCACGCACAAAGCGCTGCAGAACGCGCTGGCGCTCGGCCGCGGCGATGCCAGCGCCCGAATCCTCCACCACCAGCGCCCGGCCTTGCTCGTCCTGCAGCCAGCCCACGTCGACACGCCCGCCTGCAGGCACGTACTTGATCGCGTTGTCCAGCAGATTTCGCAGCAGTACTGCCAGCGCCTCCGTGTCTGCAGGCACGCTGAATGAGGACTGCTGCTGCGGCTCCTCACTCAAACCCATGTCCAGCCCTTTGGCCTGGGCTTCCGGTGCGGCATCCACCAGAGCCTGTTCAACCAGCAAGCGCAAGTCGGCCAGCGGTACGCCTTCGGTCTGCGGCTTGGCCTCCTGCCTGGCCAATGCCAGCAATTGCTCCACCAGGCGTCTGGCGCGCTCGATACCTTCCGCGAGGCGCGCCTGCGCAGCCTCACGCTCGGTGCTGTCCGTAGCTTTGCGCAGCAGCTGCAATTGCAGCTGCAGGGCGGCCAGCGGCGAGCGCAACTCATGTGCTGCGTCTGCCACGAAATTCTGCTGAGTCTCAAAAGCCTCGCGCACACGCTGCAGCAAGCTGTTGAACTCCTGCACCAGAGGGCGCATTTCATCCGGCAAATCATGCTCCGCAACCGGCGCCAGATCCTGGGGCTGACGCAGGGCCAACTCCCTGCGCACCCGCTGCACGGGCGTCAGCGAACGGCGAATCACCCACCACACAGCCAAAGCCAGCAGCGGCAGCAGCAAGACCACAGGCAGCAGGCTTCGCCAGGCCGCAGCGCGCGCCAGAAGCTGACGCACGCGCATGTCCTGGGCAACCTGAATCACCTGAGAGCGTGTCTGCAGCGAGAACACACGATAGGTGGTGCCACGCGCTGGCACATCGGCAAAGCCAAGCACAGCCATCTGGGGCAAAGCCTCGCCCAGGGCCGACTCGAAGACTCTCAGGCCCTCATTGGTCCAGACCTGCACGATGAATTCGTTGTTCTCATCTTCGGGCGGTGCCCCCTGCGCCCGGCCTTTGACATCGACTGGCAGACCCGCTCGCAGCGCAAACGCCGTCTGCTGCATCTGGTAATCGAACAAGGTATCGGTCTGCTCCAGTGCATTGCGATAGGCAAATGCCCCCTGCAGAACAGCTACCAGCAAAATCGCCATGCCGATGAACAGCAGCAGACGTCCGCCCAGCGAACCGGGTAGCTTCAGCCGCTTCAATGCCTGGTTTTTGCTCATGGTCTGGGCACCATATATCCAAGACCGCGCACATTGAGCACTGCTGCGGCACCGAGCTTTTTACGCAGCCCGTGGATATAGACCTCCACGGCATTGCTGCTGACCTCATCGCCCCAACCGTAAAGCTTGTCTTCGAGCTGCTGGCGCGACAGCGTGGCCCCGGGCCTTGCCAGCAATGCCTGCAGCACCGCCCATTCACGGCCTGACAGGGTGACCGGCTGACCATTCACGCTGGCTTCGCGGGTATTGGGGTTCAGCATAATGCCGCCATGCTCGTACACAGCCTCCAGATGCCCGGCCGCGCGGCGTGCCAATGCACGAATGCGAGCCAGCAGCTCATCCATGTCATAAGGTTTGATGACATAGTCATCGGCCCCTGCGTCCAGGCCTGCAATGCGATCACGCACTCCATCACGCGCCGTGGCGACCAGCACGGGCGTTGCGTCCTTGCGCGCGCGCAGCTGGCGCAGCACCTGCAGGCCGTCCATTTCCGGCAGCCCCAGATCGAGCAGAACCAGATCGTACTGATGCCCGCGCAAGGCCGTATCGGCCCGGGCTCCGTCCTGAACCCAGTCCACCACATAGCCTTCGCCACGCAGCAGTGCCTGCACGGCCTGGCCGATCATGGTGTCATCTTCAACGAGCAGTAAACGCATGGCGCAAGGATAGCGCCGCTAACGCGGGAATGCCCGGTACCAGAAACAAAGGGTGCATCGCAAGCCACCTGCATGCATGCACGCAAGGCGAAACGTGACAAGCGATGCAGCCTCACCCCAAGTGGGCAAGCCGCCGCCTCACATGAAGGGCTGCCGGTTACACCGCAGCTTCGATGCCCGGCATCGCCATACGCGCCTTGGTCAATGCCATGCCCAGGTTGGCAGTACGGCGGCAGACAAAGACAGCCACATAGTCGGGGACTGCCTTGCTGCGCAGAAAGACATGAATCAGGTTATCGCTGTTGATGATGATTTCCTGAAAGTAGTGATGGCCATCATCGCTGATGCCGCGCGAACGCTTGAACAAGGTCTCGATCATGGAGACATTGGGGCCGTTGAACAGATCGGCCGTGGCAGCCGCCACCAGATCAATCACTTCGCGCGGATGGGAATCCACGGTGCGAATCGATAGCAGCATGCCTGAGGCAGCATCCACATAACCAGCGGCCAGACATTCAGGCACCGAAGCCACGGCCTGCGTCAACACAGCATCCAAACTCATTGGGTTCTCTCTTTCCTATTGCTTATCTTTGGCGTCATGCCCCCTTTCGCCGTCGGCAGGGAACATGTCAAAGCGGTCTTGAAAACATCACGCCATCTTTTGCAGCAATGCGTTTTCGAATTCGTATAGCAGCGCCTCCTGCGCCTCGGACTGCACGTACTGCGCGTCAATCAATCGCACGCGACGCAAAGCCTCTTCGGCAGTCAGGCCCTCGCGCACCAGCCAGGCCGCCAGCACGGTGCCGGTGCGACCCAATCCGGCCAGACAGTGCACGGCCAACACCTCGCCACGACGCAGGGCGGCAGACATGCGCGCCAGCAGCATCTGCATCTGCGCCACGGTCGGCGGCTCGTGGTCATAGACCGGCAGGTGAAAGTTCCTGAGTCCGTTGCGGGCCAGAGCTTCCTGCGGAAAATCCCTCTCTGTCAGCGTGATCAGCATGGTGACGCCGCAGCGGCCCAAGGCCTTGAGATCGGCGTCCATGTCGTGCACCACGCCTGGCCAGGGAGTACCTGCCAGCCGCCCTGGCACCAGCCAGGAAAATCCGCTCGGACCACGGCTGGCTGGCACGGCATTTTCAGCGGCCTGCAATGGCTGCATTTCCATCAGCACGGCCGCATTGACGGGGCGAGGCTGATAACGGTCTCTAGCGGTCGTGTCAGATACCGCAAGCGCTGCGGCCGCGACCGTCCTAGGCGCCGCAGGCTCTGATGCCGATACAGGCTTTGCCGCAGGCAGTACGGGTTCCACGACTTCGCTCGCGGCTGAAGACGATATGCAGGGGTCGGCAAATTCAGCAATGGCGGCCAGAGCTGCGGCAGGCAAGGGAGGCGGCGGCAGCACATCGTCGGCCAGCTCATGCACAGGCGTTCCCGGCATGGGGACGGCGCAGCTGCCGCTGCGCACAAACTGCTGACCGGCAGAGCTGAGCGGATGCTGGATGAACTCCGCCATTGCCGCAGCTTCCTGGATACGCCCGCCGGCGAGCAACAGCATCTGCTGCGCAGCTGCCTGCGCATGCTGCTGTTGGTGCGTGACCAGCAGCACACTGCGCTGCTGACCGATCTGCTTGATCACGTCCAGCAGCAAAAAAGCCTCATAGCCCTCCAGCTCGGCCGTGGGCTCATCGATCATCAACACCGCCGGCCTGGCCCAGGCCTCGCGCAAAATGGCCACGGCACGTTGCTGCACCGCACTCAACAGCATGGTGGGCTTGTCCAGTACCTGGGCCAGCTCGGCCAAGCCATAGTGCTGCAGCTGCTCGCTCACCCAATGGCGCCATTGCAGTGGTGCACGTGACTCGCTCTGGCGCGCCTTTTCGATCAGCGCATCAAGGGTGTTGGCGCGCATCAGCCTGGCATGCTGCTGCACCAGACGAGGCAAGGCCTGCTCGCCATCGGCACTCAGAGGCATGTGCATTGGATGATCGGCATAGACCACCTGCCCCCAGCTGCGAAAGCGCGGATTGCTCGCATTCAGTCCAGCCAGCGTGCGCAGCAGCGTGGACTTGCCCGTGCCCGCAGGACCCATCAAAGCGGTTACGCCTGATTGCGGCAGCGTGAAATCCACTTCGGCCAGAACCACTCGTGGACCAAATGAAGCGCCCAGGCCTTGCACTTGCAGACTGTGTTGCTGATCCAAGAATGTCCCCTTCGCAGCGCCTGCTTCGAGGGCCGTCACGATTTGTTTGCGGTCACACCGAATCGCCACCGCATGACGCCAAAAAGGCGAATGAATGTTTTGGCCGGCAGTCTATGGCATTACATCCTCAGCAACTCGTTACCTCTGGAAACATGACAACAACATGGGGAAATCCACTTAAAAATCATTTATTTAGATGTTTTTTGTTTTAAATCAATAAAAGCAGATAAAGAAAAACCGCAACCGGAGCGGTTGCGGTTTTCTGCGTAGTCAAGGCGCCAATCAACCCAGTCGCACCGGCACAAAGATCTTGTTGCCATCGCGCCAGATCAGCACGGCCACGGTCTTGTCCGCCTTGGCGACTGCGGCCCGCACCTCGTCGATATTCCCGGCAGGTGCGCCGTTGATGGACAGCAGCACATCACCCTGGCTGATGCCTGCGGCAGCAGCCGGACCGCTGGCCTGGGCCACCAGCAGACCGGAATCCACGCCGATCTGCTGCTTCTCCTCGGGCTGCAGGGGGCGCAACGCCAGACCCAGCTTGCCCTTGTCACCATCGGGTGAGGACTTGGCCACCTTCACCGCCTTGTCACTGGCATCGCCCAGGGTCGCGCTCAGGGTCTTGGATTCACCCTTGCGCCAGACTTCCAGCGTCACCTTCTGCCCGGGCAGGGCCTGGCCGATGAAGGCTGGCAGATCGCCGGAGCCAACCACAGGCTTGCCATCCACCTTGCGCACCACATCGCCCGGCTCCAGCCCGGCCTTGGCGGCGGGGCCGTTCTTTTCGACACTGGCCACCAATGCACCTTCCGGCTTGTCCAGCTTGAAGGAGTCGGCAAAGGCCTGGTTGACCTCCTGCACGCTCACGCCCAGCTTGGCATGCTGTGCCTTGCCTGTTGTCTGAATCTGCTGTTGCACACGGGTTGCTAGTTCGATGGGAATCGCAAACGACACCCCCTGATAGCCCCCCGAGCGGGTGTAGATCTGGCTGTTGATGCCAACGACCTCGCCCTGAGCATTGAACAGCGGGCCACCGGAATTGCCGGGGTTGATTGCCACGTCCGTCTGCAGAAAAGGCACAAAGGAGTCATCAGGCAGAGAACGCCCCTTGGCACTCACCACACCGGCCGTCACGCTGTTTTCAAATCCGAAGGGCGAGCCTATCGCCAGCACCCAGTCCCCCACACGCAGCTGGCTGGTCTGGCCCAGCTTGACCGTGGGCAGGCCGCTGGCGTCAATCTTGAGTACCGCCACATCGGTCTTGGGGTCGGCTCCCAGCACCTTGGCCCTGAACTCGCGGCGGTCGTTGAGCTTGACCGTCACTTCCTTGGCTCCGCGCACCACATGGGCGTTGGTCAGAATCACGCCATCGCTGGACACGATAAAGCCCGAGCCCTGTCCGCGCATGGGTGTATCGGGCTGCTGCGCACGCGGCCCCATGCCCTGACCACCTGGCATACCTGGAATGCCGAACTGGCGGAAGAATTCAAAGAAGGGATCGTCAGGACTGATGCCCGGGCCCTGTTGCTGACGTTCGCTGGCCTGGTCGCCTTCATCGTCGCTCATGGCACGAGAGGAACCCACCACGCTGATATTGACCACGGCCGCGCCGTTACGTGCCGTGATATCCGCAAAATTGGGAGCATTCACCGCAGGCAGGTTAAGCGCTGCGGGCTGTGCAGCCACAGCAGACTCGGTAGCCTGGGCTGCGCTGCGGGTTCCCACCAGACCGGCACCGGTGGCGCCCAGTGCGCCAATCGCACCAGCAGCCACCAGGGCCATCACCAGTCGGCGAGGCGTGGACAGAATTGTGTTCATGGTCATCCTTTCAAAGAAAAGCACCGGATCGGTGTCATTGAAGGGAAGTTTGACCATCCACACTTAGGCGAGACTTAGGCGCTCGCGGTTTTCCGCAGGGCTCCTGAATCGGCAGCCACCGCCACTTGCCGCCCCGTGAGCTCAGGCCTCTTGCGCCTGAGACTCGCCTCACTCAGATCAGCTCCAGCACCAGCTCCGGCGGACGGCACAGCTTGGCGCCCTTGGGCGTGACCACGATAGGGCGATTGAGCAGCACCGGATGCGCAGCCACGGCCTGAATCAGCTGCACATCGCTGACAGCGGCGTTGTCCAGACCCAGTTCCTTGAACTGGGCCTCCTTGCTGCGCAGCAAGTCACGCACAGGCACGCCCAGATGCGCCACCAGCTCGGCCAGCTCGGGCGCAGTCAGTGGCGTGGCGAGGTAATCCACGATATTGGGCTCGATGCCCCGCTCGCGCAGCAATGCCAGTGCACCACGCGAATTGCTGCAGCGGTTGTTGTGGAAGATGGTGATGTCGGGACGGTTCACGGGGGTGTCTGTACTTGTGCTCATGGCTGCAGTGTAGCGAGCCCGGCTTTGCCCGCAGTCGCTGCATAGCAGCTATGCCGGCAGCGCCAGAGCCAGGCTGTGCGCCATCTCATAGACTGTCTGCAAAACATCAACAGGAGACATCAATGACCGCTTTCACCGAGCGCGAGCCCCTGACGCTGACCCGTCGCCAATGGAGCCAATGGGCTGCAGCAGCCGCCCTGGGAGGGCTGGCCGGGACAGCCCTGGCGCAAGATGCCAAATATCCCGCCAAGGCCATACGCCTGGTCATTCCGTTCACTCCCGGCGGCTCTGCCGACATTCTTGGACGTGCCATCGGTCACGAGCTGACCCTGGCCTGGAGCCAGAGCGTGGTGCCGGAAAACGTTGCCGGCGCGGGCGGCAGCATTGGCGCGGACCGCGTGGCCAAGGCCGGTGCCGATGGCTACACCCTGCTCATGGGCCATGTGGGCACGCTGGCCGTCACTCCCACGCTCTACCCCAGACTGCCTTACGACCCTATCAAGAGCTTTACGCCCCTGGCCTGGGTGGCGCGTGTGCCCAATGTGCTGGTCGTGCATCCTTCGCTGCCGGTCCATGATCTGGCATCGTTCATCAGCTACGCCAAGGCCAATCCCGGAGCGGTGAACTTCAGCTCGGGCGGCAACGGCAGCGCCGCGCATATGACCATGGCCTATCTGAGCCTGCAAGCAGGGCTGAAGATGCAGCATGTGCCCTACAAGGGCACGGCCCCGGCCGTCAATGATCTGGTCGCCGGTCAGGTGCAGGCCCTGTTCACCGGCATTCCCGCCGTGCTGGCGCAGATCCGCGCAGGCCAGATCAAGGCGATAGCTGTGTCATCACCGCAACGCATCCCTGCGCTGTCCAATGTGCCCACCGTGGCCGAAGCAGGCCTGCCCGGCTTCGAGGCCGACCAATGGTATGGCGTGGTCGGCCCGGCCAACATGCCTGCCGATGTGGTCGCCAGAATCAATCAGCAGATCAATGCTTCACTCAAAAGCCCGGCCATTCTGGAGCGTCTGCAAAGCGAAGGCGCCCAGCCCATGCCCAGCACGCCCAAGGTCTTTGGCGATCTGATCGCCAAGGACCTTGCGCGCTGGCGCAAGGTCATCATCGACAGCAAGATGACGCTGTGAGCGGGCAGCACGGAGGCGTCAGGCCGTAGCAGAAGTGGCGGCTACGGCAGCCGTCGCCGGCTCCAGCTCTTCCTCATGCGCATCGAGCTCGCGCCCCGGCAGCAGCAGATTCAGGCCTACGGCCACCAGCGCACCCACGGTGATGCCCGAGCCGAAAACCTCGCGTACAAAGGCCGGCATCTTGGACAGCAGATCGGGCCGCACCGTCACGGCCAGGCCACAACCCAGCGAGACCGCAATGATCAGACCGCTGCGGCGTGTTTGCTCGGCGCTGCTGAGCATGCGGATGCCGGCCAGGATGATCATGGCAAACATCATCAGACCCGCGCCGCCAAGCACGGGCTGGGGAATCGTCACCACCAGCGCGCCCAGCACCGGGAACAGTCCGGCCAGCAGCAGCATCACGCCGGTCAGCATCACCACATGGCGGCTGGCCACGCCGGTGAGCGAAACCACGCCCACGTTCTGCGCGAAGGTGGAAACCGGCGGGCTCGACATCACGGCAGCAAAGGCCGAGCCCACGCCGTCGCACAACATGCCGCTGGCCAGGCGCTTGCCGCGGATCGGCGTCTGCGTTGCCGCTCCCAGTGCCATGAAAGTGCCCGTGGTCTCGACAATGGTCACGAGAAAGGCGATGGACATGGCAACGATGCCCGATACCGGAAAGCTCATGCCGAAATGCAGCGGCTGCGGAATCGCGAAGATCGGCGCTTCGCGCACCTGGGTGAAGTCGATCAGACCCAGGGCCAGGCACAGCAGATAACCGCAGGCAATCCCCAGAACCACGGCCGATGCCGAAATCACGCCCTTGCCCCATTGCACAAAGCCGATCACCAGCGCCAGCACAAAGCCCGCAATCGCCAGATTGCCCACGGCGCCGTAGCTGCCGCTGCCCACGCCGCCTGCGGCCCAGTCCACGGCGACGGGCGTGAGCGACAGCCCGATCATGGTCACGACCACGCTGGTCACGGTATGCGGAAAGAAGCGACGGATCACCGGCATGAAAAAGCTGCCGATGATCATCACCAGCGAGCCCACCAATGAAGAGCCCAGGATGCCGGGAACGCCATGCTCCAGCCCCACGCTGATGCCCGCGCCGACAAAAGCAAAGCTTGTACCCATCACGCAAGGCAGGCGTATGCCGACAGGCCCCACGCCGCGGCACTGGATGATGGTGACGACGCCCGAGCCCAGCAAAGCCGCATTGACCAGGGCCACGATCTGGTCGGCCGGCAGCTTGAGCGCACCGCCGAACACCAGCGGTACGGCGATGATGCCGCCCAGCGCGGCGAGCAGATGCTGCAGCGAAAGCAGCGTGGTGGTGATGAGGCTGGGCGGACGGTCTTCCACCCCGTAAAGCAGTTTTTCCATGGTCTTGTCTCCTGTTTTTTAGGTATGCAATCGCCGGGGAATAGGCTTCCCCGCGAAGGCCACAAGACTAAGCACGCAACCGGGAGCTCTCATATGCCGTTGCCGATACAGCCCATGCGCGGCGCCGTATAGCTTGTCCGGTATCGAGAAAGAATTTCTGGCACTCCAAGTCACCTGACACCAGTCCCGAGCCCACTTTTCTTCCAGTGCCGCAAAGGCTTGGAATCTCTCTCACACCGATGTCCGGCCATCGCAATGGACCCGCGATGGCCGTCACCGAAAAGTCTCAATGTCCTGCTGCAGCCCGCTCGAACAGGCTGCGCGCAAGATTGCGGTGCTGGCCCAGCACCACGGGCAGGTCGGCAGTCAGCAGGCGTCCATCCTCGACCACCACGCGGCCGTTGATGACGCTGCTGGACACATTGGCCGGCGTGCAGAACACCAGCGCCGCCACGGGGTCGTGGCCTGCGCCCGCATAGCCGACAGCCTCCATGTCGAAGGCCACGAAGTCGGCCGACATGCCGGGGGCCAGCGCGCCGATGTCGTCGCGGTTGAGCACGCGTGCACCGCCCAGCGTGGCAATTTCCAGTGCCTCGCGGGCACTCATGGCCGCCGGGCCGTAGCCTACGCGCTGCAGCAGCATGGCCTGGCGCGCCTCGCCCAGCATGTGGGCTCCGTCGTTCGATGCGCTGCCGTCCACACCCAGGGCCACGGGCACGCCCGCATCGCGCATGCTGCGAATGGGCGCAATGCCCGAGGCCAGGCGCATGTTGGAGCATGGGCAGTGCGCCACACCGGTGCCGGTGCGCGCAAACAGCGCAATGCCTTCGGGATCGAGCTTGACGCAATGCGCATGCCAGACGTCGCGCCCCACCCAGCCCAGGTCCTCGGCGTATTGCGCCGGGGTCAGGCCGAACTTCTCCCGCGAGAAAGCCACGTCGTTGTCGTTCTCGGCCAGATGGGTGTGCAGCGAGACGCCGTGCGCACGCGCCAGCACCGCCGATTCGCGCATCAGATCGCGGGTCACCGAGAACGGCGAACAGGGCGCCAGCACCACGCGCAGCATGGAGTGGCGCGAGCCATCGTGATACTGCTGAATCAGTCGCAGGCTGTCGCGCAAAATGGCCTCTTCCTCCTCAACCACCACATCGGGTGGCAAGCCGCCCTTGCTGCGGCCCAAGCTCATGGAGCCGCGTGCGGCGTGAAAGCGCATGCCCATCTGCTGCGCAGCCGCAATGGAGTCGTCCAGGCGCGAGCCATTGGGAAACAGGTACAGATGGTCGCTGGTCGTGGTGCAGCCCGACAGCATGAGTTCGGCCATGGCGGTCTGGGTCGAGACATGGATCATCTCGGGTGTCAGGTGCGACCACAGCATGTAGAGGTTCTGCAGCCACGAGAACAGCTCGGCATCCTGAGCGGCCGGCACGGCACGCGTCAGGCTCTGATACATGTGGTGGTGGGTGTTGACCAGGCCCGGCGTCACGACCTTGCCGCGCATGTCCAGCACGCGCGCCTGGCCCTCGTCTGCCATGCGGCGATACTGCGCCGGCAGCTCGGCCGTGGCGCCCACCCACAGCAGGGCTGGGCCGTCCGCCACCAGAGCGCCATCTTTGATCTCGCGGCGCTGCGCATCCATGGTGACCAGTACGTCGGCATTCAGGGCTATCAGGGTCATGGTTTCTTTCTCTCTAAACAAGAAGCGCAAGTCTAGAGAGCCGCCCAGGCGCGCGATAGCGCTGAATTCCGCCAACCATGTCCACAAAATGTGGACAAAGAATCAGTGTTTTCTGGCGTAGAGCCGCGCCAGCGCGGATTCGATGCTTGCCGCCATGAGTGCTGCGGCGGCACTCAGCTCCGCGCCCTTGCGCACGAACAGCATCAGAGTCTGGCGCTGCAGATGTGCGTCGCGCAGAGGCACGAAACTGAGCGAGCCGCGATCCAGCTCCTCCAGCACATCCAGCGCGTTGAGCAGGGCAATGCCTTCGCCCAGCATGACCAGGCGCTGTATCAAGGCCATGGAGGTGGACTCGGCCACCGGCGTCACCTCGATGGCACTGCGCGCGAAGGCTTCGTTGAGCAGACTGCGTATGGTCAGGGCAGGTGCCGGCAGAATCAGCGGATGACCCACGCATTCGCTGAGCAGCAGCGACGACTGATGGGCCAGTGGGTGCTTGACCGGCAGGATGGCTCCGATCTGCCATTCGCTGGCTGCCAGCATGCGCAAACCGGGTCTGGGCGCCAGATCGTAGGCAAGACCCAGGTCCACCTCCCCTGCTTCCACGGCAGACACAATGGCCTGTATGGGCAGGTCGATGACACGCACGACCATCCCCGGATGGCTGCTGCGAAAGTCATGCACCAGCGATGGCAGCAAGGAGCCCGCCAGGCCCGACGTCGCCGCCACCGTGATCTCGCCGCGTCTCATGCCCTTGAAGTCGGCAATGCGCTCGCGCAGCGCTGCATGTTCGCGCAAGGTGCTGCGCACATGGGTCAGCACCATCTCACCCAGAGGCGTCAGGCGTAGGCGATTGTGGATGCGGTCGAACAGCGGCGCACCCAGTTCGGCCTCCAGATCGAGGATCTGCCGGTTCACGGCCGTGGGAGCCACATGCAGGTACTCGGCCGCCTTGCGGATGGAGCCGCGGCGGACCACTTCATCGAGATAGCGCAAAACTCTGGCGTGCATGCGCGCAGCCTACACGGGTTTGACCGACCGCGGAAAGCGCCGGCAGAGCACCTAGCTCTGGCGCAGCCTGTCCACCTCGGTGTGCAGGTCCTTGGCCCAGGCGCGGCGGTCGCGTCCCTGGGCAGTCTCTGCCTCGCCGTAATGCACCACGGCAATCAGCTGGTCCGAGCAAAGCACGCGCCAGATGGAGCCCAGCAGGGTCTCGTCGCCCACATAGGTGGCGGCATAGCTGGTGCCGCCGGTTTTGCCATCGACAAAGCGCAGCCCCACGGGCTGCACCGGCGCATCGCATTGCACGGCGGCTTCGAGCAGATTGGAGTGAAACGAGAGCAGGCTGCGCCCGTCACCCGTCGTCCCCTCGGGGAAGACGGCCAGGATTTCGCCGCGTTTGAAGGCCTCTTCCATGGCACCCACCATGCGCACTGCATCGCGGCGCGAGCTGCGCTGGATGTAGAGCGTGCCCGCTGCCGTCGCCAGCGTGCCGATGATGGGCCAGCCCTTGACATCGGACTTGGAGATGAAGCGGCAATGGCGTGCCGCATGCAGCAGGGGAATATCGAGCCAGGAGATATGGTTGCTGACCATCAGCACCGGCCCTTTGGCTGGCGGCAGGCCTCTGACCTCCAGCTGCACCCCGGCGCGCAGCAGCAGCGCTGCGGCCCAGGCCTGCACATGCTCGTGCTGCTGCTGGTAGTGCAGCTGCGGAAAGCGAAACGCCACGATCCAGGCGCCCTTGGCCACATGGGCCAGCAGACGCAGTCCGCGCCAGACTGCGCGCAAGCCGGTTCTGATTTTGTGCAAGCCGTTTGCCATGATTCTCAAAGAGTTTAGCGACTCGCCCCGCACAAGTTGCACCAACTTGAAACCGGCAAGCGCCTAAGACTGGCGCAATGCAAAGTCAGAGGCACCGAGCAAGCGCCGCCACGCACCGAGGGTGTCGCCCCCTCCCGATGCAACGCATCGAGAGAGGGGGAAGCGGCAAAGCCGCTCAGGGGGAGCCTATCGTTGATAAGCGACAGCGCCGTCAACGATAGTCGTTACCACGCGCGCAGGCAGCTCGTAGCCATTGAAGGGAGTGCTCTTGCCCTGGCTCTGCAGCGCCTTGGGATCAACCGTCCACTCGGCCTCGGGGTCGACGATGCACAGATCAGCCACGCCGCCCACGCTGAGCTGCCCCAGCAGGGACTGCTGCTCGCCCAGCGCACTGCCCAGCACGGCCACGGGCGCCGAAGTCACGACTGCCAATGCGCGGTTCAGCGGCACCTTGTAGTCACGGCTCCACTTCACGGCGATGGACAGCAGCAGCTCCACGCCGGTTGCACCGGGTTCGGCTTCGGCAAAAGGCAGCACCTTGGCGTCTTCGTCCACCGGGCAGTGATCGGACACCAGCGCATCGATGGTGCCGTCCGCCAGTGCGGCAGACAGCGCATCGCGGTCGCGCTGCTGGCGCAGCACGGGCACCACACGGGCGCTGCTGTCGAAGTAACCGATATCGTTCTCGGTCAACAGCAGCGAGTTGATGGACACGTCGGCGGTCACGTTCAGGCCTTCGGCCTTGGCCCGGCGCACCAGCTCCACGCCTGCTGCGCTGGAGATGCGGCACAGGTGAATCCGGGTCTGCGAGCCACGGATCAGCTCGAAGATGGTGTGCAGCGCAATCGTCTCCGCCGCCACGGACACCCCGGCCAGACCCATGCGGGTCGCCAGCGCGCCACTGGCGGCCACGCCCTTGCCCAGATCCTTGTCCTGCGGGCGCAGCCACACGGCATAGCCAAAGGTGTTGGCGTAGCTCAGCGCACGGCTGAGCGTGGTGATGCTGGACAGCGGCACGTCCGCCTGACCGAAGGCCACGCAGCCGGACTCGGTCAGCTCGGCCATCTCGGTGAGCGTTTCGCCCTTGAGGCCTACGGTCAGTGCTCCCATGGGGAACAGACGCGACTTGTGCTGCTTCTCGGCACGGAACTTGAGCATTTCCACCAGGCCCTGCTCGTCGAGCACGGGCTCGGTATCGGGCGGGCAGACCAGGCTGGTCACGCCGCCGGCCACGGCAGCCGCCATCTCGGACTGCAGCATGCCTTCATGCTCGTGACCGGGCTCGCGCAGGCGCACGGCCAGGTCCACCAGACCGGGCAGCACCCACTGGCCCGAGGCGTCGATTTCACGCTCGGCCACAAAACCCTCAGGCACCGTGCCGATGGCGGCGATCACGCTGCCATCGATGGCGATATCGGCCTGCTGGTCGAAACCTCGTGCCGGGTCCATCACCCGGCCATTGCGAATCAGAATCTTCATGGTTTGGCACCAAATTGGCTGCCAGCCCTTGCCACACAAGCGCTAGCAGCTACAAAAAACATATTGAACCCAATGCCACCCTGCCCTGTGTACCGGCCAGCTGCCGCGAGAGACGCCGAGCAAGAGCCGCCTCGCGGCGAGGGCGTCGTCCCCCTTCCCGCAGCAGCGCTGCGAGAGAAGGGGGAAGCGGCGCAGCCGCTCAGGGGGATGGCCTGATGTCCCATCAAGCCTCATTCCCCGCGACGATGGACATGACAGCCATGCGCACGGCGATGCCGAAGGTCACCTGAGACAGGATCACGGCCTGCGGTCCGTCCACCACGGCGGAGTCGATCTCCACGCCGCGGTTGATGGGGCCGGGGTGCATGACGATGGCATCGGGCTTGGCCAGCTCCAGGCGCTTTTCGGTCAGGCCGAAGCTCTTGAAGTATTCCTGGCTCGAAGGCAGCAGCGCGCCACTCATGCGCTCGTTCTGCAGGCGCAGCATGATGATGACGTCGCAGTCCTTGATGCCCTCCTCCAGATTGTGGAAGACGCGCACGCCCATGCTAGCCATGTCCGAGGGCACCAGAGTACGCGGGCCGACCACGCGCACCTCGGCAGCGCCGAGCGTGGTCAGGGCGTGGATGTCCGAGCGCGCCACGCGCGAGTGCAGCACGTCGCCCACGATGGCCACGCGCAGATTGGAGAAATCCTGCTTGTAATGGCGGATGGTGTACATGTCCAGCAGGCCCTGGGTGGGGTGGGCATGGCGGCCGTCGCCGGCATTGACCACATGCACATGGGGCGCCACATGCTTGGCGATCAGATAGGGAGCACCGGACTCGCTGTGGCGCACGACAAAGATGTCGGCCGCCATGGCCGAGAGGTTGTCGATGGTGTCCAGCAGGGTCTCGCCCTTGCTGGCCGAGCTGCGCGCGATGTCCAGGTTGAACACATCGGCCGACAGGCGCTTGGCCGCAATCTCGAAGGTGGTGCGGGTACGCGTGCTGTTCTCGAAGAAGAGATTGAACACGCTCTTGCCGCGCAGCAGAGGCACCTTCTTGACTTCACGGTCGTTGACGCTGACGAAGTTGCTGGCCGTGTCGAGAATCTGGGTCAGGATGTTCTTGGACAGGCCTTCGGTGGAGAGCAGGTGGATCAGCTCGCCGTTCTTGTTGAGTTGGGGGTTGCGCTTGTACAGCACGATCAGGCCTCTTGAATGCGGAAGTGGAAAACACCGCTCTCGTCGCGCGCCAGCGCCAGGGAACGGTCGGCCGGCAGCGCCACGCGCGCTGCGGCAAAGTCGGCCTGGATGGGCAGCTCGCGCCCTCCCCGGTCCACCAGGACGGCCAGTCGCACGCTGGCGGGACGGCCGTAGTCATAGAGTTCGTTGAGCACGGCGCGCACGGTGCGGCCGGTGTAGAGCACATCGTCCAGCACCAGCACATCGGCGCCGTTCACATCGAAGGCAATCTGGGTCTGGGCGCTGGAAGCCATGCCGCGCTGGGCAAAATCGTCGCGGTGCAGCGAGGAAGACAGCACGCTGGGCTTGCCCTTGAGGTTCAGATCCTTGTGCAGACGCTCGACCAGCCAGGCCCCGCCCGAGGTTATGCCCGCCAGACGGGTATTGGGGCCCATGATGCGCTGCACGCCGCGCAGCAGCTCGCTATACAGGGCTTCGGCGTCCAGGATCAGGCTGCCCTGACCTGCAATGGTTTCACTCATGGGAGACTCCTCAAAAACTGTTCAAGAATGATGCAGGCCGAAGCCGCGTCGGCGTCGCGTGCGCCACCCGCCAGGGCTTCGGTCGTGCTGTAGCGTTCGTCCACCTCGTACACCGGCAGCTTGAAGCGGCTTCTGAGCTGGCGGCCGAATTTCAGGGCCCGGGCCGTGTTCTCGTGCGCCGCGCCATCGGGGTGGTAGGGCACGCCTATCACCAGGGCATTGGGCTGCCACTCGCGGATCAGCTTCTCCACTGCGGCCAGGCGTGCATCCGCCCCTTCGGCCTTGATGGTGGGCAGCGGGTTGGCGCCGCCCAGCACGCGGTTGCCCGAGGCGCAACCCGTGCGCTTGATGCCGAAGTCAAAACCCAGGAACTGCTGGAAATGGGCCGGCACCTCGGGCTTTTGCGGTGCGGGTGCCGCTGCAGGCCTGGCAGCCGCATTTTCGGCCGAGGAAAAAGTCGAGGAAAAGGCCGCATCGGCGGCCTTGTTGGAAGAGGAAATATCGTTCATGCGCGACCCGACTCAGGGGACAGCATCCAGCGCTGCAGACCCAGCAGGCCCAGGGCGCGGTCATAGCGCTCGTCCACCGGGGTGCTGAAGATCACCTCGGGGTCGGCTTCCACGGTCAACCAGGCGTTTTCGCCGATTTCGGATTCGAGCTGGCCTTCATCCCAGGAGGAGTAACCCAGCGTGACCAGCACGCGCCTGGGGCCGGCACCGTCCGACAGGGCTTCGAGCACATCCTTGGACGTGGTCATCTCCAGACCGCCTGGAATGGTCATGGTCGAGGCATAGGCCGATTCGTTCTCGGGTGCGCCTTCGATGACCATGGGCTCATGCAGCACAAAGCCGCGATCGGTCTGCACCGGGCCACCGGTAAAGACCTGCTGATCGCGCAAATCATCGCGTTTGAGACCCAAATCCACTTTTTGCAGCAGGCCTTGCAGGCTGAGCTTGGAGGGCTTGTTGATAATCAGACCGAGCGCGCCACGCTCGCTATGCTCGCACAGGTAAACAACGCTGCGCGAAAACGACTCATCTTCCAGGCCGGGCATGGCAATCAGGAAGTGGTGCGTCAAGTTGATAGGCGCAGATTCTGCAGACATGCAGCGATTTTAATGGCGATCCATGACTCCTTCTTACCCTGTGGGCTTGATCTGGCTGCGGCGCGACCTGCGCCTGGCCGATAACGCGGCCCTTTATCATGCATTGCAGCAATGTGAAAAGCTGTATTGCGTCTTTGTCTTCGACGACAGCATTCTTGCCGCCCTGCCCCGCGCCGACCGCCGCGTGGAATTCATCTGCCAGAGTCTGTCCGAGCTGGATGCGGCCCTGCGCGAGACCACGGGGCGCCCGCAGACAGGGCTGATCACGCGGCGCGGTCTGCCCCAGGACATCATCCCGGCCCTGGCCCGGCAGCTGGGCGCGGGTGCGGTCTTCTGCAACGACGACGACGAACCGGCGGCTCTCGCCCGCGATGCCCATGTGGCGCGCAGCCTCAAGAGCCAGGGGCAGTTGCTGCTGCGCTTCAAGGACCACCGCATCTTTGCGCGCGACGAGGTGCTGACCCAGAGCCTGTCGCCGTTTTCGGTCTTCACGCCTTACAAGAATGCCTGGCTGCGGAAAATCACGCCGTTCTATCTCTCGGCCTACCCCAGCGAGCGCGATCTGGCGAGCAAGCTGGCCGACCTGCCGGACACCGAGCGCCGCGCGATTCCCACGGCTGCGGATCTGGGATTTGCCCCAGACACGCTGGCCGGCCTGCGCCTGCCCACCGGAGTCAGCGGTGCGCGCCAGTTGCTGGCCGATTTTCTGCCGCGCCTGCCGCAGTACAAGACGGCGCGCGACTTTCCTGCCCTCAAGGGGCCCAGCTATCTCAGCGTCCATCTGCGCTTCGGCACCGTGTCGATACGCGAGCTGGCCCGGCTCGCCCATGAGGCGACGCACAACGAGGACTGGTCTGCCGCAGCGCGCGAAGGGGCGGCCACCTGGCTCAGCGAGCTGATCTGGCGCGACTTCTACTTCCAGATCCTGGCCCACCAACCCTATGTCGTGGAACGCAGCTTCAAGCCAGCCTATGACGCTATCGAATGGGAGACGGGAGCCGAAGCCGACGCCCTCTTTGCCGCCTGGTGCGAAGGCCGCACCGGCTACCCGCTGGTCGATGCCGCCATGCGCCAGCTCAATACCAGCGGCTATATGCACAACCGGCTGCGCATGGTCACGGCCAGCTTTCTGGTCAAGGACCTGGGTCTGGACTGGCGCCGGGGCGAAGCCTATTTCGCCGAAAAGCTCAATGACTTCGATCTGGCGGCCAATAACGGCGGCTGGCAATGGGCGGCCTCCACGGGCTGCGATGCCCAGCCCTGGTTCCGCATCTTCAACCCGGTGACCCAGAGCGAGAAGTTCGATCCGGACGGCAAGTTCATCGTGCGCTACGCGCCCGAGCTGACGCCCTTGCCGGCCAAACTGCGGCATGCTCCCTGGCTGGCCAAGCCGCTGGAACTGGCCGAAGCAGGCATCGCACTGGGGCGCGACTATCCCTTGCCCGTCGTGGATCATGCGGCGGCGCGGGAGAAAACCCTGGCGCGCTACGGAATCCTCAAGAAGGAATCCTGATCTGCCTTTCTGCCTTTCTGCCTCCTGCCTTCAGGCCCTGTGATGGTCCTGCCCAAAGGCACGGTACATGCTGCTTTACACGAGGCTGTCAGGTGGCCAGTAGGATCGCTTTCAAAAAAAGAAGCAGCTTGCGCAAGTCCCTCCTACATTTCAGACTGATATCAACCTGAAATGCAATACTGACCGGCGCAAGCCGCTTCCTTATCAGGAGCAGTGCTTATTCGACCACCACTCCCGGCTCCTCGGCAGGCCCGCCAAGCGGGCTGCGCTCGGGTGCAGGACCGCTGCGCTGCAGTGCGTAATGCCGGATCAGGCCCAGCAGTTCCTCATCGGAATAGGGCTTGCCCAGATAGTGATTGGCACCCAGATCACGGGCCATTTCACGGTGCTTCTGGGCAATGCGTGAAGTGATCATGACCACGGGCAGGCCTTCCAGCGTCTGATCGGCGCGGATATTGCGCAGCAGATCGAAGCCGTCCATGCGCGGCATTTCGATGTCCGACAGCACCAGGGTCGGGCGCTCGTCCTGCAGACGCTCCATGGCTTGCAGGCCGTCGGCAGCCAGCGTGACTCGGTAGCCTTCGCGCTGCAGCAGACGCTGGGTGACACGGCGCACGGTGATGGAGTCATCCACCACCAGCACCAGCGGCACCGTGGTCTGCGCGGCATCGGCGCCGAGCAGATCGACGCCGCCGGCCTCGGCCTGCTGGCCGCCCTCGGCTGCTGCCTGCTCGGCCCTGGCCAGCATGGCGCGCACATGCTCGCCATGGACGTTGGCCAGCGCCACCGGGTTGTAGATCTGCACGACAGCACCCGAGGGCAGCACGGACATGCCGGTCAGGCCCGGCAGGCGCGACAGCTGCGGGCCCAGGTTCTTGATCACCACTTCCTGGTTGCCCAGCACTTCGTCCACATGCAGCGCCACGCGCTGCGAGGCACTGCGCACAATCACCACAGGGCGCGTGCGGCCGAGGTTCTCCTCGCTGCGCAGCGAGGTCTGCCACAGCGCGCCGGCCCAGTAAAAAGGCATGACTTCGCTGCCGTCCTGGAACTCCTGCCGGCGATAGCTTTCCTCCAGCACATCGACGGGTACGCGGCGCACGATTTCCACCAGATTGGCGGGCACGCCCATGGACACGGCACCCATGCGCAGCATCACCACCTGGGTCACGGCCGTGGTCAGCGGCAGTACCAGACGGAAGGCGCTGCCCCTGCCGGGCTCGGTATGGGTCTCGATACGACCGCCCAGGGCATTGACCTCGGAGCGCACCACATCCATGCCGATGCCGCGACCGGCAACGCCCGTCACCTCGGTGGCCGTGGTGAAGCCCGGCTCGAAGATCAGGCGCGCAGCATCTTCCAGCGTCATGGGACGCTCATCAGCCCACAGCTTGAGGCTGAGGGCCTTGCTGCGAATCCGCTCCAGGTCCAGGCCGGCGCCGTCGTCTTCCACCGACAGTGCCACGTCGTTGCGCTCCTGGCTCAGCACGATCTCGATCGTGCCAACAGCCGGCTTGCCCAGCGCCTCGCGCTGCTCGGGCGATTCAATGCCGTGAGCCACGCAGTTGCGCAGCAGATGCTCGAAGGCCGGCATCATGCGCTCCAGCATGCCGCGGTCCATTTCGATGGTGCCACCCAGAATGTTCAGGCGCACCTGCTTGCCCATCTCCTTGGAGGTCTGGCGCACCACGGCATACAGTCGCTCGGCAAAGGAGTCGAACTCCACCATGCGCGTGCGCAGCAGATCGCGCTGCAGATCGCGCGCCTGCCGGCCCTGGGCCACCAGATCGTCTTCGGCAGCCGCCAGATCCCGCTGCAGATTGCGCTGCACCGTGGCCACGTCGTTGACCGACTCGGCCATCATGCGCGTGAGTTCCTGCACGCGCGTGAAGCGGTCGAACTCCAGCGGATCAAAGCCGGCCGCCGTGTCCTTGGACAGGGCCAGACGCGACTGCATCTGGCTTTCGGCCTGCACCTCGATGTCGCGCAGCTGCGTGCGCAGACGCTCCAGGTTACCCGTCAGATCATGGAGCGCCGAGCGGGCCTGCGACAGACGCGCATCGACACGCGAGCGCGCAATCAACACTTCGCCGGTCTGGGAAATCAGGCGGTCCAGCAGTTGGGCACGCACGCGCACGGTCTGCTGCGAGGCGGCGCGTGGCACCACCGGCGCCGGCAGCTGAATCGCCTGCGCGGTCTCTGCGGCGCTCTTCTCGCCGGCCTCGGCAGCCGTCGCGGTCGGCGTCGCCTCGGTCTCTGCCGCCCCCAGATGCAGCGCTGCCTGTGCCAGATGGTCGTCCAGCTGCGCCAGCGGCTGCTCGGGCTCCTGCTCGCCGGCCATGCGCAGCACATCAAAGCTGGCCTGCAAAGCGTCGAAACTGCTCAGCAGCGGCTCTATTGCGTCGGCAGCGGGACGCTCTTGGTCGATGCGTTCCACCGCCGATTCCAGACGGTGGGCCATTTCGCCCATGCGCATGGCACCCGCCAGGCGGGCGCTGCCCTTGATGGTGTGCAGGGCACGCAGGGCTTCGTTGCGGGCTTCATCCAGCGCCGGGCGACCATGCCAGCGGCGCAGTGCAGCGCCGAGCTTGGGCAACAGGTCGATGGCTTCTTCCTCGAAGATGGGGAACAGGTCGGGATCGACCTGATCGAGCACATCGATGTCGTCTTCGTCATCGCCGGCATGCACCGCCAGTGCGATGGCTTCATCGATACGGCGCTGCAGCTCGGCCTCATGCTCCACGCTGCCTCCGGCAGGGACCATGGAATATGGCGGTTGCTGCGCTGGCGGCGGCGCCACATCCAGCAAGGGGTCGGCTGCCGCTGCATTCACGGCTTCCTCGGCGGGCTCCACGGCAGAGGCTTCGGCTTCGGCTTCGGCTTCGGCTTCGGCTTCGGCTTCGGCTTCGGCATGCTGGGGCATAGCCGCTTCCTCGGACAACTCGGCGGCAAAGTCCAGCGGCAAATCCTTGGGATCGGCCGGCTGCTGCAGCGCCTGCACCTCGGGCCACTCGGCCTCGTCCAGCCCGGCCAGATCGACCGGCTCGAGATCGAGCGGCTCGGCCAGGGCGCTGGCATCGATGGGGGTGTCCAGAATTTCGCGCAGCGCCTCTTCGACAGCCGGCAGTGCCTCCTTGAGAAAGCCCGCGGCAAACTGATGCAGCAGACGGCGCACCTCATCGGAGGCGCTCAGGCATTGCTGAATCTGCAGTGCGCTGGCGTAGCCCTGAGGCTGCAGATGCAGAAGTGCATGCTCGAGCAGGCGTGCCAGCTCCGACAAGGCCTTGAAGCCCACGGTGCCGGAGCTGCCTGCCAGCGAATGCGCCAGCGCGATTGCATCGTCGGGAATGGCTTCGGCCGGCTCCAGCAACCACTGCTGCAACACCTCGCCGAGACGCTCGGACCAGTCGTCTGCTTCATTGAGATAGACGTTGTACAGCGCTGCGCTGATGCGCAGGCCGTCGATATTGCGATAGCCGTCGTCCGGCTCGGCTGGCTGCTCGGGCTGCTGCTCCGTCGCCGGGACTTCAGGCTCTGCTGCCTGAGCCGGCTCTTCGGCCACGACTGGCTCGGGCGCACCATCCAGCAAGGCTTCAATCGCCTCCAGCTCAAGCACTGCCTCTGCGGACGGCAACTCGGTCGCAGTGTCCACGGCGACCGTCTCCACGGAAGCCGCATCTGCGGAGGCCGTCTCAACGGAGGCCGTATCCGCCTCCAGGGCGGTCTGCACGGCAATGGCAGCCTGTTCGCTTTCGCGCATGGCCGCTTCGAAGGCGGCGAAGTCCAGCTCCTGCACCTCGTCCGCACTGCTGCTTTGCTCTGGCGAGGGCTGAGCCTCGATCACGGCATCGACAGCAGCGCCTTCGGTCTGCTCTGGCGCTGGCTCGCCTTCCGACTCCAGCGTGGGCAGCGCGGATGCGTCGAGCAGCTCCGGGGCCGCCAGCTGCTGCAGCAGATCGTCGGGAATATCCAGCTGCGGCAAGGCAAAGTCGGTCGTTGTCGCCTCAGGGTCAGAAACAGGCTCCTGCCCGGGCACGGAAGACAGCTCCTCCAGGGAGAAGTCCAGTTCCGGCATGGCAAATGCGGGCTCGCTCCGGGCAGTCTGGGCATCGGAGCCGTGCTCTGCAGCCTCGGCTTCGAACTCCTGCGGCCATTCCTGCACTTCGGCGGCCAGCGCGGGAGGCAGCTCTGGCACTGGCTCGTGCGCTGCAGCTGCTTCCACCTCGGCCACGTCCCACACCGGCTCCGTGCGCTCCGCGCGCTCGGAGCGACGTGGGACCAGGGCCACGTCGGCACGCTCGCCCTGCAGACGCATGGCGTCGGCGGCAGCTCGGAAGGCCGTGGCCGACCAGTTCTGCGCCTGCCGGTTCTCGATATCCTGGGCCCAGGCAGCAAAGGCTTTCAGGGCATCCTGAGCCAGCTGCTGCATGGCCTGCGGCATGGGCCGCTGCTCTGCCAGCCAGGCATTGAGCATCTGCTCCATGGCCCAGCCGGCTTCGCCAAACTCATCCAGCCCCACCATGCGCGAGCTGCCCTTGAGCGTGTGAAACGCACGGCGCAGCGTGGTCTGCTCGCTCAGATTGCCGGGCTCATCGGCCAGAGCCTGAAGAGCCTGCAGGCCGTTATCCACGACTTCACGGGCTTCCTCCAGGAAGATGGACAGCAGCTCATCATCGCCATCCAGCTCTTCGGCGCTCAGCTCGGCAACAGCGGACAGGGGCTCTGTCGCAGCAACTGCGGCGCTGCCCGGGCCGGCCGGATCCTGGCCTGCATGAGAAGCGGTGACGGCCTCATCCGCTGCCGGTCTGCCCGATTGCATGTCCGCAAACACCTGGGCCATGGCATCAGCCAGGGCATCGGAGCCTGCCACCGCCGGCTCGGACGCCACAGGCGCAGGCCTTGCCTCGAAGTCGGGCAAGGCACCTGGCTCGGTTGCGGCCCAGGGCGGGGTATCCTCATCGTCTGTGAGCCCAACCTGCAAGGGCTGCGGCTGTGCCGCAGGCTGCACTTCGGTGGGCGGCGGCGGTGCGGCGACCGAAGGCTCGATGGCCACTGCAGCTGTTGGGATGGCTGCTGTGGCAACCGCTGCGACCGCAGGCTGCGCGGATGGCACGCCATCCATGGGAATATCCACGGTCGGCCGGAAAGCTTCGGGGCCGCGACTGCGGCTGTGACCCATGACGATGCGTAGCTCGTCCTTTTCCTCGTCATAGACAAACAGCTTGCGCGCCATATTGCGCTGGTAGCTGAGCATGTCGATGAGAAAGCCCATGGCACCCAGGCTGCTGCCCAGCTTCTCGAAGATACGGGGCTGATTCTCGACCGCCACCTCGCCAAGCATCAGATGCTCGACGGTGTCACGCATGCGCTGCATGGCGGTCGCGGCCTGCTCGAAGCCCAGCACCGACAGCACGCCGCGCATCTGCGCCATCTGGCCCGGCACCGAGGCCAGCACCGAGATGTCGGAGGGGTTGCGAAAGAACAGATCCAGCTGCTTCTCTGCCTCGCCCAGGGTGATGCGCAGCTCGCCAACCACCGATCCCATGGTCTGCTGGTCGCTGGCCTGACGGTAGAGCTCCTCCATCCAGATTTCCAGCGGCTCGGACTGCGCGCCATGCAACGCTGCATCCAGGCGCTGGACCAGCACGCTGGACTGGGCGGCCTGTATCTCGTCGTCATGCCCGGCGGTCATGAAGCTGGCCTGCAGATACAGCACTGCGGTCGCCACCTCCATGGCCAGCTCGGCCGGTGGTGGCTCGCCAATGCGCTCCACCGTCTCGGCGACACGAATCAGTGCGCGCGCCAGACCGTGACTGACAGGCTGCAACTTGACCAGCGACTCGGACACCAGCCCGAACTGCTCGGCCATGGACCGGATCTTGCTGCGGTCGCCGCCGGCGACCGCTGACCAGGTTTCGGCGGCGGCGGCAATGCGCTTGCGCGCCTGCACCAGCACCGAGGGATCGAAACGCCCATAGCGCGCCACGTGGTAGTCCACCACCGGCATGTGCTCCATGGCATAAGCCTCGTGCACGGCCTTCAGGCTCTCGCCAGCCTGCTCGCGGGGCTTGGCCTGCGCGCAGAAGAACATCAAATCCTGCAGCAGGCGGGCGGGCGGAAGGCTGTCGCCCTTGGCCATGCTGGCGTACTGCATGAGCACGCGCGAAGCCATGCGCTTGACATAGATGTCGGCGGTAATGAGTCCGCGCGCCAGGCCGTCAAAGAAGGCTGCGGCAATCTTCCAGAAACTGCGCGCCGCCACATCTTCGGGCTGAGCGGCCGCAAAGCGCCGGCAGAGCTCGCACATCTGCGCAGCTGCCTCACGGTCGTCGCTCTTGACCATGCGCAGCACCACGCCGTCCAGCATGGCACGTGCATGCGGGCCATAGGCCAGCGGCTCGGGCATGGTTCCGGTCCAACGGGGCTCGCGCGCACGGCGCTCCGCAGGCCACAGGTCTGCCGGGTGCGCCTTGTCATTGCCGGCCAGCACCTGGGTCTCGCGGTACTGGGGGAACAAGGCTACGGCCGAGACCTGCTGACCGGCCAGCACGGCCTCCAGGAATTCCATCAGCGCAAAGTGCGTGCGCTCCAGCGTGGTCGCCGCCTCCTGCGTGCAGTATTCGGGACGCTGTACAAAGCGGTTGACTGCAGCTTCCATGCTGCGCATCACCTGCGCCGGAGCGGTGACGCCCACCATCTCCAGGGCGCCGCAGGCCTGGTGCAGCTGCTGGCGAGCAATGCGCAGTGCCGATGTATCCAACTCCTCAAGATCAGACAAACGGGCTGCATCCGCATCGCGCATGAAACGGTTCACCGCCTTGGACGCTGCCTCCAGCGACTTGCGCACTTCATCGAGCACCCAGGCCAGCGGGCCCAGGTCCTGCTCTGCAGTTGCAGACATGGCTGCACGTATTGGCGAGTCGTCAACCACTGACATGCTCTAGTTCCTTAACCCTCAAGGGTCGTGCATTTTTATGAGAGAAAGAGCCAGTCAAATCAGGCAATCTTGAATCGGGAAACGGACTGACGCAGCTCTTCAGCCATATGGGAGAGCTCGCGCACCTGCTGTGCAGTGGTACGGGTGCCCTCGCCGGTTTGCTCGGTCACGGCAAAAATGTGCTGAATGTTTTCCGCCACGCCGTTGGCCATATTGGCTTCACGCGAAGTGGAGTTGGAAATCTGCTCGATCAGCTCGGCCAGTCGGCGCGACACGCTGTCGATTTCAGACAGTGCGGTACCCGCAGAGTCGGACAGACGGGCTCCTTCGACCACGCCCTGGGTAGAACGCTCCATGGCGGCCACGGCATCCTGGGTATCGGTCTGAATGGCCTTCACCAGCGCGGCAATCTGTCGCGTGGCGTCGGCGGAGCGTTCCGCCAGACGCTGCACTTCTTCGGCCACCACCGAGAAGCCGCGACCGGCTTCACCGGCGGACGCGGCCTGAATGGCGGCGTTCAGCGCCAGCACGTTGGTCTGCTCGGTAATGTCCGAAATCAGTTCGGTAATTTCACCGATCTCCTGGGACGATTCGCCAAGGCGCTTGATTCGCTTGGAAGTGTCCTGAATCTGATCGCGGATGGAGTTCATGCCGCCGATGGCGTTCTGCACGGCCTTGAGACCCGAATCCGCAGCCTGCAGCGACTGACGGGCCACCTGGGCCGATTCCTGCGCCTGGGCAGAGACGTTGTTGATACGGCCGGCCATGTCCAGAATCGATTTGCCGGTTTCGCGAATTTCATGCAGCTGCTCGTTCGATGCTGCCAGCAGCTCGGTCGAGGTGACGTCCACCTGCTCGGTGGTCTGGGCCACGCGGGTCACGGTGTTCTGCACCGAACCCACCAGAGCGCGCAGCTCTTCCACCGTGTAGTTCACCGAGTCGGCAATCGCGCCGGTAATGTCCTCGGTCACGGTGGCTTCCTGCGTCAGATCGCCTTCGGCCACCGATTGCAGCTCGTTCATCAAACGCAGAATCGCCGCCTGGTTGGCGTCGTTGATGCGCTTGGCTTCCTGCTCCTGCAAACGGGCATCGACCTGGTGGCGCTCGGCTTCCTGCTGACGCGCACGGCTGTCCAGCAGCTGCACGCGCGAGATGCCGATACCGCTCAGAACCGCGGCCAGAATGGCCACGGCCAGCAGCGCCAGCTGCAGCATGCTGGCTCCGCCCAGTCCCTGCAGCGCCGTCTGCAGCTGCTCCAGCTGCTGACGCAGCGGTTCGCTGTCGTTGTTGATGCTGGCCTGCGCTTCACGGGCCGACACCAGACCTTGCAGATTGCCCAGAATGGCGCTGGCCTGCGTACGCGTGTCGTCGTACTGCTTGATCAGCGTCTCGAGCTGTTCGCGCACCTGGGGATCGCGTGCCGCCGAAAGCCGCATTTCGGCACTGCCGTTGAGCAGACCTTCGGAGATTTCCTTGAAGGAGTTCAAGTCCTTGCCGAGCAGGAACACCGCCTCGGGGCTCACGCCCTCCAGGGTCTGAAACTCGTTGGCAGACTTGGCAATCCGCTGAGTCAGCATCACCAGCTGGCCGGCAGCAGAGATCTCGGCCGCGCCGGCGCCCTGCTGCAGCTTCAGCGAGGAAATGGTTTCAGCGGTTTCCAGCAGGTCGGAGGACTGACGGTTGATGGTGCGCAGCGCCTCGCCCACCTGGGTCAGCGTCTTTTGCTGTCCGAGAATCAGCCCCGCACTCTTTTCCGCGCGCTCCATCAGGGTGCTGATGGAGCTGAGCTCGTCCTGCAAGCCGCCGCTCAGCGCATTCACGCCCAGATCGGAATCGCCGCCAGCCAGCGCTCGTACGTTGCGCGCCAGAACGCCGGCGCTGTCCTTGACGTCGGCAAACGCAGGAGCGGCCCCCGTCATGGCGATGGAGACCGACTTGGCCAGACGCTGCGACTGCATCAGCGCCTGACCGGTTGCCGCCAGCTGCTGGTTGGAGTTGTTGGCTTCGCGCAGCATCCAGGCCGACAGCACCACCAGCACCAGCACCGAGCCACCCAGCAGGGTGAACAGGGTGCGCTGGTGCTTGGCGGTCGTGGCCGTGCCGAGAATGGGCAGACTCACCAGCTCATCCGCACGGGCAGCCTCCTCGACGCCGAAGACGGAAGGTGCCCCCTGCACGCTGTTGAGCGAGCCGTCATACAGATCCTGTACGACCGTGTCTCCCATCATGCTGCTATCACCACTGGCGGCTGCCGCGATGGGCTTGCGTCGGAACAACTGATTTATTTTCTGTGCAAAGGACATAGCGCTGTATCCAGGAACCTCAAGCACGAATGCTCAAAAATTTGGCGGTTTGAGACAGGGGCTGCAATTTCAGCTCCTGCCAGCGGCGGCCGCTCGCATCGATATGGACGGCTCCAAAGAAACTCGGGGAGTGATCAGGCGCGGGCTCGGACCTGGAAAAAGCGTCTGCGGCACGCAGGCCCAGCAGACGATCGGCCAGCAGGGCTGCGTTGACCTCCAGAGCCGGATTGAAGGCCAGTAGACTGCAATCCATCAGCTCCTGCTCATTGCGGGCGTTGCCATGGCCCAGCAACTGGGCCAGGTCCACAACGCCCATCAGGGAGCCGCGCAGATTGGCGATGCCCAGAAACCAGGCCTGTGTGTAGGGGACGGGCTGAACGCCAGTCCAGGGGAAGATCTCTCCCGCCTGATTCAGCGGCAGCAAATAGTCCCGTCCGCCAGCCTGGACTGCCAGCCAGGCAGCCACGCTGACGCCTTCGCTGCGTGCTGCCTGCAGGCGCCCGGCCAGACGGGATTGAAGATCTCGGAGGGCTTCGCGGTTCGCCATAAGCAGCGCAGCTCGTTATAGAGCGGCGATCTTGGCTTGCAGCTCGGCGGCATCCACGGGCTTGGTGATATAGCCACGTGCGCCCTGGCGCATGCCCCAGACCCGGTCGGTTTCCTGATTCTTGCTGGTGCACATGATGATGGGCACATCGGCATACAGGGGATCGCGCGAGATGGCGCGCGTCAGCTGAAAGCCGTTCTGTCCGGGCATGACCACGTCCATCAGGATCAGATCTGGCTTGTCTTCGGCCAGACGCTTCATGGCTTCCTCGCCGTTTTCCGCAGTGCGCACCTGCAGGCCCTGCTTTTGCAGGATATCGCTCAGAGCCATCAGCTCCGTCTTGGAATCGTCAACGACCAGAACTTTTTGAATTGTCATCATGCAGCTCCCACATCTGCAGCTTGCAGCGCGAACTGTTGTACGGCTTGCAGCAATTGATCTTTGGTGAAGGGTTTGGTCAGGTAGTCCTGACAGCCCACCATGCGTCCACGGGCCTTGTCGAACACACCGTCCTTGGATGACAACATCACGACGGGCGTATTGGCAAAACGCGCATTGCGCTTGATGATGGCGCAGGTCTGATAGCCGTCGAGCTTGGGCATCAGAATGTCGCAGAAGATGAGTTGCGGCTGGTAGTCGTTGACCTTGGACAAGGCATCGAAGCCGTCATCGGCCAGAAGAACCTCGTAACCACCTTGCTTGAGGAAAATTTCAGCGCTGCGGCGGATGGTATTGCTGTCATCCACGACCAGAACGCGCAAAGGCGCAGCAGGTGCTGTCACGGTGAAATCCCTCCCAATTCGGTCGTCAATGGAATCGAGTGTCTCTGGCACTCAGATTTCCACCATTTCAAAGTCTTCCTTGCGCGCACCGCATTCCGGGCAGGTCCAGTTCATGGGCACATCTTCCCAGCGGGTGTTCGGAGCAATTCCATGTTCGGGGCAGCCTTGGGCTTCGTCATAAAGCCAGCCACAGGTCAAACACATCCAGGTTTTAGGGTCAGTCACAGCTTAAAGGGGCTTCACATAGAATGCAACGATTGTATCTAGTCACAACCCCGGCTCCCACCCTTGCATTCCCGGGTGCAAACTGGGGTGCGCCATGGCATTGAACCCCATCTCCTCCTCCCCCCCTCGCCGCACCCGCCAGGAAGAAGCGACAGAATCCGCTCCTGTCTGCGTGCTGTCCTTCAACAGCAGTGACCCCAGCGGAGCCAGCGGACTCTCGGCCGACATCGCCACCATCTCCTCCATCGGCGGTCATGCGCTGCCGGTGGCCTGCGGCGCCTACGCCAGAGACACGGCGCGCATCTACGAGCACTTTGCACTCGACGACGATGCGGTGACCGAGCAGGCGCGCACGGTGCTGGAGGACATTGCCGTCACCGCCATCAAGGTCGGTTTCGTGGGTAGCCCCGCCAATCTGGCGGCCATCGCCACGATCTCGTCGGACTACCCCGACATTCCCATCATCAGCTACATGCCGGACCTGTCCTGGTGGGAGGACGACAAGCAGGATCAGTACCTCGACGCGTTCAAGGAGCTTGTCCTGCCTCAAACCTCGGTGTTGGTTGGAAACCACAACACGCTGTGGCGCTGGCTGCTGCCGGACTGGGAAAACAGCCGTGCGCCCACGGCGCGTGACATTGCCATGGCCGCCGAGGCACTGGAAGTGCCTTATGTGCTGGTGACCGGCATCCCGCTGCCCGACCAGTTCGTGGACAACGTGCTGACCACGGCCCAGTCCGTATTGGGCAACAGCAAGTACGAGATGTTTGACGCCACGTTCACAGGTGCCGGTGATACGCTGTCCGCAGCGATCACGGCCCTGCTGGCCACCGGCAACGACCTGGGCGCTGCGACCCTGGAGGCGCTGGAATACCTGGACCACAGCCTGGATGCAGGCTTTCGCCCCGGCATGGGCCACTACCTGCCGGATCGTCTTTTCTGGGCACAGCCCACCGAGGACGAGGAGTCCGAAGACGAGCAGGCCGAAGACTCCACCGATGACGAACCCGACTCCAAGCCGATTGAAGGCTTTGTGATTCCCTCTCATGACACAAAACACTGATCTGAATACTGCACTGTTCGAGCGCGCCAAGGGCGTGATCCCCGGTGGCGTGAACTCGCCCGTGCGCGCGTTTGCCGCCGTGGGCGGCACGCCGCGCTTCGTCAAGCGTGCGCAAGGCGCTTATTTCTGGGACCAGAACGATCAGCAGTTCAACGACTACATCGGCAGCTGGGGCCCCATGATCCTGGGCCATGGCCACCCCGAAGTGGTCGAGGCCGTGCAGGCCGCAGTGCTCGAAGGCTTCAGCTTTGGCGCTCCCACCGAGCGCGAAGTGGTGCTGGCCGAGAAGATTCGCGCCCTCGTGCCGAGCATGGACATGGTGCGTCTGGTCAGCTCCGGCACCGAAGCCGGCATGAGCGCGCTGCGCCTGGCGCGCGGCTACACCGGCCGCAACAAGATCATCAAGTTCAACGGCTGCTACCACGGCCATGCGGACTCGCTGCTGGTCAAGGCCGGCTCGGGTCTGGCCACCTTCGGCGCCTCGTCCTCGGCCGGTGTGCCCGCCGATGTGGCCAAGGACACCATCGTGCTGGAGTACAACGACATCGCCCAGCTCGAAGAGGCCTTTGCCAAAATGGGCGGCGACATCGCCTGCGTCATCATGGAGCCGATTGCCGGCAATATGAACTTTGTGCGCGCCTCGGTGGACTTCACCCGCCGCATCTCCGAGCTGACCCGCGAACATGGCGCGCTGCTGATCTATGACGAAGTCATGACGGGCTTCCGTGTGGCCCTGGGCAGCGCACAAAGCCTGTATGCCAAGGAGATCGAAGGCTTTGCACCCGACATCACCGTGATGGGCAAGGTCATCGGCGGCGGCATGCCCATGGCGGCCTTCGGTGCCCGCCGCGAGATCATGGAAAAGCTCTCGCCGCTGGGCCCCGTCTACCAGGCCGGCACGCTGTCGGGCAACCCGATTGCCACGGCCTGCGGCCTGAAGACACTGGAGCTGATCAGCCGCCCCGGCTTCCACGCCGAGCTGCACCTCAAGACCGGTCACCTGATGCAAGGCCTGAAGGCCGAAGCCAATGCCGCCGGCATTCCCTTCAGCGTGGACTGGCAAGGCGGACTGTTCGGCTTCTACTTCCTGCCCGAGCTACCCACGCACTACGCCCAGGTCATGAAGACCGACGGCAAGGTCTTCAACAAGTTCTACCACGGCATGCTGGAGCGCGGCCACTACTTTGCTCCGGCGCTGTACGAGGCCGGCTTTGTCAGCGCCGCGCACAGCGACGAAGACATCGACCGCACCATTGAAGCGGCACGCGAAGTCTTCAAGACACTGTAAATCTCAGCCCGCCCACCAGGCCCTGCAGCCTATGTCTGCAGGGCTTTTTGTTTTTTGCGGCAGACGGTGACCGGACCTCGGCAGCCGGCCATCCCGGCCCAGCCATCGATGCCCTGCAAGCCACACGCCTGGGACAGCTGCCGGGGCCCACTCTGGAAGTTGCTCAGGGCCGCTGGAAAGCGGCTCTGGCGCGCTCCACTTCGGCTCTGGTGATGCAGCCCGGCGCATGGTCGTTGACCATGCCCATGGCCTGCATCAGCGCATACATGGTGGTCGGCCCGACAAACTTCCAGCCGCGCTTCTTGAGTTCCTTGGACAGGGATTGCGACTCCGGCGTCTGGGCCTGAATGGTCGTTCCCGTCGATGGCACAACCGGCTGATAACGCCAGAAGAACGCGGCCAGCGAGCCTTCGGACTGGACCATTTCGATGGCCCTCTGGGCGTTGTTGATCACGGCCTCGATCTTGCCGCGGTGGCGCACGATGCCCGCGTCCTGCAGCAGGCGCTGCACATCGGCCTCGCCGAACTGCGCGACGCGCCGGAAATCGAAACCCGCAAAGGCGGCCCGAAAGTTCTCGCGCTTGTTGAGAATGGTCAGCCAGCTGAGGCCGGACTGAAAGCCTTCCAGGCAGAGTTTCTCGAACAGGCGCTGATCGCTGTCCACCGGGAATCCCCATTCCCGGTCGTGATAGTGCACATAGCCCGGCGTGGCCAGACACCAGCGGCAGCGCTGCTGGCCATCTTCTGCGGACTGTGTGGGGGAGCGGGTCGGCGTGGTCTCGGTGGGTTCGGTACTCATGCCCAGCACTCTAACCAATGCAAAAGCCCTGCAGGGCGTTCCGTGCAGGGCTTTTGTTTTGATAGCTTCTTGCGACTGATATCAAACGATTTCAGATACAAAACATATTGAAATCAAGCAATACCATGCGCTTGTAGCTCACTTTTTATCCGCCTGAGCCAGGCGCGAATGGCGCATGCCATAGGCCATGTAGATCACCGCACCCAGCGCCATCCAGCCCAGAAAGCGCAGCCAGGTCAGCGTGGTCAGATTCAACATCAGATAAAAGCACAGCAGGGCCGAAAGCAGGGGCAGCACCGGCACCCAGGGCACGCGGTAACCGGTGCCGGCGTCAGGGCGCTTCCTGCGCAGCAGCAGCACGCCGATGCTGACCAGCACAAAGGCCGACAGCGTGCCGATGTTGATCATCTCCTCCAGCAGCTCCACCTTGGTGAAGCCCGCCAGGACCGCGACCACGGCGCCCACCATCAGTTGCAGGCGTACCGGCGTCTTGCGCCTGGCCGAGGTCACGCTCCAGCTGCGCGGCAGCAGGCCGTCACGCGACAACGCCATCAGGATCCGGGCCGAGCCCATGAGCAGCACCATGACCACCGTGGTCAGGCCCAGCAGCACGCCCACGGCGATCACCTGGGCGGCCCAGTTAGCGCCCACGCTGATGAAGGCGGTGGCCAGCGAGGGATTCTCGGCCTTGGCCAGCTCGGTATAAGGCACCATGCCGGTCAGCGCCAGCGTGACCAGGATGTAGAGCAGGGTCACCAGCGCCAGGCCGCCGAAGATGCCGCGCGGCAGCGTTTTCTGTGGCTCCCTGACTTCTTCGGCCGAGGTGGCGACCACGTCGAAGCCGATGAAGGCAAAGAACACCAGCGATGCGCCCGAAATCACGCCCAGCCAGCCGTACTGACTGGGGCGGGCACCGAACAGCCAGGCCAGCATGGGCTGGCCCCAGACATCGGCGGTCACGCCATGGCCTGCCACGGGCGGCTGGGCCGGCGGCACAAAGGGCGTGAAATTCTTCAGGTCCATATAGGTGAAGCCCACCACGATCACGAACAGGGTGATGGCGATCTTGATCAGGGTGAACACATTGTTGACGCGGGCCGACTCCTGCGTGCCCAGGATCAGCAGACCGGTGAACACCGCCACGATGAAGAACGGCCCCCACTCCAGGCTGATGGCTCCCAGATGCAGGGTGCTGGGAATGTCCACGCCTGCCGTGGCAAACACCGTGGACAGGTAGATGCCCCAGTACTTGGCGATCACCGCGCCGGCGGCAATCATCTCCAGCAGCAGATTCCAGCCGATGATCCAGGCCACGCCCTCGCCCAGCGTCAGATAGGTATAGGTATAGGCGCTGCCCGTGACCGGCACGCTGGAGGCGAACTCCGCATAGCACATGGTGGCCAGCGCGCAGGTGGCGGCCGCCAGGATGAAGGAGAAAATCACGGCCGGCCCGGCAAAGCTGCCCGCCGCGCGCGCGCCCACCGAGAAAATGCCGGCGCCCACAGCCACGGCCACGCCGAGAATCATCAGGTCGAACGCGCCCAGGCTACGTTGAAGTTGACGGCCCGGCTCGTCCGAATCGGCCAGCGCCTGTTCAATGGTTTTGGTTTTCAGCCACTGCATGCATATCTCCAGGCTTTGAGAACGTGTTTACGATCTCTACGCAGCCGCGTTGGCGCGCAATCGGGATGAGTTCGAAGCGATGGCTCGCCGCTTGCACCGGGGTGCAAGCAAGAGACAGCGCGCAGCAAATCGCCCGATTTCGCTCCAACCCTCCGGGACAGTGTCTTTGCGGGCAGTCTGCGGCGTTGCCTCGCCGGCCGCGCGAATCCTCGCAATAGCAGAGCTATTGCTGCGGTATCGCGCCTAGCATCCCATCCCGCAAAGCCTCTGTCGCGGCGCGAGGAGGTCGTAAACACGTTCTTAGCCACGCTTTTGGCGCGGCGCTTTCGGCCTGGTCCTTTTGTTCAAAACAGCATCCTAGGGATTTCACCAATAACGCGCAGATTCCCTGCAGCATCACCAGTCCGATTGCATGTTTTGTGCACGTCCGGCAGCACAGCCTTCGCAAAACCGACTAGCCAGTCGAGCGCTTCACGAAGCCTGCACAGGGCGCATGAACAGCGCCGCAGAACTGCATGCAAGCGATCACTGACGCAGGATTCGCAATCGGCCGGGCCTGCCCCGAAGACTCAGATACGCGGCGGCTGCGGCGGCACATCGGCCGGGCGAATCAGCACGCAGAGAACGGCCGTCAGCAGCAATGCCGTGACCACGTCCAGCACATGGTGCTGGTGCACCAGCATGGTGGAGGCGCAGATGGCCACACTCCACAGCACCATGAGCACGCACAGCGCGCGGCGACCGCGCGGCCATTGCGCCTGGCAGATGGCCAGACAGGTCAGCGCCGTGTAGACGATGTGCAGCGAGGGCAGCAGATTGTGCGGCTGGTCCACGAAGAACATGGTCGAGAAAATGCTGCGATAGGGCTCCAGCTCGGGGATCACGCGGTCGAAGGCCAGATTCGCCGGAAACAGCACAAAGACCAGGCCGCAGATCAGCGTGCCCAGCACCTGGCGCTTGCCCAGCGCCGCCGTGTCGGGCTGACCCACCAGCCAGAACGGCAGGGCCAGAAACGGGAAAAAAGAGAAATAGACAAAGATGAATTCCGGCACCAGCGGAATCATCGCGTCCCAGCGCGTGATGAAGTCATAGCGATGATCGCGCAGGCTGGCCAGCCAGTTGGCCGTGGGGTAGATCGCGTAGGTGGCGATATTCACCCAGATGGCCCAGAAGACAAAGCCGCGCTGGCGGGCCTGGGCATGCACAGGCCTGTGCAGGGCTTGATCGGCTTGGCTCACCACAGAAGCGGGCGCGGGCACGGGCGCGGGCGGTTTTCTCATGTGCGGATTATGAAAGCAAGGCCGGCCGCCCTGCGCAGGCTGCAAAGCAAAAAAGGCCACCAGCGCCAAGCGCTGGCAGCCTTTGAATTCACGCCGGATCTCGGCAACCCGGCCTATTGAGCCGCAACCGATGGCGCCTGAGCCGACAGCACCCAGCGGGCCATCTGCAGAGCATCGGCCTCGCTGATTTGCGGGTGGCGCGGCATGATCACATTGCCCCAGACACCCACGCTGCCGCTGCGAATCTTGTCTGCCAGATAGCTCTGGGCATCGGCTTGCGAGCCGTACTTCTGTGCGATCTCCGTAAAGCCCGGGCCCACAAATTTGCGGTCCAGACCATGGCAGCGCATGCAATCTGCGCCCTCCACCAGCTTTCGGGCCGCCGCCAGCTCGGGCTTGGCTGCCACCAGCGCATCGGCGGCCTTCTCGGCTGTGCTGACCCGCATGATGCGCCAGCCAATATTGGCCACGCCCAGGGCCGACGCCAGCATGACCAGCCCGATCAGCCAGCCAATCCAGCGCGGCCTGGGCGGATAGTTTTCTTCGTTGTCGATGGGATCTGTCATACCAAGCAATCACAGCTAAAAAGACAATGGCCAGCGAACGCCAGCCATTGAGCACATTACCCGAACAGGCATGTCCCATCAAAGGGACAGCGAGCAAGAGCCGCCTCGCAGCGAGGCTGTCGTCCCCCTCCGCGGCGCGCAGCGCCAGAAAGGGGGAAGGCGCGATAGCGCCTCAGGGGGTGTTTCCTGATCAATGCCTGAAATGACGCACGCCGGTGAACACCATGGCCACACCACGCTCGTTGGCAGCATCGATCACTTCCTGATCGCGCATGGAGCCGCCGGGCTGGGCCACGCAGGTTGCGCCTGCATCGACCACCACGTCCAGACCGTCACGGAAGGGGAAGAAGGCATCCGACGCCACGACAGTGTTCTGCAGCGACAGCTTGGCGGCTTCGGCCTTGATGGAGGCGATGCGGGCCGAATCCAGGCGCGACATCTGGCCGGCACCCACGCCCATGGTCATGCCGTTCTTGCAGAAAACGATGGCGTTGGACTTGACGAACTTGGCCACATTCCAGGCGAACAGCAGGTCGTTCAGCTCTTCGGGCGTGGGCTGCTTGACGGTCACGACCTTCAGGTCGGCCAGCTTGAGCTCGTGGTTGTCGGAGGTCTGCAGCAGCAGGCCCGAGCCGATGCGCTTGGACTCGATGGCGTTGCGGCCGTTGTCCCAGTCGGTTGCGCCGCCGGCGGGCAGAGCGATCTTCATCAGGCGCACATTGACCTTAGCCTTGAAGATTTCCAGGGCTTCGGCGCTGAAGTCAGGAGCCATCAGCACTTCGACGAACTGCTTGGACACGGCTTCGGCAGCAGCCTTGTCCACGGGGCGGTTGAAGGCGATGATGCCGCCGAAGGCGCTGGTGGGGTCGGTCTGGAAGGCCTTGGAATAGGCTTCGAAAGCATTGGCGCCCACGGCCACGCCGCAGGGGTTGGCGTGCTTGACGATCACGCAGGCAGGGGTGTCAAAGCTCTTGACGCATTCCCAGGCCGCATCGGCGTCGGCGATATTGTTGTAGCTCAGCTCCTTGCCCTGCAGCTGCACGCCCGTGGCCAGCGAGCCGGGAGCGGGGTACAGGTCGCGGTACCAGGCGGCTTGCTGGTGGCTGTTTTCACCGTAGCGCAGATCCTGCACCTTGATGAAATGGCCGTTGGACTGGCCGCCGAACAGAGCGCGCTCGGGCACATATTCTTCGCTGAGCTTTTCGTCTTCGAACTTGACGCTGGACAGGTAGTCGCTGATCGCTCCGTCGTACTGGGCAATGCGGTTGAAGGCCGCCACGGACAGTGCAAAACGCAGCTTGTTGGACAGCTTGCCGTTCGCCTTGAGTTCGGCCAGCACAGCTTCGTACTGGTCGGCGGCAGTGACCACGCCCACATCCTTCCAGTTCTTGGCGGCGGAGCGCACCATGGCGGGGCCGCCGATGTCGATGTTCTCGATGGCGTCGGCCAGGGTGCAGCCCGCCTTGGCCACGGTGGCTTCGAAGGGATAGAGATTGACCACCAGCAGGTCGATGGTCTCGATGCCATGTTCCTTGAGCGCGGCCATGTGCTCGGGCAGGTCACGGCGAGCCAGCAGACCGCCGTGCACCATGGGGTGCAGGGTCTTGACGCGGCCATCCAGCATTTCGGGGAATCGGGTGACTTCAGCGACTTCGGTCACGGGCAGGCCCTTGTCGGCCAGCAGCTTGGCAGTGCCACCGGTGGACAGCAGCTGCACGCCAAGAGCGTGCAGGGCCTGCGCAAATTCGACGATACCGGTCTTGTCAGAGACGGAGATCAGAGCTTTCATGGGCGTCAATTCAAAGTTTGGATAAAAACAAGCTGCAAGTGCAGATGGATCAGCGCTTGCAGCTATGGATTCGGTAGCCTCGTCGTTCAGAGCAACTCGTGATCGACCAGCTTTTTGCGCAGGGTGTTGCGGTTCAGGCCCAGCCATTCGGCGGCGCGCGACTGGTTGTTGTCGGCCTGGCCCATCACCACTTCCAGCAGCGGCTTTTCAACCAGACGAATCACCATGTCGTAGACATTGGCTGGTGTTTCGCCCTCGAGATCGCGGAAATAGCCCTCCAGGCTATCGCGAACGACTTGTTCTAAATTCTGATGGCTCATGCAGTCATTTCTGCCGGTTCATCCAGCTCGCTGCTTGCTTCAGCAGCGGCCGTGGCCGCCGGGATACGATCCATCTGCTGCCCCAAGGCATCCAGATAGTCGGCCACGGCCTGCCATTGCACCGCACAGTCCTCAATGGTGTTGATGTGTTTTCTGAACTCTTCCCCGCCCGGCAGAGCACGCAGATACCACGCAATATGCTTGCGGGCACTGCGCACGCCGGTTCCCTCGCCGTACAGGCTGTAGTGATCTTGCAGATGCTCGAGCAGCAGGCGGCGCAGCTCGGCTACCAGGGGCGCAGCCATATGCTCGCCGGTGGCCAGAAAGTGCGCAATCTCGCGGAAGATCCACGGCCTGCCCTGCGCTGCGCGGCCGACCATGATGGCGTCCGCCCCCGTGTAGGCCAGCACATCGCGGGCTTTTTCGGGGCTGTTGATATCGCCGTTGGCCACCACCGGCACCCGGACCGCCTGCTTGACGGCCGCAATCGTGTCGTACTCGGCAAAGCCCTTGTAGCCCTGCTCGCGCGTGCGTCCGTGCACCGTCAGCATCTGGATGCCGACATCCTCGAACTGGCGCGCCAGCAAGACAGCGTTCTTGTGTGTGTCGCACCAGCCCGTGCGCATCTTCAGGGTGACGGGCACGTTGTAGGGGCGTGCGGCCTCCACAACGGCCTGGGCAATTTCCACGGCCAGCGGCTCGTTCTGCATCAGGGCGGAGCCCGCCCATTTGTTGCAGACCTTCTTGGCCGGGCAGCCCATGTTGATGTCGATGATCTGCGCGCCGCGCTCGATGTTGTAGACGGCGGCTTCGGCCATCATGAGCGCTTCGGTACCGGCGATCTGCACGGCAATCGGCCCGGGCTCGCCTTCATGGTTGGCACGGCGGCTGGTCTTGAGACTGTTCCACAGATCCTTGCGGCTGGTCACCATCTCGCTGACCGCATAGCCGGCCCCCAAGGCCTTGCACAGCTGACGAAACGGCCGGTCCGTCACTCCCGCCATGGGAGCGACAAACAGACGATTTGCCAATGGAATATGACCAATGTGCAGGGCGGGCATGGAGAAATCTGGCTTCGGCGGCAGACAGGGTCTGGCGCAAACCGGGCGCTGGAAAAGAGGGCCGGATTATACCTGCCCAAAATTTCAGCAGAACCAAACGCCATGCATCACCCTGCGGGTCGAATCACTATCGGGTGCTGCGGCGCCGGCGCTTCAGTTGCTGCGCACCGGCATGTCGAAGTACTTCTCGGGATAGGGCTCTCCGACCAGCGTGTAGTGCCACCACTCCTCGGGCAGATTCTTCCAGCCGTTGCGCTGCATCAGGCTGCGCAGCCAGCGCCGGTTGTGCTGCACATCGGGCGACTGCTGGGCATTGTCGGTATGCGACTGCTCGTCAAACAGATCGAAGGGCGTGCCCATGTCCACCTCGATGCCTTCGGCCAGCGGGCCGCGCACCCACTTGCTGGCGCGCCTGGCATCCACCACCAGCAGCGTCACGTCCACGGTGCTGGCACGGCTGTGACCCGACTTCTCGGCGATATAGCCGCGCTTGAACAGCTCGCTCTTGGGCACGCGCGGGTAATACATGTCCTTGTTCTTCTGGTCGGCCAGATCACGACCCCAGCGCACAAAGTCGTCGACGGCCTTCTGCGGGCGGTAGCAGTCGTAGACCTTCAGGGCCAGGCCCTGCCCGGCCAGCTCGCTTTGAGCGGCGGCCAGGGATTCGGCGGCCGCGCGGCTGAGCCAGCATTCCCCGGCCTCATAGCCGGCCACGGGGCGGCCCAGGAAGTTGTGGCGCGTGGCATAGCGCATATCCTGGCGCACGCCCGGAGCCCGCGTCGCCAGCGGCACCAGATCGGCGGTGACTGCGGTTGCAGGTCTGGCACCAGATGGCGCTATGGTCTTGATTCCATTGACACAACCAGCTATCAAAAGCAAAGCAACAATCAGGCCTGCTGCCTGACTTGGTCGCGTCATTTTTTTCAGAGGGCCCAAAGCCATTCTTACTCCCATTAATCTGGCGTTACCGGACAACACCCGTGTACGCATTTGTAAAGGCAACCATACATCAGCAGCCTGCCACTATGGCTCATGACTGATGAATGACAGGAGGCAAAATTCAGGGAATTGGATGAGCCGCCTAAACTAGCCGCCCTATGGAAGCATGGATACATCAGTTGCTGCAATGGCTGACCCTGCCCGAGATGGGCCTGAGCACCGTGTTTGTCGTGGCCCTGGTCTCGGCCACCCTGCTGCCGCTGGGCTCCGAGCCCGTGGTGGCCGCACTGGTCTCAGCCAACCCCGACCTGTTCTGGCCCGCCATTGTGGTCGCCACCGCAGGCAACACGTTGGGAGGGGCCATCAGTTGGTGGATGGGACTGGCCGCCCACCAGGCTTGGAACAAGGCCAAAAAGCTGCGTCGGCATGGAGAGCCGCCCCCCCAGAACATGCACCACAAGTCGCGCTGGAACCGCATCGCCCGTTACTGGCTACGCAAGTACGGCGCCAAGGCCTGCCTGCTGAGCTGGCTGCCCGTCGTCGGCGACCCACTGTGTGCGGTCGCCGGCTGGGTGCGCCTGCCTTTCTGGCCCTGCGTCGCCTATATGGCAGTTGGAAAATTCCTGCGCTACGCCTTGATGACGGCAGGCCTGCACCAGATCATCCTGCGGTTTTTCTAGATCAGAACTCGGTATGCAAACGCACAGCCAGTGCGTTGACGGGTCCACGGTCCGCGTTGTATGCAGGGTTGCGGATATGCTGCCAGTCAAAGCTGATGCTGGATTGTTTGCTGATCCCCACGCTGTAGAACATCTCCAGAATGTTCTCAGGCTTATAGCTCAGACGCCCGTCGCCAATAAACGGACCCGTCCCGCCCTTTGCCAGATACTGGCGGTGTGTGGACGAAAGGAAATTGCGCGCCACGCCAACACCCAGCGTATCGTTCGCTCTTCCCCATTTGCGCCCCTGAATCAGCAGGCCTGCAGAAAGCGAGCGGTCGATTTCCGTGAAGGCATAGATTTCCGTTTTGCCATCCGCCCAGCTGCCACGAGCAAACAGGCCCACGTCATCGCTCAATGCCTGCTCCAGGTTGATGCCGACACCATGCTTGCTTCTGGCACCGTAGCGCGCGGCATTGAGATCAGGCACCCCTCCGGTCTGCGCCGCCAAGTTCAGGGCATCGTCATAGCGGGTCATCACAGCGTGGTTGCGGAATACCAAAGCCCGCAACTTGCCCGGCTGGCCCGCCAGCGTGTGCGCGTGAGCAACTTCCAGCTGATCGCCATAGTGTTTGAAAAATCGATAGTCCAGCGGCTGACCGTTGGGCTCCTTGGGCTGGATGAAGCGGCCGAAACGCACCTCCCAGTCATCGTGAAACCATTCGAGCACCGCACCCCAGCTATAGCCCCTGGCATCGGCTGCATAGTCAAACGCGCCTTGAGTCATCAGCGACCAATTCATGAACTGCGTGCGCGGATCATGGTTGTAGCGGTTGTCGTCAAAGACATCGATGACCGCCAGATTACCCACGGTGAGCACAGTACGACGCTTGTCCACCATGCCTGCCAACTGCCTTGCCTCTGACTCCACGGCCTCTTGCTCGCCGCCATGGCTCCAGGTCTGGCGCAAGAAGGCTCGGGCGCGATAAAGCTTCAATCTTGCGCCCGAAGTTTTAGCCAATTCCCCATTGGTAAAACCGCCCAGGCCAGTCAGTCCCGACAGCGGAATGCCCTGCGCGCCTTCCAGATCAAGATAGACCTCAGCCCCGGCCCAGGGACGGTATCCGAAAGATGCAGTGGTCGTGAAGGAGTAGCTGCGTTCACGCTCTGGCCGCAGGCTTTTCTCTCCGGTATAGGGGGCAAAAAAGGACGGTTTGCGCTGCCAGACATAGGTGGCCTGGAACTTGGCATTCCACTTCTCAGGCTCTATGGTTTCCCCACTCAAATCAGCTACCGGCCCTGCAGCAGCAGCTTCACTGCCGACCTGAGCTGACGCTGCACTCTGCTGCGCATGAGCGGTCAAACCCCATGTCATGCACAAGGACACCAAGCTACCGGTGCAAAGCTTGCCGAAAAAATTTTTGTTATTGAATGTTCTTTGCTGACGCATTGACAGCTCCTGGCGAGCCATCCATTGTGAACTGGCAACCCGCACATGCTCCAGAAAATTCATGCGCGATCGGCACATGGAAACCGACACGAACAAGTTTTACGTTCACCGTACAGGCACCTGCGACCCAGAAGGTGACTGCCCTGTGGGCCAACTAAGCGCCCACAATCAGCGAATGCTCAGCTTCTCCAGCATGCGCACCAAGTCGGCGACCGAGCCGGCCCCCATCTTGCGCATGGCTTGAGAGCGCCTGACCTTGATCGTGATTTCGCTGACATCCAACTCGCCTGCGATCTGCTTGTTGAGCAGGCCTCGCACCACTCCAGTCAACACGGACTGCTCTCCACTGGACAGCGAATTCCAACGCGAACGCAGCTCCAGCAACTGCCCATCCTGCGCACGGCGCTGGCGATCAATGGCAATGCCTTGCTGTATGGCATCCAGCAAATCCTGATCGCGAAACGGCTTGGGCAGAAACTCTATGGCCCCGGTCTTCATGGCTTCCACACTCATGGGAATATCGCCATGCCCGGTAATGAAGATGGTGGGAAAACGCAAACCCAGCTCCAGCATCTGTCGCCTGAACTCCAGGCCGCTTTGGCCTGGCATGCGAATGTCCAGCACCAGGCAGGCAGGCCCTTCAGGCGGGCTCAGTTCCAGATGCGTGAGGAAGTCCCGCGTTGCACCAAATGCCGATACGGACAAGCCCACGGACAGCAGCAAATCTTCGATGGCGACACGCACCGAGGCATCGTCATCGATCACATATACGGTTTCCATCTCAGCCAAGCTTTTTCCCTCCTGCTGCATCCCCTGCAGCCACGAAAGAGGCGATGGTGACATGGAACACAACTCCGCTGCGGTCGTCCTCACGATCGGTGGCCCAGATACGGCCACCATTGGCTTCCGCCATATTGCGGCAGATGTTCAGTCCCAGTCCCATACCCTCGCGCTTGGTAGTCCAGAAGGCATCGAAGAGATGGCTTTTTGCAGACATTGACAGCCCTTCCCCGGCGTCCGTCACCGTCAGCTCCAGCTGCTGTCCCAGGGACTGCGTGGCAACCATGATGCGCCGCTGCACGACCGGTGTGTCCTGCATGGCGTCCATCGCATTGAGCAGCAGATTGCCCAGTACCTGCAGAAACTGCACGCGGTCGCACCATGCTGGCGCCAACCCTGAGGCCAGTTGCAAGTCCATGGCAATGGAGCGCTGATTCAGATCGGCCCCCGAAAGATGCACCATCTCGCGCACGGCGTCATTCAGATCGAACTTCTGCTTGCTTGGTGCCTCGCCACGCGCCATGGAACGGATGCGCGCAATGACATCGCTGGCCCGCTGGGCATCGCCGAGGATGCGCTCCAGCGCCTGACCCGCCTTTTCAAGATTCGGCGGCTGCTGGGCCAGCCAGCGCTGGCAGGCATTGCCGCTGGTGACAATGGCTGCCAGCGGCTGGTTGACCTCATGCGCAATCGAGGCAGTCACCTGCCCCAGGCTCGTGGCCTGGGTGATGCGCAGCAGCTGGGTCTGTGCCGCATGCGCGGCATTCTGGGCCGCAACCATCTTCAGGCCCAGATAGGCCGTAATCACGATGGCCAGAATGCTGATACCGGTATTGATAAGCCCCGTGCGATAAGCACCAGCCGGGGTCAATGCAAAGCTGGCCAGGGTCAGTGCGATGCACAAGCCCGTGATGGCGATCACCAGCAGAGGATTGAACCAGCGCACTGCTACCAGAATGATGGCCGTATGAAAAACAGCTGCTGCCACCGCGTATTCGGTCAGCGTATCCAGCGCAAAAATGACGGCCATGGCCGCAGCCATGGCAAGCAGGATCAAGGCCTGGCGCAGATGCAGAAAGCGTTGCGGTTCGGCGGTCATGGCGTGCAAGGTCGTGCTCAGAACGTGAAAGATTCGACGATTGTGACTCATGGCACAGCGCATGATGTGCGCCCGCCGTCCCTGCTCGCCCGATTCACCCGTCACAGCGCAGGCCGCTGACCTATGCTCAGTTGCAGATCGACCGTGGCCTTGGCCAGATCGGCTTCGGCCTGCAGATAGCCCAGATAGGCATCATCGGCCGAGCGCTGAGCCGACAGCAACTCCAGCAACGAAGCTTCGCCATGGCGGTAGGACAGGCGAATGCTCTCCAGCACGCGCTGCGCATCAGTCAGCACATTGCTGCGGTAGCGATCCACGTTCTCCCTTGCTGCAGCAAAGCGGAAATAGGCCGAGCGCACATCGGTCTCGGCCTTGTGCTGCGACTGCTGCAGGCCCAGCATGGCCTGAGTCACGACAGCCTCGGCCTGCAGCACCTCGCCACGGTTCAGGCGCGAGAACGGAATCGGCACGCTGACCGATACCGACAGCATGCGCGAGCGGTTGCCCGCGTCATAAGGGTTGCCCTGGTTGTCGACGCCCGCAACCGTGGCCGGGATGGTGGCCATGCCCACGGCCAGCGTGGGATTGACCCAGCGGTTGGCCTGCGCCACGCCGGCGTTGTCGCGCGCATTGTCCAGCGTGGCCTGGGCCACCCGCACATCGCTGCGCGCATCAAGCGCCTGAACCACCAAAGCCTCGATGTTCTTGTTGTTGGCAAAGGGCTGGAAATCGCATTGCAGGTCTTCCGAGCTGAAAACCTCGGACAGCCTGCGTCCCAGAGGAACGCTCAGTGCCAGACGCGAAGTCTGGGCATCGGCACGTGCCTGAGTGACATCGGTCTGAAACTGGTCGCGCTCCACGCGCGACTGCCGCCATTCCACGGCACCGATGTCGCCAGCCTTGCGTCGCACCTCGTTGGCCTTGACCACATCGGACAGTGCCTTGAGTGTCTGCTCCTTGCGCTGCAGCGCCTGCTGGTCGCGGCAGGCCTGGGTGAAGTCCTGGGCCGCATCGGAAAACAGCTGAGTGCGAAAGCCCTCGACACCGGCTTCAGCCAGTCTCATCTGACTGCGCGCGGCACGGACGCGGGCCGAGCGCTTGCCGCCGGTCTCCAGTTCCATGCTGACTTCGTAGTTGCGGTTCAGTGGGCGCGGCGTACCGGCTCTGACCTGCTCACGCGAGACGCCCAGCGTCAGCTGCGGATCGGGACGTATGCCCGAGATACCGATGCCAGCCCTGGCCGACACCACGTTCTGTTGCTGGGACTGCAGGTCTAGGCTGTTCTGCTCGACAGCGCTCAGATAGTCGGCAAAGTTCAGCCCCGCTGCTGCTGACAGTGCCGGAGCCTGCGCGGCAGTCTGCGCCAGCGCAGCACCGCCCAGGCCCAGCGCTGCCAGCAGCAGGGTCAGGCACTTGAGGGAAGAAATGGGAAATTGCATGCTATGTCCAGTTTGATCGGCAACCCGCTCAGGGAGCCATGCGCTCCGCAGCGGCAACAGTCGTCACCGGGCCTTCGCTGTCATCGTCGAGTTCGCCTCGCTCGGCGGCGCGCCTGCGCTTGCGCTCGGCCGCACGCTGGGCACGCAGCTCGATCACGTAATAGAGGTTGGGCAGCAGCAGTAAGGTCAGCAGCGTGGCACTGACCAGGCCGCAGACCACCACGGTGGCCAGGGGCCGCTGCACATCGCTGCCCAGGCCCGTGGCCAGCATGGCCGGCGTGAGGCCGAAGGCCGCCACCGTGGCCGTCATCAGCACCGGGCGCATGCGACTCGAAGCTCCTTCATGTACCGCAGCACGCAAATCCAGTCCGTCCTCCCGGCGCAGCCGGTTGATCTGCGAGACCATGAGCACCCCTGACAGCACGGCCACGCCGAACAGCGCAATAAAGCCCACGGCGCTGGAGACATTGAGCGTCATGCCGCGCAAATGCAGGCCCGCAAAGCCGCCGATCATGGCCAGCGGCACCACGCCCAGCACCAAGAGCGGCTGGCGCAGATTGCCGAACTCGCCGAACAGCAGCACCAGCATGATGCCCAGCGTCAGCGGCAGAATGACCAGCAACCGCGCCTCGGCGCGCTGCAGGTTCTCGAACTGGCCGCCCCACTCGATGTGGATCTTCTGGCGGTCGTATTGGAGCTGGGCGTCGATGGCGTCGTGTGCATCCTTCAGAAAGCCCGCGAGGTCACGATCGCGCACATTGAGCTTGACCAGGATGTGGCGCTCGCCGCCCTCACGCACGATGACACTCTGACCCACGGTGGTGCTGATGCGCGCCACCTCGGCCAGCGGCACCTGGGCGCCATTGGCAGCGGCCAGGCGCAGCGCACCTATGGACTCCGGGCTGTTGCGCGTGCCGGGCGCAAAGCGCACTGTCATGTCGTAGCTACGCTCGCCCACATAGAGCTGGCCGATGGAAGCACCGCCCACGCCGGTGGAGATCAGCTGCGCCACTTCGGCCGCGTTGATGCCGTAGCGTGCAGCGGCCGCACGGTCCAGATCGATGCGCAGATTGGGCAGCGGCGGCTCGATGTCCACGGCCACATCGGCCGCGCCGGGAACCTTGGACAGAATGGCCACCATTTCATCAGCAACGCGTCGGTCCTCGGCCAGGTCCTGCCCATAGACCTTGACGGTCAGATCGCTGTGGGCACCCGAGAGCTTGTCCTGCACGCCGTCGATCATGGGCTGCATGAAGCCCACGGTATAGCCGGGCAGCTTCTCAAAACGCTGGGCCATCTTGGCGATCAGCTGCTGCTTGGTCAGTCCGGATTTCCATTCGCCATAGGGATACAAACCCACGCTGGCCTCGATGTGCGAGGGCGTCCAGTAGTCCGTGCCATCGTCGTTGCGCCCCGTCTGGGTCACGATATAGGACACCTCAGGAAACTCCAGCGTGGTGCGGCGCAGCTCATCGGCCATGTCGCGCGCCTTGTCCAACGTGATGCCGGGCGGCATCTGCACCTGCAGCCAGATCGAGCCCTCGTCCAGATAGGGCAGGAAGTCACGGCCTATGGTTCCAGCCAGCAGCACCAACGCCACCAGCGCCGCAGCTACCGCTCCGACCAGCCAGCGCATCTGTCCCACGGCAACGCCGAGGAAGTGGTCGTAGCGCTCACCCAACCAATGCAGCACGGGGTTGTGGAAGATCTTGCGCGGTTTGCGGAACGCCAGCCAGGCCAGAGCCGGCGTGAGCAGCAACGCCACAGCCAAAGCACCTACCAGGGCCGCCCCCACGGCGCTGGCCATGGGCGAAAATAGCTTGTACTCGATGCGCTCGAAGCCAAACAGCGGCAGATAGGCAGCGGCGATCACGCACATGCCGAAGAAGATGGGGCGTGCGACCTGCAGCGTGGCTGAAATCGCGTCACGCGGTGTCAGATGCCGATTCTGCTCGGCCTCGCGCCGCCGCAGAATGTTCTCGACCACCACCACCGAGCCATCGACCAGAATGCCGAAGTCAATGGCTCCCAGCGACAACAGGTTGGCCGGAATCTTAGCGTGATGCATGAACACAAAGGCCAGCAGCAGCGCCATGGGAATCGTCAGCGCCACGATCAATGCCGCACGCGGACTGCCCAGGAACAGCAGCAGCACCAAGGTCACCACAATCATGCCCTCGGCCAAAGTCTTGCCCACGGTATGCGTGGTGCGCTCAATCAGCGTGGTGCGATCCAGGTAGGGTACGACCTTGACATCGGCAGGCAGCAGCTTTTCATTGAGCTCCTTCACCGCGGCGTGAATGCCTTCCAGTGCCTGCGATGGGTTGGCCCCCTTGAGCAGCAGCACAATGCCTTCCAACGTGTCGGAGTTGTCGTCCTTGCCCAGAATGCCGCGACGCTCCACATTGCCGTAGGTCAGGCGCCCCAGGTCCTTGACCAGGATGGGCGTGCCGTTGTCCGAGGTCTTGACCACCACATTGCCCATGTCGTCCAGCGAGCGCAGCAGACCCACGCCGCGCACCACATAGGAGACCTCGCCACGGTCGATGACACTGCCGCCACCGCTGGCATTGTTGGCATTGATGGCCTCGATCACCTGCGACAGGGTCAAACCATATTGCAGCAGACGCGCGGGATCGAGCTCCAGCATGAACTGCGTGGTCAGACCGCCAAAATTGGTCACGTCCACCACGGACTGGGCTTTCTTGAGGCGCGGAATCACCACCCATTGCTGCAGCTCAGACAGCTCGCGCAGGCTGTGCGTGGCGCTTTCCAGCGTGTAGCGATAGACCTCGCCCGTGGGCGAGCTGTAGGGGTCCAGCGAAGCGCGCGCGCCATAGGGCAGATCGACCTCATCCATACGCTCCTTGAGGCGCTGGCGTGCCCAGTAGCCATCAACTCCGTCCTCGAACACCACGGTGATCAACGACAGGCCGAACAGGCTGCGCGAGCGCAGCACATGCATGGCCGGCGTGGCCAGCAGTGCACGCTCCAGCGGAATCGTGATCTGCTGCTCGATTTCCTCGGCCGCCAGGCCGGGCACCTGGGTGACGATCTGCGAGGTCACGTCGGCGATGTCCGGGTAGGCTTCCAACGGCAGCTGCTTCCAGCTGAACACGCCATACAGGGCCGCGAAAATGAAGATCAGCCAGACCACGCCGCGGCGGGCAAAGCTGAGATTGACGATGCGCTCGATCATTGCAGCAGCACTCCACCGTTGACGACGATGCGCTCGCCTGCCGCCAGGCCAGAACGGATCTCGACCTTGCCATCCTGCTGCACGCCAACCTGCACGTCACGCGGCTCGAAGCGCGCCCCCTTGCCCGTGCGGCCCTTGTCCACAAACACCCGCGTACTCACATTGCCCTGCAACAGCGCCGTGGCCGGCACCATGAGGGCATCGCGCCCCGGGCCATCAAAGCTCACGCGCGCAAACATGCCGGGGCGCAACCGGCCCTCGCGGTTGTCCACGGCCACGCGCACCTTGACGCTGCGCGTGGCGGTATCGACGATCTCGCCCACATACTGCACACGGCCTTCAAGCTTGAGATCGGGATAGGCTGTCAGCGCAATGTGCGCCTCCTGGCCCACATCCACATGGGCCAGATCGCGCTCGGGCACGTTGGCACTGAGCCAGACCTTGCTGAGGTCGGCCACGGTCATCACCGAAGCATTCACATCGTTCCAGTAACCGCCTTGCGAGCCCTCCATCTCCACCACCCGACCGCTGATGGGAGACTTGACCACATAGCTGCCGCGCGAGCTGGCTTGCACATCGGCGCCCAGCTGGGACAGCCGGTCTGTCGCGGCGCGCGCATCAGCACTGGCTGCGGCCAGCGACTGCTGCGCAGCTTCATAGTCCTTACGCGCTGCAATTTCTGCATCGAACAGCAGTTTCTGGCGATCAAACTCCTGCTTCGCATGCAAGAGCGCGGACTGCGCCTTGGCGTTGTCGGCGCGAGCGCTGGAGATATCGGACGAATCCATGGTGATCAACGCTTCGCCAGCTTTGACAGGGTCACCCAGTTGGCGATGCAGGCGCACCAGACGACCGGCAACCGGCGGCGTGATCTTGACCAGCTTCTCGGGTTCGGCCTCGATATTGGCGGTGGCGGAGATCAGCGTCTGCATCTGCTCCTGCGTGACTTCGGCCAGCTTCAGTTGTGCCAGCACCGGTGATTGCGCTGGCACCACGACCAGATTGCCTTCGCGACGCAAAGCTGTCTGGCTATCGGCATCGGTGGCCGGGGCTTGTTTGTCCCCAGTGCATGCGCTGAGAGCCAGGCACAGCAGCAGACATGCGGCCCCCACGGGGCGATGAAAATTCAGAACTGGTTTCATAAGAAGCAAACAGTGGCATCAATATGGTCAGGGCAGATCCCGGCCCGAGGCCGATGCTGCCCTGTCCTCACAACTCCTTCGTGACAGGAGCACGCGTGCAGCGAAACAGATAAGCACAAAGACACGGGCAAGGCCGTGCTCCATGGCACCGCAAATCCAATGGAAACCCCTCCTTAAGATGGACGGCAAGGTCTGCTGCCCTGCTCCTAGCCTCAAATTATCAAATCCGGCCTGCAACAAAGCGAGTCTTCCTTGGGAAGATGGGACTGTTTTTTAGTTGGCCTCGTCTATACCTTGGTATAGCCAGTTCGTCACAGGCCTGAAACAAAACAGGCTACCGCCGGTAGCCTGTCAGAACACTTCAACCAGGGGCAACAAGCGCCCGGTACGTCTCAGTCTGCCTTGAGCCCAAGCTGCGCCGTCACAGCCGCATAGCGTTCCATATCTGCCTCAATGAGCTGACCGAACTGTTCCGAGCTTTGACGAACCAAGGTGTAGCCTTGCGTGCGCAAAGACTGCTGCATCGCCGGCTCGGCCAAGATCTGCGTCAACTCCCGATGCAAACGGACAACAGCCGCCTCTGGTGTTGCTGCTGGAGCCAGCAAGCCATGCCGCTGCTCCACGGCAAAGCCTGTCACACCCTGCTCGGCCAGGGTCGGAACATCTGGCAGAGATGCCACGCGAGTCGATGCCGTGACGGCAATCGCCCGTGCACGCCCGGCATCAATCAATGGCGTCGCACTGCTGGCCGTCACCATGCCCAGCGGAACCTGGGCCGCAGCCACTGCCGTGATGGCCGGGCCGCAGCCCTTGTAAGGCACATGCTGCATGCTGGCGCCAGTGACCTGAGCCAGCATCTCGCCCGCCATATGCTGGGGCGTACCGTTGCCGCAACTGGCGAAGGCCAGCGGTCTGTCGTGTGAGGCCTGTGCCAGCATATCCGCCAGGCTGTGAATGCCGCTGGACTCAGGAACCACCAACACCGAAGCAATGGTGCCCGCATTGAACACTGCCTTGAAGTCTTTGAGCGGATCAAAGCCCAACTCTCGGTACACACCAGGGTTGATGGCAAAAGAGCTATTAGCCATTAGCAGGCTCGTACCATCGGGTGCGGCCTCGGCCACAATGCGTGCACCGATGTTGCCGCTGGCCCCCGGGCGGTTGTCCACCACCACGCTCTGGCCTATGCGCTCCTGCAGGGCCGTGCCCAGTCGGCGGGCCAGCAGATCCGTGCCGCCGCCGGGCGGAAAGGTCACGACGATGGTGATGGGCTTGTCAAAGCGCATCGCAGCCGCCGCACCGGTATGCGACTGCCACAGGCCGGCAGCGGCCACGGCCAGCAGTGCGGCAGCCGCCATCCAGAGGCGGCGAGCGGCCGGTCCTGCCGTGAGACGCGCCATCTCAGGCATCCAGGCCAATGTCGAGCACGCGTGCGCTGTGCGTGAGCCAGCCCACGGCGATCTGCTCGACCCCCGTGGCGGCCACGGCTGCTGCGGTCTCTGGCGTGATACGGCCCGAGGCTTCGGTGATGGCCCGGCCCTTGCACATGGCCACCGCCGTGCGCAGATCCTCCAGGCTCATATTGTCCAGCAGCACCACATCCACGCCCAGTTGCAGCGCCACCTCGAGTTGCGCCAGCGTATCGACCTCCAGCTCGATCTTGACCATATGGCCCACACCGGCACGGGCGCGCCCCACGGCCGTGGCCACATCGCCGGCCAGGGCAATGTGGTTGTCCTTGATGAGCACGGCGTCATCCAGGCCAAAGCGATGGTTGCTGCCGCCTCCGACGCGCACGGCGTATTTCTGCAAGGCACGCAGGCCCGGCATGGTCTTGCGCGTGCAGGTCACCCGCGTGCCGAAGGGCTCGATGGCCCGGGCAATCGAATGCGTGGCCGTGGCCACGCCGCTGAGATGGCAGAGGTAATTGAGCGCCGTGCGCTCGGCCGTGAGCATGGCCCGGCTCTTGCCGCGAATGCGGGCGATCTCCATGCCGGGCTGCAGCAACGTGCCGTCTGCGCAGCGGACATCAAACTCCAGGCGGCCGTCCATCAGTACAAAGGCCAGGCGCGCCAGATCGAGCCCGGCCAGCACGCCCTCCTGCCTGGCCATCAGGCGCAGCTCATTCACGGCGTCGGCGGGAACGATGGTGTCGGTGCTCAGGTCTCCGGCGCGCCCCAGGTCTTCCAGCAAGGCCATGCGCACCAGCGGCTCCAGCATCACATCGGGCAGGGAAGGAATGGGCAGGGCCGCAATTTTATTAATGCTCATTTTGAGTATTTATAGTTCAATAAAAAGCGCGAAGGCGTCCGGATCAATGCCGCAGCTCGCGCAAGCCGACTTATGCTAAATCTGAGCATTATTTAAGTCAAGCCGCTGCCGCAGTGAAAACAGTCCTTCATCCACAGCAGGGATCAGGCAGTCAATGACTTCTGGCCAGCGGCAGCTTGTTGCCCGCGATGGCGCGCTCCAGCATCACATTGCGCCGGAAGCGGAACAGCTTGGCCGGGCGGCCCGCGCCCACGGCCGTCACCTGGCCGGTTTCCTCCACCAGCGCCTGCTGCTCGATCAGGCGGCGGAAGTTCTGCTTGTGCAGACCGCGCCCGGCCAGCGCCTCCACGGTCTGCTGCAGCTGCAGCAGCGAGAATTCTTCGGGCATCAGCTCGAACACCACGGGCCGGTACTTGATCTTGGCGCGCAAGCGGGCCATGCCGGTGGCGAGAATGCGGCGGTGGTCGTTGCTCATGGCCGCACCGGGCAGCAGTGAAGCGGTGGCATCGCCCTCCCCCTCTCCCCAGGCTTCGGGCACCACGGCGGCCTCGAACAGCAGCTCGTAGCGCTGCAGCACCAGCTCCTCGTTCCACTCGTGCTCATCGAGACCAAAAGTCATGGCCGCTCTTTGCCATCTGGCGCTTCTGGCCACGCTGTCCGAAGCGCTTTCGCTCCAGGCATGCAGCGCTGGCGCAATGCGTTCGGCGATCACGCCGGGCATGCCTTCGCGCCAGTCCTCCCAGGGGAAGTAGCGGTACCAGTCCTGCCAGCCCGGCTGGGCGGCACCGGTCTCGTCCAGCTCCTGCGTCAGCGCCAGATAGCTGATGGAGATGACATGCATGCCCAGTTGCTGCGAGCGCTCGCGATCCGCAAAGGTATAGAGCTGCTCCACAAAGCCCAGCGGATGATGGGTCTGCTTCTCCACCCAGGCGCGCAGGCTGGCCTGCAGCGAGCGGTGGTTGCTGGTAAAGGGCCCGGCAGGCAAGGCCCGCCCGGACCCGGTGGTCAGGATACGGGGCTGGCCACCCGTGACGGCGACCAGCACTGCCACCAGATCGGCCTGCACGGAATGCAGTTCTGAATTGTTCAAACCACTCAAAAGCTTTGGAGACAAGGACGGGAGGAAAGGCAAATTCTACGGTGAGGCAGACCCTGTCCAGGGCTTGTCCGGGCTCTGCCCTGAAAAGGCCAGGGCATCGCGCTGTGCCAGAGCCTCGGGCACCTGCACCAGCGGCATGTTCATCGACCCCGTGGCAACGGCCACCTGGTTGCGTCCTCTGTGCTTGGCCCGGTAAAGCGCTGCATCGGCACGCCTGAGCAGATCGTCCTCGGTCTCGCCAGGCTCCCAGAGCCCGACCCCCAGGGAAAGGGTGAAACGTCCGACTTCGGGATCGGAGCAGGCCTCCACGGCGCCCCGAATGCGCTCGGCCAGGCTCACGGCCACGCCGAGGCTGGCATCCGAGAGAATGATCAGAAACTCCTCGCCGCCCCAGCGCACGGCGTGGTCGTAGCGCCGAACCTTGCCGGAAAGCACCTGCGCCACCATCTTCAGCACGCGGTCTCCGGCGACATGGCCGAAGCGGTCGTTGACCTGCTTGAAGAGATCGATATCGCCGAGAATCACGCCATAGGGACGCAGCTGGTTCTGGGCCTGCAGCTGGCTGCGCTTGAGCTCGGCCTCGCCCGCATGGCGATTGAGCAAGCCGGTCAGCTTGTCCCGGTTGGCGCGCTCGCGCAGCTCCATCTCTCGCTTGACCATGCGGCTGATGTCCTTGGATGCCCCCACATAGTGGCTGACCTGGCCCGACTCATCGCGCAGGGCCGCAATGCTTTGCTCGGCGTAGTACACGCCGCCACTCTTGTGGCGGTTGATGAAGGTGGCGCGAAAGTTGTGCCCCAGACTCAGGGCCTCCTGCAGCTGGGCATAGAACTCGGGCTCGTGCAGGCCCGAGCGCAGCATCTCGGTGGGCTGGCCCAGCAGTTCCGCCGCGCTATAGCCCGTCAGGGCTTCAAAAGCCTGGTTGACGAAGACGATGGTGGAGTTGCGGTCCGTGATCAGAATGCCATCATTGGCCGCATTCAAGGCCCTGGCCAGCAGCGCGCGCTCCTGCTCGGCCTGCACGCGCTCCGAGATATCGCGCTGCACGGCCACAAAATGCCGGATCACGCCCTGATCGTCACGCACCGGAGAGATGTTCCACTCCACGTGGTAGCTACCGCCATCCTTGCGGTAGTTCACCACACTGCCCTGGAACGGCAGGCCCTGCTCCAGCGAGTCATGCAGACGCTGCAACACCTGCTGGTCCGTGAGAGGCCCTTGCAGCATGCGCGGCGAGCGGCCCAGCAGCTCCGCTTCGGCATATCCGGTCATCTCGCACAGGGCCGCATTGCAGTACTCGATCACCGGCCCTTCGCCGCCCAGACTGGCATCGGTAATCATCACCGCACAGAAGGACTGGCCCATGGCGATCTCCAGCAACTGGCCGGTGATGGTTCGCTTTGCGGTGGCATTGGCACGAATCATGTTGGGGACCTCGAACGCGCTTGCAGTCGTGAGGGCTCATTATTCGTTACTTTGCGTCACTTGCGTATACCAAGAATACAAGGCCGGCTCGCCCGCACCGGGCGGCGCTCAGCCCGGCCACGGCGCATGCATCAGCCTCAAACTCTAGGGCTTTTCCCGTAGCCGCCCTGCCTGCCCCCTCTTCCCGCGCGTATCACCCAAGCACCCGGACGTCGATAGTCCGAACCGGGTATATCCAATCCCTGTCTGACACGAATACTGAAGACAGCTCCGGCGACACCAGCCGATTTTCCGGCCTGCCCTCGGCGGCCCGTGGCAAGACGCCACGGTGCCCCTGCTGGCGGTCGGCCGCAGCATGACTGCCGCCCGATCGGGCTTGCCGGAGCCGCTGCATGGCAGGACCGGGAAGTGCCGCCACTCCGGCACTGGTCCCAGCCATTTCCATATTTCAACAAACACAGATGAATGGAAGAAAGCTAGATGATTGACTTCAAAGGTAGAACCGTTCTGGTGACAGGCGGTGGCTCCGGCATAGGGCGTGCGGTTGCCGAGGCATTCGGCCAGGCCGGTGCGCGCGTCGTGATTGCCGAAATCAAGCCCGAGCTGGTTGCCGATGCGCGCGAATCGCTGAAGCAAGCCGGCATCGAGGCGCTGGTGGTGCAGGGCGACATGACCCGTGAAGCCGATGTGCGCGCCCTGGCGCAGACCATAGAGCAGCGCTACGGCAGCCTGGATGTGCTGGTCAACAACGTGGGGGACTTTGTCATCGCCAAGCGCTTCGAGGAGTTCAGCGATGAGGAGATCGACAAGGTGTATGCGCTGAACATGCGCCATGTCTTCAGCGTCACCCGGGCCATGATCCCGCTGCTGCGCAGGAACGCTCCCGGCTCCAGCATCATCAGCATCTCCTCCATCGAGGCCTTGCGCGGTGCTCCGACCTGCGCCGCCTACTCGGCCTTCAAGGCCGCTGTCGGCGGCTTCTCGCGCACCCTGGCACTGGAGCTGGGCCCCGAAGGCATCCGCGTCAATGTGATCGCCCCCGAGACCACCGAAACCCCTCAGGTGCCGGTGAGTCTGGCCATCCCTGAAGGCAACAAACACCATATCCCGCGCTGGATCCCGCTGGGCCGCTTCGGCCAGCCCAGCGACTGTGCAGGCGCGGCCCTGTATCTGGCCAGCCCCCTAGCCTCCTGGGTCACCGGCACCACGCTCAGCGTGGACGGAGGGGCATTGGCTGCCGGAGGCTGGATGCAGGCTCCCGGCGGAGTCTGGACCGTCATTCCGGTCATCACAGGCACCGGCTTTGTGGATTCCAATGCCGACAACTCCATTCCCACGGCGATCTTCGACCGCACCGAAACCCTTCAAACCACCACCGAGTCCGCATGAAAATTCTTGTCGTCGGAGGCACAGGCCTTCTGGGCGGTCACGCCGCCCTTCACCTTCAGTCCCTGGGTCATCAGGTCAGCATCGCCGCACGCAAGCCGGCGCCAGCCGGCACCCCCATGGCGCAGCTGCCCTTCAAGGCCATCGATTACGTGTCCGGCCACACCCGCCCTGAAGAGCTGCAAGGCTTCGATGCTCTGGTGTTTGCTGCAGGCAATGACATCCGCCATGTACCGCCCGACTCGGATGCGGCAACCCACTGGCTGCACGCCAACGGCGAGGCCCTGCCCCGCTTCTTTGCCCTGGCACGCGATGCCGGCGTGCGCAAGGCCGTGCTGATCGGCAGCTTCTACCCCCAGCTGGATATCCGGCTGACCGAGAGCGACCCCTATGTGCGATCGCGCCATCTGGCCTGCGTGGGAGTCCGCGCACTGGCGGCCCCGGGCTTCGAGGTCTGCAGCCTGAACGCGCCCTTCATGGTCGGCGCCGTACCCGGTCTGGCCAGCCCCATCTTTGAAGCCTATACCGCCTATGCCCAAGGCCTTCTCGGCGACATGCCGGTCTTCGGCCCCACGGGCGGCACCAACTTCATGTCGGTACGCTCGCTGTCCGAGGCCATAGCCGGTGCGCTGGAAAATGGCGAATCGGGCAAGGCCTATTTGCTGGGCGATGAAAACCTGCGCTTTGCCGACTTCTTCAAGCTGTTCTTCGAAGCCGTGGGCAGCGACGCCAAAGTGCCCGAAAAAGACCAGAACCACCCGCTGATGCCCGATGAAGTGCTCTACGTCGGGCGCGGCACCCCCGTCAACTATCAGCCAAGCGCTGAAACGCAAAAGCATCTGAACTACCGCCGCAACGACATCCGGGCCGCCGTGCGAGAAGCTGTGAAACAGGTGCTGGGCGCACAGCTCCAGTCAGCCTGATCAGTCCGGCCCGGCGCCCTCAGCCGCCAGCCGATGCCGAAACAGGCAATAAAAAAGCCCCGCCATGACCGGCGGGGCTTTTTTGGCGCTGCACTACGCAGCAGGCGTCAGACGTTGAACAGGAAGTTCATCACATCGCCGTCCTTGACGATGTATTCCTTGCCTTCGGCGCGCATCTTGCCGGCGTCCTTGGCACCCTGCTCGCCCTTGAAAGCGATGTAGTCCTCAAAGGCAATGGTCTGGGCACGGATGAAGCCGCGCTCGAAGTCGCCGTGGATCACGCCCGCAGCCTGGGGGGCCGTGGCGCCCACGCGCACGGTCCAGGCACGCACTTCCTTTTCACCGGCGGTGAAATAGGTCTGCAGGCCCAGCAGCTTGAAGCCGGCACGGATCAGGCGGTTCAGGCCCGGCTCTTCCAGACCCAGCTCCTGCAGGAACATGTCGCGGTCTTCATCTTCCATCTCGGACATTTCGGCCTCGATCTTGGCACAGATGGCCACCACGGGTGCGCCCTGGGCTTCGGCGTATTCCTTGAGACGATCCAGCAGAGGATTGTTCTCAAAGCCGTCTTCGGAGACATTGCCCACGAACATGGCAGGCTTGGCGGTGATCAGGCAGAAAGGCTTGAGCAGGGGCGCGTCTTCCTTGGACACGGCCACCACGCGAGCGGGCTTGCCTTCATTCAGGGCAGCCTGAATGGGCGTCAGCAGTGCCACCAGCTTGGCGGCTTCCTTGTCGTTACCAGACTTGGCGGCCTTGCTGTAGCGGTTCAGCGCCTTTTCCACCGTGGCCAGGTCGGCCAGGCACAGCTCGGTCTGAATGACTTCGATGTCGGAAATCGGATCCACCTTGCCTGCCACGTGGATCACGTTGGGATCTTCGAAGCAACGCACCACGTTGACAATGGCGTCGGTCTCGCGGATATGGGCCAGGAACTGGTTGCCCAGACCTTCGCCCTTGGAGGCGCCAGCCACCAGGCCGGCGATGTCCACAAACTCCACGATGGCAGGAACGACGCGCTCGGGCTTGACGATCTCGGAGAGCTGATCCAGGCGCGGATCTGGCACTTCCACGACGCCGGTATTAGGTTCGATCGTGCAGAAGGGGTAGTTCTCGGCGGCGATGCCGGCCTTGGTCAGCGCGTTGAAAAGAGTGGACTTGCCCACGTTGGGCAGGCCCACGATGCCGCATTTGAGGCTCATGGAAATTCCTTATGTATCAATGCACTATCGAGCACCACACCCATGTGGCGGAAGTGCCCGATCCGCATCGGCGCGAATCTGGTTCTTCTGAAGCGTGACCTCTGGGCACTCTGTTCGTGCAGAGTTTCGTCCCGGTTTGGCCACGGAAAGCCCATGATTGTAATGACCCGGCAATCTCTGCTCTTGTGCGGTAGATTGCGCCGCCCTTGCAGCTGCAAAGCAAAAAGCCCGCCGCAAGGCAGGCTTGAGAGAGAAAGATGCCGAATCAGCTCGCGCTCAGCACCGGCGAGCCAGTCCGCATGGGGCCAAACAACTGCTCCAGCCCTGCGGTCTCTTCCAGCCGCCGGAACTGGGACTGCGAGCGGCACAGGTACTTGGTCATGCAGGGAGTCTGGCAGCCGCGCATCAGGGCCGGCACCTTCTGGGCAAACTCCAGCACCCAGTCTCCGGACTCGCAGCCTATATGGCCATGGCCGTCCGGCAGGCTGAAGTCGCCGTCAGGCGCACGAAACGTCAGACGGGCGATCTTTCCGGCAAAGGCGCTGCTGCCGGTGAGAACCACGAAATCGCCGGATTTGAATTCAGTCATGCTGCCCTCCCCTCTTTGCTGCTGCCAATGGCCTTATTGGACACTGGTTCGTGGACATCACTATTACAGAGAAGCCCCAAGTCCTTGAAAGACAAAGGCTTACATATTCAGGAGCCTCAATCAAAGCGCAGATTGCCCGCCAGCTGCTGGCCCACGGCCAGTTCGGCCCCTGCATCGGCGACATCGGACAGGCCCAGCACCATCGCATTCATGCCAAAAGTAATGGCGCCATCCACACGAGGGTCCTGGCGGTAACCGGAAATTGAATCCCCAACGGCAGTGCCGGGCACGGCGGTATCGGGGTCCACATCGGGAATCGGGCAGCGCGTACAGGGCTTACAGGGCTTCAGGCTCAGGCCAGGCAGCTCCTGCAGATCCAGCTGCTCCACGCGGTCTTCATCGTGGGCCTCCATATCGGCAATCACGATATTCGGACGAAAGCGCCGTGCATCGACGGCAGCTTCGCCGGCCTGCGTGAGTCGCTGGTTGAGATCGTCCACGGCCGACTGGCTGAGCAGCAGCAGGGGGTAGCCGTCGGCAAAGTGCACCGGGGCATCGCCATCACCCACCCAGCGCTCGCTGGCCCGGCGCGGCCGGGAGGCATCGAAGCGCACCAGGCGGCAATCCTCGGCCAGCACCTGGCTCAGCCATCTGCGCGCGGGCTGCGCCCATTCACCGAGATCCCAGGCATCGACCGTGTCCTTCCAGACCCGAACGCGGCATTGGCCGCCCTGCAGTTCCAAGGGAATCTGCAGGCTGTCCATGCCCGGAAAATGCAGCAGCAAATACGCATCCGTAATCTCGGGCCGGATCAAAGCCATGCGCGGATGACTGCGCTGGGTCAAAAAAACTCCATTCGCATCCACCACCATCCAGTGCCTGTCCCATTGAAGGCCATGGCGCGAGAGCCTGGCCCTGGGCAGGGCAATGCCGGCACAGGACTTGACAGGGTAGATCCACAGTTCGGCAATCCTGCCCTGCACGTCATAGCTGGAGTCGGTCATCACATCTCCTTCGATTACGGATTCTTCATCATTTTGCCGTCAATCCCTTGCCTGATATCCGCAGGCCGCTATCAACAACATAGTTGCCCGCAACGGGTTGTCAACGGGCCTGAGGTTTCCTCTATGAGCGCAGGCCCTGTCCGCGCCTCCTACAATGCCGGACATGGCGCAAACCTTTGATGTATGTATTCGTGGAGCCGGCATTGCGGGCCGGACCTTGGCTCTTTTGCTGGCGCGTGAGCGTCTGCGTGTCGCGCTAGTGGTGCCGCCGCAGCCTCGATCCCAGCAGCACAAGGATGTGCGTGCCTATGCGCTCAATGCCAGCTCCAGGACCGTGCTGCAGTCGCTGCGCTGCTGGCCCGACGAGCAGGATGCGACGCCCGTGCTCGGCATGCAGGTGTTTGGCGATCTCGACGGCCAGATTCAGTTCAATGCAGCGTCCCAGGACGTTCAGGCCCTGGCCTGGATCGTCGACGTGCCTGCGCTGGAGCAGCGCTTGGCCGAGGCCGTGCGCTATCAGCCTCAGGTGGAGATCGTCACGGAACCCGCAGAGGCCGCCCTCACCGCCGTCTGCGAAGGCCGTCACAGCAGCTCACGCAGCGAATTCGGCGTGGAGTTCTCCGTCACGCCCTATTCCCAGCACGCAATTGCCACACGCCTGCGCTGCGAGCTGCCCCATGGCGGCATTGCGCGCCAGTGGTTCACTCCCGAAGGGATTCTGGCCTTTCTGCCTTTGGGCGGGGTCGAAGGTCACGAAGTGGCCGTGGTCTGGTCGCTGGAACATTCGCTGGTGCCCGACTGGCTGGAAAGCGATGAAGAGAGCTTCACCACCCGCCTGCAATCCATCAGCCAGGACGCACTGGGCCAGCTCGAGCTGGTGGCCGAACGTGCCACCTGGCCGCTGCAGCAGGCCGTGGCCGACCGCTGGTGCGGACCGCTGGACAGGAACAGCCAGCAAAGCTGGGTGCTGGCAGGTGACGCCGCCCACAACGTCCATCCGCTGGCCGGCCAGGGTCTGAACCTGGGCCTTGGCGATGTACAGGCGCTGGCGCGCATTTTTCAGGAGCGCGACTACTGGCGCAGCCCCGCAGACCTGAAACTGCTGCGCCAGTACGAGCGCGAGCGCAAGGCGGCCCTGGCCCCCATGGGTCTGGCCATGGACGGACTGCAGCAGCTGTTTGCCCGCCCAGAAGTGCCGGTGCAGATGCTGCGCAACTGGGGCATGAAGGGCTTCGAGCGCAGCGGCCCGCTCAAGTCCTGGATGGCCCGGCAGGCCATGGGCCTGCTCTGAAAAACGCGCTCGGGGAACCCTTGGCGCGGCCTGCACTCCAAGCAACAGATCTGCCATCCGTGTACCGTGGATGGCAGCCGACCTCAATCCTTTCGCGCTGCAGCCCGCTGCAGCCAAGACACCATCCATGAAACTTGTTGCCTGCCTGCTGGCCACCGCCAGCCTGACCTTCGGCCTGAGCGTGCACGCCCAGGACGCCAACCTCAAGAAGACGCTGACCGAGCGCATTCCCCAGCTCGAGAAGATCGACGAGGTGCGCTCCACCCCCATGAGCGGCCTGTACGAGGTGCGCGTGGGCACGGACATCTTCTACACCGATGCCAAGGGCAACTATTTGATTCAGGGTGAGCTGATCGACACCAAGGCGCGCCGCAACCTGACAGAAGACCGCATGACACAGCTCACGGCCGTGGACTTCAAGCAGTTGCCCATCAAGGACGCCATCACCATCGTGCACGGCAAGGGCGAGCGCAAGATGGCCGTGTTTGAAGACCCGAACTGCGGCTACTGCAAGCGCTTCGAAAAAGATCTGCAGAGCGTGGACAACGTCACCATCTATCTCTTCCTCTACCCCATCCTGAGCCCGGACTCGGCCGAGAAGTCGCGCAATATCTGGTGTGCCAAGGATCAGGCCAAGGCCTGGCAGGATCAGATGCTGAACAGCAAGAACGCGGCTGCCGCCCAGTGCGACCCCGCTGCCATCCAGCGCAATCTGGCTTTCGGCCGCAAGTACAAGATCACCGGCACCCCCACCGTGATCTTCTCCAACAATGTGCGTGTGCCCGGCGCCATCTCGGCTGCCGAGGTCGAAAAGCACCTGGCCGCCGCCAAGTAATCTCTGTCTCATTGCCGGAGCAGCGCGCACCTGATGCAGTTTCAGGCGCGCTGCGCTAGGTTCGCATGCTCCGGCCCGCATTTCTGGAGCTGCCATGACCTCTGTTCTCAACACATCCGGCATTCGCCCCGACATCCGCTTCGTCGTGCAGGCCAACGCGGTGGACGCCCATCTTTTCGATGTGCAGCTGCATATCGCCCGGCCCAAGGCGCAGCAGCTGCTGTCGCTGCCGGTGTGGATTCCTGGCAGCTATCTGGTGCGCGAGTTCTCCAAGAACCTGCAAGGCTTGAGAGCCGTGCAGAACGACCAGCCCGTGGCCGTTCTTCAACTCAGCAAAAATCAATGGGAAATTACCTGCAACGCAGACTCAGCATGCGTTGTAAGCTATCAAGTTTGCGCCTACGACACCTCGGTGCGCACGGCCTGGCTGGATCGCCGCCGCGGTTTCTTCAACGGCACCAGCCTGTGCCTGCGCGTTCATGGCCAGGAAGAGCGCCCCCATGCGCTGGAACTGCTTGGCAGCCCCGCCACCGAGGGCTGGCAGGTGGCCACCGGCCTGAAGCCGGCACAGGTCGACGCCAACGGCTTCGGCCTCTACCAGGCAGCCCACTACGACGAGCTGGTGGACTGCCCCGTCGAAATGGGCAGGTTCTGGCGCGGCAGCTTTGAGGCCGGCGGCGTGCCCCATGAATTTGTGGTCGCTGGTGCAGCGCCCAGCTTTGATGGCGAGCGCCTGCTGGCCGATACGAAAAAGATCTGCGAAGCCGAGATCGCCTTCTGGCATGCCGACGGCAGCCAGCCGCCCATGGACCGCTATGTCTTCATGCTCAATGTGGTGGATGACAACTATGGCGGGCTCGAACACTGCAACAGCACGGCGCTGATCTGCGGCCGCCGCGATCTGCCGCGCAAGGGTGAGGCCAAGGCCGGCGAAGGCTATAACACCTTGCTGGGCCTGATCAGCCACGAGTACTTCCACACCTGGAACGTCAAGCGCTTGCGCCCGGCCGAGCTGGCCCGCTACGACTACGAGCAGGAGAACTACACCGAGCTGCTGTGGTTCTTCGAGGGCTTTACCAGCTACTACGACGATCTGTTCCTGCGCCGTGCCGGACTGCTGGACAACAGCCAGTACCTCAAGCTCGTCACGCGCACCATCAACCAGGTGCTGCAGACACCGGGCCGCCTGGTGCAATCCGTGGCCGAGGCCAGCTTCGATGCCTGGGTCAAGTATTACCGCCAGGACGAGAACACCGCCAATCACACGGTCAGCTACTACACCAAGGGCTCGCTGGTTGCCCTGTGCCTGGATCTGGCCCTGCGCGCCAATGGCACGAGCAGCCTGGACGATGTGATGCGCGGTCTGTGGCGCAAGAGCGAAGGCGGCCCCATCAGCGAAGCCGATGTGCTGGCCGTGGTCAGCGAAGTGGGCAACCCCGACATTGCCGGACAGCTGCAGACCTGGGTGCATTCCACCGGCGAGCTGCCGCTGCGCGAGCTGCTGGCCACGCATGGGATCAAGAGCAGGGCCGAGCCTGCACAACTGGCCCAGAAGCTGGGTCTGCGGGTGCAGGAAAACCATAGCGTGCAGATCAAGACCGTGCTGCGCGGCGGTGCGGCCGAACAAGCCGGCATGATGGCTGCAGACGAGTGGCTGGCCGTTGACGTCAATGGCCAGTGCTGGCGCATCAGCAAGCTCGACGATGTGTTGCTGTACGCGGCCGGAGCCGATCAGCTCACCGCCTGGGTGGCACGCGACCAGCAGATTCTGCAGCTGACGCTGAATCTGGGCGGCCTGCTCGCCAAAGCCGCCAGCGAGGATGCAGATAGCGCCAGCCCCATCAGCAATCTGGGGCTTGAAATCAGCGACAAGGCCGCGGCAGAGCGCTGGCTGACGGGCCTTGCGGCCTGAACCAGCCCGCTGCTGCGCGACAGCCGGCAGCCAGACTCAGCGGTTATTCTTGGCAGCAGCGATTCATTCTTTAGCAGGAGACAAACTTGGCCTACGAAACCATCGAAGTCCGCGTGGAAGCGGAAAAAGTCGGCATCATCACGCTGAACCGTCCCAAGCAGCTCAATGCCCTGAACGACCAGCTCATGGACGAACTGGGCGATGCGCTCAGGAAGTTCGATGCCGACAAAAGCATTGGCTGCATGATCATCACCGGCAGCGAACGTGCTTTTGCCGCCGGTGCAGACATCGGTGCCATGGCCAAGTACAGCTTTGCCGACGCCTACGGCGGCGACTACATCACGCGCAACTGGGAAACCATTCGCAGCATCCGCAAGCCCGTGATTGCCGCCGTCAGCGGCTTTGCCCTGGGCGGTGGCTGCGAGCTGGCGATGATGTGCGACTTCATCATCGCCGCCGACAATGCCAAGTTCGGCCAGCCCGAAATCAAGCTGGGCGTGATTCCCGGTGCCGGCGGCACGCAGCGCCTGCCGCGTGCCGTGGGCAAGGCCAAGGCCATGGACATGGCGCTGACAGCCCGCATGATGGACGCCACGGAAGCCGAGCGTGCCGGCCTGGTCAGCCGCGTCGTGCCTTTTGACAAGCTCATGGAAGAGACACTGGGCGCCGCCATCGTCATCAGCGGCTTCTCCCAGCTGGCCGTGATGGCAGCCAAGGAGTCCGTGAACCGCGCCTTCGAAAGCGGACTGTCCGACGGCGTGATGTTCGAGCGCCGCCTGTTCCACGCCCTGTTCGCCACCCAGGACCAGAAGGAGGGCATGGACGCCTTTGTGAACAAGCGCCCCGCCAACTTCACCCACCAGTAAGCAGCAGATTTTTCGCGAGAAATTTCGGCAAACCGATTGAAGCAGCGATTTTTTGCATATAATCGCTGTCTTCGGTCGTGTAGCTCAGTTGGTTAGAGCGCAGCATTCATAATGCTGATGTCGCAGGTTCAAGTCCCGCCCCGACCACCAGACAGGAAACCGCAGTGTTTGCAAAAGCACTGCGGTTTTTTCTTTGCCTGGTGCTGCCGGATAAAAAAATTCCCAAGTTTGCCGCCGGACCACTGTTTTACCTCTAGAATTGCGCACTGTCGGTCGTATAGCTCAGTTGGTTAGAGCGCAGCATTCATAATGCTGATGTCGCAGGTTCGAGTCCCGCTACGACCACCAAATACAAGCCCCAGTTGCTCACGCAGCTGGGGCTTTTCGCTTTTTACAGAGGCGACATGGCGCCGCACTGCCCTTTCTGCCCTGCAGAAATCAGCGCAGATCGCGCCGCCATGCTCCAGCCGCTCAAACTCCCCTTCAAGGACTTTTTCGTGCCCGTTGCACCTCAAGGATGCCGCACGCACGCTGCGTGCCCGCGCGCTGGTCTTGCGCCCAGCGAGGGCCTGCTTTTTTCTGCAAAAGCCGGCCAGCAGGCACCCAAAGTCCGTCTTCGCTCAAGGACTCTCCCGTGACCACACAAACCACAGGCGCCGTGGCAGGCATAGCCGCGCCCGCCGCTCCAACAGAAGTCAACGGATACAGCTGGAAAGCACTCATGGGTTCGGCCGTCGGCTACGCCATGGACGGCTTCGACCTGCTGATTCTGGGCTTCATGCTCTCGGCCATCTCCAAGGACCTGAACCTCACGCCCGGCCAGGCCGGCTCTCTCGTGACCTGGACCTTGATCGGCGCCGTCTTCGGCGGCATCGTCTTCGGCATGCTCAGCGACAAATACGGCCGCATCCGCGTGCTGACCTGGACGATTGTGCTGTTTGCCGTCTTTACCGGCCTGTGCGCTTTTGCACAAGGCTATTGGGACTTGCTGATCTACCGCACCATTGCCGGCATCGGCCTGGGGGGAGAGTTCGGCATCGGCATGGCTCTGGCCGCCGAAGCCTGGCCCGCACGCCATCGCGCACGCGTCTCGTCCTATGTGGCGCTGGGCTGGCAACTGGGCGTGCTGGGCGCAGCCATGCTCACCCCGCTGCTGCTGCCTTCCATCGGCTGGCGCGGCATGTTTCTGGTCGGCGTGATTCCCGCTGTGGTGGCCTGGGTCATACGCAACAAGCTGCATGAGCCCGAAGTGTTCGTGGCACGCAGCAAGAAGGAGCAGCCCTCGGCCATGCAATGCCTGAAGCTGCTGATGAAGGACAAGGCCACGCGCAAGATCAGCCTGGGCGTGATCGTGCTGACCTCGGTGCAGAACTTCGGCTACTACGGCATCATGATCTGGATGCCCAGCTTTCTGTCCAAGCAGATGGGCTTCAGCCTGACCAAGTCGTCGGTGTGGACGGCCGTCACCATCATCGGCATGTCGCTGGGTATCTGGGTCTTCGGCCAGCTGGCCGACCGCATCGGCCGCAAGCCCACTTTCCTGATCTTCCAGGTTGGCTCCGTGATCTCGGTGCTGGCCTATTCCCAGCTCACCGATGCCACGGCCATGCTGTGGGTGGGTGCCATCATGGGCCTGTGTGTCAACGGCATGATGGGCGGCTATGGCGCCGTCATCAGCGAAGCCTATCCCACCGAAGCCCGCGCCACGGCACAGAACGTGCTGTTCAACATCGGCCGCGCCGTCGGCGGCCTGGGCCCGGTCGTCATCGGTGCGCTGGCCATGGCCTACTCCTTCCAGGTGGCGATTGCGCTGCTGGCAGCCATCTATGTGCTGGACATGCTGGCCACGGTGTTTCTGATTCCCGAGCTCAAGGGCAAGGAACTTCAGTAAGAATCGCTGCCACCGCAATCCTGCAAAGCGCCAGAGCCTGAAAAGCCTGGCGCTTTTTTCATGACCGACGGGCTGCCCCAGGCCGCAAGCGGCTCCCTCGAAATGTCCGGCGCGAGCGCAAGCGCGTGGGCTTTTGATGAGCCGGGCACACTATCTGCGCTGCCGGAACACTTCGCTGACCAGCTCCCGCAACCACTGGTTCGCGGGCTCCCGGGCAAAGCGCCAGCTCCAGTGCAGCGACACATCGAAGGCACTCTCGGGCAGATCGGCCTGCAGCACCACATAGCCGCCCTGTGCCTCAAAGGTTTCGGCAATCTCGGCAGGCATGATGACGGCCAGATCCGTCTGGTGCACGATGGAGGGCACGGCCATGAAGTGTGCCGCCGACAGGCGCACCTGATCCTGCAGCTCGAGCTTGCGCAGAATGCGCAGCGTCTCGGAGTGCGAGCGCACGGCCACATAGTCGAGACCGCGCAAATGCTCGGCATCCAGCCTCCGGGACTTCAGGCCTCTGAGCACCGGATGCCCCTGACGCAGCAATAACGCGTAGTGATCGGAAAGCAGCACCTTCTGCTGCGTACCCGTCACACCGGGCAGAAAACCTATCGCGATATCCAGGGAGCCACGATCCAGCGCATCGGCAATCTCGCCCATGGGCATGGGCAGGGTTTCCAGCTGCACATGGGGCGCCCGCCCGCGCAAGGCCTGCATCAGCGGCGGCAGGAAGCGCGCTTCGCCGATATCGCTGAGGTGAATGCGAAAGCACTGATTCGCCTGCAAGGGGTCGAAGGTGTGCGCCTCCGCCAGAGCCACTTCCAGGGTTGCCAGCGCCGTCCTTACCGCCTGCGCCAGCCGCTCGGCACGCGGCGTGGGGCGCACGCCGCCATGCATGCGCTCGAACAGCGGGTCGCCCAGCAACTGGCGCAGCCGCGTCACCGCCTGGCTGGCCGCGGGCTGAGACAGGCCCAGCTCCTGCGAAGCACGGCTGACGCTGCCATGGCGAAACACCGCATCGAAAACACGCAGCAGATTGAGATCCAGGCCCGATATATCCATAAAACGAATATCTCTTAGATGCTTTATTCAATTGCTGGAAATTATGCCGACATGCAAGATAGGCCTGAAGCGCTCCCCCCCCACGAAGAGCGGCCAGATCAAGGAAATCTACTGTGCAAGTCACGTCTCAAGTCGCCACCCCGTCCGATAGCTACACCGTTCGCCACGCCGTCATCGCCATGCTGCGCGAGCTGGGCATGACCCGCATCTTTGGCAACCCCGGCTCGACAGAGCTGCCGCTGTTTCGCGACTACCCCGAGGATTTCTCCTATGAGCTGGGCCTGCAGGAGGCCGTGGTCGTGGGCATGGCCGATGGCTATGCCCAGGCCACACGCAATGCCAGCTTTGTGAATCTGCACTCCGCCGCCGGTGTCGGTCACGCCATGGCCAATATCTTCACGGCCTTCAAGAACCGCACGCCCATGATCATCACGGCCGGCCAGCAGGCGCGCTCGCTGCTGCAGTTCGACCCGTTTCTGCACTCGCGCGATGCCGCCGAGCTGCCCAAGCCCTATGTGAAATGGAGCTGCGAGCCGGCCCGCGCCGAGGACGTGCCCCAGGCACTGGCCCGTGCCTACTACATCGCCATGCAGGAGCCGCGCGGCCCGGTGTTCGTCTCGATTCCCGCGGACGACTGGGATAAGCCCTGCGAACCTGTCACGCTGCGCCACGTAGGCTTCGAGACCCGCCCCAACCCGCAGACGCTCAGCGCTATCGGCGAGGCGCTGGATGCGTCCCGCTCCCCGGCCTTTGTGGTCGGTGCGGCCGTGGATCGCGGCCAGGCCTGGGATGCGGTCGTGGCGCTGGCCGAGCGCCATCAGGCCCGCGTTTTCGTGGCCCCCATGAGCGGGCGCTGCAGCTTCCCCGAGGATCACCCCCTGTTCGCCGGCTTTCTGCCTGCCATGCGCGAGCGCATCGTGGAACTGCTGGGCAGCCACGACAAGATTTTTGCGCTGGGCGCAGCTGCCTTCACCTATCACGTCGAAGGCGCGGGCCCCTTCATCCCCGTGGGCTCCGAGCTGTTTCAGCTGATTGACGATCCCGCCATTGCTGCCTGGGCCCCCGTGGGCACGGCGGCCGTGGGCAATATCCGCCTGGGCGTGCAGGAGTTGCTCGATCGCCCCCGCATCGCCGAGCGCCCCGCCCCGGCGCGCAAGCCCGCACCGGCCACTCCCGCAGCCCCTGCGGCTGGCGAACGCATGTCGGTAGCCTATGCCATGCACACCCTGGCCAGCGTGCGTGATCCGCAAAGCATCATCGTGGAGGAAGCCCCCAGCTCGCGCCCCACGATTCAGACCCATCTGCCCATCTTCCACAGCGAGACCTTCTTCACCATGTGCAGCGGCGGCCTGGGCCACAGCATGCCCGCAGCGGTCGGCGTGGCCATGGCCAAACCCGAAAAAAAGGTGATCGCCGTCATCGGCGACGGCTCGGCGATGTATGCGATTCAGGCCCTGTGGAGTGCCGCCAATCTGCGCCTGCCCATCACCTTTGTGATCCTGAAAAACCGCCGCTATGCGGCACTGCAGGATTTCTCCAAGGTGTTTGGCTACCGCGACGGCGAAAAGGTCGAAGGCACGGAGCTGCCCGATATCGACTTTGTGGCCATGGCCAAGGGTCATGGCTGCGACGGTGTGCATGTCGAGAACGCCGCCGAACTGGCGCAGGTGCTCAAGCAGGCCATTGCCCATCCACGCCCCATCGTGGTGGAAGTCGAGGTGGCCTGACCGCTTTCCCGAGCCGCTTCGCGCCTTGCCTTCTTTGAGGGCGAAGACGGCTTTCTCGCAATGCCCCAAGCGGGCATGGCAACGCTCACAAACAGAATCCAAACAGGAGACAAAAAACCATGGCCTCAAAGCCTGTCATCAATCGCCTGCGCCGTCTGGGCCTGGCTGCTCTTCCAGCCCTGCTCTGCGGCGCCTTTGCCACCACTGCCACGGCCTCCGACAAATGGCCGGATCGCCCCATCCGCCTGATCGTGAACTTCGCCCCCGGCGGTGCGGCCGATGTGATGGGACGCGCGATTTCTCCCACCATGAGCCAGGTGCTCGGCCAATCCGTGGTGGTGGACAACAAGCCTGGGGCCAACGGCAATATCGGCATCGGCGAAACCGTGCGCTCGGCCAAGGATGGCTACACGCTGCTGCTGAGCAGCGGCGGCGGCATCAGCATCAATCCGCTGATCTACAGCAAGCTGCCTTTCAATCCCGAAAAAGACCTGATTCCCGTGGCCGCCGTGGCACGCGTTCATGTGTTTCTGGAAACCAACCCCAGCCTGCCCGTGAGCAATGTGCAGGACTTCATCAAGCACCTGCAGGCCAATCCCGGCAAGCTCTCCTATGGCTCGCCCGGCCCCGGCAGCTCGCCCCATCTGGCCGGCGAGATGTTCAAGCGCGCAGCCAAGGTCGATGCCAGCCATATCCCCTACAAGGGTGCCGGCCCGGCCCTGACCGATGTGCTCAGCGGCCAGTTGCAGTACTGGTTCGATCCGGGTCCCGGCCTCAAGCAGGTGGAGGCCGGCAAGCTCAAACTGCTGGCCATCGGCAGCCCACAGCGCTCTCCTCTGTACCCCAAGGTCCCCACGCTGGCCGAAAGCGGCCTGCCCGGCTTTGATGCCGACACGCTGTTCGGCATCTATGCTCCCACCGGCACTCCGGCCCCCGTGGTGGAGGCCGTGCGCGCCGCCGTGCTCAAGGCTCTGGAGCAGAAGAACGTGATCGAGGTGCTGCAAGGCCTGGGCTCGACGCCCGAGCCTCGCATGAGCCGCCAGGATTTCGTGGACCATCACGCCAAGGAACGCGCGCGCTTCGCTCCGCTGATCAAGGAAATCGGCTTGAAGGTGGACTAGAGAATTTCGACTCAATGCGGGAGTCCGGTTGCCCGAACACTCCCTTTTGGCCGCTCGTCTGCAAGGACCAGCGGCCTTTTTTTACCACTCTTGCGCAGACCGGCATGCACGAGAGGCATGCCCATCGACGGACACCAGACCCGACCCGTCGGGACGCAGGCCGTGCTTCAGTGGGATGCCACCGCCACCACCACCGCAGACTCGGCCACTTCGAGCCAGACATGGTCATTGGCCACCAGCCCGCTCATGGCAGGTGCAAAGCCCACGATCTGCGCGCCCCAGCCCAGGCGGCAGATGGCCTCGTCGCTGGCCAGGCTTTCTTCGGTCACCGTGGCTGCGCCATAGGTCGCGCGCTGCACCACGGCCGGCCAGAGATTGATGGGCTGCGAGGCCGCCGCAGGCCGCTCCTGCCCCAGCCAGACCTTGACCGCCGTGGCCTTGCACAGCGCCAGCACCTGCACGCCGGGCGCCAGACCCAGCAGCTCATAGCTTTCGGGCGTGATGCGCGCGGCAATCGTCCAGTCCGAGCCCGCATCGCTTGCGGCACGCAGCCAGACACGAATCTGCCCGCCGATGGACTCGACCTTGAGCACGCTGCAAGGCCACTGGTTGCGCATGCTGGTCATCAGGCCCAGATTGGGCTGGCCGCCACCGGGCGTGCCGGCCTGCATGCGCTGCAGCAATTCGCTACGCAGGCGCATCATGGCCTCGGCAGCATGCAGCAACTCCTCGCCCGCCGGCGTGATCTGTGCGCCGCCGCCCCCGGCGCCGCCCACACTGCGCTCGACCAGCGGCACGCCGGCCAGATTGGTCAGGGTGTCGATGGCCTGCCATGCCGCCTTGTAGCTCACGCCCACATCGCGTGCGGCCTGGGAGATCGAGCCACTATGCGCAATGCCGCGCAGGATGGCGATGCGGCGATCGGCCATGTCGTAGCCCAGCGCCTGGGAGACCGAATCGGACGATAGCGCACCACCCTGGCCGGCCTCGTCGTCGGGCATATCCAGTTGTTCTTGTTCGAGATTTTCTGTGTCAGACATAGGCCGCCATCATGCCTTGACAGCCAATTTCCTCGCTCGACCTCAGTTGTTCATTCACGTTACACTCGCTATTCCATCAATGAATAGCGAAATCTCAATGACTCAGATCACTGCCCGCACCACCGGTTTCTCCTTTCAGCTGGCCCGCTCTGCGGCCGTGATCGCGACCGTGACCAGTTCGGCCGTGCTGGGCCTGTGGTCTGCGCAAGCACAGGCGGCCGAAGTGGCGGTCGCCGTGGCGGCCAACTTCACCGCGCCCATGAAGAAGATTGCGACCGAGTTCGAAAAGGACACCGGCCACAAGGCCGAGCTGTCGTTTGGCGCCACCGGAAAGTTCTACGCCCAGATCAACAACGGCGCGCCGTTCGGCATTCTGCTGGCCGCCGACGACACCACGCCTGAAAAGCTGGCCAAGGAAGGCAAGGGCGTGGCCGATTCGCGCTTTACCTACGCCATCGGCACCCTGGTGCTGTGGAGCCCCAAGGCCGGTTATGTGGACGACAAGGGCGAAGTGCTCAAGACCGGCGACTACAAGCACATCGCGATCGCCAACCCCAAGCTGGCCCCATACGGCACGGCGGCCATGGAAGTGCTGAACAAGCTCGGCCTGAGCGCACAGGTGCAGCCCAAGGTGGTGATGGGCGAGAACATTGCCCAGACCTATCAGTTCGCGGCCACCGGCAATGCGCAGCTGGGTTTTGTGGCCCTGTCCCAGGTCATGGAAAGCGGCAAGATCCGCGAGGGTTCTGCCTGGCAGGTGCCCGGCAACATGCATGAGCCCATTCGCCAGGACGCCATCGTGCTCAACGGCGCCAAGGACAACGAGGCCGCCACCGCTCTGATGAAGTACCTGCGCAGCCCCAAGGCGCACGACATCATCCGCTCCTACGGCTATAGCTTCTGACGCCTGATCGGCAAGCGCTAGAGCCCGCCTCAACCCAGCGATCCGCTCTACCCTTGGCGCTGCTCGGCTAAGCTGGGCACTCCAAGGGTCTTTTTTTGCGGCCTGTGCGGATCGGGAAGGGTGCGGGGTCGATGGAGACATCCCTCGCGCATCCCGGTTTGCGCCAGTCCTGTTTTTGATTCCATGCAACTGAATGCCGAAGACTACGCAGCCATCTGGCTCACGCTCAAGCTTGCGGGCGTGACCACCGTGCTGCTCATGCTGCTGTGCACGCCACTGGCCTGGTGGCTGGCCCATACCCGTTCGCGCTGGCGCGGCCCGATCGGTGCGGTCGTGGCGCTGCCGCTGGTGCTGCCGCCCACCGTCATCGGGTTCTATCTGCTGGTCACCATGGGCCCCAACGGCCCCATAGGCAAGCTCACGCAGGCCATGGGCCTGGGCAATCTGCCGTTCACCTTTGCCGGCCTGGTGGTGGGCTCGCTGATCTACTCCATGCCGTTCACCGTGCAACCGCTGCAGCGTGCGTTTGAAGCCCTGGGCCCGCGCCCCATAGAGGCGGCTGCCAGCCTGGGCGCCAGCCCCCTGGACCGCTTTCTGACCGTGGCCCTGCCGCTGGCGCGGCCCGGCTTCATCACCGCCGCCGTGCTGACCTTTGCCCACACCGTGGGCGAATTCGGTGTGGTGCTGATGCTGGGCGGCAACATCCCCGGCGTCACACGCGTGGTCTCGGTACAGATCTACGACCATGTGGAAGCCATGGAGTACGGCCACGCCCATCTGCTGGCGGCCGGAATGGTGGTGTTCTCCTTCATCGTGCTGCTGGCCCTGAACTGGCTGCAACCCAAAGCGGAGCGCCGCGCATGACCGCTGCCCACTTCATCACCGCCCAGCTCAAGCTGACCCGGCCGGACTTTGCACTCGATGTGGATCTGCAGCTTCCCGGCCACGGAGTGACGGCACTGTTCGGCCCCTCGGGCTGCGGCAAGACCACCTGCCTGCGCAGCCTCGCCGGACTGGAGCGGGCCCAAGGCCGCGTCACCGTCAACCAGACCGTATGGCAGGACGATGCCGGCCGGCAATGGCTGCCCACACACCAGCGCGCGCTCGGCTATGTGTTCCAGGAGGCCAGCCTGTTTCCGCATCTTTCGGTGCAGCGCAATATCGATTACGGACTCAGGCGCACGCCGCAGGAACGCCGCAAGGTCTCCAAGGAAAGAGCCGTCGAACTGCTGGGCATTGCCCACCTGATGGAGCGCATGCCCGCCACGCTCTCGGGTGGCGAGCGCCAGCGCGTGGCGATTGCAAGAGCGCTGGCCACCAGCCCCGAAGTGCTGCTGATGGACGAGCCGCTGGCCGCGCTCGATGCCCAGCGCAAGGCCGAAGTCCTGCCCTATCTGGAGCAGCTGCAGCGTCATCTGCAGATTCCCGTCATCTACGTCAGCCACTCCATGGACGAGGTCGCACGCCTGGCCCAGCACATGGTGCTGCTTGGCGCGGGCAAGGTGCTGGCGCAGGGCTCCGTCACCGAGCTGCTGTCCAGCCTTGATCTGCCGCTGGCCCATGGCGACGTGGCCTCCAGTGTGGTGCATGCCACGGTGCATGACCATGACGCCGCCGATCATCTGAGCACCCTGGTTTTTGACGGAGGCCGGCTGCAACTCGTCATGGCCCGCCCGCGCGAACCCGGCAGCACGGTGCCGCTGCGCGTGCAGGCGCGCGATGTCAGCCTCAGCCTGCTCAGGCCCGAAGGCAGCAGCATTCTCAACATCCTGCCGGTGCAGGTGCTGGACCTGCGCGAAGACGGGCCGGGCCAGGTCATGGTCTCGCTGCAGGCGGGCGGCACGCGGCTGCTGGCCAGAATCACCCAGCACTCGGCCCGGGCCTTGCAGCTGCAGCCCGGCATGCCGGTGTATGCCCAGATCAAGGGCATGGCGCTGCTGGACTAAGTGCTTGATGAATATCAAGAATTCTCCGTGTCATACCCGAGGCCTGCGCTAGCCTTTGCTGGACAAACATTCGCTTACTGAATAGATTCGCCATCCTTTGACTTTTATCTAAAAGTCATATGACAAAAAGCTTGAGGGCTTTTGTCGCGCATCCTCGCTTTGCGAACCGAGCTGTGTCAGCCGGTTCAATTGCTTGCCATTGGCATCCCTCAACATTCGACGTGGCCCGTGAGGTCCGGCAATGCGTGAGCAATCGTCAAGGTCGAGGCCCCGAGTCCGGGCTGTTCCCCCGGCTCACGGGTGGCTGCATCTGCGCATGCCGCCGCCTGCAAACCTAACGCCCTCCATGGTCATGGGAGCGCGGTTGAAGAAAACAACACATGATGAATCACGGCAGAAGACGTTTCTTCAAGCTGTGCGGTGCCGGTGTCGCCGGCGCCACTGCTGCATCCCTGGGCTTCGCCCCCTCTGTGGCCTTAGCCACCTTACCCCGCCAGTACAAGCTGCTGCGCGCCAAGGAAACCCGCAACAACTGCACCTACTGCTCAGTGGGTTGCGGCATGCTGATGTACAGCCTGGGTGACGGCGCCAAGAACGCCAAGTCCAGGATCTTCCACATCGAGGGCGACCCCGACCACCCCGTCAGTCGCGGCTCTCTGTGCCCCAAGGGGGCTGGTGCCCTGGACTACATCCACTCCGACCAGCGCCTGAAATACCCCGAGGTGCGTGAAGCCGGCAGCAACGAGTGGAAGCGCATCAGTTGGGACGAAGCCAACGAACGCATCGCGCGCCTGCTCAAGGACGATCGCGATGCCAACTTCATCGAAAAGAACGACAAGGGCCAGCGCGTCAACCGCTGGCTCAGCACCGGCATGCTGGCATCATCGGCCGCCTCCAACGAAACCGGCATCCTAGACTTTCGCTTCGGCCGAGCGTTGGGCATGGTGGGCTTCGACTGCCAGGCCCGCCTGTGCCACGGCCCCACGGTGTCGGCCCTGGCGCCCTCTTTTGGTCGCGGCGCGATGACCAATCACTGGGTAGACATCAAGAACGCCAATGTGATCCTGGTCATGGGCGGCAACCCTGCCGAAGCCCACCCCGTGGGCTTCAAGTGGGCCATCGAAGCCAAGATCCACAACAAGGCCCACCTCATGGTGGTGGATCCGCGCTTCAACCGCACCGCGTCGGTGGCCGACTTCTACGCTCCCATCCGTGCGGGCTCGGACGCCGCCTTTCTCATGGGCGTGGTCAACTACCTGCTGCAGCACGACAAGATCCAGCACGAATACGTCAAGGCCTACACCAATGCCAGCCTGATCGTGCGCGAGGACTATGGCTTCGACGAAGGCCTGTTCAGCGGCTACGACGCCGACAAAAAGGCCTACGACAAATCCAGCTGGACCTATGAGCGCAATGCCGAAGGTCATGCGTTGACCGACGAGAGCCTTCAGCACCCGCGCTGCGTGCTGAATCTGCTGAAAAAGCATGTGGAGCGCTACACGCCCGAGATGGTTGAAACCATCACCGGCACCAAGATAGCGGACTTTCTACATGTCTGCGAACAACTGGCCAGCACCTGCGTGCCGGACCGCACGGCCACCTTCCTCTACGCCCTGGGCTGGACCCACCACACGGCCGGCGCGCAAATCATCCGCGGCGCGGCCATGATCCAGCTGCTGCTGGGCAATATCGGCATGGCCGGCGGCGGCGTCAACGCGCTGCGCGGTCACTCCAACATCCAGGGCTATACCGATCTGGGCCTGCTCTCGACGCGCCTGCCCGGCTACCTGAACCTGCCCGAGGACAGGCAGCAGACCATAGAGCAGTACCTGGCGGACGCCACGCCCAAGGCCGACCTGCCCGGCCAGGTCAACTACTGGAAGAACACGCCCAAGTTCTTCGTCAGCCTGATGAAGGACCTGTACGGCGAGCATGCCACGCGCGAGAACAGCTGGGGCTACGACTGGCTGCCCAAGTGGGACCGCAGCTACGACATGCTGGCCTATTTCGATCTGATGTACCGCGGCAAGGTCAACGGCTACATCGCACAGGGCTTCAACCCCGTGGCCGCCATGCCCGACTCGGGCAAGATCCGCGACGCCCTGTCCAAGCTGAAGTTCCTCGTCATCATCGATCCGCTGCAGACCGAGACCTCCACCTTCTGGAAGAACCACGGCGAATTCAACAACGTGGACCCCGCGAAGATCCAGACCACGGTGTTCCGCCTGCCCTCTTCCTGCTTTGCCGAGGAGAACGGCGCCATCGTCAACTCCGGCCGCTGGCTGCAATGGCACTGGGCCGCGCAGGAGCCGCCCTTCGAGGCGCGCCACGACGGCCGCATCCTGGGCGGCATCTTCATGAAGCTGCGCGAGCTGTACGCCAAGGAAGGCGGCACCTGCCCCGAGCCCTTGATGAATATGCGCTGGGACTACCACGACCCTCACGACCCCCATCCCGAGGAAGTGGCCAAGGAAGCCAACGGCTACGCACTCGCTGACCTGTTCGACGACAGCGGCAAGCTGATCGCCAGAAAGGGCGAGCTGCTGTCCGACTTCGGCATGCTGCGCGACGACGGCACGACCTCCAGCTACTGCTGGATCTTTGCCGGCTCGTGGACAGAGGCCGGCAACCAGATGGCCCGCCGCGACAACACCGACACCGGCCTGGGCAACACGCCGGGCTGGGCCTGGGCCTGGCCGGCTAACCGCCGTCTGCTCTACAACCGCGCATCGGCCGACCCGGCCGGCAGGCCCTGGGATCCCAAACGCCAGATCCTGCATTGGGACGGCCGCAAATGGGGCGGCTCCGACGTGCCCGACTATCCCTTGACCGCCGCACCCAACAGCGGCGTGAACCCCTTCATCATGCAGCCCGAGGGCCTGGGACGCCTGTTCTCCGCCAAGGGCATGAACGACGGTCCCTTCCCCGAACACTACGAGCCCACCGAAAGCCCGATTGCAGCCAATCCGCTGCACCCCAAGGTCAGCAAGAGCCCCGTGGCGCGCGTGTTCGCTGACGACGCGGCGCGCATGGGATCGCGCGAGCAGTTCCCCTATGTAGCCACGACTTACTCGATTACCGAGATGTTCCGTCACTGGACCAAGCACTCGCGTCTGAACGCCATCGTGCAGCCTGAGCAGTTCATCGAGCTATCGGAGAAGCTTGCGGACCAGAAAGGCATCAAGGCCGGGGACATGATCCGCGTCTCCAGCAAGCGCGGTCATATCAAGGGCAAGGCCGTGGTGACCAAGCGCGTGATGACGCTGCAGGTCGATGGTCAGGAGATCGAGCAGATCGGCATCCCCTGCCACTGGGGCTACGAAGGCACGACGCGCAAGGGCTATCTGGCCAATACGCTGAGCCCCGGCATCGGCGATGCCAATGCCCAGACCCCCGAGTTCAAGGCCTTTCTGGTCAACATCGAAAAGGCATAAGGCGAGCACCCATGACCATGCAATCCCAAGATATCGTGCGGCGCTCGGCCACCAACGAGCTCACACCCGCCGCGCACGCCCGTGACCACAAGGCAGAGGTCGCCAAACTCATCGACGTCAGCATCTGCATTGGCTGCAAGGCCTGCCAGGTGGCCTGCAGCGAATGGAACGATCTGCGCGACGATGTGGGCGAGAACTTCGGCGTCTACGACAACCCGCGCGATCTTTCGCCCGAGAGCTGGACGCTGATGCGCTTCGACGAGTATGTCAACGAGCAGGGCAAGCTGGAGTGGCTGATCCGCAAGGACGGCTGCATGCACTGCGAAGACCCGGGCTGTCTGAAGGCCTGCCCCCAGCCCGGTGCCATCGTGCAGTACGCCAACGGCATCGTGGACTTCCAGTCCGAGCAATGCATTGGCTGCGGCTACTGCGTGGCCGGCTGCCCCTTCAACATCCCTCGCATCAGCAAGAAGGACAACAAAGCCTACAAGTGCACGCTGTGCTCCGACCGCGTGGCTGTGGGTCAGGAGCCGGCCTGCGTCAAGACCTGCCCCACAGGCGCCATTGCGTTCGGCAGCAAGGACGACATGCTGGTCAAGGCCGAAGGTCGCGTTCAGGAAATGAAGACCCGCGGCTTTGACCAAGCTGGCATCTACGACCCGCAAGGCGTGGGTGGCACCCATGTGATGTATGTGCTGCACCATTCCGACCAGCCCGAGCTCTATCACAAGCTGCCCAAGGATCCCAAGATCAGCGCCGTGGTCGAGGGCTGGAAGGGCTGGTTCAAGCCGCTGGCCGCCCTGGGCTTCGTGGCCACACTGGCCGGTGCCGCAGCCCATTACATGGCTACTGGCCCCAACGAAATCGACGAAGACGATGCCGGCGAGGATTGCGCCAAGAAAGGAGAAACGGCATGAAAAAAGATCGCATGATCTTGCGAACCCCACTGCCTGATCGCCTCTGCCACTGGGCCATGGTGGTGTGTTTCTTCCTGGTCGCCATGTCGGGCCTGTCCTGGGTCTTTCCCAGCCTGAACTGGCTCAATAGTGTCTTCGGCACGCCGCAGCTGGCACGGTTGCTGCACCCCTTCTTCGGTATCGTGGTGTTTGTTGCCCTGGTCTATCTGTTCGTGCGGTTTGTGAAATACAACCTGTTCGTCAAGGAAGACCGCATCTGGGTGGAAAACGTGAAATCGGTGGTGGCAGGAGATCACAGCCAGCGGCTGCGCATCGGCAAGTACAACGCCGGCCAGAAACTGCTGTTCTGGGGCATCATGAGCCTGATCTGCGTGCTGCTGTTCACGGGCCTGGTGATCTGGCGCGCCTACTTCGCCCATCTGTTCCCTATCCCCGTGCTACGTGTCGCGCTGCTGCTGCACGCTCTGGCGGGCGTGGGCCTGATATTGCTGATCCTAGGCCATATCTATCTGGCCTTCTGGGTCAAGGGATCGATACGCGGCATGGTCACCGGCTATGTCAGCCATGCCTGGGCCCGCGCCCACCACGACCGCTGGCATGAGGAGATCAGCACCAAACCTGCGGCAGCAGGCAAGGCCAAGACAGGGAGAACACGATGAGCATCCATCTGGTTCCCGAATCCGAACGCTCGCCCGGTGTGGGCCATATCGCCCCCCTGCGGCTGCCCGCCGCCAAGCTGCCCTATGCCCATCGCGCCAGCCGCCTGCAGCATCTGGCCCAGGGCCATGCCATGGGCGAGTATCTGCTGTGGGCCGCCGAGATGGCCAGCGCCCAGCAGGCCACGGCCAAGGCCCTGCCCCTGCCCGAGCAGGAAGCCGCTGGGCTGGGCGCGGCCCTACAACAGCGCACGCAAGCGCCTTTGCATTCGGCCCAGTGGCCACGCTCGGCGCACTGGCTGGCCTTGCTCGACGAGCTGCTGAACCGCATGACCCAGCAGCCCCGCATGCAGACTGCCGCCATTCGCCAAGCATTGGAGTGCTTGCAACAGGCCGATATCACGCAACGCCAGGCCTGGGCCGATGCCCTGCTGACAGCGTTGCGCAGCGAAGCCCTGACTGACGACACGGTCCTGCCCGAAGCGGGCGTGGCCCAGCTACTGTGGAGCGCGCTGTCGCTGTACTGGCGCCAGTTAGCCAGTCAGCTGCCTGCCGCAGGTCGGGCCGAGCCGGGCGAGCAACGGCATCTCTGCCCCGTCTGCGGCCATGTGCCCACCGGCAGCCTGGTGCTCGGTGGCGCCCAGACCGGCGTGCGCTATCTGCAATGCAGCCTGTGCGAATGCCAGTGGCATGTGGTGCGCAGCAAGTGCAGCAACTGCGACAGCACGCATGCACTGGACTACTGGTGCCTGGAAGACGAAAAAGCGCCCATCAAGGCCGAGGGCTGCAACGAATGCCAGACCTACCTCAAGGCCTTCTACCAGCCGGCGGACCACCAGCTGGAACTGGTGGCCGACGACCTAGCCAGTCTGGCATTGGATGCAGAGATGGAGGAAAAAGAGCTTGCGCGCAGCGGCATCAACCCGCTGATGCTGCCGCTGCTGGCCTAGGCCCGCTGTGCAAAGCCCCGAGCCGCAGTCCGCCCCTTGCCGGCAAGGGATGCACCTGCTGACTATCATCGGCCCATGACCGAGTCCTCCTGCCCCATCCCGGCCCAGCCGATCGCACCGCTGCACACCCGTGCCGTGCGCTTCTTCAACGCCGGGCAGCAGGAACGGCAGGAGCGCGTGCTGGCGGCCGAGGTACCGATCGCACTGGTCTTCAACGGCATCTCGCATGCGGTGATGATGGGCTCGCCCACCGATGCGGAGGACTTTGCCCTGGGCTTTGCGCTGACCGAAGGCATCATCGACAGCGCTGAAGACTGCTACGGCATCGAAGCCCGCGCCATCTCTGCCGCCGCGGCCGGTCTGCCCGAAGGCATGGACGGCATGGAAGTGCAGCTCGACATCGCCTCGCGCTGCTTTGCGCGACTCAAGGACAGGCGCCGCAGCATGACGGGCCGCACGGGCTGCGGCGTCTGCGGAGTGGAGAGCTTTGCGGCGCTGGATCTGTCGTTTGACGCCCTGCCGCCCCAGGACTGGCTGGAGCAGGTCGATGCCGCCACCGTGCTCAAGGCGATCGGCGCCCTGGCCCCGCATCAGATCCTGAATGCCGAGGCCGGCGCCATCCATGCCGCAGGCTGGGCCACGCTGGCGGGCGACATCACGGACGTGCTGGAAGACGTGGGCCGCCACAATGCGCTGGACAAGCTGGTCGGCCGGCTGGCGCGCACGGGCCGCCTCGGCGAGCCCGGCTTTGTACTGCTGTCAAGCCGCGGCAGCCATGAGCTGGTGCGCAAATGCGCCAAGGTCGGCATCGCGGCGCTGGCCACGATTTCGGCCCCCACGGACATGGGCGTGCGCATGGCGGAGCTGACCGGACTGCGTTTCTGGGGGCTGTGCCGCCCGCCCCGGGCCGTGCTCTATGCCGCAGGCGGCAAAGCCTGAGCAAGCCCTGCTGCCAAACTCCAGCCTCTAGAATCACGGCATTGCGGCCATGACTCCAGCTCTGACCGCCCCACGATCAGCCCCTGGATATACACCATGAACCGCTGCACCACCACCCGCTTCAGCCGTCGCTACGTGGCCTGCGCCCTGCTGGCCGCTGCCGCCAGTGCCGGCCTGCCGGCCCTGGCCCAGGGCCTGCCCTCGGACGAGACGCGCAACTTCCCGCCGACAGTCCAGTTCGGCGAGCTGACGGTGACCAACTTCCCAGAAGTGGCCATCAACGGCACGGCCATCCGCACCACGCCGGGCTTTCGCCTGTTCAGCCGCGAGCGCAGCATTGTTTTTGCCAGCAACTATGCAGGCCAGAAGATGCTGGTGGGCTATGTGATCGAGCCACAGACCCAGGGTCTGCACACGGCCTGGATTCTGACCCCTGCCGAGATCGAGAAATACAAGCCGATTCAGCCGCGCACCCTGCTGCAGCGCGTTTTCGGCAGCTGAGTTCGGCCCGCGCCGACCGCTATTGATTAAAGAGCTGCTTGCGCTTTTTCTGCAAGCTTCTCGAACTGTTTCCATATCCAAATCGAGTGATGGCAGGCGCCAGCCGCTATCACTTTGTGCTTGCAGATACTGCAGGCCCACCTGACAAGAGCGCCCCATGAGCAAGAAAGTCTTTATCAAAACCTTTGGCTGCCAGATGAACGAGTACGACTCGGACAAGATGGCCGATGTGCTGGGCGCGGCCCAGGGTTACGAGCCCACGCAGAACGTGGACGAGGCCGATCTGATCCTCTTCAACACCTGCTCGGTGCGCGAGAAGGCCCAGGAAAAAGTGTTCAGCGATCTGGGCCGCATCCGCCATCTCAAGGAAAAAGGCGTGCTGATCGGCGTGGGCGGCTGCGTGGCCAGCCAGGAAGGTGCCGAGATCATCAAACGCGCTCCGTTCGTGGACGTGGTCTTCGGCCCCCAGACCCTGCACCGCCTGCCCGAGCTGCTCAATCAGCGTGCGGCCAAGGCCAAGCCCCAGGTCGATATCTCCTTCCCCGAAATCGAGAAGTTCGACCACCTGCCGCCGGCACGCGTGGAAGGCGCCTCGGCCTTTGTCTCCATCATGGAAGGCTGCTCCAAGTACTGCAGCTACTGCGTCGTGCCCTATACGCGCGGCGAGGAAGTCAGCCGCCCGTTCGAGGACGTGCTGGTGGAAGTCGCGGGCCTGGCCGAGCAGGGCGTGAAGGAAATCACGCTGCTGGGCCAGAACGTCAACGCCTACCTGGGCAAGATGGGCGACACCAGCGAGATGGCCGACTTCGCGCTGCTGCTGGAATACGTGGCCGAGATTCCCGGCATCGAGCGCATCCGCTACACCACTAGCCACCCCAACGAATTCACGCCGCGCCTGATCGAGGCCTACGCCAAGATTCCGCAGCTGGTCAGCCACCTGCACCTGCCCGTGCAGCATGGCAGCGACAAGATTCTCATGGCCATGAAGCGCGGCTACACGGCCATGGAATACAAGAGCACCATCCGCAAGCTGCGTGCCATCCGTCCCGACCTGGCCATGAGCAGCGACTTCATCGTGGGCTTTCCCGGCGAGACCGAGGAAGACTTCCAGAAGATGATGAAGCTCATCCACGATGTGCGCTTCGACAACTCGTTCAGCTTCATCTTCAGCCCCCGCCCCGGCACGCCGGCGGCCAACCTGCAGGACGACACGCCGCACGAGGTCAAGCTGCGCCGCCTACAGGAGCTGCAGGCCGTGATCAACAACAACATCAAGGAGATCAGCGAGGAGCGCGTCGGCACCGTGCAACGCCTGTTGATCGAGGGCGTGAGCAAGCGTGACGGCAGCGAACTGATGGGCCGCACCTATTGCAACCGCGTGGTCAACTTCCCCGGTAACGAGCGTTTGATCGGACAGATGGTGGACGTGAAGATTACCGAAGCCAAGGCTTACACCTTGCGCGGCGAAGTCCTGGTCAAGGATTGATGGCCCGACATTCCCTGGCCTCATCTACCCGAAGCCTGCCGGCCATGCCGCGCAGGCTTTTTTCATGACTGGTTATAAATTCTGTAACAAATGGTGATGCCTTGCCGGATGGCACACGCCTCTTCAATCCGCCGCTAGGATGGTGGCCTATTGGGGCCAAGCTGCCTCGGATTGAACTCTGGACACCATGAACCAAACTGCTGCACTGCAGGGCGATGCCATCTACGCCCTGCTGGATCAAGCCCATGAGCTACTGAACGACTACAACGACGACAAGCCCGGCAGCATCAGCCGCCAGGACCGCATCGCCGCAGCGGTGGAGTTGATGGGGCAACAGAACTTTGCCCCAGCCACCGTGCAGGAGCTTGAACGCGTTCACGACTTCTGGCTCTACCTCGATCAGCCCGAAGCGGCCAACACCTTGCTGCAGCAGCATCGCGCCGCCGTTCTTTCCGGCGCCGACGAGCTGAGTCCTGCCGAAGCGATGCTGCGCCTGAGCCTCAGCGACATCCAGAGCCGCATGGGCTTTGACCAGCCCTCCGCGCAAGCCTTGCTGGGTGCGGCGGCACAAGCCATTGCCCGGCTGCCCGAGGATGTGGACAGCGACAACTACTGGCATGGCTGGCACTGGATGGCCTCGCAGCTCCAGGCCTGGGACGCTGCGGCCACGGGCCTTGAGCTGCAACGCGCCCAGGAGCGTCGCAACCCCGATCTGGCCGAAGATGCGGCCTATCTCGATGCCATCGTCTGCGTTCGCAAGGCGGAAATGGCCCAGAAAAGCGGCCACGCCAGCGAGGCTGCCAGCCTCGTGCAAAACGCCATCAATATATTGCGCGATGCTGCGCCCGATCAGCAGGTGGACTTTGACCGCTGGATGACACTGGCCGACCATGTGCTGCCGCTGGCCCCGCAAAGCCTGCCCGCGCTGCTCATGGCCTGCGAGCAACAGCTCGCCCGCCTGGAGAACCCGCCCCCATCGCAGGCCGTCAAGGCGCATCGCCAGGTCAAGATCGTGCGACTGCAAGCCCAGGCCTGTGCGCAGGCCGGTCAGCTGGAGGCCGCATTGCAGCTGGCGCCTCAGGGACACTTCGGCCTGACGGATGACTCGGGCGATCCCTTCAGCGCTTCCCAACTGGATTGGCTGGTGCAGACCGGCCGCTTGAAGGAAGCCGCCGATCTGGCGCTGGAGAGCGTACTCCACGCTCGCCCCGTCTCGGCCGTGGCCGCTTTTCAGCTCGCCAAGGAACAGTTCAGCAACGACCCGGCCAACGCCATCACCTGGGCGCTGGTTCTGGCCATGGGCCAGACCGACGAGGACATGCGCCAGTTGCTCGCACAAGAGGAAGTGCCGCTGCACCCGGCGGATTTCTATCTGAACATGGTGCGCGCAGCCCAGCCGGCCCATCCGGTGCTGGCTCTGCTCGACGGCCTGCGTCTGGCACGCAAGCGCCAGATGGAGCAGGCTCTGCCGCTGCTGGAAATTGGCGTGGGCCAGCACCCCGAGATGGCCGACAGCGACAAGTTGCCCACGCTCTGGGCGGCGCGCTTTGCCGCACTGCCGCTGGAAGAAGCGCTGGCCCGCCCCTTCCCCGACGCCCATGGCGCGCACTGGTGCTATGCCGCCGGCGTGGTCCTGGACGATGCCGACGATCTGGCGCCGCTGATGGGCGGCAAGAAGAAGGTGCCGGCACAGGAGGTGCGCGAGCCTCTGGTCGTGCGCTACTACGAGCAGGGCCTGGCCCGCTTCGAGCATTTCTGGGCCAGCGGCCAGGGCCGCTTCAAGGACGCCGACCTGCATGTCTATTCCATGCTGTGCAACAACCTGGCCATCAAGTACCGCTTCATGGACCGCTACGACGAGGCCGCCGAGCTGCACCACAAGGGGCTGGGCAGCAGCCCGTTTGCCGAGCACCACAACGGCCTGCTGTGGTGTGCCGTGGGCAAGGACGACGACGCGCAGACCGTGGTCGAGGCCGAGCGCCTGTGGCATTTCGCCCAGGAGCATGGCTACAGCCGTCATGAGCCCACGCGCTATTTCTCCACCGTCGCGCTGTCGCTCTACAAGCTCGACCGCGATGACGAGATCAGCATCTGGATGGAGCGTCTGGACCAGTGGTTCCACGACCTCGACGAGGAAGAGCAGCGCGACGTACGCCGCAACTACCTGGCGTCCCTGATGTCCATGCTGGACTTTTTCTCGAGCACACGCCCCGAGCTGGTGCTGCCGCGTCTGCGCACGCACCAGCAGGAGATCATTGCGCTGCAGGACTGCTATCCGCTGCGCCGCCTGGCCTGTGCGCTGGAAGCCTATCCCGAGCTTCTGGAAGAGTCCGTGGCGCTGCACAAGCAGGCCAACAGCTATCTGGACCAGGACGACGACGAAGACGAGCGGCGCATGTCGCAGTCCGGCATCGAGCGTGCCGAGCGCAAGCTGGCCGAGCGCGATGCCCAGGCCGGTGCTGCAGCATCGGGTCGCAAGCCATGGTGGAAATTCTGGTGAATCAGGTCATAGAGAAAACCGCTGCCGCCAGCGCCTACAAGGCGCGCGATGTGGTCAACGCGCCGGCCATCAAGCAGCGCATCAAGGAGCGCAGCATGGAGCGCGGCGACGCCGCCGATGTCGCCGCCTGGCTGGGCAACCACTTCTACCGCCATGTGGTGGGCAATCTGCAGGCCGACGAGCCTGCCGTGCTGCGCATTGCCGACGTCCGGCAGTTGCAGGAGCTGGCCGGCCGCCAGGAGCCGCCGGCCTGGGCGCTGGAGCGGCTGGCGCGCAAGCAGGCCGGCTTCGAGCTGCCCGACCTCTGGTGGGTGCAGCCTGACAGCGCCGCCCTGCTGGCGCTGGAGACACGGCTGGTGGAATTTCTCTCCACCCGCAAGGGCACCTCTCTCGAAGGCAAGCTGCAGCGCGTGAACTGCCCACAGGCGCTGGCGCGCTGGACGCTGGAGCATCTGGCTTTCGAGAAAAAACAGAACAGCGGCCGGGTTGAACACAGCTCGGGCGCCGTGCACGGACTGCTGCGTGGCCAGCACGGCACCTTTGTGGAGTTTGACGGCACAAGTGCGCAGATGCGCCAGGAAATGGCCTACGAAAGCCAGATGATGGGCCACTGCGTGGGCCAGTTTGCCAACCGCAAGTCCTTCAGCGGCGGCTATGGAGAACATTACGCTGAGGGTCTCGAGTCGGGGCGCATGCGGCTGTTCAGCTACCGCACGGGCACTGCACAGCCCCGCATCACCGTCAATGCCTATGTGCAAAAGGACGGCAAGCTTCAGATCGAACAGATCAAGGGCAAGCAGAACCGACCGCCGATTGCACGCTATATGCCCGATGTGGTGACTCTGCTCAACCATCTGCCGCTCAATGACGAGGTGCCCGAGGACGCACTGTCCATGGGCATTGTGCGCCGCCCGCCCGAGCTGCTGAAGTCCCATCCGGGGCTGGCGCCCTGGTGCTCGGTGCAGGAGCTGCAGACCGATGCCGAGCAGCTGTGGCTGATGCAACAACACCCCGCACTGCTGCCGCAGCTCAATCTGCAGTCGCCGCTGATGCAGTGGATGGTGGCGGCACGCAAGGACTCGCTGGACAGCGAAGTCATCGAGCGCATGCCCAAATCCGCCGCGCTGAAGCAGACCTTGCTGATGGCCAGAAAACGCCCCGGCCGCCAGGGAGTTCGCTCATGAACGCATGGACGATTCTGCTGCTTGTCGTGGCCGTGATTTTCTGGGTGCTGCGCGGCGGCTTCAAGCGCCTCAAGGAGGCCAAGCAGCGCGGCGACATCATCAGCTACCAGGCCGGCAGCCAGGAGCGCAACTGGGCTCTGGCCCTGGCCCACCCCATGGCCTACCACGCCATGCAGGGCGGCTTTGCCAGCGATCTGCATGGCGCCGACGATGCGCTGGCCAAGCAGCTGCGCCCCATGATCCTGCACCATCTGGGCCTGCGCACCGACCTCAGCGACGAACAGGTGCGCCAGCAGCTGCCCGATGCCATGCGCCAGCGCTGGTTCATGCTGGATCTGCAGCGCCTGCAGCGCAGCGACGATGCGCGCGCCGCCATGGCGTTTGCCTGCGCGCGCGTGACCTTTTTTGTGCGCAGCGCCAGGCTGCTGGACTGGGTGGACGAAGCCCTGCACTGGGACATCCTGCAGCTCAATGCCCAGCGCGCCCAGCAATGCTTCGACAGCTGGCTGGCCTTCGGCCAGGCCTATGCCCAGGGCCGCACCCAATGGCTGGCGCAGGGCCGCAGCGATGTGCTGGGCAAGGCCTTCACGATCGAAGAGGTGGCCCAGTGGGTGACGCAGGAGCAGCACCCCTGGCATGCGATGCGCTGGGATCTGCCGCTGAGCGGCGATGGGGCTGCAGCACCCGCGGCATAGGCAGACAATGCACGTAAAAAAGGGACTGCCAGGCAGTCCCTTTTCGCATTCGCCGCGCGCCGCTCAGGCAAAGATGCTGCGCGCTTCGGTGAATCGCTTGGCGAAGTACACATTGTCCATGCGCACCCGCTGCACCGTCCCGCCGCTGGACGGCGCGTGCACAAACTGTCCGTTGCCGACAAAAATGCCCATATGGGAATAGCGCCCGCCCAGAGTGTTGAAGAACACGAAGTCGCCGCGCATCAGGTCGCGCCCGTCCACCGGATTGCTGGCCTGTGCCCATTGCGATGTGGTTCGGGGCAGACGGGTTTCCGTGATGCCGCCAACGGCCCACTGGATAAGTCCGCTGCAGTCAAAACCGCCCTCGGGGGAGTTGCCGCCGTAGGTGTAGGGCGTGTTGACCACCAGCATGGTGCGCGCCAGCAGGGACTCGCGCAGCTCGGCATCCAGGCTCAGCGCATTGAGCGGGCGCACCGATGAGCCGCCTTGCGCGGCAGGCCGTGGTTTGTCCCTGGTGGTGGAGCAGCCTGCCAGCAGTGCAAGCAGCGAGCCCGCCAGCAGCAGCGCGCTGCGGCGCTCCAGACATTGAGGCAGAGCTTGCCGCTGCCCCGCCTCCACGAAAGTCCTGTCTTGTAGCTTCATGGAAAGGCATGTTCTCAGAAAGCCGCCTGCACATCCAGCAATTGCCCCGGATTGGCGCGCTTCTTTACAAAAAAGTGAGCTGCTAACGCCTGCCAGATCAATGATTCAGATGTATTTCTCATCCAAACCAAGATCTGACCTGCGTCAGCTGCTCACTTTTTATAGATCGCTGATCTCACCCCCAACTCAGGGACAGCGAGGCTGTCGCGCCCGGCCAGGGGAAGCCGCGCAGCGGCTCAGGGGGAATCAAATATCAGAACGGCAGCTTGGGCATGCCGCCGCCGCCCATCATGCCCTTCATGGCCTTCATGCCGCCCATCTTCTTCATCATCTTCATCAGGCCGCCGCCCTTGAACTTCTTCATCATGGTCTGCATCTGCTCGAACTCCTTGAGCAGGCGGTTGACTTCCTGCACCTGCACGCCGGCGCCGTCGGCGATACGCTTCTTGCGCGTGGCCTTGATCAGGGCGGGGTTCTTGCGTTCCTTGAAGGTCATGGAGCAGATGATGCCTTCCTTGCGCTTGATCTCGCGCTCGGCCTTGTCCATATCGACCTGACCGGCCTTGCCGGCCAGCTCTGCGGGCAGCTTGTCCATCAGGGTCGAGAGACCGCCCATCTGCTTCATCTGCTGCAGCTGGGCCAGAAAGTCGTTGAGGTCGAAGCCGTCGCCGCTCTTGAGCTTCTCGGCCATCTTCTGCGCGGCTTCCATGTCCACGCCCTTGGTGACCTGCTCGACCAGGGCCACGATGTCGCCCATGCCCAGCACGCGCTGTGCGTGGCGGTCGGCGTCAAAGACTTCCAGGCCGTCGATCTTTTCCGAGACGCCGGCGAACTTGATCGGCGCGCCCGTGATCTGGCGCACCGACAGCGCCGCACCGCCGCGCGAATCGCCGTCGAGCTTGGTCAGCACGATACCGGTCAGCGGCAGTGCTTCCTTGAAGGCCTTGGCGGTGTTGACCGCATCCTGACCCTGCATGGCATCGACCACGAACAGGGTTTCGACAGGCTTGAGCGTGGCGTGCAAATCCTTGATTTCGGCCATCAGCAGCTCGTCGATGGCCAGACGGCCGGCCGTATCCACCAGCAGCACATCGAAGAAATGCTTCTTGGCGTAGTCGATCGCGGCCACGGCGATATCGTGGGGCTTCTGGTCGGGCGTGGAAGGAAACCACTCGGCACCGGCCTGGGCCGTGACGGTCTTGAGCTGCTCGATGGCCGCGGGGCGATACACGTCACCCGAGACCGTGAGCACCTTTTTCTTGCGCTTCTCGATCAGATGCTTGGCCAGCTTGGCCGTGGTGGTGGTCTTGCCCGCGCCCTGCAGGCCGGCCATCAGAATGACGGCGGGCGGCTGGGCATTGAGGTTGATGTCGGCCACCCCTTCGCCCATGGTCGCCGCCAACTCCTTGTTGACGATGGACACCAGCACCTGGCCGGGCTGCAGCGAGCTGATGACTTCCTGGCCCAGCGCCTTTTCCTTGACGCGGGCGATGAAGTCGCGCACCACGGGCAGGGCCACGTCGGCCTCCAGCAAGGCCATGCGCACTTCGCGCAGCATGTCCTGGACGTTGGATTCGGTGATGCGGGCCTGGCCGCGCATCTCCTTGACAAGGCGCGAGAGTTTATCGGTGAGTGCGGAGGCCATAAGCAAAAAGCATTCGAAAGTTATGGATGGGGAGTCGTGCGCGAGCGCGGCACGGGTCTCCGGGCAGCTTGCAGGCCGAACCTGGCGGGACCCAGACGGGCGGGACGAAGCGGCATGAACCCGCATTTTACCCGCTGCCCTTCGCGAACGATGCCTGCAGGCTTGCCGTGACCTGCCCCGGGCGCGCAAAGCCCGTGCAACCCCTTCCCAAAGGCGGGGCAGGCCCGCAAGAGAGCGACCCGAAGCACTCTGCAAGACCTTGGGCATCGCGGGAGATTGCGCCAGCCCGGCTACCGGCCGCGAGGCGAAAGCCCTTGGAAATGGGGTTAGGCGGCTGCCCAGGCGCTCAAACCCGGGGCGCAAGCGGCTTCGGCTGCGCTTTATGCGCAAATTTGACGCATGGCAGCATCCTGCAAAGCATGAGTGCAGGCCTGCGGCACTATCATAGAAAGCATGCTTTCCCAACCGCTCACTGCAGCTGGCCCCATTGGCTGGATTCTGGCCCTGGCAGCAGCCATTGCCTATGCCATCCCTGCACTTGCCAGCCGGCATCTGCAAGAAACCGGCGCCCGCCGCTGCCTGCGCCTGGCCTGGGCAGTGCATGCCCTGCTGCTGGGCTGGGGCCTGCTGGGCGAGCAGCCGCGCTTCGGCTTCGCCCCCGCGCTCTCGATCACCGCCTGGCTGGTGCTGACCGTGTACGTGGTCGAGCAGCAGCTGTACCCGCAGCTGCGCTCACGCTGGCCGCTGTCCATACTGGGAAGTGTGGCTGTGCTTCTGGCCGTGGTGTTTCCCGGCACTCCGCTGCATGTCAACGCCTCGGCCTGGCTGCCGCTGCATCTGGCCCTGGGCATTGCTTCCTACGGCCTGTTTGCTGCAGCCGTCGTGCACGGGGCGCTGATGAGCCATGCCGAGCGGCAGATGCGCCAGGGCGGCGACCATGACAGCGGACTGCCTCTGCTGACGCTGGAGCGGCTGACCTTCCGCTTTGTCGGTGCCGGCTTTGTGCTGCTGACCGCCACGCTGGCCGCAGGCTGGCTGTTTGGCGAGCAGCTCTACGGCAAGGCCTGGGTGTGGAATCACAAATCCGTTTTCTCGCTGCTGTCCTGGCTGGCTTTCGCCGTGCTGCTGTTCGGGCGCAAGCGATTTGGCTGGCGCGGCCAGAGCGCCGTGCGCGTTCTCTATATCGGCGCCATCTTTCTGCTGCTGGCCTATGTCGGCTCGCGCTTTGTGATTGAAGTCCTGCTGGAGCGCGCGGCATGAAGTATTTGCTGGTCCTGCTGGTCGTGGTGGTGGCTGTCGGCATCTGGCGCAGCAAGCGCCGCGCCGAAGCGGCAGAGCCCACCCGGACGGCCACCACTCTCCCGAAAGCTCAGACCATGGTGGCCTGCGCACACTGCGGCCTGCACCTGCCGCAAGCCGATGCCGTAAGCGATGCCTCGGGCCAGAGCTTCTGCAGCGCAGAGCATCGCCGCCTGGCCCAGCAAGACACCGGCAGCCACTGATCCCATGGTGAACTCCGCCTCACCCTGGCAGCACACCGCCATTCCACTGGATGCGGCCATCAGCCGGCGCGCGGACGCCAGCCTCAACGCCCCGTTTGTGCGCCTGTGGCAGGCCTTCCTCAGCGGCCGCGTGCTGCTGGCACTGGCCCTCATCCTGCTTCAGACGCTGAACCTGCAGCTGCAGAACATCAGCTCGCCCCTGGCCTGGCTGATCTGCTTCACCTATCTGGCGCTCACCGTGGTGCTGCGTCTGGCTGCAGCACGGCATTTGCCAGCACCTCGCGCCGCCCTGCAATGGCTGCCCGTGATCGGCGTCGACATCGCGGTGATCTTTCTGCTGCAGATCTTTCAGGTCGGCTCGCTCAACTACATGGCGCTGCTGGCCATTCCGGTCCTGATCTCCTCGGCGCTGGGCGGACTGATGCTGGCCTTTGGCGCCACGGCCGGCATCACGCTGCTGACGCTGGCCTACACCTTCTGGCAATACCATGGCGGCCTCAACGACGGCGCCCAGTCCTATTACCAGGCGGCTTTCTCCTGCGCCGGCTATTTCTGCGTGGCCTATCTCACGCACGAACTGGCCAAGCGTGTCCGGCGCGAGCGCTCCCAGGCCTTGTTCGACCGCCTGCGCACCCAAACCCAGGAGCAGGTCAACAGCCTGGTGATCAACCACTTCTCCGACGGGGTGCTGGTGGTCGACTCCAGCCTGCAAGTGCTGCAGGCCAATCCTGCCGCGCTGCAGCTGCTGGGCCTGGCCATGGATCACCCCCAGCCTTTTTCCCTGCAGGCCCACAGCTGGTGGGAGCCGCTGGCGCATGCGACACAGGCCAGCTTCGCCCATGCCCGCCCGCTGTCCGCCACCATCCATCTGCAGGCCCATGAGCGCCACGGCGCCACGGGCATCCATGTGCGCACACGCATCACCGAGGTTTCGGCACCCTACCTGGACGAGGGCCCGCAAGCGCAAGCCAGCCACTCGCTTTGTGTCATGTTTCTTCACGACCTGCGCGAAATGGAGGCGCAGCTGCGCACCGAAAAGCTGGCCTCCATGGGCCGCATGTCGGCCGCCGTGGCGCATGAGATACGCAACCCTCTGGCCGCCATCACCCAGGCCAACGCGCTGCTGGCCGAAGACCTGAGCAGCCAGCCCGGCCCCCAGCAGCTATGCCGCATCGTGGGCCAGAATGCCGACCGGCTAGCCCGCATTGCCGAAGAGATCCTCAATCTGGCGCGCGTACAACAGGACTCGGAAACCCATCAGGGTCAGTCGCTGCCGCTGGACAATCTGCTGGCCCAGATCAGCCATGAATGGCGCATGCAGGCCACGCCATCCCGCCAGCTCTTGCTGCGGCTCAATGCCACGGCCCGCCATATCCTGTTTGATGAAGAGCATCTGCGCCGCGTACTGATCAACCTGCTGGACAATGCCCAGCGCCACCGCAGCAACGCCGGCCATGAGACGGGCCTGCAGCTGATCAGCGGCCATGGGCCTTTGAACGGCCAGCTCCAGGGTCTCGCGCCGCAGGATGACGTCTGCTGGTTCATGGTCTGGAGTGACGGGGCACCGCTGGATTCCAGCGTCGAGCGCCATCTGTTCGAGCCCTTCTTCTCCTCCCAGAGCCGCTCCAGCGGCCTTGGACTCTATATCTGCCGCGAGCTCTGCCAGCGCTACGATGCCTCCATCAGCTATCAGCGCCTGAGCCTGCGCACGCCGCAAAGCGATGTGGACGGCAACGCCTTTATCGTGACTCTGCGCAGCGGCCCTGCCTCGCTCGCAAGCCACGGCCTGTTTGACTCGATCATGGTGTAAGCCCAGTGACATCCTCGCCTCACTCCTCCGCAGCAGCCAGCATTCTCGTGGTCGACGATGAACCCGATCTGCGCACGCTCTACGAGCTGACGCTGCTTCGCGAAGGCTACCGCGTGGAAACCGCAGGCTCGGTCCAGGAAGGCAGGGCCCAGTTGCAGGAGCGCCATTTCGATGTGGTGATCACCGATATGCGCCTGCCCGACGGGATCGGCATGGAGCTCTTGCTGCAGCTGCGCGATCCCTCGCGCAGCGAGCGCTGCATCGTCATGACGGCCTACGGCTCGGCCGAGAACGCCGTGGAAGCCTTGCGCGCCGGTGCCTTCGACTATCTGACCAAGCCCGTGGACCTGCGCCAGTTCCGCCAGGTCGTGGCCTCGGCTGTGCAAGGCATGGGCGCAGTGCTCAAACCCGGCAATCCACAGGCCGGCGGCAGCGCACCGGCCCATGACGCGGGGCCGGCAGCCCAGCCGGACGCCCTGGAAGCGCTGGTGGGCAACTCTCAGGCCATGCAACGCGTCAAGCAGCGCATCGCCAAGGTTGCCAAGGGCATGGCTCCCGTGCTGATCCACGGTGAATCCGGCACGGGCAAGGAACTGGTGGCGCGCGCCCTGCATGCCTGCAGCCAGCGGGCCGACGGCCCCATGGTCGCCGTCAACTGCGGCGCCATCCCGGAAAACCTGCTCGAAGCCGAATTCTTCGGCGCCCGCAAGGGCTCCTATACCGGAGCCACGCAGGACAGGCCCGGCTACTTTCAGGCCGCTCAGGGCGGCACCCTGTTTCTCGACGAGATCGGCGATCTTCCCCTGGCCATGCAGGCCAAGCTGCTGCGCGCCATCCAGGAGCGCAAGATCCGCCCGCTGGGCAGCACCCAGGAAGAAGCTGTCGATGTGCGCATCCTCAGCGCCACCCACCGCGACCTGAGCGCGCAAGTGCAGTCCGGCAATTTCCGCCAGGACCTGTTCTACCGGCTCAACGTCATCGAAATCGAGCTGCCCGCGCTGCGCGAGCGCCGCGAAGACCTGGGCCAGCTCTGCCAGGCTTTGCTGCAAAAGCTGGCCCGCGAGTCCGGACTGGCCACGCCGGAGCTGGACGAGATCAGCCTCGGCCAGATCGCCGGACTGCCGCTGCCCGGCAATGTGCGCGAGCTGGAGAACGTGCTGCACCGCGCCATTGCACTGGGCGATGAGGGCCCGCTGCGCCTGCCCGAATCCGGCCCCGGCGCCGGTGCTTCGGCAGCGACGCCAGCCCCGGCCTCCGGCACTCAGGCATCGGAGACCGGTGCACCGGCACCCCATCACGCCGGCAGTCCGGCCACGCTGCCCGAGGATCTGCAAGGCTGGCTCGACGAACAGGAGCGCAGCATCCTGGTCCGTGCCCTGCAGGACAACGGCTTCAACCGCACGGCCACCGCGGCCAGGCTGGGCATCAGCCTGCGCCAGATCCGCTATCGCATCGACCGGCTGGGCATAGACCTGCCGGCCGAAGGCTGCAAACAACAGAACGACAATGCCTGATCCCGCCCCCCTCGCTCAGGACCTGCCGCAGCCGCTGTGGCAGGCAGGCTGGTATGGCGCGGCGCGCCACCTGGTCTCGCCCAATTTCGGCCCGCGCCCCGAGGGGGCACAGATCGACCTTGTCGTCCTCCACTCCATCAGCCTGCCGCCGGGCCAGTACGGCACGGGCGCGGTGCAGCAACTGTTCACCAACCAGCTCGACTGGGACGCCCATCCTTATTACCAGGGCATTCGCGGCCTCGAAGTCTCGTCCCATTTCTTTGTCACACGCCAGGGCGAGATCTGGCAGTTCGTCAGCTGCGACGACCGCGCCTGGCATGCCGGCGTGAGCCAGTGGCGCGGGCGCGATCGCTGCAACGACGACTCCATCGGCATCGAGCTGGAAGGCCTCGAAGGCCTGAGCTTCGAAGCCCCCCAGTACCAGGCCCTGAAGCAGCTTTGCAGCGCCATCGCCGCGCAATACCCGGTGCACTACATCGCCGGGCACGAGCACATCGCCCCCGGACGCAAGCAGGACCCTGGCCCGGGCTTTGACTGGCAGCGTCTGCAGCAGCAGCTGGGCAGCGCGGACGGCTCCCAGTCATGGGAATTTCCGCCGCACGCTTCACCGCGGCCCTGATCTTTTCATAGCAGCTTCCGCACGCTATCTCTTGAATTCCTGGTGATTTAGCACTGAAGTCTCCTGATGACAGGCGTCAGGCGCTCCTCTTTTTGTAGGCCCGCATCATCCACCGCTTCTGCACCTGGAGGCGGCATGTCAATGGCGCGCGCGCAACAACTGTAGCCTGCATCAAACACGCAAATTTTTTACATATTTCCGGCCCGCGCTCCCGCCGCGCGCAACCGCGCCACAGGCCTTTATTCATGCGGGATGAAGTCATTTTTTTCAGCTGTCAAGCGGTGGCCGAAATGTCAGATTCAGTAGTTTCATCAGGTCAGCCAGTTTTAAGCGCGATACACTACCGGTAGTGTTTAAGGGCGCCTCAGACCCCATATCTAGTGTTTACAAGTTGTGCACACCCTGTGCAAACCATGTGTAGACCAAGGCGCCGAATCGTGTTTTTGATGGCCTGCCCACAGTGCAGGCCTTTGTCTGCCTATCCACATACTGACTCAGAGGAACTTATGCAAGAAGCGTTGAACTCACTGCCTTCTGCCGCACCTGCCGGTGCAGCCAATTCTTCCTCCCCCAATGACAGCTACCAGATCATCCGCCGCAGCGGCGATGTGGTGGCTTTCGCACCCCAGAAGATTGCCGTGGCCCTGACCAAGGCTTTCCTGGCCGTGCGCGGCGCGCAGGGCGCGGCTTCCGCCAGCGTGCGTGACACCGTCAACGAACTCACCGACGGCGTGGTGCGCGCCCTGGTGCGTTCGCGTCCCGATGGCGGCACCTTCCATATCGAAGATGTGCAGGACCAGGTCGAACTGGGCCTGATGCGCGCCGGTCACCAGGACGTGGCCCGCGCCTATGTGCTGTACCGCGAGCGCCGCAACCAGGAACGTGCCGAGCAGAAGAAGGTCGCCGAAGTGGCTGCCGCCGCCGCCTCGAAACCCGTGCTGCATGTGACCGACAACGGCCAGCGCGTGCCGCTGAACCAGGAGCGTCTGGAAGCCCTGATCGTCGCTTCCTGCGGCAATCTGAATGCCGACATCCAGTCCGGCCCCATCGTGGCCGAAACCCTGCGCAATCTGTATGACGGCGTGCCTCTGGCCGAGGTCTACAAGGCGTCCATCCTGGCCGCCCGTACGCTGATCGAAAAAGACCCCGACTACACCTACGTCACCGCCCGCCTGCTGCTGCACACCATCGTGCGCGAAGTCATGGGCCGCGACGTGCAGCCCGCAGAAATGCAGGCCGCCTATGCCGACTACTTCCCCGGCTTTGTGCAAAAGGGCGTGGACAACGAGCTGCTCAACCCCGAGCTGCTGAACTACGACCTGCCCCGTCTGGCCAAGGCCCTGAAGGCCGAGCGCGACGAACAGTTCGACTATCTGGGTCTGCAGACCCTGTACGACCGCTACTTCCTGCACGTGCGCAAGACCCGCATCGAGCTGCCCCAGTCCTTCTTCATGCGCGTGGCCATGGGCCTGGCACTGAACGAGCCCGACCGCAACGCCCGTGCCATCGAGTTCTACGAACTGCTGTCGTCCTTCGACTTCATGTCGTCCACTCCCACGCTGTTCAACAGCGGCACGCTGCGTTCGCAGCTGTCGTCCTGCTACCTGACCACCGTGCCCGACGATCTGGACGGCATCTACGAATCCATCAAGGAAAACGCTCTGCTGTCCAAGTTTGCCGGCGGCCTGGGCAATGACTGGACCCGTGTGCGTGCCCTGGGCTCGCGCATCAAGGGCACCAACGGCGAATCGCAAGGCGTGGTTCCCTTCCTCAAGGTGGTCAACGACACGGCCGTCGCCGTGAACCAGGGCGGCAAGCGCAAGGGCGCTGTCTGTACCTATCTGGAATCCTGGCACCTGGACATCGAAGAATTCCTGGAGCTGCGCAAGAACACCGGCGACGACCGCCGCCGCACCCACGACATGAACACGGCGAACTGGATTCCCGACCTGTTCATGAAGCGCGTGATGGAAGCAGGCCAGTGGACCCTGTTCTCGCCCGCCGACGCTCCCGATCTGCACGATCTGTACGGCGAAGCCTTCGAGAAGGCCTACACCGCCTATGAAGCCAAGACCGACAGCGGCGAGCTCAAGCTGTTCAAGCGCGTGCCTGCCGTGGATCTGTGGCGCAAGATGCTCTCGATGCTGTTCGAGACCGGCCATCCCTGGATCACCTTCAAGGACCCTTGCAACATCCGCTCGCCCCAGCAGCACGTGGGTGTGGTGCACTCGTCCAACCTGTGCACCGAGATCACGCTCAACACCAGCGACACCGAAACCGCTGTCTGCAACCTGGGCTCGGTGAACCTGGTCCAGCACATCAAGGACGGCAAGATCGACCACGACAAGCTGCGCAAGACCGTGAACACGGCCATGCGCATGCTGGACAACGTGATCGACATCAACTACTACGCCGTGCAAAAGGCCAAGGACTCCAATCTGCGCCATCGCCCCGTGGGCATGGGCCTGATGGGTTTCCAGGATGCGCTGTATGAAATGCGCACCGCCTACGCCAGCCAGGGCGCCGTCGAGTTCGCCGACGAAGCCATGGAAGCCATCTGCTACTACGCTTACTGGGCATCGACCGAGCTGTCCAAGGAACGCGGCACCTACTCCACCTTCAAGGGCTCGCTGTGGGATCAGGGCATCCTGCCCCCCGACACCCTGAAGCTGCTGGAAAAGGCCCGCGGCGGCTATGTGGAAGTGGATCGCTCCGCCAAGCTGGACTGGGACGCCCTGCGCGCCAAGATCGCCAAGGACGGCATGCGCAACTCCAACTGCGTGGCCATCGCCCCCACCGCCACCATCTCCAACATCGTGGGTGTGGATGCCTCGATCGAGCCTTCGTTCGGCAACCTGTCCGTGAAGTCCAATCTGTCGGGCGAATTCACCGTCATCAACCAGTACTTGGTGCGCGACCTCAAGCGCCTGGGCCTGTGGGACGACGTGATGGTCATGGATCTCAAGCATTTCGACGGCTCGCTGCGCGCCATCGACCGCGTGCCGCAAGAGATCAAGAACCTCTACGCCACCGCGTTCGAAGTCTCGCCCGAATGGCTTGTGGAAGCCGCCTCGCGCCGCCAGAAGTGGATCGACCAGGCCCAGAGCCTGAACATCTACATGGCCGGTGCATCGGGCAAGAAGCTGCACGACACCTACATGCTGGCCTGGCTGCGCGGTCTGAAGACCACCTACTACCTGCGCACCACCAGCGCGACCAATATCGAGAAGTCCACCGTGCAAAGCCGTGTGCTGAACGCCGTGTCCTCCGGCGCTCCTGCCGCTTCGGCAGCCCCTGCGGCCAAGCCTGCGGTCAGCGCACTGGAAGCGGCTGCCGCCGCTGCCCGTGCCCAGGCACCCGCCACGGACATCAAGTTCTGCGCGATTGACGATCCTGGTTGCGAGGCTTGCCAGTAATTGACTGGCTCCCCCTGAGGCGCTTGGCCTAGGCGGCCCCCGCGCCTTCCCCCTCTCTCGATGCGTTGCATCGGGAGGGGGACGACACCTTCGCTGCGAGACGGCTCTTGCTTGGTGTCTTTGGTTTGGAATGCGCCAGTTTTTTAGTGGTGCCTGCCAAATAGATAAATCAGAAGGCTGGATGTCGATTGCACTGCACCCAGCTTTTGCCCTTGAAGGAATAAATATGCTGAGCTTTGACGACGACACCTTTGCCTCTTCCGCCACCAGCGCAGAAGCCGGCGCGTCCACCAGCACTCACAAGCGCGTGAATGCCGCAGACAAGCGCATCATCAACGCCAAGACCGACGTGAACCAGCTGGTTCCCTTCAAGTACAAGTGGGCCTGGGAAAAGTATCTGGCCACCTGCGCCAACCACTGGATGCCGCAGGAAGTGAACATGACGCGCGACATCGCGCTGTGGAAGGACCCCAACGGCCTGACCGAAGACGAGCGCCGCATCGTCAAGCGCAACCTGGGCTTCTTTGTGACGGCCGATTCGCTGGCCGCCAACAACATCGTGCTGGGCACCTACCGCCACATCACGGCACCCGAATGCCGCCAGTTCCTGCTGCGCCAGGCTTTCGAGGAAGCCATCCACACCCATGCCTACCAGTACATCGTGGAATCGCTGGGTCTGGATGAATCGGAAATCTTCAACGCCTACAACGAAGTCCAATCCATCCGCGACAAGGACGAGTTCCTGATCCCCTTCATCGAAGCGATCATGGACCCCAACTTCCACACCGGCACGCCCGAAACCGACCAGACTCTGCTGAAGTCGCTGATCGTTTTTGCCTGCCTGATGGAAGGTCTGTTCTTCTACGTGGGCTTCACGCAGATCCTGGCCCTGGGCCGCCAGAACAAGATGACGGGCGCTGCCGAGCAGTACCAGTACATCCTGCGCGACGAGTCCATGCACTGCAACTTCGGCATCGATCTGATCAACCAGCTCAAGCTCGAGAACCCCCATCTGTGGACGGCCGAGTTCAAGCAGGAAATCACGGAGCTGTTCCAGAAGGCCGTGGAGCTCGAATATCGCTACGCCGAAGACACCATGCCGCGCGGCGTGCTGGGCATGAATGCATCCATGTTCAAGGGCTATCTGCGCTACATCGCCAACCGCCGTGCCACGCAGATCGGTCTTGAAGAGCTGTTCCCCGGTGAAGAAAATCCCTTCCCCTGGATGAGCGAAATGATCGATTTGAAGAAAGAACGTAACTTCTTTGAGACACGAGTGATCGAGTATCAGACCGGAGGCGCACTTTCTTGGGATTAATTGCTTCTAAGCAGGCACAATGCGAGTCATGACTTGCTTCACTTCATTGCTACAAAAAACTGAGATTTTTGGCGTGAAGCAAATTTGTGTTCCTAGCGATGCGTAACTCCACATCGCTTTGAATCGTCCGGCACTGCAAAGAGCCGGACGTCTTATGCAAATCAACGAAGGAGAAAATGATGGCAACTGCGAAGAAGACGGCCGCCAAGGCCACAACCGAGAAAAAGACACCTGCCAAGAAGGCGGCCGCGCCCAAGGCTGAAGCTGTGAAGAAAACAGCTGCAACCAAGACTGCTGCCCCCAAGGCTGCTGCTCCTGCAAAGGCTGCACCGAAGAAGGCCGCAACTGCTGCCAAGGCNGCTGCTCCCAAGAAGGCTGCAACAACCGCTAAGGCTGCTGCTCCTGCCAAGGCNGCTGCTCCCAAGAAGGCTGCAACGACTGCCAAGGCNGCTGCTCCTGCCAAGGCTGCCGCTCCCAAGAAGGCTGTAGCTGCCAAGGCTGCCGCCCCCAAGAAGGCTGCAACTGCTGCCAAGGCCGCAGCTCCCAAGAAGGCTGCAAATGGTGCCAAGGCTGCTCCCAAGAAGGCTGCCACACCTGCACCTGCCGCCGTGACCGAAACCACCGCACCCGTGGCGCAGACCCGCCTGGCACCTCAAGCCGCCTGGCCCTTCCCCACAGGTAACAAGCCCTGATCGGTTCGCTGACCTGCACGCCATAAAAAAGCCCGAGCTCTCTTGCGAGAGCCGGGCTTTTTTACATGCGCCGCGATCAGTACCCTCAGGGCACTAATATCGCATCAGGGCTGGAAGTCCAGCTGATAGTTCTGCGGGCCGCGTTGCGCAATCTTCAGCGCCCCCAAGCGGTTGCCCAGTTCGGCGCAGCGCAGCAGATCCCAGCCACGTTCCAGACCAAACAGGAAAGCACCGCGCCAGGCATCGCCACAACCCGTGGGGTCAACCACAGCGGCGGGCTTCACCGGCGCCACCAGGGTCTTCTCACCCTGCTGCCAGACTTCGCAGCCTTCGGCACCCAGGGTCACGACCAGGCCGCGCACCTTGCGCGAGATCTCGTCAAAGCTCAGGCCCGTGCGCTCGCTGAGCATCTTGCCTTCATAGTCGTTCACCGCCACCCAGTCAGCCTGCTCGATAAAGGCCTTGAGTTCATCGCCGTTGAACATGGGCAGGCCCTGACCCGGATCGAACACGAAAGGAATGCCTGCAGCCTTGAACTGGGCGGCGTGGTCGATCATGGCCTGGCGGCCATCGGGAGCAATGATGCCGACCTTGACCTCGGCGGCCATATCGGCCGTGATCCGGTTCTCGTGCGCCTGCATCATGGCTCCAGGATGGAAGGCCGTGATCTGGTTGTTGTCACGATCGGTCATGATCATGCACTGCGCGGTGTGCGTACTCTGCAGCTGGCCCACATGGCGGGTTTCGATACCCAGGTCCCTGAAACGCTGCACATAGTCCTCGCCGTCGCTGCCCACCATGGCCATGGGGTGAGCATCGCCACCGAGCAGCCTCAGGCTATAGGCAATATTGCCGGCGCAACCGCCAAAATCGCGGCGCAGCGTGGGCACCAGAAACGACACATTGAGGATGTGCAGCTGGTCGGGAAGAATCTGGTCGGCAAAACGACCTTCAAAGGTCATGATGTTGTCGAATGCCAGCGACCCGCAGATCAAAGCGGCCATGGTGCGTTCTCTTTCAGAAATGAATGAAGGGGGGCTTGCGCCAACAAGGATGTACAACGGGCATTTCTATTGACGAGACACCTTGCCTGATCCGAATTGGCACAAGCCGTATTAGGGGTAAAAAACCAGCGCCCGGTAACCCGCCACGGCAGCGCCAAGATCCTGCACTTGCACAGGCACGTTGACGCTCCACTCCTGGCGGGCTTGCAGCTGCTCCGGGGCACCCAGAGGCTTCAGGTCGATGACTCGGCGCAGCAAGGGTCTGTCCTGCGCATCGGTCAGGGTCAGCTCGGCCATGGGCATGGCCACCGGTACATCGGAGCGATTCTCAAGGGTCAGGCTCCACTGGTACTGACGGGCATCGGCAAGCTGCTTGAAGCCCGAGCCACTGATCACCACGTCGGCAATCGCGCGGCGGGCCTGCAGCTCGCAGCCTGCCAGACTGCAGGCCTTGGCCAGCACGGGAGCCAGTGCCGGATACTGCGCTGCCAGCACATCGCGCTGCTGCCAGGCATGCTGTCCGACGACACCGGCAACAGCCAGCAGCGAACCCAGCACCAGCGCCACGCGCATTCCTGCCGAGTGCCAGAAGGCCTTCCGGCGGGCCTGGCGCACAAAGCCAGGCTCATCGCCTGCAATGGCAACAGCCTCATCCTGATCCGCATCCGTGACGGCCTGCGCCCGGTCCCTGGCGGGTTGTATATCGCCGATATCGGCGTGCAGCGGCGCCTCGCTCCGGGCTTTATCCTCGAGGCCATGCTCGGCCTCGGGCATCAGGGCCTCGCTTGGCGGCGGCGATACCAGCAGCTCCGGCTCCAGCGCCGGCTCGGCGGGAGCGGGAATATCACGGGTTTGCAGCCTGTCTTCCGGCTCCCTCACCTCGGGATGAGGCTCATGCCGAGCAGCCTCTGCATCCTCTTCAGTCAGAGGACGCGCCTGATCGACAAACGAGGACTGTCCATCCGCCATCCCGGACATGGACCCAGAAGGCTCTGGTTCGGAAACCACATCGGCAGGCTCCGCTGCCGGCGCGGCTTCTGCGGTCTGAGCAGCAGTCGCTGCCGCGTCTACCCAATCCGAAGCCGAATCCTGCGGGGCCTCAGCCTTCTGCGCATCGGAGGCGGGAGCATCTGCGGCATCCTCATCCTGCTGCGGCCAAGTCGGCGCCGGCTGTTCGTCCGCTTTCGTCGGCAGCACCTCCTGGACGGCCGGCTTCTGCGGCGCATCAGCCGCTTCCGGCTGCAGCAGTTCGTCGGGCACGGACTGCAAATCCTGCGAGGCATCAAAGACGCTTTGGCACATCCCGCAGCGCACCCAGCCCTGCGAGATACGCAGCTGGTCGGCAACCACTTTGAAGCGGGTTCCACAGGAAGGGCAACGGGTGACTTGGCTCATCAAGATGTCATTGTAGGCAGCAACCACCCGCACACCTGCTGGCGGCGGGTCTGTCTCGCGATCAAGCCGCGCGCCGGGCGGTCATGAGAATCCAGCCGTCCTCGCTATCGGCCACCTCGAGCTTGAGGTAGGGCGCATAAGCCTCTTTCAGCTCGTCGGCCTGGCGCTCCAGAATGCCAGCCAGCACCAGATTGCCACCGGCCTGCACCCGGCCGCACAGCAGCGGAGCCAGCACCTTGAGCGGAGTGGCCAGGATATTGGCCAGCACGGTCTGGTACTCGCCATCGGCCGCATCGGGCAGACCGGCCTTGACCTCCACATGATTGGCGCTGCTGTTGTAGTTGGTCGACTCCACGGCGGCAGGATCGATGTCCACCGCATCCACATCGGTCGCGCCGAACTTGGCGGCACCAATGGCCAGGATGCCCGAGCCGCAGCCGTAGTCCAGCGTGCGTCCCAGAGTCGCCTGGGGCTGGCGCGCAATCCAGCGCAGACACATGCGGGTGGTGGGATGGGTGCCGGTACCGAAAGCCAGACCGGGGTCCAGACGGATGCTGACCTTGGCCTGCTCGGGCAGCTCGTGCCAGGTGGGCACGATCCAGAACTCGGGCGTGATGTCCACGGGCTCGAACTGCGACTGCGTCAGGCGCACCCAGTCCTGCTCGGGCACGGGCTTGACGGCCAGAATCTTGCAGCCTTCGAAAAAGTCCTGCGGCAGCAGCAGATCACGCGCCTCGGTAGCCGCGGCTTCGCTGGGATAGAGGGCGATCACGCGGCTGCGGTTCCAGCCTTCCTTGGGCGCGGGCATGCCGGGCTCGCCGAACAGCGCCTGCTCGGCCTCGGTCTGCGCATCGGCATCTTCGACGGACACGCTCAATGCATCGAGTGCATCCAGCGCTTCGCTAATGGTTTCGACCCGATCTTCGGGGCACAGCAGGCTCAGCTCGAACATGGCCATCCTTTCTAGCAACTGCGTCATTCATGTCAAGCCGGGGCCGAAGACGAGAACGCAAGTTGTACTTTCCTGAAAAACGAAAATGCTGGCCTCCGTTGCCAGAGGCCAGCATGGGAACTCAGAGCTGCAAGGCTCCTGATCTCATCGCTTGTTGGGCGTGCGATGCGTCAGCCACTCTTCCAGGTAGTGGATGTTGGTGCCGCCTTCCATGAACTTGGAGTCGACCATCAAATCCTGGTGCAGCGGGATATTGGTGTTGATGCCTTCCACCACGGTCTCCAGCAAGGCGGTACGCATGCGGGCCATGGCCTGCTCGCGGGTGTCGCCATAGGCGATGATCTTGCCGATCATGGAGTCGTAGTTGGGCGGCACAAAGTAGTTGTTGTACACATGGGTGTCCACACGCACGCCAGGACCGCCTGGAGCATGCCACATGGAGATGCGACCGGGCGAGGGGATAAACTTGTACGGATCTTCCGCGTTCACACGGCACTCGATGGCGTGGCCCTTGAACTCGATCTGGCGCTGTGTGAAAGGCATCTTCTCGCCGGCCGCGATCATGATCTGGGTGCGCACGATGTCGATGCCCGTGATCAGCTCGGTGATGGGATGCTCCACCTGCACGCGGGTGTTCATCTCGATGAAGTAGAACTCGCCGTTCTCGTACAGGAACTCGAAGGTACCCGCACCGCGATAGCCGATCTTCTTGCAGGCCGCGGCGCAGCGCTCGCCGATCTTCTCGATCAGACGGCGGGGAATGCCGGGTGCCGGAGCTTCCTCGATCACCTTCTGGTGGCGACGCTGCATGGAGCAGTCGCGCTCGCCCAGATACACGGCGTTCTTGTGCGTATCGGCCAGCACCTGGATTTCCACGTGACGTGGGTTCTGCAGGTACTTTTCCATGTAGACGGCAGGATTGCCGAAAGCAGCGCCGGCTTCAGCCTTGGTCATCTGCACGGCATTGATCAGTGCAGCTTCGGTGTGCACCACGCGCATGCCGCGACCGCCGCCGCCGCCCGAGGCCTTGATGATCACGGGATAACCGATGGTCTTGGCAATGCGCTTGATGAGTGCGGGATCGTCGGGCAGTTCGCCGTCCGAGCCGGGCACGCAAGGCACGCCGGCCTTGATCATGGCTTGCTTGGCCGACACCTTGTCACCCATGGTGCGGATGTTCTCGGGCGTCGGGCCGATAAAAGTGAAACCGCTCTTTTCCACGCGCTCGGCAAAGTCGGCGTTCTCGGACAGGAAACCGTAGCCGGGGTGGATGGCTTCCGCATCAGTCACCTCGGCAGCCGAAATGATGGCCGGCATGTTGAGGTAGGACAGCGGGGAAGGAGCCGGGCCGATACACACGGCCTCATCGGCCAGCTTGACGTACTTGGCATCACGGTCGGCTTCGGAATACACCATCACCGCCTTGATACCCAGCTCACGGCAAGCGCGCTGGATGCGCAGGGCGATCTCGCCCCGGTTGGCAACCAAAATTTTCTTAAACATGAAGTTCCTCGCAGCTTGGTGCCTGTGCCGCAGCACAGACCACTGCCAATGACTCAGTCGCGCAGCCAGTGGCTAGCGCACCTCGGCGCTGCGATGCGAACTGCATGCAACGCCTCATGATCTATCACTCGATCACGAACAGAGGCTGGCCGTATTCCACAGCCTGGCCGTTTTCACCCAGAACGCGAACGATGGTGCCGGTCTTGTCGGCTTCGATTTCGTTGAGGATCTTCATGGCTTCGACGATGCAGATGGTGTCGCCTTCCTTGACCTGGCTGCCCACATCCACAAAGGCCTTGGCGCCGGGGCTGGAGGCACGGTAGAAGGTACCGACCATGGGCGACTTGACCACATGACCTTCTGCAACGGCCGGAGCGGCCACTGGTGTGGCGGCTGCGGGAGCGGCAGCCACGGGGGCGGCCATCATGGGAGCAGCTTGCACGGGGGCAGCGACGTATTGGTGGACCACACCTTCGCTCTTGACGATACGGACCTTGCCCTCTGCTTCGGTGATCTCCAGTTCCGACACATTCGATTCGGACACCAGATCAATAAGGGTCTTGAGTTTTCGCAAATCCATGGGAGCTCCAGCGACGTAATTCTAAACAGGGCGCGAATTTACCTCAAATCCGGCCTTCTGCGTGCATTGGCAGATATTTTTCACTAACGTCGCCATGGAATTTAGTTACCTACACTTTTCTGACGACAAGAGCAATGTTCGTTCGCTCTATTTGCTCCAATCTGTCAGATCTTCGCGGGAAAGCTCGCCTATTTTACGTTGTCGCACTTGCCCCTTCGCGTCAAAAAGAACCGTGAACGGCAGGCCACCCTGCAAGTTACCGAGGCTACGGGTCAGCCCCAATCCCCCTTGCATGGCGATGGCTACCGGAAATTGCACGGGTTGGCGCTGCAAAAAACGCATCACTGCTTCGGATTTGTCGACCGCCAACCCCACGACCTGAATGCCTTTTGCGCCCTGCTGCGCCGCAAACTCGCTGAGCATGGGCAGCTCCTTGACACAGGGCGGACACCAGGTGGCCCAGAAGTTCACCAGCAGGGGACGGCCCTGCAAGCCAGCCATGGCAAAAGGCTTGCCATCGGGGGTTTCAAACGTCTGACTCCATAACTGAGCCTCGACGCCAGGGCCCATGGCCTGCGGCTGGCTGCGCCACCAGGCCACACCGGCGCCGGCCCCGGCCGCCACTGCGGCCACCGCGCCGGTCAGCCACAGACGGCGAGAGCCATTGGTCGACTTGTTCTCAGGGGTGTTTTCACTCATCGCGGCTCTCCTGCAGCAGCTTGCGCAAGGCCTTGGCATCGCCACGCGGGCTGCGGCCATGGCTGTCGGGCTTCATGGCGCCGCGCATATCGTCATGATCGTAGACCAGCAGGTGCACGCCCACGGTTTCGTTGATCGGCTTGCACAGTGCGTGAACGGAAAGCGCCTCGACCGGCTTGCCCTGAAAGCCGGTGACCGTGCTCGGCTCGTACTGCACATGATTGTTGATGAGCGCTATTTCGGCTGACTTGGGATCGTCGCAGAACAGCTGCAGATAGATGTCCGACAGCCGCGTGGCCGTGCCGCGCCAGACGGCTCCGGCCAGATGCGGGCGAAACTCCTGCAGCCTGTCCATCCAGACCAGGGCCAGCTCGCGCAGCGCCTGAAGCTCCTGCGGCTGCGTGTCGCCGCAGAACAGCTCTATATATTCGCGCACCGCCTCTTCAAGCTGGTCGTTATCAGGCAGCGCCGAGCGGCCGGGCAGGCCGAGCTGACGCACGGCCCGCTGCTTGGCAGGACCCCATTCCAGGCCTTCCTCCACCACCAGACGGGCCGCTGTCTGAGCGATTTCAGCAGTCACGTTATCCAAACTCATAGCGCCATTTCATCACGCCCGCCGCAGCAAGCGCAGCAGGTCATGCACGCATTGTGACCCAGATGAATGACCGCACTTTGACCTGGCCCGTAGAGGTCAATGTTTTGATAGCTGCTAGCACCCGCTTTGTATGGAACTGAAAGTAAAAACACATTTAGATCTATATAGATCATGCGCAGTAAGCTATCAATTTGATAAGAAAGGTTACCGCCAGCGCCCAGGCGGGCCATGGCTTGCCGCCAGGTCATGCCGGCAAACGTAGAATCCCCGGCCATGCACATACATATTCTGGGCATTTGCGGCACCTTCATGGGGGGCCTGGCCGCCTTGGCACGAGAAGCCGGTCACAAGGTGACGGGCTGCGATTCCGGCGTTTACCCGCCGATGAGCGATCAGCTGCGCCAGCTGGGCATCGAGCTGATCGAGGGCTATGGCGCCGACCAGATCGCACTCAAGCCCGATATGTATGTGGTCGGCAACGTGGTCAGCCGCAAGCGCCTGGCCGACGGCTCACCCAAGTTTCCGCTGATGGAAGCGATTCTGGACACTGGCGCCGCCTATACCAGCGGTCCGCAATGGCTGGCCGAGCATGTGCTGCACGGTCGCCATGTGCTGGCCGTGGCCGGCACCCACGGCAAGACGACCACCACCTCCATGCTGACCTGGGTGCTGGAGTGCGCGGGGCTGCAGCCCGGGTTTCTGGTCGGCGGCGTACCGCTGGACTTCGGCATCTCCGCCCGCCTGGGTGCGGCCAAGCGCCCTGTCACAGGCCCTGGCCCCGTGGGCAATCAGCCAGTGTTCGTGATCGAGGCCGATGAATACGACACCGCATTCTTCGACAAGCGCAGCAAGTTCGTGCACTACCGCCCTCGTACGGCCGTGCTCAACAACCTGGAGTTTGATCACGCCGACATCTTCGACGATCTGGCGGCCATCGAGCGCCAGTTCCACCATCTGGTGCGCACCGTGCCGTCGACCGGCCGCGTGGTGAGCAATGGTCTGGAAGAAAGCCTGAGCCGCGTGCTGGCCCAGGGCTGTTGGAGCGAAGTGCGCAGCTTCGGCGCCACTGTCAGCGATTTCAGCGCCGATGGCGATCCCGGCGACTTTGCCGTGCTGCATCGCGGCAACAAAGTGGCGCAGCTGCGCTGGAGCCTGACCGGCGTGCACAACCAGCTCAATGCGCTGGCCGCAATCGCCGCCGCCGATCATCTGGGCGTCAGCGCCGAGGTGGCTTGCGAAGCCCTGTCGCGCTTTCAGAACGTCAAGCGCCGCATGGAGCTGCGCGGTACGGTCAACGGCATCGAGGTCTATGACGACTTCGCGCACCACCCCACAGCCATCCGCACCACCCTGGACGGCCTGCGCCGCAAGCTGGGTGCGCAGGCCCGCATCCTGGCGGTATTCGAGCCGCGCAGCAACACCATGAAGCTTGGCACCATGAAAAGCCAGCTGCCCTGGTCGCTGGAAAGTGCCGATCTGGTCTTCTGCCACACTGCGGGCCTGGACTGGGATGCCGCCGAAGCGCTTGAATCCATGGGCGTGGGCCCCGGCCAGCGCGCTCAGGTCGCCGGAGATATCGAGACCCTGATAGCGCAGATCACCGCTGTCGCACGCCCCGGCGACCATATCGTCTGCATGAGCAACGGCGGCTTTGGCGGCATACACGCCAAGCTGCTCGAAGCGCTGAAATAAGTCCGAATAAAAGCAAATGCCCGCTCAACGCGGGCATTTTTCATTGCTCGGGAACAGACCAAGCCAGAGACGCCAAGCAAGGGCCGCCCCGCAGCAAAGGCGTCGTCCCCCCTGGGGGGAAGCCGCAAAGCGGCTCAGGGGGGATCAATAGCTAATCGACATCGCCGGCACATCCACCCGGATCAAGGGTTTGGCCAGTACGGCCTGGGCAGCCAGGGCATAGCTGTTGCGCCAGTCCTGGTTATCAAACAGCTCGGGACGATTGCGTGCCTCTCGCGCCACCACCACCAGCTTGTCGGCCAGCAACACCTTGCCGGTAGCCCGCAAAGGCTCGCATTCGAGCGAGACAAACTGCTGGTCCAGCCAGCGTCGGCCTTCGTCCGAACTCACAGGGGACAGCGACTGGGTATCGACCCGGTATTCACGGTCGCCATCCAAAACCACGATTACTTCACTACGCATAAATCTCCTCTGACCTGGTGACTCTTGCACCATTCGTTGTCGTGGCCACAGCTTAATGGTGACCGCGGTGCTGAAGACGCTGCAAGCTGACGGCTTGCAAACAGCTGCGGCAAACAATGCAGGCCTCAAGGGCTTGCATCAAGCATCACAGTGGTTACGGAAACATGGGCTGCAAAGCCATGCAAAATCATTAAATTTCATAGCATCATCCGCATGCTTCGCATGAATATAAGGGCAAAACTGTGTTTTTCAAGTGCCATTACGGTCTCGTAACCCGCCAGTTATCGACATGGTGTGCCCTGTCTTGAAAATGCCAGCAGAGCACTCACATACTGGGCAACTCTTTGCCGAATGCCGGCAATGCCTTCAGGAACCATCACCATGACCGCTGAAAACATCCACCAAGAAATACGCGAGCATCTGCTGCAGCTGGAGGCCGAACTTCAAGTCCAGAAACTCTGGTCTGCCGTTGCTCCGGACCCCAAGGCACTGGAATCCACCACACCCTTCATGTACGACACACTCAAGCTGCACGAGTGGCTGCAATGGGTGTTCATCCCGCGCCTGCGCGCCGTGATCGATGCCAAGGGCAGCCTGCCCCACCAAAGCCATGTCTATCCGCTGGCCGATCACGAGTGGCAGCAGCGTACCGACTTTGATAAGCAGCATCTGCTGCGCCTTCTCAATCGCATCGATGCCACGCTCAACGGCTGCGATATGACGCCTGAGCCGGCACCAGACACCAAGCACTGAGCCGGCAGACAACCCGCTCCACTCCATCTGGAAAACCAAACAGGCCACAGGGAACACTCCCTGTGGCCTGCGTCGTTCATGCCCGCTCTGTCGATCAGGCGGGTACTTCGGCTTCCTGCTTGCATGCAGCCGCGGCCGCACGGCGCTGGCTCACGGCCTGCGACAGCTCTTGCAGCGTTGCCAGGGAATCGTCCCAGCCCAGGCAGGCATCGGTAATGCTCTGGCCGTAGGTCAGATCGCAGACCTCGTCCTTGCCGGGAGTGAACTTCTGTGCACCGCCGATCAGGTGGCCTTCGATCATCACGCCGAACACGCTGCTGGAGCCACCGGCGATCTGCGCCGCGATATCGCGGGCCACATCCTTCTGGCGTTCATGCTGCTTGTTGCTGTTGGCATGGCTGCAATCCACCATCAGCGAAGGCGTAAGGCCAGCAGCCTCCAGATCCCGGCAGGCGGCCGCCACATGCTCGGCATCGTAGTTGGGGGTCTTGCCGCCGCGCAGAATCACGTGGCAGTCCTGGTTGCCTCCCGTGTGCACGATGGCGACCTGGCCGTTCTTGTGCACCGACAGGAAGTGGTGACCGCGGCTGGCCGACTGAATCGCATCGGTGGCAATGCGGATATTGCCGTCCGTGCCGTTCTTGAAACCGATCGGAGCCGAGATGCCCGAGGCCAGTTCGCGGTGCACCTGGCTTTCCGTGGTGCGGGCACCGATGGCGCCCCAGCTGATCAGATCGCCGATGTACTGGGGCGAGATCACGTCCAGGAACTCGCTGGCCGCAGGCACACCCAGGCGGTTGATGTCGATCAGCAGCTGGCGCGCGATGCGCAGGCCTTCGTCGATGCGGTAGCTCTGATCCAGGTAGGGATCATTGATCAGTCCCTTCCAGCCCACGGTGGTACGGGGCTTCTCGAAGTACACGCGCATCACCACTTCCAGCGTGTCCTTGTACTGCTCGCGCACGGCGGCCAGGCGGCGGGCGTAGTCCAGGGCAGCGGCCGGATCGTGAATCGAGCAAGGACCGACGATGACCAGCAGACGGTCATCCTGCGCACGCATGATGTTGTGGATGCTGCGACGGGTGTCGCTGATCAGCGTCTCCACGGCGGTGCCGCGAATGGGGAAGAAGCGGATGAGGTGCTCTGGAGGAGGTAACACTGTGATTTCCTTGATACGTGCGTCGTCGGTCTGGCCTGTCTTGGGAGAGCCGGCGCGATACCAGGAATCGGTGGATGAAGTGTTCAGAGCAGTCATGGCTATCTTTCGTGAGGTGTTTGATCGTTGAAAACCGGGGGTGCTGAAACGTAGGGGTGAAAAAAAACCGCCGGGCTTTGCAGCTTCGGCGGTTCTTTGGGAGGTGTTTGCAGGGTGCGCGCGTTTACCTCTCAGCCGCCGGGGGCGAGAACCAAAAGTAAAAGAAATAGGCGCGTTGCGTTTGCATGTCTTTCAATGTAGCACAGCTCTTTTGCATTGCAACATCCGTGGCCGGCGCAGTTGTTCTGTCAAAAACAGGTTTCCCCTCTGACATGACGCATTTTTCATTATTTTCTTTCATGCAATTTTTTTGCGTTTTTTTTATTTTTTCAGAATTTTATTGATATAAATTTCCAAAAATCCAGATTGAATGCAATCTTTCAGCGAATCGACAATATTCACGCTCAGACATCAAAACACCCTCAAAAGACCCTGCTGGCAGACGATTACCGCACCCAGAAACGACAAGACCCCGGTCTGCCATGCAGAGCGGGGTCTTGCTTTCGGCGGGAAGACCCGCCGGGGGAATCTCCGTCAGGCCGTGCCGCCGACCGTCAGGCCGTCGATGCGCAGCGTGGGCTGGCCCACGCCCACAGGCACGCTCTGACCTTCCTTGCCGCAGGTGCCCACGCCCGAGTCCAGGCGCATGTCGTTGCCTATCATGCTGATGTGCTTGAGCGACTCCGGGCCGCTTCCGATGATGGTAGCGCCCTTGACGGGGTACTGGATCTTGCCGTTTTCCACCCAGTAGGCTTCGCTGGCGGAGAACACGAACTTGCCGCTGGTGATGTCCACCTGACCACCGCCGAAGTTGGTGGCGTACAGGCCCTTCTTGATGGAGCCGATGATCTCCTGCGGATCCTTGTCGCCACCCAGCATGTAGGTGTTGGTCATGCGCGGCATGGGGATGTGGGCGTAGCTTTCGCGACGGCCATTGCCCGTGGGCTTGACGCCCATCAGGCGCGCATTCATCGAGTCCTGGATATAGCCCTTGAGAATGCCGTCCTCGATCAGCACATTGCTCTGGCTGACATGGCCTTCGTCGTCCACGTTCAAGGAGCCGCGGCGATCGGCAATCGTGCCGTCGTCCAGCACGGTCACGCCCTTTGCGGCCACGCGCTGACCGATACGACCGCTGAAGGCGCTGGAGCCCTTGCGGTTGAAGTCGCCTTCCAGGCCGTGGCCCACAGCCTCGTGGAACAACACGCCGGGCCAGCCCGAGCCCAGCACCACCGTCATCACGCCTGCCGGTGCGGGACGCGATTCGAGGTTGACCAGGGCCGCGTGCACGGCCTCGTCCACATACTGGCTGATCTGTTCGTCGCTGAAATAGGCCAAGCCGAAGCGACCGCCACCACCGGAGGAGCCCACCTCGCGGCGGCCCTTCTGCTCGGCGATCACCGTCACCGACAGGCGCACCAGCGGGCGCACGTCGGCCGCCAGCGTGCCGTCTGCGCGGGCCACCAGCACCACATCGTATTCACTGGCAAGGCCGGCCATGACCTGCACCACGCGCGGGTCCTTGGCGCGGGCCAGCTTTTCCACCTTGCCCAGCAGTTCAACCTTGGCCGTGCTGTCAAGCGTGCTGATGGGGTCCAGCTCAGGATACAGGGAGCGGCTTTGCGCAATCTTCTGAGCCCCTGCCTTGACGCGGCGCGTCTGGGTCGCGCTGGAGATGGAGCGCACGGTGCGTGCAGCATCCAGCAGCGAGGCTTCGGAAATGTCGTCGGAATAGGCAAACGCCGTCTTCTCGCCGCTGACCGCGCGAACACCGACACCCTGATCGATGGAGAAGGAGCCGGTCTTGACGATGCCTTCTTCCAGACTCCAGCCCTCGGCGCGGGTGTACTGGAAGTAGAGATCGGCGTCGTCCACCTGGTGCGAGCGAATTTCGGCAAGCGCACGCGCAAGATGGGTTTCGTCCAGGCCGAAGGGCTCAAGCAGCAACTGACGGGCCGTGGCCAAGCGTTCGATGGTGGGTTCGCGGGAAATCATGAGAGCATTGTAGAGATAGCTGCAAGTCCTGACTTGTCTCGGGCTGCGCATAAAAAAGAGCGGAATGCTGCCCCACCAGGCTGAACAACATTCCGCTCCATTCACTTAGCTTCTCACTTGCCGGGTTCCGCCCTGCCCGCTTTGCATGGCAGAACCCCACCTGGGTCTTTGCCGCTCCCGCTTGATCGGTCTTTTGACCCCCAGAACCGTTTGTAAACGCTGTTTACAGTCCAGGCAAGGCCCTGGACGGAACTACTGACATTTTTCAACGATCTAAGCCTGCCGCCCCGCCGCGCAATTTCCCATAAAACCATTACTCAAAGCTTGCAAAGCATGAGATAGCAGCTCTTTTTTTAAGAGCACAGCAGCCCGATCACGGGTCTTCACGCATGGGGAATATGCCCATCACCGCCGGGCAGTTGCCGCTGTGCCCGCGACACCGACATCAAAACGCCCAGCGCCAGCCCCAGCGTGACCATGGCTGTGCCGCCATAGCTGATGAAAGGCAGGGGCACGCCCACCACCGGCAGGATGCCGCTGACCATGCCCATGTTCACGAACGCATAGGTGAAAAAGATCATGGCCACGGCAGCCGCCATCAGCCGGCCGAACAGCGAGTTGGCGTTCATGGAAATGGCCAGCCCGCGCCAGACCAACAGCAAGAAGCCGACGATGATGAACAGATTGCCTATCAGGCCGAACTCTTCGGAATAGGCGGCAAAGATGAAGTCGGTGGTGCGCTCGGGAATGAATTCCAGGTGGGTCTGCGTGCCTGCCATGAAACCCTTGCCCCAGACGCCGCCCGAACCGATGGCGATCATGCCCTGAATGATGTGAAATCCCTTGCCCAGGGGATCGCGCGTGGGGTCCAGCAAGGTGCACACGCGTGTGCGCTGATAGTCATGCAGAAAATACCAGCTCACGCCATCGGCGCAGAGCTGGGGCTCGAACCAGACGATAAGGAAAATGCCGACCACGGCCAGCAGCACGGGCGGCACGATGAGCTTCCAGGGCAGGCCGGCAAAAAAGATCACGGACAGGCCGGCTGCCATCACCAGCAGCGAGGTGCCCAGATCGGGCTGCTTCATGATCAGGCCCACGGGCACCATCAACAGCACAAAGGCGATGACAAAGTCCGAGGCGCGCAGATTGCCCTCGCGGCGCTGGAACCACCAGGCCAGCATCAGCGGCGTGGCGATCTTCAAAAGCTCCGAGGGCTGAATCACTACCCCCACGTTCACCCAGCGCGTGGCCCCCTTCTTGGTGATACCGAACAAGGCTACCGCCACCAGCAGCACCACGCCCAGGGTGTACAGCGGCACAGCCACCTTCATCAATTGCTGGGGGGATATCTGGGCCAGCACGAACAGCAGACCCGCTGCAATCAGCATATTGCGTCCATGGTCCACAAAACGCGTGCCGTGATCGAAACCCGCCGAATACATGGCCAGCAGCCCTGCCCCCGCCAGCATGGCGATGAAGAGAAGCAACAGGAAGTCAAAGCCGCGAAACAGCGGAACAATGCGTTGCAGCAGCGAGGGCTTATCGAATTCGATGGCGGACATGGGCCGCAATTATCGGGGGAGCCGGCTGCCGTGCAGTCTGCAGGGTTGAGCTTTGCTGACGGCTCAGCACTGCCTGACCCCATTCACCCTGTCATAGGCCTGCACCGCCTGATAGTCTTGAGGCAGACAGTCCACAATGGCCGTGACCAAAGCGCATTCACAAGAGGAGATTGCCACCATGACAACCACCCACCTGCTGTACCTGCACGGCTTTCGCTCCTCCCCCCAGTCCAACAAGGCACGCATCATGGCGGACTATGTGGGTGCCAGGCATTCCAAGGTACGCTGGTGGTGCCCGCAGTTGCCGCCCTCGCCGCGCGAAGCGGCAGCCGTGATCGTCGAGGGCATCGCCAACTGGCCGCGCCAGAACATGGCCGTCATGGGCTCGTCGCTGGGCGGCTATTACGCCAGCTGGGTGGCCCAGCTGGCGCGCTGCAAGAGCGTGATGATCAACCCCGCCGTGAACCCGGCCCGCGACCTGGAAAAATACATAGGCGAGCAGTCCAGCTGGCATGACCCCGAGGAAACCTTCTTCTTTCGTCCCGAGTACATCGAGGAACTGCGCCAGCTCGACACCCGCACCATGACGCCTGCAGCGCCCGAGATGGTGTTGATCGCCCAGGGCGACGAGGTGCTGGACTGGAACGAAATGAGCGAGCGCTACCCTCACGCCCTGCAACTGGTGCAGGAAGGCGGTGACCACGCCCTGAGCAACTTTGCCGAGTACCTGGACCGGATCGACGAATTTCTGGCGTTGGCCTGATTCCCTACGGGCGCCATGCGCCGTCCTCCCGACAGCAGCTGCCGCACTGCAGATCGCCCCTTTGTTCGCAGCGCCCGCCTCAGATATTGACCGATCTCAGGCATGAACTGAATCACTTCTGAGCGCCGAATGTTCGGCTCGTGGGAAAATGCGCGGTTATGCACGCACTGTTTGAAGAAGCCGGCAAATTTCTGGCCGGGCGCATCCTCTCCGAAGCCGAATCCTCGGCCCAAGTCGAACTGGACTCGGGCAAGCGGGTCAAGGTCAAGGCCGCCAATATCCTGCTCAAGTTCGAGAAGCCGGCCCCTGCCGAGCTGATCGCTCAGGGCCAGGCCCAGGCCGCCGAGATCGATCTGGATCTGGCCTGGGAATTTGCGCCCGAGGAAGAGTTCGGCTTTGCCGACCTGGCGCGTGATTATTTCTCCGAATCCGCGACGCTGGCCCAGCAGGCCGGCGCGCTGTTCTGCCTGTACGACGCACCGCATTATTTCCGTCGTGCAGGCAAGGGCCGCTTCAAGAAGGCCCCTGCGGAAATCCTGCAGCAAGCCCTGGCTGCCATCGAGAAGAAAAAGCAGATCCAGGCGCAGATCGATGCCTGGGCAGAGGAGCTGGGCCGCGGCGAGTGCCCGCAGGCGATTCGCGAACAGCTCTACAAGATTCTGTTCAAGCCCGACAAGAACGCTCCCGAATACAAGGCCGTGGTCGACGCCAGCCGCGCCACCAAGCTGGCCCCTCTGGAGCTGCTGCACCGCGCCGGCGCCATCGACTCTTCCTACCAGTTCCACTGGAAGCGTTTCCTGTTTGACAACTTCCCCAAGGGCACGGGCTTCCCCGCCGTGCAGGCTCCCCAGCCGCCGGCCGATCTGCCCGTGGCCAATGTGCAAGCTTTCTCCATCGACGACTCGGCCACCACCGAAATCGACGATGCGCTGTCCGTCACCGGCCTGGGCACGGGCACCGTCACCGTGGGCATCCACATTGCCGCTCCCGGTCTGGCCATCACGCCCGGAGGCGAGCTGGACAAGCTGGGCCGCGCCCGCCTGTCCACCGTCTACATGCCCGGCTACAAGATCACCATGCTGCCCGACGACGTGGTGCATATCTACACGCTGGACGAGGGCCGCTCCAACCCTGCAGTCTCGCTGTATGTGCAGATCAACGAGGAGACGCTGGAGACCATCTCCAGCGAAACCCGTCTCGAGCGCGTGCCCGTGGAAGTCAACTTCCGCTACGACAAGCTCGATCACATCGTCACCGAGGAATGGCTGACCGACTCCTCAATCCAGGTTGAAAACACGCCTGACTCCTTGCTGGGCAAGCGCAAGGAGCTCACCTTTTTGCAGCGCTGGTCCAAATTCCTCAAGGCCAATCGCGAAGTGGTGCGCGGCAAGCCCGAGAACTTCAACCGCCCGGACTACAACTTCCGCCTCGTCGGCAACGACGGTGCCGAGCCCAACGGCAGCGAGCAGGTCCAGATCACCGTGCGCAAGCGCGGCGCACCGCTGGATCTGATCGTGGCCGAGGCAGCCATCGTGGCCAACAGCACCTGGGGCCTGATGCTGGCCGAGCATGGTGTACCCGGCATCTATCGCAGCCAGGCCAGCCTGGCACCTGGCGTCAAGGTGCGCATGAGCACCAAGGCCTTGCCGCATGCCGGCATCGGCGTGAAAGCCTACTCCTGGGCCACCTCCCCGCTGCGCCGCTATGTGGATCTGGTCAACCAGTGGCAGATCATTGCCTGTGCCCGCCACGGCAAGACGGCGGCCCTGGCCGCCCCGTTCAAGCCCAAGGATGCCGAGCTGTTCGGCATCATCAGCAGCTTTGACGGCGCCTACAGCGCCTACAACGGCTATCAGGCCGGCATGGAGCGCTTCTGGACGCTCAAGTATCTGGAGCAGAACGGCATTACCGAGCTCACGGCCAGCGTCTTCAAGGAAGGCCCCAACGGCTCCTTCCTGGTGCGCGCCGACAATCTGCCGCTGGTGCTGCCCGTGCTGGGTGCGCAGAATCTGCCGCGCGGAGCCCATGTGCGCGTCAGGCTCGGCGAGATCGACGAGATCTCGCTGGACATCTCGGGCACGCTGATCGAGCGCCTGGATGCAGGCGCCGAGGCCGGGAGCGACAGCGAGGACAGCGGCGAGGACGATGACGACGCCGTGGCCGGCCCCATCTCCATTGCGGTGGACATGAACGACGCCGATCCCGCTGCAGACCAGCCAAAGTCCTGATCTCCACCCCTCATCGCCCTGACGCTGCCGTGAAACTGCCCACCTCTCTTCAACGACTGAGTACGCTGCAACTGGCGCTGGGCGTGTCCATCGCCGTCCATGCCGTGTTGCTGACCATCCGGTTCGTGGATCCGGAAAGCTTCGAGCGCGTGTTTCAGGACACGCCGCTGGAAGTGATTCTGGTCAACGCCCGCGCCAACGAAGTGCCGGACAAGGCGCAGGCCATCGCCCAGACCTCGCTGGCCGGCGGCGGCGATGCGGACCAGGGCCGGGCCACCAGCCCCATGCCCTACTCGGCCCTGACAGCCATAGGTGACGACTTCGAGGAAAAGCAGCGCCAGCTTGATGCCATGCAGGAGCAGCAGCACCAGTTGCTGACGCAGCTGCGCCAGCAGGTGGCCGCGCTACCGCCCATCGATCCCCGCCTGAGCGCCGAGAACAAGGCCCTGGAAGCCCAGGAAGAAAAGCGCCTGCAGCTCATCAAGCTGCTGGCCGAGATTGAAAAGCGCATCAACGAAGAAAATGCGCGGCCCAAGAAGCGCTATATCAGTCCAGCCACCAAGGAGGCCGTGTACGCCGTCTACTACGACGCGCTGCGCCGCAAGGTGGAAGACAAAGGCACGGAAAACTTTCCCGAAAACAAGGGCAAGAAGCTGTATGGCGAGCTGGTCATGATCCTGACCGTGAACCATGACGGCCGCGTACTCTCCACCGAAGTCGTGCAGGGTTCGGGCAACCGCATGCTCGATACCCGTGCCGAGGCTATCGCCCGGGCCGCCGGCCCCTACGGCCACTTCGGCCCGGCCATGCGAACCAAGGCCGATCAGATCGCCGTCGTCTCGCGCTTCAGATTCACACGCGAGCAGATACTGGAAACCAGCGTCCAATAAACCCCTTCACCAGCCTTTTCAGCGGGCTGCCCGGCGGCCCTTTAACCATGAGCGCCACTTCCGATCGATACTGCGTCATGGGCAACCCCGTTGCCCATAGCCGCTCCCCCTGGATTCATGCCCGCTTTGCCGAGTTGACCGGCCAGCCCGTCAGCTACGAACGCGCCCTGGTGCCGCTGGATGGCTTTGCCGATTTTGTGCGCGACTTTGCCGCGCGCGGCGGCAAGGGCTGCAATGTGACCGTGCCCTTCAAGCTGCAGGCAGCCGAGCTGGCCACCAGCGCCAGCGAGCGCGTACGTCTGGCGGGTGCCGCCAACACTCTGGTATTCAGTGCCAACGGCATTCATGCCGACAACACAGACGGCCTGGGCATCGTGGCCGACATCACCCGCAATGCCGGCGTGCCCATCGCCGGGCGCGATGTGCTGCTGCTGGGTGCGGGTGGCGCAGCAGCCGGGGCACTCGGTTCGCTGATCGAGCAACAGCCGCACCGCGTCGTCGTCACCAACCGCACACAGGCCAAGGCCGTGGCGCTGATTGAGCAGCACGCGACCATTGCCGCACTACATAAAGTAGAGCTGGTAGCACTTGAAAGACAAGTGCTTGAGACCGATTTGACCCAAAACTTCGACATCGTCATCAACGCCACGGCCAGCAGTCTGGCCGGGGCTGATGTGCCCGCACCCACCAGCGTGCTGCACGCACGCAGTCTGGCCTACGACATGATGTATGGCCCCGCCGCCCAGAATTTTCTGAACTGGGCCAGCAGTCATGGCGCGCTGGCGCGTGATGGCCTGGGCATGCTGGTGGAGCAGGCCGCCGAGTCCTTTGCGCTCTGGCGCGGCGTGCGTCCGCCCTCTGCGCAAGTCCTGGCCGAGTTGCGCGCTCTGCTGCACGCCGAAGCCGCTCACTAAACCCCACTCCACCATGAAAGCTCTCGGCCGACTGCTATTGCTGGTGCTTTGCGCCACCCTGCTGCTGCAATTGTTTTTTGTGGCACGCATCGCAGTCATGGCCTGGCTGGATCCGGAGTCCACCAGCTATCAGCGCTCCGAAGCCTGGCAGCTTGCGCAAAGCAGCGAGGGCCTGCGCTGGCGCCAGCAATGGGTGGACTATGACCAGATCTCCGGCAACCTCAAGCGCGCGGTGATTGCTTCCGAAGATGCCGGCTTCATGGAGCATCATGGCGTGGAATGGGATGCTGTTCAGAAGGCCTGGCAGCGCAACGCCAAAGCCGAGGCCAGAGCCATGCAGGCAGACAAAGCCGGAAGCCACAGCAAGCCCGCCAAGATCTATGGCGGCTCCACCATCACCCAGCAGCTGGCCAAGAACCTGCTGCTGTCGGGCGAGCGCAATTTTCTGCGCAAGGGCCAGGAGCTGGTGCTGGCGCAATTGCTGGAGCTGATGCTGAGCAAGCAGCGCATTCTGGAGATCTACCTCAACAATGTGGAATGGGGCCAGGGCGTGTTCGGCGCCGAGGCCGCCGCCCGGCACTACTTCCGCAAGAGTGCGGCCCAGCTCAATGCAGCTGAGGCGGCACGACTGGCCGCCATGCTCCCGGCGCCCAAGCGCTTCGAGAAAATGCCGCAATCGCGTTATCTGGCGCAGCGCAGCCGCACGATTGCACGCTATATACCGATGGTGACATCCCCCTGAGGCGCTTCGCCTGGGCGGCCCCGCACCTTCCCCCGGAAAAGACGGCAGCATCGCCGCGAGGCGGCTCTTGCTTGCAGTCACCCGCATGGAGTGTGAAGGGTTTGTACGTGGATAATCGACAGCCATGCGAATTCTCGGAATCGACCCCGGTCTGCAGACCACGGGTTTTGGCGTCATCGATATGGAAGGCCAGCGCCTGTCCTATGTGGCCAGCGGCACCATATGCACCAACAAGATGGAACTCGGCGACCTGCCGGGCCGTCTCAAGGTGCTGTTCGACGGCATTTCCGAAGTCGCCTCGCGCTACCAGCCCGAGGTGGCGGCCGTGGAAATCGTCTTCGTCAACGTCAACCCGCAGTCCACGCTGCTGCTGGGCCAGGCCCGCGGCGCGGCGCTGACGGCCCTGGTCAACGCCAATCTCGCGGTTTCCGAGTACACCGCACTGCAGATGAAAAAAGCCGTGGTAGGCCATGGCCGCGCGGCCAAGAGCCAGATTCAGGAAATGGTCAAGCGCCTGCTGCAACTGCCCGGCCTGCCCGGCACCGATGCCGCCGACGCACTGGGACTGGCCATCACCCATGCCCACGCGGCTGCCGCCATGGGGCTGATGGCCAAGTCCACCGATCTGCGCCGCAAGCAACATGCCATGTACCGGGGCGGACGGGTTTATTGAGTTCCTGGGGCGCCTCTGCCACTGCCTGTCACCCCTGAATTGGACTGCTTGCAGGACTTTCCAGATACAAAAAAGCCGCGGCATGTCGCGGCTTTTTTGTGGTCGGGGTAATGAGCTTTAGTAATTGCCCAGCACCATGGAAGCGATCACGCCGGTGGCGATGGCCACCAGCAGATAGTCGCCGCCGTTCTGAATCCAGTGATAGCCGCGCGGCGGCGCCGACAGACGGTGACCGCGCCAGTCATTCACCACATAGTGCTGGCTGCGGTATTGCGGCGGCACGCGACTGCCTTTGTACCAGTTGTGGTCGGGACCGCCGCCACGGCGGCCGTTGTCGTGGCGCTCCGCACGCCGGTCATAGCGCTGGTCATGCCGGCCACGATCATCATGACGACCGTCATGACGCATGTCCTGCGGCCCATGACCATTGCCACGGCCGGGGGGCGGTCCGGGCTGTGCCTGTACGGCCAGACTGCCCAGACCCAGGCAGGCGGCAACGGAGGCGGAAAGAATGCGGGTAGTCAAACGGGACATGGAGACTCCTTTGTCGAATCGTTTCAGTCAACAAGGTGTGCGGCCCATCATTGCGACCGCAGCCCGTCCATCTTCACCCCATTTCGGCAGCGCACGGCGTGAGCCAATACCGATTTACCACTTTTTGCCAGCCGTTTACAGAACAGAAACCAATGAAACGCCTGTCGGGCTTGCGCAAGCAGCTATCAATATGAATAGCTTCTCAAACGATGCGCCCCACCAACATCACGGCAAAAAAGGCCAGACCGGCGATCACCGTCCACTTGAACAACAGGAAGCCCAGGCGCTTGTAGTGCGCCTTGCCGGTTCCCAGATAGAAGGCAAAGCTCAGCGCCGAAGCCAGAATCAGCAGGCTGGCCAGCCAGCGAAAGATCAGCATGAATTCCCGCTCACCAGGCCTGGGCAGGGATGGCAAAGCCCTGAGGAGCTTGGCGCTCGCTCTCGAAGGTCACCATCTCCCAGGTCTCGGGCTGGGCGATCATGGCGCGCAGCAGCTTGTTGTTCAGGCCGTGACCCGAACGGAAGGCGCTGTAGGCACCGAGAATGGGCTTGCCGATCAGATACAGATCGCCGATCGCATCGAGGATCTTGTGCTTGGCAAACTCGTCGTCATAGCGCAGGCCGTCGCTGTTCAGGACCTTGTAGTCATCCATGACGATGGCGTTGTCCAGCCCGCCGCCCAGTGCCAGACCGTTGTTGCGCAACATTTCCACATCCTTGGTGAAGCCGAAGGTGCGCGCGCGAGCGATATCGCGTGTGTAGTTGTCCAGACCCATGTCGAACTCCACGCACTGACCCGTGGAATCCACGGCGGGGTGAGCGAAGTCGATCTCGAAACGCAGCTTGAAGCCATGGTAGGGATCGAAGCGCGCCCACTTGAGGTTCTGCCCCTCGCCTTCGCGCACCTCGATCGGGCTCTTGATGCGGATAAAGCGCTTGGGCACCTTCTGCAGCTCGATTCCGGCGCTTTGCAGCAGAAACACGAACGAAGACGAGGACCCATCGAGAATCGGCACTTCTTCGGCCGTGATGTCCACATAGAGGTTGTCGATTCCCAGACCGGCGATGGCTGACATCAGGTGCTCGACCGTATGCACCTTGGCGCCGCCGCTGCCAATGGTGGAGGCCATGCGCGTATCGGTCACGGCCTCGGCGGAAATAGGGATATCCACAGGCTCAGGCAAGTCCACGCGACGGAACACGATGCCGGTATCAGGCTGGGCAGGGCGCAGCGTCAACTCGACACGCTGGCCGCTGTGCAGGCCCACGCCTACGGCACGGGAAATGGTCTTGATGGTACGTTGCTGAAGCATGCTGGTATTTTAAATGGGACAACCCCGAGCCGGCTTACGCCAACCCAGGGTTGTCTTAATCGCTGCGATACAGCGAACTGATGGGCCTTCAGTCCTTAACGAACCAAAGGCCTTTGCGGCTGACCTCTCAAATACTGACGCACTCGAAGGCAGAGACACCGAGGAAGGGCCGCCCCGCACCAAGGGTGTCGTCCCCCTCCGGCGCAAAGCGCCAGAGAGGGGGAAGCGGCAAAGCCGCTCAGGGGGAGCTTAATCAGCCTGCTTGCGCAGGAAGGCAGGGATCTCCACATCGTCCATGCCGCCAGATGCCAGAGCGCTCACACGCTCCGAAGCCTGGGTGCGGTTGGTACGCCAGACGCTGGGCACATTGGTGTTGGCCGTGCCGTATTCCATGCCGCCCAGGGGAGGTAGGCCCACGGCCACGTTGTCGGTACCGGTACGCAGGCCGCCTTGCACCACCTGGATGTTCTGGCGACGCACATTGGGACGCGACAGGCCGGTAGCCACCACCGTCACGCGGATCTCGTCACCCAGCGAGTCATCGTAGGCTGCGCCATAGATCACGTGGGCATCGGGAGACGCGTAAGCGTTGATGGTGGACATGGCCAGACGCGACTCGGACAGCTTCAGGCTGCCCTTGGCGGCCGTCACCAGCACCAGCACGCCCTTGGCGCCGGACAGGTCGATACCCTCCAGCAGCGGGCAGGCCACAGCCTGCTCGGCGGCGATACGGGCACGATCGGGACCGGCGGCCTTGGCCGTGCCCATCATGGCCTTGCCGGGTTCGCCCATCACGGTGCGCACGTCTTCGAAGTCGACGTTCACATGGCCGTACTCGTTGATGATTTCGGCAATGCCGCCCACGGCGTTCTTCAGAACGTCGTTGGCATGGGCAAAAGCCTCGTCCTGGGAGATATCGTCGCCCAGCACATCGAGCAGCTTTTCATTGAGCACAACTATCAGCGAGTCCACATTCGCTTCCAGCTCGGCCAGGCCGGCGTCAGCGTTCTGCATGCGGCGGCCACCTTCCCACTCGAAAGGCTTGGTCACCACACCCACCGTCAGAATGCCCATTTCCTTGGCCACTCGTGCGATCACAGGCGATGCACCGGTACCCGTACCACCACCCATGCCTGCCGTAATGAAGAGCATGTGCGCGCCTTCGATGGCAGCGCGAATATCTTCCACAGCAGCTTCTGCAGCGTCGCGACCCTTGTCGGGCTTGCTGCCGGCACCCAGGCCGCTGCCACCCAGATGGATGGTGCGGTGAGCGCGGCTGCGCAACAGAGCTTGAGCATCGGTATTGGCCGTAATGAATTCGACGCCCTGGACGCTGCGTTCGATCATGTGGTCGACGGCATTGCCGCCGCCACCGCCGACGCCGATCACCTTGATCTGCGTGCCTTGGTTGAATTCTTCGGTTTCAATCATGTCGATAGGCATGGTGGTGCTCCTGTTCTCTAGTGGTGGTTTGTCGCTGCTGTGGAAAAGAAATTTCGAACTCTTGATGTCTTCGCGGTCTTCGTCGTCGATGCCGCGAAAAATCCATCGATGGTGGTCCGGTGATGAACATGCGATAGGTGCTCATATCAGAAGTTCCCCACGATGAAGTCTTTGAACCGGCCGAAGGCGGTCTTCATGGAACCGCTCTTCTGGGCCACCTTGTAGCCACGCAGACGTGCCAGACGCGCTTCGTCCAGCAGGCCCATCACGGTGGCGGCCCGGGGTTGGGCGACCATGTCGGCCAGCGCGCCGGAATATTTGGGAAGACCGCGACGCACGGGCTTGAGGAAGATGTCTTCGCCCAGCTCGATCATTCCGGGCATGACGGCGCTGCCGCCCGTGAGCACGATGCCCGAGGACAGCACTTCTTCGTAGCCCGACTCGCGGATGACCTGCTGCACCAGCGAGAAGATCTCTTCCACGCGGGGCTCGATCACGCCGGCCAGGGCCTGCTTGCTGATCATGCGCGGGCTGCGGTCACCCAGGCCCGGCACTTCGACCTGGGCATCGGGATCAGCCAGCAATTGCTTGGCATAGCCGCTCTCGACCTTGATGTCCTCGGCATCCTTGGTGGGAGTGCGCAAGGCCATGGCGATATCGCTGGTGATCAGGTCGCCGGCAATCGGTATCACGGCCGTGTGGCGAATCGCACCGCCGGTGAAGATGGCCACATCGGTCGCGCCCGCGCCGATATCCACCACGGCCACGCCCAGCTCGCGCTCGTCGTCGGTCAGCACGGCCTGGGCCGATGCCAGCGGGTTGAGCAGCAACTGCTCGACTTCCAGGCCGCAGCGGCGCACGCATTTGATGATGTTCTCGGCCGCGCTCTGGGCACCGGTCACGATATGAATCTTGGCTTCAAGGCGAATGCCGCTCATGCCGATGGGCTCGCGCACCTCGTGGCCGTCGATGACGAACTCCTGCGCCTCGACCAGCAGCAGGCGCTGGTCGGACGAGATATTGATGGCCTTGGCGGTTTCCATCACGCGGGCCATATCGGTGGACGAGACCTCCTTGTCCTTGATGGCCACCATGCCGCTGGAATTCAGGCCGCGGATATGGCTGCCGGTAATGCCGGTGCACACGCGCTGAATCTTGCAGTCGGCCATCAGCTCGGCCTCTTTGAGGGCCTGCTGGATGCTCTGCACGGTCGCATCGATGTTCACGACCACGCCGCGCTTCAAGCCGTTGCTGGGGGCGACGCCCAGGCCCGCCAGCTTCAGCTCGCCATTGGACATGACCTCGGCCACCACCGCCATGACCTTGGCCGTGCCGATATCCAGCCCAACAATCACATCCTTGTATTCTCTTGCCATATCAGCTTCCGCCCCCGGTAGGTTCTGTCTTGTCTTTGTGTGCGCCTTGCATGTCTGTTCCCCTGCTCCCGCTCATCGTCTGGCCCTGGCAGCAGCTGCCGGCGCGGAGGTTCCAGTGGTCACGCCCTTGAGTCGCAAGGCATAGCCGTCTTCGTAACGCAGGTCTGCAGACTCCACTGCTGCAGCCGAGCGCTTGTATTGAGATGTGATCTGAGGCAACGTGCGCACGAAGCGCTGCACACGCTGCAATATGTCTTCGGTGGTGCCGCCGCCCAGTGTCAGCAGTGCATCGTTGTCCAGCACGAGTTCCCAGCTGCCACGCGCATCCAGGGTCAGGCTGTCCAACTCCACATCGAGCGGCTTCAGTGCCGGCGCCAGTGCGTGATACATCCGCAGCACACGCGGGGCCGAGCCCTCGGGGCCCTGCAGACGCGGCAGTCCTTCTCGGTCCAGCTCGCCCAGATTGGCTTCGAACACTTCGCCGGCCTTGTTGACCAGGCCGGTGCCGGTCTCGGGGCCCCAGAAGGCCTCGGCCACATGCTCCTTGAGCGCCACGCGCAAGCCGTTCGGATACTCGCGGCGCACCTGCGCCTCCTGTACCCAGGGCACCTGCTCGAATGCGTGCTGCGCCGCCTTCAAGTCCACCGTGAAGAAATTGCCCTTGAGCACCGGTGCCACATTGGCACGCAGCGTCACGGCGTTGTTATGCACCAGCTCGCCTTCCACCACGATGCGGCCGATATTGAAGGCCGGAGTTCGCATCAACCACCATCCCACGGCCATCACGCACGCCGTCAAGCACCCCATGAACATCACCGTGGCAGTGATGTTCATGAGCTTGACGTCGAACGGGACGACGGCTGTGGGCTGGCTGCGGTTCATGGCTGCTCCGCTTCTCCATCCAGCGTGCTCATGGCCAGGATGCCAAGGCACAGGTTCTCGTAGCTCACGCCGGAGGCGCGCGCCGCCATGGGGACCAGAGAATGCCCGGTCATGCCTGGCGAGGTGTTGATCTCCAGCAAGAAAGGCTTGCGGTCGCTGGCGCGAATCATGATGTCGGCACGCGCCCAGCCGCGGCAGCCCAGGGTGCGGAAGGCTTTCTCCACGATGCGCTGGATCTCGGCTTCCTCGGCAGCTGGCAAGCCGCTCGGGCAGTGGTACTGCGTCGTATCGGTGAAGTACTTGTTCTGATAGTCGTAGTTGCCTTCGGGCGCCACGATGCGGATCACCGGCAGCGCAGCGGCCTTCGCTCCCGAGCCCAGCACGGGGCAGGTGGTCTCGTCGCCGGCAATGAACTGCTCGCACAGCACTTCTGCGTCGTACTGGGCCGCCAGCTCGTAGGCCCTGGCGCATTCGTCGGCATCCATCACCTTGGTCAGGCCGATGCTGGAGCCGTCGCGTGCAGGCTTGACGATCATGGGAGCGCCCAGCGCCTGCAATGCGGCGCGTGTGGCTTCGGCCGAATCGACCATGCGCCAGTCCGGCGTGGGCAGACCTTCAAAGCGCCAGATGCGCTTGGTCATGATCTTGTCCATGGCGATGCTGGAAGCCATCACGCCCGAACCCGTATAGGGAATGTCCAGCAACTCCAGCGCGCCCTGCACCGTGCCGTCCTCGCCGTAGCGGCCATGCAGCGCGATGAAGCAGCGGTCGAAGCCTTGCACCTTGAGCTGGTCCAGGCCCTGCTCGGCAGGGTCGAACTTGTGGGCATCGACGCCCTTGGACTGCAGTGCGGCCAGCACGCCGGTGCCGGACATCAGCGAGACCTCGCGCTCGGACGAGCGCCCCCCCATGAGCACTGCGACCTTGCCCAGTGCCTTCACGTCGATATTGGAACCAAACATGCTCATTGCGCGCTCCCTGCGGGCGCAGCCGGCTCTTGTTTTTGAAGCATTTCAACCAGTTTCCCGGGTACGGCACCAATCGATCCCGCTCCCATGCACAGCAATACATCACCTGCTTGCGCATTGGCGGCGATGGCTGCCGGCATATCGGCAATGTTTTCCACAAATACAGGCTCGACTTTGCCCGCCACGCGCAAAGCGCGGGCCAGGGAGCGACCGTCGGCAGCCACGATGGGAGCCTCGCCTGCGGCATAGACCTCGGCCAGCAGCACCGAATCGGCGCTGCCTATGACTTTCACGAAGTCCTCGAAGCAGTCGCGTGTACGGCTGTAGCGATGCGGCTGGAAGGCCAGCACCAAGCGCTGACCCGGGAAAGCACCACGTGCCGCAGCCAGCGTGGCGGCCATTTCCACGGGGTGGTGACCGTAGTCGTCAATGACGGTGAACATGCCGCCATTGGCAGCCGGCAGCTCGCCATAGCGCTGGAAGCGCCGTCCCACGCCCTTGAAGCCTTCCAGCGCACGCAGCAGCGCTTCATCGGAAATCTCGAGCTCCATGGCGACCGCCACGGCAGACAGGGCGTTGAGCACGTTGTGCTCGCCGGGCAGGCTCAGCACGACTTCGAGGTCGGGGTAGCTCTGTCCGTTCTGGCGGCGCACGGTAAAGCGCATGCGGCCGGCTTCGGCACGGACGTTCACGGCTCGCACCTGGGCGTCTTCGGCAAAGCCGTAGGTCGTGACCGGGCGGGCCAGCCTGGGCAATATCTCGCGAACGGCAGGGCTGTCGACGCAGAGAATGGCACGGCCGTAAAACGGCATGCGGTGCAGAAAGTCGACAAAAGCCTGCTTGAGACGGCCAAAGTCATGGCCGTAGGTTTCCATGTGGTCGGCGTCGATATTGGTGACGACGGCCATCACGGGCAACAGGTTCAGGAAAGAAGCATCGGACTCGTCGGCCTCGACCACGATGTAGTCGCCGTGACCCAGCTTGGCATTCGCGCCGGCGCTGTTGAGCTTGCCGCCGATCACGAAAGTGGGATCCAGGCCGGCCTCGGCCAGCACGCTGGTCACCAGGCTGGTGGTGGTGGTCTTGCCATGCGCGCCGGCAATGGCGATGCCCTGCTTGAAGCGCATCAGCTCGGCCAGCATCAGGGCACGGGGAACCACCGGAATCTTTTTCTCGCGGGCCGCCAGAACTTCGGGGTTGTCGCCCTGCACGGCCGTGGAGGTCACCACGGCATCGGTGCCGGCGACGTTCTCGGCCGCATGACCGACAAAGGTCTTGATGCCCAGGCCGGCCAGGCGGCGCAGCGTGGCGCTGTCAGCCAGGTCGGAGCCCGAAATGGCGTAACCCAGGTTGTGCAGAACCTCTGCAATACCGCTCATGCCGGCGCCGCCAATACCGACAAAGTGAATGTGATGAATGGCGTGTTTCATGCTGCCAACTCCTCACAAGCGGCGACCACCTTCGCGGTGGCATCAGTCTTTTGCATTTTCTTCGCGAGTTCAGCGCGCTCCAACAGCGTCGCACGCTGCATATTTTGTAGCATTTCCGCCAACCCTTGGGCGCTCAAAGTACTTTGAGGCTGTAACCAACCGCCACCGGCATCCACAAGGAAGCGGGCATTGCTGGTCTGGTGGTCATCCACCGCCGCCGGGAAGGGCACATAGACCGCAGCAGCCCCTACGGCAGCGATCTCGGTCACGGTGCTGGCACCGGCACGGCAGACGACGAGATCGGCATCGGCAAAAGCCTTGGCCGTGTCGTCGATGAAAGGAGTCAGCTCGGCCTGCACGCCTGCAGCCTGATAGTTGGCACGCAGCGCATCGATCTGGGCGGTACCGCTTTGGTGCAACACCACGGGGCGCTGATCGACAGGCATCAGAGCCAGAGCCTGGGGCACGATCTCATTGAGCGCCCTGGCTCCCAGGCTGCCGCCCACGACCAGCAGCTTGAGCGGGCCGCTGCGGCCGGCAAAGCGCCGGGCCGGCTCGGCCTGCTCCAGAAACGCCTGACGCAGCGGGTTGCCCACCCATTCGCCCTTGGCAAACACCTTGGGGAAAGCCGTGAACACGCGCTTGGCCACCTTGGCCACGACCTTGTTGGCCATGCCGGCCACGGAGTTCTGCTCGTGCAGCACCACGGGCACGCCGGACAGCGCGGCCATCAGGCCTCCAGGCACGGTGAGATAACCGCCCAGGCCGATGACCACATCGGGCTGCACGCGCCTGATGACGCTGCGCGCCTGTGCAAAGGCCTTGGCGAGCTTGAAGGGCAGCTGCAGCAAAGTCTTGACGCCCTTGCCGCGCACGCCGCCGAACTCGATGGTCTCCAGTGCGAAGCCCTGTGGGGGCACGATGCGCGACTCCATGGAGCCCGGCGCGCCCAGCCAGTGCACATTCCAGCCGCGTGCACGCAGTTCCTGCGCCACGGCCAGCCCGGGGAAGATATGGCCGCCGGTCCCGCCGGCGATCACCAGCGCGGTGCGCTGCCTGTTTTGCTGAACGGGAAGCGTCATGCGTGACCTCCCTTCATCAGCAGCTTGTTTTCGTAATCGACTCGGAGCACCACAGCTATCGCAATCAAATTCATCAAAATGGCCGAACCGCCAAAACTCATCAACGGCAGAGTCAGACCTTTGGTTGGCAGGGCGCCCAGATTCACGCCCATGTTGATAAAGGCCTGGAAGCCCATCCAGATCGCTACGCCCTCTGCCACCAGGCCCGCAAAGACACGGTCCAGCGCGATGGCCTGACGCCCGATCAGCATGATGCGGCGGGTCAGCCAGAAGAAGACTGCCGCAATCAGCAGCAGACCGACCAGACCGAATTCCTCGCCGATCACGGCCAGCAGAAAGTCGGTATGCGCTTCGGGCAGCCAGTGCAGTTTTTCCACGCTGCGGCCCAGGCCCACGCCAAAGATCTCGCCCCGCCCGATGGCGATCAGCGCATGCGAGAGCTGGTAGCCCTTGCCCAGCGCATGCTTTTCATCCCAGGGATCGAGGTAGGCAAAAATACGTTCGCGACGCCACTCAGAGGTGGCGATGATCATGCCGAAGGCCAGCACCACCAGCAGCGCGATGATGAAGAACATGCGCGCATTCACGCCGCCCAGGAACAGAATGCCCATGGAGATCACGACGATCACCATGAAGGCCCCCATGTCGGGCTCGGCCAGCAGCAGCACACCCACCACGACCACGGCCAGCCCCATGGGCAGCACGGCGCGGAAGAAGCGCTCCTTGACCTCCATCTTGCGCACCATGTAGTCGGCCGCATAGATCAGGATGGAGAACTTGGCCAGCTCGGAAGGCTGGAAGTTCATGATGCCCAGCGACAGCCAGCGCCGTGCGCCGTTGACCACCGTGCCCACATGCGGAATCAGCACCGCCACCAGCAGCACGATGGAGATCAGGAACAGCTTGCGCGCCACCTTCTCCCAGACATTCATGGGTACCTGGAAGGCCAGCAGCGCGGCCACAAAAGCCATGCCTATGGACATGGTGTGGCGCAGCAGGAAGTGATAGGGCTCGATCTTGCCGAAGCGCGGGTTGTCGGGCATCGCAATCGATGCCGAATACACCATGACCAGACTCCAGGACAGCAAGGCGATGACGACCCAGATCAGAGCCTGGTCCAGCCCCAGGACGCTGGCGGGCGTGCGGGTCGGACGGTCGTACACGGGCCCGCCAACGCGCACCGGCAGCACGTCGATGGGCTTGTCCCCGACCGTGCGGAACCACGAACGCATGCGGCCGGAGAGGCTGGTCATGAAGGCGGCTGTCATGCGCCGTCCTCCAGTTGCTGGCCGGCTTCCAGCGCCAGCTCGCGCACCGCTTCCACAAACTGGTGAGCGCGATCCGCATAATCCTTGAACATGTCCATGCTTGCGCAGGCCGGCGAGAGCAGCACCGCATCATTGGCATGGGCCAGACGCGCGGCCTGCTGCACGGCATCCTGCATGGTGCCAGCATCGACCAGGGTCACGCCGGTGTCGCCCAGGGCCTCACGAATCTGCGGCGCGTCCTGGCCGATCAGCACGGCCGCGCGCACATAGCGCGAGACGGGAGCAGCCAGCGGCGTGAAGTCCTGGCCCTTGCCCAGACCGCCCAGAATCACCACGATGCGGTGGTCCGGCCCCAGGCCCATGAGGGCGGCCACGGTGGCGCCCACATTCGTGCCCTTGCTGTCGTCAAAGTATTCGACATCGCTCACCCGGCCCACGGGCTGCACGCGGTGCGGCTCGCCCCGGTATTCGCGCAGGCCGTAGAGCAGCGGTGCCAGCGTGCATCCCGCACCGGTCGCCAGCGCCAGGGCAGAAAGTGCATTGATGGCGTTGTGGCGGCCGCGGATGCGCAGCGCATCGGCGGGCATCAGGCGCACGATGTGCAGATCGTCGACGTTCTTGCCCTTGCTGGTTTCGTCGGCCTCGTGGGCACGCACCAGCCAGGTCATGCCGTTGACCACCTCCAGACCGAAGTCGCCGGGGCGGCGCGGCATGTCGCCGCCAAAGGTGACATGGGCGCGTTGGAAAGTCTTGCCGCGCTTGCCGGGTACCGCCACGGGCGCGGGCAACATGGCCATGACGACGGGATCTTCGCGGTTGAGGACCATCAGAGCCTGCTCGCCAAAGACATGGGCCTTGGCGTCGGCATAGGCCTGCATGCCTCCATGCCAGTCCAGATGGTCCTGGGTGATATTGAGCACCGTGGCCGCCGTGGGCTCGAAGCCGTGGCAGTCATCGAGCTGGAAGCTGGACAGCTCCAGCACCCAGGCTTGGGGCAGAGTCTCGGCATCAATGCGACCGGACAGGGTGTCGAGCAGCGTGGGACCGATATTTCCGGCCACGCCCACGCTCAATCCGCCATGCTCCAGCAGCTGACCGGTCAGCGAGGTGACCGTGGTCTTGCCATTGGTGCCGGTGATGCCCAGCACCTTGGGCGCATAGCCATGAGCCTCGCGCAGGCCCTTGAGCGCAAAGGCAAACAGGTCCAGCTCGCCCCCCGTGGGCAGGCCGATGCTGCGCGCGGCATTGAAGACCGGCGCCACGCTGGCCGGGCTCAGGCCCGGCGAACGATAGACGGAGCTCAGGCTCTGGCCGTCGACCAGCGCCGCCGTGAACTCGCCTGCGACAAAGCGCGCGCCGGGCAGCTCGGTCTGCAGCGCAGACAGATAGGGAGGCGCTTCGCGGGTGTCTGCCACCGTGACCTCGGCACCGGCACGCACGCACCAGCGAGCCATGGCAATGCCCGAGATGCCCAGACCCAGAATCAGCACGCGCTGACCCTGCAGATGCTGGGCCGCGCCTTGCGGCCAATGCACGGGGACAGGCGGCAGTTCCACCGCCTCCTGCTGCTCGGCTTCGGGCTGCGGCTCGGCGGCAGTCACTTCGGCGTCGGCCGCGTCGGAGATGCTGGGATCGGCAAAGATCTGTGCCACAAAGGCGGCCGCATCCCTGGCGGCCGTCAAGGTGGAGATATCGGGCACCGGCTCGGCATCCAGCGTCTTGGCGATGATGGCTGGCGCTTCCATTTCAGGAGCTTCTTGCGCTTGCCCCTGAATCACTTCAGACATATTTTCATCTGAAATGCTTTGCAGATCAGCGATAGGCGCTTGCATTTGCATAGCATCCACCCCCGCATCCGCATCCGGCTGCAGAACCTGATCGTCGAGCTTGAGGTCTTCGGCTTGCATGGCGACTACCTCAGCTTCAGGGTGGACAGGCCCAGCAGGCACAGCAGCATGGTGATGATCCAGAAGCGGATCACGACCTGGGTCTCCTTCCAGCCGCTCTTTTCAAAGTGGTGGTGCAGCGGCGCCATCTTCAGCAGACGACGGCCCTCGCCATAGCGTTTCTTGGTGTACTTGAAGTAAGTCACCTGCAGCATCACCGAGATGGCTTCTGCCACAAAGATGCCGCCCATCACGGCCAGCACGATTTCCTGGCGCACGATCACGGCAATCGTACCGAGAGCAGCGCCCAGCGCCAGCGCGCCCACGTCGCCCATGAAGACCTGGGCGGGGTGTGCGTTGAACCAGAGAAAAGCCAGACCGGCGCCCGCCATGGCGCCGCAGAACACCATCAGCTCGCCCGTGCCGGGGATGCTGGGAAACAGCAGATAGCGCGCATAGGTGGCGTTGCCGGTCACATAGGCAAAGATGCCCAGGGCCGTGCCGACCATGATGACGGGCATGATGGCCAGGCCATCGAGGCCGTCGGTCAGATTCACGGCATTGCTGGCGCCCACGATGACCAGATAGGTCATGACGATGAAGCCCAGCACGCCCAGCGGGTAGCTGACTTCCTTGAAGAAGGGCACCATCAAGCCGGCCTTGGGCGGCAGGTCCATGGAAAAGCCCGACTGCACCCAGGAGATGAACAGGCCGAAAACCTCGGCGTTGTTGTTCTCGGAAATGCAGAACACCAGATACAGCGCAGCCAGCAGGCCGATGACGGATTGCCAGAAATACTTCTCGCCCGAGCGCATGCCCTCGGGGTCCTTGTTGACGACCTTGCGCCAGTCGTCCACCCAGCCAATCGCACCAAAGCCCAGCGTGACCAGCAGCACGATCCAGACAAAGCGGTTGGACAGGTCAAACCACAGCAGGGTGGAGACGGCAATCGAGAACAGAATCAGCACGCCGCCCATGGTGGGCGTGCCGCTTTTGACCAGATGGGTCTCCATGCCGTAGCCGCGCACGGGCTGACCGATCTTGAGTGCGGTCAGCATGCGAATCGCCTTGGGGCCGACGATCAGGCCGATCAGCAAGGCGGTGACGGCGGCCAGCACGGCACGCAGCGTCAGGTATTGAAAGACGCGCAGAAAGCCGAAATCCGGCGAAAGCCCTTGCAGCCATTGAGCCAGCATCAGCAGCATGCGGCCTCCCCGCAGTTGCCCTGCTTGTTGTCTGCGCAGGCTTCAATGCTCTGCACCACTTGCTCCATCTTCATGAACCGCGAACCCTTGACCAAAACGCTACCTACCTTGGGTAAAACTGCGCACACCGCCTGCTGAAGGGCGGCCATGCTATCAAAATGCCTAGCGCCACTGCCGAAGGCAGAGGCCGCAAACGCGCTTTGCTCGCCCAGAGCAAAGAAATGGGCAATACCTGCCTGCTGCGCCAGCGCGCCGGCCTCGGCATGGAACTGCGGGCCGTTGTCGCCGACCTCGCCCATATCGCCCAGCACCAGCAACTGCGGCGCAGGCAGCTCGGCGAGCACCGCAATGGCCGCGGCCACGGAGTCGGGATTGGCGTTATAGGTGTCGTCCACCACGGTCACGCTGCGGCCCGCGAGTTGCACGGCCAGCGCGCGCGAACGGCCGGTCACGGGCTCGAAGCCGGACAGTCCCTTCGCAATGGCCGCCAGAGACACACCTGCGGCATGGGCACAGGCAGCCGCGGCCAGTGCGTTGCGCACGTTGTGGCGGCCGGCAATATGCAGCTGCACGGCTGCCACGCCTTGCGGCGTGTGCAGTGCAAAGCTCCAGGCGCCGTCGGCCCAGACCACATCACTGGCAAAAACCTGGGCACCGGCAGCGGCCTCGCCAAACATCAGGCAGGGGCGGCCGACAGCCAGCTGCGTCCACAGCGGGGTGTACGTATCGCCGGCGGGGAAGACGGCCACGCCGTCCCGGGGCAGAAAGCCCAGCACCGAGCCGTTTTCACGCGCCACGGCTTCCACCGTGCCCATGAACTCCTGGTGTTCGCGCTGGGCGTTGTTGACCAGGGCCACCGTGGGCTGGCCGATGGCGGCCAGCTCGGCGATCTCGCCGGGATGGTTCATGCCCATCTCCAGCACCGCAATACGATGCGCGCCCGTCATGCGCAGCAGGTTCAGCGGCATGCCGATGGAGTTGTTGAAATTGCCGCGCGTGGCCAGCGCCGCCTCGCCCTGCGCGCCCACATGCGCGCGCAGGATGGAGGCAATCATCTGCGTGACGGTGGTCTTGCCATTGCTGCCGGTCACGGCAATCAGCGGCAGATCGAACTGCGCACGCCAGGCCCGCGCCAGCGCACCCAGCGCCAGCAGGGTGTCCGGAACTTCGATGCCGGCCATGCCTGCGGCCTCCAGTCCGTGGCTGGCAACAGCAGCCACGGCACCTGCGGCCTGCGCCTGGGACAGAAAATCATGGGCGTCAAAACGCTCGCCCTTCAGTGCCACGAACAAGTCCCCGTCCTGCAGCGTGCGCGTATCGGTGTGCACGCGTGCCAGCTCCAGCTGGCCGTTGCCGACCAGGCGGACTTGGGGGATATGCGTCTGGATCAGCTCCAGCGCTTTTGCCAGGGTCATCATGACCGAATCTTTCCTTCGCGGGCTGCGAGCGCCTTGTGCGCCTCAGCCATGTCGGAGAACGGATGGCGCACGCCCTTCGTCTCCTGATAGTCCTCATGTCCCTTGCCGGCAATCAGCACCACATCGCGCGCATCGGCACGGGCAATGGCTTGGGCAATGGCCGCCGCGCGGTCGGCCTGAACATGCAATGTCTCTCCCGCCTGCATGCCGGCCAGAATCTGGTCGATGATGCTTTCGGGCACTTCACTGCGCGGGTTGTCGCTGGTGACGAAAACGCCGTCGGCATTCGCCTGGGCGGCCTGCCCCATCAACGGGCGCTTGCTGTTGTCCCTGTCACCGCCGCAGCCGAACACGCACCACAGCTTGCCCTGGCGCTGCCGGGCGGCGGGCTGCAGGGCGCGCAAGGCTTTCTCCAGCGCATCCGGGGTATGGGCATAGTCCACGGCCACCAGAGGCTGGCCGGGCTTGACGATCTGCTGCATGCGACCGGGCACGGGCTCCAGATGGGCACAGGCAGCCACAGCCTCTTCCAGCGTCAGGCCCAGGCAACGCAGAGCGGCCAGTACCCCCAGCAGGTTGGAGACGTTGTACTGACCGACCAGACGCGTATTCATGCGCAGGCTGTGACCGGCTTCCAGCACGGTAAAGCTCAGGCCCTCGTCGCCCAGACCGATGTCCTTGGCCTGCAGGCGTGCCGGCCCCTGGATGGAGACACTCCACACATCCATTGCGCGACCCTGCAGCCTGGCCCAGAGCCTGGCGCCGTGTGTGTCATCGATATTGACCACGGCCGCCGGCAGGCCGGGCCAGTCGAACAGCTGGGCCTTGGCCTGCCAGTAGGCATCCATGCTGCCGTGGTAGTCCAGGTGGTCCTGCGTGAAATTGGTGAACAGAGCCACGCGAATCTTGCTGCCGTCCAGGCGGTGCTCGACGATGCCGATGGACGAAGCCTCGATGGCGCAGGCCGCGAGGCCCTGGTCGGCGTAGCTGCGGAACACGCGCTGCAGCAGCACCGGATCCGGCGTGGTCATGCCCGTCGACTCCAGTGCAGGCGGCACGCCCACACCCAGGGTGCCGACCAACGCGCAACCGGTGCGGGTGTTCAACGTCACTTTCGAGAGCGCATGCGCCAGCCACCAGGCGGTGGTGGTCTTGCCATTGGTGCCGGTCACGGCCAGCACGTCGAGCTCGCCACTGGGATGCGCAAACCATTGGTCGGCAATCAGCCCGGTCGCAGCTTTCAGGCCCTTGAGCGCGGCAATGTGGTCGCCACTCAGATCAAAGGCCTGCAGGCCATCGGCCTCCACCAGCACGGCAGCGGCGCCCTGGGCCAGAGCCTGGTCCACATAGGCCCGGCCATCGGTGGCCGCACCGGGCCAGGCGACAAAGGCATCGCCGGCCTTGACCTTGCGGCTATCGGTCTGCAGTTCACCCTGCACGCGGCTGCGCAGCCAGGCGACGGCCTCGGCTGCATTGTTCAGGATTTGAATGGGGGTGCTCATAGCACAGGCTCCTCAGCGGGTGCAGCCACGATCTGAGGCTTGACTTCCTTGTCGGGCTGAACGCCCATGAAACGCAATGTCTGCTGGACCACGTCCGCAAACACGGGACCGGCCACCGTGCCGCCGTAGTAGGAACCGGCCGTAGGCTCGTCCACCATCACGGCCACGATGATGCGCGGCTTGTCGATGGGGGCGATGCCCGTGAACCAGGCACGGTACTTGCCCGCGGCATAGCTCTTGCCCACCTGCTTGCGGGCCGTGCCCGATTTGCCGCCGATGGTGTAGCCCTCGGCCTGGGCCTTCTGGCCGGTACCGCCAGGGCCTGCGGCCATGCGCAGCATGTGCAGCACCGCCTCGGCGTTTTCCTTGGAGATCACGCGCACGCCCACAGGAGGCTCGGTCGTTTTCAGAATCGTCGAGGGAATGACATTGCCCTCGTTGGAGAACACGGTATAGGAGCGCGCCATCTGGAACAGCGAGGCCGACAGGCCGTAGCCATAGGACATGGTGGCCTGCTCGATGGGCTTCCAGGTCTTCCAGGCACGCAGACGACCCGAGACCGCGCCCGGGAACTGAATCTGCGGCTTCTGGCCAAAGCCCAGGGCGCTGAAGTACTCCCACATTTCCTGGGGCGACAGCCTTTGCGCGACCTTGGTCGCCCCCACGTTGCTGGACTTCTGGATCACGCCCTCCACCGTCAGCGCGCCGTAGTTGTGCGTGTCGGTGATGGTGGATCCCGTCACCGTGTAGCGGCCGGGCGAGGTATCGATGATGGTGGACGGCTTGACGCGCTTGAGCTCCAGTGCCGTGGCAATGGTGATGGGCTTCATGGTCGAGCCGGGCTCGAAGGTGTCGGTCAGCGCGCGATTGCGCAGCTGCTCGCCCGTCAGGTTCTTGCGATGGCCGGGGTCATAGCTGGGATAGTTCGCCAGGGCCAGCAGCTCGCCGGTATGTGCGTCCATCACCACCACGCTGCCGGCCTTGGCTTTTTGCGACTCCACCTGCTGCTTGAGCTTCTGGTAGGCGTAGTACTGAACCTTGCTGTCGATGGACAGCTGAATGTCCTGACCGTCCTGAGGCGGCACTTCCTCGCCCACGCCTTCGACCACACGGCCCAGGCGGTCCTTGATCACGCGACGCGAACCGGGCCGTCCCGCCAGTTCCTTGTCAAAGGCCAGCTCCATGCCTTCCTGACCATGGTCTTCCACATTGGTGAAGCCCACGATATGCGCCGCCGACTCGCCTTCGGGATACTGGCGCTTGTATTCCTTGCGGTTGTAGATGCCCTTGATATTGAGCGCCACGATCTTCTGGCCCACGTCCCAGTCCAGCTGGCGTTTGACCCAGACAAAGGTCTTGTCCTCGACATCCAGCTTCTCCATCAGGGAGCGCAGCGGCATGTCCATGAGACGCGCCACCTCCTTGAGCTTTTGCTGCACGTCGGGATCCTTCAGATCCACGTCTTCCGGAATGGCCCAGATGCTGGCCGCCGGCACGCTGGAGGCAAGGATCAGTCCGTTGCGATCCAGCAAACGGCCACGGTTGGCCGGCAGCTCCAGGGTACGCGCAAAGCGCACCAGACCCTGGCGCTTGAAAAAGTCGTTGCCGAACACCTGCACATAGGCGGCACGCGCGCCCAGGCCCACAAAGCCCAGCGCCAGCGCCGCCACGATGAACTTGCTGCGCCACAGCGGCGTCTTGGAGGCCAGCAGTGGACTGGTGGTGTAGAGCACGCTGCGTGTCATCGCACCGCTCCCGCTGCAGACTCCTGCACATACTGGGTGATCGCGGGCGAAGCGGGCTTCATCTGGAGCTTTTCGCGCGCCATGGTCTCGATGCGCTGGGGCGTGGCCTGAGCACGCTTTTCCACCTGCAGCCGCAGCTGGTCGGTCGCCAGACGACGCGCCTCTGCCTCGGCGCGGTCCAGCTCGGTGAACAGGCGACGCGACTCATACTGGGTATGCACCAGAAAAATGGCACTGGTCATGACCGCCAGCAGCAGCAGCAGGTTTATGCGCAGCATGGCAGCCCTCCCGCAGCCATGCTCGAGGCGGCATGGCGATGCATCATGCAGGCACCTCGGTGCGCTCGGCGACGCGCATCACGGCAGAGCGCGAGCGCGGATTGGCATCCACCTCGGCAGCGCTGGGCTTGATGCGCTCCAGCGCCTTCAGTCGCATCGGCGTGGGAGGCGCAAACGGCGCACGACGGTCGTAGACCTCCTTGGAGTGCTTGGCAATGAACTGCTTGACGATGCGATCTTCCAGCGAGTGGAAGCTGATAACAGCCAGGCGGCCGCCAGGCGCCAGCACGCGCAGACTGGCTTCTAGCGCTTGCTCAAGCTCCTGAAGCTCGGCATTGATGAAAATCCGAAGAGCCTGGAAGGTCCGTGTTGCCGGGTTCTGCCCAGCCTCGCGGGTCTTGACCGCGCCAGCCACGAGTTGGGCCAGCTCGGCAGTGGTGCGTAATGGGCCCTGGCTCTCGCGCCTAGCAACAATCGCCTTTGCAATGGGGCCAGCAAACCGTTCTTCGCCGTAGTCACGTATCACCTCCGCAATCTGCTGCACTTCCGCATCTTCAAGCCACTCGGCAACGCTTTGGCCACGCGTGGTGTCCATGCGCATGTCGAGGGGGCCGTCAAAGCGGAAGCTGAAGCCCCGGTCCGGGTTGTCGATCTGCGGCGAGCTCACGCCCAGGTCCATCAACACCCCTTGCACACTGCCTTCGGGCAGCTCGCCCAGATGGCGAAATCCTTCATGCCGAATCGAAAAACGCGCATCGGTGATGCGCGCCGCCTCAGCAATTGCGTCCGGGTCTTTGTCGAACGCAATCAAACGCCCATCCGGCCCCAGCCTTCGCAAAATGAGCCGGGAATGACCGCCCCGACCGAACGTCGCATCGACCCACTGGCCGGCAGGCGGCTCAGCGGCACCACCCAGCAGGGCGTCCACGGCCTCGTCCAGCAAGACGGTGATATGTTGCAACGGCTGATTCACAAGCACTTCCTACAAAACAAAATCCTGGAAAGCCGCCGGCATCGGTTGCTGGCGCGCTTCCGCTTCGCGCATTTCATAAGTGGCCTTGTCCCAGACCTCGAAATGCGCCCCCATGCCCAGCATCAAGACCTCTTTGGTCAGACCTGTGGCCTCACGCAACTCGGGCGAAATCAGCAGCCGACCGGTTGCATCCATCTCCGCATCCATGGCATTGCCCAGAAAAATCCGCTTCCACCACTGAGCCGTAATGGGCAGTTGCGCGACACGCTCGCGAAACTGCAGCCACTCGGGGCGCGGAAACAGCAACAGACAGCCATCGGGATGCTTGGTGAAAGTGACCTGACCCTCAGCCAAGGACAAAAGGGCGTCACGATGCCGGGTCGGCACTGAAAGCCGCCCCTTTCCATCGAGATTCAGCGAAGACGCCCCTTGAAACACGGCTGGTTACTCCGGTCATCTGGAGCCGCTCACTCCCCAAAAATGGGACGCGAGGGCAGCTTTCACCACTTAATTGCACTTTTTTGCACTGTAGCAGCAATTTCAGGTGATTCCAAACCCGAAGGAACAATTATTTGCAATGAAATCAAGCACTTAGAGAGAAAAAGAAAAGCCTCATTCCGAAAATACCTTTCCTTTACAAGCACTTAGCAAAGTCAATGCAAGTGGACTCTCATTAGGTGGCGTCAATTGCAACCATTCAATTCAATGGAAAGAACTGATTGAAGTCTCGACCTTCTCCTACAAATGCAAACTGCCCGCACAGGCGGGCAGCTGGTTTCAAGCGCTGCGTTCCTTACAGAATGAAGCGCGACAGATCCTCATCCTTGCTCAGCACCTGCAGGCGCTGATCGACATAGGCTGCATCGATGACCACGGTCTGACCCGAAAGCCTGGCCGCATCGAAGCTGACCTCGTCAAGCAGACGCTCCATCACAGTGGACAGACGCCGCGCACCGATGTTCTCGGTACTCTCGTTGACGTCAAAGGCAATCGTCGCCAGACGCGTGATGCCCTCGGGCTTGAACTCCAGGGTCACGCCTTCGGTCGCCAGCAGCGCCTGGTATTGCTTGACCAGGGAGGCGTGAGTCTGCATGAGAATCGCCTCGAAGTCCTGCACCGACAGAGATTCCAGTTCCACGCGAATGGGAAAGCGCCCCTGCAGCTCGGGAATCAGGTCGCTGGGCTTGGACAGATGGAAAGCGCCCGAAGCGATGAACAGAATGTGGTCTGTCTTGACCACACCGTACTTGGTCGAGACGCTGGTGCCCTCGACCAGCGGCAGCAGATCGCGCTGCACGCCCTGGCGCGAGACGTCGGAGCCGCTGGTTTCCTGACGCGTCGCCACCTTGTCGATTTCATCGATGAAGACAATGCCGTTCTGCTCGGCATTGGCAATGGCGCGGGTCTTGACGTCTTCCTCGTTGACCATCTTGGCCGCTTCCTCGTCGGTCAGCAGCTTCATGGCCTCGGCGATCTTGAGCTTGCGCGTCTTGCGCTTTTCCTGGCCCATGTGGCTGAACATGCCGCGCAGCTGCTCGGCCATCTCCTCCATGCCCTGGGGGCCCATGATCTGCACCTGGGGCATCTGCTCGGCGATGTCGATCTCGATTTCCTTGTCGTCGAGCTGACCTTCGCGCAGCTTCTTGCGGAAAACCTGGCGCGCCGTGTTGTCGGCCGGCACTTCGCCGGTGCGAGCCTGCGGGATCAGCACGTCGAGAATGCGTTCCTCGGCAGCGTCTTCGGCGCGGGCACGCATCTTCTTCATGTCCGACTCGCGCGTCTGCTTGACGGCGACCTCGGCCAGATCGCGGATGATGGCATCCACGTCCTTGCCCACATAGCCCACCTCGGTGAACTTGGTCGCCTCGACCTTGATGAAGGGGGCATCGGCGAGCTTTGCCAGGCGGCGGGCGATCTCCGTCTTGCCCACGCCCGTAGGGCCGATCATCAGAATGTTCTTGGGCGTGATTTCCTGGCGCAGGCCCTCGGGCACCTGCTGACGGCGCCAGCGATTGCGCAAGGCAATCGACACCGCGCGCTTGGCACCATGCTGGCCGACGATGTGCTTGTCCAGCTCGGAGACGATCTCCTGGGGAGTCATGGCAGAAGACATGTGAATTCTCAGTCAAATATGCCTCTAACGCCTATCAATAAAGCGCTAGCAGCTATCAATTTGGATAGACGAGTGCTTACAGCGTCTCGATCGTGTGATTCATATTGGTGTAGATGCACAGCTCGCCGGCAATCGCCAGGGATTTGCGCACCACATCCTCGGCCGACAGCTCGGTATTGTTCAGCAAGGCCTTGGCGGCGGAATGCGCATAGGCACCGCCGGAGCCGATGGCCACGATGCCCTGCTCGGGCTCAAGAACGTCGCCATTGCCGGTGATGATGAGCGAGGTCGTCGCATCGGCGACTGCCAGCATGGCTTCGAGCTTGCGCAGCACACGGTCGGTACGCCACTCCTTGGTCAGCTCGATCGCGGCGCGGGTCAGATTGCCCTGGTGTTTTTCCAGCTTGGCCTCGAAGCGCTCGAACAGCGTGAAGGCATCTGCGGTGGCCCCCGCAAAACCCGCCAGCACCTTGCCGTGATAGAGCTTGCGCACCTTGCGCGCCGTGCCCTTGATGACGATGTTGCCCAATGTGACCTGACCATCACCGCCGATGGCGACTTGCACGCCCTCGGGTGTCTGGCGGCGCACGCTCAAAATGGTGGTGCCGTGAAACTGTTCCATCTGCTGCAGATGGGGGCTGCCCGCGGCAACCTCAAGAGCGTCGGCAAAAAGAAATTGCAGGGCTCACAAGCACGGGGCACTGCAAAGCGGCCCAAGCCGACTAATCCCGCCTTGGAAGCACCTGGGCGTGCTCCTGAATGCCCACCACATTGAAGAACACCGCCAGCAGCTGATGCAGCTGACTGAACTGAAGCACATGACCCAGCTCCTGCATCTGAGCCGACCAGTTCAGCACCGAGCCGGCGGCCGCAAAGTCCATGCGCACCAGACGCGTACAGTCAATCGCGATAGCTTCGCCAAGCTTGGCCTTCTCCTGCACTTCGGCCAGCCAGGGCAATGCGTCGCCGTCTATCACGCCTTGCAGCGCAAAACGTGGCTTGTGCTCTTTCCACAGCATGCCGGGCTGAAGCGTATCCGGCCCCAGAAGCCGGCTGTCCTGGGCACGCGGGTTCTGCGCCTGCCCTTCGTTCGCATACGCGCACAGCGGATCTTCCCAGGACGGCGGCGACAACTCGTAGGTCACGCAGTAGTCGAGCGCCGTCAGCTCAAATTCGTCCTGCAGATGCATCAGGCGCTGCATGGCCAGACGCAAATACCACCAGTCCTGATCGACAGAGCGGTTGCCGGACGGGGTGTGCTTGCTGAGCACCGCCAGCAATCTCTCGTGACCGGCAAAAACCAGAGATCCTTTTTCGTCAGCCCAGCGCTGCGCCGCATCCAGCAGCGGTTTCTGGACGCCGGAGCCAAAGCCTTCCAGAGCGCTCCAGTCCATGACTGCACCGCCGACGCTGCGCGCCTTGTTGGCCAGCAAGGCCTTGAAGCCGGATTCATCCAGCTGCACCGGCGCCTGCCAGCGCAGGCCTGTCGACGCGGCAGCGGCATCCGACGGGGTTTCGCTGAGTCGGCCTGCCTGCTGCGGCATCACAAACCACTGCGGGGCCGAGCGACCGAAGCGCGCCACGAAGTCCATGGCCGCGTCTTCGAACCGGGCCTGCATGCCGGCCGCACGGTACATGTCCAGCAAGGCCAGCCAGACCTGCAGCTGCGCTGGCGTATCCTGGACGCGCTCGGCAATCAAGGCCTTGAGACAGGCCTCTGCCGCAGCGTTATCACCGCTGGCAAACACAATCGCGGCATCCTCCAGCGCGGCGTCGTGCTCGAAGCGCGCAAAGGATGGCGGCACCATATTGATATCGGTCGGGGCTGAAACCTCGGTCGTCGCAAACCCCGGCGAAAAATCCGTCTCGCCACGCAGACCGGGCATGCCCGCGGGATGGCCCTGCCCTCCCGACGGCGGCAGCTTGAGGTCGCTGGGCAACACATCCTGCAGCAAAGGCAGGGTGCTAATCGAAGGCGGCTGGGTTTTGAACACCGAAGGCATGGTGTTCCCCTCCTCGGGCAGCTGCAGCGGCATGGTCGCGGCATCGGCAGCCTGCTTGCCGCGCCACCATTGCTGGGCCATCTGCGCTTCGATCTCGTCGATCTTCTTGATCGTCTCCGCGCGCTCGCCGGGCACGGAGCTTTGGGCGGTATGCAAAAAAGAGGACGCCGCCAGCGGCGTGGGCGTATCGAGGGGTGCCCTGGCGCTCAGCGCCGCCTTGGACAACTGGGCCTGACGCAGCTTGCGCAGCTGCTCAAACTCGCGCTTGCGCACAAAGTCGTTCTGGCGCTTGCGCTCCAGCATTTCCTTGAGCGCCTGCTTGCTGTACTGGCTCTCTTCGCTGTCCTGGTTGAGATTCTCCAAATCGGACCAGTTCACGGTCGGGTGACGCACAAAACGCGCCACCTTGGACAGCAGCCCTCCCGATTTGTTTTCTTCTTTCACCATGGTCCTCTAGTTTGCTGCCTGCTGCCCCACCAACACCTGACGCAGATCAATCGCCGTACATCTTCTGCTTGAGCTCACGGCGCTGCTGGGCTTCCAGCGACAGTGTAGCCGTGGGACGCGCCAGCAGTCGACCGACGCCGATGGGCTCGCCGGTTTCATCGCAGTAGCCGTAGTCGCCGGCATCAATGCGGGCGATGGACTGGTCGATCTTCTTGAGCAGCTTGCGCTCGCGGTCGCGGGTGCGCAGCTCGAGAGCATGCTCTTCCTCGATGGTGGCGCGATCGGCGGGATCGGGCACCACCACGGTGTCTTCACGCAGGTTTTCTGCGGTTTCACCGGCGTTCACATGCATGTCGTTCTTGAGCGCGACCAGCTTGCGACGGAAGTACGCCAGCTGTGCGTCGTTCATGTAATCGTCATCGGACATGGCCAGCACTTCAGCATCGGTCAGCTCCTCTACCGACTTGGTCTTCCATGCGTTGGCCAGCTTGGGGTCTTTCTTGGGCACAGCTTGCTTTGTGTTGGTCATTGCTTTCGTATCTCTCATGGTTGCCGCTGCCTTGGCTACCGAAGCGGCCACGGGCGGAACATCTGTTTCAGGCTGCCGCGCAGGAGGCGATGCAGAACGCTTGGATCTGGACGATTTGGAAGAGTTTTCCGTTGCTGCAGGTGCCAGCACCGGGTTGTCCAACGCGGCGTCCACCAAAGAGGTCTCGACGCTGCGGGTGTGCACAGCCGCTGCCGCAGTCTTGACTGCAGCCTTGGGCGGTTTACTTTTCACAGCGGTCACGTCCTGTCTCCTTACAGTACAGAGCCCTTTCCGGGCCGGATTGCTCCAACACCCTCTTTAGGGGCGGCATTGTAGCCACGCAACTCACCCCTGCCCGTCTCCGTTGCACATACCCCACAATTTGCAACAATGCCTGCGCCTGTTTCGAGCAGTTTGCGAGAAATAACAGACAAAAAAAACGGCCTGCTTGGCAGGCCGTCAGTGATTGTCAGCAAACCGTTAGCTTTCGCCAAAACGGCAGGCAAACCCAGGGTTTACACCAGACATTGGTCCAGTCCCTGGCGCAGGATGTCCTGGGGCAGATCGATACCGATGAAGACCATTTTGCTTACACGCTTTTCGTCGGCTTCCCACTCCGGGCCCAGATCGCTGCCCATGAGCTGGTGCACGCCCTGGAAGATGACCTTGCGGCTGGTGCCCTTCATGTCAAGCACGCCCTTGTAGCGCAACATCTTGGGGCCGTAGATATTGACGATGGCGCCCAGAAAGTCTTCCAGCTTGGCAGGGTCGAACGCGCGATCGGCGCGGTAGACGAAGCTCTTCACATCATCGTCGTGGTGATGGTGGTGCGGGTGATTGCAGTGCTCGCCATGTTCGTGGTCATGGTGGTCGTGGCCGCAATGCTCGTCATGCTGGTGTCCATGGTCGTGATCGTGCTCACATTGGCCGTGGTCATGGTCGCAGGCACTGTGGTCATGATGATCGTGCTCGTGACCCTCTTCCTTGAGAAAGTCGGGGTCGATGTCCAGCTTGGCGTTCAGGTTGAAGCCACGCAGATCGAACACTTCGCTCAGGGGCACATCGCCAAAATGTACGGCGCGAATGGGTGCGCGTGGGTTCATGTGCTTGAGACGATGGATCAGAGCCTCTTTTTCCGCTTCCGTCACCAGATCGGTCTTGGACAGGAACATCTGGTCGGCAAAGCCCACCTGGCGGCGCGCTTCCTGACGATCGTCGAGCTGCTGGTTGGAATGCTTGGCATCCACCAGAGTGATGATGGAGTCGATCAGATAGGTCTCGGCGATCTCGTCATCCATGAAGAAGGTCTGGGCCACGGGACCGGGATCGGCCAGGCCGGTGGTCTCGATCACGATGCGGTCGAAGTCCACCAGTCCCTTGCGGCGCTTGGCGGCCAGCAGTTGCAAGGCCTCGCGCAGATCTTCACGGATGGTGCAGCAGATGCAGCCGTTGCTCATCTGCAGAATCTGTTCTTTCGACTCGGTCTTGAGAATATCGGTGTCGATGTTCTCCTCGCCGAATTCGTTCTCGATCACGGCAATCTTCATGCCGTGGGATTCGTGCAGCACGCGCTTGAGCAGCGTGGTCTTGCCCGAGCCCAGAAAGCCCGTGAGGATGGTGACTGGAATGAGAGCCATGCGTTGAAACCTCTTGCTGCGGCCAGCCGCCACATGCGGCTGTCCAAAAAACACCTGGGCGGCGCATCCCTATGCGCGCTCCGGTGATAACAGCTGGGGAGTGTAGCGGCGCTTTCAAGCGCGCATGGGCAGCAGGGGCGGCATATATTTTATTAAAAATACACCTCAAACGCTTACCCAATAAGCGCTTAAAGCTATCAAAAAAGGACTTCTCAGTCCTCTTCCTTGTCCTCGGGCTTGCGGCGTGCCCCGGGTTGCTCGGCTGCGCTGCTGCGCTGGGCACGCGGGTGGGCTTTTTCATAGGCCTGGGCCAGGTGCTGAAAATCCAGGCGCGTGTAGATCTGCGTGGTGGCGATGCTGGCGTGCCCGAGCAACTCCTGCACGGCACGCAGATCGCCACTGGACTGCAGCATATGACTGGCAAAGGAGTGGCGCAGCACATGCGGATGCACGCCGGAGGCCAGCCCCGCCCGCTGGCCGCGCAGCTTGAGCCGTGACCAGACCGACTGGCTGCCGAGCCGTTCACCTCGACGACCGATGAACAAGGCCGCCTCGTCCTGCGCCTTGAACTGTGCCGCCCCGGTCAGCGCGCTGCTGCGCAGCGCCAGCCAGCGCTGCAAGGCCTCGATCGCCATGCGCCCCACGGGCACGATGCGGCGCTTGCTGCCCTTGCCCTGCACATGGGCGTCGCCCGCTTCCAGGTCGATCCAGCCTCTGCCTTGCTGCAGGCTTTGCTGGTCCGGCCTCAGATCCAGCCCTACCAGCTCGGCCACACGCAGGCCGCAGCTGTAGAGCAGCTCGGTCATGGCGACGTCGCGTGCCTCCATCCACGGATCGGCCTCGGGGTTCTGAAAGCTGGCCAGTTGCACGGCGTCGTCCACGGCCAGTGCCTTGGGCAGGGGCTTGGCAGCCTTGGGGCCGCGCACCCCCTCCACGGGATTGAACGGCACCAGCTCCCGCTGGGCCGCCCAGCGGAAAAAGCTGCGCCAGCCCGAAAGAATCAGTGCGATGCCGCGTGCGCTGCGGCCGGCGCTATGCATTTGCGCAGCAAAGCGGCGGATATGCGCCGGCTGCAGCGCCAAGAGCTCCTGGTCTGCTGCCTGCGCCAAGCTCTGCAGCTTGATCAGGTCCAGTGCATACAGCGTATGCGTGCGATCGGCCAGGCGCTTTTGCACCCGCACATGCTCCAGATAGCTGTGGACAACTTCCGGCAGCTGCGCGTACCGCTCCTCAAAAGAGAGCTGCTCGCGCTCTTGCATCAACGCCTGCAACCTTTTGCAGCGTCAGCCGTGCGCCAGCGTCAGCGTCGGAGCACGCATGCGCGAGAGCGAGGCACTGGCCAGCTCGGAGATACGCGAGAGAAACTCCAGCCCCATGGTGGCATCGAAGCGCAGCGGATCGGGCGAACCCAGCACCAGCATGCCGAAGGCATTGGAAGTGCTGTCCATCGCGCCATCATGCAGAGTCAGCAGCGCGACCGACTGCACAGCGTTCGGATTAGGCAGCCAGGTCACGGGCTCGAAGCCCATATTGGGACCGCAAAACGGCATCGTGAGCGACGAGGCAAAGGCCTTGGCATCATCGCTCACTCCCATGGTGTAGACGGTACCGCTGTGCGCACCCGCCACATTCCACAGACGCAGCGCGACCTGGGGCACATCGAAGGTGTGCTGCAGGCTGGCGGTGAGCGCATGGGGCAGCTCGCGCAGGTCCTGCACCTTGACCAGGGCATGGGTCCACTGATGAATCTTGTTGGCGATGGAGGCGTTTTCGCTGCCATGGCGCACCATGTCCATGATGCGATGCTCCAGACCCTTGATCTTTTCGCGCAGCATCTCTGCCTGACGCTCCTGCAGGCTGACGGCACGCGGGCCGTGGCCGCTGATCAGGCGCACGCTCGTCAGCATTTCGGCATGGCGCTCGAAGAAGTCGGGATTTTCCTGGAGATAGTCGGCAATCGACTCTTCAGTCATGGCGGTGTCGGTCAAGCTGTTCATAAGGTATCAGGTATGTCGATCTGGCCTTCAAAAACAAATTCGGCTGGGCCTGTCATGCGCACGCGATCCTGCGCTGCGCCGGCCCATTCAATGGTCAGCAGACCGCCTCGGGTATGCACATCCACGCGCTGATCCAGCAGACCCCAGCCAATGCCTGCCACCACAGCGGCGCAGGCCCCTGTGCCGCATGCCAGGGTCTCGCCGGCACCGCGTTCATAGACGCGCAAATTGACTTCGCCGCGGTTGACGATCTGCATGAAGCCCGCGTTCACGCGCTGAGGGAAACGGGTATGGCTCTCGATCAGCGGTCCGTGGACCTCCAACGCAGCGGCATTCACGTCGTCCACCAGTTGCACCGCGTGCGGGTTGCCCATGGAAACAGGCGCTATCCAGACTGTAGCTGGCTGGACAGGCGTATCAAGCGTCAGCGGCCATTTTTGCGCTGAGCCCAAAGTTTCGGCCTGCAGACCCTCAGTCGAGAAAGGCACCTTGACCGGGTCCAGCTGGGGCGCCCCCATATCGACCGTGACGCGGCCATTGCCATGGATTTCGGGAGCGATGACGCCTGAGAGCGTCTGCACGCGGATCACGCTCTTGTCGGTCAGGCCCTTGTCATGCACATAGCGCGCAAAGCAGCGCGCGCCGTTACCGCATTGCTCGACCTCTCCCCCATCGGCGTTGTGGATGACATATTCAAAGTCCACGCCTTCCGAGGGCGCCGGGCGCACGGTCAGGATCTGGTCGGCGCCTACGCCAAAGTGACGGTTGGCCAGGTAGCGGTACTGGGCGGCACTCAGGCCCAGACGAGCCTGGGTCTCGTCGAGCACGACAAAGTCGTTGCCCGCGCCTTGCATCTTGGTAAAGCGAATCTGCATGATGCCGCACATTATCGCGCCGGGCGCAGGATCTGCGCCATGCCACGAGATCAGCGGTACAGCTTTTGCAACAACTCCATGAGCTGCGCCTGCTCGGTCGCACTCAGATGCGCGATGGAGCGAGCCTCACTGCTCTTGAGTTCGGGCTCGGCGGTGTCCACCAGTTCGCCCCCGGCGGCGGTCAGATACAGCCCTGTGGCGCGCCCGTCACGCGGATGTGGACGCCGTTCCAGAAAACCGCGTTTGCCCAGTGCATCAATCATGCCCACCATATTGGGCGGCAGCACGGCCAGTTGCTGGCAGAGCTGGCGCGAGGTGATGCCCGGATTGCTGCCCACCAGCGACAGCACGGAGAACTCGACGATCTTGAGGTCAAAGCGCTCCATGCAGCGCATGAAGACGCTCACCAGCGACAGCGAGGCACGCCTGGCGTTGTAGCCCAGCAGCGACTCCAGAAAGCTGGCATCAACCTGATCGACCGCAAAGACCTCGGCAGCGCTGCCGGAATCGTTCTCCGGGCCCGAACCGGCCGCCTCGGCCTCGGCCTCTCTGGAGCGAGAACTACGCGCAGGGCGCACAGGTTTGGATTCTGATTCGGCAGTCTTGTGAGCGAGCATTGGGGATGTCAACTTCGATGGCAAAAGAGCAATCCAGGAGCGCGATGAAAAGACTGCAATTGTGCCGGTCTTGCCTGCATCTTGCAGCCTTTTTGGTCAGTGAGCAGGGCTGAACAGCTGGTTGCCGTGTACGACGGAAGCCTGCGCCCACTGCGCCTTCATCAGACCCAGACGCCAGTCCATCTCGGGCAGGATGCGCTGCTGCACCTGCTTGCATGGACCTTGCCAGCGCTCGCCGTCGCTACCCTCGGTGGCCGCAATACGTGCCCAGGCCCAGCCCAGCAACACCACGGCCACACTGCGCAGATAGTCATCGGCCACGCGCCAGGCCAGGGTGTCATCCTCCTTGCAAGCCTGTGCCAGCACCGTGGTGAAGTAGCGCAGTTGGGCCAGGCAGCGCAGCACCTCCGCATCCAGCGCCCGGCCTGCATCCAGGCTTTTGCGCAGGCCCAGCAGCCATTGCCCCATGGCCTGGCCGCCATCGGGCAAAACCTTGCGCACCAGCAGGTCGATGGCCTGAATCTCGTTGGTGCCCTCGTAAATCATGGCCACGCGCGAATCGCGCACGATCTGCTCTATGCCCCACTCGCGGATGTAGCCATGACCGCCAAATACCTGCAGACAGGCGCTGGCCCCCTCGAAAGCCTGTTGGGTCCAGGCGGACTTGAGTATGGGCGTGATCAGGCTGCACCACTGCTGGGCCAGCTCGCGCTCACGGGCGCTTTCGGCATGTCGCGCCACATCGAGATAGATACCGGTCTGGTAGGCCAGCACGCGCCCGCCATCCACCCAGGCACGCTGCAGATCTAGCGTACGGCGAATAGCCGGATGCTCGATGATCAGATCCGCTGCATCATTCGGGCCACGCGAGTCCGGCACCGCCCCCGGTGCGCGCATCTGGCGGCGCTCCAGCGCATAGGCATGGGCCTTCTGCCATGCTGCATCCAGCAGACCTATGCCCTGCAGTGCCACATGCAGACGCGCGGCATTCATCATGACGAACATGGCGTTCAGCCCCGCGCCGGGCTGACCGATCAGCCACCCCTGAGCCGCCTCAAAACGCATCACGCAGGTGGGGCTGCCATGCAGGCCCATCTTCTCCTCGATGCGCTCGCAGACCACGCCGTTGCGCTCGCCACCCGGCAGCAGCTTAGGCACGAGAAACAGCGACAGGCCCCTGGGCCCGGCCGGAGCTCCGGGCAGACGCGCCAGCACCAGATGCACGATGTTCGCGCTCAGGTCATGCTCACCGCCGGAGATGAAAATCTTGCTGCCACTGATCTCGAAGCGCTCGCCCAGCTCAGATTCACCAGTCGGCACGGCCTGGGTGCGAACCTGTCCCAGATCGCTGCCCGCATGGGCCTCCGTCAGGCACATGGTAGCCAGCCATTCGCCGCTGGCTACCTTGGGCAGATAGGCACTCTTCAAGGCCTCGCTGCCATGGTGCTTGAGACACTCATAAGCGCCATGCAGCAAGCCCGGAGCCATGGTCCAGCCATGGTTGGCGGCACTCAGCCATTCATAGAGCACACCTTCCAGCACCCAGGGCAGCCCCTGACCACCGTCCTCCTCGGCACAGGCCAGCGCAGGCCAGCCCGCCTGCCAGAAGTCCTGATAGGCCGTCGCAAAACCGGGTGGCGTAGCGACTTGACCGCCCTCAAACCTAGCTCCGGTCTCGTCGCCAGAACGTGACAGCGGAGCCACCACCTCGCCCACCCATTTGCCGGCCTCTTCCAGTACCTGCTGCATCAGCGCCTGATCCGTTGCGGCATGCGCCGGCAAGCGCTGCAACTGCTCATCGGCCTTGAGTACATCAAAAAGAAGAAACGCGTTATCGGTGCTGAGGGGCAAATAGGACATACAAAACCGGCTGCGACGCAGCAAATGAAAATCTCTAAATAACGCCCCATACGCGCCGAGCGCGGCCCATGCCATAGATGCCAAGCAAGGGCCGCCCCGCCGCGAAGGCATCGTCCCCCTCCCGCGCAGCGAGAGAGGGGGAAGCCGCGAAGCGGCTCAGGGGGTGTATCAGGTATCCGCAGTAAAGCCGATCTGCTTGACCAGCGGCCCCCAACGCTCGAACTCCGCCTGCTGCGAACGGGCCATCTCCTCGGGCGTGGAGCTGGTGGCAATCAGGCCGACCACACCCACGCTTTCCTTGAGAGCCTCGCTCTTGAGTGCAGCCGTGATGGCCGTATGGGCGCGTGCACGCACATCGGCGGGCGTCTTGGCATTGGCATAGAAGCCAAACCATTCCTCAGCCGTCAGATCGGCAAAACCCTGCTCGGCAAACGTGGGCACATTGGGCAGATAGGGGTTGCGCTGCGGGCCACTGGTGGCCAGCACGCGCAGCTTGCCGGCCTTGTAGTAACTCAGGAAGTCACCGCTGGGGCCCATCACGGCAGCAATCTGGCCACCGGCCAGATCGGACACGGCAGGCGCCGTGCCACGATAAGGCACATGGCTGAGTTTGATGCCGGAACGCAGGCTGAGCAGGGAGCCGATCAGATGCGGCTGGGTGCCCGCACCGGGGCTGCCGAAGCTGGCCTTGTCAGGGTTGTTCTTGCACCAGGCCAGGAAGTCCTTGAGCGTCTTGACCTCGGCCGGCACGGCGGGGCCGACGGCCAGACCGTGGTGCATGATGGCTCCGATGGAGATCGGCTCGAAGTCCTTGGCCTGATAGGTCAGCTTGCTGTAGATATGCGGGTAGATGGAGAAGGCCGAGACCTGGGACAGCACGATGACCGAGCCATCGCCCACGGAGTTGCGCAGATTCTCCAGCGCGATGCGACCACCGGCACCGGGCTTGTTCTCCACCACGCCCATGTTCTTGGAGTAGCTGGTGCCGCCGATCTTTTCCGCCACGCGGCGGGCCACCGAGTCCCCGGCGCTGCCTGCGGGAAAGCCGTACAGGATACGCACCTGCTCCAGCGGGCCGCTGCCCTGGGCATAGGCGCTGCGGCCGGCGATGCCGCCGAATGCGGCCAGGGCGGCTCCAGCGCCCAGGCCTTTGACGAAATTGCGACGATCTTGCATGTTTGTCTCCTCTATTGTTCGATCACTATGTGCAGGCTTGAGCCCGTCTGAAAAATCCCGACCCGAATGCTATTCGATACTGGGGGCCCTCAGGAGTCCCCCGTGAAACCGATCTGTTTGACCAGGGGGCCCCAGCGCTCGAACTCGGCCTGCTGCGAACGGGCCATTTCCTCAGGCGTGGAGCTGGTGGCAATCAGGCCGACCACGCCCAGGCTTTCCTTGAGCGCATCGCTCTTGAGCGCTGTCGTGATGGCCATATGAGCGCGTGCACGCACATCGGCGGGCGTTTTGGCATTGGCATAGAAGCCAAACCATTCCTCAGCCGTCAGATCGGCAAAACCCTGCTCGGCAAACGTGGGCACATTGGGCAGATAGGGATTGCGCTGCGGCCCGCTGGTGGCCAGCACGCGCAGCTTGCCGGCCTTGTAATAGCTCAGATAGTCGCCGCAAGTGCCCATGATGGCTGCGATCTGGCCGCCCACAACGTCCGAGACGCCGGGAGCCATGCCGCGATAAGGCGCATGGCTGAGCTTGACGCCCGAGCGCAGGCTGAGCAAAGCCCCCAGCAGATGCGGCTGACTGCCGGCGCCGGGGCTGCCGAAGCTGGCCTTGTCGGGGTTGTTCTTGCACCAGGCCAGAAAATCCTTGAGCGTCTTGACCTCGGCCGGCACGGCGGGGCCGACCGCCAGGCCATGGTGCATGATGGCGCCGATGGAAATCGGCTCGAAATCCTTGGCCTGATAGGTCAGCTTGCTGTAGATATGCGGGTAGATGGAGAAGGCCGAGACCTGGGACAGCGCAATCACCGAGCCATCGCCCACGGAGTTGCGCAGGTTCTCAAGCGCGATGCGGCCACCGGCACCGGGCTTGTTTTCCACCACGCCCATATTTCTGGTGTAGCTGCTGCCGCCCATTTTTTCGGCCACACGGCGGGCCACCGAGTCACCAGCACTGCCTGCGGGAAAACCGTACAGAATGCGCACCTGCTCCAGCGGGCCGCTGCCCTGGGCATAGGCGCTGCGGCTGGCGAAGCCGCCGAATGCTGCCAGCGCTGCGCCAGCGCCCATACCTTTGACGAAATTGCGACGACCTTGCATGACTTGTCTCCTGCTTGAAATACGGACTCTTCGGTCCTGTGGAATCAATACACGTCTCGATAGCAAACAAACGGGCTGTCAGCAGCCCGCACTGCCTCAGCGCGGAGCCATGCGCAGCGCACCATCCAGGCGAATCACCTCGCCATTGAGATGATCGTTATGCACGATATGCACGGCCAGGTCGGCAAACTCCGAAGGCTTGCCCAGGCGCGAAGGGAAGGGAATGGACGCAGCCAGCGACTGCTGCACGGGCTCGGGCAATTCCTTCATCAACGGCGTGGCGAACAGGCCTGGCGCCACGGTACAGACACGAATGCCGTGCTGGGCCAGGTCACGCGCCATGGGCAGCGTCATGCCGACCAGTCCGCCCTTGGATGCGCTGTAGGCCTGCTGCCCCACCTGGCCGTCAAAGGCTGCCACCGAGGCGGTATAGAGAATCACGCCACGGGCGCCATCCTCCAGCGCCGCCAGCTTGGCGCAGCGTGCGGCAAACAGTCGCGTCATGTTGTAGCTGCCGATAAGGTTGACGCGAATCACGCGCTCAAAGTCTTCCAGCGGTGCGGGCTCGCCATCGCGGCCGATCACGCGCTTGGCCGTCCCGATGCCGGCCACATTCATGAGAATGCGCGCATCGCCACCCCATTGCTCGCGAACGGCATCCAGTGCAGCCGTCACGCTGGCCGCATCGCAGATATCGCACTCCAGCGCCAGTCCGCCGATCTCGGCGGCCACCGCCTTGGCCTTGTCGATCTGACGATCCAGCACGGCAACCCTGGCGCCTGCGGCAGCCAGCGCACGCGCCGTGGCTTCGCCCAGGCCCGAGGCCCCCCCGGTCACGATGGCAATCTGATCCTGAACTTGCATATCACTATCCTTTCAAAAGCTGCTTGCGCTTTCTGTTATCGGGCTCAAGCCGGTACGGGCTCAGAGATTCGGCTTCAGGATCAGGGCCAGTGTTTCGTCATACAGGCCGCTCACCACATCGGCACGGTGCTGGAGCACGGCACGCTGGTTGATGGAGCCCTTGTCCGTGACTTCGCCCAGGTCCAGCGATGGCGGCTTGATCGCCGCCACTGCACGCGCAATGCGGGTGGCGCTGCCGGTCGCCGTTTGCGCCAGCTGGTTCAGAACCGTCTGCAGATGCTGCTGCACCGGCTCGCTGTGCATGATCTGCTCCAGCGTCGCTCCCGCTGCCAGGCCGCTCAAGGCCGCACAGGCCGGGGTCCCGAAAACGATGGCACCGACCTCCTTGCGATCCAGGCCGGTCAGCACCACGTCCTGGATATAGGGCGCGCCTGCGTGAATGATCCTCGCGCGCAACGGCCCCACGTTGACGAATGTGCCCGTAGCCAGCTTGAAGTCTTCGGCAATGCGGCCATCGAAGCGCAGACCCTGGTCTCTATCCTGCGGGTCGCGCCACTGCACGGCGTCGCCGGTGCGGAAAAATCCGTCCTCGTCAAATGCCTCTGCCGTGGCTTCGGGCGCGCGCCAGTAGCCGGGCGTGACGTTCGGCCCGCGATAGCGGACCTCCAGCTTGCCATCCACGGGCGCCAGCTTGAGCTCCAGACCCGGCACCGGTACGCCCAGGTCTCCGGAGCGCACGTCGGGACGGTTGATGAACAGGGCCGATGGCGAGGACTCGGTCATACCCAGTCCTGTTCCCATCACGATGCGCTCGCCGCACTCGGCCTCCTGCGTGCGGTGCAGGCTATCCCAGACGGGCTGCGCCAGAGAGGCTCCGGCATAGAAGAACAGCTTGACGCGCTTGAGCAGGCTGCTGCGCAGCTGCGCATCGCTCTCCATGGCGCGGGCGATGTATTCAAAGCCGGTGGGTACGTTGAAGTAAACGGTAGGTGAGAGCTCGCGCAGATTGCGCAGCGTCTCGGCAATGCCCGTCGCCGTCGGCTTGCCTTCATCAATGTAGACCGTGCCGCCGTGGTAGAGCGCAAGGCCGATGTTCTTGTTGCCGCCAAAAGTGTGGTTCCAAGGCAGCCAGTCCACCAGCACGGGCGGGCCTTGGACCATATCGGGCATGGTCTGGGCAATCTGCTGCTGGTTGGCACACCACATTCCGTGGGTGTTGATGACGGCCTTGGGCAGCTTGGTCGATCCCGAGGTGAATAGAAACTTGGTAATGGTGTCGGGCCCGGTGGCCTGCATGGCAGCATCCACTGCAGCTGTGGGCTCGGTCGCCAGCAGGTCGGCAAACAAGGTGCAGCTCGGGGCCTCGACGGTGGGCTTGCGGTACACCACCTCACAGCCCTCGGGCAGCACGGCGCGTACCGCTTTGTCATAGCGCGCCGCATCGGCAGCAAAGATCAGGCCGGGCGTGAGCGTATCGACCACATGGCGCAACTTGGCGTAATCGGTGCTGACCAGGGAGTAGGCCGTGGAGACCGAGCAATAGGGCACGCCCGCATACAAGCAGCCCATGGCCAGCATGGCATGGTCCAGGTCGTTCTCGCTGAGGATGATGACGGGTCGCTCTGCCGAGAGTTTTCTGTCCGCCAGTGCCTGCGCAATGCCGCGTGCCGCAGCCAGCGTCTGGGCATAGCTGATGCGTTGCCAGTCTCCTGTGCTGCCGTCGGCCAATCGCTGCCGCTGGGCGATGAAGGTCTGCTGCGGCGTGGTCTGCGCCCAGTGCACCAGCCTGTCCGTCATACGCGCTGCATGCCCTGCCAGCTCCTGGTCGGAGCGCACGTAGAAAGTGCCGTCGCCCGCTTCCCTGACCCGGATGCTGCGCACACCGAACTCCAGCTCGCGGTAGCGGGGCCTGTCCCCCTCTGCCACCTGGCCCAGGGCCTGCATGGCTGTGTCTGTCTCCTGCATTGTCTTTGTCTCCACAGCGTTGTTTTTTGAGCTTGCTTTCAGTCCTTGCTGACCTTGGCGGCCCGCCCGGACAGAAATTCCTGCAAACGGAACTTGGCTTCTGGCGCGCTCTGCGCCACGGCGGCCATCAGAGCTTCGGTCATCAGCCCCTGATCGGCAGGCTGATCGGCAATCCGGGGCAGCGCATGCATGAGCGCGTAATTGGTCATGGGGGCGTTTTCGGCAATGCGCAGCGCCAGCTCCACAGCCTTGTCCAGCGCATGTCCTTCTGGCACCAGATATTGCGACAGACCGATACGCTCGCCTTCTTCGGCCTTGTACACACGGCCCGTGAACATCATGTCGGCCATGCGCGCCGCACCGATCAGGCGCGGGATGCGCACCGAGCCGCCGCCGCCGACAAAAATGCCGCGCGAGCCTTCTGGCAAGGCATAGAAGGTGCTGCTGTCGGCCACACGGATATGACAAGCACTGGCCAGCTCCAGACCGCCGCCCACCACGGCGCCATGCAGGGCGGCGACCACGGGCACCGCGCCGAACTGCACCTGACGCAAGGCCTCATGCCACATGCGCGAATGCAGAACGCCCTGGGCCGCATCGCGCTCGCTGAGCTCGCTCAGATCCAGGCCGGCGCAGAAATGCGGGCCATCGCCATCCACCACGGCCGCGCGCACGCTGGTGGGGAGATTCATGAATACATCGCGCAGACCCAGCACCAGTCCATCGGACAAAGCATTGCGCTTGGCAGCGCGCATCAGGCGAATGACGGCAACCTGTTCGGCTTCGCCACGGAACTCAACTGCAATTTCTTTATGAGTCATAACCATTCCTTTTGCATCATTATTGTTATTTCAAATAACTAAATGCAAGACATCCTCAGAGGTTTGCTCTCAGTGCTTTCCCCGATTCGGGCGCCGTTGTGCGCAACTAGTCCAGGCGTGACAGGCACGAAGCCTGCGACTTCGCATAATGTGACCTCATGACATCAACCAGCCAGCCCCGTCCCAGCCAGCTCCTTCTGCCCCAGCGCGAACCGGTGCCCACGCGTGACGCCTCGACCTTGCTGTTGCTGCGCGACTGCGCCGACGGCAACGGTTTCGAAGTGCTGATGACGCGACGCGCCGATCAGGGTATTTTTGCCAATGCCTATGTGTTTCCTGGCGGAGGCCTCGAGGATCAGGACGCGGCCCCTGCCAACCACGCGTTGGCGCGGGTTCGTCCCACCATGGCGGAGATTGCCGGCACCGGCCGCATCACACAGGCATTGGCAGGCATTCGCGAGACGTTTGAGGAGCTGGGCATCCTACTGGCCTATGACCAGGCCGGCCGGCCCGTGCCTGCGGCCGAAGTCGAGCAGCTGGACCGCAAGGCATCGCTGTACGAGCAATGCCGCGCGCGCGGCTGGAGCCTGGCCGTGGATCAGCTCTGGTATCTGGCCCACTGGACGGCGCCGCTGAACCTGGCAAAGCGCTTCAACGTGCCGTTTTTCGTGGCCCGCATGCCCGAGGGTCAGACGGCGGTGGCTGACGAGACCGAGCAGTTCGAGCCCACCTGGATCCGCCCCCAGCAAGCCCTACAGCGCTTCGAGGAAAAGGAATTGTTCATCCTCTTCCCTACCCAGCGCACCTTGCAGCGCCTGACGGGCTATGCCGACACGCAGGCCGTGCTGGATGCCCTGCAGGGTGAAAAGCCGCTATGGCACGCCCACCCTCGTGCGGGCTATCTCAAGGGGCAGGACACAAGACAGCTGGAAACCGATACGGCCTACGGCGAACTGGAGATGGTCCACCCCGACGGCCAGGCCGCCCACCATCTCGACTGGCAGTTTGAAAAAGCCGTGCCGCTGCGCAAGAACCTGATGCGTCTGACGGCCCCCAACCCCGGCATGATGACCGGCCCCGGCACCAACAGCTATCTGGTCGGCGATGCGCATACCGGCTATATCGCCATCGACCCCGGACCGAACGATGCCGAACATCTGCAGCGACTGCACGATGCCGCCGGCGGCGATATCCGCTACATCGTCTGCACCCATTCCCACCCCGATCACTCGCCGGGTGCCGCACCGCTGCAGGCCATGGTCCTGCTCTCCGGCCATGCCAGCCCCCCCATCATGGGCCTGCCGTCTGCGCCCACGGCACGTGCCAACAGCCGCTTCAGACCCGAGGTGACACTGCAGGACGGAGAGCGCATCACACTTCGCGGACAAGGGGAAGAAGGCGAAATCACGCATACGCTGCAAGCCATCTTCACGCCCGGCCACGCGGCCAACCACCTGTGCTTTCTGCTGGTGGAGGACGCACTGCTATTCAGTGGCGATCACATCCTCAATGGCAGTACCACCGTCATCAGCCCGCCGGACGGCAACATGATCGATTACCTCGATTCGCTGGACCGGCTGCACTCCATGTGTCTGGAGTACGACATTCGCTACATCCTGCCTGCCCACGGCTATGTGCTGGGCTTTGCGCAGCATCAGATCACCCGCCTCAAGGCCCACCGCCTGGCGCGCGAGGCCAAGGTGCATCAGGCCATGCGTACCAAGCCGGACGGCAGCATTCAGGACTGGGTGGCGATTGCCTATGCCGACACGCCGCAAGCGCTGTGGCCCGTGGCCCAGCAATCGTTGCTGGCGCATGTGGAGCGCATCCAGAAGCTCTGCCTGGGCCGATAGCGCGCCGCAAGCGCCGCGCTAGACCTGTGGACAACTAGGACATGGCCGGAGCATTAAGCTCTCGCCATGTCTGAATCCCTGCCTGAACAAGAAAGCATCCGCCTGGCCAAGCGCCTGGCGGAGCAAGAACAATGCTCGCGCCGCGAGGCCGAGCTCCATATCGTCGCGGGCAATGTCCAGGTGGATGGCAAAGTGGTGCAAGTGCCCGAAACACGTGTCCGCCCCGACCAGGTAGTGGTCCTGCGCAAGGACGCCAAGCCTGAAGCCATTCCGCCCGTCACCATCCTGATGAACAAGCCCGCGGGCATGACCCAGGGCAAGGCCTATGGCCGCGTGCGCAGCGCGCATTCGCTGCTGAGCGAGGACACCAAGGCCAAGCTGGACACGCCCATGCCCCAGCTAGTGCTGGACCATCACTTCAGGAATCTGGAGTCGTTTCTGACGATTCCGCTGCCTGCCAGCGGTCTCATCGTCTACACCCAGGACAAGCGCGTGGCACGCAAGCTGGCCGAGGAAGGCATGTGGCTGGAGCAGGAAATCATCGTCGGCGTGGAGGGCCAGATCATTGAAGATGGCCTGGAGATCCTGTACGAAGGTCTACCCATTCCCGGCGGCAACGGCCATCGCCGCATGCCTCCCTGCCATGTCAGCTGGCAAAGCGAAAACCATCTGCGCTTCGCTCTCAAGGGCATTGCGCCCGAAGAGATCGAGAAGATGTGCGCCGCCATCGGCCTGACGGTGCTCAGCATGCGCCGGCTGCGCCTTGGCCGCGTATCGCTGGCCAAGGTACCCGAGGGCCAGTGGCGCTATCTGATGCCCTGGGAAAGGTTCTGAGCGGAACCGCCTTCGCGTGCCGCCAACCGGACTCGGCCGCGGCACGCACCGATTCGTTCAATCCGCCTTGAAGCCCGTCGCAGCCACCGCCTTGCCCCATTTGACGGTATCGGCAGCAATGATGTCGGCAAACTGCTGCGCGCTGGTGCCCGTAACTCTGAAGCCTGCCTCCTGCAGCCGCGCCCTGCCGTCGCCCGATTGCAGGACCTTGAGCAGATCGGCATTGAGCTTGCTCACCACCTCCGCAGGTGTCCTGGCGGGCGCAACGATGCCGAACCAGGAGCTGAATTCCAGGTTGCCAAAGCCCTGCTCCTTCATGGTCGGCAACTCGGGCAACTGCTCCACACGCGCGCTGCCCGTGCTTCCCAGGGCCACCAGCTTGCCGGCGCGCACCTGCGGGATTGCCATGCCGGAGGAAGCAAACACCCCCTGCACATCGCCGCTGAAGATGCCGCTCAAGGCATCCGAAGTGCTCTTGTAGTGCACCACCTCGGGTTTGGACTGCACGGCATCGCCAAACATATAGGCCCCGAAATGCCCCGGCGTGCCCGCTCCGAAAGTGGCCATGAACAAGCCGTTTTGCTGCCGGGTCCAGGCCACAAAGTCCCTGACGTTGCGCGCCTTGACCTTTTCGGGATTGACCAGCAGCACGAAGTCGGAGCTCACCACCTGGCTGACGGGGGCGAAATCCTTGCGCGGCTGGTAGGCAAGCCGTTGGTAGGTATTGGGCGCAATGCTGAGCTGTCCGGTCTCGGCCAGCATGATGGTGTAGCCGTCGGCCGGCGCGCGCGCCGCCTCGCTGGCTGCGATCAGGCCGGCGGCACCGGGCTTGTTGTCCACCACCACGCCCACGCCGCCCCATGCTTCAGAGAGCTTCTGTGCGAGCAGGCGGGCCACTACATCGGGTCCCGTGCCCGCCGGAAAGCCCACGATCATGCGCACCGTCTTGCTCGGATAAGCCGTCTGGGCCTGAGCGACGCCCAGGGCTGCACTGCCGCCGGCCAGCAGTGCCAGGGCCATCAGCCGACGTCGCCAGGCCCGTGCAGAAGCGGGTCCGGGCAGGTTCTGGACTTGCAGTACTTTCATGTTTTGTCTCCTTGTTGCGATGCTGTTTCACAGCACTTCGAAAAACCGCATGACGACCTGCTCCGGAAAGCGCGCTCCCGCGCCCACGAACAGGCGCTGCCCCAGCCAGGCAAAGCGCTTGGAGGCCGTTTCAAAGCGGGGCGCACAGCGAAAGTAGATCGCCGAGGGATCGACGCTCTCGCCGCGGCGCAGACGCTGCATCAGCTCGGCCGGCCCGGTGCGCAAGGCATGGTTGCTCACATAGATCAAATCGCCGCCGTCGGTTTCGATGACATAGCGCGCGTCCAGCTCGGCCATTTCCTCGCTGACCAGCAGCTGGAAGTCGGCCCCGCCCGGCAGCACACGCGCCGACCAGTCCTCTCCCTGCACCTGGCCGCCGACGATGGGAATCACACGCCGCAAGCCGCGTGTCGTTTCTCCCACCTCCTGCGCCGGCCCCACCTGCACGCGAAATTCGGCAAAGTGGCGCAGCCCTGGAGCGGCAATCTGGAAATCATGGTTTGGCGACAGCATTGCTCTCCTTGCGATGTCTAAGCACAGGAACATGAGCGTAAGCACTGTTGAAGATTTCGCTGTCCCCCAAGAAGATGACAGCCCACGCCAAGACACACCGATGAGAACCTGGACGCTACCTTCGACGAATGACGCCATGCCGGCCAGCGGCATGGCCCAGGCCAGCACCTTGCTGGCCGGTCTGGTGGAGCATCTGGGACAGAGCTGTTTTGCCCAGGCCGCACTGGAGCAGTTGAGCGCCATCGCGCCCACGGCCTCGCTGTCGGTGTATCGCATCGGCAGCTGCCGGCCGCGGCTGTTTCTGTCGGCCTCCCAGGGCGTTGCGGACACCACACGCCAGTGCTGGAGTGCCTATCTCTCGGGGCCTCAGCACGAGGACAGAAGCTGGGGCCAGGAATGGCCCGGACATATGCGGATGTCAGGCGCCCGCAATCTGGTCCATGTGCAGGCCAACGAGGTCACGCCCTTGCATCGCCAGTGCGTGTATGACGCGCATGACGTGGCTGAGCGCATCTCGATTGCCGAGCCCGGTTCCGACGGCTCGGTGTTTGCCGTCAACCTCTATCGCCATGCTCACCAGAAACCCTTTGCCGACCGGCATCTGAGCGACTTCGCGGACCTATCCAGCGCCCTGATGGCCCTGACGCACAAGCACCTGGCGCTGACGGCGGACATGGCTGCTGGAGATGAGAGGTGGCCGGCTCGCCTGCAGGAGCTGGCACCGGGTCTGACGGCGCGCGAACTCGAGGTCTGCCTGCGCCTGCTGCGCGGCATGACCCAGGACGGCATCGCGGCCGATCTCGGGGTGAGCGCAGCCACGGTCAAGACCTATCGCAACCGCGCCTTTGCGCGGCTCGATATCCACCACCGCCATCAGCTGTTCGCGCTGATGGTGGAGTGAATGCAGTGGATTCGCCGGACTGTGCCCCGCCGAGGAAGAAGATGTGAAGTGCGCCGATAAGCCGGATTCTGTGCACAACGGTTGCCCGCCATGTGACCGCCATTAATCTTGGCCATCAGTCGCCTGATGGCTCGGTGCTACCTACCCGCACACTCCGGGGGCCCCGTCAACGTGTGCCTACTTGGTATTGCTGCGCGTAGAGATTGCCCGTTTCACCCTGGTTGGTCTGCCTTGCGGCACTCCTGCCAGACTCGTCTCTGTTGCTCTGATCCTCACCTCACGGTGGACAGCTGTTAGCTGCTACGCCGCCCTATGCAGTCCGGACGTTCCTCCAGTACGGCCTTTCGGCACTTGTACCAGCGGCGGTCTGGCGCACTTCACGGCGCGCATTATCCCGCGTTCAGAAAGAACTTGCACAGAACTCGCGCCTGAACTGCTCGGGAGGCAGGCCTGATTCGCGCTGGAACATGGCAATAAAGGCCGATGGCGTGCTGTAACCAAGGTCGTAGGCGATCTGCTGCACGGTGTGGCCGGCCTCCAGCGCGTCGATCGCCTGCAGATAGCGCATGCGCTGGCGCCATTCCCCCAGACTCATGCCCAGCTCGCGCTGGCAGTGGCGGGCCAGGGTTCGTTCCGTCATGTGCACGGTCTCTGCCCATTCGGCCAGGCTGCGGTGGTCGTCGGGGCGCGACTGCATGGCGTCCAGCACCTGCACCAGCGCGGGATGCCGGGCCACGGGCAGAAAGCTCAGCTCCAGCGGCGTGGCTCGCAACTGGTCATGCACCACCCGGGCCAGCCGCAGATCGGCGTCCGTCACCGGAATCTGCACGCCCCTGGCACCGAAGTCCGCGAGCACGGCTTTGACGATGGGTCCCAGGCGCATACAGCCCGCCGTCTGCGGCAGGTCCGCACACAGATCGGGGGCCAGATAGACGGAGCGGTACTGCACCGCATGCTGCAGATAGCAGCTGTGCACCACGCCCGGCGGAATCCACACCCCGTGCTGCGGCGGACACAGGATATGGCCGCTGGGCACATCCATGCTCAGACTGCCGTGGGCCGCATAGTTCAGATGCCCCCAGCGGTGGCTGTGCGGCGGAGCCTCGCTGTGTTCGCCGAACTCGTCATAGCGAAAGTAATAGCTGCCAGGCACTGTGTCGGTGTCCAGTATCTGTACGGCGTACCGCTTGGCGGCCGGGCCGGGAGTCGAAGCAAAGGCTGGCATGGGTTCGTCCGGCTTGAGTTATGAAATGTCTGAAATCAGCAATGCGCTTCAAATACGTCAAGCGCATCATAAGCACCTCAAGGAGTTTCATATGGGTGCATACCTATTACCACTGGGCGCGGTGCTGATCTGGTCGGTCAACACCGTGGTCAGCAAGCTGGCCGCAGACAGCATCAGCGCGGCCGAGATCGGGTTTTTTCGCTGGCTGGTGGCGGCCGTGCTGTTCACGCCCTTCGTCCTGCCCTCGATCTGGCGCCAGCGCGCCGACATCAAGCCCCTGCTGCCACGGATAGTGGTGCTGGGCGTGCTGGGCATGGTCATCTACCAAAGCCTGGCCTACTACGCCGCCCACTTCACCACGGCCACGCACATGGGCATCATCGGCTCGCTCACGCCCATGCTGGTGCTGGCCCTGGCCGTGTTCATGCTGGGCCAGCCGCTGACGCATGGCGGCATCTGGGGTTCATTGCTGGCAATTCTGGGAGTCGCGCTGGTGGTTTCATCGGGCCGGCTCAGCCATCTGGCTTCCGAGGGCCTGAACCTGGGCGACGCCATGATGTTCCTGGCCATGCTGGCCTATGCGGTCTACAACATCCTGCTCAAGCGCTGGCCCATGCCGCGCCTGGCCACGGTGCAGCTGCTGTATCTGCAGGTGCTGGTTGCCGTGGTCGTGCAGTTCCCGCTCTATCTCTTCTCGCCCAAGACCGGGCTTGACGCCGGCAATCTGCCGCTGGTGGGCTATGCCGGCATCATGGCCTCCATTGCCGCGCCGCTGCTGTGGATGAAGGCGGTGCAGACGCTGGGCCCCGGGCGATCGAGCATGTTCTTCAATCTGATTCCGGTATTCACCGCCCTGATTGCAGCCTTCGCCCTGAACGAGCCCCTGGCGGCCTACCACGCCGTGGGCGGCATCATGACGATTGCCGGTCTGCTGCTGGCCGAACTCTGGAAAGCCCCGCTGCGCGCGCGTCCCGCCCTGGCCTGCGGTGCTAAAGCAGCAGATTGAGAATCGCGTAGCTCATCAGCGACAGCAGACTCACCACGAACACCAGCATGACCCAGGGGCCCCAGCGCTGCTCGCGCCAGGAAAAACCGACCAGCAGGCCTACGCAACAGACCCCCAGCAGCACCAGAATTGTGTTGAACGTGAGCAAGAGCAGTCCTCCCTCAAACAGACTTTGCCTCATTGTTCCCGATTGCAGGCCCAAGGGGAAACACCATCTCCCCTGGTCTTGATGTGAATCAATCACCAATCTCTGGCACCAGGCGCAGACCCGGGCTTTGAGCGGCCCGGCAGCGCGATCCGGAGCGCATGAATCCTAGGGTTTTCCCGCGCCTTATCGGTGCACGCCTGCCTCATGCCGGTGCACAGCCCGCACCACCTCTGCTCATAAGAATTTGCATTCAGGGCCGCTCAGAATTTCTTGTTGGACAGCCCCTCGCTGCCTTTCGATACTGCCGCCACAGGAACACCGGCCCGCGCCGCATTCCACTGTTCCAAGACACACAGGAGCGCCAGCAAAAGCGCCCCATGTGCCCGCTGCACTTTCGCATACAGGAGACTCCCCATGAGCAGCCCGGCTTCCGCCACCCACCCTCTTGCCGGCCATGCCGGTGCGCACGCGCACCCCGACATGGACGCCACCTACCGCAAGATCACCTGGCGCCTGATCCCCTTTCTGGTCTTTCTCTTTGTCCTGGCCTGGATAGACCGCGTCAACGTCGGCTTCGCCAAGCTGCAGATGCTGCAGGACCTGCAGTTCAGCGAGGCTGTCTACGGCCTGGGCGCCGGCATCTTCTTCATCGGCTACTTCCTGTTCGAAGTGCCCAGCAACCTGCTGCTGGAGAAGATCGGCGCACGCAAGACGCTGGCGCGCATCACCATCCTCTGGGGCGCGGCGTCCATGGCCATGGCCTATGTGACCACGCCCACCATGTTCTATGTGCTGCGCTTCATCCTGGGCGTGGTCGAGGCGGGCTTCTTCCCCGGCGTGGTGCTGTATCTGACCTACTGGTTCCCGGCCCGCCACCGCGCCCGCATCAACGGTCTGTTCATGACCTCGTTCGCCATCGCCGGCGCCGTGGGCGGCCCGATCGCAGGCGCCATCATGAACGGCATGCAGGACGTGGGCCATCTGGCCAACTGGCAATGGCTGTTCATCCTTGAAGGCATTCCCTCGGTGATCGCCGGCTTCTTCGTGCTGGCCTGGCTGCCCGAGAAGCCCGAGAACGCCAAGTGGCTGAGCGTCGCCGAGCAGCGCGCCGTCAGCGCCGCCGTGGCCCAGGAGAGCCAGCAGGGCCACAAGCAGCATTCCTTCGCCGATGCCTGCCGCAACTACCGCGTCTGGCTGTGCGCTGCCGTGTACTTCTGCATCGTCAGCGGCAACGCCACGATCGCCTTCTGGTCGCCGTCCATCATCAAGGAGATCGGCATCCAGAACAATCTGCAGATCGGCCTGATCTCGGCCATTCCCTTTCTCGCCGGCACGCTGGCCATGGTCTGGAACGGCATGCATTCGGACAAGACCGGCGAGCGCCGCATGCACAGCGCCATCGCCGCCTTGATCGCCGCAGCAGGCCTGATCCTGACCGGCATGTTCCTGCACAACGCCGTGCTGGCCCTGTGCGCGCTGACGCTGGCCTCCGTCGGCATCCTCGCCGCCTTCCCCGTGTTCTGGTCCATCCCCTCAGCCTTTCTGGCCGGCACGGCGGCCGCCGGCGGCATCGCCCTCATCAACTCCGTTGGCAACCTGGCCGGCTTTGTGGCGCCCTACATGATCGGCGCGCTCAAGACCAGCACCGGCTCGCTGTCCTCGGGGCTGTACTTCGTGGCCGCGCTGGAGTTCCTCGCCGCCTTCCTGGTCGTGCTCTTCGTCAAGAAGCAGTGACCGCCTGACGCTGCCTGCGCAGCGCCGCCATGCGGGGCCCAAGGCCCCGCCTTCCCCTTTTTGAGCTTTCCGCCATGCAACTGCAATTCACCACCCCCGAAGGCCAGACCCTGGCCCCCATCTTCGACACCCTGATCGTCGCCGGCTGGGCCGGACGCGACCATGCGGCCATCGAACACCACATCGAAGAGCTTGCCGCGCTCGGCATTCCGCGCCCCAGCGCCGTGCCGCTGTACTACCGCATCGCCAGCAACCAGTTGAGCCAGAGCAGCACGCTGCAGGTACTCGGCCCGGACTCCTCGGGCGAGGCCGAGGTCTTCGTCTTCAGCCATGACGGCGAGATGTTCGTGAGCCTGGCCTCGGACCACACCGATCGCAAGCTCGAAGCCTATAGCGTTGCCTTCTCCAAGCAGGCCTGCATCAAGCCCGTGGCCACCCAGGCCTGGCGCTTTGCCGATGTGGCCGGCCACTGGGACGAGCTGATCCTGCGCTCCTGGATCGTGGAGGACGGCCGCGAAGTGCTGTACCAGGAAGGCACGCTGGCCAGCCTGCGCACGCCCCAGGACCTGATCGCGGGCTACACCGGCGGCCAGAGCCAGCTGCCCGAAGGCAGCGGCATGACCTGCGGCACCATGGCCGCCATCGGCGGCATCCGCCCTGCCACGCAGTTCGCCATGGAGCTGTACGACCCGCGCAGCCAGCGCAGCATCCGCCACCGCTACCGCAGCGAGCTGCTGGACATCGTCGCCTGAACACGGAGCTACCCATGACTTCAGTCTCTCCCCGCCTGGACCAGGTCTCCGAGCGCCTGGCCCAAGGCCAGACCAGCGCCGTGCAACTGGCCGAGCAGGCACTGGAGCGCGCCACGCAAGGCGAAGGCCCGCGCGTCTTCACGCGCCTGCTGCCCGAGCAGGCCCTGGCCGAAGCCCGCGCCAGCGATGTGCTGCGCGCGGCCGGCCTGGCACGCTCGCCCCTCGAAGGCCTGCCCATCTCGGTCAAGGATCTGTTCGACATCGAGGGCCACCCCACGCTGGGCGGCTCCAGGCTGCTGGCCTATGCCGCACCCGCCACGCAGACGGCCGAAGTCGTGCAGCGCCTGCGCCACGCGGGTGCGGTCATCGTGGGCACGACCAATATGACCGAGTTCGCCTACTCGGGCCTGGGGCTGAATCCGCACTACGGCACGCCGCGCAATCCCTGGCAACGTGAAAACGACGGCGGCCGCATTCCTGGCGGCTCGTCCTCGGGCGCGGCCATCTCGGTGACCGACGGCATGGCGCTGGCCGCCATCGGCTCGGACACCGGCGGCTCGGTGCGTATTCCCTCGGCGCTGTGCGGCCTGACCGGCTTCAAGCCCACGGCGCGCCGCGTTTCCATGCAGGGCGTGCTGCCGCTGTCGGCTAATCTGGACTCCATCGGACCGCTGGCGCCCAGCGTGCGCTGCTGCGCCGCGCTGGACGCGGTGCTGTCGGGCCAATCGCATGGCGAACTGCGCGCAGCCTCGCTGCAGGGCCTGCGCCTGCTGGCGCCCACGAATGTGGTGCTGGACGGCATGGACAGCGCTGTGGCCGCGGCCTGGCAGCGCGCGCTGTCGCTGCTGTATGCGGCCGGCGTGCAGATCACCGAGGCCGTGGTGCCGCCCTTCTCCGAGCTTGCGCAGATCAATGCCAAGGGCGGCTTCACGGCCGCCGAGGCCTGGGCCTGGCACCGCAGCCATATCGACGGTGCCGGCCGCCTGGCCGAATACGATCCGCGCGTGGGCACGCGCATTCTGCGCGGCAAGGACATCAGCGCGGCCGACTATATCGAGCTGCTGGCGCTCCGCCAGCAGTGGATTGCCCGCGTCGAGGCGCAGATGGCCGATCACGACCTGATGCTCATGCCCACGGTGCCCGTGATCGCGCCCAAGATTGCCGAGCTGCAGGCCAGCGACGAAGCCTATTTCGCGGCCAACGGGCTGATGCTGCGCAATCCCACGCTGATCAACTTCCTCGACGGCTGCGCGGTGTCCCTGCCCTGCCACCGCGCGGGCGAAGCGCCCGTGGGCCTGAGCCTGGCCGGCACGGCCGGTCAGGACCAACGCCTGCTGTCAGTGGCATTGGCGGTGGAGACCCTGCTCGCCCAAGCCTGATTGCTGAGCAAAAAACAGGAGCTGCTAGCACTTGACTGCAATCGATTTCAGATAGAAAACACTCTGAAATCGATTGGCATCAGGCGCTAGCAGCTCCTTTTTTATTCAGTACTGAGGCACACCCCATGCTCGGCAGGCATTGGCGCCAGCACCATTGGTGCCTGCTCCTGCGCTTTATGCGTCCCCTGCCAGACGGGCGCCCGGCAGCCGCGCCACAGCCTGGCCGTGGTTCAGCGCAAACGCCGTGGCCACCTCTTCGGCGGCGCGCACCACGGTTTCGGCCAGCGGGTTCTGGTGATCGTTGCGCCAGCAGGCCATCAGCGGCAGCGAAGGAAACTCGCGATCTACGCGCAGCAGGCGCAGACGCTGCTCGGCCAGCTCGCGCTGGATGATGGCCGGCGGCACGGCCGCCACGCCCAGGCCGTCGCAGACCACGCGAATCATGGTCGCCACCGAGGCAATGCAGTTCATGTGCGGCGAGGCGTTGCCTTCGGCGCTGAACAGTTGCTCGATCACCGCATACGGCTCGGAGCCGCGCGCAAAGCTCATGATGGGAAAAGCCGCCAGCTCGGCCAGGCTCAGGGTCTCGTCGCCTATGCCCAGCTTGGGGCTGCCCACCCAGGCCATGGCGAACTCGCCCAGCGACAGATTGGCAATGGCACCGCCGGACACGGGCTTGGCCTGCAGCGAGACATCGAGCTGGCCCTTGAGAAGCTGCTCCGACATATGGATGGTGGTGTCGCAGGCGATCTCCACCTGCAGGCGCGGATAGCGCTGCTGCAGCAGCGCGAGAAAGTCGGGGAACCAGCTATGCACGATGGATTCGATGGCGCCGATGCGGATCACGCCCGCATAGGCCTGCTTGTCCAGCATGTCCTCGCGCATCTCGCGCATCAGCCTGAGCATGCGCTCGGCATGCACCAGGGCCTTGGCACCGTCGGCCGTCAGCGTGACCTCGCGCACGCCGCGGTCGAACAGGCGCACGCCGAACTCCTGCTCCAGCGTGGCGATGCGGCTGGAGACGGCCGCCTGTGTGGTGAACAGCCGCTCGGCCGTCATGCGGAAGTTGCGCAGCTCGGCCAGCAGCACAAAGGTTTCCAGAAACCGTAGATTCATGGGCCGATGTTAATCACCGCCCGCTGCCTTGCCCACTTTTCGGGTCATATCGATATAGCCCATTCGCAGAACGCTTGCGTGCACAATGCTCTGTGTCTGCGCAGACAGCCTGCGCTGCGATCCACTGTCCCACCATCCCTTATTCGCGGAGGTCCGATGAGAGCTGACAACATTCTGCAAACGATTGGCGACACGCCCGTCATTCACATCAACCGTCTGTTCGGCAGCAATACCAACGTCTGGATCAAGTCCGAGCGCAGCAACCCGGGCGGCTCCATCAAGGATCGTATTGCGCTGTCCATGGTGGAAGATGCCGAGAAGTCCGGTGCGCTCAAGCCCGGCGGCGTCATCATCGAGCCCACCAGCGGCAACACCGGCGTGGGCCTGGCCCTGGTCGCGGCCGTCAAGGGCTACAAGCTGATCCTGGTCATGCCCGAGAGCATGAGCATCGAGCGCCGCCGCCTGATGCTGGCCTATGGCGCATCCTTTGACCTGACTCCCAAGGAAAAAGGCATGAAGGGCGCCATCGCCCGCGCCCAGGAACTGGCCGCCCAGACGCCCGGCGCCTGGATTCCCCAGCAGTTCGAGAACCCCGCCAACGTGGCCGTCCATGAGGCCACCACGGCCCAGGAAATCCTGCGCGACTTCCCCGACGGCATCGACGCCTTCATCACCGGCGTGGGCACGGGCGGTCACCTGTCCGGCGTGGCCAAGGTGCTCAAGGCCAAGTTCCCCAATCTCAAGGTCTATGCGGTCGAGCCGGCCGCATCGCCCGTGATCTCCGGCGGTCAGCCCGCGCCCCACCCCATCCAGGGTATCGGCGCCGGCTTTGTGCCCAAGAATCTGGACGTCAGCCTGCTCGACGGCGTGATCCAGGTGGAGGCCGAGCCCGCACGCGAATACGCGCGCCGCGCCGCTCGCGAGGAAGGCCTGCTGGTCGGCATCTCCTCTGGCGCCACGCTGGCCGCCATTGCCCAGAAGCTGCCCGAGCTGCCGCCCAGTGCCAAGGTGCTGGGCTTTGCCTACGACACGGGCGAGCGCTATCTGTCTGTGGAAGGCTTCCTGCCCAACGCCTGATCGCGCCGCGCGCTTTCCTGCCACGCCGCACAAGATGCGGCGTTTTTCATGCCCGTCGCCAACCTTGCGCATAGCCCGAGTTCGCTGCGCGGTCATCGGCCCATGCCAATGGCCCATGGGACAAGCGGTCATCTGGTCCCCTTGACACCAAACCAGGTCACTCCCCTACCATGGGGACAAGATATGCCACAAGCATGACACGGGAGTATTTCCATCTTGTTCCGATTTTTTGAAAAACAGGTAGCCCCCTATCCCAGCCAGGAGCCCAAGGTTCCGCCCAAGGGATTCTTTGCCTTTGTCTGGGCCTGTACCCAGGGCATGCGCGGCTGGATTGGCCTGATGACCCTGACCTCGGCCCTGCTGGCCGCCTACGAAGCGGTGCTGTTTGCCATCATGGGGCGCGTGGTGGATTGGCTGGGCACGGTCTCGCCCGCCAACTTCTGGGCCGAACAACAGGCCACGGTGCTGGGCATTGCCGCCATCCTGCTTGGCAGCGTGGCGCTGCTGGCCCTGCACACCACCGTGATGCACCAGGTGCTGGCCATCAACTTCCCCATGCGGCTGCGCTGGGTGTTCCACAAGCTGATGCTGGGCCAGAGCATGTCCTTCTATGCGGACGAGTTTGCCGGCCGCATCACCACCAAGATCATGCAGACCGCGCTGTCGGTGCGCGAAGTGGTGTTCATGGTGGTGGACGTGTTTGTGGGCGTGGGCGTCTACATGATCGGCATTCTGATCCTGGCCGCCAGCTTCGAGTGGCGGCTGATGATTCCGTTTGCGCTGTGGTTCTTCGCCTATGCCGCTGCCTGCTTCTATTTCGTGCCGCGCCTGGGCCAGATCGGCAAGGAGCAGGCCGATGCGCGCTCCATGATGACGGGCCGCGTCACCGATGCCTATACCAATATCGCCACCGTCAAGCTGTTTGCCCACACGCGCCGCGAAGCAGAATACGCGCGCAATGCCATGGAGGCCTTCAAGGCCACGGGCTATGCGCAGATGCGTCTGGTCAGCCTGTTCGAGATCACCAACCACCTGATGATTGCCCTGCTGCTGCTGGGCAGCGGCGGCACGGCGCTGTATCTGTGGACGCAGGGTCAGGCCTCCGCCGGCGTGGTGGCGGCCGTGATTGCCATGGCGCTGCGGCTGATGGGCTACTCGCACTGGGTAATGTGGCAGATGACGGGCCTGTTCGAGAACGTGGGCACCATCCAGGACGGCATCACCACGCTGACCAAGCCGCGTACCATCGTCGATGCTCCCTCGGCCAAGCCGCTGCAGGTCACCCGGGGGGCGATTGCCTTCGAGGATGTGAGCTTTGGCTACAAGGCGGACGGCAAAAAGGTGCTGGACCATCTGAACCTGCACATCCGTCCCGGCGAACGCATCGGCCTGATCGGCCGTTCGGGCGCGGGCAAGTCCACGCTGGTCAATCTGCTGCTGCGCTTTCACGAGCCGCAAAGCGGGCGCATCACCATCGACGGCCAGGACATCCGCAGCGTGACGCAGGACAGCCTGCGCAGCGCCATCGGCATGGTGACGCAGGACACCTCGCTGCTGCACCGCTCCATGCGCGACAACATCCTCTATGGTCGCCCGGACGCCAGCGAAGCCGAGATGCACGCCGCGGCCGACAAGGCAGAGGCGTCGGACTTCATCGCCACGCTGACCGACCTCAAGGGCCGCAGCGGCTACGACGCCCAGGTCGGCGAGCGCGGCGTCAAGCTCTCGGGCGGCCAGCGCCAGCGTGTGGCGATTGCACGCGTGATGCTCAAGGACGCGCCCATTTTGCTGCTCGACGAAGCCACCAGCGCGCTGGACAGCGAGGTGGAAGCCGCCATCCAGGAAAGCCTGGATTCGCTGATGGACGGCAAGACCGTGATCGCCATTGCCCACCGTCTGTCCACCATCGCGGCCATGGATCGCCTGATCGTGATGAACGAAGGCCATATCGTGGAGGAAGGCACGCACCAGCAACTGCTGCAGCGCGGCGGTATCTACGCCAAGCTCTGGGCGCACCAGAGCGGCGGCTTTCTGGCCGACCAGGACGAGGCCGTGCAATAAGCCGACGAGCCGGCCTGCCTGCAGCATGACATACAGCAGCGCAGCCGGCTTGGTGCCCGGGGCTGACGACTCCCGGGTTGTCGCCGCGAGGTGGCCAGCAAAACCTGGCCCTTGCATACCGAAGAAGCCGCAGTCCGGGGGGCAGCCAACTGCATGCACCAAGGTTGAAGTCTTGTGAATCGAAGCCGGGCAATGAGGCGCTGATAATGCGATCCAGCAAGAGGTCAACGCAATGAGCCCCACCTACGGCAAACTGAAACCCATCGATTACGCACAAGCTTCCACGAGTTTTGCAATCAAGGATGGCCCGCTATCCGCCATTCAGAGCCCAGCGACCGAAGAGCTGATCAGCGCGGAGCGTTTCAGCGAATTCATCAATCACCTCTATGACGCGGCTTCCCTGCCGGAAGCCTGGGTATCTTGCCTGGAAGTGATTCGCACGCATATGCGCAGCAATTTTGCCGTGCTGATCATCCGCCAGACCGAGGGCGACAATATCGGCCTGGTGGTCACCGCGTCTGGTGGGCTCAAGGACTTGCTCACACATGATGTCTACAGCGAGCACAGCCCGTTTCTTGGCATGCCCAAGGAGCAATTCAAGACCATTCCGGACCTGATGTCCGAAAGCGAATGGCGCAGCAGCATCTATTACAAGGACTGGTGCCGTGTGCACAATATTTTCCATGTAATGGCTGCCGATATCGTGACCACCGATGGCAGCGTCTACGGCCTGCGGATCACGCGTCCCGAGTCGGAACCCGCCTTCAGCCAGAGGGATCTGGATCTGGGGCGCATGATCATGCCGCATATCCGCCGTGCGCTGAACATGCATCTGGCGCTGCACCATGACCGCCAGGTCATGTCGCTGTACAGCAGCGTCACGGCACGCCTGATGGTCGGTGTCGTCATCCTCGACCAGAATGGCCAGTTGCTGGAAAGCAATCCTGCGGCCAAAGGCATTCTCGATGCCCAGGACGGCATCCGGATCTCCGGCAGCATGCTGGAGGCTGAATATGCGAGCGACAACCGCAAGCTCCAGCGCCTGATCAAGGATGCCTTGCTGTCCTCCCGGACATCAACCTCGGTCATGACCGAAGGCATCTCGATTGCGCGTCCTTCGGGTCAGCTCAACTGGGGGCTTGTCGTACAGAGCATTTCCTCGGATGAAAAAGCAGAGGCCAAGAGCCGTCCCTGCGTCGCGGTGTTCATGCGCAACACCGATGGCAAGGCCGATCCGTCCGCGCATCTGGCCCAGCAGCTGTTTCAGCTCACGTCGGCGGAGACCGCTCTGGTGATCCAGCTGACCCATGGCCTGACGCTGGAGGAGGCCGCCAAAGCGCTGGGCATCCGCCTCAATACCGCAAGAGCTCACCTGCGTTCCATCTTCTCCAAGACCGGCGCCCGCCGCCAGAGCGAGCTGGTACGCTTCTTTCTCAATAGCGCGGCCTGGCTGGGAAGCAAGAGCGGCAACTAGCCCTTGCGCGGCAACCGCGCCGCAGTCCTTGTGCGGCCCGCCCTCATCGCCCTGGAGCAGCGGGACAGGCAGGGTTCCTCAGCGGTCTGCGGGCCGCCAGGGCGCTGCCGCAAAAGCCTCGGTCATCCATTGCTTGAACGCCTTCATGGCGCCCGTGTTGTACTGCCCCGATGGGCGCACCAGGTGGATGCCGCCGGCTTCCCCCAGCGTCCATTGCGGCAATATGCGGACGAGCTCTCCGGCATGGATGGAGGGCATGAGGTGCCAGTCGCTGCCGGCGATGATGCCCACACCTTTGAGAGCCGCATGAAGCAGCGCTTCATTGTCGTTGCTGAGCATGGAACCGCTGACGCGCACCGATTCGACCACCCTGGCTGAGCGCTTGCCTGCGGACCTGACGAGCCGCCATTGCGGAAAATCCAGCAGACCGGTGTAGCCCAGACAGTTGTGACGGGCGAGATCCTCGGGTCTGCGGGGTGCTTCATGGCGCTCGAGATAGCGGGCGGATGCACACAGAAGACGGTACTGGTCGCACAGTCGCGTGGCCACCAGCCGGCTGTCCGACAGATGGCCGATGCGTATGGCGGCATCAAAACGCTCTCCCACGATGTCCACGATGCGGTCGCTGTACTCCACTTCGAGCACGACCTCCGGATAGGCCAGGGAAAAATCGGCCAGCATGGGACTGATCCAGCGCCGCCCCATCGACGCGGGTATGGACAGGCGCAGGCGTCCTCGCGTTTCCTGAGCTCCCTGCGCCGCTTCCTGCTCCGCCTCACGAATCAGGAGGCTGGCCTGACGCACCTTCTCGACCAGCCGCAGGCCTTCGCTGGTGAAATGCAGCTGACGCGTGGTGCGCTCCACCAGCCGCACGCCCAGTCTTCGCTCGAGAGCCTGCATGCGCTTGGAAAGCACCGAAGGATGGCGCCCGAGAGACCGTCCCGCAGCGGCAAATGAACCCTGCTCTGCCAGTGCGAGCAGCGTGGCGAGCTCGTCCGTGCGCTGACTGTCGAGTATGTCCATGGTGTCTGTGGCGATTCAGGGAATGAGGATGATCGATCCTTGCGAGCGGCCTAGCTCCAGGTCCGCGTGCGCCGCAGCTGCATCCTTGAGCGCGTAGCTTTTCCAGACGTGGGGCCTGAGTATGCCGGCGGCGATGGCATCCAGCACGTCCTGCGCGCGGCCCTGGTATTCCTCTATCGTTGCCGTATGTGCAGCCAGCGAAGGGCGGGTCAGAAACAGCGAACCTTTGGCATTGAGCACTCCCGGCTCAACGGCCGGCGGCAAGCCCGAGGTGGCGCCAAACGACACCATCAGCCCTCTGGGCCGCAGGCAGTCCAGCGAGGCGGAGAAGGTGTCTTTTCCAATGGGGTCGTAAACCACGTCCACCTTGCTCCCCTGCGTGGCCTGCATCACCTGCGATGGCAGCGACTGCGCCTCGAAGACAAACACCTGGTCGCAGCCTGCAGCCTTGGCGCGCTCCACGCTGGCCGGCTTGGAAACGACGCCCAGTACCTGGGCCCCCAGGTGCTTTGCCCAGGCGCACATCAGCTGCCCCAGCGCCCCCGCCGCGCCATAGATCAGCACGCGGCTGCCCTGCTTCACCTGGCCGGTGCTCTTGAGCAGATACTGGGCCGTGATGCCCTTGAACAGGACCGACGCGGCAACGTCATCCCCGAGTGCGTCCGGGAGCCTGATCAGGCGATCGGCGGGGAACAGGCGCGCACTGGCATAGGCGCCAAGCGGCCCGGTGGCGTAGCCGACGCGATCCCCGGACTTCAGACCCGACACTCCGGCCCCCACTGCGGCCACGATCCCCGCACCTTCCAGGCCCAGCCCCGAAGGCAATGCAATCGGAACCAGGCCCTTGCGCTGGCTGACATCCAGAGGATTGACGCCGATGGCGGTCTGCTCGAGAAGAACCTCGCCCGGCCCCGGCGATGGCAGATCCAGCGTTTCGAGCTGCATCACTTCGGGCGCACCTGCGCTGTAGATTCGAATGGCGAGGGCCATGGCTTTTCCTTGGCAATGATGAAGAGGCCATGGTATTCATGCCACCTGCCTGCATCAACACGAGCACATGCACATGATAAGTGCATGTGATGCAGCAATATCTGCATGCTGACATGCACCAGGGCCGGCAGCCAAAATCAGACACTCTTGGCCCATCGCCAGCCGCGAGGCGACGCAGCGGCCTGCCTGAACAAGAGTACCGAGCCCGCGTCCATCCATGAAAGACTGCATGCCAGGCCGCGCAGCGACAGGCGGTTGCAGCAGTGAAGGCGGCCAGAAATGCATCGACTTGCAACACCGCTCGTTCAGGAGCCGATGAAACATCGATACGCCACAATAATCCTTGTCCATCAGACGCTTGAAGCGCCAGAAATTTACAGGAACGCTTGATCGATGAGCATAGAACTCCCCAAACACGCACAGCAGCAGGCCATTGCCTCCATAGAACGCTATTTCCGCGAAAACATGGACGAGCCCATAGGCAATATGCAATCCGGGGCCCTGCTGAATTTCTTTCTCGCGGAAATAGGCCCCAGCATCTACAACCGTGCCGTGGCCGATGTGCAGGAGAACCTGCAGGCCAGGCTGCAGGAGTTGGACTATGAGGTGGGCAAGGAGGAGTTCAGCTACTGGACGGCCAAGCGCGCTGGCAGGCGCTGAGATGATGTCCGCACGGCGCCTGCAGGCAGCTCTGCGGCCAGACCAGCCGCCACCGCCTGTGGCGACGCTGGTGGCGCTGGCCAAGGCACTCAGGGATGAAGGCATGACCCAGGCCGCGCTCTACCGCCTGTTCCAGGCCGAACATGCGCGCTCGGATCTCGACGAACGGCATCTGGAGGCACTGGCCGGGACCATGGATCTGATCTGGGGCGGCGGCTGGGCCAAAGGCCGTGCCTTGTTCGGACAGGAGCTTTCGCAAGAACGGCTGAACAGCGAGTAAGTCGGGGCCGGCTGGCATACCATCGCCGCATGCGTCTTCTCCATACCTCCGACTGGCATCTGGGCCAGCACTTCATGGGCCGCAGCCGTCAGGCCGAGCATCAGGCCCTGATCGACTGGTTGCTCACCCAGGTCCAGACCCATGCCGTGGATGCCGTGCTGATCGCCGGCGACATCTTCGACACCGGAGCCCCGCCCAGCTATGCCCGCGAGCTGTACAACCAGCTCATCGTGGGCCTGCACGACGCTGGTGCGGCCTTGCTGCTGCTGGCCGGCAATCATGACTCGGTCAGCGTGCTCGATGAAAGCCGCGAGCTGCTGAGCTACCTGGGCGCCCAGGTGGTCAGCTCGACCGGCGATGAGGCCCGGCATGTGCTCACGCTGCCGCTGCGCGGCACGGCCCGCAAGCCGGGCTGCATCGTCTGCGCCCTGCCCTTCATCCGCCCGCGTGATGTGCAGCAAAGCCAGGCCGGGCAAAGCGCGCAGGACAAGCAGCAGGCACTGCAAACCGCGATAGCTGCCACCTACCAGCGCGTGTATGCCGCCGCCCTTCAGACTCAGAAGGAGATACAGGCCAGCAACGGCGAACTGCTGCCCATCATTGCCACCGGTCATCTGACCACGGTGGGCGCCAGCAGCAATGAATCGGTACGTGAGATCTATGTGGGCGCACTGGAGGCCTTTCCGACCAATGCCTTCCCGCCTGCCTGCTATATCGCCCTTGGCCATATCCACAAGCCGCAGCTCGTCGGCGGACTCGATCACATTCGCTACAGCGGCTCTCCCATCGCGCTGGGCTTTGACGAAGCCAGGCAGACCAAGCAGGTCCTGCTGGTGGATCTGAATGCCGACGGTCTGCAGACCGTCACCGCTCTGCCCGTGCCGGTGTTCCAGCCCATGGCCTCCATCACCGGTAGCCTGGCGCAGATGCCTGACTTGCTGGGATCTGCCTCGGCCCAGGCACAGGCCGGTCGACCGGTCTGGCTGGAAGTGACGGTACAGGAAGACGACTATCTCTCCGACCTCACGGCGCGCGTGCAAGCCATGGCCGAGTCACTGCCCGTGGAGATTCTGCGCATCAAGCGCCAGCGCGGCCAGGGTGCGGCGCAGCTGTCCGGCGAGGCCCGCGAGTCGCTGGATGAACTCACCCCGCTCGATGTGTTTGCACGCCGACTGGCCCTGGAGAGCCTGGAGCCGCCACTGCAATCGGCGCTGACCGAGCGCTATCAACAGGTGCTGCAGGGTCTCCATGACCAGCCGGGAGCTGTCGCATGAGAATTCTCAAACTGCGGCTGAAGAACCTGAACTCGCTCAAGGGCGAGTGGAACATCGACTTCACCGCCGCCCCCTTTGCCGGCAACGGCCTGTTTGCCATCACCGGCCCCACGGGCGCGGGCAAGTCCACGCTGCTCGATGCCATCTGCCTGGCGCTTTACCACCAGACGCCTCGGCTTGACAAAATTAACAAAGGCGACAACGACATCATCACCCGGCACACTGCCGATTGCTTGGCCGAAGTGGAGTTTGAAGTCAAAGGAGTGGCCTATCGCGCCTTCTGGAGCCAGCGTCGCGCCCATAACAGGTCTGACGGGAAGCTTCAAGATCCCATTGTGGAGCTGGCGCATGTTGCTGACGGCAGCATCATTACGACGCGCATCAGCGATAAGCCGAATCACATCGCCCACATTACTGGACTTAATTTCGAGCGCTTCACCAAGTCCATGCTGCTGGCCCAGGGAGGCTTTGCCGCTTTCCTGCAGGCCACGCCCAATGAGCGTGCCGAGCTGCTCGAAGAGCTGACCGGCACCGATATTTACGGCCGCATCTCGGAGAGCGTCTTTGCACGCGCGCGCGACGCACGCCAGGCCCTGGAAAAGCAGCAGGCCCAGGCCCAGGGCATGCAATTGCTGGATGTCAGCACGCGCGAACAGCTGCTGTCCCAGGCCGCGCTGCTGCAGACCGGCTTGACGGATCTGCAGACACGCCACCAGCAACTGCAAACCGTGCAACGCTGGCAGGCACAGACCATGCAGGCCATGGAGGACGTGGAGCAGGCACGCAATGCACAAGCGAACGCCCAGCAAGCGCTGACTGATGCCGCACATGATTTGCTGCGCCTGCAGGCCCACGGACCCGCGCAGGCAATCCGGCCCGTGCATCAGCGCTGGCAGCAGGCGCAAGAACAGCAAAGCGCACAAGTTGCACAGCTGCAGCAGCTGCATGCGCTGCGGCTGCAGGCCCGGGGCGCGCAATGGCAGCAACACCAACAGGCCCGGCAACTGGCTGGCGATCAGCTGCAGCACTCAAGGCTGCAGCTGGAGTCTGCACAGGCCCGGCAGGCCGACTTGACGGCCTGGCAGCAGGCCCATGCCAGCCATGCCCTGCTGGGTGAAAACCTCAGCGGCTGGCGCGAGCAGCTGCAGCAAGCTCAGCAACTGCAGCAGCAAGCCGCTCAGACAAAAGCGCAGGCAATGCAGTTGCAGCAAGTCGCCCTGCAGCTGCAGCAGCAAGTCGAGGCACAGACACAGCAAGGCGCGCAGTCGACACGGCAAGCCGCCCTGGCGCTGCAACAGCAACAGGCCGCTGAACAAGACCTGCAGCGGCAGCTGGCCATGCATGGCAGCCTGCCTCAGCTGCGCAGCCACTGGCAAACCGCAGAGCGCCAGCTGCATCACTGGCAGCAGTTGCAGGAGCACGCTGCGCTGCGCCAGCCCCTGGATGCACAGCAGCAGCGCCATGCGCAGGCGCTGAACGCCGTTGAAGCCCGCATCCAGGAGCAGCTTGCGCAACGCGATGACCTGCGTGCGCAGTACAAGGCACTCAAGGACAAGGTGAGCGACAAGCAAGCCCTGCTTGACCAGGAGCGCCTCATCCAAAGCCTGCAAGACCACCGCGCTGCGCTGCAACCCGGCGAAGCCTGTCCGCTGTGCGGGTCTCAGGATCACCCGGCCATCACCGAGTACACGGGGCTGGATGTCTCCGCTACCGCTGCTGCACTGCAGCAGGCACAGAGCGCGCTGGAATCGCTGCAACGCCAGGGCGAGCAGCTGAACACTGCGCTGGCCACTGCCCAGGGCCAGCAGCACCAGCAGCAGGAACAGCACCAGGCCATTGCTCAGCAGATTGAAAAATGGCTGGCACGCTGGGCCGATCTACGTGCACAGAGCACAGTGCCGCTGGATGAGGCGGCATGGCAGCAGCCCGAGTCACTGCGCACCGCGTACGCTGAAGCCACGCAGCAGATCGCAAGGCTGCAGCAGAACATGGCCGATGCCGAGGCCGCCGAACGCCGGCTGCAACAGGCCAAAGAGGCATGCCAGACGGCCTTGCAACACCAGCAGCAGATCGAGCATGCACAGGCCAGCACCCGGCAGTCTCTGCAGAGCAATCTGAGCCAGCAGGAGCAGACCGCTCAGGCACTGCAAGCCCTGGAGCAGCAGGCCGGCAACCTGCAGACCCGCTTGCAGCAAGCCCTGCAGAAGGCGGGCCATGCATTGCCCGATGGCCCGGACACGACAGACTGGCTGGCTGCGCGCCAGCAGGAATGGCAGCAATGGCAGCGCCAGCAACAGGCAATGCAAGAGCTGACCCAGCAGATCGATCTGCTGCAACGCCAGGTCGTGCAGGCCGCAGAGGATGCCGAGCACTGGCAGCAACGCAGCCAGGCCCTGCCCGATCTGCCCGCCGACGCCAGCGCCGGTGCAGCGCCACCCGCCGCCACGCTGCAAGACTGCAAAATCCTGCTCGAGCAGACTGCGCAGCAACTGGCCACGCTGCAAGGTCAGGCAAGCCAGGCACAAGCCACCCTCGAGCAGCTACATCAATCGACGCAGCAGACCCAGGCCGAATGGCAGCAAGCACTGCAGGCCAGCCCGTTTGCCGACGAAGCTCAGTACGCCGCCGCCCTGCTGCGCGATGCCGAACAGCAGCGACTGCAGGCGCTCAGCGAACAGCTGCACGGAGCAGCGCAGCGCGCCACCACCTTGCTGGCCGATGCCAGCCAGCGACTGGCCGCATTGCAGGCCCAGGCGCTCAGCGAGGAAGCGCCCGAAGCCATTACCGAGCAGCTCACGCAACTGGAGGCCGAGCGCAACCAGCAGGCCGAACAGCTGGGCGCTCACCGCGCCCGCCTCCACGATGACGACCAGCGCCGCGCAGGCCAGCAAGCCTTGTTGGCCCAGATTGCCGAGCAGGAACAGGACAGCGATCTCTGGCAACACCTGGACAGCCTGATCGGCTCCGCCAGAGGCGACAAATTCCGCAAGTTTGCCCAGGGGCTGACGCTAGACCATCTGCTGCATCTGGCCAACCGGCACCTGGAGCGCCTGCACGGTCGCTATCTGCTGCGGCGCAAGCCCACGGGCGAGCTGGAACTGGACATCGTGGACGGCTGGCAGGGCGATGTGGCGCGCGACACGCGCACGCTCTCGGGTGGCGAGGCCTTTCTCGTCAGCCTGGCACTGGCGCTGGCGCTGTCGGATCTGGTCAGCAGCAAGACCTCGATTGACTCGCTATTCCTGGACGAAGGCTTCGGCACGCTGGACGGCGACACGCTGGAGATCGCCCTGGCCGCGCTAGACGCACTCAACGCCAGCGGCAAGATGATTGGCGTCATCAGTCATGTGGAAGCGCTCAAGGAGCGTATTCCGGCGCAGATCCGCGTGGAAAAAGCAGCCGGAATCGGTTACTCCAGACTGGTGATCTGAAGCCTGGTTCAGGTGCCGGGCGGAGGTGGCGGCATCATGCCCGGGCGCGGCGGCCGCATGCCGCCGGGCCGCCCCGGACCTCCTGGCCCACCCGGGCCGCCTGGCGGCATGGAGCCCTTGACCTGGCAGAGCTTGTCGGCACTGTCGCTGCGCACCACCACGGTCTTCGATGCCAGCATCACCCCACCCAGGTTCTGCACATCGAAGACATAAGGCGTCTTGTCCGGCTCCTGCCCGAGCACGTTGTCCACATCCAGGCGGGTATCGGGCTGGCCCTTGTCCTTGTAAAGCGGTGCCTGCGCAAAGATCTCGCTGTTGAGCGCATCGCTGAACAACAGCTGGCTGGTCAGCCACGATGCAGCGCTGTCCGCCGGGTCGTAGCTGCCTTGCAGAATGCGAAAGTGCACATGCACGGCACGGCCGCGATACCAGCCGGGGTAGCAGCTGTCGAAGCGCGCCACGCCATTGCCGTCGGTGCGCTGATAGCCGCGAAAGAACTTCTTGTTCACATCGGCGGCATCGTTGTTGCACATGCGGTGAATCTGGCCGGAGTAACCGCCCGTGTGATTGGTATGCCAGATCTCCACAATCGTGCCCGCCACCGGCTCGCAGCGCTCGTTGACCACGCGAATCTGCATATGCAGCGGCAGGCCATCCCAGCCATCGCTGACATCCATGCGCTCGGGCGACAGCGTGTGGCAAGGGCCGATGGTGGCCTCGCAGGTCAGGCGGCAACCGCCCGCCAGCCCGGCCGCAGCAAATGGATTGATGCCGCGCACGGCAGCGGTGATGGCCTTGGTACCGCCGCCGAGCCAGGGAGCAGCGGCCTTCGCCGCGCCGGCCGTGGCCGGCGCTGCTGCCGAACCGATTGCGGCGGGCGCGGCACGACCGGGCAATGGCATGAAGGGAAGCGCCCCCAGCAGGGCTGCGGATTGCCGCAGCCAGCTTCTGCGCGAGGTTGCGCACGCGGCCGGTACAAGCGTTTCGGATGAGGAGTGCGGCTGGGTCATGGGCGATAAGGACTCGTCTGTGAATCGCACCATGCTAGCGCCACAGCCGCCAACGCAGTCAGCGCCTGCCTCATCTTTACCGATGCTATACAAAAATGCTTTTCATGCCTTTTCTATAAAGCGTTATGCGCTACTGTTTTTGATAGTTTCACCGATCAGACGCCAAGGTCACCCCGCCGGCGCCAAGCCGGCCCAAAGGCTTTGGCTTACCATCCAGACCCTTGCTTGATAGGTACAAGCCATGATCCGGATCGCAGAACTCAAACTCCCTCTCTCGGCGGTTGAATACCACCCCGAGAACCACACCGAATATCAGCCCACGGACCAGCTCACCCAGCTCGCGGCCGAGCGTCTGGGCATTCCATCCTCCGCCATTGCCAAGCTGCATGTGCACAAGCGCAGCTTCGATGCGCGCAAGGCCGAGTTGCTGGCCGTCTACATCGTCGATATCACGCTGGCCGACGAGGGCCAGGAGGCCGCGCTGCTGACGCAGTTTGCCGACCATCCCCATGTCAACCCGACGCCAGACATGAGCTGGCAGCCCGTGGGCCAGGCCCCGGCCGATCTGGACGAGCGCCCCGTGGTCGTGGGCTTTGGCCCCTGCGGCATGTTTGCCGGGCTGGTGCTGGCCCAGATGGGCTTCAGGCCCATCGTGCTGGAGCGCGGCAAGACCGTGCGCGAGCGCACCAAGGACACCTGGCGCCTGTGGCGCAAGCGCGAGCTGACGCCCGAGTCCAATGTGCAGTACGGTGAAGGCGGCGCCGGCACCTTCTCAGACGGCAAGCTCTACAGCCAGATCAAGGACCCGCGCCATCTGGGCCGCAAGGTACTGACCGAGTTCGTGACCTATGGTGCACCGCCCGAAATTCTCTACGCGGCTCACCCCCATATCGGCACTTTCAAGCTGGTCAAGCTGGTCGAAGGCATTCGCGAGGAAATCGTGCGCCTGGGCGGCGAAATCCGCTTCGAGCAGCGCGTGACCGATGTGCAGATCGAAGAGGTCGACGGCCAGCGCCAACTGGTCGGCCTGCAGGTGCTCGACCAGGCCACGGGCCAAAGCTATGCACTGCCGACCCATCATGCCGTGATGGCTCTGGGCCACAGCTCGCGCGACACTTTTGCCATGTTCTACGAGCGCGGCGTGGCCATGGAGGCCAAGCCCTTCTCCGTGGGCTTTCGCATCGAACATCCGCAAAGCGTGATCGACCGCGCCCGCTGGGGCAAGGATGCCGGCCATCCGCTGCTGGGCGCCGCCGACTACAAGCTGGTGCACCATGCCAAAAACGGCCGCGCCGTCTACAGCTTCTGCATGTGCCCGGGCGGCACCGTGGTGGCCGCGACCAGTGAACCCGGGCGCGTCGTCACCAACGGCATGAGCCAGTATTCGCGCGCCGAGCGCAATGCCAATGCCGGCATGGTCTGCGCCATCAGCCCCGAGGACTACCCTCAAGACGCCGAGAGCTTTGCCTGGGCCTTTGACGGCAAGACCTTTGGCGTCGAAAAGCTGCAAAAAGGCGAGCATCACCCGCTCTCCGGCATTGTGCTGCAGCGCCAACTGGAGTCCAAAGCCTATGTGCTCGGCGGCCAGAACTACAGTGCGCCCGGCCAGCTCGTGGGCGACTTTGTGACGGGCAAGCCATCCACCGAATTTGGCGAAGTTCAGCCTTCCTACAAGCCCGGCATCAGCCTCGGCGATCTGCACCAGGCCCTGCCCGCCTATGCGATCGAAGCCATGCGCGAGGCCCTGCCCGCCTTTGGCAAGAAGATTCGCGGCTACGACATGAAGGATGCCGTGCTGACCGGCGTGGAAACCCGCACCTCGTCCCCGGTCAAGATCGGCCGCGGCGCCGACTTCCAGAGCGACAACACGCGCGGTCTGTACCCGGCCGGCGAAGGTGCCAGTTACGCGGGCGGCATTCTGTCGGCCGGTGTGGACGGCATCAAGGTCGGCGAGGCCGTGGCTGCGGCGATTCTCGGCGTGGCAGTCCCCTCCTCGGGCGCACGCGGCTCGGGCGGCGCCCTGTAAGCCACGCGGCCTGCCTCTCGTTGCTCGCGAGGCATGCCAGCCCCGGCTGGCTGCCTTTGAGGGGCGCGAGCACACCGCAGGTCATGGCTCTTACAAGTTTTTGGACGCTGACTGACATTGCGCCAGGCTCGGCATCGGTACGCTGGGGACTTCATCGCACGCCAAGCGTCACCATGAAACCTCTGCGACTCGCACCTGCCTCTGTAACCCTGGGACTGGCCTGCTGGCTGGCTGCCGCCAGTGCCAGCGCTCAAACCAGTGATTCCACTGCCGCCGACAAGCCCTCTGCGCTGTCGGGCTGGATGTTTGGCTACGCCCCCCTGGACTGGCATTTCTCCGATGCCAAAAAGGAAAACGATTTCGAGCCTGACGAACAAAAGCATGCCTATGTCTGGCTGATCCAGGCCGAGAAGGAGCTGGACGAACGCCATATCGCAGGCTTTGCCTATTTCAAGAATTCATTCGGTCAGCCCAGCCAGTACGCCTACTATGGCTGGCGCTTCAGGCCCTTCGACAGCGTGCCAGGCCTTTTCTTCAAGGTTACGGGCGGCATCATTCACGGCTACAAGTTTCCGTACAACAAGAAGATCCCGTTCAACAACCGGCATGGCTGGGGCATCACGGCCATTCCGGCCGTGGGCTATGACTTCAACCGGAACTGGGGAGCCCAGATCAATGTGCTGGGCAATGCCGGCGTGATGTTCCAGCTCAACTACACGGTTCGCTAGGTCGCCAGGAGCGCTCCATCAGGCTCCGCGCAGCCTGGCAAAGTCGGGCGCACGCTTTTCCAGAAAGGCCGCAATGCCTTCGCGGGACTCCTCGCTGCCCTGGGCCTCGACCATGTAGTCAGCCTCCAGCGCCAGCTGCTGCTCCAGGCTGTGGCTGTGAGCCACCCGGCACAGTGCCTTGATACGCGCGGTCGCCACCTCGGGCCCCTGGGCCAGTTGCCGCGCCAGTTCCAGCGCTTGGGCCAGTGCCTGACCCGGCTCCGTCAAGCGGTTGACGCAGCCATACGCATGCATGCGCTCACCGCTGATGCGCTCACCCGTCAGGCAGAGCTCGGTCAACAACTGACGGGACATGAACTCAGCCAGAAACGAGGTCGCGCCGCCGTCGGGGGTGAGGCCGACCTTCACATAGGCCACCGAGAAAACCGCAGACCTTGCCGCCACCAGCATGTCGCAAGCCATTGCCAGAGACAGGCCCGCACCTGCGGCGGCACCTTCCACCGCCGCAATCACGGGCTTGGGGCAGTCGCGTATGGCACGCATCAGATGGTTGAGATCCTCGAGCCTGATACGGCGTTCGGCCAGCGGCATCTCGCGCCGCGTTGCCAGCTGGTTCAGATCGCCGCCAGCGCAGAAATGACCGCCCTCGCCCGTGAGGATCACGGCGGCCACCGAGGCATCGGTGCCGGCCGTACGCAACGCTTCCATGACCGCGTGGTAATACTCGGGCGACAGCGCATTGCGCGCGGCCTGGTTGTTGTTGGAGAGAACGAGAACAGCGCCTTCGCGGCGGGTGACAAGAGCAGGATTCACGGCAAACCTCCTGCATCCGACTCTAGCGATGCCGGCGTGGCCCGCCTAGCGGGCTTGTGCCATTTCTTGTCACCTAGCGGACGCCCTCAGCGGCGCGGCCCCCAATGGCCACCGCCATGATGCCAGCCTCCAGGGCCATGGTTCCAGCCCCCTTCATGCCATCCGTAACCGGGACGTGGCGGCATGGCCCAGCGACCGGGACGCCAGTTGTAGCGTCCGCCGCCCCAGCCCCAGGAGCCGCCGATCCAGACATAGGCCGGCGAGGGAGCCACCGGGATCACCTCGTTGATCAGGGGAGGCGGGGCCATGGGTGCATAGACGTCGCCCGCAACCACCTCGGTTCCATAAGCCGGATAGGCCGGGGCCACCACACAGCCAGTAAGCAGGGCAGCGGAGCCGCCCAGCAGCAAGACCGGCAGCAGGCGGCGGGTCATGGTTTGAGAGATGAAGGACATCACAACTCCTGAAAGTCCGGGGACATGTATATGCTCTTACAACGCAAAAGCCCCTGCCGGTTGTTGACAGGGGCTTGTGAAGCAGCGGTAAAGACCGGCTACTGCCGTTTACACATGTGTAAGCTTAACGGGCGTTTTGCAGTGCAGCAATGCGCTGCTCGATGGGCGGGTGGGTGGAGAACAGCTGGCCGATGCCGCCGGCAATGCCCATGGCCGCCACGCTCTTGGGCAGCTCGCCCGGATGCATGCCGCCCAGGCGGGCCAGCGCATTCATCATGGGCTGCTTGCGACCCATGAGCTGTGCGGCACCCGCGTCAGCACGGAACTCGCGCTGACGCGAGAACCAGGCCACGATGATGGCGGCGACAAAGCCCAGCAAGATATCCAGCACCACGGTGGTGATCATGTAGCCGATGCCGGGGCCCGAGCTTTGCTCATCGTTGCGGCGCAGAAAGGAGTCGACCGCATAGCCGATCACACGCGAGAGGAAGACCACAAAGGTGTTCATCACGCCCTGGATCAGCGTCATGGTGACCATGTCGCCATTGGCGATGTGGGCCACTTCGTGACCGATCACGGCCTCGACCTCTTCACGCGTCATGCCTTCGAGCAGACCGGTGGACACCGCCACCAGGGCCGAGTTCTTGAAGGCGCCGGTCGCAAAGGCGTTGGGCTCGCCCTCATAGATGCCGACTTCGGGCATGCCGATGCCGGCCTTCTCGGCAAAGCCGCGCACGGTGTTGACGATCCAGGCCTCATCGGCATTGCGCGGCTCGTTGATGACCTGCACGCCCGATGTCCACTTGGCCATGGGCTTGGAGATCAGCAGCGAGATGATGGCGCCGCCAAAGCCCATGATGAAGGCAAAGCCCAGCAGGGCGCCCAGATTGAGGCCGTTGGCAGTGAGGTAGCGGTTGACGCCCAGCAAGCTGGCGACAATGCCCAATACCGCCACCACGGCGATATTGGTCAGTAGAAATAAGGCAATACGTTTCATCGAGGGTGTACTCCACACAGGGGACAAAATGACCAGAACCCTTGAGGCACCGCCTGTGCAGGGCGAATGCGCATCAAGCCAGTTCTCTTTCTGGCGGTACCCGTTGTTGTGTTGTTTGTGCGGTACGTGGGGCTCGGAAAACTAGAGAGTCATCATAGAAGGAAAAGTTCTGGTTTTGCAGGCACCAGTCCGGGATTCCCAATATGGGAATTGGTAGATAGGGCTTGTCGGCCAGATTGCAAGCCTGTGTGCGCAGCTGTTCGCACAACCAGCCATCGGCCTCGACCGGCGACGCCAGGCGCGGCGCCTGCTCAGTCGGTACACAGATCACATGCGCCGTGATGGCCTTGCGCGGCTGGACCAGCTTTTCCAGCAGGGCATGGCCTATGGGCAGGAAGCGCGCCTGCTGCCACAGCGCCCGCCGGCCCACGAACAGCTCCTGCCAGCGCTTGTCGCGCAGCGCATCGCACAGAGCCTGAGGCGCCAGCAGCAGGCCGCCGTTCTCGTCCAGCACCGTGATCGAGTCGCGCAGGCGCCCGCGCTGCGCACCCACGCCCTGGCGTGCGATCTCGGCCGCCTGCAATGCATTGAGCCGCTGCTTGAGCAGCGGCCAGTGCAGCCAGATCAGGCCGTTGAAGAAATCATGCAGATTGTCGCGTGTGGGAATGCAGCGCCGGCTGTGGATAAATGCCTCATAGGCTTGGCCGGCAGGCAGCTGCAGCTGATCGACGAACTGCCAGCCCGGCAGCAGTCCGTGGGCGGCAGCCACCTCCTGCAAGGCCCGGGCCACGCCGGCGCCGTCCAGCACCCGGTCATGCACTTGGCGGCCCAACACCTGCAGCGGGGCCAGCCAGGGCGGCTGCCAGTCAATGGCCCAATCTACCGTCTGCATTGCAGCGGGCTGCATCAAGGCTGCAGACCACGCAGATCGCGCACTGCGACGCGGGCCGTGCCTTCGTCGCGCAGCTCGAACACCTGGGTCGCGGCCATGAGCTTGGTCAGCGATGCATAGCCATAGTTGCGTGCATCGAAGGACAGCTTGTTGCCGATATGCGTGCCCACCGCCGCCACACGCGCCCAGCCGGCCTCGTCCTGCGTCGCCTTGACGGCATCGCGGAGCATGGCAATGAGCTGCCTGTCTTCCTTGAGCATGTGCGAGGGCACGCGCAGCGTGGTGCAGGCCGGTGCGGCCACACCGGTGCCGCCAGCCACCCGGCCATTGCCGGCGTTGGGGCTCGATCCCTGCGGCTGGCTTGCCGCGGGAACGGCACGCGGTACGGCTTCGGCTTCCAGAGCCTCGCGGCGTTCGCTGCGGCTGACAATGCCGTCGCCCAGCTCCTTGAGCGCATCGAAATACAGAAAGCGCGAGCAGGCGTTGACAAAAGCCCTGGGCGTCTGCTCGGCCCCGAATCCATAGACAGCAGCGCCCTTGGCGCGCAAATGCATGACCAGCGGGGTGAAGTCGGCATCTGACGAGACGATTCCGAAGGCATCGGGCTTTTCGGTATAGAGCAGCTCCATGGCATCCACCGTCATGGCCATGTCGGTCGCGTTCTTGCCCTTGGAGTAATCGAACTGCTGCATGGGCCGCACGGCATATTCGAGCAGCTTGCTCTGCCAGCCATGCAGACCGGCCTTGGTCCAGTTGCCATAGGCACGGCGGATATTGATCAGGCCGAAGGTGGACAGCTCGGTCAATATCTCGTCAATCATCTCCGCGGGCGCGTTGTCCGCATCGATCAGCAAGGCAATCCTGGGCTGGACATCGTTGGGCATGCAATCTCCTGAGCGCTGTTTGGCCAAGCCTAACCGAGGCCTTGCGTAAAGCCAAATTAAAAAAGGAGCAGCTTGCGCAACTCCTTTCTTGATTTCAGACCGAAAACACCTTTAATTCAAGTGAACACAGGCGCTTGCAGCTACTGTTTTTAATCCAGCATCTTCCAGGGCAATGCTTCGCCAAAGCGCAGGGGCTTGAGCTGCGCACCTTCGCCGTATTCAAAGCTCACGGGAGGTGTCCAGCTTTCCTTGACCAGGGTGATGGTGTCGGTGTTGCGGGGCAGGCCGTAGAAATCGGCGCCGTTGAAGGAGGCAAAGGCTTCCAGCTTGTCCAGGGCGCCAACGCCGTCAAACACCTCCGCATACATCTCGATGGCGGCGTGGGCGCTGTAGCAGCCGGCGCAGCCGGTCGCGGCTTCCTTCAGGTGCGCGGCATGGGGAGCGCTGTCCGTGCCCAGGAAGAACTTGCTGCTGCCGCTGGTGGCGGCCTGCACCAGTGCCAGGCGATGGGTTTCGCGCTTGAGGACCGGCAGGCAATAGAAGTGCGGGCGCACGCCGCCCAGGAAGATGGCATTGCGGTTGAACAGCAAATGCTGGGGCGTGATGGTGGCCGCCAGAAAATCGTCGGCAGCGGCCACGTACTCGGCGGCTTCCTTGGTCGTCACATGCTCCATGACGATCTTGAGCTCGGGGAAATCCTTGCGCAGAGGCTTGAGCTGCTGCTCGATGAACACGGCCTCGCGGTCGAACAGGTCGATGCTCTGATCGGTCACTTCACCGTGCACCAGTAGCACCAGGCCTTCGCGCTGCATGGCCTGCAGCGTCGGGTAGATCTTGCGCAGATCGGTCACGCCATGGTCGGAATTGGTCGTGGCCCCTGCGGGGTACAGCTTGCAGGCCACCACGCCGGCCGCCTTGGCTCGCACGATTTCCTCGGGGCCCAGGTTGTCCGTCAGATACAGCGTCATCAGCGGCTGGAACCGGCTGCCTGCAGGCACGGCCGACAGAATGCGGGCGCGGTAGTCCGCTGCCATCTCCGCCGTGGTGACCGGGGGCTTGAGGTTGGGCATGATGATGGCACGGCCCATCTGGCGGGCAGTGTGCGGCACCACGCAGCGCATGGCATCGCCATCGCGCACATGCAAGTGCCAATCATCGGGGCGGGTAATCGTGATGGTCTGAGTCATGGCCGATATTGTCCCATCTTCCCTGACGGCAAGGCCGCACCCGACCCCGCAAGAGCAGCGCTCCCACGGCGGTCACAGGCTCTTCTCTCTGGCATTTGGCGCAAAAATCCTCAAAAATGAAGCCAAGGAGGAGGTCTTATGTCTGTTCCTCAAGCTCTGGCCAACACACCATTGCGCACCGACTTTCTCAGCGCCAGCGACGCTGCCCGGCTGGTCGCGCGCATCGGCATCACCCAGGTGCTGCGCCTGGTCAGCGAAGCCCTGGAGGCCGATTTCGGCCGCTGGCAGGACTTCGACAAAAGCGCACGTACGGCTGCCCATTCGGCCAGCGGCGTGATCGAGCTGATGCCTGTGGCCGATGCACGGGACTACGCCTTCAAATACGTCAACGGCCATCCGCACAATCCGCGCCTGGGCCTGCCCACGGTGATGGCTTTCGGCGCGCTGGCCGATGTCGCCACCGGCATGCCGCGCTTTGTCAGCGAGCTGACGCTGACCACGGCCTTGCGCACTGCAGCCACATCGGCCATGGCAGCGCGCCATCTGGCACGCGCAGGCAACCGCAGCATGGCGCTGATCGGCAATGGCTCGCAAAGCGAATTTCAGGCACTGGCCTTCATGGAACTGCTGGGCGTGCGCGAGCTGCGCCTGTTCGACATCGACCCGGCCGCCTCGCAAAAGCTGCTGCGCAACCTGCAGCCGTTCCTGCCCGGCTTCTGCGCCACGGCCATTGTCTGCGCCAGCGTGCGGGATGCCGTGGCCGGCACCGACATCGTGACTACCGCCACCGCCGACAAGACCCGCGCCACCATCATCCCCGGCCATCTGCTGGAGCCCGGCATGCATATCAATGCCGTGGGCGGCGACTGCCCCGGCAAGACGGAGTTCGATGCCAGCGCCCTGCAGCGTGCGCAGGTCTTCGTCGAGTACGAGCCGCAGACGCGCGTCGAAGGCGAGCTGCAACAGATGCCGGCCGACTTTGCCGTGACCGAGCTGTGGCGCGTGCTGCAGAAGCTGGCGCCGGGCCGGACATCGGATGCCCAGATCACCTTGTTCGACTCCGTGGGCTTCGCGCTGGAGGATTACTCGGCGCTGCGCACCATGCACCGCCTGGCAGGCGAGGCGGGCCTGCTGTCGCAGATCGAGCTGGTGCCTGAACTCGCCGACCCCAAGGATTTGTTTGCCATGGTGAGACAGGCAGCCAGTCCTCAGATCATCAATCTTGCAGCGCGCAGAACGGCCTGAAGCGGAGCGGCTTATGACACACACTTTGTCCACACTGATAGGCCTGCCCACCGATGTCGGCGCTTCACGCCTGGGCGCCGCCATGGGGCCCGACGCACTGCGCGTGGCCCAGCTCGGTCCGGCGCTTGAACGACTGGGCGTGCAGGTCAGCGATCTGGGCAACCTGGCCGGCCCCGGCAATCCGCGTGGCGCGCGCGATGCCCAGGGCCTGCGCAATCTGGCCGAATGCCTGAGCTGGAACCAGATCGCCCATGACGCGGTACTGCAGGTGCTGCAGCAAAACCGGCTGCCCATACTGCTGGGCGGCGACCACACGCTGGCCACGGGCTCCATCAGCGCCGTGGCCCGCCATTGCCGCGCCACGGGCAAGCAGCTGCGCGTGCTCTGGCTGGATGCCCATTCGGACTGCAACACCCCCGACAGTTCGCCCACGGGCAATCTGCACGGCATGCCGGTTTCAAGCCTCTGCGGACTGGGGCCGGCGCAGCTGGCTGCGCTGTCCGGGGCAACTCCCGCCCTGCCCGCTTCATCGTTCTGCCAGATCGGGCTGCGCAGCGTGGACGAGAGCGAGAAGCACATGATTCGCGAGCTGGGGCTGGAGGTCTACGACATGCGCGCCATCGACGAGCTGGGCATGCGTGAAGTGATGCGCCGCTCCCTGGTCAGCCTGCTGGGGCGCAACGACAGGGACATCCATCTGCATCTGAGTTTCGACGTGGACTTCCTGGACCCCGATATTGCCCCCGGCACGGGAACGCCGGTACGCGGCGGCCCCACCTACCGCGAGGCCCAACTGTGCATGGAAATGATTGCCGACACCGGTCGCCTTGCATCGCTGGACATCGTGGAGCTGAATCCGGCACTGGACCTGCGCAACCAGACGGCGGAGCTGGTGGTGGATCTGGTGCAAAGCCTGTTTGGTCAGAGCACGCTGATGCGCGAGCCTCGCGGCGTGCTGCAATGCTGAGCGACTCAGTCTGAGTCTGGCGAGAGGCCATGAAAAAAGGCGCTCCTGGGAGCGCCTTTTTTCGGCTTGCCTGCGGCATCAATGCTGCAGGATCTTGTTGAGAAATTCCTTGGTACGCGGCTGACGGTTTTCGGGATGGCCGAAAAACTCTTCCTTGCTGCAGTCTTCCAGGATCTTGCCGCCTACGTCCATGAAGATCACACGGCTGGCCACCTTGCGTGCAAAACCCATTTCGTGGGTCACGCACATCATGGTCATGCCTTCGTTGGCCAGGCCCATCATCACGTCCAGCACTTCGCCCACCATTTCCGGGTCCAGCGCCGAAGTGGGTTCGTCGAACAGCATCACGATGGGATCCATGGACAGAGCGCGCGCAATGGCCACGCGCTGCTGCTGGCCACCGGAGAGCTGACCGGGGAACTTGTCCTTGTGAGCGGTCAGGCCCACGCGGTCCAGCATCTTGAGGCCACGGGTCTTGGCATCGGCCGCGCTGCGGCCCAGCACCTTCATCTGCGCGATGGTCAAGTTCTCCGTCACCGACAGATGAGGGAACAGCTCAAAGTGCTGGAACACCATGCCCACGCGGCTGCGCAGCTTGGGCAGATCGGTCTTGGGATCGTGCACGGCCGTGCCGTCCACAAAGATCTCGCCCTTCTGGAAGGGCTCCAGCGCATTGATGGTCTTGATCAGCGTGGACTTGCCAGAGCCCGAAGGGCCGCACACCACCACCACCTCGCCCTTGTTGATATTGGTGGAGCAATCGGACAGCACCTGAAAGCTGCCGTACCACTTGGAAACGTTCTTGAGTTCAATCATTGCAATTCCTCAAAGGGAGCCGGCTTAACGGATGATGGCGATCTTCTTGTGCAGACGCTTGACGAACCAAGACAGTGCAAAGCAGATCACAAAATAGGTCACGGCAGCCGCCAGATAGGACTCGATGGGTCGGCCATAGTTCTTGCCGGCAATTTCGAAGCCCTTGAGCATGTCGTAGGCGCCGATCGCATAGACCAGCGAAGTATCCTGAAACAGGATGATGGTCTGGGTCAGCAGCACGGGCAGCATGTTTCGGAAGGCCTGAGGCAGCACCACCAGACGCATGTTCTGACCATAGGTCATGCCCAGTGCCTGGCCCGCAAACACCTGTCCACGTGGAATGGACTGGATGCCGGCACGCATGATTTCAGAGAAATATGCGGCTTCGAAGGCCACGAAGGTGATGATGGCCGAAGTCTCCGCGCCGATGGGCTTGCCGATCAGCATGGGCATCAGCAGGAAGAACCACAGGATCACCATCACCAGCGGGATGGAGCGCATGCCGTTGACATAGATGGTGGCGGGCAGCTCCAACCACTTCTTGCCCGACAGGCGCATCAGCGCCAGCAAGGTGCCGAAGAAGATGCCGCCCAGCGTGGCGACCACCGTCAGGAACACGCTGAAATACAGCCCCTTCAGCACAAAGTTGCTGAACAGTTCCAACGAGAAAAACGACCAGTCGAGGTTGAGATTCATATCAGTGGCCTCCACCGCTGGCTGCAATCAGGCCGGGAACGCGAGAACGCTTCTCGATGAAGGCCATGATGCGGTTGATGATGAAGGCAGAAATCACATACAGACCCGTGACAGCCAGATAGATCTCGACGCCGCGCGCCGTTTCTTCCTGTGCCTGCATGGCGAACATGGTCAGCTCGGCCACGGACACGGCAAATGCCACGGACGAGTTCTTGAACACGTTCATGGCCTCGCTGGTCAGCGGCGGGATGATGATGCGAAACGCCATCGGCAGCAGCACATAGCGGTAGGTCTGGAAGGTCGTGAAACCTACGGCCATACCGGCGTAGCGCTGGCCTCGCGGCAGGGCCTGAATACCGGATCGCACCTGCTCGGCAATACGCGCCGAGGTGAAGAAACCGATGGCAAACACCACCAGCACAAAGCCCGGCAGGGACTTCATTGCAGGGAAGATGGCCGGAACCACGTGATACCAGATGAACACCTGGACCAGCAAGGGAATATTGCGGAACAACTCCACCCAGGCATTGCCCAGGCGCACGATCCACGGACGGTCGGGCAAGGTACGCAAGGTACCAATGACTGCGCCCAGCACCAGGGCAATGACCAGCGACAGCAAAGCCACCGCCACGGTCCAGCCCCAGGCCGACATCATCCAGTCCAGATAGGTGATGTCACCGTTCTTGCCAAAACAACTCTGCCCGACCTCTTGGGTAATGGTGTCCTCACAGAACACCTGCCAATCCCAACTCATACGAGCACCTCTTTCATTCTTGGTTTATGAGGGCAAACGCTCACACCGGCCCTCGCAACAAAAAAGCCCCTTCTAACCGCTTGGCAGAAGGGGCGGTACACCTATTGGGCGGGATTACTTGACTTCGTAAGCTTCCATGGGCTTGTCGTTGGGGTGAGCCCACGCATCCTTGGTGGCAGCCGACAGTGGCAGACCCACCTTCACGTTGTTGGGAGGAATGGGCTGCAGGAACCACTTGTCGTACAGCTTGGTCAGGGAGCCATCCTTGATCTGACGCACGATGGATTCGTCCACGGCCTTCTTGAAGGCGGGATCGTCCTTGCGCATCATGCAGGCAATGGGTTCCACCGACAGCACTTCACCCACGATTTTGTAATCGTTGGGGGCCTTGGACTTGGAGATGTTGGCGGCCAGGATGGAGCCGTCCATGATGAAGGCGTCGGCACGGCCGGTTTCCAGCATCAGGAAGCTGTCGGCGTGATCCTTGCCCATGACTTCCTTGAAGGTCAGGCCGTCGGCGCGCTTGTTCTTGCGCAGGGTCTGCACGGAAGTGGTGCCCGTCGTGGTCACGATGGTCTTGCCGTTCAGGTCCTTGATGCCGGTGATGCCCGAGTTGGCACGGGTGGCGATGCGCACTTCTTCCACATAGGTGGTGAAGGCAAAGGCTGCGTCCTTCTGACGAGCCGTGTTGTTGGTGGTGGAGCCGCATTCGATGTCCACGGTGCCGTTCTGCACCAGAGGAATACGGTTTTGCGAGGTCACGGGCTGGTACTTCACTTCCAGCGCTGTCAGGCCCAGTTGCTTCTGGATGTCCTTGAGGATGCGCTCACCCATTTCGGTATGGAAGCCCACATATTTGCCATTGCCCAGCGTATAGCCCAGGCCGGACGACTCACGCACGCCCAGAGTGACGCTGCCGGTGGACTTGATCTTGGCCAGGGTGTCATTGGCCTGTGCAAACACGGTGCCAGTTGCCAGTGCGGTTACGGCGATGGCCAACAAATGCTTCTTCATACGGATCTCCTATTGGTAAGGACCAAAAACGCTTGCCACTCCTTAACGCATCGCCCTTTGTGAGGGTGGACAGGTTGCGTTAACAAATGTACCGCACACATTGTGCAGTCATGAAGATGGCTGGATTGCAATCATTTCTAAGACTTTTCCCGTAGGGAATTCAGGAAGGCAACCACCTACTCACCGCCTCAATCTTGTGTTGCAAAGCAGCACCTCTTTTTGTGCAAGCTGCGAACTCTAATGCTTTCGTGATTTCACAAGCCAATGCCGATGGCAAAAATCCTTATGCGCAACTTGCATATTCAGTATTTACCCGATGCATAACATTAGGGTTTTCACCAGTAAAACGCCCAAAATCACTCAAACCCGGTCACACAAGCAAGAAAAGGGCCAATTGGCCCTTTTGGAAGAAAAGCAACACTCGGTCGGGTTACACAGCCTTGACCTCGCCACCCGCAATCTCGCCCTGCTCCTTGAGGAAGTTCCAGAGCGCGGCAGCTCCTCCCTGTGGTGCATCGCCCGTGGGTTTTTCCCGATAGGCCCGCACTTCCATGTCCATCTGGAAACCGGTCACGCCCTCGGGCACGGCGCGCACCAGACGGCCGGACTCCAGCTCGCCACGCACCGCGCTATAGGGCAAAAAGGCCACGCCATGACCTTCAAGCGCCATGGCCTTGAGGCCTTCGGCCATATCGGTTTCATAGACACGCTCGAGGTGCACGGCCTCGGACGCTTCCTTGAGGATCAGCTCCGTCACGCGGCCCAGGTAGGCGCCGGCGGCATAGCCCAGGTATGGCAGCGGCTGGCCCTGGCGGCCGGGCAGCGCAAAGATGGGGTTGCCGTTCTCGTCGGGCTTGGAGTAGGGAGCCAGCACCTCATGCCCCAAGCTCACCATTTCATAGCGCGATGGGTCCAGCTGGAAAGGCTGGGAAGAGTGGTAGTAGGCAATCAGCAGATCGCAGCCGCCTTCCACGAGGCGCATCACCGCATCATGCACATTGAGGGCGAACAGACGGCTGCGGAAAGGGCCGAACTTCTCATGCACGGCCGACACCCAGTTCGGAAAGAACGTGAACGCCAGCGTATGCGGCACGGCAAAGCCCACCATGCCCTTGCCGGCACTGACGTGGGCACGCAGCATGGTCCGGGTGCTCTGCAGGGACTGCAGAATCTCCAGCGCCTGCTCGTACATGGTCTTGCCTGCTGGTGTCAGTCGCGTCGGGTACGAGCTTCTGTCGACCAGATCCGTGCCCGCCCAGGCCTCCAGCGCCTGGATGCGGCGCGAGAACGCAGGCTGCGTCACGTGGCGCAGCTGGGCCGAGCGGCTGAAACTGCGGGTTTCAGCAAGGCTGACAAAATCTTCAAGCCATTTGGTTTCCATAGACTCTCATTATCCGCTGCCCTGCACCAAAGCTGTGCAACGGAGGTAATCCTTGTTGGCTGCTAAACGGGATGCAGCACGGACTCGGCGCCAAGCCTGCCGTGCTCGTCAGACCCTAGGGTAATGCCTGCTGCACGACGTAAGCCATGCGACATAGATACCTTGATAATATTTGCTCACATCTATCCGGTGTGTCTACTCGCTCCAAGCCATCCCGGTGCACAACGCCGTGAAGGTCAAGGAACAACATAAGGACTTACGCAAACCAGATTGCAACAACGGCCTGCCTCCTGAGGCAATCGTGTTGCCTGAACCCGTTTTGCGTAAGTCGTGAACATAAGGGCATTTTCATCGAGTGCGCGCGGATCACGCCATTCAGGCGAGCTGCCCTGACCCCTGTGTGTTTTTCTGACTTTCCGCGTTCATGTCCTCCACTCCTCCCGAGACCGATGGTGGTGCCGATACCGGCGCGCGCCCGGACGAGCCTCGCTCCCTGCGCATTGAAGACTGGCTGACCGTGATCATCATGGCCGCTCTGGCCCTGATCACCTTTGCCAATGTGCTGGTGCGCTATTTCACCAACTCCTCCTTTGCCTGGACCGAGGAAATCTCGGTCTTTCTGATGATCTTGCTGGCTCTGGTCGCAGGCTCTGCCGCCGTGGCGCGCAATCAGCATATCCGCATCGAGTTTTTCTCGGACAGCGGCTCCGTCCAGCGCCGCAAGGCTCTGGCCCGTTTCGGCTCGCTGATGGTGGCGCTGCTGTTTGCCATCATTGCCGTGCTCAGCGTGCGCGTGGTCTGGGACGACTTCCGCTTCGAGGAAACCTCGCCCGGCATCGGCCTGCCGCAGTGGTGGTATTCGATCTGGCTGCCCGTGGTCTCCGCCCTGATCACGCTGCGCGCCATCGGCCTGTTCATCCGCCAGGGCAAGCCCGGCGCCTTCCCTGACGAGCCCGTGGAAAAAGACCACAGCAAGGAGATCGCATGATCGCCACCTTGCTGTTCGTGGCCTTTCTGGGCCTGATGTTCATCGGCGTACCCATTGGCGCGGCCCTCGGCCTGGCCGGGGCGGCCGCGATTGCCCTGGCCAATGCCGATACGCAGTGGTTCGGCCTGCTGGCCGTGCCGCAGAATTTCTATGCCGGGCTGGGCAAATATCCGCTGCTGGCGATTCCCATGTTCGTGCTCGTGGGCTCCATCTTCGATCGCTCGGGCGTTGCCCTGAGGCTGGTGAACTTTGCTGTGGCCATCGTGGGCCGCGGCCCCGGCATGCTGCCGCTGGTGGCGATTGCCGTGGCCATGTTCCTGGGCGGCATCTCCGGCTCCGGGCCGGCCAATGCGGCGGCCGTGGGCGGCGTGATGATTGCCGCCATGAGCCGCGCGGGCTATCCCAAGAGCTTCTCTGCCAGCGTGGTCGGAGCGGCCGCAGCGACGGACATTCTGATTCCGCCTTCGGTGGCTTTCATCATCTACTCGGTGCTGGTGCCCGGTGCTTCGGTGCCGGCCCTGTTCGCGGCCGGCATGATTCCCGGCGTGCTGGCGGGTATCGCGCTCATCATTCCCGCCGTGTGGATGTCGCGCAAGCACAAGATGGGCGCACTCGAAGCCTCCATGCCCCGCCCTCCGTTCTGGAAGAGCCTGCGCGAGGCCTCCTGGGGCCTGGCGGCTCCAGTGCTGATCCTGGGCGGCATGCGCATGGGCTGGTTCACGCCCACCGAAGCCGCCGTGGTTGCCGTGTTCTACGGCCTGTTCGTCGGCATGGTGATTCACCGCACCATCGGCGTGCGCGACCTGTTCCCGATTCTGCGCGAAGCGGGCGAGCTGTCGGCCGTGATCCTGCTGGTCGTGTCGCTGGCCGGCATTTTTGCCTTCTCGCTGTCCACCCTGGGCGTGATCGATCCGGTGGCCAATGCCATCGTGAATTCCGGTCTCGGCGAATACGGCGTGCTGGGTCTGCTGATCCTGCTGCTGATCACCGTGGGCATGTTCCTCGACGGCATCTCGATCTTCCTGATCTTTGTGCCGCTGCTGCTGCCCATCATGAATCACTACCAGTGGGACCCCGTCTGGTTTGGCGTGATCCTCACGCTCAAGGTGGCACTGGGCCAGTTCACGCCGCCACTGGCCGTGAACCTGATGGTCAGCTGCCGCATCGCGGGCGTGCGCATGGAGTCCACCGTGCGCTGGGTAGGCTGGATGCTGCTGTCCATGTTCGTCGTGATGATTCTGGTCATTGCCTTCCCGCAGCTTGCTCTGTGGCTGCCCGCAAAGATGGGGTACTAGCCTCCCCTGAGCGGCTTTGCCGCATCCCCTCTCTCTTCGGGGGGGACGACACCAGCGCGGCGGGGCGGCCCTTGCGCGGTGTCTACTGAGATGGGCCGTGCTTATTCAATGTGCAATGCATCTAACAAGCAAAGCATTTTTTCGTTTCTAAAAGGGAGACAAACCAAATGAAACTTCGTACCTTCCTCGCATCTGCCGTGGCGACAGCCGCCGCACTGGCTTTCGCATCGCCCATGGCCATGGCCCAGGCCAAGTACAAGAGCGAATACCGCATGTCCCTGGTGCTGGGCACGGCCTTCCCCTGGGGCAAGGGTGGCGAGTTGTGGGCCGACAAGGTGCGCGAACGCACCCAGGGCCGCATCAACATCAAGCTCTACCCCGGCACATCGCTGGTGCAGGGCGACCAGACGCGTGAGTTCTCCGCACTGCGCCAGGGCGTGATCGACATGGCCGTGGGCTCGACCATCAACTGGTCGCCCCAGGTCAAGTCGCTGAACCTGTTCTCCATGCCCTTCCTCTTCCCCAACTTCAAGGCCGTGGATGCCGTGACCCAGGGCGAAGTGGGCCAGGAAATCTTCAAGACCCTGGAAAAAGGCGGCGTCGTGCCTCTGGCCTGGGGTGAGAACGGCTACCGCGAAATCTCCAACTCCAAGCACGCCATCAAGACGCCTGCCGACCTCAAGGGCATGAAGATCCGCGTCGTGGGCTCGCCCCTGTTCCTGGACACCTTCACGGCCCTGGGCGCCAACCCCACGCAGATGAGCTGGGCCGATGCCCAGCCGGCCATGGCCAGCGGCGCCGTGGACGGCCAGGAGAACCCCATCGGCGTGTACATGGCCGCCAAGCTGCAGTCCGTGGGCCAGAAGCATCTGACCATGTGGGGCTACATGAACGACCCGCTGATCTTCGTCGTCAACAAGGACGTGTGGGCCAGCTGGACACCTGCCGACCAGGCCATCGTCAAGCAGGCCGCGCTGGATGCCGCCAAGGAAGAAATCGCCATTGCACGCAAGGGCCTGGTCGAGGCCGACAAGCCTCTGCTCAAGGACCTGGCCGGCCTCGGCGTGACCGTGACCACGCCTAACGCTGCCGAGCGCGAAGCCTTTGTGAAGGCCACGCGCCCCGTCTACGACAAGTGGAAGAGCCAGATCGGCGCACCGCTGGTCGACAAGGCCGAAAAGGCCATTGCTGCTAGTCAGAAATAATCTGCACACTTCATGAAAATCCCCGCCAGAGCGATCTGTGCGGGGATTCTTCATCTCTTAATCATTCAAGAAGCCAGCACATGCTGCCTTACTGCCGGTAGGACAGCTTTGATCCAGACTCATCCAGGCGGATATCACCTCGCGTCTGAAGCAGCGCATACACCTTCTGCACAATCGGTGCCTCAAGATTTTCGCTACGGGTCATCGCCTTGATGGCGTTGAGTAGAGCCGCAGGCTTTGCTGGACGATTTTGATTTTCACGCCAAGTGGTAAGCAGCCGATATGCATACTGTGCCGCCGATGGGTTCAGCAATCCTGCAGGAACGGCAGCGCTCTGAGACTTGACCTTGGCTGATGCGGGTTTGACTGCCGTCGCGTTTACGGGTGACGTTGAGGCCATGGGCTTGCTCACAACGCCCGCCTTAGCTGTAGACACTGCTGCGACTGTGCTCCTCTTCGGCAAGGGCTCGGAACGAGGAGAGGCCTCTGCCGTTTTTAGCACTGCACCCGCACTCGCACCAGACGCTTTTGCCGCAGAAACAGGCTCTGCAACCTTAGCCATAGACACACCAAGCCGCATTGCATCAAACCCCAGTAGCTTGGCATGCTTAATCATTGGCTCGTAGCCTAGATCGTTGGCTACAACGACCAGACGCTTTCCCCTCTTGGAAGCCAGGTAGCCACAATAGAACGAAAGCTGAAAGTCCAGTGAATTTTTACCGGCCTGTACTGATGGCACCGAGGTAAAGCGCTCTCCTAGCGCTTGATAGCCTGCATCCATTTGTTTTTGATGAGGGCCATGCAAAAGCCAGACATGCGTACAGTCGGGCACCATGGCTTGCACTTCACTCCAGGCTGGCTGGACGTTTTCCCAATCAATCAGAACGTGCACGCTATCGGCACTCTCCGCTTTTGTCGCTGCGGCGTTCGCCTCACTCGCATGAACGCAGGCATCCGACATGCCGTGCAACTCAATTGCCTCCTCTTGGACAGGTGTCACAGCATTCTGAACCGATAAGGCCGCCGGATGCTTTTGCGCATTCTTGAGGAGCTTCTGACCCACGGCCTGAGGAATATCGATACCAAGCTGATCCGCAAGCTGCAACAAATATAGCAACACATCTGCAATCTCATCGGCCGCCTTGGCTTTTTGCACAGGATCGACCTTGACACCTTGGGACTGCTGCGGCGTCATCCACTGAAAGATCTCCAGCAATTCGGCGCTTTCGACCATCAACGCCATTGCCAGGTTCTTCGGGGTATGAAACTCCTGCCAGTGACGCTCGCTGGCAAACTCCTTTAGTTGCTGCTGCAATGCGCTCAAATCCATGAATGCCCTCTCGTTGCTTCTTGCCCGCGCTTGTACCAGAAGGTAGACAAGCACGGCAAGCAGCAAGACCTTCATCTACTCAAAATCAATAGCAACCCATGCACTCTGTAGATATATTTCAGCATTAAATCATCTCAATATTGATATCTATAAAGCGCAAACAGCTTTCAATTCAATAGCATTCAGATGGGTGAGACCAAGGGCTTGCCATCCAGATGGCAGCGCATATTGGCGATGAAGCGGTCCACCGAGTTCTGCACGGCCTCGGGCGACCAACCGCCCACATGGGGCGTCAGCACCACGGCGTCCAGATCGATGAGCTGCTGCGGCGGCTGCGGCTCGCTTTCGTAGACATCCAGTCCGGCACCAGCCAGACGGCCTGCACGCACGGCTTCGGCCAGCGCCTCGGTATCGACCACCGAGCCGCGCGCGATATTCACCAGCACGCCTTTTTCGCCCAGGGCATCGAGCACCTCTGCATTGATCAGATGGCGCGTGCCCGCGCCGCCCGGCGTGGCCACAAGCAGCACATCGGCCCAGGTAGCCAGCGCCAGCAGATCGTCAAAGTAGCGGTAGTCGACGCCCTCGCGCGGCTTGCGGTTGTGATAGCCGACGGGCATGTCGAAGGCGGCTGCGCGCCTGGCGATCTTGGCGCCGATCTGGCCCAGCCCCACGATGCCCAGGCGCTTGCCCGAGACATTGGCCGGCAGCGGCAGGGCCGAGCGCCAGATGCCGGCACGCGTGGCCTTGTCCAGCTTGACGATGCCGCGCACCGCGGCGATCAGCAGACCCATGGCGTGGTCGGCCACGCAGTCGTCGTTGGTGCCCACGCCGTTGCCGACGGCAATCCCGTGCGCCTTGGCATGGGCCACGTCGATGTTCTCGTAGCCCGCGCCCATGGCGCAGACCAGCGAAAGCCCGGGCATGCGCTTCATCTGCGCGGCCGACAGGCCCGTCGCACCAATCGTGCACACGCATTGCACGCGCGCGCCGTGGGCGGCGATTGCGGCCTCGGCCTGATCGGCCTCGGGCGCATAGATCACATCAAAGTCGGCAAAGGTCTGCTCCATCTGCTGCAGATGGGCGGGGACCTGGAGATTCAGAACTAGCAGGACAGGCTTCATGGCGGGAACGCGGCGCTTTCATGGAAAACGCCTATTTTGAGCAGGCTGCGCCAGCCCTGCCCGCGCATGGTCAAAGCCTGCCCGATCCGCTGGTCACAGATCCAGCACCAGACGGCCGGACCTGGCGCGCGAGCAGCAAGGCAGGAACTGGTCATTGGCCGCCTGCTCGTCTTCGGTGAGATACATATCGCGGTGATCGGGCTGACCCGAGATGACGCGTGTCAGGCAGGTGCCGCAGACGCCCTGCTCGCACGAGGTCTGAACGCAGACGCCGATGGACTCCAGCGCCTGCACCACGGTCTGCGCCGGCGTGACGCGCACCACCTGGCCGCTGCTGGCGACTTCCACCTCGAAGCTCTCGTCGTCGGCGCGGTGCTCCACTTCGGCGGCAAAGAACTCGTAGTGCAGCTGCTCCGCAGGCCACCCCGCCTCTCGCGCCGTGTCGAGCACGGCGTCCATGAAGCCCTTGGGCCCGCACACATACAGATGCTGACCCTGCTCTCTTTGCTGCAGCAATTCGCTCAAACCCAGCGACGACTTTCCATTCGCGTCATCCACATGGATCTGCGCCTTGTCAGCCCATTGCGCAGTCTCGATGGTCTGGGCGAAAGCCATGCGCTCGCGCGAGCGGCCGCAGTAGTGCAAGGCGAACTCCGCACCGTCGCTCGCCAGCTTGCGCGCCATGGCCAGAATCGGCGTGATGCCTATGCCGCCTGCCAGCAGCAAATGCTTGCGGGCCGGCGCATGCAGCTCGAAATGGTTGCGCGGGTGGCTGATGGTGATCTGCTGGCCGGCCTGCAGCTGCTCGTGCACGGCCGCCGAGCCACCGCGCGAGGCAGGCTCGCGCAGCACGGCAATCACATAGCGATCCAGCTCGGCGGGATCGTTGCTCAGCGAATACTGGCGCACCAGCCCGCCAGGCAGGTGCACATCGATGTGCGAGCCGGCGCTGAACGGCGCCAGGCTGGCGCCTTCCAGAGCCCGCAATTCCAGGCTGCAGATACCGGCTGCCTGCTCCTGCTTGTGCGCAATGCGCACTTCGAACGTGGTTTCAGTCTTCATCTCGGGTACTTCTCTTTTGCTTGTGCGTCGCTAGGCCAGCGCCTGCGAGGCTTGCGCGCCGGCCTGGCGCAACCGCTCAATCACGCGCCGCGCACGGTTGGGCCCCACATCCACGTGGATATCCACCACGGCGCGTGAACCAAACCGCTGCTGGTTGCGGAACTGGGCTTCGATGACCACCTTGTCTTCCTCGAAAGTGGCCGCCGTCTGATCGATCACCAGCTGTGTGGTGTCCTGCATCTGCGGATGCGGATTGGTCGCAATCGTCCAGAAGTAATGCGCGCTGGTCTCCGTCTCCGGCGTCACGCCGTGAAAGCCGCGCATATGGAATCCTTCTCGAGCCGGGTTGTCCAGCCTGTCCTGGCCCGCATCCATGGCACCGGTCCAGATACGCACATGCGAGGGATGGAACTCCACTTCCTGCCAACGGTCGATGCGGCCCTGAAAAGGCCAGGCCTGTGCATAAGTAGGTGGGGGATCAGAGTCCGGCATCCAGCGCACCACCTTCACGCTGTCCCCGTCCTGGCTGACCTTGAGATCTGCGTTCATATGCACGCGGGCGTTGCCGCCGATGGTCTTGAGGTGCACATAGCCCAGATGGCTCAGGTCCAGCAGGTTGTCGTGAATCAGCTGATACGGAGCGTCGTAGTGGTACACGCCGCCGCCAAAACGATATTGCGGGTCGCTGTGCACGGCATAGGCCGGCGGCTCCGTTCCCGGCACGGAATCCGGCGTCGCGCCCATCCAGATCCAGAGAATCTGGTCGCGCTCACGCAGCTCGAAGGACTTCACGCAGGCCTTGGCCGGAATCCGTTCCTGGCCCGGTATTTCGAGGCACTGCCCCTCATGGCTGAAGAGCAGGCCATGGTAGCCGCAGCGCAGACCCGCAGCTTCCACCGTGCCGCAGGACAGCGGCAGCTCGCGGTGGCAGCAGCGATCCTCAAGCGCCGCGACCCGGCCATCTTCCGTGCGGAACAGGACCACCGGCTGGCCCAGCAAGGTACGCGCCACCGGCTGGTCCTTCAGCTCCCAGGCAAAGCCCGCCACGTACCATTGATCCAGCGGAAAGGCAGGCGCGACTGCGCTCATGGTGTGAGAAATTTGGTTCATCGAAGTCTCCCTGGTCAATGAGCGGCCACTGTTTCGGACGTGGTGCGCCTGGGCGCGACCTGCGGGCCGGCAATACGGTGCATGGACACGATGACGGCAGCCAGGACAAACGCCATGCCATAACCCAGGTACAGCTGGTCGGGCGACCAGGCCGCATCCAGCAGGCCGCCGGCCACCAGTGGCGACACAATCGCCCCGATGCGACCGATGCCGATGCCCCAGCCCACACCGGTGGCGCGCACATCGCTGCCGTAGACCACCGGCGCAATCGCATAGAGGCCGGCCACGCAGGCATTCACGAACACGCCGATCAGGAAGGCCAGCGTGTACGACATCCACAGCGCACCGGAGCTGCCCACCAGAAAGCACAGCAGCACTGCCGTCACCAGCATGAAGACCGCCAGCGCACGGTGAATCGCAAAGCGCGCCGCCAGCAGACCCAGCAAGGTCGCGCCCAGAATGCCGCCAAGGCTCAGCAGCACACCCGTGGTCACGCCCTGCTCGGGCGTCAGGCCCGAGGCAGCCAGCAGCTTGGGAGTCCAGCTCATCACGAAATAGAAGCCGAACATCACCGAGAAGAAGGACAGCCAGACCAGCAACGTGGGGCGCAGCAGCTTGGGAGACAGCAGCTGCAAAGGCCCCATGCGCTTGCTTTCACCGATGCCTGCCACCACGGCCTGAGGCAGGGAGCCCAGTGCGGGCAGGCCCATCTTGCGGATCAGGGCATTGAGACGCTGCAGCGCATTGGCGGGCCGCTTGACCAGCAGAAAGTCCATGGACTCCGGCAAGGCAAACCAGGCCAGAACCAGCACCGCCAGCGTGGAAAAGCCGCCAAACATGAAGACGGAGCGCCAGCCATGGTGGGCCAGCAGCCAGACCGCAATACTGCCGCCGATGGTTGCGCCCAGCGCATAGCCGGTCGATTGCAGCGTGACCGCCAGACTGCGCCAGCGCAGCGAGGCATATTCGCTGGCAATCACGTTGCTGCACGCCAGAATGCCGCCCACGCCCAGGCCCGTGATCACGCGCAGCACCGCAAGCTGCGTCGGCGTCTGGCTCCAGGCCGAAGCCAGCATGCCCAGCCCGGACACGGCCAGGCACAGCAGAATCAGGGGACGGCGCCCCAGCCTGTCGGCCATGGGTGCCAGCAGCAGCGAACCTGCGGCCATGCCGAAGAGGCCGGCACTGAGCAAAAAGCCCAGCTCCGATCCGCTGAGCTTCCAGTGCCCGGACACCGCCGAAGCCGTGAAGGCCATCACCAGCACGTCAAAACCATCGATCATGTTCAGGGCCATGCATACCGCGATGACCGACCATTGGAAGGTCGTCATGGGCCGCTGGTCCAGATGCGCGCGCAAATCCTGTTCCATCGTTGTCTCCTTGTTTTTTATCATTCATTCAGCATACTGAATCACATTCAGTTTACTGAATGAACTCTTGATCCAGCACAAGTGAATTCCCTAGTCGCGCCGGCTTGATCGTGGTGAAGCCGCCGAGCCAGAACGGGCTGTTAGCCGTTGATCGCCGCTTGCTCGCCGGCTTCAGTGCTGTCGTGCAACTGCACGAACTTGCGCAGCAGACGCTTGAACTCCGCCTGCTCTTCGGGCTCCAGCGCGGAAAGCATCCGCTGCTGCAGCTCGTAGACATTGGGCACAAACGCGGCCAGCATGGCTTCGCCCTCGGTGGTCAGACTCAGACGGCGCTGACGCCTGGGCAGCAACTCGCGATGAATCCAGCCCTTGCTTTCCAGACGCGCAGCGATATCGGCCGTGGTCGAGTTGTCCAGCGCGACAAGACGCGCCAGCGTCACCTGGTCGATGCCGGGAGACTCCTGCAGCATGCGCAGGATGGCGTATTGAACCGGCGTCACATCGGGGCCCAGCACTTCTCGAAACAGCAGCGCAGCAATCTGCTGGGCTCGTCGAATCAGATGACCTGGCTGGTCGTAGAGATCCAGGGAAAGCGGGTTGGGTGTGGTGGGCGATTCCATGCAGCAGCGTAGCAAGGGCAGCGCTGACTATGGACAGCGCTGACTCCGATTCGGGGAGCTGCAAGATTACTCCATCTACAGACATGATCTGCCCCTACCTGCCGCCGCTCAAGCCAGCGCCGCAACGCGCGACTCGTTTTTCTCCTCGTCGATCAGGCGCTCGATGATCTTGCGCGACTGCACGCCGCCGGCATCGATATTGAGCTTGAGCAGCTGACGCTGCGGATAGTCCTCGAGATTGCGCTGCTGCAGCTCCAGCATCTCCAGGTCTTCGCTGAAGATCTTGTGCTGGCCCTGCTTGATGGCTGCCGTCACCGATGCATCGCCGGGATTGAACTTGCGCGCCATGCCCCAGAAGTACCACATGCTGCCGTCGGTCTCGGGCGTGATGAAGTCCACCACCATGCTGTAGACCTTGTGCTCGTCCGCTGCGTCATAGCCGCCCTTGCCGGCATGTGCCACACCGACTTCGATCAGCACATGGCTGGGAGGGGTGAAGCGGCAGACTTGCCAGCGGTCCACAGGCACGTCATCGGCCAGACCGTTGCTGCGCAGAGCCATCTTCCAGAACGGAGGTGCCTCGATGTTTTCCATGAAGCGGCTGGTGACCACTTCGCTGTCACCCAAGACTTCAGTCTTGCAGGGCGTCTCGTCGATCTCGGCCTGACCGATGCTGCTGGCATGCACATAGGTCTCATGGGTCAGGTCCATAAGGTTGTCGATCATCAGGCGATAGTCGGCCTTGATGTGAAACAGGCCGCCGTCGTAGGCCCACTCGGGGTTGTCATGCCATTGGAGATCCGGGATCAGCGCTGTATCGGCCGCATCCTTGTCGCCCGGCCATACCCAGACAAAGCCGTAACGCTCTTCCACCGGATAGCTCTTGATGGCAGGAAAGCCGCGCACGCGCTGGCCGGGCATGGCAACCGTCTTGCCGTCGCAGCCCATCTCCAGCCCGTGATAGCCGCAGACCAGCTTGCCTTCACAGACGCGGCCCAGTGACAGCGGTGCACCACGATGCGGACAGAAGTCTTCGACGGCGGCCATCTTGCCTTCCAGTGCACGGTAGAAAACCATGCGCTCGCCACAGATCTGGCGCCCCAGCGGCTTGTCCGTGACCTCGGCTGCGGTGGCCGCCACATACCAGGTGTTGCGGGGATAAATGGCTTGTGCCTGATGGTTCATCGTGGATGTCTCCTTGTATTTATCGGTCGGGGGTTTTGATCCGGCGCAGCCTGCGGCGCGGCAGACCGGCCGTCAGCGGCTGGCGCGAATCAGTTGCGCACCGGGTACGCGTGTGGTCTCGGGCGAGCGCATGGCTTCGCGCAGATTGCGCCGCGCAATGCGCGAGTGCTCTTTCATCAGCGCCTCGGCACGCGCGCCTTCGCGGTGCTCGATGGCGTCAATCACTTCACGGTGCTGCTCCTGCGCCAGGATCAGGCTGCGAAGCGCGCGCGGAGACTCGGAGTCGGCCACCACAAAGCCCGAGGGGGAGGCAAAGGGCAGGCGCTTGACCCGCTCCAGCTCGCGCTGCATGAAGCTGCTGCCCGACATCTCCAGCAGGATGTCGTGAAATTCGGAGTTCAGGGCCACATAGGCGGAAAACGCTTCGTCGCCCCAGTTCTGGGCATCCAGCACACGGTCGATGGCATCGAGGCAGCGCGTGGCCCGCGCCAGCAGGGCTTCATCCACCCCGCGCTCGGCCGCCATGCGCGCCGCCAGGCCTTCCAGCGTGCCGCGCAGCTCGATGGCGTCCGACACATCGGCTTCGGACAGCACGCGCACCTTGTAGCCGCGCCCGCCAGCCGTGGCTTCCAGCATGCCCTCCTGCTCAAGCCGCATCAGCGCTGCACGTATGGGAGTACGGGAGATACCCAGACGCTCGGCCAGCACCAGCTCGGAGATGCGCTCGCCGGCAGCCATCTCGCCGGCAAGAATCATTTCGCGCAGTTGCAGCTGCGCCTTCACGACCTGGGAATGGTTTTCTTCCGCAGCAGCAGCGGTGGCAATGGAGGGTGGCATGTCTCGCGGGGTATTTAGTTCTTGGTAGACGGAAGAAATGTATACATAAAAATCAAAAAACAGCGATTTAATTGCAAATTCAAGGGTAAACACCTAACAACATGTATACATAAAAGCAAAGCGATCAAAAAGAAAGCCACCCGAAGGTGGCTTATCAAACGTCTGGCGAAAGGTAACCGTACTCAGGCGGAAATCTCCGATGACTCCGCCTGGTTGAGCTGCATATTCCACATGCTGGAGTAACGCCCTCCGGCGGCAAGCAACTCCTCGTGCGTGCCGCGCTCGATGATGCGGCCGCTGTCCATGACCAGGATTTCATGCGCTTCGACCACGGTGGACAGGCGGTGGGCAATGACCAGAGAGGTCTTGCCCTGCGCCGCGCTGCGCAGCTCGTTCTGGATGGCGCGCTCGTTGGCGCTGTCCAGTGCCGAAGTCGCTTCGTCGAAGATCAGAATCGGTGGATTCTTGAGCAGGGTGCGCGCGATGGCCACACGCTGCTTTTCACCGCCCGATAGCTTGAGGCCGCGCTCGCCCACTCGCGTGGCATAGCCCTGGGGCGTGCGCTCGATGAAGTCATGGATGCGTGCGGCCTTGGCCGCTGCAACCACCTGCTCCTGCGAGGCGCCCGGTTGCCCATAGGCAATGTTGTAGGCCACCGTGTCGTTGAACAGCACCGTGTCCTGCGGAACGATGCCCACGCAGTGCCGCACGCTGCTCTGGGTCACCGTGCGGATGTCTTGCCCGGCAATGCGCACATGACCGCCCTGCACGTCATAGAAGCGAAACAGCAGACGCGCCAGCGTGCTCTTGCCCGAACCCGAGGGACCGACCACGGCCACGGTCTTGCCTGCAGGAATGGTGAAGCTCACATCGTGCAGGATGGGGCGCGCGCTATCGTAGGCAAACTGCACGTTCTCAAACCGCACTTCAGGCGGGGGATTGTCGATATGCAAGGGCTGGGCGCCAGGCGCATCGGACACTTCGCGCTCCTTGTCCATGAGCGTGAACATGCGGTTCAGGTCGGTCAGGCTCTGCTTGATCTCGCGGTAGATCACGCCCAGGAAATTCAGCGGAATGTAGAGCTGAATCATGAAGGCGTTGATCATGACCAGATCGCCCAGCGTCAGCCTGCCGTCGACCACGCCCTGCGTGGCCCGCCACAGAATGGCCACCAGCGCAGCACCGATGATGAGCTGCTGGCCGCAGTTGAGCATGGACAGCGTGGTCTGGCTCTTGAGCCGCACGCGGCGCAGGCTCTCGAGGTTCTCGTCGTAGCGCGCGGACTCGAACTGTTCGTTGTTGAAGTACTTGACGGTCTCGTAATTGAGCAGGGAGTCGATGGCCTTGGTATGGGCCGCCGACTCCTGCGCATTGGCCTCTTTTCTGAAGCGGGTGCGCCACTCCGTCACGGTGACCGTGAAGCCGATATAGAACACCAGCGCTGCCAGCGTGATGACGGCAAACCAGATGTCGAAACGCACGGCCAGAATACCCAGCACCAGCGCCATCTCAATCAGCGTGGGCAGTATGGAGTAGAGCGAATATGAGATCAGCGACTCGGTGCTACGCACCCCGCGCTCGATGTCGCGCGTCATGCCACCGGTCTGACGCTCCAGATGAAAACGCAGGCTCAGGGCATGCAGATGCTCGAAGGTCGACAGCGCGATCGAGCGCGATGCACCCTGCGTGGCCTTGGAAAAAACCAGATCCCGCAACTCGGTGAACATGGTGGAGGAAAAGCGCAGCAATCCATAGGCCGCCAGCAGCCCCACGGGGACCACCAGCACGGCCTGCGCCTGCCCGGGCTTGATATCCAGCGCATCGACCAGATGCTTGAGCAGGATGGGCACGCCCACATTGGCCAGCTTGGCGCAGATCATGAACACCAGCGCTGCCAGCGCATGCCATTTGTAGCGCCAGATATAGGGAAAGAGGCGACGCAGCGTGGCGCCGTCTGACTGGTTTGCCGCTATTGCGGCTTCTTCAGGGGTTGCAGGTAACTGTGAACGCATTGTGGGGCTGTGTCGCCCTGCAGGCAGTCGGAGCCGCGGTAGAGGGCGTCTATTTCTATGACGGGAATCTGGGTACCTGCGAATTCTGCCTGTCCCGTCACTTTTGCGCTCACCCAGACCAGGGTGAAGGGCTGCAGCAACTGTCTGTCATACGGGCCAGCACCGCAGGCCTTGAAGAAGCCGGCCTCGCGCGGCCAGGACAGAAACCCCTGCTCATTGAACTCGGCATGCAGCAGAACCATGCAATCGCGCTGCTCGCTGACGGCCTCTATGGTGCGCAACCCGCCGGCCCAGCAGACACGCGCATTCAGTGCACCGGCCTGCAAGGCCTGCCGCGGCGACAGCTCGGTGAACGGCCCCGCCAGTGCCGCTGCACCGGTCAAGGGCTCCGGATGGCAAGATGGCTGCACGGCCTGTACAAGTGGCTTGAGCGACGTTGCAGATGTCACATCGTCTCTACCCGATACTGGGGCTTTTACCGGATGGCTGCTGCAGGCCGACAGCAGCACACTCAGACCCAAGCCCATCCACCACAAACACCGTCCCATAGTTACCCCCTACTTACTTGCCCGAACCGTCGCTAGTGGCTTTCTCCCGTCGACATGGTAGAAACCCGATGTTGAGGGACAATTCAATCTTTCCATTCGTGTCACAGATTTCCATGCCCCCCCGTTCGCCCGACCTTCCCAGCGTTGCCCTGCCCGCCGACAAGGAACTGGTTCTCAAAGTCGTGCCCATGCCTGCCGATGTCAATGCCAATGGCGACATCTTCGGTGGCTGGGTCATGGCGCAGGTGGACTTGGCCGGCTCGGTGCTGCCGCAGCGTATCAGCCATACCCGCATGGTGACCGTGGCCGTCAACGAATTCATCTTCAAGCAACCCGTGCGCGTGGGCGACATTCTGTCCTTTTACGCCGGCGTGCAGCATGTGGGCCGCACCTCGGTCGCTGTGGATGTGGAGGTCTTTGCCGAGCGTTTTTCCGACCAGGGCAAATATGTGAAGGTGACCGAAGCCCGTCTGACCTATGTGGCCATTGATGCCACCGGCAAGCCCCAGTCTCTGCCGGATACCGAGCAGACGCGCGCCTGGCGCGAAAAAATCCAGGCTCAGGCGGCCACGAAGAGCTGATCCACGCCATCGAGCATGAAAAAAGCGACCTCGGAAGGTCGCTTTTTTCATGGGCTGTGCGCAGAGATTCAGGCGACTGCAGCGCTACCCGTGGTTTCACTGCTGCTGGCTGCAGCCGTTGCCGTGCTGCTGCCGGCACTGCTCTTGCTCCAGGCCGAAGCGGAGGTGCTGCCTGCACTGCTGTTGCTGGAGCTGGTTCCTGCCTCAATTTGCCCCGTCAGCTCCCCGCCCTCTTCGATCACCACCTTGCCATAGCGGATCTTGCCGCTGACCTTGCCAGAGCCATAGATCACCAGCTTTTCACGGACGGTGAGCGAGCCGTCGAACTTGCCATGGATTTCTGCGATATCGATCTCGGCCGTGCCATGAAAAGCACCCTGCTCGGCGATCTTGATGACGCGGGAATTCATGGTCGCCTCGACCGTTCCTTCCACCACCAGGGTGTCGCAATCCGTGATCTCCACGCCTTTGAGCTTGATGTTCGGGCCGACGGTAAGCTTGCTGCCACCGGTTTCCTCTGCCACAGGCGCAGCGGGAGCTGCCGAGGCGCGCATGGAGCTGGAAGGCGCCGTGCCAAGGCCTGCACTGCTCAAAGAGCTGGCACCCGATGTCGCTGTGGCATTCGCTGTCGAAAGCCCGGTGACGGAATTGCGTGGAGGAAAGCTATCGTTTTCACGTTTGCCGAAGAACGGGTTTTGCACAGCCATGGCAGGAATCTCCTAGTCAGAAAACGCCATCCTATGCAGCATAAGCAGCAACATTTGCCCTTATCTCGCAATAACGGTAAGCAAAGCTTTCACAAGTTTCAGTTACTTGCATGCATTGCCTGATCTCACACAATGAAAGATCTGGCTGCATCCGGGCAAGCGTTCACTTGCCTTGTTTTTACGCATTTCGATCTCTACCCCATATTTCGCAAGCGCCAGACGCTCTCTTTTCTGAACAGCGTCAAGAGACGATATAGGCGGCCGTGCCGGTAGACAGCAACTCGCCGTCCACGGACAGAAACTCCATCTGGGTATTCGCCACCCGTGAGCCCAGGCGCAGCACTCTGGCGGTGAGCAGAAACTCCTTGCCGATGCCGGGGCGCATATAGTCCACACGCAGATCAATCGTTCCCAGCCGGGAAAACCGATGCAGTCTTTGCGCCGGCGTATCGTCCATATGCTTGGCCGCAATGGCCGCCATCACAGCCAGCCCGCCCATGGAATCCAGGCCGGCGCTGATCACGCCGCCATGAATGCGTTGGTAAGCCGAATGTCCGATCAGATCGGGTCTCATGGCGATATGCCCCTGCACCAGCGTGGGCGTGATCTCGCCGATCTTCAGACCGATCGTCTGATTGAAGGCCACGCGCGTTTCAAAGATCTCGCGCAAGCCGGAGATGAACTCAGGCTCGAACTGAACGGACTCTGCAGTCTCCTGCGCTGAGTTGCGGGATGGAACGGAACTAGATGTCATAGGCAACCCCCGAAAAATTGGTCAAAGAAAAATCGCCCGACAAGGGGCGATTTTCAGATCGGCACAGCTACAGGCTGGCGAAGCTGGCCTGGATTCGGCACTTGCCGGAATCCGGGCGGCGTTTTGGCGAAACCGCCACCCATCGCTGCGCTCGTCATGCTGCCGCAAGGTCTGACTTCAGCACTGGCTGAAGTCAGGGTGGCGTTTTTGGCGAAACCGCCACCCATCACTGCGCTCGTCCTGCTGCCGCAAGGTCTGACTTCAGCACTGGCTGAAGTCAGGGTGGCGTTTTTGGCGAAACCGCCACCCATCGCTGCGCTCGTCTTGCTTCCGCAAGGTCTGACTTCAGCACTGGCTGAAGTCAGGGTGGCGTTTTTCCATGAAGGCTGTCAGGGCTTCCTTGGCCGCGGGCTCGCGCAGCATGCGGGCGAAGACCGCGCCCTCTTCCACAATACGCTCGCCCACTGCCTTGGCCTGACCGCCCTTCATCAGGCGCTTGGTCTCGATCAGCGAGGACAGGGGTTTGCGCGCCAGCTTTCTGGCCTGGGCCTGCGCCACGGCATTGCATTCGCTGGGAGGCACCACGCGGTTGATCAGACCCACTTCCAGTGCGGCTTCCGCCATGAAGGGCTCGCCCAGCAGCAAGGCCTCGGCGGCACGGTGGTAGCCCAGCATCTGGGGCAGAAGCAGGCTGGAAGCGGCTTCGGGGCATACGCCCAGGTTGATGAAGGGCAGCGAGAACGCGGCGTTGTCGCCGGCATAGACCAGATCGCAGTGCAGCAGCAGCGTCGTGCCGATGCCCACGGCCGGGCCGCAGACTGCAGCAATCAGCGGCTTGGGAAAGGCCGAGACTTCCTGCAGAAAACGCCACACGGGGGCATCGGCCCCCATGGCATCGGGGGTGGCCGCCTGCTTAAGGAAGTCCGCAATATCGTTGCCTGCGCTGAAGATGGCGATGTCGCCCTGAAATACCACCACGCGCACGCCTGCGTCGACCTTGGCGGCCGCCAGTGCATCCGCCATCTGTGTGTACATGGCCTCGGTGAAGGAGTTCTTCTTCGTCGCGCGGTTGAAGGTGATGGTGCACACGCCCTCTTCGGTGTGCACCAGGATGTCCTGGCTATCCTGGGTATTGCTCATGGTCTTGCCTTGTGAATGATGTGAACAGCTTGCCGGTTTCGGCGCGCTATTCCTTGTAGTAAACAATCTGGTGGCTGGTTGCCAGCATCTGGCCGGACTGGCTCCACAGCTGGGCCGTCTGGTCGAAAAAGCCGTTGCGGAACTCCTGCCCGCGCGCCTGCGCCAGCAGCAGTCCGTCGCCCGCTTCGGCCAGTTCCTCGCGCCCGGCATGGAAGTAGACCGTGATGGACACCGTGCCCGCAGGCACGCGCTTGGAGCGGCGCAGCCACGCCCGCGGAAAGAAGACGTCGGAGACCGCAGCCAGCGACGCGAAATCCAGCGGACGCGGCGGATTGTCTCTCACCCAGAGCCGCGTCAGACTGTCGCGCTCGGCACCGTCCTCCTCACGCGGCAGGATGCCGTCCACAAATCGCATCTCGTAGCGGGTCAGCCACTCGGAGGCCTTGAATAGCGGCGGCACGCACTCCACCTCGGCAGCAGCCCGGACCTCGGGCATGGGCATATCGCTGACGCTCCAGGTCTGGCGACGCACCGCCGTCACGGCCGTGGCCGTGGTCACGATCTGCGGCTGGCCTTCGGCATCGGGCTGGGTGATGGTCAGCAACCAGTGCTGGGTGGAGCGGTTGGTACGCACCGGCCTGGCCTCGATCTCGAAAGCGCCCGGCCCAACGGCTGCCGCATAGTTGACGGTGATGGACAGCGGATCGCCCAGGCACTGCGGGTGCTGCTGAATGGCCTGCACCAGGCTGGCCGCCGTGATGCCGCCATAAGGGCCGACCATATTCCAGTAATCGGGCGAAGCCGTTCCCTGGTACTGATTGGGCACTCCCGTAGCGCTCAGCGCCACGGCACGATCAAAGGGGTGGAGGTCTGTGCTCATGATTGGCAGTGTTGCCCAAGGGCGGGAATGAAAGCCGTCAAACAGGTGACTCATGCGGCCCGAACAAGGGTTTGCCTGGGCCGCGATCACCGTTGCGCCAGCTCTGCAGCAAAGGCAGCAGGGGCTGCCACAGTAGCTCGCGCATCTCTTCCTTGAAATACCCCAGATGGCCTATGCGTCCGGCAGGAGCCAGCCCCGGGTCCACACGCTCCAGCGTGCTGGGCGCACTTTTGTACCAGTCCACCAGCGCTTGCACGCTGGCCAGCGACATCATTTCGTCGTCCTCGAAATACAGCGCATGCAAGGGGTAGTGGGCTGCTGCATAGGCCTCGGCCGCCCAGCGCCCCTCCACCCCCATGGCGTACAGAGGATTCAGACACCAGCGACGCCATTGCCAGATCACGCCTGCCGGCAGATCGCCCACAATGCCCAGCTTGCGTCCGGGAAACGCGCCGTACAAAGCCGTGACCAGCGGGGCGACACCCCACCAGAACAGCCTGATCATGCGCCGGGTGGGCGCCGCGTTGTCGCGCCAGTAGCCGCTGCCGCTGCCCACGGACAGCAAGCCGTTGATGGGCAGGGGGATGGAAGCCAGCCCCGGCAGTTGCGAGCCCACGCTATGGCCGATCCAGATCAGCGGCTGCTCGGGAAACTGCTGCTTGAGCTGCGCTGCCACCAGCTCGCAGTCCTTGGCCCAGTCCAGCAAGTCGGCCCTGGCGTCACGCAGCGGCACCTGCAGCGACAGGCCATGGCCACGGTAGTCGAAGGTGGTGACGCCATAGCCCTGCTCCGCGAGCCATCGGGCAAAGGCCTGGTAATAGCTTTGCTGCACGCCCATGGCGCCAGCCACCACCACCTGCGCCAGCGGCGCTACCGCCCTGGGCTGACACTGGCGCAGCGCCAGATGGGCCGAGCCCACGGAGATGGGCAAGGCCATCTCCGTCCATTGCACAGCGGCCTGCTGCGGAACCGACACAGAGGCTTGCGACTGGGCGGTATGCATGGCGGCTGCGGCGTTCAGACGCGCTCGAAGATGCCTGCCGCACCCTGCCCCATGCCCACGCACATGGTCACCATGCCGTACTTGAGCTGCTTGCGTTGCAGCGCATGCACCACGGTGGCGGCGCGGATGGCGCCGGTTGCCCCCAGAGGATGGCCCAGTGCAATCGCACCGCCCATGGGGTTGACCTTGCTCTGGTCCAGACCCAGGGTGTTGATGACGGCCAGGGACTGGGCCGCAAAAGCTTCGTTGAGCTCGTACCAGTCGATATCGTCCTGCTTGAGACCTGCGTAGCGCAGCGCGGCGGGAATGGCCTCGATGGGACCAATGCCCATGATGGCGGGCGGCACGCCCTTGCTGGCATAGCTGACAAAACGCGCCAGCGGCGTCAGGCCAAAACGCTTGACGGCGTCGCCGCTGGCAATGATCAGCGCGCCCGCGCCGTCGCTGGTCTGAGAGCTGTTGCCCGCAGTGACCGAGCCGCGCGCCGCAAACACGGTGCGCAGCTTGGCCAGGCCTTCGAGGCTGGTATCGGGGCGCGGGCCTTCGTCCAGACTCACGGTGCGCGTGCTGGCCACGGTTTCGCCTGTGGCGATGTTCAGCGTGCGGTCGGTGACTTCGATCGGCGTAATCTCGGCGGCAAACTCGCCGGCCTGCTGCGCGGCGATCGCGCGGCGGTGCGATTCGAGTGCAAACGCATCCTGCGCCTCGCGCGAGACCTTCCATTGCTGGGCCACCTTCTCTGCCGTCAGGCCCATGCCGTAGGCAATGCCCACATCGCCATCGCGCTCGAAGATGCTGGGCGAGAGGCTGGGCGCATTGCCCATCATGGGCACCATGCTCATGCTCTCCACACCGGCAGCAATCATCACATCGGCTTCACCGACGCGGATACGGTCCGCCGCCATGGCCACGGCCGACAGACCGGAGGCGCAGAAGCGGTTGACGGTGATGCCGCCGATGCTGGTGGGCAGCCCTGCCAGCACGGCACCGATACGCGCCACATTCAGGCCCTGCTGGGCTTCGGGAATCGCGCAGCCGCAGACGATGTCCTCGATCGCCTTGGGGTCCAGCCCGGGCACCTGGGCCAGCGCCGCCTTGAGCGTGGTGGCCAGCAGATCGTCGGGACGGTAGTTGCGGAAAAAACCCTTGTGCGAGCGACCGATGGGCGTGCGCGTGGCAGCAACGATATAGGCGTCTTGTACTTGTTTCATGACCAAATTCCTTGGTTGTCTCTTAGCTCTTTAACCTGTGTGCAAGGCTTCAATTGCTTCGCGGCGCATATCAGCAGCCAGCGAGCAAGGGCCGCCCCGCAGCGTTGCTGGCGTCCCCCTTCCCGCAAAGCGAGAGAAGGGGGAAGGCGCGCAGCGACTCAGGGGGATGCTCATATCAAATCAGTTGCGAACCGGCTTGCCGGTATTCAACATGCCCAGGATTCGTTCATGGGTCTTGGGGTGGGCAATCAGATGACAGAAAGCCTTGCGCTCCAGGCTCATCAGATAGGCCTCATCCACCAGCGTGCCGGCATCGACATCGCCGCCACAGACCACATTGGCGATCAGGCCCGCAATATGCTGGTCGAACTCGCTGATGAAGCCGCCGTCGCGCATATTCACCAGCGAACCCTTGATCGTTGCCTGGCCGCTACGGCCCGCCACGGGGAAGCTACGCTTGTGCGGCGCACGCCAGCCGCCGGCCGCCATGGCCTTGGCCTCGTTGATGGCCACGAACAGCACCTCGTCCTTGTGGGCCACGACGATGTCGCTGTCCAGCAGATAGCCGAGCTTGCGCGACTCCAGCGCGCTGGTCCCCACCTTGGCCATGGCCGCGGCCGTGAAGCCTTCGGTCAGGAAGGGCAGCAAATCCTTGCCGGTGCTGGTGGCCGCATTCTCGGCAGCACGGCGCGCGATATAGGTCAGGCCGCCGGCGCCGGGCACCAGACCCACGCCGACTTCCACCAGGCCGATATAGCTTTCCATGTGGGCCACGCGACGCGCCGAGTAAACCGCCATCTCGCAGCCGCCGCCCAGCGCCAGCCCGTGAATGGCAGACACCACGGGCACCTGTGCATAACGCAGGCGCAGCATCAGATTCTGCAGCTCCTGCTCGATGCTCTCGATGGCGTCCGCTCCACCGATCACAAAGGCAGGCATGGTGGCCTCCAGGTCGGCGCCCACGCTGAAGGGCGCATCGCCGGACCAGATGACCATGCCGTCGAAGTCGCTCTCGGCCGTATCCACCGCCTCCATCAGACCTTCCATGACTTCGGGGCTGATGGCATGCATCTTGTTCTTGATGCTGGCGATCAGGACCTTGCCGTCCAGCGTCCAGGTGCGCAGCGCCCTGGTTTCGGCAATCGTCGTGCCAGCCGTCTGCCAGTCGGGCAGATCGGTTTCACCCAGCAGTTTCTCGGGGAAGAGCTGGCGCTCGTACACGGGCAGCACACGGCGCGGCACAAACCTGTTCTGTGCAGGGCTCCACGAGCCATTGCCCGTATGCACGCCGCCGGCCTCGGCCACCGGACCCTCGAAGACCCATCGGGGCAGCGGCGCCTTGCACAGCGCCTTGCCGGCGTCGATATCCTCCTGGACCATCCTGGCCACCTCCAGCCAGCCGGCTTCCTGCCACAGCTCGAACGGGCCCTGCTTCATGCCGAAGCCCCAGCGCATGGCCTGGTCCACATCGCGTGCGCAATCGGCAATGGATTGCAGATGCACGGCGGCATAGTGGAAGCTATTGCGCAAAATGGCCCAGAGGAACTGGCCCTCCTTGCCCTCGGCATTGCGCAGCAGCTTCAGGCGCTCTGCAGCGGGCTTTTTGAGCATGCGGCCGTAGACCTCGTCGGCCTTGCCGCCTGCGGGAATGTAGTCCTCGCTGTCGAGCTCGAACTGGAAGATGTCGCGGCCGACCTTTTTGTAGAAGCCCTTCTTGGTCTTCTGGCCCAGGTTGCCCAGCTCGATCAGCTTGGCCAGCACGGGCGGCGTGCCGAAGCTGCCGTAGAAGGGATCGGTCTCCAGGCTCAGATTGTCCTGCAGCGTCTTGACGACATGGGCCATGGTGTCCAGGCCCACCACGTCGGCAGTGCGGAAGGTGCCCGAGGAAGCACGGCCCAGCTTCTTGCCCGTGAGGTCGTCCACCACATCGAAGGACAGACCGAAGTTCTCGACCTCCTTCATCGTGGAAAGCATGCCGGCGATACCGATGCGGTTGGCAATGAAGTTGGGTGTGTCGTGCGCACGGACCACGCCCTTGCCCAGCGTGCTGGTGACAAAGGCTTCGAGCTGGTCCAGCACCTCGGCCTGCGTGGTGGGCGTGTTGATTAGCTCCACCAGCTGCATATAGCGCGGCGGGTTGAAGAAGTGGATGCCGCAAAAGCGCGGCTTGATGGCGTCGGGCAAGGCCTCGGACAGCTTGGTGATCGACAGGCCCGAGGTATTGGATGCCAGCAGTGCATGCTTGGCGACGAAGGGCGCGATCTTGTGATACAGGTCCAGCTTCCAGTCCATGCGCTCTGCAATGGCCTCGATCACCAGGTCGCAGCCCTTGAGCAGCTTCATATGCTCTTCGTAGTTGGCCGGCTGGATCAGCTCCACATCCTCGGCCACGCCGATCGGCGAAGGCTTGAGCTTTTTCAGATTGGCAATGGCACGCTCTGCAATGCCGCTCTTGGAGCCTTCCTTGGCCGGGAGGTCAAACAAAATGACCGGCACCTTGACGTTGACCAGATGGGCGGCGATCTGCGCACCCATCACGCCCGCGCCCAGCACGGCGACTTTTTTCACATTGAATCGGGACATGATTGCATTCATTTCAGTTATTCATAATGCGCACGGCGCATGAAACTGGCGCGCCCCAGATCAGGGCAGCCGAGCAAGGGCCTCGGCCGGCCGCACCGCCCCGCAGCAAGGGCTGCGTCCACTCCACCAGCGCGTAGCGCGAAAGAGAGGGGGAAGGCGCGCAGCCGTCCAGGCGCAGCGACTCAGGGGGCTTCATTTCAATTACTGAACGCGGATCCAGGTCTGGGTACGCCAGAAAGGACCAATGGAGCCACGCACTTCCAGCTTCTGGCCTTCGTCGATGGGCGTCAGGCGCACGGCATAGGTCTTGCCGTTTTCGGGATCGAGAATCCTGCCGCCTTCCCAGACCTCCTTGCCTTCGACCTTTTTGACGCCGCTGATCAGCGTCATGCCCACCACGGGCTTGTCCTTGAGCTCGTCCTTGCACTCGGTGCACAGCGCATTCGGGTCCGCGCCCTTGCGCAGCAGGGCCTCGACCTTGCCCGTGACCACGCCGCCGGCCTCGGTGATCTTCACCTGCGCCTTGGGCGTGTTTTCCTTTTCATCCATGCTGCGCCAGGTGCCTACGGGCGACATCTGCGCCCAGGCTGCGGACATGCTACCCGCTACCAATACAAGAGCTGCTACCGCTTTGATCTTCTTCATTTCCGAGTCCTTTATATTCAAAACAAGGGATGAATAAGCGCATGCTGCTACTCTTTAAATAGCGAAGCAGCACGCACCTGCGGAACATCAGGCCAGGGCCGCGTCGCTGTCCATCAGCGACTGGCTGCCAGCGCGAGCAGTGCGCATCAGCGTCGCCGTCTCGGGGAACAGCTTGGCGAAGTAAAAGCGCGCGGTCTGCAGCTTGCCCAAGTAGAAGGGATCTGCATTGCCGGCCGCGATCTCGCGCAGCGCCACCTGGGCCATGCGGGCAAACAGGTAGCCGAAGACCAGATGGCCGGCCACACGCAGATAGTCCACAGCGGCGGCGCCGACTTCGTCGGGGTTCTGCATGCCCTTGAAACCGATCTCGGTGGTGAACTTGGTCATCTGCTCGCCCAGCACGGCAATCGGCGTGATGAACTCGCTCATCTTCTCGTTGACGCCTTCTTCCTCCACCAGTTGGGCGATCAGCTTGCCGAACTTCTTGAGCGTCGCGCCCTGGTTACCCAGGATCTTGCGGCCCAGCAGATCCAGCGCCTGGATGCCGTTCGTGCCTTCATAGATCATGTTGATGCGCGCATCGCGCACAAACTGCTCCATGCCCCATTCCTTGATGAAGCCGTGGCCGCCGAAGACCTGCTGGCTCAGCGTCGTCGCCGTCCAGCCGTTGTCGGTGATGAAGGCCTTGACGATGGGCGTCAGCAATGCCACCAGCTCGCCGCTGTCCTTGCGTACCTTCTCGTCGGGGTGGTGCAGCTCCTTGTCCAGCAGCAGACCGCAGAAGGTGGACAACGCGCGACCGCCTTCGGCATAGGCCTTGGCCGTGAGCAGCATGCGGCGCACATCGGGGTGGACGATGATGGGATCGGCCGGCTTGTCCTTGGCCTTCACGCCCGACAAGCTGCGCATCTGCAGGCGGTCCTTGGCATAGGCCAGCGCATTCTGGTAGGCCACTTCGGTCAGCCCCAGCGACTGGTTGCCCACGCCCAGACGGGCCGCGTTCATCATCACGAACATGGCCTGCAGACCCTTGTTGGGCTCACCCACCAGGGTGCCGATGGCACCGTCGATATTGATCTGGGCCGTGGCATTGCCGTGAATGCCCATCTTGTGCTCCAGCGCACCGCAGAAGATGGGATTGCGCTCGCCCAGCGAGCCATCGGCCTTCACCTTGAACTTGGGCACGACGAACAGGCTGATGCCCTTGGAGCCGACGGGCGCATCGGGCAGACGCGCCAGCACCAGGTGCACGATGTTGCTGGTGAAGTCATGCTCGCCGGCCGAGATGAAGATCTTGTTGCCGGTGATCTTGTAGCTGCCGTCTGCCTGAGGTTCGGCCTTGGTGCGCAGCATGCCCAGGTCGGTGCCGCAATGGGGCTCGGTCAGGCACATGGTGCCGGTCCACTCGCCGCTGGTCAGCTTGCCCAGGTAGATCTTCTTCTGCTCCGGCGTGCCGTAGGCATGCAGGGCCTCATAGGCGCCGTGCGACAGGCCGGGATACATGGTCCAGGCCTGGTTGGCGCTGTTGAGCATTTCATACAGCGCCGAATTGAGCACGAAGGGCAGGCCCTGCCCGCCATACTCCGGATCGCAGGACAGAGCAGGCCAGCCGCCTTCGATGAACTGCGCATAGGCCTGCTTGAAGCCCTTGGGCGTGGTGACCTCGTGGGTCTCCTTGTTCAGCGTGCAGCCCTCTTCATCGCCGGAGATATTCAATGGGAACGCGACATTCGCCGCAAATTTGCCCGCCTCCTCGACCACCGCGTTGATGGTGTCGGCATCGACCTCCGCGTACTTGGGAATCTGCTGGTAGGTCTCGGTGACCTTGAAGACCTCGTGCATGAGGAATTGCATGTCACGCAGTGGCGGGTTGTAGCTGGGCATGGGTCGTCTCCTGTGATGGTTGCGCGTTGAACGGTTTGCTTTTGGTTGTGAACTGACGCAGGTTGCGGACGGCCTCAGGCGGCCGGCGGCTCGCTGGCATAGCGCGCCAGAATATTGTTGAAGCCTGCATGGGCCCGCTCGATCGAGCCCTCGCTATGCAGAAAGCGGGCCTCGTAGTGCAGGGCCAGAATCAGGCCGTGAATCTCGAACAGCAACTGGCTGGCGTCCGCATCGGCACGCAGATCGCCGCATTCCTGGCTTTGCACGATGGTGCGGCGCATGGCGGCCAGCCAGGTGCTGACGGACTCGGCCAGCGCATCGCGCACCGGCCCCGTACGATCGTCGAACTCCACCGCCCCGCTGATATAGATGCAGCCGGAATCGATCTCCATGGAGGTGCGCTTCATCCAGTTGCCAAACAGCTCGCGCAGACGCGGAATGCCGCGCGGCGCCTCGATGGCGGGGTAGAAGACTTCCTGCTCGAAGCGGTCGTGGTACTCGTGCACCACGGAGATCTGCAATTCCTCACGCGAGCCGAAATGGGCAAACACGCCCGATTTGCTCATGCCCGTGAGCTCGGCAATCGCGCCAATGGACAGGCCTTCCAGGCCGATATGGGTTGCCAGATTGAGCGCCGCCTCCACAATCGTGGCCTTGGTCTGCTGGCCTTTGGCGAGCGAGCGGCCCGCAGACCGGGCGGCTGCAGCCTCGGCGGCCTTACTGGGGCTAACCGCAGCTTGCGCCGGAGCGTGCAGCTTGCGAGACTTTGCGCTAGTCTTCGCAGTCCCGGCCTCCCCGTGCTGCCCCGAACGGCCGGCCCTATGCGCCGCATCCCTGACTGCGGGAGAAGTGGAAGAACGGGAAACGGGAGACGAGGCCATGAAACTCTCAATAAAACGAACGTTCGTTCTATTTTGCACAGTTTCCAGCCTGTTTTGACTGCGTCAAGGGTAAATACTTAGGCTTTTTCTCGCCAGGTTTTCGCCGGCTCTCGTCCCTCGAGATGCAACAAAAAACGCCGCCAGTCCGGGGACTGCGGCGTTCTTGAAGAAGTGCCCGGGAAGGGACTCAGACCACGACCATCATGGCCAGGCTGGCATCCAGATGCTCGGTAGGCAGGCGGCGAAAGCCCGAGCGGGCATAGCGCTGCAAACGGCCCAGCGCAAATGAAGTCAGCACACTGGCCGCGACCGATGCCTCGGCCGTCGGCGCAGCAGAACCCATGGCGCCGGCCGCAGGACGCAGGCATTGGCGCAAGGTGGACTCGATGCGGTCAAAGAACTGGTTCATGCGGGTCTGCAGACGCTCGTGCTCGAAAACAATGGCGTCGCCGACCATCACGCGCACCATGCCGGGATTCTTTTCGCCGAACTGCAGCAGCAATGCCACCACGCGGTTGGCATTGCGCACGCCCGTGATCGGGTCATGCGCAGCCTCGGGCACATCGCGGCCCACGATCTGCTGCACCAATGTGAAGACGGACTGCTCGATGAACTCGATCAGGCCTTCGAACATTTGGGCCTTGCTGGCGAAGTGACGGTACAGCGCCGCCTCGCTCACACTCAAATGGGCTGCCAGGGCTGCCGTGGTAATGCGATCGGCACCCGGCTTTTCCAGCATGGAGGCCAGTGCCTGCAGGATTTGCTCGCGGCGTTCGCCGGGCTTGGGACGCTTGCGCGCGGGAGCCATGGCGGGAGCGGCAGGACTGTCCTCCGCGGGATTTTCAATATTGGAAACAGGCGACAGGACTTCAGACTCAGACATAGGCGACTCAGTATTTATTAGCAATTTTCTCACAGCCAGTTGCACTGTTAAGCACACGACTATCCTTACCGGCAGGCGTCAGGTGCGTCAAACCAACCTTAATAAACAGCAGGCTTGCGGTCTCCACCCCAACTTTCACCCCCGCTCTCACCAACACGCAAGCGTAACCGAGAAATTAACCTTTGAGAGCTTCAGATACCGTTTGAATGCCTTCTGAAACTGATTGAACCGGAATTTCAAGTCTTACTAATAAGCCTTTACCGAAACTTCCATCTGCAAAACTCAGTACACCTTGATGCAATTGCGTTATTTCGTCTGCAATTGCGAGGCCCAAACCGGTGCCCTCTTCGACTACGCCCTGGGCGCGATAAAAGCGCTGGGTAATCTGGCTGCGCTCTTCCTCGGGCACGCCAGGTCCGTCATCGTCAACCTCGACAAAAGCCCATTGCTGCACACCCGCCATCTGCAGCAAGGTGGCATCGTCCGTGCCCACGGGCCGGGGGCGCAGACCGCAGCGCAAGGTGACGCTGCCGCCTCGGGGCGTGTACTTGATGGCGTTTTCCACCAGGTTGGAAACCAGCTCGCGCAACAGCCAGCTATGGCCCCAGACCGATGCCGGCTCGACCTCCAGACCGAAGTCCAGCTCCTTGATCGACGCGCGATCGATAAAGCTCTCGAGCATGCTCTCGCAGAGTTCCTTGAGATCCACCTCCTGCAGCGGCTGCACCTCGGCATTGCGCGCATCGGCACGCGACAGGGCCAGCAACTGACGCGCCAGCTGCGAGGTGCGCCGCGTTGCATCACGCAATTGCTCGATCTGCTCCACCGTGAGCACGACGTGTGCCGGCTCCCCGGTCCTCTTGGCCAGGCGTCTGGCCTCCTGGCCGCTCAAGGCCCAGGCTTCCACCTGGGTCTGCAAGGCCGCCAGCGGCGTGCGCAGCTGATGGGCCGCATCGGCGACGAAACGGCGCTGGCCCTCGGCCTGCGCATTGACCAGCGAGAACAGCCGATTGAGCGAGCGCACCAGGGGCCGCACCTCGGCCGGCGAAGTCTGCTCGTCAATCGGGCTCAGATCGCGCGGCGAGCGGCGCTCGACCGCCTGAGTCAGCTTGTGCAGCGGCTTGAAGGCCCGGCTTACCGACCAGTAAATGGCCACGGCCGCGCCCGCGATCAGCAGCAGATTGGGCAGCAGCACATGCATCAGCAACTGGCGCACCCATTGCTGGCGCACATCGCTGCTGTCGGCCAGCATGACGACCATTTCGCCGGCGCCATAGGTTTCGGCCTTGAGCACGGCAACGCGATAAGTCACCCCGTCATGCTCCTGGCTATGGAATTCCGCCGTGCCGGTCGCCGGCACATCGAAGCTGATCCAGGCATCCCCGGCCACCACATTGCCTTGCAGATCGCCCACGGCATAGCCGGCTTCGTCGCCCTGATTGCGCAAAAAGTCTTCGACACTGGGCGTCAGCGACACCAGCGGCGGCGTGCCGTCCGCAATCGAAGGCGCTAGCACCGAGTCGGCCAGCGCCGGCAGCAGGCGCAGCAAGCGCTGGTCATGCTGGGTGGACGCCTCGTCCGCGGCGCTGTAGCTGAACCAGCCGCCCATGGCCGCCAGCAGCATCAGCGGCACCAAAAGCAGAACCAGCAGCCGAAAACGCAGATTGGCGGTCATTAATGCTTATTGAATGAAACTTTGAGTATTCTATTTTCATAGCTGCAAGCGCTTCATTAATAACCAGTTCAGCTATATAAATAACCAAATCCCATATCAATCGGGCGCAAGCAGCTATCAAATAGAGAATCAAACGGATTCTGGCATCAGCTCCAGCCGATAACCGAAGCCGCGAATGGAACGCAGGGCCACGCCATGCGGCTCCAGTTTGCTGCGCAGGCGGGACACATAAACTTCCACGGCATTCGGCGTGATTTCACGGTCCCAGCCGGTCAGGGCCTGCAGCAGCTTCTCCTTGCTGGCGGGCTTGGGAGCATTGAGCAGCAGATACTCCAGCACCGTCCATTCACGCGGCCCCAGATCAATGGGCAGCAGGCGGCCTTCGGTCTCACCCTCCTGAGGCAACTGGCGCGCGCCGGCACGACGGCCCGCCGTATCCAGTTCGATGCAGCCGAAGTTCAGCACTGCCGAAGTCGCCGCCTGCGAGCGGCGCATCAGCGCACGCAGGCGCGCCAGCAACTCGGGCAGCTCGAAAGGCTTGACCATATAGTCGTCGGCGCCCCAGTCCAGGCCCTGCACCCGGTCCTGCAGCGCATCGCGCGCCGTGAGGATCAGCACCGGCATGGCCTTGCTCTCCACATCGCTGCTGCGCAGGCGGCGTGTCAGCTCCAGGCCATTGATGCCAGGCAGGCCGATATCGATCACCGCCACGTCAAACGCCTCCTGGGCCAGCACCTCCAGCGCGCGCTCGGCGCTGCCCACCCAGTCCACGGCATAACCGGCATCGGAAAGACCCAGCTTGATACCGCTGGCCACCATCACATCATCTTCCACCAGAAGCAAACGCATAAAGTCCTACCTCGCTCAAAAACAAAAGCCGCCCAAAGGCGGCTTGCGGCAGAGTCTCGAGCACGGCTCCGCCCGGGAAAGCCCTGCGGCGATGTTAACGCCATATGTGAAAAGTCACTCGAGAAGAGCAACCACATGTCAGGGCCAGACAGGCTCATCAATGACTGCGAATCATCGTGCCATACGCTTGGTCCGTCAAAATTTCCAGCAGCATGGAGTGCGGCACGCGTCCATCGATGATGTGCACCGCATTCACGCCGGCCTTGGCAGCGTCCAGGGCGCCGGCAATCTTGGGCAACATGCCGCCGGAAATCGTGCCGTCGGCAAACAGGCCATCAATCTCGCGCGCCGTCAGATCCGTCAGCAGATTGCCGGCCTTGTCCAGCACACCCGGAGTGTTGGTTAAAAGCACCAGCTTTTCAGCTTGCAACACTGTTGCGAGTTTGCTTGCAACCACGTCGGCGTTGATGTTGTAACTTTCATTCTCTTCACCAAAACCGATAGGGCTGATCACCGGAATGAACGCATCGTCCTGCAGCGCCTTCACCACGCTGGGGTCGATGGCAACGATGTCACCCACCTGACCCACATCGTGCTCGATGCTTGGATCCTTGTTGTCCAGCATCTTGAGCTTCTTGGCGCGAATCAAGCCGCCATCACGCCCCGTCAGGCCCACGGCCTTGCCACCCGCCTGATGGATCAGACCCACGATGTCCTGCTGAACCTCGCCAGCCAGCACCCACTCCACCACTTCCATGGTTTCTTCATCCGTGACACGCATGCCCTGAATGAATTCACCCTTCTTGCCAAGACGGCCCAGCGCCGCCTCGATCTGAGGTCCACCACCATGAACCACCACCGGGTTAATCCCCACCAGCTTGAGCAACACCACATCTTCCGCAAAGTCGGCCTGCAAGGCAGGATCGGTCATGGCGTTGCCGCCATACTTGATGACCATGGTCTTGCCATGGAACTTGCGGATATAGGGCAGTGCTTGCGCCAGGATTTCAGCTTTGTCGCGGGGTGCGATCTGGGTGGTGGGGTCAATGGTGGTCATAGATCAAGGCTCTGTCCCGTGGGACAATGTTCAAGTCAGATGGGCTGCATTGTGCCGCAAATGCTCTTGGAGACGAGCAAGATGCCAACTTCCCCGAGTCAGCTACCATCGATATAAAACATAAAACGATTCCACATCCACTCACTCCATGAATTCGATAATTCTCTCTGTTCAAGAGTTATTCAGGTATGACGCGTTTCTTGCAGGTTTGGCTTCGTTTATCACCTGCGTGTTGCTGGTTACCACCCAAAAATGGCATGGGAGCTTTTCCATGGACTCTAGTAGTGGGGTACAGAAGGTTCACACCACCCCGACTCCACGAATTGGTGGCATCGGTATTGCCATAGGCGTCTTTGCAGGTTTCGCGGCCTCGAGCCATGATGCAGCTGCCGCAGAGAAGCGAATGATTCTTAGTGCTATCCTCATGGCAGGGATACCCGCTTTCATTTTTGGCCTTTTGGAAGATTTGACAAAAAAGGTATCGGTAAAAATCCGTCTCCTAGCCACCATGGCCTCTGGCGTTCTAGGCTGGGGAATTACAGGAACATCGCTCACCCACGTCGATATTCCTGGCCTTGATTTCTTACTGGGCTTTACCATCATCTCCGTGATATTTACTGCCATCGCTGTTGGCGGGGTTGCCAACTCTATCAACATCATTGATGGCCTGAACGGTCTTACAGCGGGCACCGCAATGATTATTCTTGCCGCCTTCGGTATCATCGCAAGGCTGGTGGGGGATATCCCTCTTGCCTTTACCTGCTTGATTATTGCGGGTTCTGTTGCAGGTTTCTTTTTTGTCAACTGGCCAAAGGGAAAGATATTTTTGGGAGACGGAGGCGCGTATTTTCTTGGGTTTACACTGGCATGGATTGCCGTGCTTCTTCCAGAGCGCAATCATTCTGTTTCCCCATGGACCAGCCTGCTGGTTTGCTCCTATCCTATTATTGAAGTAGGCTTTAGCATTTTGCGGCGATCTCTCCGAGAAGGCTATAGTCCAACTGAGCCGGACTTCTTTCACCTGCACTCTTTGGCCAACAAACGCTGGGCACGAAAAATATTCTCCAATTTTTCAAAGCCTATGCAAAACGGGTTAACCGCCCCTTTTCTCTGGATCTATGCAGCAATCCCCTGCACATTGGCAGTCCTGACCTATCAGAGCAAACTATTGACTGCTGCGTCTTTCATACTCAGCTCTTTATGCTATTTGATGTTCTATCGAAAGCTGGCATTCTTCAGATGGCTACCCAGGAAGTGACACATGCTTCTTCAAGGCCTCCAGGTAAATCTGACCTTCTTGAGTCATTTCCTCGGGAGCCCAGGAGGCGAAATACTTAGGAGCTTCCGGATCGAAGGGCCCCCCCTTCATTTCAAGCAATATAGAGCCGCTTTCAAGTGAAATGACTGTGTGCCATTGCCCCGGCTGAACCTCGACCCCCACGGCCACGTCCAGCTCCTCTGCGTGATTTCCTGCGCCGAATAGGTGAACAGCCTGCACTTCCCCTTTGCTTCCAAACACCATGAAAGCCAGCAAACCCTTGATGGCAATCAGAGTCTCCGCCCCCTGGTAGGGGCCGTGGCAGTGAGGCCTTAGATAGCTATCGGGCTCAATCGCATTGAAGAATCGCTGGCATGCCTCCTGATAGTCAGCGTGCAGGTTCTTGTGCTTTCGCCTTCTGGGATTGGATTTAGCCTCATCTATCAATGAGCCCATCAAATCCCCAGAGAAAACTCGTACCGACATTATTATCTTTCTAGTTCCTGAACGATTTGTCTCACAGCCTGCGAAGGCGAAAACATTTTTTCATATACAGCTCTACATCTTTTCTGAAAATCGGCATCCGTCTCGACAGAATTGATCAAAGCATTAGCCTTTCGCTCTAAGTCCAGGATGTCAGCGCTCTCGCAAGCCACACCAACACCTTCGCTCCTTATGATCTCCGCAAGATCATTGCCAGGGTTTATGTTTGCCAGAACGGGAATGCCGCTTTGCATATATGAAAGAAATTTCCCGGGAATGTTGTGGGATTTATGCCTCTGGTCCAAAGAAACAATACCTGCGAAGCATTGCTCATAAAGTGCAGGAATCTCATCAGGATGGATCTCATCCTTGAATTCCATGTTATCCAAAGACCTTCTCCGAGATTCCTCAGCCAGCCTTTTGGCCTCACTACCACGACCAACAAACAAAAATCCAATATCGCGACGATCTTTAAGTTTTTCTGCCAGATCTATCAGGATATCCATTCCCTGAGCGACGCCCATATTCCCAGCATACACAAATATCTTTCGACCAGCCAGAGTCGTCCTATTGATCGATATCGAGCAACTACCTGGCTTCGTATCCGCAAGCCAGTTCTGAAGCACCACCAGCTTTTTTCCCTTGCCCTTTTTCCAATCCTCAAAATATGCGATGTTCCCAGGAGTTTGAACGCCGATGATATCGGCCACAGAATATTGATAGCGGGCCACTGCGCTGAAGAAACGGTAAATAATTCCCCTTCCCATCAAGCCCATATCAACAGCCCACTCAGGGAATATATCTCTTATTATCAGATAACCTTTGCAATCACTGGCTTTCTTCAAGTCATTGACAAAAGGCGCATGAAATATGGAAGGGGCATACCAAGCAACGCCATCCCATTTTTCGTGACGCAAAGGGGACTTTTTATAGCCCCTTTTCATAAAAAATGGCATCAGAAATTCTGACAATGTTCTTCTCGCGTAACTAACGTCCTTTGTTTTAGGGGACTTCAGCCTCAAGACCTGGAAACCATCCATTTTTTCAAGAAGAAAATCCTCCTTAATTTCCCAGGATGGAAGAATGACCGTCAACTGATGGCCTTGTAAAGTAAACTCACGCGATAAATCCCTGAGCTGAACAGCTCCAGAACTCCGCAATGGAGGAAAAGTGTCAGCGATCAGGGCTATTTTCATCGGTCCGAGCCAAATTTAGTACTTTTTCCAGATTACCCGATTCACATAATCGGTATAGCTGTGAATGATACGAAGCACTTTGTCGCTTACATTTGGCATGCTGTAATCTGCTACTTGAAGCAACAGTCGTTCATCGCCGCGCGGCTGATTCTGCAAGATCGCCAGTCCCTGCAACACTCGCTCCTCTTCCAAACCAACCAGCATCACCGCAGCTTCTTCCATGCCTTCATGACGCTCCTGCGCCTCGCGCAGGTTTAGCGCAGGAAAATTCAGAATAGATGACTCTTCGGTGATCGTACCACTGTCCGACAGGACAGCCTTCGCCGACATTTGGAGCTTGACGTAATCACTGAAACCAAGAGGCTTGAGCAGTTGCACCTTGGAATGAAACGTCACACCCATCGTGTCTACTCGCTTCTGCGTACGCGGGTGCGTAGAGACAATTACAGGCAATCCGTAGTTCTCCGCAACCGAATTCAGCAAATTCACCAATTTACGGAAGTTAACGTCGGAGTCCACATTTTCTTCGCGATGCGCGCTAACCACAAAAAACTGATCGGCTGACAGGCCCAAGCGTTCAAGCACATCGGATGCATCTATTCGAGGCTGATAGTGAGCAAGAACCTCAGCCATTGGACTACCCGTCTTGATCACAAGATCCGTTGGCAGCCCTTCGCTCAAAAGGCACTCTCGTGCGATAGAGCTGTAAGTCAGGTTCACATCGGCCGTATGGTCCACAATACGACGATTGATCTCTTCGGGTACACGCTGATCAAAACAGCGGTTACCTGCTTCCATATGGAATACCGGAATCTTACGCCGCTTGGCGGGAAGCACCGCCATGCAGCTATTGGTATCTCCCAACACCAACAATGCATCGGGCTTCTCCAAAGCCAACACACTATCCACTGCAATGATCACCTTCCCGATAGTCTCTGCAGCGCTGCCGCCAGCTGCATTGAGGAAGTGGTCAGGCTTACGTATGCCCAGATCGTCGAAGAAGATCTGATTTAGCTCATAGTCGTAGTTCTGGCCGGTATGCACTACAACATGGTCGCAGTATTCATCGAGCTGCGCCATCACGCGCGAGAGACGGATGATCTCCGGACGAGTTCCCACTACCGTCATGACTTTTAGTTTTTTCATCGTCTTAGTCCTCTGCTACGACATGCTCACCTTGAGCAATACGCTGCATAAATTCCAGCTTCAGAAGCAATGCTTTCATCCCATCGACATCCAAACGAGTCGTATTGTGGGAGTTGTAATCTTCCCCGTGGGTGTTGTCCGTCAGTTTGAGCTCACCCTCTTCGAAATACTTGCCGTAGTTCAAATCACGACCGTCTGGCGACACTCGAAAGTATTCACCCATGTCCTCAGCGTTGATCATCTCTTCACGGCTAAGCAGTGCTTCGTACAATTTCTCACCATGGCGAGTACCTATTACATTTACTGGATGCTCAGGTTGACCCATTACTTGTAGGATCGCTTTTGCCAGAGTTTCAACTGTTGCTGCTGGCGCCTTCTGAACAAATATGTCGCCGTTATTACCGTGCTTGAATGCATACAGCACCAAATCCACCGCATCCGCCAGAGTCATCATGAAGCGTGTCATGGATGGATCTGTGATAGTAATAGGCTTTCCTGTCAACACCTGATCGACAAACAACGGAATCACCGAACCACGAGAGGCCATCACATTGCCATAACGAGTACCGCAAATCACTGTATTTGTGTTCTCCAGGTTACGGCTAGCCGCGACCATTACCTTTTCCATCATCGCCTTGCTAATACCCATGGCGTTGATGGGATATACAGCCTTGTCAGTGCTGAGGCAGACCACCCGCTTGACGCCGGCCTGGATAGCGGCTTCTAACACGTTTTCCGTACCCAGTACATTCGTTCGTACTGCTTGCATAGGATGAAATTCGCATGAAGGCACCTGCTTGAGCGCCGCAGCATGAAAAACATAGTCTACGCCGCGCATTGCTTGCTCCACGCTGCGTGCATCACGTACATCGCCAATATAGAACTTCAGCTTTGGACTGTTGTATCGCTTGCGCATGTCGTCCTGCTTCTTCTCATCGCGACTGAAGACACGGATTTCCCGAAGATCAGAATTTAAGAATCGACGCAACACTGCATTACCAAATGAACCGGTCCCACCGGTAATCAACAAGACTTTATCTTTGAACATAGATTAATCTTCTGAATATTGATATTAATGAAAATCGTGCATAGCTTGCACTAAATCCTGCCAAGGAAATGGCTGAAACCCTGTCGCATTGCGAAATCGCGTTGAGTCCAATGAGCGATCAATAAGCAAATGATCATCTGGTAGGATTTCTATATCCTTTTGATAAACCTTTGCCACTATCTCCAATAAGTCAAGCTTATTGATTGGCTCGGCTGACACATGATAAAGACCACTAATTTCTGGGTGGGGAATAACGTGATTATGGATTAGGCGCGCAATTTCTACGGTAGGAAGACCAGAAAATATCGCGCGACGATAACCCTTCACAGCCCCTTGCTGAGAAAGGAACCACCCAACAAGACTACGCGCGCCACTCAACTCATGGCCTATGATTGAAGTTCTTAGAGTAATTGCATGTGGATAGTCAACCTCTCCCAACAATTTACTTCGGCCATACATATCTTGAGCGTCAGGGATATCACTTTCAGTATACATCCCTCGATATCCAGAGAATACACAATCAGTACTGAAGTGTATTAGTCGAGCATTAATCATCTCACACATAGAAGCCAGACGATGTGGCAATAGAGAGTTTATTGGAATTGCTGCCAATGCATTTTTCGACACCGATAGCTGCTTTACCAAACCTACACAATTAATAACCAAATTTGGTTTGACAGAGGAGAATAAAGCAATCAGGCTATCTGAGCTCTCAACATCCACACCCGAAACGATCCTCGATCGCATCGCTTTAGGAAACAACAAAGAAGAGTCTGAGGAACGCACGCTCCCCCAAACCTCATAAGAAGAAAACTGTGATAAGAATCTAAAAATAGAACTTCCCAGCATTCCAGAAGCTCCAATTACAAGAATTTTATACGTCATGTCTCACCTCAAACACTTGATGTAGGAAAGCAGCAGGGGAATCGAAGCAAAAATCTGGCTCTTTATACTGCATAAACCTCTTGACTGCACGAGCTATTGACAAAGGAGACTTCGGATCAAAAGTTTGAACAGGAGTACAAACATCTCGAACATAATCAAGCTCTGATGCCACAATAGGTACATCCAAAATACTGGCTTCCACCAACGGCAATCCGAAAGACTCCAGAAGAGAAGGATATATTAAGGCATGAGATGATTTATACAAAGAACTTATATCCTTGTGTGGAACGAAGCCCAAATCAACAATTTTTATTTTGTGTTCTTTTATCAAATCATCGAGCAAAGTCTTGATCCGTGAATCCCTATCACTTAATGTAATAGCCAATTTCGGATAAATCCCCTCTTCACTCAATATCTTCCAAGCTAAAAATAAATTACAATGATTCTTATGCGCCTCACCATCGGCGACATAAACAAAGTCCCAGTCATTTTTTATATTCCTGGAGTCATCTACCTTCAGATATCCAAATGGTGAAATTTTTATGTGTTGTCTTTTTTGGTTAACCCTCTTTACAAGAAGACTTCTCATTGAAGCCGTTTGCACAAAGAAAGTATTTACTTTCTTTTTTAAGAAAGAAAACAATAATTTTTCAATCGATATACGAATTCTGGTTTTTAGCTTAAATTTACTTAAGTCAATTTTATCTATAATGATTCTGTTTTGAATAAACAAAAAAATACCAGCATTACTGCTTATTAATGGAGGAATTCCATTGAGGCATAAGACCCTTGCCCCCTTAGAAGAGGACATCCAAAGATCCACCTCGGAAAGAAGCCGCCCCCAAATCCCTGTTCTTACCCAGGTAATATTTTTATCATCTGCATCAATACAAATTATTTTCTTAAATCGGCAATCCAAGTAATATCTTATCTCATAGCTTTTAGCGCTCTTGATTAAATCATTCAATAGAACAGCGCCTCCACCAGCATGGATATTTGGAGCAAACACTATATTATTATTTTTCATATACTTTATTCAACGCCAAGAATTTCTCCACTCTGCTATTCCATGAAAAATTTTTCATCATTAAATTTCTTGAACTCTCCCCAATTTCCCTTGCGAGTTCTTTATTTTCCAGAACAAGCTTAATCTTTTCAATAAATTGAGATTCGGAGTTGGCAACCAGTCCATGAGTAGAATCCAAAAATCCCTCAATCCCATTGAACGCGGTCTCATCGCCAACAACAACACATGCTGAAGCCATCGCTTCAAGCACCTTATTGATTGTCCCGTAGCCCTTGAATATAGGGGCAACAAGTATCTTGGATTTAAAATAGAATGAATCCAGTTCATCAACAAAAGGTATGTATTCTATCGATAAACTCTTAAAGAATTCTATGTCTTTATTCGTTGCGCCTTTGCCAATAATTATAAAAGATGGACGAGGCTTACTCAATTTAGAATAAACATTACTAATAAACCAATTTAAGGAATTTTTATAGAAATCATCCAAGGTACCAACAAATATCAAATCATATTCTTTATCTGAATTACCGATAAAATAATTCTCAGAAACACCATTTTTGAGTTCGATTACGTTGAGTTTCTTATTATTTTTCTCTTCAAAGAAATCGACTTCCTTCTGAGACTGAACAGCCACAAAACTCGCCTTCTCCAACAAGCCACTCTCAATAGAAGACATTGCAGAAGCTCTCAAACTATAAAGCTTCCTGAGTAAGAAGTTATTCTTTTTCTTTGATAGAGCACGCAAAGTTAATTCATAGGAATCATTAACTGATGCAATTGTATCTTTCGCGTCTATTCGTAATTCATTCTTGAATTTTAACCACAGAGCAAAAGGACGAATTGGACTAGCCCATATCAAGTCATAAGACGTGAGAAATTGATGAGGCTCTTTCTCACCAGCTAAATTCCAGCTCTCGAAAATTGCTTCATGTCCACGCAATTCATTGAAGAGGCCTCTGAATTTATTTTTTCGTGTTAATGGAACTCTATGAAAATAATTAATGAATGGCATTAGACCAGCATCAATCGGATAATTGTCGCCTGTATCAAAATACAGTAAGTCAACCAAATATCCCCTCGAATGAAATTGCTTAATGAAGTTAGCAACCGGGATAGTCACGCCATTTCTAGCAGGGAATGGAAATTCATCGACGACAAAAAGTACTTTCATATTTTCCTCTGACCTGCAAAATAGCTAAATACGTATATTATTATGGAGAATATAATCATCTTTTCAATCCCCCCATAATACCCATCTGCACATAGATATATAATTAATGCGGGAAGAGTCCCTAACAAGCAATACTTTAAAAGTATATTATTTGATTTACATACGAACAATATTAAGAAATTAATTAAAAATCTAAATGAAAATCCATAGAGAACACATAAAAGTGCATCGTCTAGAATTGCAAGCATTCCTAGAATTCCAGGCGCAAATGTACTCTGCACCGAATCGTGTTGACCTAGTAACTCTTGGGCAATATAGAAGTCCAATGGCTTCTGGTTAAATTGATTTCCAGGAACTATCCTTTCCAAAAAATCAAAAAACAAATATCCAAAAGAAAAAACACCCCTAACCAAATTATTTTCAATTAAAGAAACACCAAAGAACGTTCCCTCAGTCAATCTATTGGAGAATGGATTAATATCATAAATATTGGATGAAGTACTACCATCGCCTCCCCGGACGTAATTCGCAATGGGATTCAACAAAAACACATAAATCAGCAACAATATTACTAACGGAAGAATTAACTTATAAATTTCCTTGTATTTCTTCCTTGAAGCATATCCAAAGAAAAAAGATAAGAAGATATTTAACAATGGACTTTTCCAGCCACATGCCAATTTATATAGTACGTAGCCAGAAATCAAAATTAACAGCGTTCTTTTATACTTCAAAAAAGAAGCATCATCAAAACCGATGGCAAAACTTATGAGGCATGCCAAATAATCTATCGGAAATGCATAATAGTAAATGCCGGAATTCCCAAGAGTTGTCGAGCGCCCCGCAATATTATAATCAAACAAAAAACTAATCAAAATCATAAAAAATAGCGACCCGAAAAACCAAACAATAGCGCTTCTCACAACAAAGTCCGGTTGCAAAGAATTAATTTTTATTGTTTTTATTTTAAACTTCACTATAGATCCAATCCACCATCCGAAAATACATAAAATCAGATAACATATTGAATAATTAACTGTTTTTCTTTCTACAAAGATTTCGCGGAAATCACCACCAATAAAAGTATTAAAGCTCCCCCACTTCAATAAAGAAATCAAAGGAACCCCAACAAAAAAAGTCACACTTATATAAAACAAAATATCAAATACATCACCTTTTTTTATTATAAATAATAGAAAAAAAAGCAAAAACACAACAAAAAAATACGGATAAAGACTATCCGCACAAAATGAAAGTAAAAATATAAAAAATATGGGAAGCAACAGAAAAATTATAGTACCACCACTATAATTAGCCCTTATTAATATTGTTTTACTTTCCATTTTATATGTTTTTTCGCAAATAGAAAAGCGATAAGGCACTGCGCCCCAAAATAGATCGGAACCGCTATCGCAGCCCCACTTAATCCATAATGATATATAAATAGAATGCCCACACCAACAGATATAAGAGCACCAAAAAATTCAGTTACCAAAATAGCTCTGGTATTTTTATGCGTGTAGCAAATTCTATTCGCCACATAGGATAGAACAAGTAATCCATTACCAGCAATAATCCAAGGGAGCAAATGTGCAGCATCTCTATAACTTTCTCCCAGAAATAAACGTGCAATATAGGACTGGAAGAAGTATGCAGTAAGGAGAGCGACAGATACCCCGGCAGTAATCAAAAAACCCCACGCAATAATGTATTTATTTTGCTGCCTAAAATTTTTCTCAATTACAGCTGCGACATAAACAGGCCTTATTGCTGACTCAACGACCGACCCCATCATTAATATGGGTTTGCTTGCCAGACTGTAAATAGCCACATACAAACCCACATCAGTTGCAGTTAGCAAGCCCCCTATAATATATCTGTCAGACATTCCTGAAATCCAGCCAATTATCCCCAGAGGCAGCAAAGGCAATGTATATATCCATATTTCTTGATTAAGAGAATTGCCTTCAATTTTTGATTTGACTATTCTTATTTTAAAATCTTTATCTAAAAAGCTCTTCACAAAGAAATATGATAGAACAGCACCAACCAATGACCCTGCAAGCAAAGCCGTCAAGCTGCTGTCAAAAATATATACAACTCCCGCACCGAATAAGGGGCGCAACCATGAATCACAGACAATCCAAATTGAACTGACTTTATGGGACCTCTTTGCATTGAGAAAGGTCACATGCTCAAGTCTCAAGACTTCAAAAAAAATCAAAAATACAACAAAAATTAAATCAATTATCGTCAGGTAGCCAAATAGCAGGCACGCTATTGATAAAATTAGCAATACGGGTGACAAAAAAAACAGTAGCCTCGATACTTGACTTTGCGTTATTTCCCACAAGTCATTAACTTCTCCTTTCTTTGAAAACTTCGGATAATAGGTAAACACTGCTTGCATTGTTGGATTAACGAATCCATTAGCAACAAGTATAATAATTCCGAGTATTAAACTAAATTGTCCAAATATTTCCGCAGGAGATATTTCAGTTAAAAGTCTAATCCCTATTAACTGACCTGCACCAGCAAATATACTTAAAATCAATAACCAGAGTCCATCCGAGATAACCGATTGCTTTACTACTTTAGGCACCTAATTAACTCTTCCGTATTGATCAAAAAATCTGACAATGTCATCCTCTCCCAAATAGTCTCCGCTTTGAACCTCAATTATTACCAAGTCTAGCATCCCAGGATTTTCCAATCGATGCTGGCATCCCGCCGGAATATAGGTAGATTCATTTGCGCGCACGAAAAACTCTTTGTCGCCATTAACGACCTTAGCCATACCACTTACCACAATCCAGTGTTCGCTTCGATGATGGTGCATTTGCAGACTTAGGCTCGCACCCGGCTTGACTTCAATACGCTTCAGCTTGAAACGGCCCCCCTCCCCAAGCACTGTGTAACTACCCCAAGGGCGACTTACTGTGCGATGCAATTTATAGGCTTGATGTCCTTTTGTTTTCAGATTAGCGACGACTTTCTTTACGTCTTGCGCGCGCGAAGGGTTGACAACCAACAATGCATCTGGCGTATCGATGATCATCAGGTCGTGTACACCGACCGTAGCCACTAGACGCTCATGGCTGTGCACATAAGTGTTATGGCTATCAACAAACACGACATCATCACATGTCGATCGGTTTCCATTTTGGTCAGGAGTGGACAAATCGCTAACCGCAGCCCAAGATCCAATATCATTCCAGCCGATATTGGCGGGAACTACTACGACATTATTGGAGCGCTCCATGACTGCATAGTCAATCGAAATATCTGGTACTTGACTAAACGCTTGCGCGGGAATATCGAGCATCTCTCCATGAATTTTCCCTTTCTCCATAGCATTCCAGCAAACTTGGATTGCATTTGCGACATCGGGAGCATGTAATGCCAGTTCATCAAGAAATACACCTGCTTGAAAGCAGAACATCCCTGAGTTCCACAAAAAATTTCCAGAGGAGACGTATTCGCGCGCGATGTCTAAAGATGGCTTTTCCACAAAACGTGCCGCTTTAAAACCTGCGGCACATGCTTCACCAGTTTCTATATAGCCAAATCCAGTCTCTGGCGTGCTGGGAACAATGCCAAAAGTCACAAGTTTTCCGGCCTCTGCGCTAATCCGCGCAGCCGAAACAGCTTCTGCGAAGCGTTCTTGGTCTTGAATCAAATGATCTGCAGGCATGACCAACATCACCGCATCTCGACCGTACTCCGCAGTAACAGCGATTGCCGCCAACGCAATCGCAGGCGCAGTGTTACGCCCCACAGGCTCCAACAAGAATTTCCCTGTAGCTCCTTGTCCAAGTAAGGACAGTTCGTCCTTACTCATAAAGAAGTAGTCCCGGTTAGTGACTGTCATCAGCGCGCTGCCCTCAGCGACCGCTGCTGCACGACGGTAGGTCTTCAACAGCAAGCTCTCGCCATCTGCAAGTTTCATAAAGGGCTTGGGGAAGCCTTCACGAGAGACAGGCCATAACCTTGTGCCAGCGCCGCCGGACAGAACAACGGGAACAATCATCTTTTTATCCATGAACAAATGCGCCTCGTTGTGGGTATCTAAAAACTGTGCGACTACCCAAAAAGGTGGTCATTGGAACTTCGTTAAACAGCAATTCTTGCCAGATCAGCTACTCGATTCATTGCAATGTGCAGACTCGCCAACAACCCCAGTCGATTGGCCTTGAGAGCCGGATCTTCGGCATTGACCATGACTTGTTCGAAGAACGCATCGACCGAGGCACGCAATGCTGCCAGGGTTTGCAGGCTGGCGGTGTAATCACCTGCTGCAAACTGTTGCTGAGCTTTGGGCGCCACCTGCTGCAGCACCGCATACAGGTCTTTTTCAGCCTGTTCCACCAACAGCGCTTCGTTCACCTGGGGCTGAACATCCGTTTCGGCCTTCTTCAGAATGTTACCCACGCGCTTGTTGGCCGCGGCCAGGGCAGGAGCTTCGGGCAGGGTCGCAAAGGCACGCACTGCTTCCAGGCGCTTTTGCACGTCGGACAGGCGCTGGGGTTGCAGGGCCAGCACGGCTTCCACTTCCTGGGCGCTGTAGCCTTGTTCGCGGAACATATTGGCCAGGCGGTCGTAGATGAATTCGACCAGTTGGGGCGTGGCGTCCTGGATCCTGTCGCCAAAGGCGGGCAAGGTGCTGACCAGCAGCGTTTCCAGATCCAGCTCCAGATCCTTTTCGACCAGCATGCGGATCACGCCCAGCGCATGGCGGCGCAAGGCAAAAGGATCGCGGTCACCGGTGGGCAGGTTGCCGATACCGAACATGCCGACCAGGGTTTCGAGCTTGTCGGCCAGGGCAACGATCACGCCGACATCGCCGCGTGGCAATTCGTCGCCGGCAAAGCGGGGCTTGTAGTGGTCTTCGATGGCGTCGGCCACGGCCACATCCAGGCCGTCGTTCTGGGCGTAGTAGCGGCCCATGATGCCTTGCAGCTCGGGGAACTCACCCACCATGTCGGTGACCAGATCGGTCTTAGCCAGCATGGCGGCCTGATCGGCCAGACGGCCCAGCTCGGAGTTGCCCAGTTGCTGGGCAATGCTCTTGGCGATGGCGCGTACGCGGGCGATGCGCTCGCCCTGCGTGCCCAGCTTGTTGTGATAGACCACCTTGTCCAGTTGCTCAACGCGACTGGCCAGAGTCTTCTTGCGGTCCTGGTCGAAGAAGAATTTGGCATCGGCCAGACGGGGGCGCACCACACGCTCGTTGCCGCCGACCACGGCCGAAGCGTCCTGGGGCTGGATGTTGCTGACGATCAGGAACTGATGCGTCAGCTTGCCGTTGGCGTCCAGCAGTGGGAAGTACTTCTGATTGGCCTTCATGGTCAGAATCAGGCATTCCTGGGGCACGGCCAGGAATTCCTTCTCGAATTCGCAGACCAGCACGTTGGGGCGCTCGACCAGGGCCGTCACCTCGTCCAGCAGGGCCGGGTCGTCGATGGGGCGCACTTCGCCACCAATGCGCTCGGCAGCGGCCTGCAACTGGCGGGCGATATCGGCACGGCGCTCGGTGAAGCTGGCGATCACGGCGCCCTCTTCGCGCAGTTGCTCGGCATAGCTGTCAGCGTTCTGGATGACCACGGGGTCCACTGCGGCTTCAAAGCGGTGGCCATGGGTGGCGGCACCGGCCGTCAGGCCCAGGGCCTTCACGCCGATCAGCACCTGGGTGCCATGCAGCACGACCAGACCGTGGGCCGGACGCACAAAGTGCACGCTGGTCCAGCCGTCCTGCAACTGGTAGCGCATGACCTTGGGAATGGGCAGCTTGGCCAGCGCTTCGTCCAGCGCCTTTTGCACGCCATCGGTCAGCAGCACGCCCTTGGCCGTGGATTCGTAGAACAGGGCTTCGGCCTTGCCTTCGCCCTGGCGCTTCAGAGCAGCCACGGCGGACTCGTCGGCACCCAGGGCCGCCAGTTTCTTGATCAGTGCAGCCGTGGGCTTGCCCTCGGCATCCAGCGCCACGGAGACAGGCATCAGCTTTTGCGAGACAGCCTTGTCTTCGGCCTGGGGCAGCACTTCGGTGATGTGCACGGCCAGGCGACGGGGCGATGCGTAGGCCGTCAGGCGCGACTCGGTCGATGCCAGCAGTCCCTGGGCCTTGAGCTGCTCGAAGATGACAGCGGCAAAAGCATCGCCGAGCTTTTGCAGCGCCTTGGGAGGCAGCTCTTCGACAAACAGTTCAACCAGTAGATTCGATGCGTTCATGATGATCTTGATAGCTGCCAGCGCTTGCTAGATCCAGGCTGGCCGCTGAAATTTTGGGATATGGGTCGGAATGAAGCCTGAAGCCTCTTATGCGGCTTTCTTGGCTGCCTGCTCTGCGGCCTTGGCCAGCTCGGCCAGCACCTCGTCGGCATGGGCCTTGGGCGCCATGGGGAAGCCCAGGCGCGCGCGGCTGTCCAGATAGCTCTTGCCCACGGCGCGGGCCAGGTTGCGGATACGGCCGATATAGGCAGCGCGCTCGGTCACCGAGATGGCACCACGGGCGTCCAGCAGGTTGAAGGTGTGGGCGGCCTTGAGCACCTGCTCATAGGCGGGCAGCGCCAGTTGGGCGTCGATCAGCTGATTGGCCGTGCCTTCGTGGGCCGCAAAGGCACTGAACAGGAACTCGGCATTCGAATGCTCGAAGTTGTAGGTGGACTGCTCCACCTCGTTCTGGTGGAACACGTCGCCATAGGACAGGCCGTCGGTGTAGACCAGGTCGTAGACCGATTCCTTGCCCTGCAGATACATGGCCAGACGTTCCAGGCCGTAAGTGATCTCCCCGGTGGCGGGCTTGCAGTCGATGCCGGCGACCTGCTGGAAATAGGTGAACTGGGTCACTTCCATGCCGTTGAGCCAGACTTCCCAGCCCAGGCCCCAGGCGCCCAGCGTGGGGTTTTCCCAGTCGTCCTCGACAAAGCGGATGTCGTTCTTCTTCAGATCGAAGCCCAGGGCTTCGAGCGAGCCCAGGTAGAGCTCGAGAATATTGTCAGGTGCGGGCTTGAGCACCACCTGGAACTGGTAGTAGTGCTGCAGGCGGTTGGGGTTCTCGCCGTAGCGACCATCCTTGGGGCGACGGCTGGGCTGCACATAGGCGGCCTTCCAGGGCTCGGGGCCGATGGCGCGCAGAAAGGTCGCGGTGTGCGAAGTGCCGGCGCCGACTTCCATGTCATAGGGCTGGAGCAATGCACAGCCCTGTTCGGCCCAGTAGGACTGCAGTTTCAGAATGATTTGTTGGAAGGTCAGCATGACTTGTATACGTTCGCGCGTCTGCAATCACTGGCGATTGCGGGCGGCATCTTCATTAAGAGGTGTTCTGGCGGTATCGACCGCATAAGCGGTAGATTCTAAGTCTGTGCCACTGATCACGGACGTAGTCTGTCTGCGCGGCCCCACAGCAGGCATTTTCACGAAAGGGCTCCAGCCGGTGATTTCAAAATGTGGAAAAGCAAAACGCTAGCACTTACCACCCGTGAATAGGCAAATACAGCATCAATTGATGCTGAAACTGTTGTATGGCATGCGCTATGCGCTCACTTTTTAACAATTTCCGCGCAACTGCCATGCATCCCGGAACCGGCCGCTGCGGTTTGCCTCCTAGAATGATTCCTTTCCCGTCATCCTCTTTCGGAGCACGTCATGGATTTCATGAAAATCATCACCAAGCAACTGATCGAAATCATCGAATGGACCGATGATTCGCGCGACACGCTGTCGTATCGCTGGCCCGATGAAGACAAGGAAATCAAGAACGGCGCCCAGCTCATCGTGCGTGAGTCGCAGCAGGTGCAGTTCGTCTCCGAAGGCCAGTTCGCAGACCTGTTCAATCCGGGCCGCCATCTGCTGACCACGCAGAACATCCCGATCCTGTCCACGCTGCGCGGCTGGAAGTACGGCTTCAACTCTCCCTTCAAGTGCGATGTCTACTACATCAACACGCGCTTGTTCACGGGCAACAAATGGGGCACCTCCAACCCCATCATGATGCGCGACAAGGACTTTGGCGTGATCCGTCTGCGCGCCTTCGGCACCTATGACTTCCGCATCACCAACGCCGCCCTGTTCCTCAAGGAAGTGGCGGGCACGGACCAGAATTTCCGCATCGACGAGTTTGCCGACACCATGCGCTCGCGCATTGTCAGCATCTTCTCCGAAGCCCTGGCCAAGGCCCAGGTGCCGGCACTCGACGTGGCCCAGCGCTACAGCGAGCTGGGCGATGCGCTGCTGCAGCTCATCAACCCGGCCGTCAGCGAGAAGTACGGCCTGGAAATCACCAGCTTCCTGCTGGAAAACGTTTCCGTGCCGCCCGAGGTGGAGCAGGCCATCGACAAGCGCTCCAGCATGGGCGCCATCGGCAACCTCAACGACTATGTGAAGTACCAGATGGGCCAGGCCATGGCCAACGGCGGCGAAGGCGCTGCCGCAGCCACCATTCCGGCCACCATGGCCATGGGCTTCGGCATGGCCCAGGAAATGATGAAGGGCATGCAGGGCGGCGGTGCGGCAGGCACGCCAGCCGCTGCAGTGGCAGACCCCTTCTCGCCGGCGGCAGCCCAGGCCGCCCAGACGCCTGCAGCCCCGGCCGCCGCCGGCCTGCAGGTGCTGACCCCCGCCCAGGCCGCCCAGGTGCTGGGCGTGGCCGAGGCCGATGTGCTGGCCGAAATCCAGGCCGGCAACCTCAAGGCCCGTCAGATCGGCAGCCAGTGGCGCATCGCCCAGGCTGCGCTGGACGAATTCCTGCGCGGCTGACCCGCAATCCACGGCCTCAGGTGCACGTCATGAATGAACACAAACCGGTTTTCATCAGCACCACTCCGGTGCTGGCATCGCTGGACATGGAGCGCACCGTGGCCTTTTACGCCCGCGTGCTGGGCGCCAGGACCGTCCACGCCCAGCCAGGCGAGTACGGCATCGTCTCGCTGGGCGGGCTGGAGCTGCATTTCTGGGCCTGCCAGGACCCGGAGATTCCCAGGCAGACCAGCTGCCGCATCCAGGTGGTGGGGATTGCCGCCCTGCATGCACAGTGTCTGGCCGAGAACGCGGTTCACCCCAATGGCGGTCTGCGCCAGCAGCCCTGGGGTACCCAGGAATTCAGTCTTCTCGACGAAGATGGCAACTGCGTGACCTTCTACGAAACCCATCCCGTCGCTGCTGCCGCCTGAACCCTTTTTTGCCGTGGTCACACCCGCTTCCTCCTCCCGCTCTTCCGGATCTGCATTCACCCCTGTCTCCGAGACGGCGCCGCCCTCCATGGTGGGCAAGCATGTCTGCCCCGAATGCGGCGGCAATCTGGAGTGGAATGCCAAGGCCCAGTCGCTCAAATGTCCTTACTGCGGCACCGTCGTTCCCTGGAGCGAGCAGACACAGCCCGAATTGGGACGCGCTGTGGTGGAGCAGGATCTGGCCGAGGCCTTGCGCAACCCGGCCAGCGGTCGCGGCTGGGGCTCGGACGAGCGCTATGAGGTGCAGTGCCAGAACTGCCGCGCCATCTCGGTGTTTCTCGGCAAGAACGTGGCCCAGCGCTGCGACTTCTGTGGCTCGCCGGCCATCGTCGCCCATGAGGAGCGCAGCGACGCCATCACGCCGCAGAGCATCCTGCCGTTCAAGATCAGCGACGGCCAGATTCGCGACAAGATCCGTCAGTGGTACGGCAGCCGCTGGTTTGCGCCCAGCAAGCTCAAGAGCGCCGCGCTGACGGACACGCTGCACGGCGTCTATCTGCCCTACTGGACCTTTGACGCCCATGCCAGCGCCCAGTGGTGGGCAGAGGCCGGCTATTACTACTACACCACCGAGTCCTATCGCGACGCCAACGGCAATCTGCAGACACGGCAGGTCCAGCATGTGCGCTGGGAGCCGGCATCGGGCAGCCTGCAGCATTTCTTCGACGATGAGCTGGTGCCAGGCACCGTGGGCGTGCACGCCCATCTGCTGCGCCAAGTGGAGCCCTTCCCGACCACAACCCACCTCAAGCCCTACAGCCCGGAGTTCGTGCGAGGCTGGACGGTGGAGCGCTACCAGGTGGACCTCTCCAAGGCCGCCAGGATCAACGAAGAAGACATGGACAGCCAGTTGCGCAGCATGTGCTCGCGTGAGGTGCCGGGCGACACGCAGCGCAATCTGCAGGTCCAGCGCCAGTACTCGGGCCGCAGCTTCAAGCACACGCTGGTACCGGTCTGGCTGGTCGGCTACACCTATGGCAGCAAGACCTACCAGATCGTGGCCAATGGCTACACCGGCCAGATTGCGGGCGAGCGGCCTTACAGCTGGGTCAAGATCCTGTTTGCCGTGCTGGCCGCCATCTTGCTCGTCATGCTGATTGCACCACTGTTCGTGCAGCAGTGACGCTCATGCTTTGATAGCTGCTTGCGTTTGTCAGATATAGCTTTTGATTTCATTTTCTTGAAATATGACAGCCTGCAAGCGCTAGCAGCTATTCAATCCGTAGCAGTTACCAGGCCGTCCAGACTTCCTCGGCCAGACCAAAAGCCGTGCTCGCACCCGAGCCGCTGGTCACGGCCACCACGCGTGTCGCTGCATCAGGTGCTTTGACAAAACAAGGGGCTTCGGCACTGGAGGGGTAGATGCCCGTCCAGCGCTCCACGACCTGGGCGTTGTCAATATGCAGTGCCTCGTTCATATGGCGCAGCATGAGCTGGTCGACGGCTTCGCTGGCAAAAGGCTGGGGCGCGCTGCCGTAGTGGTGCGAATCGCCCACCACCAGCGAGCCGTCGGCGCTCTGAACGGCAATCAGGTGGATGCCGTGCTTAAGGCTTTGCGCCTCCTCGCGCTCCAGCTCGGCGCGCAATGCAGCGGCTTCGGGCAGCGCGCTATAGCCCTCGTAGCGCACCAAGCTCAGATCCCCCATGACCGATCCCTCGAGCTTGAAGCCTGCTTGCGGCTGCACGCGCAGCATCTGCAACTGGCACAGCTGCACCTGGTTGTCAGTCCATTCGCCAGCGAACAGCCCGCCTGGATCGGCGTTGTTGCAGACCACCACGCGTTCAGCGTGATAGCGGCCACGCGAGGTGGTCACGCGCGGCGTTGCCACCTCCGTCACGCTTTCACCAAAGCGGAAATCCACTCCCAGTGCCTGCTGCAGCCACAGTGCCAGTTGCGGGATGGCGGTGCGCGACTCCACGCGCAGCTCGTGCGGGCTGTAGAGCACGGATTGCAGCCCTTCGGTGCGCAGCGCCGGATGACGCGCTGCGGCCTGGGCGGGCGTCAGCAACTCGCAGCCCGCGCCCATCTCGGTTTGCATGAATGCCTCAACCACAGCCGCCGCAGCTGGGCGGCGCGCCGTCAGCCAAAGACCGGCATGCAGGACATCGATACCAGCCTTGGGCGCAATCTCGGCCCAGACATCGCGTGAGCGCATGGCGCGCCGCCAATGGGCACCGGCGCGCTGGCCCGTGATGGTGACAAAGCCAAAGTTGCGAATCGAGGCGCCCAGGCAGGCAGCGTCGCGCTCTATCACCAGCACGGAGCGGCCGCGCGTTGCTGCGGCATAGGCATGGGCCAGGCCGACAATGCCTGCGCCGACGACGATCAGATCGTAGTTTTTCATAGCGTTACAGAAAAAGCAGACAAGCCAGGTCCCTGCCGCAGCGCCAAGGCGATGCAGCGAGAGACGTTCGGAGAATCAAGTGATGTGGAGAAAGTCCTCAGCGCTGGCGCCAGTGCTGGGTACGCCGCTGCAGCCAGGCATCGAGCAGCGCAATCAGCAGGCGACCGGCGGCTGCGGTCGCAAAGATCAGCGTGGCCATGGCGGCGGCGGGAGCGGTATCGCCCGCGTCATCCATGGCCAGCACGGCCACCGAGGCCAGTGTGGTTTCGGGCGAGTACAAGAAGACCACTGCCGACACCGTGGTCATCGCATTCACGAAGAAGTAGCCCGCCACCTGCATCACCGCAGGCAGGCACACGGGCAGATGCACACGCCACAGCAGCGTCCAGAACGGCACGCCCATGGAATCGGCCACGCGCTCATATTCGGCGTCCAACTGCTGCAAGGCGGTGAGCTGGGTGATGTGTGCCACCGAGAAAAAATGCGCCACCGAGCACAGCACCAGAATGCCCATGGACCCGTACAGAAAGTGCAGCGGATTGCTACCCGCATTGAAGAACAGGATATAGCCCAGGCCCAGCGCCAGCCCTGGCACCGCCATGGGCAGCGTAGCCACCGCGTGCAGCCACTGGCGCGCGCGCACCCAGCCCGTGGGCCTTGCCACCAGATAGGCGCTCAGAAAGCTCAGCAAGGCACCGATCACTGCCGTGGCCACGGCCATGGTCAGCGAGTTGGCGTAACTGGCCCAGCCGCCGCCATCCATCATGTCGAACTGGTAGTGCTTGAAACTCAGGCTCAAGTTGTAGGGCCAGAAGCTGACCAGGGATGCCAGCACAGCCATGCCCATCATCGCCAGCAGCGCCAAAGCCATCAGGCTGCAATACACCAGCAGCGCGCGGTCAAGCACCGCGCAGGGCTGCGGCACCAGCGGCACGGCCCGCACGCTCATGGCAGCGGCCTGCCGGGCTCGCAAATGGCGCTCGGCAGCAAAGGCCAGGCCCGCAGGCACCAGCAGCAGCATGGCCACCACGGCACCCATGGACAGGTTTTGCTGGCCAATCACCTGCTTGTAGATATCGGTGGCCAGCATCTGCGTGTTGCCGCCAATCACCTTGGGCACGCCAAAGTCGGTGACCACCAGGACGAACACCACAATCCAGGCAATCATCAGCCCGTAACGGCTGGCTGGCAGCGTGACCTGGCAGAAGCTGCGCCAGCGGCCCGCGCCCAGCGTGGCGGCAGCCTCATACAGGCGCGCATCGCCCGAGGCCAGCGTGGTGCACAGAATCATCAGCGCATGCGGAAACGTCCACAGCACCGAGCCAAGAACGATGCCAAACGGGCCGTAGGCCGTGCCGCCCGCCAACCAGCTCTTGAGCAGGCCCTGCGCGCCAAAGAGATAGATCAGGCTGATGGCCATGAGCAGCGACGGCGCCAGCAGCGGCACCAGGGCAATGGCGCGAAAGAACCTGGCCAGCGGCATGCAGCTGCGCATCACGCCATAGGCATAGCCATAGGCCAGGGCCACACACAAGGTGCTGCTGACGGCCGACAGCCACAGGCTGTTGAACAGCGACTGGCCTACGCCCGGCGTTTGCGCATAGACGAGGTACTGGGCCAGGCCCGAGAACCTGCCATCGGCCGACACAAAGCTGCGGCCCAGCAGCGCCCCCACGGGCAGTGCAACGGCCACCAGCAGCGCACCAAGCAGGCCCAGCACCAGTGCGCCCAGCCACAGCTTTTCCCAATGAAAAAAACGCGTTTGCCGTGGCGCAGGGCCGGTGCGGTGTTGCTGGCACGATGCCGCTGCGGGTGCATAGCTACCCACGGGCAGCGCAGAGGAAGAGGCATCCATGCTCATGCCGCCTTTCGCAGAAGCTCGGGGGCTGCCAGCGACTGCAGCGCGGCAGCCGGCAACTCCACCAGCACCTCGCCCTGCAGCCAGTCGGGCAGACGCGCGTCATGGCGCAGCGGCCATTGAACATCGATCTGGCATTGCAGCGTGGGGCTGAACACGCGCACCAGGACCAGCGAGCCCAGGAATGAGGTCTCGACCACCCGTGCGCGAAACAGATTGGGCAGTGCTGCAGGCTGGGCCGGGTGCAGCACCACGCTCTCGGGCCTCACGCCCACCAGCAAGCCATCACCGGCCTCAAAGCCGGCAGTGCTGCATTCAAGCCGTCCCTCGCCCACGCGCACCGCGTCGCCCGACTCGGCCACGGCGGGCAGCAGATTCATGCGACCCACAAAACCGGCCGCAAAGTGGCTGACCGGCTTGGCGTAGAGCTGCTCGGGCGAGCCCTGCTGCTCGATACGCCCCTGGTGCATCAACACCACGCGGTCGGCCATGGAGAGCGCTTCTTCCTGGTCGTGCGTGACCATCACGCAGGCAATGCCCAACTGACGCTGCAACTGGCGGATTTCGCTGCGCAGCTCGGTGCGCACCTGGGCATCCAGTGCGGACAGCGGCTCGTCCAGCAACAGCAGGCGCGGGCGCGGCGCCAGTGCGCGGGCCAGCGCAATGCGCTGCTGCTGGCCGCCCGACAATTGCGCCGGGTAGCGCTGCGCCTGCGCACCCAGGCCTACCAGAGCCAGCATCTCCTGCACCCGGGCCTGCACTTGCGCCACGGGTTGGCCCTTGAGGCCGAAAGCCACGTTCTGGGCCGCCGTCAGGTTCGGAAACAGTGCGTAGCTCTGGAACACCACGCCAAAGCCCCGGCGTGCGGCGGGCCAGCGCGTGATGTCCTCGCCCTGAAACAGAATGCGGCCCGCGTCGGCTTGCTCGATGCCGCACAGAATGCGCAGCAGCGTGGTCTTGCCGCAGCCCGAAGGACCCAGCAGGCTGACGAACTCGCCCCCCTCCACCAACAGGTCAATGTCGCGCAGCACCGGCTGGTCCCTGTACTGCTTGGCGATATGGTCAATGCGCAGCATGTATCTCTTTCAACGTGCAAACAATCCGAAGGTCGTTCCGATCTGTATCGCTCGAAATGCCCACCGCTGCATGTGCAGACCCGTTTCGCCAGTGACAGCGAGCAAGGGCAGCCCCGCAGCGAGGCTATCGTCCCCCTCCGGCGCTCAGCGCCAGAGAGGGGGAAGGCGCGGCGCCGCCAAGGCGAAGCGCCTCAGGGGGTGTTATTTCTTCTCCGCCTTGGCTTCGTACCGACGCGACCATTCGGCCAAGATACGATCGCGGTTAGCCGCTGCCCAGTTGAAGTCGTTTTTGGCCAGGCGCTTTTCCAGATCGGCCGGAATGAACTCGTGCTTTTCCTGGGCCTCGGGCAAGGCCAGCACGGCAAAGTTGGCTGCGTAGAGCTTGTTGGCATCGGGCGTCACAGCCCAGTCGGCCAGGGCCTTGGCAGCCTCCTGCTTTTTGCTGGTCTTCAAAATGGCCGTGGCTTCCACATCCCAGCCCAGGCCTTCCCGGGGGAAGACGATGTCGATGGGCGCGCCATCCTTCTTGGTCTTGTTGGCGCGGTATTCAAAGCTCAGGCCCACGGGAAACTCGCCCGCGCCGGCCTGGCGACAGGGCTTGGAGCCGCTGTGCGTGTAGACGCCGATGTTCTGGTGCAGCGCATCCATATAAGCCCAGCCCTTGTCCTCGCCCATCATCTGCAGCCACGCGGCCACCATCAGATAGCCCGTGCCGCTGGACGCCGGGTGGGGCATGGTGATCGCACCCTTGAACTCGGGCCTGGTCAGGTCGACCCAGGTGGCTGGCGTGGGCAGCTTGCGTTTTTGGCCTTCCACGGTGTTGAAGCAGACGGTGGACGACCACAGATCCATGCCCACCCAGCTCGGCGTGGCTGCTGCATCGCGCATGCTGGAGCGCACCCTGGCCAGGTTCCTGGGCGCATAGGGCTGCAGCATGCCTTGCTTGTCCAGCAGCATCAGCGAAGTAGCGGCCACGCCCCAGATCACATCGGCCTGAGGGTTGGCTTTTTCGGCCAGCAGACGGGCGGTGATGATGCCTGTGCTGTCACGCACGAACTTCAGTTCGATCTCGGGATGGGCTTTTTCAAAATCCGCTTTATAGGCCTTGATCTGGTCGGCCTCCAGGGCCGAATACACCAGCAGATCGGTCCTGGCCTGGGCGGCGGAAGCCAGGCCCAACAAGGCCGTGGCAACCGTGGCAACAGCACTCAAGGTGAAGCGGCGAGTGGCGGGTGCAAAAGCGTGACGCATGAATGACAGTCCCTTGGATTGATCTTTGCCGCCCGACCAACGCGGCCGTTTGCGACATGAGGGAACTGTAGAAACTCACTGTGAAACGCTGGTGTCACAGAACTGAAATCTGCCAAGGATGTCATCAGCAAACTTTGTAGTCAGCGCGCCGTGCCAGCGTCCGTCATCGATATGCTATTGATTCAAAAGCATATTGCGCTTTATTTGTCTCATATTTATATATAAAACCATCCAAATACAAACACATACAAGCGTAAGCAGCTATTGATATCAAAGCAAACCATCCGCGTTGCCGGCTGCAGCGTTCATGTTGAAATCCGGGGACTGCTTTCTTGAAGACTTGGTCATGTTTGCCACACAGCTCAAATCCTTTTTCTGGGTCGCCCGTCTCGGCAGCATTACGCAGGCTGCGCGCCAGCTGGGGCTGAGCCAGCCCACGGTCACGGCGCAGATCAAGGCCCTGGAGGAGCAGTATGAGGTCGAGCTGTTCACGCGCCAGAGCGGAAGGCTGGCCATCACCGATGCGGGCCTGAAGCTGCTGCCCGGGATAGAGAAGCTGTTGCTGCAGTCGGCCCAGATCGAATCGGCGCTGCGCCAGTCGGGTCATGTCAACCAGGGCCAACTGCGCATAGGCGCCACCGCACCCTACTATGTGCTGGACATCGTCAAGCGCTATCAGCAGCAATATGCACTGGTGGAGGTGAGCATCGTCAATGGCAATTCGCGCCAGATGATTCAGGCGCTGGCCGAGTACCAGGTGGATCTGGCGACCTCTTCGCATCTGGACACCGATCCGCGCCTGCTGCGCCTGGAGCTGGGGCGCGACCCGCTGGCACTGGTGGTGCACCGGCAGCATGCGCTGGCCGGGCAGAAGTCTGTCGCCATCAGGGATCTGGCAAAGAACACGCTGATCCTGCGCGAGCGCGGCTCCATGACCCGGCAGATGACCGAGCAGATGCTGGAAGCCGCCCAGGTCAGCCCGCAGCGGATTCTGGAAATTGCCAGCCGCGAATCCATACGCGAAGCCGTGATCCGCCAGATGGGCATCAGCATTTTTGCGCGGCACGAAGCGTCGGCCCACCCGGACCTCGTCCTGCTTGATCTGAAAGGCGAGGTGCCTTGCCTGCCCGAATACCTGTACTGCCTGCGCGAGCGATGCGATGCGCAGCTGATTCAGCCATTTCTGCAGATGGCTGAATCAAGCAAGCGCTAATCGAACAGTTCGGCTTGCTTGAATGCGGGCTGATTCCTGTCCTTATCGGACAAGGAAAACTCGATATCGAGCTGGGGCCAGGCAATACCCAGGTCTGGATCGTTCCAGAGCAGGCCCCGATCCGACTCGGGCGCGTAATAGGCCGTGGTCTTGTAGACAAAGTCCGCAGTGTCGCTGAGCACCACAAAGCCGTGGGCAAAGCCCGGCGGAATCCAGCGCTGGTGGTGATTCTCGGCACTCAGCTCCGCGCCCACCCATTGGCCAAAAGTGGGCGAGCTGCGGCGGATATCCACGGCCACATCAAACACCGCACCCGAGATCACACGCACCAGCTTGCCCTGGGCATGGGGCGGCAGCTGGTAGTGCAGCCCGCGCAGCACGCCCTTGCTGCTGCGGCTGTGGTTGTCTTGAACAAACGCGTGGCTGGTACCCGTGCCCTGGTTGAAGAGGTCCTGGCGAAAACTTTCCAGAAAAAAGCCGCGCGCATCCCCAAACACCTTGGGCTCGATCAGAAGGACATCGGGAATCGCCAAAGGCGTGAACTTCATACGCGCACCTTTTCCCTGAGCACCTGCAGCAGATATTCACCATAGCCATTCTTGACCAGTGCCTGGCCCAACTTCTCCAACTGAGCGGCATCAATCCATTTCTGGCGATAGGCGATTTCTTCCGGACAGGCCACTTTCAGACCCTGGCGCTGCTGCAAGGTGGCAATGAATTGCCCGGCTTCGAGCAGGCTGTCATGGGTACCGGTATCCAGCCAGGCATAACCTCGCCCCATGAGTTCGACATTGAGCTTGCCTTGCTGCAAATACATGCCGTTGAGATCCGTAATCTCCAGCTCGCCCCGCGCTGAAGGCTTGACCTGCTTGGCTAGCTCCACCACCTGCTCGTCATAGAAATACAGACCGGTGACCGCATAGTTGCTCTTAGGCTGCTTGGGCTTTTCTTCGAGCGACAGCACCTTGCCTGCAGCATCAAACTCAGCCACGCCATAGCGCTCGGAATCTCGCACATGGTAGGCAAACACCGTGGCGCCTTCGTGCCTTGTATTCGCTTTTTTGAGCAGCGACTGGAAATCGTGGCCGTAGAAGATGTTGTCCCCCAGCACCAGGGCACTGGGAGCGCCGTCGAGGAATTCCTCGCCAATCAGAAAGGCCTGCGCCAGGCCATCCGGGCTGGGCTGCACAGCATATTGAAGATTCAGGCCCCACTGGCTGCCATCGCCCAGCAGTTGCTCGAAGCGCGGCGTGTCCTGCGGCGTGCTGATGATCAGAATGTCCCGGATACCCGCCAGCATCAGCGTGCTCAGCGGGTAGTAGATCATGGGTTTGTCGTAGATCGGCAGCAGCTGCTTGCTGATGGCAAGGGTGGCGGGGTGCAAACGAGTACCGGAGCCGCCAGCCAGAATGATGCCTTTGCGCTGTGTCGTCATGATGAATCGATGAATGGCTTCCAACACCTTACAGGTATGCAATGGAAGCGAGTTTTTGAAAATTACAGGATCTCGCGCAGCATGCGCTCCACGCCATGCTGCCATGCTGGCAGATGCAATTGCATTGTCGTTTGCAGCTTTTGCGTATCCAGACGCGAGTTCAAGGGTCGCTCGGCCGGTGTCGGGAAGGCCGTGGTCGGCACGGCGGCAATGCTTTGCACCTTCCAGTCCAGATCCGGGCGCAGGCTTTGAGCGCGTTCGATCACATGACTGGCATAGACATGCCAATTGGTTTCCCCTGCGGCAACCAAATGGTAGAGACCGCCATCGCCTTCATGAGCACTCATATGGCGCACGGCATGGGCCGTGACATCGGCGATCAGATCGGCGCCGGTCGGCGCGCCCCATTGATCGTTGATCACGCTGAGCGCTTCACGCTCCTGCGCCAGGCGCAACATGGTCTTGGCAAAGTTGCCGCCACGCGCTGCATAGACCCAGCTGGTACGAAAAATCAGATGGCGGCAATGCGTGGCCGCAATCCGCTGCTCGCCTTCGAGCTTGGTGCGGCCATAGACCGAGAGCGGCCCGGTCGCATCACCCTCCTTGCGCGCCGCACTGCCGGAGCCATCAAAGACATAGTCGGTGCTGTAATGCACCAGCAAGGCGCCCAGGCTTTTGGCTTCCTGTGCCATGACTTCGGGCGCCTCGGCATTCAGGCGCAGGGCCAGATCCGGCTCGCTCTCGGCCTTGTCCACTGCCGTATGCGCTGCGGCATTGACGATCACATCCGGGCGTACGCTACGAATGGTCTGCGCCAGCGTCTGCAGATCGCTGACATCGCCGCACAGGCCATTTCCATCCACATTCACGCTCTGCCGGTCCAGTGCAATCACCTCACCCAGAGGGGCAAGACTGCGATGCAGCTCCCAGCCGACCTGACCGTTCTTGCCCAGCAGCAGCAGCTTCATTCCGAAGCCTCGCCGGTGTACTGCTTTTGCACCCAGTCGCGGTAGGCGCCCGACTGCACATTGGCCACCCACTCGGGGTTGGCCAGATACCACTGCACGGTCTTGCGGATGCCGGTCTCGAAGGTCTCGGCAGGCTTCCAGCCAAGCTCACGTTCCAGCTTGCGTGCATCGATCGCATAGCGGCGATCATGACCAGGACGGTCGGTCACATAGGTGATCTGCTCGGCATAGGTCTTGCCATCGGCGCGCGGGCGCAGCTCGTCGAGCAAGCTGCACACGGTCTTGACGATATCGATATTGGCCTTCTCGTTCCAGCCGCCCACGTTATAGGTCTCGCCCAGCTGCCCGGCCTCCAGCACACGGCGAATGGCGCTGCAATGGTCTCGCACATACAGCCAGTCACGCACCTGCATGCCGTCGCCGTAGATGGGCAGCGGCTTGCCTGCCAGCGCATTGACAATGACCAGCGGGATCAGCTTTTCGGGGAAGTGCAGCGGGCCGTAGTTGTTGCTGCAATTGGTGGTCAGCACCGGCAGGCCGTAGGTGTGATGCCAGGCCCGCACCAGATGGTCGGAAGCCGCCTTGCTGGCCGAGTACGGGCTGTTGGGCTCGTAATTGTGCTCTTCGGTAAACGCAGGGTCCGTGGGCGCCAGCGTTCCATAGACCTCGTCGGTGGAGACATGCAAAAAACGGAAGCCGGCCTTGGCCTCGCCTTCCAGGCCATTCCAATAGGCCCGCACCGCCTCCAGCAGACGGAAAGTACCCAGCACATTGGTCTGTATGAAGTCCTCGGGGCCACGGATGGAACGGTCCACATGCGACTCGGCCGCAAAGTTCACCACGGCGCGAGGCTGGTGCTGCTCCAGCAATTGCGCAAGCTTTAAGCTATCGCCGATATCGGCCTGGACAAACACATGGCGGGCGTCGCCCTTCAGGCTGGCCAGATTCTCGAGATTTCCCGCATAGGTCAGCTTGTCGATATTGACCACGGGCTCGCTCGCATGCGCCAACCAGTCGAGAACAAAGTTGGCGCCGATAAAGCCTGCACCACCTGTCACGAAAATCATAGAGAGCCGCCTCTCGGTTTCAGTGATCGCACCACGGCTATCGAACCTGGCACGCTCAGCCCCAGCGCTTTTCGGCCATTACCAGCAGGCCATCAAAGATCAGGTTGTTGATCAGCTCAAAAGGTCGGGTCATGCTGGGAGACATTTTCCAGCCGGCGCCGCCCGCCATGATGCACATAGGCTCTGCGCCGCAGTGCTCCGCCAGATGCTGGTACATGCGCTCCACGGCACCTGCAATCGCATAAGTACCGCCGCTGGTCAGCGCATCGCTGGTGTTCTTGGGAAAGCATCGGACTTCACCGGTCGGCACATGCAGGCCCGCAGTACCACCTTCGAGGGCCCTGAGCATGATGCCATGCCCAGGAATGATCAGGCCGCCCAGAAAATGGCCTTGCGCGTCCATGGCATCGACCGTCACTGCTGTACCCACCATAACCGTGATCAAAGGCCTAGCCTTGCCCAATTGCAACATGTGGTGACGCGCACCAATCATTGCCACCCAGCGATCCGCCCCCAGCCTGGAGGGATGGTCGTAGCCATTGGTCACGCCAGCTTCTGCAACGGAAGGAACCACCCACTGAGGCTCGAGATTCCAGCCCAGCATGAGTTCGATCTGCTCGTGCACGCGACGCCTTGCCGTCTCACCGGCAACCACGCAGCCCAGCATGCGCTCTGGAGCCGGCAGCCCCGCCCAGGCACCTTCTGCCAGACGCTCTATATGCTCCAGGAACTCCGCCCCATGGGCCAGCAAGGCAGCACCTGGGCGATGATCTTCATACATGGCCCACTTCAAACGGGTGTTGCCAATGTCTATGGCCAAAAATGTCATGCGGCGGATTATCAGCACTTTTCTCTGTGACAGGCAGCCGCTTGTCACATTCATTACAAGCGGGCGGGAAATTGTCAAAGAAAGCGCTCAGTCCATATCCTGCAAGGAATCATTTCGATTTCCCGTTAAAGTGAACCGCTTTCTTCCACTACTTTTGAGGAGTCGAAACCATGGGTCTGTTCAGTTTCATCAAGGAAGCCGGAGAAAAACTGTTTGGCGGCAGCGACGCACATGCGGCTGTCCCAGCCGAAGACTTGAATGCCAAGGCGGCTCAAGCAATCGCCAGCTATATCAATACCCAGAATCTTGGCGTATCCGACCTGCAGGTCCAGTTCGATGGCTCTCAAGGCAAGGTGACGGTCAACGGGATCGCCCCCACTCAGGCCACCAAGGAAAAAGTGACGCTGTGCTGCGGCAATGTGGCCAATGTTCAATCCGTGGACAACCTGATGACGGTTACCAACCCCGAGCCAGAAGCCCAGTACCACGATGTGGTGCGTGGCGACACGCTGTCAGCCATCTCCAAGAAGTACTATGGCGACGCCAACAAGTACAACGTGATTTTTGAAGCCAACAAGCCCATGCTCAGCAATCCGGACAGGATTTATCCGGGCCAGAAGCTGCGCATTCCGGCGCCTTAAGTCCGGCTCTACCGGTACGGTTACACATGAAAGCGCTCGGATGAGCGCTTTTTTCATTGACGCAAAAGCTAGACTGCCGTTTATGAAAACTCTGCTCACAGGTGGTGCCGGCTATATCGGCAGCCATACCGCCATCGAACTGATAGGCCGGGGCCATGAAGTTGTGATTTTTGACAACTTCAGCAACAGCCATCCCGAAGCCATCCATCGTGTGGAGAAAATCACGGGACACACCATTGCGGTCATCCATGGCGATGTACGAGATCAGGCGGCACTCGAGCAGGCATTGCGGGAGCATGGCATTGACAGTGTTATGCACTTTGCCGGCAAGAAGGCCGTGGGCGAATCCTCAACACACCCGCTCGACTACTACGACAACAACGTCAACGGAACCCTGGTCCTACTGCGCGCGATGCAAAGTCTGGCGATACACAAGCTTGTCTTCAGCTCGTCTGCCACCGTCTATGGCACACCCCAATACCTGCCCTATGACGAAAAGCACCCCACGGCAGCCATGAATCCCTATGGGCGGACCAAGCTCATGGCCGAGGAAATCCTTGCCGACCTGGCGCACTCGGACTCCAAATGGAGCATGGCTGTGCTGCGCTATTTCAACCCCATCGGAGCACACCCAAGTGGCTTGATCGGTGAAGACCCCGCAGATATTCCCAACAATCTGCTGCCCTACATCGCACAGGTTGCAGTAGGCAGAAGAGACAAGTTGCAGATTTTTGGCGGCGACTACAACACACCGGACGGCACGGGAGTGCGCGACTATCTGCATGTCGTGGATCTTGCCCGCGGACATGTCAAGGCCCTGGAAAAGCTTGAGCCCGGCGTCATGACCTTCAACTTGGGCACCGGCAAGGGCTTTAGCGTGCTAGACGTCCTGCACGCCTTCGAGAAGGCCTGTGGCAAGGCCATTCCATACGCCATTACCGAGCGACGCCCCGGCGACCTGCCAAGCTATTACGCCGACCCCGAACACGCCCTCAAAACCCTGGGCTGGCAAGCCGAGCATGATCTGGACACCATGTGCGCCGACACATGGCGCTGGCAAAGCCAGAACCCCAATGGCTACCGGCCGGACTAGAAGCAGCGGCCCAAGCCCTGCATCTTACTGATGCCAGGGCAGGCCGCGCTTGCGCCAGCCTCCGAGCCGGCCGCGCTGGCCGCTGGCATCCACATCGCCTTCGAAACCCTCAAGAATGTTGTAGGCCTCGATCCCCAGACCGGCTGCACGCTGGGCCGCCGCCACAGAGCGCACTCCGCTGCGGCACAGCAGCACCACTTTCCGGCCCTCGGGGACTGCAGCTCGCAGCTCAGCATCAAAGTTCGGGTTGGCGGCCATGCCTGGCCATTGTTTCCAGGCCACGGCGACAGCGCCCGGCACCTTGCCCACCCACTCACGCTCGGCATCGGTGCGCACATCGACCAGCACCGCCTCGCCAGCCTGCAGCCATTGCCAGGCCAGCTCTGGCGGCACATCACCCGCATAGCCGGCTGCGGGTTGAATCTGGGTGGTATTGCTCATTTCATTCCTCGTCTTGGTCGTTGCCTCTATTCCCAGGCGGGCAGAGGCCGGTCTCTCAATGCTCTGCGCAACTGCTTCCAGTCGGGCAGCACCTGCGCCACCACCGCCCAGAACTGTGGGCTGTGGTCCATATGGTGCAGATGTGCGAGCTCGTGCACCACCACATAGTCGATGATTTGCGGGCTGTGCTGCATCAGCCGCCAGTTCAGACGAATGATTCCGCTGCTGTTGGCGCTGCCCCAGCGCGTGCTGGCGCTAGTCAGGCGCAGCGCATTCCAGCGCACATCCATGGTGGCCGCATGGTGCAGCATGCGGGCCGTGAAATAGCTGCGTGCCTCGCGCAGTATCCAGGCCTGAACGGCTGCGCGCACCTGGGCCGCCGGCGCCTGCGCTGGCAAAGGCAGATGCAGGCTTTGCGATCCATCGGCCCCCTGCTCTCGGTGCGTCTGGCGAGTCGCCAACAGAGTGGATGCCCCTCCTGTCAGCCGCAAGGTCATAGGCTGTCCCAGATAGTCCAGCACGCCCCCGTCCTGCCAGAGAATGCGTGCCTCCTGTTTGATCTGCTGTCGCTGGCCTGCTTCCTGCAGCTTGCGCACGATCCAGCCGGCCTTGGTCTGCAGCGCTGATTCGATCTCGGGCATGGCCACCCATTGCGGAGCGGTGACTTCAAGACCTTGCTGCCCTACGCTGAAGCCTATGCTGCGGCGCGCCGAACGGCGCAGCAGATAAGCCACCTCACGCCCCTGCAACCTGGCGCTGTGGCTGGCTTCCGGATGTACGAGGAAGGTGGCGGCCTCGTTTTTCTCTAAATCAATAGCATCCACCGCAATTCCGGCAAGCGTTTCGATCCGATTTCTCTCAAATTCCAGCTCGGCTTGCTCCGAACGCTGTGCGGTGGCCTCAGGGCCGGTGGGTCGGCGCCTGCGGGGCATCAGCCCGCCCCGCCCATCCTCCACCACAGGCGGCACCAGCCATTGCCAAGCTTGCTGCAAGCTATCGCCTGTGGACATGGGCAGTTTTGCGTTATTTACGATAAGCCTCAGGGTCCAGGCGCTGCATTTCGGACTCTATCCAGGCCTCGACTTCGGCCATCAATTCATCATGCTTGCGACCCACCGAAGCAATGGGCTTGCCGATGGACACATCCACCACGCCAGGCTTTTTGATAAAGGCCTTGCGCGGCCAACACTTGGCCGAGGTGACGGCAATCGGCACCACGGGTGCGCCCGTCATGATGGCCAGACGGGTGGCACCGGTCTTGTACTCTCCCACTTCGCCACGATTGACACGTGTGCCTTCGGGAAACATGATGACCCAGATGCCTTGATCGAGCAGGCGCTTGCCCTGTTCCACCACCTTGTGAAAGGCGCGCGAACGCTGGGCCCGGTCGATGTGAATCATGTCCAGCGCACCAATGGACCAACCAAAGAACGGCACCTTCAGCAGCTCCTTCTTGAACACATAGGCCAGCGGGCGCGGCATGATGGCGGGCATGAGAAAGGTCTCGTAAGTGGACTGGTGCTTGACCAGCAGTACCACCCCCTGATTCGGGTCCGCAGGCAGGTTCTCCATGCCCTGCACCTGATACCGGACTCCCATGATCACGCGGGCGCTGTCCACCGATAGCTTGAGCCAGGCGCGAGCAGCGCTATATGCCTTGGCCGACGAACCGCTGGTCCACTTGGCCAGCAGCACCGCGAAAGTGTAGGGAATGACGGTAATGGCCATCCACAGCATATGGAGGACAGAGCGAATCAGGGACATGACAGCAATCGAAGGACGTGAGCGCAGACCTGAGGCCTGGCCCATTGATTTGGCACGGTTATCGACAAGAAACATAGCAGCTTGCGCTGCTCTTTCAAGCAGTTGAGTCTATTTTGACCTGAAACCCGAACTCAATGCGGGGCAGGCGCCGAATCCAGGGGCTGAGTATCCTCATCCCCCCCAAGCGGCAGCAGCCTATTCACCACGGCCTCCAGATCGGGATAGCGCTCGCTGCCTTCGGGAAGATCGGCATCGCTGCTGCACTCGGGCCTGGCAGTGGACTCCACAAACACCAGATGGGCCCCCAGTGCCTGACCCGCCTGCAAATGCTCGACACCGCTGCCAATGGCCCAGATCTCATGGCCTTCCGCACCGTAGCGGTCGGCAATCTGCTCGAACAGCGCTGCGCCGGGTTTGCGGCACTGGCATTCTTCATCGGGAGCATGGGGGCAGAAAAACACGGCCTCCACCCGGGCGCCGACGGCAGCCATCTCCCGGTGCATCTTGGCATGCACGGCATTGAGCTCGATCACATCGAACAGTCCGCGGCCCAGCCCCGGCTGATTGGTGGCGACCACCACATGCCAGCCGGCACGGTTCAGGCGCGAAACAGCCTCCAGAGCGCTGGGGACTGCAACCCATTCATCGGGCCGTCCAATGAAGCCTTGGGCACCCCATTGGTTCAGGGTGCCATCACGGTCAAGAATTGCGATCTTCATGAGAGAGACGGTAGTCGATGACAGAAAAAAGCCCGCTTACCTCAAGGCCAAGCGGGCTTGCGATCCAAGGATGCCAGCTTACTGGCCTTCCCAGCGCTTGAGCACCAGGGAGGCATTGGTGCCGCCAAAGCCAAAGCTGTTGGACAGCACGGTCTTGAGCTCGGCATCCCGGGTCTGGGTGACCAGAGGCATATCGCCCAGCAGCGGATCGGGTGTGTCCACGTTCACGGACCCTGCGATAAAGCCCTTGTTCAGCATGATCAGGCAGTAAATCGCCTCTTGCACACCGGTCGCGCCCAGCGAGTGGCCGGTCAGCGACTTGGTGGACGAGAACGCAGGCACCTGGTCGCCGAACAGCTCGCGCATGGCACGCACTTCCTGCATATCGCCCACAGGGGTCGATGTGCCATGGGTGTTGATGTAGTCGATGGGCGCATCCACGGTTTCCATGGCCTGCTTCATGCAGGCGATGGCGCCGTCGCCCGAGGGAGCGACCATGTCCTCGCCATCGCTGGTGGCACCAAAGCCCACCACTTCGGCCAGGATGTTGGCACCGCGTGCCAGCGCATGGTCCAGGCTTTCGAGCACCACCGCACCGCCGCCGCCGGCGATCACAAAGCCGTCACGGTTGGCATCGTAGGCACGTGAGGCTTTCTCGGGTGTCTCGTTGTACTTGCTGGACATGGCACCCATGCCGTCAAACAGCAGCGACATGCCCCAGGACAGCTCTTCGCCGCCGCCGGCAAACATCACATCCTGCATGCCCCAGGCGATCTGCTGGGCCGCAGCGCCGATGCAGTGGGCCGAGGTGGAGCAGGCCGAGGTGATGGAATAGTTGATGCCCTTGACCTTGAAGTTGGTTGCCAGGCAGGCCGACACCGTGGAGCTCATGCAGCGTGTGACCTGGTAAGGGCCCACGCGGCGAATACCTTTTTCACGCAGCGTATCGGCTGCCTCGATCTGATTGGCCGGCGAGCCGCCGCCCGAGCCCATGATCAGACCGGTGCGCGGGTTGCTCACCTGTTCTGGCGTGAGACCGGCTTGCTTGATCGCGTCTTCGAGAGCGATCTGCGAATAGGCCGCAGCATCGCCCATGAAGCGCAGCTGCTTGCGGTCGATGCGCGCCTCGATATCGATCTCGGGAATGCCTGCCACCTGCGAGCGCATGCCCAGCTCCGTGAACTGGGGCATGGCCTTGATACCGCTCTTGCCCTCGCGCAGCGAGGCCTCCACGGTTGCCAGGTCATTTCCGATGCACGAGACAATGCCCGCGCCGGTGATCACTACCCGCTTCTTGCTCATGCTGCCGTTCCCTTGGCATCACCTTCACGCAGGAACAGACCCACGCGCAGGTCATTGGCCACGTAAATTTCCTTACCGTCGGCCAGCAGGCGTGCGTCGCCGATGGCCATGTTCAGCTTGCGCTTGATCACTCGCTTGATATCAATTTCATATGTCACGAGTTTGACGTCGGGGCCTACTTCACCGGTGAACTTGACTTCACCGGCGCCCAGGGCGCGACCACGACCCGGCAGGCGCAGCCAGGTCAGGTAAAAACCGATCAGTTGCCACATGGCGTCCAGGCCCAGGCAGCCGGGCATGACGGGGTCGCCCTGAAAGTGGCAATCAAAGAACCACAGGTCGGGCCTGACGTCCAGTTCCGCAACAATCTTGCCCAGACCGTGGGCACCGCCGTCCTCGGAGATATGTGTGATGCGATCGAACATCAGCATGGGAGGCAGGGGCAGACGTCCGCTATCGGCACCAAACAGCTTGCCTTCGCCGGACGCGATCAGTTGTTCGTAGGAAAAAGATTCAGCCATTCTCTCAATTGCTCCGCGGCAGCCTGTGCAAGCTACCTGTTACTCTATATTTGGGTGACGGGACCCGCGCCCGCTGCGCGCGCCCACTCAGGGCGGTACAACCGGGGATTATCAAGGCTCGCAGCCCTACCCGGGACACAATACCCGTTTTCAGGCCCAAGACTCTGCCACAAATGCCACAGCCGCTGATGTCAGCGTGGCTTATTCCGTGCGCGCCACTACGCCTTCTGCGCTCTTTTCGTCAGCCGCCAGGCCAGCGCGCACAGCACCAGGCACAGCAGCGTCAGAGGCAACAGACCCAGGGCATGTACCCAGCGGGCATAAGGCGTCAGGCCGTCGCGCCCCTGAACCCGGCCCTGCAATACTGCGCGTTCGAACGGTGCCAGTGCTTTCACCACTTGCCCCCTGTGATCGATCACCACGGTGGCTCCGGTATTCGTTGCGCGCAACATGGGGCGCTCGAACTCCAGTGCACGCATGCGGCTGATGGACAGATGCTGATCAATGGCCACGGAGTCCCCAAACCAGCCGATATTGCTCAGATTGACCAGCACCGTGGGTGCCGTCGCCGCATTGCCGAAATGGGCCGCCAGCTCTTCACCGAACAAGTCCTCGTAGCAGATATTGGGTGACAGGCGCTCGCCAGCCCAGCTCATGGATGGCTGGCCCAGTGCGCCGCGATTGAAGTCGCCTAGCGGAATATTCATCAGTTCCGTGAACCAGCGGAACATGGGCGGAATGAACTCGCCGAACGGCACCAGGTGATGCTTGTCGTACTGATAGGCCTGGGTCTGTCCGGGCAGCCAGCCTTCGACCGTATTGGTAAAGCCTTTGTCCCAGTTGCCCAGCGGCAGCCCCACCAGGGCCGCGCGGTTGGAGTCCTTGGCGACAAAAGGTGCACGCACGAAATCCAGATAGCCCTCGGGAAGCTGCTGAGGCAGCAGCGGAATGGCCGTCTCGGGCGCCACCACCAACTGAGCACTGGCGTCATGCAGCTGCTGGGCATACCAGCGCAGTGCGACCACCACGCCCGAGCCCAGCTCGAACTTCTCATCCTGGGGAATATTGCCCTGCAGAAGCTCCACGCTCATGCCGGGCTGCTGGCCGGGCGCGGCAACGGCGCTGTCGCGCGACCACCAGAGCCCGCCCCATACCAGGCCCAAGGCCAATGCGGATGCCAGGGCTGGCACGAAACTCAGCACCACGCCCCTGGTCTGGGCGCGCCAGACCAGCAGCGCCAACCAGGCCGCAGCCCAGGCAGCGACAAACCCAGTGCCGTAGACGCCTATCCAGCGCGGCAGCATGGACAGCGGGCCCTCCACATGGGCATAGCCGCCGGCTCCCCAGGGGAAACCGGTCCAGAGCCAGCCGCGCGCGAGTTCGGCCAGTGTCCACAGTGCCGTAAAAACCAGGGTCGATAGCGCGACAGGGATCTGCGCCAGACGCTTGAAACACCATGCAGCCACAGCGTAATAGCCACCCAGAAAGCCCGCCAGCGCCAGCACGGCAGCCACGGCCAGTGGCGCGGCCAATCCGCCATAGGTGTGCATGGAAATGAACAGCCACCAGAAGGTAGCCACAAGCCATGCCGTGCCAAACAACCAGGCCCGGCCTGCCGCTTGGGCCGCGGAGCGGGCAGCCAGCAGCGCATGAACCAGCACCGCCAGCGACAGAATCTGCAGCCACCACAGCGGACGACCGTAGCCTCCAACCAGGCTCAACCAGCCGTCGCCCTGACCGCGAGCCCAGGGCCAGGCCAGCGAAAGAGCCTGCAGGCCGCCTGCAAGGACTAGCAACAGCGCACTCATCCAGCCATGAGGCCTGGCAGAAGCAGTCTGAACGGTGGGGGCAGAGGTGGTCATAGGAATCGGCTGGCAAGAGCAAAACACCCAACCGGGTGGTTGGGTGAATTCAAGCATACGAGGTATGGCCAGGACTTGTGCAAACCAAGAGGTACAACCGGTATTTCCACCGGCATCACCCCAGGCCTGACCCGGATTTGCGCAAGTCGCGATCAGTTGCGAACAAGGCTGTCCGGCGAAGGATCGCGCACCACCTTGAACCAGCGCACCGCGCCGCCCTTGGTGTGGAGCACGGTGAACTCCAGCCCGCCCAGGTGGACCTGCTCGCCGCGCTTGGGCATATGTCCGATTTCGTGCGCGATGAGGCCCCCGATGGTGTCGAACTCGGCATCGGGGTCGCTGGCATGCAGCGTGGTTTCGAACTCCTCGCTCACATGTTCGATGCTGGCATCGCCTGCCACGCGGTAGCTGTTGTCGGCCAGGGCAAAGATATCGCCCTCATCCTCGGGGATGTCGAACTCGTCCTCGATCTCGCCGACGATTTCTTCCAGCACATCCTCAATCGTCACCAGACCGGCCACACGGCCAAACTCGTCGATGACCACCGCCAGATGGTTGCGATTGGCGCGGAACTCGCGCAGCAGATCGTTCAGGCCCTTGCTCTCGGGAACGAAGACGGCGGGCCGCACCAGAGCACGAATATTCAGGGTGGGAGAACGCTGCAACTTGAGCAAATCCTTGGCCATGAGAATGCCAATGATGTTCTCGCGCTCGCCCTGGTAGACCGGAAAGCGCGAATGCGCCGTGGTGAGAACCTGGTGCAGGATTTCTTCATACGGAGCGTCGATATTGATGAGATCCATGCGTGGCGCAGCCACCATGACCTCTCCGGCGCTCATGTCGGCCATGCGAATCACGCGTTCCAGCATGACGCGAGACTCGGTGCCGATGACCTGATTGTCTTCGGCTTCGGCCAGGGTTTCGATCAGTTCATCGGGAGATTCCGGTGCCGGATGAATGAACTCAGCCACCTTTTGCAGGAAGCTTCGCTTGTCTTCCTTCTCGGGAAGTCGCGCAGGATGGGGGTCAGACACTGTCTTGGAGTGCAGGACGTGCGGTAGTCAAACAAGTCCCCAAGAATAACGGATTGTGTTGACAGACGGCTTGCTAGCTCACAAAAGCCATGACCAGCTGTCACCGAGGGCGCTCGGAAAAAGCTATTTTGATAGCTGCTTGCACTTGTCTTTATTGGGCTGCAGCGTTGCCTGCTTCACAAGCCGACTTACTCGCCTGATTTATGGCGGCCTTCCTGCACACCCTTGCGCACTTCCTGCACACCGGCCAGAAAAGTCCAGAAATTGACGGCCTGCTTCTTGAGCTGATAGTCCATCTCGCCCAGATGCTCGGTCACCAGGTCGCTGACATGGGTCTCGAAGTCGGCAGGCGGCAGCTCCAGATAGGCTTCGGATTCCGAGCCTTCTCGCTTGACGGTGGCACCCGCGTTGCGCGCAATCTTGAGCATGGCCGTGTTCTCGGACAGCGCATGGATGAACATCATGCTCACGTTCTTGCTGCGCGCATGCAGCACTGCACGCGCGAACAGACGTGCACCCAGCCCCTTGCCGCGTGCACTCTTGAGCACGGAGACGCCGAACTCCGCGCATTTCTCATGCTCGGGGTGGCCGGCAAAGGCCAGATGCGCCATGGAGATCAATTCCAGGCGGCGGTTGAAGATGCCGAAGATATCGTCGCGCTCGAAATCGAGCTGCTCGACATAGCGACGCACCTGTTCGTCATTGGCCGCATAGCCAAAGCGCAGATAGCGATCACGCGAATCCAGCTTGAGCAGATGCTTGGTGATGCGGTCGCGGTGACGCGGACTCAGCGAACGGATGGGGACCAAGGACGGCGAGCGACGCTCGGCGCCATGGGACTTGCCCATGTCTCGCAGCCAGCCGGAGCCAGCCTGCCAGGGCGATGTCAACCAGTCTTTGGGGAGGTTCATAGCCTGAAATATAGGTAAAAACCCGAATCTTCACAAGCACCATATTGCATTGCAACAATCTTGTAAGGATTTTGCGTTAATTCAACACCTTAGCGTCTATTTCCGGCTAGGCCATGGTCCGTATGAGGGACCTCTGCGAAGGCTTAGAGCGGCACGGCCGTCGTGACCTTGACCCGGTCCATGACAAAGCTGGTTTTGCAGTCCTGCACGCTGGGATGTTTGAGCAGCGTGTCCATGATGAAACGACTGTAATGCTGCATGTCCGCCACCACCACCCGCAGCAGATAGTCCATCTCGCCAGTGAGGGAGACACACTCCACCACCTCGGGCCAGGTCTGTACGCTGGCGCGGAACACGTCCATGGGATTGCGCTTGCTGGTTTCGGTGTATTTTTCCAGGCGCACATTGATATAGGCCGTCAGACCCAGGCCCACGGTCTCGGGCTGTACCAGTGCTACATAGCGGTCGATGACGCCGTTTTCCTCCAGCCGCTTGACTCGGCGCAGCACGGCGCTGGGCGACAGACCGACCTGCTCCCCGATGACGTCGTAAGTTTCTCGGCCATTGGCCTGCAATCGGCGCAAAATCGCCTTATCCAGTTTGTCGATGGTGTGCATGGGACTCATGGCGGCAGATTATAAAAACAGCGCAGTTTTTATTAATGGTTAACCCTTGATAACCATTTAAATTGCATGAAATCGAATTTTTGCGCAATTTTCATGCAAAGGCAGGTTTACTGCCAAGGCATTTTTGCATGAAGCTTGCCAGCTGCCTGTCCTACAGTGAATCCATCGTCGACACCTGTTCTTCATGTGTTGTGCCCCTTCCCGATGGAGACCTCTGCCATGAACGCCCCACTGCCCCAAAGCAACGCTAGCCCATTCCAGACCTGGGACAACCCCATGGGAACGGACGGCTTCGAGTTCGTCGAATATGCCGCCCCCGATCCCGTGGCCATGGGTCAGCTGTTCGAACGCATGGGCTTTCAGGCTATCGCCAAGCACCGCCGCAAGAACGTGACCCTTTATCGCCAGGGCGAGATCAACTTCATCATCAATGCCGAGCCCGACAGCTTTGCCCAGCGCTTCGCACGTCTGCACGGCCCCAGCGTCTGTGCCATCGCCGTGCGTGTCAATGATGCCAAGTACGCCTATGAGCGCGCCACCTCGCTGGGTGCCTGGGGCTATGCCCAGCAGGCCGCTCCCGGCGAACTGAGCATTCCCGCCATCAAGGGCATTGGCGACTCCCTGATCTATTTCATCGACAAATGGCGCGGCAAGAATGGTGCCAAGGACGGCGATCTGGGCAATATCAGCTTTTTCGACGTGGACTTCGAGCCCCTGCCCGGTGCCGATCTGCACCCCGAGGGCCTGGGCCTGACCTATATCGACCACCTGACCAACAACGTCTACCGCGGCCGCATGGCCGAGCTGGCCGAGTTCTACGAGCGCATCTTCAACTTCCGCGAGATCCGCTACTTCGACATCGAAGGCCAGGCCACAGGCGTCAAGAGCAAGGCCATGACCAGCCCCTGCGGCAAGATCCGTATTCCCATCAACGAGGAAGGCAACGACAAGGCCGGCCAGATCCAGGAATACCTGGACATGTACCACGGCGAAGGCATACAGCACATCGCGCTGGGCTCGACCAATCTATACGACACCGTGGACGGCCTGCAGATGAACGGCATCAAGCTGCTGAACACCAGCGAGACCTATTACGAGCTGCTGCCCAAGCGCATCCCGGACCTGCAGGAACCCGTTCCCGAGCTGCTGGCGCGCAATATCCTGGTGGACGGCCAGCCCGGCGAACTGCTGCTGCAGATCTTCAGCGAAAACCAGCTGGGCCCCATCTTCTTCGAATTCATCCAGCGCAAGGGCAATAGCGGCTTTGGCGAAGGCAATTTCAAGGCCCTGTTCGAGACCATGGAGCTCGATCAGATGCGCCGCGGCGTGCTCAAGACCTGAGCTACGGCGGAGTCGACCATGCGCCCTCCCGGCCTGCATCTGCCCCTTCCGGCTGCTGGCAGCATGGCCGGCGCGGGCTCCGGCGCTACGCCTTTTATCAAAAAGATACCAATGGTTACCACTCCGTCAAACGGACCATGTGGCGACCGGTTTCCGTCCCTATACTTTCCGTCATGCTGCACTGCCGCATTCACGTCTGACGTGGGCCGTCGCAGCCAGCTTCAACGCCCGGAAGGATCAAGTGCCGCGACCCCATCAGCTCCCCGCTACAGCCCCAGAGGACTGCAGAACGCCGGGGATGGATGCGCCTGCCGGTACCTCGCACCTTTCTCGCCGTCAGGCCTTGTCGCTGGCGGTGGCATCAGCGACCGCTCTGATCGCCGACAGCGCGCATGCGGCCAGGGATGCGAGCGCCCTGCCGTCGAATTCCAGCCGCAGCCGCAACGAACTCTCCCTGGTCGTGCCCTATACAGCGGGCGGCCCGCTGGACCGTGCGGCGCGCAAGCTGACGCAGGAAACCACGGCCCTGGGCAACATCAATGTACTCAATGTACCGGGCGAGGGGGGCGCCACGGGCGCGGCCATGGTGGCCAGAGCGGGAGCGCGCGAACCCATGCTGCTGATGGGCGCCGTGGCCACACATGCCATCCTGCCCTGGCTCAACCCCCAGCTGCCCTACGATCCGCTGCGCGACTTTCAGCCGCTGACACTGGTGGCCCGCATGCCCCATGTGCTGGTCATGCGCAGCGAGCTGGCCATGCAGTGGCGCATCTATACGCCCGAAGATCTGCTGCGCTTCATGTCCAAGCACCGGCAAGCCCTGCGCTATGCGTCGGCGGGCAATGGCAGCATCGGCCATATCGCGGGCCAGTGGTTCCAGTCGCTGACCCAGGTGCCGCTGCAGCATCTGCCGTTCGGCGGGGCCAGACCGGCTCTGTCGGCTCTGCTCGAAGGCACGGCCGATCTGATGTTCGACAATATTGCCTCTGCCCTGCCCCATCTGCGCGCCGGCAGACTCAAGGCCATCGGCGTGACCTGGCGCTCGCCGCTGCCGGCTCTGCCGGAGGTCCCCAGCCTGGACGACAGCATCAAGGGCATGAATCTGACCACCTGGTTCGGCCTCTTTGCCACTGCGGGAATTACGGACAGCCAGGCCAGACGCTGGTCGGACGCCTTTGCGCAGACGCTGCAAAGACCCGAGGTACAGCAGTACTTCGACGCCATGGGCGTGGTGCGCGACGACCTGCGCCTGCAGGACTTTGCCCGCCTGGTGCAGGCCGAGCACGCCCGCTACGGGCAGCTCGTCAAACGCGCCCAGATACAGATGCACTGAGCCAGCTTCCGGCTCACCACTCCTTTTTCCTGCTGCGACCGGGCCACGAGCTCCGGCCGCAGCCTTCGCGACCCCTCATCTCAGGGAGTGCCTCATGAACAACATCCAGAGCAGCGCCGCCACGACCGGCAGCACAGGTGCAGCGCCCGTCGTCTATGGCCAGTCCGATCGACCACCACGTGGCGACTACACACGGGCCCATGCCGACTACACCTGCACGCAGGACTATGCCTCCTATACCGAGGCCGAGCATGACACCTACCACCGGCTCTACGAGCGTCAATCCGCGCTGCTGCCGGGCCGCGCCAGCCAGCATTTCATTGATGCACTGCCCTCGCTGGGCGCCAAGGAGCGCATTCCGCGCTTCGAGGAAGTCAACGAGCGACTATTCAAGGCCACGGGCTGGGAGATCGTGGGCGTTCCGGGCCTGATTCCCGAGGTGCCGTTCTTCTCGCTGCTGGCCCAGCGCAAATTCCCGGTCACCGACTGGATACGCAAGCCCGAGGAGTTCGAATACATCGTCGAGCCCGACATCTTTCATGATCTCTTCGGCCATGTGCCGCTGCTGTTCAACCCCGTCATGGCCGACTTCATCCAGGCCTACGGTCAGGGCGGCCTCAAGGCCGCCGAGCTCGGCGTCTGCGAGATGCTGTCGCGCCTGTACTGGTACACGGTGGAATTCGGCCTGATCCGCGAGAACGGCGGCGTGCGTGCCTATGGCGCCGGCATTCTCAGCTCCGTGGGCGAGCTGGAGTACAGCGTCAACAGCCCGCAGCCGCATCGTCTGCCGCTGCAGCTGGAGCGCACCATGCGCACGCTCTACAAGATCGACACCTATCAGCAGACCTATTTCGTAATCGACGACATGCCCCATCTGCTGAACCTGGCCGATACCGACTTTGCGCCGCTGTACGAGCAACTGCGCCAGCTGCCCACCATTGGCGCCAAGGAACTGCTGCCCGGCGAACAGCTGATTTAGTCAGCGGATGTATACCGGCACGGGCCCCGACAAGCGCAAGTCCATGCGCCGAATTTTCTGACGAAAATCCGGCTCCACCCCTTTTCAGCAAAGCGCATGCAGCTCCATTTCCGATAGCAATCGATGCCGAATATCCGGGCTGCAAGCCCTGTTTGACCCGGCTGCGCCCTGAAACCCTGCCCGCTGCATTGCACCTATAGTGAGCGCCAGAGGCAAACTGCCGCCCACTCACTTCTTCACAATGCATTACCGCTGCAACCAACTGCTGCGCTGGCTTTTAGCGCTCCAACTTTGCATAGGTCTGGCCGTTGCGGCCGAGCTGCCTGCCAACGGCGATATCCAGACCACTTCCATCGCCCAGATTCAACAGGCATCGACAACGCTGGACAAGGTACGCCAGTCGCTGGACGATGCCGACACCTCCGAAACGCTGCAGGCCCTGTCCGAAAAAGCCCTGCAGTCCAAGCGCGATGCCGACAACGCCGTCACGGCGCTGGAGCCGCTGCTCAAACAGATCGATGCCCGCATTGCCCAGCTGGGGCCGGTGGCCGAAGGCAGTGAGGAATCGCCGGAGCTGAGTCTGCAACGCAAGGATCTGGCCCAACAGCACAGCGAGCTGGACTCCGCGCTCAAGCGCGGCAAGCTGCTGTCCATGGAGGCCAAGCAGACCACGGACAGCATCGAGAAAATCCGCACCCAGCAGTTCAACGCGCAGATCGCCCGCAAGGTGGCGTCCCCGCTGTCGCCTTCGTTGTGGAAACAGTTTGCCGAGCATCTGCCGACCGATCTGCAACGCATTGCGGCCCTGACACGCCAGGGCCGCACAAGCTTTAACGCCGCCATTGCCGAACATGGCTGGTCGGCCACGCTGACCGGCATTGCCCTGGCTCTGTTCGTGATGTTTCCGCTGCGCGTCGGCCTGCGCTATGCGGGCCGCAAATTTGCGGCCTCCGACCACGCCCCCAACGGACGGCTGCGCCGCACGGGTCTGGCCGTCTGGATGCTGGTGGTGGGCACGGCACTACCCGGCTTGGCCAGCCTGGTGTTCATCGAGAGCCTGCGCTCCATAGACGCGATTGCGCCGCGCCTGCAAACCGTGGCCGACGCCTGGATTCAATCCTCATTTGTCGCGGCCTTTTTCCTCTCCGTCAGCGCCAGCCTGCTGGTGCCCAAGCGCCCCACCTGGCGACTGCTCAATATCGACGACATCGCCGCCCCGGCGCTCACACGCTATGCCTGGGGAGCCGCAGGCCTGACCTGGTTCTCCATGATGCTCAACGCGGTGGACATAGCCGCGCGCACCAGTGCCGTCAGCAGCGTGGCACTGGACGGGCTGATTGCACTGATCTATGCCGTGCTCATCATGTCGGTGCTGATGGTCATCAACAAGCAACGCAAGCGTCAGCAGCAGGCCGAGCGCGAAAAAGCCGCCCACCATGGCGACGACTACCGCCCTGCGACAACCAGCCGCTGGCTGATGCTGGCCTGGCTGGGCGGACATCTGACGGTGCTGGCCGCATTGATCGCAGCACTGATCGGCTATCTGAACTTTTCGGTCTTCGCGGCCACGCAGATGGTCTGGATCACGGTGGTGGTTCTGGCCACCTCGCTGCTGATGAAGTTTGCCGACGACCTCTTTACCTGGCTGTGCTCAAGCGATAGCCGTATCGGTCAGGGCTTCGCTGCCGGCACGGGGCTCAAGCAATCGCGCCTGGAGCAGGTCGGCGTTCTGCTGTCGGCCTTCACGCGTGTCTGCCTGCTGCTGCTGGGGCTGATGGCGCTGATCGCGCCCTTCGGCAACTCCAGCAGCCTGATCGTGCTGGCCGATACGCTGACCAACGGCCTGCCCGTGGGCGACTCCTTCCTGCGCCCCATGACCATCTTGCGCGGCCTGCTGGTGCTGGTGGCGGGGCTGACGCTGTTTGGCGCCCTGCAGCACTGGCTGGTGGAGACCTTTCTGCCCAAGACCGAGCTGGACATAGGCGCACGCAACTCCATCAGCACCGTGGCCCGCTACACGGGCATTTTGCTGTCCGGCCTGTGGACGCTGGCAGCCCTGGGCATTGGCTTTGAAAAAGTGGCTCTGCTGGCCAGCGCCCTGTCCGTCGGCATCGGCTTTGGTCTGCAGGCCATCACGCAGAACTTTGTCTCGGGCCTGATTCTGCTGGCCGAGCGCCCCGTGAAGCTGGGCGACCGCGTGCGCATCGGCGATCAGGTCGGCGATATCCGCCGCATCAGCGTGCGCGCCACCGAGATCCAGACCGATGACAAATCCACCGTCATCGTGCCCAACTCGGAGTTCATCACCAAGTCCGTGCAGAACCTGACCATGGACGGTGCGCTGGGCCGCATCTCGATCGCGTTCTCGGTGCCGCTGAACACCGATATCGTCAAGCTGCGCGAGGTGCTGCTGGGCCTGTATGCCGAGCATGAGGCCGTGCTGAGCAACCCCGCTCCGTCCATGTATGTGGACTCCATCAACGGCAGCGTGGTCAACATCACCAGCTTCGGCCATGTCTCCAGCTCGCGCAATGTCTACAGCACGCGCAGCGACCTGCTGTTCGGTCTGCTGCAGCGCTGCGCCGAGCAGAAGATCGCCCTGGTCTCCGCCACCGACATCCACCTGATTCAGGACCCGCAGGCCCGTGCCCCGGCACCGGCTGCGGAGGCGCCTGCCTCGGCAGCCTGATAGCACCCTTGCGATCGCCCCTGCAACTGCTCCCGCAGCTGCAGGCAGTGCTGCCAGACCCGCAGGTCAAACAGCAGCTGCATATGCGCTGCATCGTCGACCTGATGACACTGCGCATTCGGCAGGACCGCCAGATCGGGAGGAAAGACGATGTTGTCGCTGCTGCTGCACCAGCAGCTGAATGGCACATCCTGGGGCGGCGGCCCCAGCCGCTGCAACCAGTCGCTGCCCTCGCGCATGTCCACAGCCGGCAGGCGCTGCGCAAACCTCGCCAGCCAGGCGCCACCATGCGGCGTGGCCACCGTGACCACATGGGCTGCATAACGCGCGCGCTCACCGGCATCGAGGCGCTTGAGCCAGGCACGCACCACCAGGCCGCCCATGCTGTGCGCGACCAGAAGCGGCGCGCGATGCGTGCGCTGGACGATCTCCTTCACGCATCTGTCGAGATCGTCCACCATGGCATCGACAGGACTGCCATGCGCGGGCTCCAGCGTCATGGCCATGCAGGGAATTCCGCGTGCCTTGAGCCCGCGCAGCCAGACGGCCCACACGCCACGGTTGCAAAAATAGCCGTGCACCAGCACCACGCCCACCCGCCCTTGTACCTCCTTGCCCTCGCGATCCTCAGGCACTCCATCGGGCTCGGCATGTTCGCCAAAGGGAATCTGCCAGCCAAACAAGCGCCAGGCCCAGCGCCACTCCGACAGCCAGGCCCGCAGCGCGACCATGGCAGGCGGCAGCGGCAAGCCCCGACTGCGCAGCACCGCCCGCATCATCAGCATCTGCGTGCCCAGTTGCAGCCCGGCTCCGCCCGCAATCAGCATCGCGCCCAGCAGGGTCACGGCAGCTGAGCGCGGCCACCAATAACTGCACCAGAGCAGCAGTGCCAGCCAGCTGCCCATCACCACACAGCGCCAGAACCAGGTATTCAAAGCGGCACCTCCTCATGCGCAGCGTAGCAAGCATGCCGGTCAACGCCTAGGACAAGCCCCCGTAGACCCTGGCAGACCGCATCCGCAGAATCAGCCGCAGCGCAGGTTTTGCATGCTGGCCCCTTTGTTCAACCCGCCGCCCGCGTCCCAGGACGACGAGCGGCTTCTGCAAGGTAACTCTTCTATGGACGCTGCCGCTCCCTGGTTCAAGAACTATCCACCCAATGTGCCTCACGATGTACAGCCCGAGCAGTACCGCTCGCTGGTGCACCTGCTCGAAGAAGCCTTCACCCAGCATGCAGAGCGTCCGTTTTCGGTCTGCATGGACCGCTGGATGAGCTATGCCGAGCTGGACAGGTTCTCCGCACAGATGGGGGCATGGCTGCAGAGCCTGGGCCTGGAGCCAGGGGCGCGCGTGGCCATCATGCTGCCCAATGTGCCGCAGTTCGCAGTCACCATGGCCGGCGTGCTGCGTGCGGGCTTTACCTGTGTCAACGTCAACCCGCTCTACACCGCGCGCGAGCTCGAGCATCAGCTCAAGGACTCGGGCGCCACGGCCATCATCATTCTGGAGAACTTTGCCCGCACCCTGGCCCAGGTGCTGGAGCGCAGCCATATCCGCCATATCTGCCTGACCAGCATGGGCGATCTGCTCGGCGGTCTGTATGGCAGCTGGATCACTTTTGCCGTACGCCATCTGGCCAAGATGGTGCCGGCCTTCGATCTGCCCCTTGGCGCGGCTCCTGGCAGCACCGGCCCGCAGCGCCAGGTCACGCTGTTCAGCAAGGCCCTGGCAGAGGGCGCCGGGCGCAAGCTCGTTGCCAGCACGGCCACGCTGGACTCGGTGGCCTTTTTGCAATACACAGGCGGCACCACCGGCCTGTCCAAGGGCACGGTGCTGACCCATCGCAACATCGTTGCCGCCACGCTGCAGGCTCATACCTGGTTCACCCCTGCGCTGGAAGGCCGGGTCAAGGCCAACGAAACCCATATCGTCGCGGCCTTGCCGCTTTATCACATCTTCGCGCTCACCGTGAGCCTGTTCGCCATGCGACTGGGCGGCAGCCTGAGCCTGATCCCCAATCCGCGCGATATCCCGAAATTCGTCAAGGTGCTCAAGAAGCGCCCCTTCCACGTGCTGCCGGCCGTGAACACCTTGTTCAACGCGCTGCTCCACAACCCCGAGTTCCGCCAGCTCGATTTCTCCCAGCTGTTCATCTCCCAGGCTGGCGGCATGGCCGCCTCCGAAGGCACGGCACGTCAGTGGCAGCAGACCACGGGCTGCGCCATGATCGAAGGCTGGGGCATGAGCGAGACCTGTGCCATCGGCACGAACAATCCGGTGACCAACAAGGAGTTCACCGGCACCATCGGCCTGCCGCTGCCAAGCATTTCGGTCGCCATCAAGGACGATGAAGGCCACAACCTGCCCAACGGCCAGGCGGGCGAGCTATGCATCAAGGGCCCCAACGTCATGCAGGGCTACTACAACCAGCCGGCAGAAACCGCCAAGGCCTTCACGGCCGACGGCTATATGCGCACCGGCGATATCGGCGTTCTGGACGACGAGGGCTACACCCGCATCATCGACCGCAAAAAGGACATGATGGTGGTCAGCGGCTTCAACGTCTATCCGAACGAGCTGGAAAACGTCATCTCCATGTGCCCCGGAGTGCTCGAATGCGCCGCCGTGGGCGTCAAGGACGACCAGCAGGGCGAATCCATCAAGGTCTATGTGGTGCGCAGCGACCCCTCGCTGACGGAAGAGCGTGTCATGCGCTACTGCCAGGAGCAGCTGACGGGCTACAAGCGACCACGCCATATCGAATTCCGCGACGAACTGCCCAAGACCAATGTGGGCAAGATCCTGCGGCGCGAGTTGCGGTCGAACTGAGTTTTTTCAGAAAATTTACGAGTTTTCCCGAAGACATCCAAAGTTGCTGCTAGAATTGCGGTCTTCGGGTGATTAGCTCAGCGGTAGAGCACTGCCTTCACACGGCAGGGGTCACATGTTCGATCCATGTATCACCCACCAGTTAAAGCGCGATTAGCTCAGCGGTAGAGCACTGCCTTCACACGGCAGGGGTCACATGTTCGATCCATGTATCGCGCACCAGACAAAGCCTCTTGAATTTCGGTTCAAGAGGCTTTTTCTTTGGCCGCACAGCAGACCGCCCCCTCTTTTTGGAGGATGCCTGCCCACGGATACGGCTTGCATAATGGTCTTCAGAGACAAGCTGCGCACACTCCGAAGCATTCACAAGAAGACATTGCCATGAGCCACACCGCCACCCTGGTCTGGGGAGACCATCTGCTCATGGGCAACGGGCCCATGGACGAGCTGCACGAGGAATTCGTCGAGCTGATTGCCCTGCTGCAAACCGCCGAAGACAGCGAGCTGCCCAGTCTGCTGCAAGCCATGGAAAGCCATCTGCAGCACCACTTTGCCGAAGAAGACCAGTGGATGCTGAGCACCGGTTTCCCGCCGCGCGACTGCCATATCGACGAACATGCTGCCGTGCTCAAGTCCGTGGCGGAAGTCCGCATCAAGCTCGCCGAAGGCAATGTCGCGCTCTGCCGCGATCTGACCCGGGCCCTGGTGGACTGGTTCCCGGGCCATGCCACGCATCTTGATTCGGCCCTGGCGCACTGGCTGTCCAAGCAGCGCTTTGGCGGCAAGCCCGTGGTGATTCGCCGCAACATCCTGTCTTCAGCCGAATCGCACTGAGCAGCACTGAGCGGCTCGCCCGCGCGACAGCTGCACGATGAGCGGTCTGCTAGGCTTGTGCAAAACACAAAGCACCGCACAGGAGACCAGCCCGATGAATGCATCCCCGGCAATGCATGTCCCACTGCCCCTCGGCATGACCGTGCTGGAGCGCGGCTGGCTGTCGGCCAACAACATCGTCTTTGCCGCGCAGGCCGACGATGCCGAAGGCGCCGCCGTCATCGACACCGGCTATGTCGCGCATAGCGCGCAAACCCTGGCGCTGATCGAAAGCACGCTGGCCGGTCAGCCGCTGGCGCGCATTCTCAACACCCATCTGCATAGCGACCATTGCGGCGGCAATGCCGCACTGCAGCAAGCTTATCCACAGGTGCAGACCTTTATCGCACCGGGCCAGGCCGAGCAGGTGCGCAACTGGGACGAAGCCGCCCTCAGCTATGCCCCTACGGGCCAGGAATGCCCGCGCTTTGCCATCACAGGCCTGCTACGGCCCGGCAGCACGGTGCGCCTGTCGGGGCGCAACTGGCAGATCCATGCAGCCCCCGGCCATGATCCGCATTCGGTGATTCTGTTCGAGCCCGACAGCCGCATCCTGATCTCTGCCGATGCGCTGTGGGAGAACGGCTTTGGCGTGGTCTTCCCCGAAATCGAAGGCATTGCCGCCTTTGACGAGGTCGCCGCGACCCTGGACGTGATCGAGCGCCTGGAGCCCCGCCTTGTCGTGCCCGGACACGGTGGCTTGTTTGGCGATGTGCAGACGGCTCTGGGCATTGCCCGCAAGCGGCTGGCCGGCTTTGTCCAGGCGCCGCAACGCCATGCCAGCTATGCCGCCAAGGTGCTGCTCAAATACAAGCTGCTGGAGTGGCAAAGCATCAGGGTGCAGGAGCTGCAAAGCTGGGTTCATGCCACTCCCTATTTCGGCACTCTGCACCAGAGCTACTTTGGCGCGCAAACGGCACAGCAATGGCTGGACAGCCTGATCGAGAGCCTTGTGGCCAGCGGCGCAGCGGAGCTGCGGCGCGATGCGGCCGGTACTCCAATCCTGCTCAATCAGTGAGGCACGCTCAGTGCTGCACGGTGGCGGCAACCAGCCGCATGACCAGCGGACGCACCAGCACCACGCAAGCAAAGGCCGAGGGCATGGCCAGCGCATAGGCCTTGAGCACTCGCCATCCATAGCCAGCCCCCAGACCGCCGCTGGCCGCCACGATGATGCAGCACATGAAGAACGCCATGATCAGCGCCATGTAGAAGGCAAACACCAGGGATGTGTAGCGCTTGTGCAGCTTGCGACGCGGTATTGCGGTGAGTCGTGAAGGCGGACTTGTCTCTTCAGTCATTCGCGCTCAGTTCCTCGTGGTGGGCGGCCTCGCCCTGCTTCCAGTAGGAAGCAATCCGCATGCGCTTGGGATTGGCACCGGACTTGGCCAGAATGCGCTTGCGCAGATCGGCCATAGCACTATTCTCGCCCGCCGCCCAGACAAAGCCATCGCCCTCCGGCAGCTCCAGCGCATCGACGGCAGCGGCCAGGGACTCAACCCATTGCAGATCCAGCTGCGCAGCACTGCTCCAGCGGCGCTGGTCTGCCGGGTTGCCGATCTGCACCCGCACGATGGCGCGGCTGCCGGCCGGCAGTTCCGCCAGACGGCGCTCCATCGCGGGCATGGCGCTTTCATCGCCCAGCAGCACATGCCAGTCCAGATCGGCGGGCACGACCAGGCTGCCGCGCGGGCCGGCCAGACCCAGCCACTGACCAATGGGGGCTGTGCGCGCCCATTCCACGGCGGGGCCAGAGCCATGCTCGGCGAACTCCAGCTGCAGTGTGTTGCGGGCGGCGTCGTAGTTCAGCGGCGTGTAGTCGCGCATGGTGGGGCGCTCGCCGTCGATATGCGGGCGACCGTCGACCATCTGGGGCAGATTCGGCCTGTCCATCCCGGCCTGGGGCAGGATGAGCTTGGTATGGTCGTCAAAGCCCGCGCTGACAAAGCCTGCCAGTTCGGGGCCGCCCACGGTCAGGCGGATAAAGCCGGGGCTGAGCTGCTCGCGCGCCAGCAACTGCACATGGCGCGAGCGGAATTCGTGGCGTACACGCTGCATGATGGACACTGTCTCGGTGTTGGACATGATTTTCATTAAGTTGATAAAGTCCACGAAATATCCCTTAATAAGTTGACTAAGTCAACAAACAACCTTTCCCACCATGAGTTCATCCATTGCCGCCGATGTGTTCGAGGTGCTGCACGATCTGCTGCACCTGTTTCGCGCGCGCCTGCTTGAGTCGCTTGAAGCGGTGCAACCGGGTCTGACCTTCAACGAATTCCGCATCCTCATGCACACCGGCCGCCACCCCGGCATCACGCAAAAGGAACTGGTCGAGCACAGCCACACCGACAAGGCCCAGATGGCGCGCACCCTGGCCCAGTTGCAGGACAAGGGCTGGCTGGAGCGCTCGGCCAGCGAAGCCGACAAGCGCGTGCGCTGCCTGCAGCTCAGCGCCCGGGGACAGCAGCTGTTCGACCAGCTCAGGCACCGGCGCGAGCAGATAGCCACCGAGCTGCTCAGCGACTTTCCCGAAGCCCAGCAGGGCGTGCTGCACGGGCTGCTGCTGCAGGCCAGGGACAGCGCCCAGGCTACGCGACCGTAAAGACTCTCAAAAAAGAAGCAGGCAGCACATGCTGTTAGATGATTTCAATGTCCTAGCACCTTGAAATGCATGTAGGAAAGGCGGTAGCCGCTCTCATATCCGAAGTGAAGCGAGTGCCCGCCTATCCCGACCATGTTGCTGTGCAACAACGCCAGACATGATTCTCCGTAAACTTTCGCAAAGTTATATTAAGAATCATTATCATTCGCTGCATTCGTACCCGAGTACGCTTTAGCCAGCCAGGACTTCGCCGGACGCCACCCGCGTCTGCGCTCGCATCACAAGTGCAGACAGCCCGTACCAGCCAGCCAACGGTCTTCACTTCCAGTCCTTTCAACATGGCTCAATCCAACATCTATATCCAAAGCCGCAAGCATTCCGCGGGCCGCTTGCCTTCCTCCGCCGGTCTGGTCGCCTGCGCCACCGTGCTGGCCGGTGCCACCCTGGCAATGCCAGCAATGGCCCAGTCTGCGGAAACCGCACTCAAGGAAGTCAAGGTGGAAGGCAATGCCGACACCGGCTACACGCCCGGCCAGCTGTCTTCGCCCAAGTTCACCCAGCCGCTGGTCAACACCACGCAGACCGTCAACGTCATCAAGGAGCAGCTGCTGCAGGAGCAAGGCGCCACCACGCTGACCGAGGCACTGCGCAATGTGCCCGGCGCCGGCACCTTCTACGCAGGCGAGAACGGCAACACCAGCACGGGCGACGCCGTCTATATGCGCGGCTTCGACAGCTCCAGCAGCATCTATGTGGACGGCGTGCGCGACATCGGCTCGATCTCGCGCGATATGTTCAACATCGATCAGGTCGAAGTCACCAAGGGCCCGGCCGGCACCGACTACGGCCGCAGCGCCCCCACCGGCGCTATCAACCTGGTGAGCAAGCAGGCCAATCTGAACAACAGCTTCGGCGGCTCGCTGGGCCTGGGTTCGGCAAGCTACAAGCGTGCCAGCATCGACCTGAATCGCGTCGTCAATGCCGAGACCGGCACGGCCGTGCGCCTGAACGCCATGGCGCAGGACGCCAATGTGGCGGGCCGCAACGGCATCGAGAACAACCGCTGGGGCATTGCACCCTCGTTTGCCTTCGGCCTGAACTCGCCCACCCGCGTGTTCGTGAACCTGCTGCACATCAAGCAGAGCAATGTGCCCGACGGTGGCGTGCTGACCATGGGCCTGCCCGGCTACACCTCGCCGGACCCCGCCAAGCGCGGCTATCTGAGCGGCGCAGCGCGCGTCAACAGCAAGAACTTCTACGGCACGGCCTCGGATCACGACGATGTGACGGCCACCATGGCCACGCTGAAGGTGGAGCATGATTTCTCCGCCACCACCAAGCTGCGCAACACCACGCGCTGGGGCGAGACCAAGCAGGACTATCTGCTGACCGCCTTCATGGCCGGCAGCACCCAGCTGGTCACGCCCAATGCCAACGATCCGTCCACCTGGACCATGTCGCGCAACATCAACACCAAGGATCAGGTCAACCGTATCCTGACCAACCAGACCAATCTGAGCACCAGCCTTGCCACCGGCAGCGTGCAGCATGATCTGAGCCTGGGCCTGGAGCTGACGCGCGAGGAACAGACCAACTACGGCCTGGCCACCAAGGGCACGGTGCCCGCAGTCAGCGTCTACAACCCGGACTCCAGCATCTCGCTGCCCGACTACCAGCGCAACGGCGCCGACAGCAAGGGCAAGACCGACACCGTGGCGCTGTATGCCTTCGACACGCTGAAGTTCAACGACCAGTGGCAGGCCAATCTGGGCCTGCGTCTGGACCGCTACAAGACCTCGTACAACGCCATGGCGGTCTGTACGGCCACCTCGACCACCCAGCCCTGCGGCAGCAACCCCGTGGGCACCGTGGTGCCCACCACGTCGGACGGTCTGAGCAAATCCGGCACCTTGCTGAGCTGGAAGGCCGGCGTGCTCTACAAGCCCGCCCCCAATGGCAGCGTCTATCTGAACTACGCGCTCTCGCAGCAGCCACCTGGCGGCAGCAACTTTGCGCTGTCGGCCGCGGTGAACAATGCCGCCAACCCCAATATGGACCCGCAGAAGGCCAAGACGCTGGAACTGGGCAGCAAATGGGAACTGGCGGAAAAGAATCTGATGCTCAGCGGCGCGCTGTTCCGTACCGAGGTGACCAATGAAATCGTCACCAACTCCGACGGCACCGTGGGCCAGACCGGCAAGAAGATCGTGCAGGGCCTGGAACTGGGCATGATCGGCCAGATCAACAAGGCCTGGGGCGTGAGCGCGGGCTACACCGTGCAGAACACCAAGGTCGACACCGGCGCACTGGTGGCAGCCGACGCCAGCAACGGCCTGACCTATACGCCCAAGAATGCCTTCAGCCTGTGGAGCACCTACCAGTTGCCCTTCGGCCTGACGGTCGGCGGCGGCGCGCGCTATGCCGGCGGACTCAAGCGTGGCACCGACGGCGCCGTGGGCACGCCCAACCACACGGACTCCTACTGGGTGTTCGACGCCATGGCCAGCTACCGCGTGAACAAGAATCTGGACATCCAGCTCAATGTCTTCAATCTGTTCGACAAGGACTATGTGGCAGCCATCAACAAGAGCGGCTACCGCTACTTCCCCGGTATTGCACGCTCGGCTCGTCTGACGGCAAACTTCAAGTTCTGATTGGAACTTCTCCCCTGAGGCGCTGGCGCGCCTAGGCGGCCCCGCCTTCCCCCTCTCTGGCGCTGAGCGCCGGAGGGGGACGACAGCCTCGCTGCGCGGTGGCGCTTGCTCGCTGCCCCTTACCTGGATCGCGCCGTCTTCAGCGGCAGCGATCCGCTTTCCGACTTGCAGCCTCGCCCAAGCGGGGCTTCTCCATTTCAAAGAATTCTCACCATGATGCTGCATATCCCCCAGGTCCTGAGCCGCGAGCAGGTCGCCAGCATGCGTGCCGCCATCGATGCCGCCGACTGGGTCGACGGCCGCGCCACCGTGGGCAGCCAGGGCGCCCAGGTCAAGCGCAACCGGCAGCTGCCCGAGCACTCTCCCGTGGCCCAGGAGCAGGGCCGCATCATCTTGCAGGCGCTGGCAGCCAGCCCGCTGTTCTTCAGCGCCGCCCTGCCTGCGCGCACCATGCCGCCGCTGTTCAATCGCTATAGCGACAGCGAGACCTACGGCCTGCATGTGGACGGCGCGGCACGCCGCGTCGCGGGCTCCGAGCAATGGCTGCGCACCGATGTGTCCTGCACGCTGTTTCTCTGCGAGCCCGAGGACTACGAGGGCGGCGAGCTGGTCGTGGTCGACACCTACGGCACGCACGAGGTCAAGCTGCCTGCGGGCGACCTGATCCTCTACCCCTCCACCAGCCTGCACCGGGTCGAGCCTGTGACACGCGGCGAGCGGGTCTGCTCCTTCTTCTGGGCCCAGAGCATGGTGCGCGACGACGCACGCCGCGCCCTGCTGTTCGAGATGGACCAGGCCATCACCGGCCTGCGCGGAAAACTCGGCGAAACCGAGGAGACCGTGAGCCTGACCGGCCACTATCACAACCTGCTGCGCATGTGGGCCGAGACCTGAGGCCCGCCGGAATGCTCAAGGCCGGTGCTTTTCGGCGCAGCCGACCAGATGGTTGTACACGCTGGTCATGCACTGGTACATATCGCGCGAGCGTCCCGTGGCGGCCTTGCAGTCGCTGACAGTGGCCTGGGAGCGCAGCTTCACGAAGTTGCCCGCCGAGCTGTCGTACTGGGCCTGGGTGATATAGCCGCCCTTGAGGTTTTTCTGGCCGTTTTCCAGCATGGTCTCGATCTGGCTGCGAATGTTGTCCACCGCCAGCGCGCAGTTCAGCGCCACTTCCTTGCCATCGACCTTTCTCAGGCCCTGGGCCAGACCGTCGACCATTTCCTGAGCGCCCTTGGGCAGCTTCCTGGTGCCGTCGGGATTGCGTGCCTCGGCTCCTTCGCCAAAGCGCCCCGCCCCCGCACCCGAGCTGCCATTGGGCGAGACCTTGACCTGTGATGCATCGGCCTGCTGCGGCGGCAGTTGCGAGCCGTAATGCGTCTGCCCCTGCGCATCCACCCATTTGTAGACGGGCTGTGCCATCAGGGCACCGGCCCAGACCAGTCCCAGCGTGGCGACGAGCACGCGGCTTCTTGCTGCTGACATTGCGACTTTCTCCCTCACTCGGTATGGGTCTGCCATGCGCAGAACCGGCACTTGTAAAGAAGTGTAAACAATAATCGCTAATATGAAAACAGGAGCTGCCAGCGCTTCTTCACCCTTGATTTCAGACCTGAATCAGTTTGAAACCCATGAGTAAAGTGCGCTGACAGCTCCTGATTCAGAAGCTCATGCCGCTGCTGAAGCGCTCAGCCTCAGAACTTCATGTTCGCGGTGATCCAGAAGGTACGACCCGCCTGGGTCACGCCCGACACCGAGGAGCCGCCCTGGAAGTAGCTGTTCACCCAGGTCGGCGTGCCGTTGACGCTGACTTGCTGGTACTTGCGGAAGTCCTTGTCGAACAGATTGAAGATGCTGGCGTTCAGGCTCAGGCTCTTGTTGACCTGATAGCTGCCGCCCAGATGGAACAGCGCATAGCCCTTGATATCGCCCACGGCATCAAACACGGCCTTGTTGGCGTTGCTCAGATTGTCGTAGGAGCCGCTGAAGCGCGGGCTCTTGCTGCGGTACTCACCGCGTGCCCACAGACGCCACTGGCCGCTCGGGGTCCAGTCCAGCTGGGCGCTGGCAATATGCTTGGCGGTATTGGCCAGCTGACCGTTCTTGCGGCCGCCTTCGATCACCTCGCTATTGGTCCAGGTGTAGCCGGCCTTGACGGCCCAGTCCTTGGCCAGCTGGGCGCGGCTGCTCAGCTCCAGACCCCAGGTCTTGGCCTTGTCCACATTGATGGCGTAATCGGCCGTGGGGTTATAGGCGCAGCTGGAGATGGCTGCCGTGGCGCAGGAACCGCCCGAGGCAATCTTGTCCTTGACATCGTTGTGGAAGAAGGTGGCCGAGCTGGTCCAGCCCGCCTTGTTGTCGAACAGGGCCGACAGCTCCACATTGGTACTGGTCTCGGGCTTGAGATTCGGGTTGCCGATATTGATGGTCGTGCCCTGGCCGCTGACGCCGCTGACGCCGTCGATCAGCTGGTTCAGGCGCGGCGCCTTGAAGCCCTGGCTCACGCCGCCCTTGAAGGTCCAGTTCGTTGTCGCATCCCATACCAGATAGGCGCGCGGGCTGAACTGGCCGCCAAAGGCGTCGTGGTGGTCATAGCGACCGCCCAGCGTAGCGGTCAGGCCCTGGCGCAGACGCCATTCGTCTTCCACGAACAGCGACCACATGGTCTGCTTGTGGCTTTGCGGCAGCAGGCCGTCCTTGAGCTTGGCATCCCAGAACTGGCCGCCCACGGTCAGCATGTGGGCATCACCCACGGGCGCCACCAGCTTGCTGTCCAGCACCAGATTGGTGGTCTTGAGCTCGCGGTCTGCGCCGCGGCGTGGGTCGTTGGTCGGCACTGCCGCGCCGGGAATGGTGCGGCCGATGGTCTCGGTTTCGGTATGCATCAGGCTGCTTTCCAGCGTGCCGAAGCCCAGACGGCCGGTATGACCGATGGTGACCTGATCGCGGTTGAAACGCAGCGCATCCTTGTAACCGGGCGGATTGCGTGGCGCTTCCGCATCACGATTGCCCAGGCGGCCATCTTCGTTGTTGTACCAGGTGCGGCCCTGGTCCACGTCCAGCCAGATGTCGTGATAGCGGTTGGGCGTCAGCGTCAGGCGGGCGCCCAGATTGTGCTGGCGGCTTTGCGCAGGCGCGGGGTTGCGTGCACCCGCGGGCTGGGCCGCGCCGGGTGCCAGCACCCAGTCGGAAGCATCGCGGCTATAGGTGCTGCCGCGCACGGCCAGACCCAGCAGATCCTGCTTGATGGGACCGTTGACATAGAAGTTGCCGCGGTACTGGTTGCCCCATTCGCTGTCCTGCGGCAGGCCCATGCCCACGCTGACCTCGCCGCCCCACTCCTTGCTGACCTTGCGCGTGATGATGTTGATCACGCCGCCCATGGCGTCCGAGCCGTAGAGCGTGGACATGGGGCCGCGAATGACCTCGATGCGTTCGATGGCCGAAATCGGCGGCATGAAACTGGTCAGTGCCGCACCGAAGCCGTTGGGCGTGACATCGCCGGCCACGTTCTGGCGGCGCCCGTCGATCAGGATCAGCGTGTAGTCGCTGGGCATGCCGCGGATGCTGATGTCGAGGCCGCCGGTCTTGCCGGTGCCGCCCATCACGTCGATGCCTTCCACGCCCTGCAGGGCTTCGGCCAGATCGCGGAAGTTCTTGGTCTCCAGCTCCTGGCGCGTCACGACGGAGATGGAGGCCGGGGCATTCTTCAGCTCTTGCTCGAAGCCGGAGGCCGAGACCACCACCTCCTCCATGGTGGACTCCCTGGCTTGCGCAAAAGCGGCAGTGCTGGCGCAGGTGGCGGCAGCGGCCAGGGCCAGTAAACGGGGTTGCCAGCCAATGCGGCGGGCGCGGCTGATAGCGGCGTTGGACATGATGACTCCTCGGCCTGCCCTGGGGGCAGGTCGTTCACAAACAGGGGTAGAAAGCGGTGGCCCGTGGGGCCTTCTTGACAGCTGGCAAGCAGCTTGAGGGAGACAAAGCCGAGGTTGTATGTAGCGTTATGGGCTTTGACGGTTGCAATTATGTATTTTTTGTAAACGCAAACCAGTCTCATTCGCCATCTGTTTGTAGGTTATTTACCTACATCAAACTTTGCGTGGTATTTCGCGCGCGCCCCGGCACGCCCGGGCAAAATGGCCGGTTTATCGAAAGCCGGAACACCATGAAAAAAGCGCCCTGACCCTTTCGGGCAGAGCGCTGCAGGCGGTGAATCGGCGAGCCGTCCGCTCGCACTGCCGATGCTTACGGCAGGTCCTTCATGGTTTCGGGATCGTTGGCCGGGCGCGGGCCTATGGTGCCCAGACGGCTTTTGAGCGACTGCGGCTGGCCGGTGATCAGCGCCGCATAGCTGGTGGTGTTGGAGAGCACCTTCTTCACATAGTCGCGGGTCTCGCTGAAGGGCACGTTTTCGGCCCAGATGGCGGCGTCCAGTGTGGGCCCGTTGCGCCAGTTGCGCGGGCGGCCCGGACCGGCGTTATAGCCTGCGGCCGCCAGCGCCATCGAGCCCTCGAAGTCGTCCAGCGCCAGCTTGAGGTAGGAGGTGCCGATGGTGATATTGGTGTCGCGGTCATTGATCATGTCGGGCGTGAAGCCCGTCATGCCGATCTTCCTGGCCGTCCAGCGCGCCGTGGCCGGCATCACCTGCATCAGCCCCGAGGCGCCCACGCCCGAGCGCGCATCCATGATGAAGCGGCTTTCCTGGCGGATCAGGCCGTAGACATAGGCCGGGTCCAGCCCGATATTGCGCGACTTGGCCAGCACCGTGTCGTGATAGGGCATGGGAAAGCGCTGCTTCCAGTCGGCAAAGGTCTTGGTGCGCTCGCTGGTATTGATGCAGCGATCCCAGACCTGGCGCTCGCAGGCCAGATCAGCGGCCGCATACAGCTCGCGGTCTTCCATGCCGCCGGGCTGGTGCAGATTGGTGGAGTAGTTCCACTCGCGCACGCCCTCGCTGCGCAGCCCCATGCCTATGGCATACAGGCCGCGATTGAGGCCCGGGTTGCTGCGCGCAGCCGCCTTTTCCTGCGCCGTCAACGGTGCCGGTGCAGGCGGCACCGTGATGCGCTGGCCGATCTCCTCCAGCGCCAGCTGCTCGTAGAAGCTGCCGTTGCCGGCCGTGTCTTCCAGCAACTGCCGGGCTTCGGCCTTTTCCTCGGCATTGGGGCGGCCTGCCAGCATGGCCCTGGCCTTCCAGTAGGCCCAGGTCGGGTCGGTACGCTCCGGGCCCATGGCGTCGATGGCGCGGCGAACAGCCTTCCAGTCGCCGGCGCGCAGCGCGGCACGGGCCTTCCATCCCAGCAGGTCGTCGCTCAGGTCTTCGTTGCGGCGCACCTTGCCGAAATAGGTATTGGCATCGGGCGAGAGCTTGAAGGCGGCCTGCTTGCCGGCCACGGCCCAGGCCCAGTTGCGCTCCTCGCCATTGAGCTGGGCGCCCCAGCCGCCGTCGATCTGGGTGGCGGCCGCATCGGGGTCGCTGGCCGCCATGCGGATCAGCGCCAGCAGGGCCAGCTCCTTGCGCTCGCGGCCGCGCGCCTTGCTCTGGCCTGACAGGTATTTGGCGGGCGAGGCAAACACCTGCGCCACCTGGTCGGCCGCTTCGGGGGCGACGATGGCCACCGCATCACGGGCCGCCTTCTGGCGATTGGCTTCGGTGGCCACACGGGCACGGCGCCAGACATCGGCGTCGGTGATCAGCTTGCTCGCATACAGCTGGCCGGCGGCCGTGGTGCAGCCGTCATCGGCATCTTTTTGCGCCATCCACAGATCGCGTACCTGCTGGCCCACATTGGGTGCGCCCCGGCCTTGCAGGGCGTCGGCGAGCAGGGCGTAGCAGGTGACGGACTTGTCGTCGCGCATGCGGAACCTGGGATAGACCTGGCTGAAGGTGCTCCAGTCGCGCTGCTTGCCCAGCAGCAGCAGCCAGTCGTTGCGCAAGCGGTCTTCCTGGTAGGTGCCGGCGTAACGGTTCAGAAAGCCCTGGATTTCATCGGGCGATGCGGTCTCCAGGCGGTTCTTGAGCTCCCAGTAAGCGGCCCAAGGTTCGAGGGGGTGACCGGCAGCCTGGGGCAGGAGCTGGGTCAGCGCCGCCTGATTGCGGCTGCGGAATGCTTTTTGCATGTCCAGCAACACGGCATCGCCCGGGTTCTGTGCCTGCGCAAAAGGAGCAGCTACAGTCAACAGGGAAGCCGCACAAAGCGGTGTCAAAATCTTCAGCCAGTGCATGGAGGAAATTATCCGATGGACAAAGCAGCGTTACGCCGCAAGTTGATTGAACTGCGCCTCAACCTTCCAGATCGCCTGCAACGCGCCGATGCGCTGCAGCAGGTGATGCGCTTTTGGCTGATGGAACGGCCCGATACCGTGATTGGCGCCTACTGGCCCATCAAGGGTGAATTCGATCCACTGCCAGCTCTGCATCGCTGGAAGGAAGATGGCGAGCTACAGGGTACTCCACAACGGCGCAGGATTGGGCTGCCGGTGATCGACAAACAGCGCAAGACGCTGAGTTTTCACGCCTGGTACCCCGGTTGCCCCATGGAGGAGGACGCCTATGGCATTCCAAAGCCCAAGGATACCGAACTGCTGGTGCCCACGCTGCTGTTTGTCCCCTGCGTGGGTTATGCGGCCGGCGGCTACCGTCTCGGCTATGGCGGCGGTTTCTATGACCGCACGCTGGCCGAGCTGAGCCCGCGCCCCTTCACCGTGGGCCTGGGCTACACCAATGGCTATGTCGATGACTTCCAGCCCGAGACGCATGATCTGCCGCTGGACGCCATCCTCAACGACAACGGCGTGGTCTGGCCCGTCTGAACCCCTATTTCGCTTTGCCATGAGTCGTCCCCGCAAGAACATTCCCCAGCGCAGCTACCGCCCGCGCCCCCCGCTGACCGTGATGCGGCTGCCGCTGACCGAGCTAGAGCTGCAGCGGCTGCAAGCCCATATGCGTCGCCATGGCCCGCTCAGCCTGACAGCGCGCCAGCACGATGCCATCTGGGACTTTCTGTTCGAGCGGCCGGAAAGCCAGGCCTGGCTCAGCCAGATGACGGCGCAGATTCAGGCAGGGCAGATCGCCACACGCCCCAGCGCCTGAATCGGGCCCATAGCGCAGATGCTCCTCATTGAGGAGCATCTACCGCATTCAATAAAAGGATTTCAGAGTCCTTTAGACCTGAAATCCTTTTTTATCAAGCGCAAGCAGCTATCAATTTCAAGCCGACTGGCTGGCGCGCCAGTTGTGCCAGCCCGATGCACGCAGCTCGCAGGCCGGGCAGCTGCCGCAGCCATAGCCCCAGTCGTGCAGCACATCGCGCGTTCCCTGGTAGCAGGTGTGGGTCTCGGTGCGAATCAGCTCCACCAGATCGCTGCCGCCCAGGTCATGGGCCAGCTGCCAGGTCTGGGCCTTGTCCAGCCACATCAGCGGCGTATCGATGCGCAGCCGGCGCTCCAGGCCCAGGTTCAGCGCCAGCTGCTGGGCCTTCATGGTGTCGTCGCGGCAATCGGGATAGCCGGAGTAATCGGTTTCGCAGACGCCGGTGACGATCACCGTCAGCCCGCGACGATAGGCCAGCGCGCCGGCCAGCGTCAGGAACAGCAGATTGCGGCCCGGCACAAAGGTGTTGGGCAGGCCGTCGGCCTGCATGGCAAAAGCCACGTCCTCGGTCAGGGACGAGCCGCCGATCTGCTTGAGCACGTCGAGCGACAGCACATGGTCCTCGCCCAGACGCGGCGCCCACAGCGGAAAGCGCTCGGCCAGTTGCTCGCGTACGCCGGCGCGCACCTGCATCTCCACGCTGTGGCGCTGGCCGTAGTCAAAGCCCAGCGTCTCCACGCGCTCGAACATGGCCAGGGCCTGGGCCAGGCAGGTGGTCGAGTCCTGACCGCCGGAGAACAGCACCAGCGCGCCCTTGTGGTGACCAGCCCCTGCCACATGCGCGGCCAGGTTTGCAGAAGAAGTCGAAGTATTTGCCATAGTGCTGCGATTACATCATCAGGCGCGGCGCCCCGGCATGACTGTGGAATCAAAACACACAGACCGCCCGGCCCAAGCTTGATAAGCTCGGCGGCAGATACACACAGGAGTCCGCCATGAAGCTCTATATCGGCAACAAGAATTACTCATCCTGGTCCATGCGTCCCTGGGTGCTGATGCGCCAAAGCGGCATCAGCTTCGAAGAGCTCACGCTGCGCTTTGACAGCTTTGCCCCCGACTCCAGCTTCAAGCTGCAGGCGCTGGCACTTGCTCCCACCGGCAAGGTGCCGCTGCTGGTCGATGAAGGGCTGACCATCTGGGACAGCTTGGCCATCTGCGAATACCTGGCCGAGCGCTTTCCCGACAAGCACCTGTGGCCGCAGACCGTGGCCCAGCGCGCCCGCGCCCGCAGCCTGGTGGCGCAGATGCACAGCGGCTTCGGTGCGCTGCGCAGCTTCTGCCCCATGAATATCGAAGCCCAGCTGCAGGAGACCGGTGCCCGGCTCTGGGCCGAGCATGCCGATCTGCGCAGCGATGTCCAGCAGCTCGAAGAACTCTGGACCCCGCTGCTGAGCGCCGCCAGCGGCCCCATGCTGTTCGACCAGTTCAGCATTGCCGATGCCTTTTTTGCGCCGGTCTGCATGCGCATCAACAGCTACGGCCTGCCGACCTCGGCCCCGGTACGCGCCTATGTGCAGCGCGTCACCCAGCTGCCCGCCACCCAGGAATGGATTCAGGCCGCCCTGGCCGAGCAGGACTTTCTGCAGTTCGAAGAGCCCTATCGCCAGCAGCGCTGAGGCAGCAATCCCGCGATTGCGGTATCTGCAGGCCGATGCGCAGCCACTACCATTGCAGCATGAGTGAATTCAAGGTTTTCAAGGTAGGCGGCGCCGTGCGCGATGCATTGCTGGGCCTGCCCGTCAACGACACGGACTGGGTGGTGGTCGGAGCCACACCGGAGCAGATGAGCGCGCGCGGCTTCGTGCCCGTGGGGCGCGACTTTCCGGTATTCCTGCACCCTCAGACCCATGAGGAATACGCGCTGGCGCGCACCGAGCGCAAGAACGGCATGGGCTATCGCGGCTTTGTGGTTCACACCGCCGCCGATGTGACCCTGGAAGAAGACCTGGCGCGGCGCGATCTCACCATCAACTCCATCGCCGCTCCCGCGGACTGGAGTGGCAAAGACGAGCTCCAGGGCCTGGTGGATCCCTATCACGGCCAGCAGGACCTGAAGGACCGCGTGCTGCGCCATGTGACCGATGCCTTTCGCGAAGATCCGGTGCGCATTCTGCGTCTGGCGCGCTTTGCGGCGCGCTTCACCGATTTCCGCGTCGCGCCCGAAACCATGGAGCTCATGCGCGAGATGGTGGCGGCCGGCGAGGTCGATGCCCTGGTGCCCGAGCGCGTGTGGCAGGAAATCAGCCGCGGCCTGATGGAGGAGCGGCCCTCGCGCATGTTCGACATCCTGCGCGAATGCGGGGCGCTGGTCCGGCTGCTGCCCGAACTCGACAGACTCTGGGGCGTGCCCCAGCGCGCCGAATACCACCCGGAGATCGATTGCGGCGTGCATGCCATGATGGTGCTGGACATGTCGGCGCGCCTGCAGGCCCCGCTGTCCGTGCGCTTTGCCTGCCTGTGTCATGACTTCGGCAAAGGCACCACGCCGGCCGATGTGCTGCCCCGCCATATCGGCCATGAACAGCGCAGTGCCCGCCTGCTTTTGCAGGTCTGCGAGCGCTGGCGCGTGCCCAACGACTGCAAGGAACTGGCCGAGGTCGTGGCACGCGAACATGGCAACCTCCACCGCAGCAATGAACTCAACGCCGCCGCCCTGCTGCGCCTGCTGGAGCGCTGCGACGCCATCCGCAAGCCCCAGCGCTTCGAGGAAGCCCTGCAGGCCTGCGAATGCGATGCACGCGGCCGGCTGGGTTTCGAAGAGACGGCCTACCCCCAGCGCCAGCGCCTGGGCAATGCCCTAAAAGCGGCACTTGCCGTGGAGACCGCTCCCGTTGCCCAGGCGGCAGCGCAGCGCGGCCTCAAGGGCAAGGCCATTGGCGATGCCGTGAGCAAGGCGCGCGAGCAGGCGATTGCCACCTATCTGGAAGGCGGCGCCTAGCCGTCAACGCACCGAGGCCCGCGAGACAGGGATGGGCACGGCTTGAGTTAAGTCAAAGAAGGTATGCTGCAGCCATTGCACAGTACGAGACGGCGGTGGCGATGCGCTCCGCCAAGGCCATGCAGCGGGTCACGAAACCCGCTGTAACACCCATGCCTTGACGGCGTGGTTCTTTGACGGGCAAGTGTCCGGCCCACAGGCCACGACCTTGCCCTCTTGCTTCAAGGAGGTGCTCTGATGTCCTTACCCCAGACCATGAAAGCCGCCGTGGTGCGTTCCTTCGGGAAACCGCTCACGATCGAGGAGATGCCGGTTCCCCGACCGGCAGACGATCAGATCCTGGTCAAGATTGCCGCCTCCGGCGTCTGCCACACCGATCTGCATGCGGCCGAAGGTGACTGGCCTGTCAAACCCCAGCCGCCCTTCATCCCCGGCCATGAAGGCGTGGGCTATGTGGCCGCAGTGGGCAAGAATGTCAGACATGTCAAGGAAGGCGATCGCGTGGGCGTGCCCTGGCTGCACAGCGCCTGCGGCTTCTGCCGCCACTGCATAGGCGGCTGGGAGACCCTGTGCGAATCTCAGACCAATACCGGCTATTCGGTCAACGGCGGCTTTGCCGATTACGCACTGGCCGATCCCGCCTATGTGGGCCATCTGCCGTCCAACGTGAGCTTTATCGACGTCGCTCCCGTGCTCTGCGCCGGAGTCACGGTGTACAAGGGCCTGAAAGTCACCGACGCCAAGCCCGGCGACTGGGTGGTGATTTCCGGCATCGGCGGCCTGGGCCATATGGCCGTGCAATATGCCAAGGCCATGGGCTTCAATGTCGCAGCGGTCGATATTGACGACGGCAAGCTCGCGCTGGCGCGCCAGCTGGGCGCCACAGTCACCGTCAACGCCATGAACACCGATCCGGCGGCCTATCTGCAAAGAGAGATCGAAGGCGCTCACGGCGTGCTGGTCACGGCCGTATCCCCCAAGGCTTTCGAGCAGGCACTGGGCATGGTGCGTCGCGGCGGCACGATTTCGCTCAACGGTCTGCCGCCGGGCGACTTTCCGCTGCCGATCTTCTCCATGGTGCTCAAGGGCATCACGGTACGCGGCTCCATCGTCGGCACGCGCCTGGACCTGCAGGAATCGCTGGACTTTGCCGCCCAGGGCAAGGTCAAGGCCACCGTTTCCACCGACAAGCTGGAAAGCATCAACGACATCTTTGCCCGCATGCACGAGGGCAAGATCGAAGGCCGCGTGGTGCTGGACATCGCCGCCTGAGAGTCTGAACCGGGCCGGGGCCGGGTGAGCGGGCCGGCTCCCGCAAAACCGCCGCTCAGATCACCGAGCGCACCCAGCGCACGATCTCCGAGGCCGGCAGGGCCCCGGAGATGCGGGCCAGCTCCCGGCCTTCCTTGAAGATCACCATAGTTGGAATGCTGCGGATGCCCAAGGGCGCCGCAGCCTGTGGATAAGCCTCGGTATCGAGCTTGGCCAGCTGTGCCTGCCCCGCCAGTTGCTGGGCCGCCTGGGCAAAGGCCGGCGCCATCATGCGGCAGGGGCCGCACCAGGGAGCCCAGAAATCCACGACCACGGGCAACTGGCTGCGGCCGGTGTGCCTCGCAAAGCTGTCGTTGTCCAGGGCCACGGGCTCGCCCGTCACCAGCGGCTGATGGCAGTTGCCGCAATCGGGCTGATTGCCCAACTGGTCGCTGGCGATGCGATTGGTGGTGTGGCAATGAGGGCAGACGTAGTGCAGGGATTCGGACACGGGGCAACCTTTCTGGGATTTACGCAAACAGGAACGCGACAACGGCCTGCTTCCCGAGGCAGTCGCCTTGCCTGAACCCGCTTTGCGCAAGTCGTACTTTCTTTGGCAATACCCGGCTTGCGCCGGCAGGCGCAGGTCGGGCTCAGGCCTGTATGTGCAGCCAAAGCCCGCAGATTCAAGCCGGAACCTGCCTACGCTCTCAGAGCTTCACAAAGCGGGCAATCAGCGCCGCCACCACGCTGAGCAGCACCGTACTGGCCACCGGCAGGAAGAACTCCTTGCCGAACAGCCGAAAGCGGAAGTCGCCGGGCAGACGCCCCAGCCCTATGCGCTGCAGCCAGCCGTGCAGCCCGTTGACGAGCAACAGGGCCAGAAAAATGACGATCAACCAGCGAATCATGAGGCCGCAAGTATAGAGGCGCACCGCCCTGGCGACCCGCGCGCCCATGCTGTCAGGCAGCCATTCCGTTTATGCATGACATGCTTCCCAAAGATTGATTGACCTCAATTACACCCTCTGCCCATGATGTCCAAGCCCTGCGCCATGCAGGGATCGGGCCCATGCGTCTGCCGTCACGGCCCGCCAACTACAAACAACGAGACATACCGTGCCCCAGACCTTTTCACGCAAACAGTTTCTCCTGAGCGCAGCGCTGCTAGGCGCCAGCCTGGCCCTGCCGGCCGCGGCCGACAGCTTCCCCAATCGCCCGCTCAAGCTGGTCGTGCCTTTCTCGCCCGGTGGCAACACCGATGTCGTGGCGCGCCTGGTCGGCCAGGGTCTGGCCGAGGCCCTGGGGCAGCCGGTCGTGGTGGAGAACGTCCCCGGCGCCAACGGAGCCATCGGTGCCAGCCGCGTCGCAGCGGCCGCCAATGACGGCTACACCCTGCTGTTCGGCACGGCGGGCACGCAGGCCATCAATCCCAGCCTGTACCGCAATCTCAGCGAGAAAAGCCTGGACGACTTCGAGTACATCGCGCTGGTGACCTCGATTCCCAACGTACTGGTGGTCAACGAGTCCAGAACACCGGTCAAATCGGTGGCCGAGCTGGTGAGCCATGCGCGCGAGCGCCGCACCGGCATGAGCTATGGCTCGCCGGGCATGGGCTCCACCGTGCATCTGTCGGGCGAGCTGCTCAAGAGCGCCGCCAAGCTCGACCTGATCCACGCGCCCTACAAGGGCAGCGCTCCGGCACTCACCGATCTGATCGGCGGGCAGATCGATTTCATCTTCGAGAACATCACACCGGCGCTGCCCTTCATCCAGAGCGGCAAGCTCAAGGCGCTGGCCGTGACCTCGGCCGAGCGCCTGCCGATGTTGCCCCAGGTTCCGACCATGAAGGAAAGCGGCTTCCCGTCCTTTGTCACCGCCACCTGGAACGGCGTTCTGGCACCCAAGGGAACACCGCGCGCCGCAGTCCAGCGCCTGGAAGCGGCCACGCTCAAGGTGGCCAGCAGCCCCGAGTTCAAGGCCCGCGTCGCGGCCCTGGGCGGCGAGCCCCGCCTGCTTGGCTCGACCGCCTTCCGCGACTTCACACGCACCGAGTACAAGCACTGGGGCAGCATCATCCAGGCCGCCAAGCTCGAAAAGCAGTGAGCGCGCCAGGCACGCAGACGCTATAGCCGCTATAGCCGGTACGTGCGGTCGCCCTGCACAAAGCCCAGCGGCGTCCAGGGCTCCACGCCCTTGGACAGGGCAACGACCTTGAACAGCTCGCCCATCTCATGCTCCATGACCAGCTTGGAGGCCATGGAGCGGGCCTTGATGCCGGCCGCATCCAGGCGGGGCGCAAGCCCGCAGTTGATGAGAAAGTGCGCCTGATTGGTATAGCCCAGCACATCGAAGCCCGCATCCTGGGCCGCCACGGCCGTGCCCGTGAAATTGACGTGGGCCGTGATGTCCTTGAGGCCGACCAGCACCAGCGGATCGTTGTCCACCTGATGCTGGTAGTGGCAGACCAGGGTCCCCATATGGCGCTGCTCGTGGTAGTACTCGCTCTCGCCAAAGCCGTAATCGATGAAGAAGGCGGCTCCCCGGGTCAGACGCTCGCCCAGGGTGTGGATAAACGCCTCGCCCTGGCGGTGGATTTCGGTCAGAAAATCATGCGGCCCGCCGATATCCACAGGCGGGCGCAGTTCGGTGGCTCGGTCCTCCCAGGCGAAGGCCGCTTCATCGCCACCCGCGCCGAGCACCACGCCGCGCTCATGCCATTGGCCTGCGGTGCGCTGCAGCAGCTGCACCGGCATGGCATCCAGCACCTCGTTGCCGATGATCACGCCTTCCATGGTCTCGGGCAGCGCGTCCACCCAGCGCACCAGATGTTCGTACCGCATCAGCGCCAGCTTCTGGCGCGCACGCAGCGTGCCCGAGAGATCGACGATGGTGTAGCGCTCTGGCAACGCCTCCTGAGCCGCCAGCTCGTCGAGGATCTGCAGCGCCAGCGCGCCCGTGCCGGCGCCGAACTCCCAGATCTCGCGGGTATTCGTTTTTTGTAGCGCTTCGCGCAATTGGGACGCCACCAGCTGACCAAAAATAGCTGAAATTTCCGGCGCTGTTACAAAGTCGCTCCCCGACTCCGGCATGGTGCCGAACTTGGCCGTTTCATTGGCGTAATAGCCCAGTCCCGGCGCATAGAGCGCCAGCTCCATGAAACGGTCGAAAGGCAACCAGCCGCCCACGGCGGCAATCTCCTTGGCAATGCGGGATTGCAAGGCGCTCGTTAAACTTGAGGGTTCTGTCGTCACAACCCGCATTTTCCACGAATGTCCTCACCCGCCCGACCACGCACAGTATTGGTGACCGGTTCTGCCCGTCGCCTTGGACGTGACATGGCCCTGGCCCTGGCCCGCGCGGGCTGGCAAGTGGCTGTGCACTACCGCGACTCCCGCGATCAAGCTATGCAAACCGTAGCTTCCTGCGCAGAGCTGTCGGGCGATAGCGCCGCTTTTGATGCTGATTTCTTTGACGAGGAATCGGTACGCTCGCTGGTGCCGCGTGTGGTGGAGCGCTTTGGCCGCATCGACGCCGTGGTCAATAACGCCTCGCTGTTCGAACATGACGATGCCCAGAGCTTCAGCTATGTGGCGCTGGAAGCGCATCTGCGCAGCAACACGGGCGCGCCCATCCTGCTGTCCCAGGCGCTGCACGCCCATGTGCAGGAGCGCGTGGTGGCGGGCGAAGAGTCGGCCCAGGGCGCCGTGGTCAATGTGCTGGACCAGAAGCTCTGGAACCAGAACCCCGACTTCCTGAGCTACACCCTCTCCAAGGCGGCCCTGGAAGCAGCCAACACCATGCTCGCCCTGGCTCTGGCACCAAGCGTGCGCGTGGTGGGCGTGGCGCCAGGCCTGACGCTGACCAGCCATATGCTGAGCCAGGAAAAATTCGAGGCCCTGCACGCCATGAGCCCGCTGGGACGCTCCTCCTCGTCCGAGGACATTGCCGCCGCCGTGTGCTTTGCACTGGAAAACCGTTCCATGACGGGCACCACCATGCTGGTCGATGGCGGCCAACATTTACAGCGCTTCGAGCGCGATTTTTCGATGATGTGAGCCCGCCGAGGCCGCACCCTTTTCCATGACTTCCACTTCCGGACAACAGATTCTCACGCTCACCGGCCTGCGCTTTGACGCCAGCCTGGGGATTCTTGCGCATGAGAAACAAGAGCCCCAGCCGATCCAGGTCGATGCCGAACTCAATCTCGGCCCCCAGCCCCTGGCTCCGCGCGATGACGACATCCTCCATGTGCTGGACTACCGCAAGGTGCGCCAGATCATCATCGACGAATGCACCTCCGAGCATGTAAACCTGCTCGAGAGCCTGATCGGCAAGCTGGCCCAGCGCCTGCTGCAGCTGCCAGGCGTGCGTGGCGTGCGTGTGAAAATTGCGAAGCTGGAAATTTTTGACGACTGCGAAGTAGCCATTCGCATCGAAACCGGACAATGGTGAACCCCATGAATGCAGTAAACGACAACCCCTGGATTGCCGAAGAGGCAGAAGCCGCCGATGCTGCGGCCGCAGAGAACGCCAACGGCGAAGAAGCTACCAAGCCCGGCAAGATCAAGATCGAGCGCGAACAGATCAAGCTCGAAAAGCGCCTGTGCCGCGAAGTGGGCAAGGCCATCCTCGACTACAACATGATCGAGGAAGGCGACAAGGTCATGGTCTGCATGTCCGGCGGCAAGGACAGCTACACCCTGCTCGACATTCTGCGCAAGCTGCAAAAGCGTGCGCCCGTGAAGTTCGACATCGTGGCCGTGAACTTGGACCAGAAGCAGCCTGGCTTCCCCGAGCACGTGCTGCCCGAGTACTTCCAGAGCATCGGTGTGGACTACCACATCGAGAACCAGGACACCTACAGCGTCGTCAAGCGCGTCGTGCCCGAAGGCAAGACCACCTGCGGTCTGTGCTCGCGCCTGCGCCGCGCCATCCTGTACAAGGTGGCCGACCAGCTGGGCTGCACCAAGGTGGCTCTGGGCCATCACCGCGACGACATCGTGCAGACCATGATGCTCAATATGTTCTACGGCGGCCGCATGAAGGGCATGCCGCCCAAGCTGGTCAGCGACGACGGCAAGCATGTGGTGATCCGTCCCCTGTGCTATGTGCCCGAGAAGGACACGACGCGCTGGGCCCAATACCAGAACTTCCCCATCATTCCCTGCAACCTCTGCGGCAGCCAGGACGGCCTGCAGCGCGTGGCCGTGGGCAATATGCTGCGCGAGTGGGACAAGAAGTTCCCCGGCCGCATCGAGAGCATGTTCCGAGCCATGGGCAACATCGTGACCACGCACATGATGGACCCCCAGCTGCACGACTTCAGGAACGCCAAGGCCACGGGCATTGCCGATCCCAACGGCGACATGGCCTTTGACCATGAAGAGCTGCCAACCATGGCCGCCCTGCCCGGCGGGGTACAAGTGGTACAACTGTCCTGAACGGACTTTTGAACTAAAACCGGACCCAGCGGTCCAATCAAAGGCCCATCCCATGGGCCTTTGTCGTTTTCAGAGAAATCATCATGAACCTGCGCAAAACCTCCTTACGCTGGATCGGCCTTGTGGCCCTGACTGCGACGGCTCTGCTGGCCGGCTGCAGCACGGTGCGCGAGGTCAACAGCACGGTGCAGAGCTTTTCCGCACTGAACACCATCCCTGTGCCGGCCACCTACCGGCTGGAGACCCTGCCCTCGCAGCAAGGCCAGGTGAACTTCGCGGCCGTGGAAGCCCAGGCCCAGCATGCGCTGGCCCGCGTCGGCCTGACGCGCGATGACTCGCGCGCCAGCCTGGTGGTGCAGATCAGCGCCATGGCCCGCTATGCGCGCGACTACGCCAGCTGGCCTTATTACGACCCCTACTGGGGTCCGCGCTGGGGCTGGGGCATGAGCTACGGGCGCGGCTTCGGCTGGGGCTTTGGCGGCGGCATGATGTTCAACGAACCGCCGCTGGAGTATTACCGCGCCGTGAGCATCGTCATGCGCGACATCAAGACCCAGCAGATCGTCTACGAAACCTCGGCACAGCGCCAGGATGTATGGACCGACGACCCGGCCATCTTCGGCATTTTGTTTGATGCCGCGCTGACGGGCTTCCCCAAGCCGCCGCAGGGCCAGCGCAATGTGCGCACCGTCATCCAGCCGCCGGGAGCCCAGCCGGCCAGCGGCACGCCGGCAGCTCCTGCACAGCCCGCTGCATCGGCTGCACCAGCCGCCCCGGCCACCGTGGCACCGGCCACCGCGGCGCCGGTACGTTGATTTGCAATCTTCAACAGTTGCCGGGCCTGACGCGTGCTAACGTGCAGCTCGGCTTGAACCGGGGCCTCCTGCCCGGGCCTTCGCCATGAAAAGGATGAAGTCATGAAGAAATTTGCTCTCTCCACCCTGCTTTGCGCCACAGTGGCCGCGGGCTCCTTCAGCGCCCATGCCAGCGGTCTCGGCGACGCCTTGCGCGGTCAGCTGGGCGGCGGCGCGGCCGAGAGCAGCTCCAGCACCTCGGGCCTGGGCGGCATGCTCGGCGGCTCCGGAGGCTCTTCGGCACTGTCGGCCCTGGGCCTGGGCAACCTGAGCTCCGGCACGGCCAGCAATGCCGCCGGTGTCCTCACCTACTGCATGAAGAACAACTACCTGAACGCCGACAAGGCTGCCCAGGTCAAGAATCAGCTGCTGGGCAAGCTGGGACTGGGCCAGAAGGAAGAGCCCAAGGATCAGGGCTACCAGAACGGTCTGATGGGCATGGTCACGGGCGCCGACGGCAAGAGCTTCAGCCTGGACAAGGTCAAGAGCAACCTCAAGGAAAAGGCCTGCGACTTTGTGCTGGACAATGCCAAGTCACTGATCTGACACCGAAAGCCATGGCAGCCGGCGCTTGAAGCGCGGATGCTGCAATGCCCGAAAGGCCTGCGACCGTGGTTGCAGGCCTTTTTTCTTGCCGGCTGCTCCTCGATGCAGGCCGGGCGTCGAAAAGTCTGTAACAACAGACCGGGGTACAGGCAGACTTTGTTTGCAAGACAATGACTGCCTAATAAAACAACCTACGCTGAACGAGCCAAGACATGCACGCCACGCGCATCATTGCCATCCGGCACGGAGAGACAACCTGGAACGTCGATGGACGCATCCAGGGGCATCTGGATATTCCCTTGAACGACACCGGCCTGTGGCAGGCCGAGCAGGCCGCCCAGGCGCTGGCCGACGAGAGCATTGCAGCCATCTACAGCAGCGACCTGCAGCGCGCCCATGTCACGGCGCAGGCGATTGCCCGCACATCCGGCGCCCCGCTGCATGCCACCACCGGCCTGCGCGAGCGCTGCTTCGGCGATTTCCAGGGCCGCACCTTCAAGGATGTGGAAGCCACCCAGCCCGAGGACGCACAGCTGTGGCGCACGCGCAACCCGGTCTATGCCCCGCCCGGCGGCGGCGACTCGCTGCAGGCCTTGCGCGAACGCATCTCCACCACGGTGGACCGGATTGCGCGCCAGCACGAGGGCGAGCAGATCGTGCTGGTCGCCCATGGCGGCGTGATGGACGTGCTCTACCGCCTGGCCACGCGCCAGGACTTCCAGACGCCCCGCACCTGGGAGCTGAGCAACTGCGCCATCAATCGCCTGCTCTGGACGCCTGACGGCCTGTCTTTGGTAGGCTGGGCAGATACCGCACACCTTCAGCAAGGCAGCCGAGATGAAGCACATTCCTGAGCATCTGCAAACCCTGGTCGGCCAGGCCGTCAAACGCATAGACACGCCCGCCCTGGTCATAGACCTGGACGCCATGGACCGCAATATCGAGCGCATGGCCCGCTTTGCCCAGCAGCATGGCGTGCTCTGGCGCCCGCATGCCAAGCTGCACAAGAGCGCGCATATCGCCCATCTGCTCGAGCATGCCGGCGCCTGCGGCCACTGCGTGCAGAAAGTCAGCGAGGCCGAAGCCCTCGCCCAGGGCGGCATCACCAATATCTTCATCAGCAACGAAGTCATCGCCCAGACCAAGCTGGCGCGCGTGGCGGCTCTGGCCAAGGCACTGAATGCCCAGGGCGGCCGACTGGCCCTGGCCGTCGATTGCGAGGAAGGCATCACGCGGCTGGCGCGGGCCCTGCAGGATGCGCAGGCAGGCGATGCGGCCATGGATGTGCTGGTGGAAATCAATGTCGGCCAGAACCGCTGCGGCGCAGAGCCCGGCGAAGCCGCCCTGGCACTGGCACAGGCGATTGCGGCCCAGCCCGTGCTGCGCTTTGCGGGCCTACAGGCCTATCACGGCGGCGCCCAGCATCTGCGCGGCGCCGAGGAGCGCAAGACCGCCATCGAGCAGGTGCTCAAGCTCGTCAACCGTACGCGCCACGAGTTCGACCGCGCCGGCCTGGCCATACCGCTGATCACGGGCGCCGGCACGGGCACCATGGTCAACGAGGCCGCCAGCGGCATCTATGGCGAAATCCAGCCCGGCTCCTTCCTCTTCATGGACGCCGACTACGCGGCCAACCAGCGCGACGCGGCCCAGCCCCTGTTCGAGCATGCGCTCTACGTCAAGACCCAGGTCATGTCGCTCAGCAGCGATCACGCCGTCTGCGACGCCGGCCACAAGGCCCATGCCATAGACTCCGGCCTGCCCCGGCTGCATGCGCTGGCGCCCGAAAACGCACTGCGCTTTGCCAACGGCGGCGACGAGCATGGAGTGCTGCACCCCGATGCCGATGCGGGCAACCACAGCGGCTGGCTGCCCGCCCTGGGCGAGACGCTGTGGCTGATTCCCGGCCACTGCGACCCCACGGTCAATCTGCACGACCATCTGATCGGCGTGCGCGGCGGCCGGCTCAAGGGCGTGGTCGAGCGCATCTTTACCGTGGACGGGCGCGGTGCGCTGACCTGATAGAGGCTTCTATCACTATCAAAAACAGAGCTTGTACCGCTTTTTATGCATTGATTTCAAGGTGAAAACAACCTGAAATTCATAATTGACAAGCGCAAGCAGCTCTTCTATTGATAGAGCCTTGCCAAATGGCGCGGCATCAGGCCGCGATCTTGCGCGACGCCTGCAGCCGGCGCAGGGCTTGCGGATGCTCCGGCCTTTGCAGACCCAGGTGCTCGCGCAGGGTGCTGCCCTCGTACTCGGTGCGGAACAGGCCGCGTCGGCGCAGCTCGGGCAGCACGAGTTCGATGAAATCGTCGAGCCCGCCCGGAAACCACGGCCCCATGATGTTGAAGCCATCGGCCGCTCCCTCCTCAAACCATTGCTGCAGCTGGTCGGCAATGGTTTGCGGCGTGCCCACGATCTGCTGGTGGCCGCGCGCGCCGGCGATCTTCAGATAGAGCTGGCGGATGCTCAGGCCGTCGCGCCGCGCCAGATCGACGAGCAGGCGCTGGCGGCTCTGCGGCCCCTCGGTGGGCGGCAGTTCCGGCAAAGGGCCGTCCAGCGGATAGGCCGAGAGATCCAGCTCCCCCGCAATGCCCGCCAGCAGCGACAGCCCGACCACGGGGTCGATCAGCGACTGCAGCTGCTCGAACTTGGCTTCGGCCTCGGCCTGGGTGCGGCCCACCACGGGGAAGATGCCGGGCATGATCTTCACATCGTCGGGGTGCCGACCGTAGTGCTGCACGCGTGACTTGATACTGCGGTAAAAGCGCTGGCCTTCCTCCAGCGTCTGATGCGCCACAAAGATGACTTCGGCCGTGCGCGCGGCCAGCTCGCGCCCCTCGTCCGAGGCACCGGCCTGCACCACCACCGGCCGCCCCTGGGGCGAGCGCGCCACATTGAGCGGGCCGCGCACCTGGAAATGAGCGCCCTGGTGGTGCAGCGCATGGAGCTTGCCGGGATCGAGGTAGATGCCGCTTTCCTTGTCGCGCACAAAGGCATCGTCCTCCCAGCTGTCCCACAGGCCCACGACCACGTCATGGAACTCGGCTGCACGGCGGTAGCGGTCGCCATGCGCATCCTGGGCGCTGCGGTTGAAGTTCAGGGCCTCGGCCGTGGTCGCCGAAGTCACCAGGTTCCAGCCCGCGCGGCCGCCCGAGATCTGGTCGAGCGAAGCGAACTTGCGCGCCAGGTTGTAGGGCTCGTGGTAGCTCGTGGAGGCCGTGGCGATCAGACCGATGCGCTGCGTCACGGCGGCCAGTGCCGACAACAGGGTCAGCGGCTCGAACTGGTCGCTACGTGCAATGCGGGCCAGCGCCTGATCGTTGTCGGAGCGCACCGCCACGCCATCGGCCAGGAATACCGCATCGAACTTGGCGGCCTCCGCCTTCTGCGCCAGCGCCGCATAGTGGCCGAAGTTCACGCCCGCATCGGCCTGCGCGCCGGGATGGCGCCAGCCTGCGATGTGGTGGCCGGTCTGCATGAGGAAGGCTCCGAGCCTGATCTGCTTTTTCTGTGTGGTCATGAGAGGCTTTCAATGAAGGGAAAAGTCACCAGGCAAAGCGCAGGCCGCCATGGGGCAGCCAGTGCGCCGCGCGCGGCTCGGCCGGGGGCGGCACATCGCTGGGGCCACGCCGCTCGGGGCCCAGAAAGTCGGCCAGCAGCGCATCGCGGATGCGGAGGAAGGCCGGGTCGCTGCGGTTGCGCGGATGGGGCAGGTCCACGGGTGCGATGCGCCGGATGCGGCCCGGATGCGGCTGCATGACCACCACACGGTCGCCGAGGAAGACGGCTTCCTCCACATCGTGGGTCACCAGCAGCATGGTGATGCGCTCGTGCTGCCAGATGCGCTGCAGCTCGCCCTGCAGCCGCGTGCGCGTGAGCGCGTCCAGCGCGCCGAAAGGCTCGTCGAGCAGCAGTACGCGCGGGCGGTTGACCAGGCCGCGCGCAATGGCCACGCGCTGGGCCATGCCGCCCGAGATCTGGCGCGGAAAGGATTGCTCGAAGCCCTGCAGGCCCACCAGCGCCACGTGCTCGGCGATCAGCTCGCGCTTTTCGGCCGCGCAGCGGTCGGCGTTGCGCAGACCCACGGCAATGTTCTGCTCCACCGTGAGCCAGGGAAACAGCCGGTGATCCTGGAAGACGATGCCCCGGTCCAGCCCGGGCGCCGTGATGCGCTCGTCGCCCAGTGCGATGTGGCCCTCGTAGTCCACATCGATGCCCAGCACCAGACGCAGCAGCGTGGACTTGCCGCAGCCGCTGGCGCCCACGATGCTGATGAACTCGCCGGCGCGCACCTGCAGGTCGATGTCCTGCAGCACCTGCAGGCTGCCGTTGGCGGCCTGGGCATGATCGAACTGTTTGGAGGCGACGTGGATATGCAGATCGTCTGTCGCGGTCGTCGTTGCCATAGGGAAGATGCTTTCCTGGAAAGAAGAGAGAGGACGCTCAGCGCCCGAGCCGCCGCGCCAGCGCGCGTTCGAGCGCACGGGCACTGGCGTTCATGAGCCAGCCGACGAAGCCGATGGTGACCATGCCGAACAGCACCAGGTCCATGCGGAAATGCTCGCTGCCCTCGATGAGCAGATTGCCCACGCCGCGCCCGGCCACCAGCAGGTATTCGGCTCCTATCGTGGCCAGCCACGAATAGACCAGCGCCAGATAGATGCCGGTGAAGATCGAGGGCGCCGCCGAAGGCAGCACCACATGCCAGGTGGTCTGCCAGCGCGTGTAGCCGTAGACGCGCGCCACCTCCAGCAGCGAGGCAGGCGTGCTGCGGATGCCGTCCACGGTGTTGACCACCACGGGCACCAGGGCCGCGAGCGAGAGAAAGACCACCTTGGCCACGTCGCCCAGCCCGAACCACACCGAGATCAGCGGAATCCAGGCAAACAGCGAGATCTGCTTGAAGGTATTGAAACTGGGCCCCACGAGGCGGCCGAAGCGCGGCCACAGCCCCAGCAGCCCGCCCAGTACCAGCCCGCCCGTGCTGCCGATGACAAAGCCGGTCAGCTCGCGCAGCAGACTGGCCCGCAGGTTCAGCCAGAGCTGGCCGCTGGTGATGAGCTCCAGGCCCGTGCCCAGCACCTGCAGCGGCGACACCAGCAGCGCCGAGTTGACCAGGCGCAGGTGCGACGCCAGCGCCCACAGCAGCACGGCCGCCACTGGCAGCACGAGGCCGCGCCAGCGTGCGGGCACGGAAGACAGGGTGTTCGGTGTGCTCACAGCAGTCCTCCCTCGACGACCGGGCGCACGCCGTTGCGCGCCGCCAGCCGCGCCTCGGCCGCATCGAGCAGGCGGTCGATCAGATAGCCCAGAGCGCCCACGATGATCACGGCGGCCATGACCAGATCGAGCTGGAACAGCTGGCGCCCATAGACGATGAGGTAGCCCAGGCCTTCGCTCGATGCCACCAGCTCCACCACCACCAGCGACAGCCAAGCCTTGGTAAAGCCCAGGCGCAGCCCCGTGAACAGCGTGGGCAGTGCCGTGGGCAGCACGATCTCCAGCACCTGCTGACGACGCGTGTAGCCATAGACGCTGCCCACCTCCAGCAGGTTCTGCGGCGCCTGCCGAAAACCCTGCAGCGTGGCCAGCGTGACGGGCACCAGGGCGGCCTTGGCGATGAGGATGTACTTGAGCGGCTCGCCTATGCCCACCAACAGCAGCACAAAAGGCATCCAGCCCAAAACGGGAATCTGCACCAGCGCATTGAAGCTGGGCAGCAGATAGGCTTCCACGGACCGCGACAGGCCCATGAGCGCGCCCAGCAGCAGGCCCAGCAGACTGCCCGCCACAAAGCCCACCAGCACGCGCTGCAGGCTCGCGGCTGTGTGGGTCCACAGTTCGCCATTCGTGGCCAGCTCGGCCAGGGTTTCCCAGACGAACTGTGGCGATGGCAGCACCTGCGGCGAGATCCAGCCGCGTGCCGCGCCCAGGGCCCAGAGCAGCAGCAGAGCCAGGGGCAGGAAGAAAGGCTCGGCACTGCGCAGCAGACTTCGCCAGAACGGTGGGCCGGCAGGACGCTGGCGCGCCGCAGCGGCATCAATCAGGATATCGGCCATGGGCATCAGCGCAGTGCCACCGGGCTGGCATCAGGGTTCTGGCCCCGGACCTTGACCTGGCCCTTGGCGTCGAATACGGTCCAGCGCTTTTCCAGCCCCTGCTGCTTGAGCGCGGCCTGCAGATAGCGCGGCTCGAACCAGCCCTCCAGCGAGACCGGCCGGCGGATCAGCTTGAGCTTGGCCGCATCCTCGGCCACCGAGCGGTAGCGCGCCACGATGAAGTCATCGAGCAGCGGCGAGTTGCGCACGGCCAGCGCCTGCTTGTCGAACTCCGCTTCCCAGGAGGCCGCAGGCGTACCCGTTCGAGCCCAGAGCTGGAACAGCTCGCTGCGGTTCTTCTCGTCCGAAGCCCAGTTGGCTGCGCGCACGAACTGGTTCACCACCTTCTGTACCTGCTCGGGATGCTCCTTCTCGAACTCCTCGCGCACCAGCAGCGCCGCCTGGCGTGTCAGAGCCGGGTCCTTGCCCTGAGTGGAATACACCACCCTGGCCAGACCCTGGTCGCGGATCTTGAACCACTCGTAGCCGCCGAACGAGGCATCCACACCGTTGGAGACCAGGGCCGCCTGGGCGCTTCCCGTGTCGAGGTTGATGGCCTTGAGATCACGCTCGGCCAGCCCCACGCTTTGCAGCGCGTTGATCGCCACCAGATGGCCGTTGGTGCCACGGAAGATCGCCACCTTGCGGTCCTTCAGCTCCTCGATGCGCTGAATGCCCGACTGCGGCGGCACCACCACATAGAGATTGTTGCGTGCACCGCTGGTCACCAGCAGCCGCGTCCTGAGTCCGTTGGCGCGCCCCACGATGGAGGGCAGGTCGCCCTGATAGGCGAAGTCGATCTGCTTGTTCGACAGCGCCTCGTTCACGGCCGGTCCCGCACCCTTGAAGAACAGCCATTCCACCTTGATGCCGGAGTCCTTGAAAGCCTCTTCCAGCCACTGGTTGGCACGCACCACACCGCCGGGCGAGCCGCCCCAGTTGATGGGTTCGCCGCCGCCCGCCGTGGCCACGCCGATGCGTATGGCCTGGGGCGGCGCCGCGTGGGCCAGGGAGCCGAACAACAAGCCCAGGGCCGCCAGAGCGGCACGACGGCCCCAGGGCCGGGAAATCAGGGAATGGGTCATCTGCAGTCTTTCAAAGGCAAAGGCTGGCCCCGGCGCCGCGCTTGTGGCGCGCCGCCCTCTGAGGCAGGAACGGGAAAAAATCGGGAGAGAGATCGCGGCCGCTCAGCGCGCAGCCAGCTTGCTGGCGATGTCGGTGCCCGCGAAGAAGTCGGGCCTGGCCTCGGTGTAGAAGCGGTAGGGGTTGTCGAACACCAGTGCGCGGAAGTCCTCGGCGCTGATGACGCCCTGCTCCACCAGATCCCAGCTCTCGGCCAGCGGCTCGGTCAGATCGGGAACGTCCCAGTGGCCGATATCCGAGGACCAGATGGCATTGATCCTGGCACCCAGCGGATTCACCCGGGTGTTGAAGGCCGCGGCCACGGTGCGGTCGTCGGCCTCGGCACCGAAGAAAAAGGGTTTGACCCAGCGCTCGCGGATGTCCTCCACGCTCTCGATGCCGGCGGCCAGGAAATCGTCCAGCTCGTCGCCCTGCGGGTCGCGGCTGTGCGGCAGCGCGGAAATACCCAGGCTGTCGCGCAGCAACGTCTCCTTGTTCAGCGGCCTGCCCTTGGTGAGGTCGGCGCCGTATTGCTCGAACAGCGCGGCCAGCAACTCCACATCGGCATGCGCGGGGTTGTAGTTCTGCACGGCATGGCGGTTGCGCTTTTCAAAGCGATCCACCAGATGCGTGTACACATGCGAGCCCCAGTCTGCCCCGCCTTCGAGCAGACCCACGCGCAGCCCCGGAAAGCGGCGCGTCACGCCGCCGAAGAACAAGGCCTTGGCAAAGGCCTGCGAGCCATCGGCAAAGTGGCCGATGTGGTTGAACATGTAGTTGCTGATGGACTGGCGCCCCGTCCAGCCCTGGCTGCCGTAGTGCGTGGTGACGGGCACGCCCAGCTCCACCACCTTGGCCCAGAACGGGTCGTAGTCGTAGGGGCTGTCCAGGCCGTAGAAGTCGGTGTAGCTCGCGTGACGCGCCACCTCGGGGTGCTCGGCCTTGGGGTATTTGGCCGCAATCGCCGCAATCGGCCTGCGCACCCCGCCCGCGATATTGATGACCTTGAGTCCCAGCGTCTTCACGGCGAACTCCAGCTCCTCGATACCTTCCTGCGGGGTATTGAGCGGAATGCCCGCCACGGGCGTCAGCCGGTGCGCATGCTTGCGATACAGGTCGGCATGAAAGTGATTGATGGCGCGGTGCAGCGGCTGACGGAATTCGTCGCCCGCAGCAGCCGGTGCCAACACATCGTTGGGAAACAGCACCGAATAGTCCGCCCCCTGCTCCTCAAGCCGCTCGGCGAGCAGATCGGGCAAGGTGTAGGTCGCCAGATCCAGCGTGTTGCGCGTCACCCGGGCCCACCAGGGCGAGCGCAGCGTGCGGTGGTGCTGGCGCTCCTCGGGGCTCTGCTGGTACCAGTCCCTGCCCTCGGCAGAGCGCGTCGCGAAACGCCCGCCCAGCGCCTTGCGCAGCGCATCCACCAAGGCGCTGCCGCCGTAGTGCTGAACATAGTCCTCCAGTGCCGGCGTGTAGTCGTTGACATGCACGTCGGTGTCGATCACTGGGTAGTCGAGCCGCGCTTTCACGGCCACCGAGCGCGAGGAGGTCTTGTTCGGAAGTCTGTTCGTCATGACATTTTCCTTCGTGGATGCGTAAGCGCAGAGTACGCAAGCCCGAGGGAAAACAGAACGAATAAAAAATACGCTTCTTATGAACGATTTGACTTAGATATTTGCGTCATTTCGCCATGCGCGCGAGCAGCCCTCTTGCTATGGACTTTCAGGCCACCAGCCGTCGGCCCGGCGCTCCATGCGCGGGCAGTCGTAGGCCGCGACCACGGGGATGGTGCTGCCATCTGCACGCACCAGCTTTTGCTGCCACTGCGTGCCCTGGCGCATGGCCACGGCAATGGCGGCCACTTCGGCGCCGCAACGCTCCAGCAGCTTGAGGCCGGACACCATGGTCGTGCCCGAACTCACGGCATCGTCCACCACCAGTACGCGCTTGCCGGCAATCAGGCCCAGCTGATTCGGGTCGATATAGAGCAGCTTGCCCTTGCCCGGCGTGGTGATGGAGCTGACGGGCTCGGAGAGCTCGTCGCGATACCAGTATTTGCGCGAATAACCCAGGGGCACATAGCGGCTGTGGCCCAGTTGCTTGGCCACCAGCGGTGCAAAAGCCAGGCCCAGCGTGGGCAGGCCCATGACCACGTCGAAGTCGTGCGCACCAGCGCCTTGCGCCATGTGCAGCGCCAGCTGCTCCACCACCTCCATCGAGGCCTGGTTGGCAATCAGGGAGGCCACGCAGCGGTCCGGCGCCGAGCCATCGGCTGTCGGCATGCCGCGCAGCGGCAGCAGCAGATAGCGGCCGTCGGGCAGTCTGGCCGGGTAGCTCTTCGCATAGGGCGGCAGCGGCGACTGGCTCAGCTCGGCCTCGGTGACGATGGCTTGCCAGTAGTCGGTCGTGGCGTCGAAGCCGGGCAGGTTCTGGCCGGAAAGATCGGCCACGGATGCAATTTTACTCATACAAAACTCAGTCGCGGCGCAGATAGCTCTCGGCCAGCTTCACCCAATACGAGGCAGTCACGGGCAGCAGGTTGTCGTTGAAGTCATAGGCCGCGTTGTGCACCATGCAGCCACCTTCGCCCATGCCGTTGCCGACGATGAAATAGTTGCCGGGGACCTCGTTGAGCATGATGGCGAAGTCGTCGCTGGCCTGCAGCGGCTGCAGATCGGGAATCAGCCATTCCTCGCCCAGAAATTCGCGCGCCACCTCGACGGCAAACTCCGTCGCGGCCTTGTCGTTCATGACGGGCGGATAGCGCCATTTGTAGTCCACCTCGGCCGTGGCGCGGTGCACGGCAGCCTGGGCATGGGCCATGGCCGTGATGCGCTCGCGCAGCTGCTGGCGCACCTCGGGGCAGCGCGCGCGGATGGTCACGCGCAGCTCGCAGGTTTCCGGAATCACATTGGGTGCATCGCCGGCATGGATGGCACCGATGGTGACCACGGCCATGTCGTTGGGGTCGATCTCGCGCGAACGAATGGTCTGCAGCGCCAGCACCAGATGCGAGGCCACGACGATGGGGTCCACGGCCACATGGGGCATGGCGCCATGGCCGCCCTTGCCGCGGATGGTGATGATGGCGGTGTCCGAGCTGGAATACATCACGCCCGGGCGAAAGCCGAACTGCCCCGCCGGATAGCCGGGCTCATTGTGAAAGGCGTAGAGCGCATCGCAGGGAAACAGCTCGAACAGGCCCTGCTCCACCATCTTCTGCGCACCGCCATGGCCTTCCTCGGCAGGCTGGAAGATCAGATTGAGCGTGCCCTGGAGCTGGTTCTTGCGCCCGGCCAGCACCCTTGCTGCGGCCAGCAGCGTGGCCGTGTGCCCGTCGTGGCCGCAGGCATGCATCTTGCCGTCGTGACGGCTGGCATAGGACAGGCCCGTGGTTTCACGGATCGGCAGCGCATCCATGTCGGCGCGCAGGCCAAGACGTTTGCCGATGTGCTTGCCATTCGAGTGATCGCCGCAGCGCAGCGTCCCCACCACGCCGGTGTCGCCCAGGCCGCGATGGACCTCGTAGCCCCATTCGGCCAGCCTGGCGGCCACGATATCGCCGGTGCGATGCTCTTCGTAGGCCAGCTCGGGATGGGCATGCAGATCATGGCGCAAGGCCAGCATCTCGTCCGCGACGGCAGCCACTTCGGGCAGCACGGGCGGATGGATCTCGGCATGCACCGGGTTCAGAGGCGCGGCCATGGCTTATTCCGCCTGGATGTTGGCCGACTTCACGATCTGGGCATAGCCGGCTTTTTCCTTCTTCAGGAACTGGACAAAGCTGGCCTGGGTGCCGGAGCCGGGCGTGGCGCCGCCATCTTCCAGGCGCTTGCGCACATCGGGCATCTTGAGCACGGCATCGAGCTCGGTAGCCAGACGCGTGACCACGGCCTGAGGCGTCTTGGCGGGCACGAACAGCCCCGTCCAGGTGTTGAGGTCAAAGCCCTTGAGTTCGGCCGTCTCGCCAAAGGTGGGCACGGCGTGGATGGCATCGATGCGCTTGGCCGATGTCACGCCCAGACCTTCGAGCTTTTTCTGCTGGATCATGGGCACGGCGCTCACGGTGGTGAGCATGCCCACATCGACCTGACCGCCCATCACGTCGCTGGTGATCTGGGCACCGCCGCGATAGGGCACATGCACCAGCTTGATCTTGGCGCGCTCCTGCAGCATTTCCATGGCCAGATGCAGCATGGTGCCCACGCCCGAGGTGGCATAGGTCAGCGAGCCGGGCTTGGAACGCGCCAGGGCAATCAGCTCGCTCAGATTGTGCGCCGGCAGACCGGGACGGGCCACGGCGACCACGGGTGCGATGGTGGTCAGCCCCACAGGGGTCAGATCCTTTTCGGCGTCGTACTTGACGGCGGAATTCACCAGCTGGGCAATGCTGATGGGGCCGTCAAAGCCCATGAGCAAGGTGTAGCCGTCGGCAGGGGCCTTGACGGCCTTGCTCACCCCGAGCACACCGCCGGCGCCAGGCACGTTGTCCACCACGATGGACTGGTGCAGGCGCTCGCCCAGCTTCTGGCCGATCAGGCGCGCCGTGGTGTCCACATTGCCACCGGCGCTGAACGGCACGATCAGCGTGATGGGCTTGGTGGCGGGCCAGGCATCGGCGGCGGCGAAAACGGCGGGCGCGGTAAAGCCTGAGGCCAGCAAGGCGGCGGCGGCAACAAAGGAGCGGCGGGATGTGGACATGGGCATGCAGCAAGAAAGCAGACAGGCTGACGGCTCCAGGCCCATCCCGGCGTCGCAGCGTCGCTGTACTGGCCGGTAAATTTGAGTGCGCCCTCCGGCGGACGGGCAAGCCGCCGATTATCCCAGAGCACCTTGTTGACTGCCATAACTGGAAATACTTAGCAATCCCGATTCACCCTTGAAACCTGGTGAGGCCTGCAGCGCCGGGCGCTAGGGTTCATGCCAAGCCGCCGGACACCGGCCCGCTCCAGAATCGGAGTCCATGCTCTCACCCAGCCAAGTCATCGTTCTGGCAACGCCGGTCTTTTTCGCTCTGATTGCCGTGGAATGGATCATCAGCCTCAGACGCGGGCGCAATGCCTATGCGCTGGCCGATGCCATCAGCTCGCTGAACCTGGGCATCCTGAGCCAGACCAGCGCCGTCTTCACCAAGCTGCTGACGCTGGGCATCTACACCGTCGTGGCCAGCCACGTAGCGCTGATCGAGGCCGATGCCTTCTGGCTCAGCCTGCCGGGCTGGCTGCTGGCCCTGCTGTTCTACGATCTCTGCTACTACTGGCTGCACCGCATGGGCCACGAAGTGGGCGTGCTCTGGGCCGCCCATGCCGTGCACCACCAAAGCCAGGCCTACAACCTCTCCACCGCGCTGCGCCAGACCAGCTCCGGCGCACTGCTGGGCTGGATCTTCTACCTGCCCATGGCCCTGGCCGGCGTGCCGCCGCTGGTGTTTGCCGTGGTAGGGCTGATCGATCTGCTCTACCAGTTCTGGGTGCATACCGAGCAGGTCAAGAAACTGGGCTGGTTCGACCGCTGGTTCTGCGCGCCCAGCAATCACCGCGTGCACCATGCCGTCAACGAGCGCTATCTGGACCGCAACTACGGCGGCATTCTCATCGTCTGGGACCGGCTCTTCGGCACTTACAAGACCGAGGACGACGAGGAGCCCTGCGTCTACGGCACGCGCGGCCTGCTCAAGAGCTGGGACCCGCTCTGGGCCAACTTCAGCGTCTACCGCCAGCTGGCCCATGACAGCTGGCATGCACGCAGCTGGCTGGACAAAATCCGCGTCTGGTTCAAGCCGCCGGGCTGGCGGCCGGCCGATGTAGCGCAGCGCTTTCCCAAGCCCGCCTTCGATCTGGACGAGCACCGCATCATCTATGCCCCGCCCATGGGCCGGGCGCTGCGCTGGTTTGCCGGCCTGCAGTTCGCAGCGCTGATTGCGGGCACCTCGATCTTCCTCTGGCATGCCGACCAGTCGCCGCTGGCCACCAACCTGATCTGGTTCGGCGTGCTTCTCACCGGGCAATGGGCCTTGGGCGCTGCCATGCAGGGCCGCATCAGCCTGTGGCTGGCACTGATGCTGCAAAGCGGCGCACTGGCCACGGCCACGGCGGCGCTGGGACTGCAGGCATGGCATTGGCTGTTCAAGCCTGCCACCATGGTTTTTGCTCTCATATGCGTAGCTTCTTGCGCAATACAGGCATCAAAAAAGATACAAAACCTGCCTCAAAGGCATGTCCATCTGCTGCTGGCAGCTATTGTTTTCTCCATGTCAGGCGATGTCTTCCTGATGCTGGACGGACAGCTGCCCACCAGTCTGTTCATTCCCGGCCTGGTCAGCTTTTTGCTGGCCCATGTCTGCTACGTTGCGCTGTTCAGGCTTGATGTGACCTGGTTTGCCGATCGCGGCGCACTGCTGCTGGTGGCTGCGATCGGCGCCGCCATGTATGTCTTTCTCTGGACCCATGGCCTGCCTGCCGCCCTGCGTCTGCCCGTGGCCGCCTATGTCGGCGTCATCGCCCTGATGGCGGCTCAGGCCTGGGGACGCTATCGTCAGCTGCGCAGCCGCGCCGCACTGCTGACCGCCCTGGGCGCCAGCTTTTTCATGCTCAGCGACTCCATCCTCGCCATCAACCGTTTTGTGCAGCCGTTGCCCTGGTCCGCGGTGAGCGTGCTCGGCAGCTACTACGCAGCGCAGTCACTCATCGTCTGGGGCTGCGTGCGGCAATGGGCCGAGCCCGCAACCCGCCAGGCCCCGGCGCAATTGCAACTGAAAGCCACCTAGGGTTGACCCTGGGACCGGTCTCGGCCGATAATCTGCAGATCGCAATTTCAGGAGTCCCCACGTGGACAGTGCCAGTTCAACCAGTGATTTATCGCACGCCGCAATGGCTGCGAAGCTGGCCGACTGACAGACTCCCCCGGATCGGGAGTCGTCATCGACCGCCCCGCATCCCTTGCCCCGCGCCCCTCGCAACTTGCTGTTTGGCTTCCCGACGTTCGGGGTGGCCTGCCGTGCTCAGCACGGATAGTGGCCTCAAGCTCGCAAGCTCTGCTCATCACTGAGTTCTCGCGTCGCCATCCCGCTCCGGCAGCATGCCGGTTCGTGGCCGCGCCAGAACGCTTGTGCCGCACTGCCGCCTGGCCCGCTCCCTCAACCGATGAGGAGACCGCCATGAGCAATCGCCTGACCCGCACTCTGCACCAGCTGCGCCCTCTGCTGCTGCGCGCCCGCGCCACGCCTTCCCAGGCTGCGCCCGCCGCACCGGCAGCCTTGCCGCAAGCGCTGGAACAGACGCTGGAGCTCGATGCCCTGACAAGCTGGCCCACGCACCGCATCCGCAGCTATCTGAGCAGCCGCAGCGTGCGCTGAGCAACCCGGTCGCGGACCGGCTCCGGCCCGCTTTCACTCACTCTTAACCAAGGAACACGTATGGATCCCGACCCTAGTCGATCTTGCAGCGCGCCCCATGCGGCGCGCTGTCAAGCCATTGGCCTGCGTGTGACCTTGATGGCTGCACGCAGGGACTGGAACCCCGACCTCGGGGCTGGACGCCTGATGCAGTAGCAGCGGCGGGCAGCTCCCGGGTCACCCCAAGGAGTATGCCCATGCAACGCCTCGCCTGGCTGCGCGTGCTGCAACGCAGCCGCCCCACCCCCCGCCTCGATGACACCACCCGCCACCATGGCCTGACCCATGCCGTGAGCTCGGCACTGAGCGAGCGCCGCACCGATGTGCTGCGCCACCTGGTCGATCGCCATGCCGCACCCCTCATGGCCAGTGCCATGGCCAATCTGAGCATCCGCCAGCGCGCCGATGCGCTGTCGCTGCTGACCCGCGAGCAACGCAGCCGCCTCGACGCACAACTGCGCTCCAGCCAGGCGCAGCTGCCATGGACGCAGCTCGCTAGCTCCGGCAAGACGCTGCACTGACAGGAGGCCGTGATGCAAATCCTCAAAAACCTGTTCCGGGCCTTTTTGCGCAGCCACCGCCTGGCCGGCCTCTTCGGCCGCCGGCCGATGCCCGCTGGCGGCCCCTCCACCGCCGTCACCGTGCCACCGGCACAGGTACAGGCCCTGCAATCCGCCGCCTGCAGCCCCGTGGCTGCCCTGCTGCAGCAGCTGGACACATCGAGCCGGGGCCTGAGCCCCGAGCAGGCCCAGCAGCGCCAGCTCCGCCATGGGCCCAACGAGGTCGCGCATGAAAAGCCTCTGCCCGCATGGCTTCACCTGTGGCATTGCTACCGCAACCCCTTCAACCTGCTGCTGACGCTGCTGGCCGTGGTCTCCTACCTCACCGAGGACGAGAAGGCCACCATCGTCATCGCCAGCATGGTGCTGCTGTCCACGCTGCTGCGCTTTGTCCAGGAAGGGCGCTCGCGGCGCGCCGCCGCGCGCCTGCAGGCCCTGGTCAGCAACCGCGTCACCGTGCGCCGCAGCAGCGATGCACCGGTCGCAGACTTTCGCGACAGCGGCGGCGGCCATGACGCCTCGCTGTCCGAGCTGCCCATGCGCGAGCTGGTGCCCGGGGACATCGTGGCCCTGTCGGCCGGCGACATGATTCCGGCCGACTGCCGCCTGCTGTCTGCCAAGGACCTGTTCGTGAGCCAGGCAGCCATGACAGGCGAATCGCTGCCCGTGGAAAAGGATGCACGCACCCTGGCTGCCCTGCAGACAGGCCAGTTGCTGGAAGCCGGCAACCTGCTCTTCATGGGCACCAATGTGGTCTCGGGCTCGGCCATGGCCGTGGTGGTCGCCACCGGCAACCAGACCTATTTCGGCACGCTGGCAGCGCGCATCACCCACCAGGACCGCACGGCCACGGCCTTCGAGCAGGGCGTGAACAGCGTCAGCTGGCTGCTGATCCGCTTCGCAGCCGTGATGGTGCCTGTGGTGCTGTTCATCAACGGCTACACCAAGGGCGACTGGGGCGAGGCCTTTTTGTTCGCGCTGTCGGTAGCCGTGGGCCTGACGCCCGAGATGCTACCCATGATCGTCACCTCCACGCTGGCCAAGGGTGCGGTGGTGCTGTCGCGCCAGAAGGTGATGGTCAAGCGCCTGGACGCGATTCAGAACTTCGGCGCCATGGATGTGCTGTGCACCGACAAGACCGGCACGCTGACGCAGGACCGCATCGCGCTGGAGCGCCATACCGATGTGCAGGGCCGCCCCAGCGACGAGGTGCTGCAGTTCGCCTACCTCAACAGCTACTACCAGACCGGGCTCAAGAACCTGCTGGACCGTGCCGTGCTCGAGCATGTGGAGCTGCACACGCGGCTGCATGTTAACGAGGACTATCGCAAGGTCGACGAAATTCCGTTCGACTTCCAGCGCCGGCGCATGTCCGTGGTGGTGGCCGAGCGCAATCACCACCACGAGCTGATCTGCAAGGGGGCGGTCGAGGAGATCCTGGAGGTCTGCACGCATATCCGGGACAGCGGGCCGGACGGCGAGACCGTGCAGGCCCTGACGCCGCAGCGCCGCGAGCAGGTGCGCGCCGTCACCGAAGGTCTGAACCGCGAGGGCCTGCGCGTGGTGGCCGTAGCCATGAAGGAAGTGCCGCCCGACAAGAGCACCTACGGCATCGCCGACGAGTCCGAGCTGACCCTGATCGGCTATGTGGCCTTTCTCGATCCACCCAAGGAATCCACCCAGGCCGCCATCGCCGCGCTGCTGCAGCACGGTGTGACGGTCAAGGTGCTCACGGGCGACAACGAGCTGGTGGCACGCAAAGTCTGCCGCGACGTAGGTCTGCAGGTGGACGAGGCGATTGTCGGCAACGACATCGAAGCCATGGACGAGGAGCAGCTGCGCCGCTGCGTGGAGTCGCACCTACTGTTCGCCCGCCTGACGCCGCTGCACAAGGAGCGCATCGTGCACGCGCTGCGCGCCAACGGCCATGTCACGGGCTTCATGGGCGACGGCATCAACGACGCGCCCGCGCTGCGCGCGGCCGATATCGGCATCAGCGTCGACAGCGGCGTGGACATCGCCCGCGAGGCGGCCGACATCATCCTGCTCGAGAAAAGCCTGATGGTGCTGGAGCAAGGCGTGCTCGAAGGACGCCGCACCTTCAGCAATATGCTCAAGTACATCCGCATGACGGCCAGCTCCAACTTCGGCAACGTGTTCTCGGTGCTGATCGCCTCGGCCTTCATCCCGTTCCTGCCCATGCTGCCCATGCAGCTGCTGATGCAGAACCTGCTCTACGACCTGTCGCAGATCGCCATTCCCTTCGACAACGTGGACGAGGAAATGGTGGCCAGGCCGCTGCGCTGGAACCCTCAGGACCTGGGCCGCTTCATGCTCTTCTTCGGCCCCATCAGCTCGCTGTTCGACGTACTCACCTTCGCGCTGATGTGGTTCGTCTTCCATGCCAGCACGGCCGCAGACCAAAGCCTGTTCCAGTCTGGCTGGTTCGTGGTGGGACTGCTGACGCAGACGCTGATCGTGCACATGATCCGCACGCCGAAGATCCCGTTTGTGCAAAGCCGTGCCTCCTGGACCCTGCTGGCGGCCACGGCGGCCATCATGGCCATAGGCATCTTCCTGCCCATGGGCCCGCTGGCCGGGCATTTCAAGCTGCAGGCCCTGCCGCTAGGCTATTTCCCCTGGCTCATCGTCATATTGCTGGCCTATGCTGTGCTGACGACGCTGCTCAAGCGCGTCTATATCCGCAAGTACGGCTGGTGAGCACCGGCCGCTTCGCGTCTACCCTGCGGGGCAGGCGCGCCAGCCCGGGCCACATGTTTCATGAACCCAGACACCGACCCATAACCAATAACAATCGGAACTTCATGCAATCCCTACAGAACTTCAATCTGCTCGCCACGCTGAACACGGTGCTGTGCCTTGTCGTGGCCTTTGTCTGCGGCAGCATCATCGGCCTTGAGCGCCAGATACGCCAGCGCACGGCGGGCCTGCGCACCAATACCCTGGTCGCCGTGGGCGCGGCCGTGTTCGTCGACCTGGCCATGCGCGTCTCGGGAGCCGACGGCGCCACGCGCGTCATCTCCTATGTGGTCTCGGGCGTGGGCTTTCTGGGCGCCGGCGCCATCATGAAGGAAGGCGCCAACATCACGGGACTGAACACCGCCGCCACGCTGTGGGGCTCGGCTGCCGTCGGCGCCTGTGCGGGCGCGGGTCTGCTGCCAGAGGCCGGCATTGCCACCCTGTTCGTGCTGGCCAGCAACACCTTGCTGCGCCCCGTGGTCAACTACATCAACCGCCACCCCGTGGCCGAGCATGCCAGCGAGGCTACCTACTATGTCTACGTGATCTGCGGCCAGCAAGCCCAGGCCGATGTGCGCGAGGGCATGCAGAAGCTGCTGGAAGCGGCCAACTACCCCGTGCGCGCGGTGGAAAAGCACGAAATCCCGCCACACAACACCGAAATCGAGGCCGAGCTGTTCGCCACGGCCGTGCATGCCGAGGAGCTGGACCAGGTGGTCACGCAGATCGAAGCCTTGCCCGGCGTGCTGCAAGCCTTCTGGAACGCTGGACCACAGAACAATTGACCCCCTGAGCCGCTTTGCGGCTTCCCGTTGCACGTCGCCCCTGGAGGGGGACGACGCCCTTGCCGGCCGCCTCTCACTGGAGGCGTGCCGATTTTTTGCGTCGTTACCTTGCTTACGCAGCCGTATCGTCTGCCGGGGCCTGCAGGCCCAGATGGCGGTAGGCGGCCTGCGTGGCCATGCGCCCGCGTGGCGTGCGCTGCAGAAAGCCCTGCTGGATCAGATAGGGCTCGATCACATCCTCGATGGTGCCCGACTCTTCGCCGATGCTCGCCGCGATGTTGTCGAGGCCGACCGGGCCGCCATCGAAACGATGCACCACGGCCTCGAGCAGCTTGCGGTCCATGATGTCAAAGCCCTGGGGGTCCACATCGAGCATGGCCAGTGCCTTGTCGGCGATCTCGCGCGTGATGCGGCCGTCGCCCTTGACATCGGCATAGTCGCGCACGCGGCGCAGCAGGCGGTTGGCGATACGCGGCGTGCCGCGCGAACGGCGTGCAATCTCGAAGCAGCCCTCCTCGTCAATCGGCGCATTGAGCAAGCCCGCGCTGCGCTTGACGATGCGCGAGAGTTCCTCGGAACTGTAGAACTCCAGCCGCGCCACGATGCCGAAGCGATCGCGCAGCGGATTGGTGAGCATGCCGGCGCGCGTGGTCGCCCCCACCAACGTGAAAGGCTGCAGGTCAAGCTTGATGGAGCGCGCGGCCGGGCCTTCGCCGATCATGATGTCGATCTGATAGTCCTCCAGCGCCGGATAGAGGATTTCCTCGACCACCGGGCTCAGGCGGTGAATCTCGTCGATGAACAGCACATCGTTGGGCTCGAGATTGGTGAGCAGCGCCGCCAGATCCTTGGGCTTTTCCAGCACCGGGCCGCTGGTCTGGCGCAGGTTCACGCCCAGCTCGGCCGCAATGATGTGGGACAGCGTGGTCTTGCCCAGGCCCGGGGGGCCGAACAGCAGCACGTGATCGAGCGCCTCGCTGCGCTTCTTGGCAGCGCTGATAAAGATCTCGAGCTGCTCGCGCGCCTTGGCCTGGCCCACATATTCATCGAGCTGCTTGGGGCGCAGAGCCCTCTCCAGCGCTTCCTCTCCCATGAAGGCGCTGCCTGCCGACACCACGCGTGGCGCCGGCTCGCGCACGGCTTCACGCGATGAATCACGCACTGGCTTGGGGGATGGCGTTGCCGCAAATTCGTCCACATGAATCGTCATAGGCCTCAATTGTGCCGTGCATCGGCACCGCACTGTTGCGCACAGGCTGTTGACGCCGCCTGCATGTCACAGCTTCGTCACAGATGTTTCACAGAATGCAGCGCAAACGCCCCGCGCAGTTCTGCACGGCAGATACATCGATGCGCTTGCACCGATATCCCACCACCTCTTCCTGAAACCCCTCCATGCGCCTCAACCCTCCCACGCCAACTGGCGCTGCCTTTCGCAGCCTCGCCCAAGTCTCCGTTCTTGTTGCGGCCTCGGCAGCCCTCGCGGCCTGCGGTGGTGGCGATGGATCCCCAGCCCCAGCCCCGGCCCCCGCGCCAGCGCCAGCGCCAGCGCCCGCACCCGCTCCAGCACTGGCTCCCCTTGCAGGCAGCAACAGCTACCTGGGCACGCTGAGTTTTGGCGATACCGTGGCATTGAGCCTGGACAGCACCACCAAGCAGATCACACTGCGCTTTGTGGATTCGCGCTTTGGTCTGGCCGGAGCCATCACCAGCGTCTACAGCGTGGATGCCAACGGCCAGTTCGTGGCCCAGAAATTCCAGGCTGTGGCAGGCAGCAATCTCCCTGGCGCTCTGGTGAGTCGTCTGAGCGACGTCACCCTGCGCTTTTCAGCGGAAACCGGACTGGTCACCGGCAACGTTGACGGTTTGCCCAATTTGCTGGACACCTCGGCCACATCGACGGCATCGCTGCAGGGCGTGCTCACCGCCTCCAACCAGGGGGCGGCACAGATCAGTGCACTGGCCGGCACCTACAACTATCTGCGCAATGAGGCTGTGTATTCCCCCTCGGGCAAGCCCGGCGCACCCAGCGCCAGCGCGGGCCAGTTGCGCATTGCCAATGACGGCGTTGTGCGCGTCTGCCCGGGCCAGGGCGCAAGCGACACCTGCACCAACGGCATCACCGGTCGCGTGACGGTAGATCCCGACCAGACCACCTATCCCGGCGCCCTGGTGCTGGAGCTGGGCGGCCAGCGCATCGGCCGTGCCGTGGTGGGCAAGCGCAGCGACGGCGCGGCCATCTCCGTCGATGTCTACAGCGCCGCTGCGGGTGGCAGCTTCACCTCGGGTAACTGGACCCTGCAATCTGCCGCCACGGCCCCCGTGGCCGCCACGGCGCTGGATGGCGAGTGGCTGTGCACCCATCCCGAGCAGGCAGGTACGGGCCGCAGCATGCGCCACTATGTCTCCATCGGCAACGGCCTGCTGCAGACCGACACCATCGACATCGATCTGAAGCTCAGCGCCAACGCCGCGTCCGGCACAGGCGGTGCGGCCAATGGCCTGTTCGGCGGCCAATGGGTCGGCGGCAACGGTGCGGCGCGCACGCTGCTGCCGGTCTCGGCCAACAGCTTCTACTACGCAGGCAGCAGCGGCCCTGCAGATACCGACACCAGTGCACTGGGCGCGTGCCAGCGGTTGCCCGAGCAGGCAGTGCTGCCCAAGTACCTGGACAAGAGCGCAGCCAGCACCGACCCGGTCATGATCACGCTGGCAGATGCACTGCCCACGCAGCCCGCCATCGGCTACGACCAGATCTACTACAAGCAGGGTCGCTACACCCACACTGCGACCGGCAGCGTGGCCTCCTCGCAATGGCAAAAAGCCTTTGATGACTTGTGCGAAGACAGCGGCCAGGATTCCACGGCCAAGAATGGCATCACGGCCAGCTCCAGGCTCAACGACCGCAGCAGCTTCACCTGCAAGGCCCAGGTCGCCAACTACCAGAGCCTGCTGAAGACAGCCGTGGTCGGCCCCAAAGGCCAGCTCTTCCTGACCGACGGACATCACAGCTTCACCAGCCTCTGGGAAGCCCCCAACAGCAACGGCAATGTGGCCAACGGACTGGCCGGTGGTCAGGTGCAGATGCCGGTGATGATCAAGGGCAACTACAAGGACGCCAACAACGCCAGCTTCTGGCGCACCATGCGCGCCAACAAGTTCGTCTGGCTCAAGCTGCCTGACGGCTCGTCCATCACCCCCGCCGATCTGCCGCGCCAGCTGGGCCTGTCCAATGGTCTCAAGGACGACCCCTTCCGCTCGCTGGTCTACTTCACCCGCGAAGTGGGCTACAACAAGCCGGTCAACCCTTCCGAGTTTCTGGAGTTCTACTGGAGCGAATGGCTGCAGGCCTCACCGCGCAGCTTCAAACTCAGCCAGTACAACCTGAACCAGGCGGGCAACGGCTCCGACGGCGGCTATATGCAGGCCATCAAGGATGCATCCAACCTGATGCTGGCCGCCAATCCCTCGGAAATGATCGGCGCTTCGGGCTACAACGCAGTGCAGATGGGACAGATGGCGGCCTTTGGCACGGCCACCTATACCGACCTGTCCACGCCCAAGCCCGCAGATGGCAAAAAGGCCGGCAAGCTGGCCTATGCGCTGGAATACCGTGCGTCACTAAGCAGCGCAAAGTAAGCACGCAAGCCAAGGGGCCGGCAAGAATGCAGTAGGCCGGACAAGAGCAGGGCGAATGAGGGATGACGAACAATCCATGGCATCGTAGAGACCACACACATGTTCTTAAAGGCTTTGCCATGTTCAAGATCCATCAGCTCGCCCCTTGGCTGCTTGCCGCCCTGCTAGCCCCCGCTGCCCAGGCCGCACTCAAGGCCGGCGATGCAGCACCCGGCTTCAAGACGCCCGCCGCCGTGGCCGGCAAAGCCTTTGACTTCGACATGGCCGAAGCGCTCAAGAAAGGGCCGGTGGTGCTGTATTTCTTCCCCAAGGCCTTCACCCAGGGCTGCACGCTGGAAGCCCATGCCTTTGCCGAAGCCACGCCCCAGTTCGCGGCCATGAAAGCCACGGTGGTGGGCATGTCGCATGACGATATCGACACCCTCAAACGCTTTTCCACCGAGGCCTGCCGCGACCAGTTTGCCGTGGCCTCGGACCCGCAGGCCGTCACCATCAAGGCCTATGACGCAGGGGCTGCATCGAATCCGGCCAGGGCCGACCGCATCTCCTATGTGGTGGGCCAGGACGGCAAGGTGAAGTTCGCCCTTGTCAGCAGCGACCCGCTGGCCCATGTGGAGCAGACCAAGGCGGCCGTCAGGCAGCTGCAGGGGAAATAGCCATGCCCGGCCTGGCCCGGCCCTCCATCACTGCGCCAGCCAGTTCCCGATCTGGCTGCTGAAGGTCCGGTCGAAGCGGCTGTAGACGTCCGAGCCCCCGCTGACCGTGCACGAGCTGCTGCCGCCGGACAGCGTGCCCACCACGCGTCCGCTCGCAAACATGGCCGAGCCGCTGCTGCCGCCTTCGGTCACGCCCTTGCTCCAGCCGACATTCACGAAATCGCTCTGGGCATTGCCTGGGTTGCAGGTGATGCTGCCGGCGCCCAGGGTGCAGTTTCGGTAGCTCTGCACCTGGCCTTCGCTGTATTTGAGCAAATCGCCCTGTGGGTGATGCAGCCCGTAGATGGCCGTCCCCGTCACCGCCGTTCCTCTCGCATCCCAGCCGGCTAGCGTCGCACCGGCGGGTGCTGCGTCATTGAGCCGCATCAGCGTGGCATCGTGCGCCGCAGTGGCATACAGCAAGGTGGCACCGCTCTGCAGCGCCATGGTCTGGGCACTGGGCTCGAAGCTGTTGCAGCTGGCCGAGCGGAAGAACCAGTCCGTGCGCAGCGAGGTGGCCGATGCCTGGGTGGAGATGCAGTGATTGGCCGACAGGAAATACGGCGTGAAATCGCGCCGCGTGTTGTTCAGCAGGGAACCCGTGCAGTAGTAGTAGCGGTTGTCGGAGCCCACATAGGTCATGCGCGCCACGGCGTTGCGCTCGGTGGCGTACTGATCGGCGCAGCTGGCATCGAGCTCGCAACCCGCGGAATCGCCCACATTCCGGGGCACGAGGCTGTCGCGCAGTTCCAGCTCCGTCGGCAGGGCCAGGTTGACATAAGCATGGGTGAGCGTGGGAATGGCAATGCGCAGCTGCGATGTCGAGAGTCCTGCAGGCAGTGCGATCTCCAGCGTGACCTCATCGGCTCCGAGGTCGGGAGTCCACCAGATGCCGGCCGCCCGGGTGTCGCCGTCGGCACGACGATTGCGCGCAATGGCCTCGTTGATAGCCTGGCCCGTGGTCTCGAACCCGGTCTTGCTGCGATCCTTGCGGTACAGCCTGAGTTCGGCAGCATCGGGCATGGCGTCGACCACCAGGCCCAGCCGCAGGCCATGGGCGCCGGCCGAGGTGATGCTGATCGCCGCCACCTGACCGCCCCCCGGGGTCTCGGACCAGTGCAGCGTGCGCGCCATATCGCCAGCGGACTGCAGCGAAGACAGCTCGCGCGGCGCCCCGATCTGCATGGGCAGGCCGGGCATGGGCATGACCGGTGAAGGCGCGTCGCTCCACTGCGGCAATGCCAGACTGACGGCCTTGGGCCGCACCGCCACGGATGCCACCGCCACGCTTCTGGCCACCGCCGCAGCCTGGGCGGCGGGCACGATCAGTGAATCCAGCACATTGGCCGTGGGCGGCCCCAAAGGAGAACTGATCTCTGCCGCGCCGCCGATGATCGCGCCATTGCCTCCCCCGGTCCCGCCGCCGCCGCCAGGGCCGGGACCGGGGTCCGGAACACTGCCTCCACCCCCGCCGCCGCCGCAAGCCGTCAGCACCACCAGCATCAGGCCTGCGCATCGGGAGGGAATGCGTCTGCCCTGTATCCACCAATGCATATCGTGTTCTCCTGCAGTTCACGACCGGACTGGCACAGGGCCAGCGGAGCTATTTGGTCAAAGCCTTGAGCGCGAGCTTAATGCCCTCGCTCACCCCTACTTCGGGTGGGAGTTTCTTGAGGGCGGCCGAGGCTTCCTTGTCGGAATAGCCCAGCGCCATCAGCGCCTGCTGGATATCGTTTTGCTCGCTGTTGTTGGCAAACAGCGACTGCGCACCGGTATCCGCGCCGATCTTGCCCTTGAGCTCCAGCAGCAGACGCTCGGCGGTCTTCTTGCCGATGCCCGGCACCTTGACCAATCGCCCTGCTTGCTGCTGCGATACCGCGTCCGCGAGATCATCGATGCTCATGCCGCTGAGCACGGCCAGCGCCATGCGCGGACCGATGCCGGTGATCTTGATGAGCTCACGGAAGGTCTGGCGCTCGCGGGCCGTTGCAAAGCCGAACAGCAGCTGGGCGTCTTCCCGCACCACAAAATGGGTCAGCAGGGCCACCTTGGCGCCATTGGCGGGCAGGTTGTAGAAGGTGCTCATGGGCACCTGCACCTCGTAGCCCACGCCAGCGCAGTCCACCAGGACTTCGGGCGGGTTTTTTTCCAGCAGCGTTCCCGTCAATTTGCCTATCATTGAAATCCTTTGCCGCACCGTGCGGCGATTCTTTTGAGAAATTATCCGCGTGATCCTGCGCCATACCTTCACTCCCCATAACAATACGCGCCTGACCCATCTCTGCGGCCCGGCAGATGCGCATCTGCGCACCATCGAAGTCGCGCTGGGCGTCAAGATCGCTCACCGCCACGAGCAGTTCAAGATCGACGGCCCCAAGGCCAAGGCCAATGAGACGCTGGAGCTGCTGCAGGCGCTCTATGAAATCGCCGACTACGTGATCGCCGAAGACACGCTGCAGCTGATGCTGGCCGGCGATGTCGAGATGCTGGAGGCCGATCTGACGGCTCCGCAGCTGACCACGCGCCGTGCCGATCTGCGCGCCCGCACGCCCAACCAGGCCCTGTATCTGGAAAACATCGCCAATCACGACATCAGCTTCGGCATCGGTCCGGCCGGCACCGGCAAGACCTATCTGGCCGTGGCCTGTGCCGTGGACGCTCTGGAGCGCAGCGCCGTGCAGCGCATCGTGCTGACCCGACCTGCCGTGGAAGCCGGCGAACGCCTGGGCTTTCTGCCCGGCGACCTGACGCAGAAGGTGGACCCCTATCTGCGCCCTCTGTACGACGCGCTCTACGACCTGATGGGTTACGAGAAGGTGCAGAAGGCCTTCGAGCGCAATGCGCTGGAGATCGCGCCGCTGGCCTTCATGCGCGGTCGCACGCTGAACAATGCCTTCGTGATCCTCGACGAGGCACAGAACACCACGCCCGAGCAGATGAAGATGTTTCTGACCCGGATCGGCTTTGGCGCCAAGGCCGTGGTCACGGGCGACGTCAGCCAGGTCGACCTGCCCAAGGGCGCGCCCAGCGGCCTGGTCGATGCCGAGCGCGTGCTCAGGCGTGTCAAGGGCATCTCCATCAACCACTTCACCAGCGCCGACGTGGTGCGCCACCCGCTGGTGGCCCGCATCGTGGACGCGTACGACGCGCGCGGGCGCGTGTCCGAAGGCACTTCGGCGCCCAAGCACCGCAGCAGCAGCCCGCGTACGACCCGCTCCCTGCCCACGGCCGACGAGCTTTAATCAAAATCCATAGCTACTAGCACTTACCAAATAAGGGCTAAAAGCCAAAATGACCTTGAATCAACTGCAACTATCGCTGCAATTCGGCCCCAGCGCCGAGGCGGCCGCCCACCGCGAACTGCTGAGCCGCAGCCGGGTCACGCGCTGGATCCGCCATGCGCTGGCCGTGGATGCCGAGATCACGGTGCGCATCGTCGATGCCGAGGAAGGCCGCAAGCTCAACCGCGAGTACCGCCAGAAGGACTACGCGACCAATGTGCTGACCTTCGACTATCAGCAGGAGCCGACCGTGATGGCCGATCTGGTGCTCTGCGCCCCCGTGGTGGAGCGCGAGGCCCAGGAGCAGAACAAGACGCTGGAAGAACATTACGCCCATCTGCTGGTGCATGGCACGCTGCATGCCCAGGGCTGGGACCACGAGACCAGCGAGGAAGACGCCGAAGAGATGGAGGCCTACGAGACCGACATCATGAAGGAAATGGGCTACGAAGACCCCTACGCCAAATAGCGGACAGGCATCGGCCCACGTGCCGCGGACTCCTGAAAAAAGAGCTACCTGCGCAGGTCGATCATGTATTTCAAAGGCATTTAGCCTTGAAACTCAAGAATGACAAGCGCAGGCAGCTCTTTTTATGAGAGTACCCCGACCGGGCTTACTCCACGCTCAGGCCGATGCTGCGCACCAGCTGGGCCACGCGCACATCTTCGGTCTTGATCTGTCTGGCAAACACCTGCTGGCCCTCGCCCACGGGAGTGATGCCCTGCTGCAGCAGGCTCTTGCGCAGCTCGGGGTCCTTCAGCGCCTTGTCGGTATCCTGGGCAATGGCCTGGACCACGGCAGCCGGCGTGCCCTTGGGTGCGAACAGGCCGAACCAGGCACCGGCCTCAAAGCCCTTGTAGCTCTCGGCCAGGGTCTGCACCTGGGGTAGCAGCGCGTGACGCTGCAGGCCGGACACGGCCAGCGCCGTGAGCTTGCCGCTCTGGATCTGGGTGAGCGCCGGAGCGATCGCAATCAGCATCACATCGACCTGGCCGGCGAGCACATCCTGCAGGCCCTGAGGGCCGCCGCGATAGGGAATGTGCGTGGCGAAAAAGCCTGCGCGCTGCTTGAACTGCTCCATGGCCAGATGCTGGGCACCGCCCGTGCCCGAGGAGGCGTAGTTGATCTTGCCCGGGTGGGATTTGGCGTAGGCCACAAAGTCCTGCAAGGTCTTGAAGCCCTTCCTGGGATTGGCCACCAGCACGAAGTCGGACTGACCCAGCTTGGTCACCGGCACCAGATCGTTCTTGACGTCATAGGGAAGATTGCGCTGCACATTGGGCATGATGGTGATGGCGCTGTCGCCGCCCACCAGCAAGGTGTAGCCGTCGGGCTGGGCCTTGACCACGGCATCCACGGCCGCGACGCCGCCGGCCGCCCCCTTGTTTTCCACCACGACGGCCTGCTTCCAGTCCCTGCCCACCAGATTGCCCACCTGGCGGGCCAGCAGATCCGGAGCGCTGCCTGGGCCGTTGGCCACCACCAGCTTGACGGAATGCGCCGGAAACTCCGGCTGCTGCGCCATGGCTGCGCCCGACACGCAGGTTGCGGCCAGCATGGCCCATGCGGTGCGGGAGAGGAAACGGGGCAGATTCACGGCAAAACTCCTTAACTAAGGAGTTGATTGTCAAAACAATCACTTATTCCTCAAAATACTGTTTTCAAATTCTTTTATTTCCAAAAATAATTAACTACACAAGAAAAGAACAGGGGCGACGCAGACCTACGCCTAAGATCGCCCCATCACAAGGCGCAAAGCCGACAGAGAAAATCAGGAGACAAGAACATGGAGAACCTGGGCCACCTTGCCCTTTTGCTGGCCGCAGCTTTCACGGCCGGCACGCTCAACGCCGTCGCCGGTGGCGGCAGCTTTCTGACCCTTCCCGCCCTGGTCTTCACGGGCGTACCGCCCGTGATTGCCAATGCCACGGGCACCGTGGCCCTGCTGCCAGGCTATATCGCGGGCGCCTGGGGCTTCAAGGACGATATGCAGTCCCCGCCAGGCCTGTCCATGAAGCAGGTGGTGGCTCTGTCCCTGATCGGCGGCTCCGCCGGCGCGGCGCTGCTGCTGTTCACGCCCGACGCCACCTTCCGCAAGGTCGTGCCCTGGCTGCTGCTGGCCGCCACCGCCATGTTCGCCTTCGGCCCGCAGCTGCGCGCCTGGGCCTCGGGCAAGAATGCCGACCACGCCGCCACATCAGCAGCCAAGGCCGCTGCAGGCATGCTGATCGTGGCCATCTACGGCGGCTACTTCAACGGCGGGCTGGGCATCTTGCTGCTGGCCTTGTTCGGGCTGCTGGGCCAGACCTCGCTGAACGCCATGAACGGCATGAAGAACCTGGTCTCGGCCCTGCTGACGGCGATTGCCGTGGTGATCTACGCCGTGGGCGGCATTGTGGAGTGGAAGCTGGCCCTCCTCATGATGGTGGCCGCCACCCTGGGCGGCTATCTGGGAGCCCGCACGGCTCGCAGGATTGCCCCCCATGTCCTGCGCTGGGGCATTGTGGCCACGGGGCTGGTGATGGCCGGGCTGTTCTTCGCCAGAGGCTGAAGCTCCACCAAAGCAAAAAGCCTTCTCGGTCACGAGAAGGCTTTTAGTGAGCATCCAGCGCCTTGTGGACAGGCGCTGGAGATCCATCTGACGGCTGATTCTTAGAGCAGCCGCGCCTTCACGGTCTTGCCCTTGACCTTGCCCGCATTGAGCTTGGCGCAGGCCGCCGAGGCGATCTTGCGGTCCACGGCCACATAGGTGGAAAAGTCGTTGACGCTGATCTTGCCGATCTGGTCGCGGCTGTAGCCGAAGTCGGCGCACATGGCACCCATCACGTCGCCGGCGCGGATCTTTTCCTTGCGCCCGCCGATGATCTGTATGGTCATCATGGGCGGCAGCAGTCCGCCGCCAGCGGCGGGCGTGAGCTCGTCCACGGGGAAGAACTGCGAAGCACGGCCTTGCAGCTGCTCGATCTTGCCCACGCTGCCCATCTCGTCCATGGACACCAGATTCAGCGCCAGCCCTTCGGCATCGCCACGGCCGGTGCGGCCGATACGGTGGATGTGGACCTCGGGGTCGGGCGTGACATCCACATTGATGACGGCAGACAGGTCGGCGATGTCCAGGCCGCGCGCCGCCACATCGGTGGCGACCAGCACGCTGCAGCTCTTGTTGGCAAATTGCACCAGCACCTCGTCGCGCTCGCGCTGCTCCAGCTCGCCGAACAGGGCCAGGGCGCTGAAGCCCTGGGCCTGCAGCTCGCTCACCACATCGCGGCATTGCTGCTTGGTATTGCAAAAGGCAATGCTCGATTCGGGACGGAAGTGCGCCAGCAGCTTGGCAACGGTGTCCACCTTGTCACGAGCGCCCACCTCGTACCAGCGCTGCTCGATCTTGCCGGCGCTGTGCTGGGTCGCGACCTTGACGGTCTGCGGGTCGCGCATGAAGCGGCTGGCCAGCGAGGCAATGCCTTCGGGATAGGTGGCCGAGAACAGCAGGGTCTGGCGATCCGCAGGGCATTGGCGCACCACGGTTTCGATGTCGCCGAGAAAGCCCATGTCCAGCATGCGATCGGCCTCGTCCAGCACCAGGGTCTTGAGGTTGCCGATGTCGAGCTTGCCGCGCTCCATCAGATCCATCACGCGCCCGGGTGTGCCGACGACGATGTGGGCGCCGTTTTCCAGCGAGGCGATCTGGTTGCGCGAGGGCACGCCGCCATAGACGGTGACGACCTTGATGTTGTCCTGCGCGCGCGCCAGGCGGCGGATTTCGGTGGCGACCTGGTCGGCCAATTCGCGCGTGGGGCACAGCACCAGGGCCTGGACGGCAAACCAGCGCGGGTTCAGGCGATCGACCATGGGCAGGCCGAAGGCAGCCGTCTTGCCGCTGCCGGTGCTGGCCTGGGCGATCAGGTCCTTGCCCTGCAGGGTCAGCGGCAGGCTGGCGGCCTGTATGGGCGTCATCTGCGCATAGCCGAGCTGCTGGAGATTGGCCAGCATTTCGGGGGACAGGGGCAGCGCCGAGAAAGCGGAGGAATCAGAGGCCTGGGCGGCGCTGGTGGAGGTATTCATGGGAGCGGATTATCCCGGGCCTGCGCCACAAAAGCCTTGTGCCATCGTTATTCACGGTGCCATTTGCGGGTTGCCCCTCTTCAATTCAAGCCGGCCATGCTCCTAGTCTGAAAGCGCGCTCTCCATGAGCTGCCTATGTTTGAAGCCAACCACAGACCCTCACATGCACCCTAGCCTTACCCGCAAGTTCTGCGCCGTCGCCGCGCTGGCCGTCACTCTGGGCTCGGCCCAGGCAGCGGAGCTGGATCCCCAGCCGCTCAAGCCCCAGCTGCAGCAGCTGATCGCCCAGATGTATCCGCAGATGCGCGGCATCTACGAAGACCTGCATGCCAATCCCGAACTGGGTTTTCAGGAAACACGCACCGCCGCGAAGCTGGCTGCCGAGATGCGCAAGCTGGGCTTTGAGGTCACCGAGGGTATTGGCAAGACCGGCCTGGTCGCCATCTACCGCAATGGCGCGGGCCCCACCGTCATGGTGCGCACCGAGCTGGACGCCCTGCCGATGGAGGAAAAAACCGGCCTGCCCTATGCGAGCAAGGCCAAGGCCCAGTACAACGGCAAGGAGAGCTTTGTCGCCCATAGCTGCGGCCACGACATGCATATGACCAGCTGGCTGGGCACGGCGCAGGCGCTGCTGGGCCTGAAGAACCAATGGAAGGGCACGCTGATGTTCGTGGCCCAGCCGTCCGAGGAAACCGTGACAGGAGCCAAGGCCATGCTGGCCGACGGTCTGTTCAAGAAATTCGGCAAACCCGACTACGCTTTTGCTCTGCATACCGGCTCCATGCCCTACGGCATGGTCGGCTATGTGGCCGGGCCGGCGACCTCCAATTCGGACTCGCTGGACATCACGTTTCATGGCCGTGGCAGCCATGGCTCCATGCCGGACAAAGGCATTGACCCCGTGCTCATGGCCTCACGCTTTGTGGTCGATGTACAGGGCGTGATCAGCCGCGAAAAAGATCCCATGGAGTTCGGTGTGGTCACCGTGGGCGCCTTCAACTCGGGCAGCGCGGGCAATATCATTCCCGACCAGGCGCGGCTGCTCGGAACAATCCGCAGCTACAAGAGCGAGGTGCGCACAAAAATGCACGAAGGCATTGAGCGCACGGCCAAGGCCGAAGCCGCCATGTCGGGCGCTCCTGCACCCGAGGTCAAGCTGGTCAAGGGCTCGGATGCCGTGGTCAATGACGCGGCACTGGTAGGCCGCACGGTCAAGCTGTTCAAGGCCGCACTCGGCGACCGCAATGTGATCCCCATCTCACCCATCACGGCCAGCGAAGATTTCTCGGACTTCATCAATCAGGGTGTGCCATCCATGTTCTACACCCTGGGCGTGTACGACCCCAAGAAGGTGGCCGAGGCCAGTCAGCCCGGTGGCAAGCCCCTGCCCTTCAATCACTCACCCTTCTTCGCCCCGGAGCCCGAACCCACGTTCAAGACCGGCGTGGAAACCATGACCCTGGCGGTCATGAACGTGATGCAGTAATCGCAAGCCAGCCCCGCCACCGGGGCTGGCGTCACTGCATCTGCTGCAGATTGCCGATGCGCACCAGCATCTCGGTGAACATCTGCATGTCCGTGCGCAGATCCGGCAGTTCCTGGTACTCCAGCGCATTGTGGGCCGTGTACTTCTTGCCGGGCATGGCCGGGCCGAAGTTGATGGCGTTGGGCATGAGCTTGGCCGTGGTGCTGCCTGCGGTAGGCACGGGCCTGGCGTCCAGCCCCGTGGTGTCGCCAAAGATATTGAGCAAAGTGCTCAGCCATGCGCCCTTGGGGTCGCGGGCCATCCAGTTGCCCTGGGTGTATTGCACCGTCACCGGGACCTTGGCCGCATCGCTCCAGCGGGCAATGCCCTGCTCCACCGCAGCGCGCAGCTGCTCCGGCGTCTTGCCCCGCGGCATGCGCGCATTGGCCGTCACCTCCAGCTTGCCGTCCGCAGACTTGATGAGATTGGGCGACAGCGTGAGCGGCCCCATGAAATCATCGGCATAGGCAATACCCAGCTGCCGGCCCAGATAGTCCAGGCCAAACACGCCATTGATATAGCGCACGGCCTGGCTGTACTGATTGGGCTGCACCAGTGCTGCGCCCTGCTCCGGCATCAGGCTCTGCTGCAGGAACAGCGCCAGGCGCGGCACGGGATTCACCCCTTCCTCGGGGCGCGAGCCATGGGCCGATGCGCCGCTGACCTTGACCGTGACCTGGCCCTCGGCGCGCTGCACATCGATGGAGAACTTCCCCTGCGCCTCGTGCCGGCGCACAAAGTCGTCCTTGTCCTTGGACAGCCGCTGCGCAATCTGATCCAGCGCAGCCGCATCGGTGGCGGAGACGGTGGCCGAGGCCGTCTGCGCAATGGAGTTGGCCGAGGCGGCGCCGGTCATGGCGGTGATGGCGGGCTTGGCGGCATCCACGGCGACATCCGCAAACAAGGCCTTGAGCGCGCCCGTGCCCTTTTCAGCGACCACGGCCGGGTACTTGCTGTCCAGCACGATGTTGTACTGCGGCAGCGAGGTCTTGCTCTGGTAGTACTTCATGGCATCGCCGCCGGTTTCCTCGGTGGTCTCTATCATCAGGCGAATGCTGCGCGACAGCGGCAGACCGCTGTCCTTGACCGCCTTCATCGCATACAGCACGGTGGCGATGGAGCCCTTGTCGTCAATCGTGCCGCGTCCATAAAGCTTATCGCCCACGCGGGTGACCTGGAACGGGTTGATCTGCTTGCCATCCAGCACCCATTCGGCGGCCACCACCGGCACCACATCGGCATGGGTCAGGATGCCGAACTCGGTCGCCTCGCTGGCACGGCTCACCGCATTGGCAGGCAGCGTCACTTCAAAGATGCGGTTGTCCACATTGCGAAAGTGCAGCCCGAACTCGGCGGCCATGGATGCAACGAGCTTGCCGAAGTCCAGGATGGCCGGGCTCTCATGCGGGGGCACCTTGGGATCGCGCACCGTCGGCAGCGCCACCATGCGCTGCAGGCTTTCCAGCACCGCCGTCTCCTGCGTCAGACGGTTGTACACGCCCAGCAACCGGGCGATATCCGCGAGCTCGCCGTCCGACAGCGTCTGGCCTCGCGTATAGCGCTGCACGGCTGCCGCCACGCCAGGCTCGGCCCTGGCAGCCCGCTGCGCAAAGGCCTTGAAGGATTCGGGCGGAGTCGCAGCAGACGATGCGATCAGGGCGTCCAGCGCGGGTTTTTTCAGGGTCTGCGCCTGGATGGGCAGACTGGCGCCTGCCAGACCCAGAATCAGGCCGGCTACGATGAGGGACAAAGAGGGCTTGCAGGATGGCTTCATGGACAGCTCTTGTTGAAATCGTGGTGACGGACGGGGTCGCAAGACCGGCCTTGCCTAGGCCTGCGGCTCCATGCGCATGGGAATGGTGACGGGCCCGTCATTGACCAGATGCACCTGCATGTCGGCGGCAAACTCGCCGGTCTGCACCTCAGAGTGGGCAAGCCTGGCCTGGTCCACAAAATAGTCATAGAGGCGCCGGCCTTCGTCGGGCGCGGCGGCAGCGGTAAAACTGGGGCGGCTGCCTCCCCTGGTATCGGCCGCCAGCGTGAACTGGCTGACCACCAGCAGCCCCCCGCCGACGTCCTGCAGGCTTTTGTTCATCTTGCCGGCCTCGTCACTGAAGATGCGCAGCTTGAGCATCTTGGCCAGCAGCTTGTCGGCCTCGGCCTCGGTATCGCCGCGCTCGGCACAGACCAGCGCCAGCAGACCCTGGCCGATCTGACCGGTAATGCGGCCGTCGACCTCCACGCGCGCCTGCTTGACGCGCTGAATCACACTCATCATGTACTGAAACCTTCCTTGGCCGCGCCCTGTGCTTCGCCGCCCTGCTCCCCATCGGCCACTTCACTGACCGTGTTCATGCCCATGGGCAGCAGCTCGATGCGGGCGTACAGGCCTGGTATGGCCTGCAGCAGCGCGGCTTCAATCTCGGAACGCAATTGTGCCGCCCGCTGGACGCTCCACTGGCCGGGAACATGCATGTGAAAGTCCACAAAGCTGCGCTCCCCCGCCTGGCGGCTGGAGATATTGTCGAAACTCACGCCTTCGCTGCGCCCGGCGAAGCTGTCCAGCAAGGTGTCTATCCTGAGACGCTGCGGCGCATCCAGCGCCTGATCCATCAGGCCTTGCGAGGACTGCCAGACCAGGTGCACACCCTGCACGCAGATATGCACGGCCACGGCCAGAGCCACCACCGCATCCACCCACAACCAGCCCGTCAGGGCCGCAGCCAGCAGGCCGACCACCACGCCCACCGAAGTCCAGACATCGGTGAGCAGATGCCGTGCATCGCCCTCCAGCGCCATCGAGCGGTATTTGCGCGAGGAGCGCAGCATGACCCATGCCAGCAGCCCGTTGAAGACCGTGCTGAGCAGCGACAGCATCAGGCCCCAGCTCAGCTGCTCCAGGGGCTGCGGGTTCCACAGCCGCGACAGCGCTGCCCAGGCAATCGCCAGACTGGCGCCTATGACCAGCACGCCTTCGAAACCGGCCGAGAAATACTCAGCCTTGTAATGTCCATAGGGGTGTTCGGTGTCCGCCGGTCGCTTGGCCACGGTCACCATGGTCAGTGCAAACATGGCACCTGCCAGATTCACGAAAGACTCCAGCGCATCGGACAGCAGGCCGACCGAGCCGGTCAGCCACCAGGCCAGGGTCTTGAGCACGATGGTGAGCAGCGCCACCACCACGGACAGGCGCAGCAGATTGTGCGGCTGCAGCCATTTTGAAGAGCTTGAGAGGTCGGACTTGAGCATATTCGGGTTCCTGAGCCTCTATATCACCAAGTGTTCTGATACATCAATAGTCTTTGCAAGTTGTCTGAAAAGCAATTCACAATCCCTTCGGTGATGGACATATCATGGTCGTGGCTGACCTGATTCCTATATAAATACTCCCAGAAAAAAGGGAGGCGCATGCCTGATACGTTGACAGCACAGCAAACGAGGGATGAGGACGCCATTCTTCGGCTGGTGGCCGATACAGCACCCGCAATGCTGGCTTATTTTGATGCCGAGACACGTGCCTGCCGCTTTGCCAACGCGCGCTACGCAGAGCACTTCGGTCACACCATGCAAAGCATTGTGGGCATGGATGTGCGCGACATCGTGGGCGAGCCGGTCTGGACACAGATCGAACCTTATCTGAACTCCGTGGCGGTGGACAGCACCCAGACGCTGCGCTATACGCGCCAGGTCGAGCACGAGATCGGTCGACTGCAGCACATCGAGGCAGTGCTGCGCCCGCATGAGGAAAATGGCGTACTCAAGGGAGTCGTGGCGCTGATGACCGATGTCAGCCACCACCATCTGGCAACGCAGCAGATACGCGACAGCGAAGAGCGCATGCGCAAGTTCGCGGCCATCACCACCGAAGCCATCGTGCTGCACCGTGATGGCGTCATCATGGACGGCAATGACGCGCTTTCCCGGCTGGTTGGCTATTCGCTCGAAGAGCTGCGCGGCACGCCGGTGCTCGATTACGTGGCGCCCGAGGCGCGTCTGCGGGCGCTGCAGAACATGCGCAGCGAACGTGAAGATCGTCTTGAGTCCGTGGTCGTGCACAAGAACGGCCAGCTCGTTCCGGTGGAGATAGAAGCCAGCACCATGCCCGGGGAAAAAGACCGGCACCGCATCGTCCTGCTGCGCGACCTGACCGCAAACCTCCAGACCCGGCAGCGCATGGACTATCTGACCCAGCATGACCTTCTGACGCATCTGCCCAACCGGGCCCGCCTCAACCATTTGCTGGCCGATGCCATCGCCAGGGCTGCCGGCGAGCAATCGCGACTGGCGGTACTGTCGCTGGACCTGGACCAGTTCAAGTCGGTGAACGATTCGCTCAGTCATCAGGCAGGAGATCTGCTGCTGTGCGAGCTGGCGCAGCGGCTCAGAAGCACCGTCGGCACTCAGGATATCGTGGCCCGCACCGGCAGTGACGACTTTGTCATCGTGCTCCCCGACAACCCAAGCCTGCTGGAGACCGAGGCCCTGCTGGCCAGGCTGCGCGCCACGGCAGAGGCGCCCTATCTGATAGAGGGCACCCAGCTGGTGATTTCCGTCAGTGTCGGCGTCGCCATGTATCCCAAGGACGGGAAATGCCCGGCATCCCTGCTGAGCAATGCCGAGGCCGCCATGCAGATGGCCAAGAGCCGCGGCCGCAGTTTCTCCCAGTTCTACACGCCGGCGCTCGAGAGCCGTGCAACACGCATGCTGATGCAGGAGCAGATGCTGCGCAACGCCGTGGAACGCGGCGAATTCGAGCTGCATTACCAGCCGCAGACCCTGATGCAGACAGGCGAGCTTGCCGGCTTCGAAGCCCTGGTGCGCTGGAGGCACCCGCACCGCGGCCTGGTCTCGCCCGACGAATTCATCGGCTTTGCCGAGAACCGGGGGCTGATCGCGGCCGTGGATCGCTGGGTGCTCAATCAGGCCTGCCGTCAGGCCCATGCCTGGCAGCAACAGGGTTTTCCCGCCATCCCCGTGGCCGTCAACCTGTCGGCACAGGAATTCCGCCAGCGCGATGTCGTCAAGGAAGTGGCCCAGGCTCTGGCCGACACGGGGCTGGAAGCCTGCTATCTGCATATCGAAGTGACTGAAACCACGCTGATGCTCTCGGGCAACCAGATGCAGCAGACCCTGCATGCCCTCAAGGCGCTGGGGGTGGGCCTGGCCATCGACGATTTCGGCACCGGCTACTCGTCTCTGGCCTATCTACGCAAGCACCCTATAGACCGGCTCAAGATCGACCGCTCATTCGTGACCGATCTGCCACACAACCCGGATGCCGCCGCCATCGTCAATGCCATCGTGCAGATGGGCCAGAGTCTGCATCTGGAGATTCTGGCCGAGGGTGTGGAAAGCACTGAACAGCTGGACATGCTCAGAGAGATGGGCTGTGCCATGATGCAAGGGTTTCTCGTGTCAGCGCCATTACCTGCCGAGCAGGCTTCGGCATGGATGTCGCAACACTGTCAACTGCTACAAAGACAATAGTGCATGGCCTCGAATACACCGACACCCTCTCATAAGAACAGCAGCATGTTCCATACGGACGCCCTCCAGGCGCTAGCCCATGTGCAGCAGTTGTACCGCGAGCAGATCGATCATCTGCGAGCTGCCATGCAGCGCTTCGTGGCGGGAGAAACCCCGGCAGCGCCGATTCACGCCTACTACCCGTTTGTGCGTATCAAGACCACCACGGTGGCGCAGGCCGATACCAAGCTGACCTACGGCTTTGTGGAGGGCCCCGGCACCTATGAGGCCACGCTGACTAGGCCCGACCTGTTTGCCAGCTATTTTGGCGAGCAGCTGCGCCTGCTGATCCTGCACCACCAGGTGCCCATCGAAGTGGGTCTCAGCGACAAGCCCATCCCCATCCATTTCTCGTTCGCCGACAACGACCATATCGAAGGCTCGCTCTCGCCGGAGCGCCGCATGCTGATGCGCGATGTGTTCGATCTGCCGGATCTTGAATCCATGGACGACGGCATCGCCAACGGCACCTGGCGCGCTGCGGCCGGCGAGGCCCTGCCTCTGTCCCTGTTTACCGCGCCGCGCGTGGATTACTCGCTGCACCGCCTGCGCCACTACACGGGCACGGCCCCGGACTGGTTCCAGAACTTCGTGCTGTTCACCAACTACCAGTTCTATATCGACGAATTCATCCGTCTGGGCCATGCCGAAATGGCCAAGGAGGACAGCGAATACATCGCCTTTGTCGAGCCCGGCAATGTGGTGACCCGCCGCGCGGGCCTGCCCGCGGAACCCGTCGACGAACTCGGAAACGCGCCGCCGCGCCTGCCGCAGATGCCGGGCTATCACCTGGTGCGCGCGGACAACAGCGGCATCACCATGGTCAATATCGGGGTGGGCCCGGCCAATGCCAAGACCATTACAGACCATATCGCCGTGCTGCGCCCCCATGCCTGGATGATGCTGGGCCACTGCGCGGGTCTGCGCAACAGCCAGCAGCTGGGCGACTATGTACTCGCCCATGCCTATGTGCGCGAGGACCATGTGCTGGACGAAGAGCTGCCGCTGTGGGTGCCGATTCCGGCACTGGCCGAAATCCAGGTCGCGCTTCAGCAGGCCGTGGCCGACGTGACGCAGATGGAGCGTGCCGATCTCAAGCGCATCATGCGCACCGGCACCGTGGCCAGCACCGACAACCGCAACTGGGAGCTGCTGCCCGACAACCTGCCCCAGCGCCGCTTCAGCCAGAGCCGCGCCGTGGCGCTGGACATGGAATCTGCCACCATTGCCGCCAACGGCTTCCGCTTCCGCGTGCCCTACGGCACCTTGCTGTGCGTCAGTGACAAGCCGCTGCACGGCGAGATCAAGCTGCCCGGCATGGCCAACCATTTCTATCGCGAGCGTGTGGACCAGCATCTGCGCATCGGCATGCGTGCCGTGGACATACTGCGCGAAGGCGGCTCCGACCGCCTGCACAGTCGCAAGCTGCGCAGCTTTGACGAGGTGGCCTTCCAGTAAGGCCTTGCCATGCTCGAGGTCGACCAGTTCTCCATGACATTGATGGTCGCCGTCAATTTGATGCTGGTCGCCTTCTCCCTGCCATGGTTCATGGGCCCCCAGCTGAGCCGGGCAGCCCGCAATGCGCAGCAATTCCTGTTGCTGCAAGGCCTGGCCTGGCTGCTGGTGCTCAGCGCCACGCGCTCCACCTCGCTGACCTGGAACACGCTGCTGTCGGTGGCGGCGACCGCCGCCTCTACAGGCGCTCTGTGGCAGCTGCAAAAGGCGCTCAAGGGCTGGCTGGGCCCCAGAAGACAGTCGCTGGTGCGCGCGCTCGCCGTGCTCTGCCTGCTTGCCCTGGCCGGCGAGCTGATACTGATTCAAAGCCAGCCTTACCGGCTTTTCTGGTTCAACATCTGCTATGGCCTGGCGATTGCCTCGCTGGCCAGCCTGGCCTTGTTTCCGCGTACCCCGGCGGCCCGGACCTGGCGCTATCTGTTCTTCGGCACCGGTCTGTGCACAGCCCTGGCCCTGCTCGCTCGCAGCTATCTGGCTCTGCATGCGCATCGGGTCTACAGCTTTGAACAAGAGCTCGATCCCGGCCTGTCGCCGTCCTGGCTGGTGCCCCTGTTCACCGCCATCCTGTTTGTGGCGATCCTGATGGCCTGGCGTGACGAGGAACACCGCCGGCAGCAGGCGGACAAGCCCGAAGACAGCCTGACCGGCCTGCCACTGCGCCAGGCCATCCGCAACCAGGCCCGCCACATGCTCAACCGGGCACAACGCGAAGACCTGCCGCTGGCCTTGATCCTGATCGACATGGATCATTTCTCGCACATCAATCGCCGCCATGGCTATCAGACCGGAGACGAGGCCTTGCAGCTGATGTCACGCACGCTGAGAAAGCAGATGCGCGGCGACGAGGTCGTGGCCCGCTGGCAGGGGGAGTCCTTTTGCCTGCTGATTCATGCAGACCAGCAGGGCGTCAGATCGCTGCTGACGCGCATCAAATCCACACTGCAGATTGGCGCGCAATACGAGCTGCAGGTGGAGCTGGACTTCAGCGCGGGTTGCGCACTGGTCCCTGCGGCCTGGAAGGGCCTGAGCCTCAACGAGCTGTCCAGCCACGCCAATGCTGCCTTGCAGCAAGCCAAGAAGCAGGGCCGGGGGCGGGTGGAGTACACCACCCTGACTCCTCCACCCGACGAAAAACCTGTCGAATCCGACCTGGCTCCGCTGGCCTGAGTCAGCAGGCAGCCTTGATCAGATCGGCCGCCTTCTCGGCAATCATGATGGTCGACGCATTCGTGTTGCCGCTCACGATGCGCGGCATGACCGAGGCATCGACCACTCGCAAAGCCTGGACACCATGCACGCACAGCCTGGCATCGACCACGTCCAGAGCGCCCGGGCCCATGCGGCAGCTGCCCACGGGGTGATAGATGGTGTCGGCGTAACGGCGGATGAACTGTTCAATCTCCTCGTCGCTGCGCGCCTGCGCCGAATGCTCCAGCTCCCGACCCTCGAAACGGGCCAGCGCGGGCTGATCGAGAATGTCGCGCATACGGTGCACGCCGCGCACCATGCGCTGCATATCGTCGGCCTCGGCAAAAAAGGCCGGGTCTATGAGCGGCATGGTGCCCGCGTCGGCAGATGCCAGCCTCACGCGCCCCCGGCTCTTGGGCTGCAGCAGGCAGACATGGCAGGAGTAGCCATGGCCCAGCAAGGTCTTGCGGCCATGGTCGACCAGCTTGCCCACCACAAAATGCAGCTGCAGATCGGGCACCGGCTCCTGGGGCCGACTGCGGATAAAGCCACCGGCTTCGGCGAAATTGCTGGTCAGCATGCCCCGGCGCTCATGGCGCCAGCGGCCAATGCCCTGCCAGACGCTCCTGAGACCGGCAAGCGAGATGCCGAAGCTGTCCTTGAGCTGAGGGCCATCCACCACCTGGACCACATCGGGATGGTCGTGCAGATGCTCGCCCACGCCAGGCAGGTGGTGGACGACATCGATGCCCAGCTGCTGCAGATGCTCACCCGGACCTATACCCGAGAGCATCAGCAACTGCGGCGACTGCAGTGCGCCGGCGCAGAGCAGAACCTCGCGCCGGCAGAGCAGTTGCCTGACATGCCCTCCCTGCACATATTCCACGCCGACGGCCTTGCGTCCGTCCATCAGAACCCGCCGCACCTGAGCGCCGGTGATGATTTCCAGATTGGACCGGCTGCCGCGCATCGGCGTCAGATAAGCCTTGGCCGCACTGCAGCGCTCGCCATTGCGGTGCGTGACCTGATACAGACCCACGCCTTCCTGAGCAGTGCCGTTGAAGTCGAGGTTGTGTGCATGACCGGCCTGCACGCCTGCGCGCACAAAGGCCTGGGCCAGCGGATTCGGGTCGCAGAGATCGGAGACATGCAAGGGACCGCTGGCACCATGCAGCGCGTCCGCGCCGCGCGTATTGCATTCGGCCTTCAGAAAATAGGGAAGAACATCGCTCCAGCCCCAGCCTGGATTGCCCTGAGCGCTCCAATATTCATAGTCCCCGGGCTGGCCACGCAGATAGATCATGGCATTGATGGAACTGGAGCCGCCCATCACCTTGCCGCGCGGCTGGTAGCCCCGCCGGCCACCAAGCCCGGGCTGCGGCACCGTGCTCATGGCCCAGTTGTAGTTTTTCTGCTTGGCCATCAGCGCCAGCCCTGCGGGGCAGTGGATAAGCACGCTTGTGTCTTCGCCACCCGCCTCCAGCAAGGTCACGCTGACCTGTGGGTTCTCGCTGAGCCTGGCTGCCAGAACCGCACCAGCGGAGCCGCCTCCCACCACCAGATAGTCACGCATGTCCGCACTCCTTTTGCTGCAAATTCTGACCAGAGGTCTGCAGCGGCGAAACGCGGAAAAACACGGTCGTGCAGAAGAAACACTGTCATCGTGATGACTCCTAACACGCCAACCATGCCCGACTAGGGTCAAACCCGGTCAGAACCGGGATAACATTTTCCCGTTCAAACGCACTTATCTGAATGGAGACAAAAAAGATGGCAATCCAAACCGTAGGCATCATCGGCGCCGGCACCATGGGCAACGGCATCGCGCAGGCTTGCGCCGTGTCGGGCATCGACGTGGTGATGGTCGACATCTCCGAGGCCGCCGTGCAAAAAGGCCTGGCCACCGTGGCCGGCAGCCTGGACCGCCTGATCAAGAAGGAAAAGATCAGCGAAGCCGACAAGAACGCAGCGCTGGCACGCATCAAGACCTCGACCAGCTACGACGATCTGAAGTCGGCACAGCTGGTGATCGAAGCCGCCACCGAGAACTACGAGCTCAAGGTCAAGATCCTCAAGCAGCTCGATACCCTGCTGGCACAGAACGTGATCGTTGCCACCAACACCTCGTCCATTTCCATCACCCAGCTGGCGGCCGCCACCCAGCGTGCCGACAAGTTCATCGGCATGCATTTCTTCAACCCCGTGCCCATGATGGCCCTGGTGGAGATCATCCGCGGCCTGCAGACCAGTGACGCCACCCACGATGCGGTCAAGGCCCTGTCGGAAAAACTGGGCAAGTCGCCCATCACCGTCAAGAACGCTCCCGGCTTTGTGGTCAACCGCATTCTGGTGCCCATGATCAACGAGGCCTTCCAGGTGCTCAGCGAAGGCACGGCCTCCGCCGAGGACATCGACGCTGGCATGAAACTGGGCTGCAACCAGCCGATTGGTCCACTGGCCCTGGCCGACATGATCGGTCTGGACGTCTGCCTGGCCGTGATGGAGGTCTACCTCAAGGAATTCGGCGACAGCAAGTACCGCCCCTGCTTCCTGCTGCGCGAAATGGTGGCTGCCGGTCGTCTGGGCCGCAAGACCGGCCAGGGTGTTTACACCTACTAAATCGCCGGCCTTCAGGTCTTGTGCGCGACTGCGGCGGCTGCGACAGCCGTCTAAGGTTGCAGCAGGAGACCTGCCATGCAAATCGACCATCCCAGCCCTCCGCCCGAGGGCTGCATTTCTTGTGAAGTCCGCGGCCATGTGCTGCTGATCGGCATCAACCGCCCGGCCAAGCGCAATGGCTGGACGCCGGCCATGTTCCAGCAGCTGGCAGAGGCCTACACCCGGCTCGACGACGAGCCTGAGTTGCGCGTGGGCCTGCTCCATGCTTTCGGCGATCATTTCACGGCGGGGCTGGATCTGCCCGTCATTGCCGAATTCATGAAGACTGGTCAGAAAGCCATCCCTGCCGGCCTCGTGGAGCCGCACGACTATGGCCTGCCCGGCTACCGCCGCCGCACCAAGCCCATGGTTGCTGCCGTCAAAGGCATCTGCTTTACCGTCGGCATAGAACTGATGCTGGGCGCCGATATCGTCGTCGCTGCCGACAGCAGCCGCTTTGCACAGATGGAAGTGCAGCGCTGCATCATGCCCACGGGCGGCGCCACGCTGCGCATGCCCGAGCGCGCCGGCGTAGGCAATGCCATGCTGCATCTGCTGACCGGCGACGCATTCGACGCGGCCGAGGCCCTGCGCTGCCACTTTGTGCAAAAGGTCGTGCCCGCAGGCCAGGAACTGGACGAGGCTTTTCGCATTGCCGAGCGCATTGCCGCCCAGGCACCGCAGGCCGTGGTGGCCACGCGCCTCAATGTTCTCAAGGCCATAGAGCTGGGCCAGGCCGCCGCCGTGGCCGACTTCATTCCCGTGCAGCAGCGCCTGGCCAACAGTGAGGACGCCGCCGAAGGCGTGCGCTCCTTCATCGAGAAACGCCCAGCCCGTTTTACCGGTCGTTGATCCCAAGTTCAAGAGGTGATGATGAGTTTGAAGTCTTTTACGCGCAGAACGCTTGTGCCACTTGCGCTGACAGCTATGGTTTCTGTAGTCCATGCACAGGCTGCAGCACCCGCGTTGCCCGACCCGGCCAGCACCAGCGTGCAGGCCATGGGCTGGATGCAGGGCTTTCCGCCCGCTGCCGACAAGCTCATCACCTTCGACAACCCCGTGGGCAATACCTTTCCCCGCATACGCTGGACCTTCTCGCATATCCGAGAAATCACGCCCACGGCCAATGTCTGGCGCGGCCCGGGCGCTCCCAGCACCCTGCGCTCGGCTCCGGTCGACATCGAGCAAGTGCGCTTCAAGGTCATGGGCACGGGCGAGGAACTGACCTTTGCCCAGGCACTGGATCGCAACTACACCGACGGCATTCTGGTCATGCACAAGGGCCGCGTGATCTATGAGAAATACCTGGGCGCGCTGGAGCCGCAGCGCCCGCACTTGGCCATGTTGGTCACCAAGTCCTTTGTCGGCACCCTGGCCGCCCTGCTGGCCCACGAGGGCCTCATCAAGCCCGAGGCACCGGTGACCGACTATCTGCCCGAGATGAAGAACACCGCCTATGGGGACGCCACGGTGCGCCAGGTGATGGACATGACGATCGGCGTGAAGTACTCCGAGAACTACGCCGACCCCAAGGCCGAGGTCTGGGACTACGCCCGCGCCGGCGGCATGATGCCGCAGGGCAAGGACTATGCCGGCCCCAGGAGCTTCTACGAATTTCTGCAGACCCTGCAGAAAGAGGGCGAGCATGACCAGGGCTTTGCCTACAAGACGGCCAACGCCGAGGTCCTGGCCTGGATCGTGCGCCGCGCCAGCGGCAAGCCTCTGGCCCAGCTGCTGTCCGAACGCATCTGGAGCCGCATCGGAGCCGAGCAGGACGCCTACTTCATGGTGGATCGCATAGGCACGGAATCGGGCGGCGGCGGCCTCAACACGACGCTGCGCGACCTGGCCCGCTTCGGCGAGCTGATGCGCAACGAAGGCCGCACCGCCAGCGGCGAGCAGGTGCTGCCCAGGGCCGTGGTCCAGGACATCCGCCGCGGCGCCGACCCGGCCAAGTTCGTGAAGGCCGGCTATGCCACGCTGCCCGGCTGGTCATATCGCAATATGTGGTGGGTCTCGCACAACCCCAACGGGGCCTATATGGCGCGCGGCATTCACGGTCAGGCCATCTATATCGACCCCAAGGCTCAGATGGTGGTGGTGCGCTATGCCTCCCACCCGATTGCAGGCAATGCGGGCATAGACCCGACCAGCCTGCCCATGTACCAGGCCCTGGCCGATGCACTGACCGCCCGTTAGGCACGGGACGTTTCAGCCGCGACAGGCTCCGCTCACGGAGCCTGTTTGCATTGCTCCGGACCTCTGCACTGCCCCCTCCGGCCTGACGATCTGAATTCAAAATTAAATTGCACACAATTTAATTGTCTGCAATAATTCAACCCATGCGATCCGATGACGACCTTCTCCCCGACAGCTCCGAGCTGCTGCGCCTGGACAACCAGGTCTGCTTTGCGCTGTACTCGGCATCGCTGGCCATGACCAAGCTCTACAAACCCTTGCTGGATGCCATAGGCCTGACTTACCCTCAGTATCTGGTCATGCTGGTGCTCTGGGAAGGCGACCAACTCACGGTCTCGGAACTGGGCGAACGTCTTTACCTGGATTCAGGCACGCTGACGCCCCTGCTCAAGCGACTGGAGAGCGCAGGCCTGCTGGCACGCCAGCGCGATGCACAGGACGAGCGCCGTGTGCGCATCGCCCTCACGGATACCGGCCGGGCGCTGCGCGCCGAAGCCGAAAAGATACCCGCCTGCGTGCTTCAGAGCACGCAGTGCACCCTGCCCGAGCTGCAGGCCCTTACGGGCCAGCTCGGCACACTGCGCGCACGACTGGCGCCGCGCCGCAGCCACTCCTGACGATTTCCTCCACCCGCCCGCATTGCCGGGCAATCTCGCAAAGGAAGACACCATGGCCCAACTCGACAAGGTTCTGTACACCGCCCACGCCCACACCACCGGCGGCCGCGAAGGCGCTTCGCGCACCGATGATGGCCGCCTGGACATCCAGCTGAGCTCGCCCGGCGGGGCCGGCAAGGGCACCAACCCCGAGCAACTGTTTGCCGCCGGCTATTCCGCCTGCTTTATCGGCGCCATGAAGGCGGTCGCCGCTCGCCAGAAGATCACCCTGCCCGCCGACCTGTCGGTGGATGCCGAAGTCGATCTGGGCCCCGTGGGCGAAGTGTTCGGCATCGCTGTGCGCATGAAGATCAGCCTGCCCGGCATGGACAAAGCTGCGGCCCAGCAACTGGTGGACACTGCTCACCAAGTCTGCCCCTACTCCAACGCCACACGCGGCAATATCGGCGTGACGCTGACCATCGCCTAAAGCGGCTCAGACCACAGGGCACCGGGCGCAGCCACATAACGCCCGGTGTCCAGTTCGAAGACGCCCTCCAGCGTCAGCGGCCCCGCAATATCGGCCGCCGCATAGCGGGCCAGCGCCAACTGCCTCACCTCGATAACCGGCAAGTTCCGGGTCAGTGCCAGCAACTTGTCCACAACCTCTCTCAGCGGCAGCCTTCTCGCATAGTGGCCCAGGGTTACATGGGGCACATAGCGCCAGCCCGGCGCGGGCTCTGCAGGCACCAGTGCTGCATGCAGCTGCTGCAGGCATTCCTGCCCCTCGCCTACGCCCAGATAAGGCACGGTGGTAAAGCTGCCAGCCCCCGCGATCTGCACGGCAAAAGGGCGCAGCCGCAGGCTTTGCAGCATGGCAACATCGGCGCGCAGCGCCAGCCGGTCATATTCCCGCGCCGCATGCTCGTCCCCTCCCCCGCACAGCCCTCTATAGGCCAGCGTGATATGCGGCTGGCGCGCATGGCGCGGCAGCAGGGCATCACCGAGCCTGGATCTGGCCTGCTGCAGCACGGACTCCAGACCATGGCCTTGCAGCATCACCACCCAGACCGCACACCAGGGGCAACCTTGATGCCACTCGGCAAAATCCCGGTCCTTCCAGGGCTGTGAAAATGCTTCGCTCTCTTGCATGCGGGCAGTGTGCCAGCGCGGACGACATGCACGGCATTCCGGTCAGTTTTCCCGGGATTTCCGGCCACCAACATCCGCCGGGGAAACGGCAACAGCTATCAAATCAAAAGCAATTTTGCCCACGCATGTGCCATGCCATCCGGTTCGCAAGAGCCTGTTTGAGCCTGACAATGCGGGGATGAGCGATACCCAAGACCCTTCTCACCCTTATGCAGACCTCACGCCGGACTGCGTGATCGATGCACTGTGCAGCACGGGCCTTGTGCCGGACGGGCGGCTGACCGCGCTGAGCTCCTATGAAAACCGCGTCTATCTGGCCCACCAGGACGAGGGCGACAAGGTCGTCGCCAAGTTCTACCGCCCAGGCCGCTGGAGCCGCGCCCAGATCGAGGAAGAACATGCCTTCTCCCAGGAGCTGGCGGCTGGCGAGGTTCCCGTGGTGGCGCCGCTGGCGCTGCAAGGGCAGACCGTGCATGAGCATGCGGGCTTTCTGTTCAGCATCAGCCCCTGGCGCGGCGGGCGCCGCCCCGAGCTGGACGACTGGGAGGTGCTGGAATGGATAGGCCGTTTTCTGGCCCGCATCCACACCGTGGGGGCCGCCCAGCCCTTCACCCATCGCCCGGCGCTGAACCTGAAAAGCTTTGGCTACGAATCCATGCACTACCTGCTCGAACACGAGGTCGTCGCGCTCGAAGTACGCAGCCGCTGGCAGCAGGCTTGCGACAAAGCTCTTTCATTGATAGCACCATCCGCTGATGGATTAAGCGCTGCAGGCCATTTTGGCTTGCATTCTGCGACACAGATTCGGTTGCATGGCGACTGTCACCCGGGAAACATTCTCTGGACGCCGCTGGATGACGAAGGCCATGGCGGCCCGCATTTTGTCGATCTGGACGATGCACGCAGCGGCCCCGCCGTGCAGGATCTGTGGATGCTGCTCTCGGGCGACCGAGGCCAGCAGACCCAGCAGCTGTCGGCCCTGCTCGAGGGTTATGAGCAGTTCCGCAGCTTCGACCGGCGCGAGTTGGCGCTGATCGAGCCGCTGCGCACCTTGCGCCTGCTGCATTACAGCGCCTGGCTGGCGCGCCGCTGGCAGGACCCGATCTTTGCCATCAACTTCCCCTGGTTCGGCAGCACCGACTACTGGCAGGGCCAGGTGGGCATGCTGAACGAACAGATCGAAGCCATGCAGCAGGAGCCGCTCTACGCCTAGGGCGGTCCATGTCTGCAAAGAGCTAGCAGCGCCCCTGCAAACGGCATTCGGGCACGAGCTGCCCTCGTGCATCGCGCCATTGCACGGCATCGCCGCTCTGTGCGGGGGCCGGCGGCGGCGCGGGTTGCGCCTCTGGTGCCTGTGGGCGATTGGGATCATGCAGCACGGTGGAGGATCCCACCCCGACACCCACGCTGGCACCGCCCACGCCGGTGGACGCGCCGACGCCGGCACTGCCCAGCACCTGCCCGCGCTGGTTGACGCCTACGCCCACGCCGACAGGCCCGACACCCGTGCCGACGCCTGCGCTGAGACCGCCGCTGCCCAGACCCACGCCCACGGAAAACGGGCCCACCGGAATCCCGACGCCCACTCCGGCCCCGACGGAGCCGCAGGCGGGCAAGGCCAGCACCAGAGCAGCGGCGCAGACCGTGCTCAGGATTCTGTGATAACCGGGCTTGATGGTGACTGGCATGGAATTCATCTCACTGACTCTCACTGACTCTCACTGACGTTTGACAGCCGCATTGTCACCGGCCGTGCCCGCAAAAAGGTTATCAATCAGTAGCTCGACCAGCGGCTTGAGGGCCAGCTTCTGCGAGCCCTCGGAGGCCAGCAGGTTGTTGTGCACCAGCGCCATCCAGAACGGGCTGGCCAGCAGCTGGGCACTGCGGCTGACCGAGCGGGTCCTGAGCTCCCCCTCTTTCACGGCCAGCGCCAGCAGATCCTGCACATAGTTCTGCCAGGCATCAAAAGCCAGCTCTTTGTACAGTCTAGCCAGCTCGGGCGCATGCCGTGCCTCGCTGAGCACCAGGCGTGCCAGCATGCCGCGCTCGCTGCTGTCCACGGCCTCCAGCGTCGGCAGCAGACTGCGGCGCAGTAAGGCGCGCACCGTCTCGCCCTTGCGGCGCCGGAGCGGCTGATAGACGGCCGAATGCCGCAGCGCATGCTCCACCACACCCCGCAGCAGCTCGTCCTTGGACGGGTAGTAGAGATACAGCGTGCCCTTGGCCACCTGCGCGCGGCAGGCAATGCGCTCCATGGTGCTGCGAGCCACGCCGCACTCCACGAACTCGGCCAGCGCGGCCTCGGCAATCTGCTGACGCGTCTGCGCCGTCTTGTCGAGACTCGGGCCACGCGTGCGCCGCTGACGCTTTGCCTGCGTACCGATATCCGGGTCTGCACAAGGGGCAGCCGCCGCGCCATCCGCCATGCGCTGAAATCCTTTTCTAGAATTCATAAAATTGACCAAATAGTCATTTTTAATAATTCTAGGTCAAGCCGACTTGCCCACACCGGACATGCGGATGCCTGCTCCACCCATGCTTTCCCAATGCAATCCCGTCTGAGTCCCTATGCCTGGGTGTGCTTTTCCATGTGCGTCGGCGTCATGGGAACAGCGCTTGCCAGCCCGCTCTACCCGCTCTATCAGCAGGCCTGGGGGCTGCAGCCCAGCCATATCACGCAGATTTTCGTGACCTATATGTTGGGCGCCTTGATCAGCCTGCTGTTTCTGGGCCGTCTGACCAACCTCTTCGGTTTTCTCAAAGTGCTGCGCCTGGGGCTGATGGTGATGACCGTGGGCGTCATCGGCTCGGCCCTGTCCTGGAATGCCTGGAGCCTGGGTGCCTCCCGCTTCATCATCGGCCTGGCCTCGGGGTTGATCACCACCTCGGCCTCCATAGGCATGACCCAGCTCAATAACAAGGGGGACCTGCAGCGTGCGGCTGCAACCACCAGCCTGACGATTGCCTTCGGCTTCGGCCTGGGGCCCGTGGTTGGCGGCCTGATGGCGCAATGGGTGCCATTCCCCCTGGTCAGCAGCTATCTGCCGCCCATCGCACTGAGCTTTCTAGGCATCCATGCGCTGTTCAAGGTCCAGCTACCGATGGCCACTACGCCCGTGCATAGCGCGCCCGGCCTGACGCTGAAAGATGTTCTGCCCAGCATCTCCCAGCCGCGCAAGCCTTTTCTCTACCACTATGCGTTGGGGTGCATGGCGGCGTTTTCCGCCTTCGGCATGTTCAGCCTGTTTGCTGCCATGGCCCCCAGCTTCATGGCCCAGATGCTGCCCTGGCATGGACCTGCGGTCTCGGGCCTGTCCATCGGCGTCATCCTGTTTCTGTCGGCCGGCATCCAGCTGATTGCCCGGCCCTATCCCACCAAGCGGCTGATCATCATCGGCTTCTTCGCCCTGGCGGCGACCAATGCCCTGCTGGTTCTCAATCTGTTTGCCGGCTCGCCATGGCTTTTCGCACTGAGTGTGCTGAGCATGTCCTGCGGTCATGCGCTGTGCAACCTCTCGGGCATGGCCGTGGTCAACAAGGTCTCCAAGCCCGCTAACCGCACGGGCCTGCTTTCAACCTATCTGGTGGTGGGCTATGTAGGCACCATCGTCCCAATCCTGGGCATGGGCTGGCTGTCCGACCATATCGGGCTGACAGGCGCACTGATAGCCTTCTGTGCCTGTCTGGGCCTGCTGTCGGTACTGCTGGGCGTCATCAGCGCAAGGGCACGCGTGCTGCCCGTTCCGCGCCAGTAGGCCCGGCTATCTGAAATGCGGGCCGGCCCCTTGCGCCGCCAGACAGTCCTGGTCGTTGCGCAGCGGGCAGGCCTGCAGAGACAGGCAGCCGCAGCCTATGCAGGAGTCGAGCTGATCCCTGAGCTGGGTCAGCATGGCAATGCGTGCATCGAGCTGTGCCTGCCAATGCGAGGACAGGCGACTCCAGTCGGCCTTGCCGGGTACGCGGTTGGCCGGCAGATGGGCCAGTGCCTGCGCGATCTCGGCCAGGGGCACGCCCATGCGCTGAGCTACCTTGATCACAGCCACCCGTCTCAGCACCGCTCGCGCATAGCGGCGCTGGTTGCCCGCAGTGCGCGCACTCTCGATCAAGCCCTGCTTCTCATAGAAATGCAGGGCCGATACCGCCACCCCGCTGCGGCTGGCGACCTCTCCCACACTGAGATCCGGCATTCCCTCAGCCTCGGCAACCAGGCCGCTTCCGCATCCATTCATATCGCCAGTCTCTTCACACTGCACAGTCATCTCCCGCTGCTTTCCCTTTGTCCCTGCCTGGCTGCCATGACCGCAATCCTGTGTGGTCATACAAACCTCTTGACCTCAAGCTTAGTTGAGGTTGAACAATTCCAGCAGCTTCCGGAACAAAGGCCTGCTGCTCGCGGGCCCTGCCGGACAAGCCTTGCCTGAAAGACTTTCATGGACGCCAAGCCCAGTTTCATTGCCCAAGCCCCCGCCCCTCAACCGCGTTTCCTGCAGCCCGCCGGTCTCTATGACAGCCTACCCAACGGATACACCCATGTGGTCACCGTCCAGGAGCCGCTGCGCTGGCTCTTCGTTTCGGGCCAGGGCGGAGAAAACGCCCTGGCCGAGCTGCCAGACAGCTTTGCCCTGCAGGCTGCGCAGGCTCTTGCCAATATCAAGACCGCCCTGGCCGCCGGTGGCGCGGACATGGGCCATGTGCTCAAGCTCACCGTGCTCATCGTCGATCATTCGCTGGAGCGCTTCGAGCACTGGCAAAGCGCAGTGAGACAGCATTGGGGCAGCGGCGAGCCCGGCGACAGACGGCCGCGCTTTCCGGCCTGCACGCTGATTCCCGTGCCCAAGCTGGCCCTGCCCGGCATGCTGATCGAGGTCGAGGCCACGGCGGCCCTGCCCATGGCGATGGACGCCAAAGCCGCCATTCCCGCCTGACCCTGCACCTGAGCGCCTCATGAAAACCACAACACCAGCGGCCACCCCAGTCCTCTCCAGAACCACCCTGCTGCTCATGGCCACGGCCTGCGGTCTGTGCGCCGGAGCCAATTATTTCAATCAGCCCTTGCTCAACTCCATGGTCCGGCATTTGCAGATCAGCGATGCCCAGGCCTCCAGCACCGTGACCATGGCCCAGGTCTCCTATGGCCTGGGACTGCTGTTTCTGGTGCCCCTGGGCGATATGCTGGAGCGCCGCCGCCTGGTTCTGACCCTGATGCTGCTGGCCGCCTGCGGCATGCTGCTGTCGGGCATCAGCGGTCTGGCGGGCAGCTTCGCGCTGCTCGCCGCCGGCACCCTGATGGCCGGCGTGTTCTCGGTGGCCGCCCAGGTGCTGGTGCCCATGGCCGCCACCTTTGCCGCCCCCGGCGCCAGCGGGCGTGCCGTCGGCCTGGTCATGAGCGGCCTGCTGATCGGCATTCTGGCCTCGCGCAGCGTGGCGGGGATTCTGTCCGATCTGGGCGGCTGGAGTACCGTCTACTGGGTGGGGGCCATCAGCACCGCCTTCATGGCCGTGCTGCTGGCACGGGCCCTGCCCAAGGCGGCTCCCGCCGCTCCCGTCAGTTATGGCGCAGTCATGAAGTCCCTGGGAGACTTGCTGCGCCGGCATCCGCGCCTGCGCAGCCGTGCGCTGATTGGCGGCACCGGCTTTGCCACCGTGAGCGTGCTGTTCTCCACCATGGCGCTGCTGCTGGCCGGGCCGGGCTTTGAACTCTCGGATCTGATGATCGGCCTGATCGGCATCGTGGGCATTGCCGGCGCACTGATGGCCAACGTGGCCGGACGCATGGCCGACAAGGGACTGGAGCAGTCCGCCACGCTGGCCGGCGCCATTCTGATGCTGCTGGGCTGGCTGTGCCTGTGGCTGGGCGGCAGCAGCATCTGGTGGTTTCTGCTGGGTCTGCTGGTGGTCGACGGCGCCCTTCAGGCCCTGCACATCAGCAACCAGAACGTGGTCTACGCATTGGCGCCCGAGGCCCGCTCGCGCATCAATGCCGTCTATATGACCACGTACTTCCTCGGCGCCTCCCTTGGCTCTGCCCTGGGCTCGTGGGCATGGCTGGCACATGGCTGGACCGGCACCAGTCTCATGGGCGGCCTGCTGGGACTGCTCACCCTGACCATGGTGCTCTGGGATCGCAACCTGCTTGCACGTTCACGCAGCTAATCAATTTTGATAGCTGTTAGCGCCCTACCCATAAGCGATACAGCCAGAAATCATGAAAAAATCCCCGCAGAGCACTTCACTCTGCGGGGATTTTTATCGGGGAGAACGAACCGCTCAGGCCAACAGCGCGTTCACACGCTTGACATAAGCCGCCGGATCCTCGGGCATGCCGCCCTCGGCCAGCACGGCCTGGTCGAACAGAATCTGGGCCAGATCGTTGAAGTGGACGGAGCCGTCCAGCTTCTTGACCAGGGCGTGATCGGGGTTCACTTCCAGCACCGGCTTGGATTCGGGCGCGGCCTGGCCGGCCTGCTTGAGCAGGCGGGCCAGTTGCAGGCTCATGCCGCCGTCGCTGACCACCAGGCAGGCGGGCGAGTCGACCAGACGGCTGGTGGCGCGCACGTCTTCGGCACGGTCCTTGAGTGCTTCCTTGAGCTTGGCCAGCACGGGCTTGAAGGCTTCGGCAGCTTCCTCGGCGGCCTTCTTCTCTTCCTCGTTCTGCAGCTTGCCCAGATCCACGGCGCCCTTGGCCACGGACTGCAGCGGCGTGCCGTCAAAGTCCTGCAGATAGTTGAGCGCCCACTCGTCCACGCGATCGGTCATCAGCAGGACTTCGATGCCCTTCTTCTTGAACACTTCGAGCTGCGGGCTGTTCTTGGCCGCAGCCAGGGTGTCGGCCGTGATGTAGTAGATCGCGTCCTGACCTTCCTTCATGCGTGTCTTGTAGTCGGCAAACGATGTGTTCAGACCTTCATGCGTGGTGGTGGCGAAGCGCAGCAGCTTGGCAATGCGTTCCTTGTTGCCGAAGTCCTCACCCAGCCCTTCCTTAAGCACGGCACCGAACTCGTTGTAGAACTGCGTGAACTTGCCTTCCTTGGCCTTGTCCTCTTCGCTGACGACATCCTGCACGCCATCCGCAGCCTCGGCCGCTGCTTCATGCCTGTCATGCCGTGCCAGGTCTTCCAGCATCGAAAGCACGCGCTTGGCCGAGCCGTCGCGGATCAGGCGCACATCGCGGCTTTCCTGCAGCAACTCGCGGCTCACGTTCAGCGGAAGATCGGCAGAGTCGATCACGCCCTTCACAAAGCGCAAGTACTGGGGCATCAGCGCCTCGGCGTCGTCCATGATGAAGACGCGCTTCACATAGAGCTTGATGCCGGCATGCTTGTCACGCTGGTACAGGTCGAACGGGGCCTTGGCGGGGATATAGAGCAGCTGCGTGTACTCGGTATTGCCTTCGACGCGGTTGTGGCTCCAGGTCAGCGGGTCCTCGAAGTCATGGCTGATGGCCTTGTAGAACTCCTTGTACTGCTCTTCCGTGATGTCCTTCTTGGCGCGGGTCCACAGGGCGCTGGCCTTGTTCACGGTTTCCCATTCGCCGGTCTTGACCATCTCGCCGGGCTGATCGTTCTCGCCTTCCTTCCACTCCTCCTTTTCCATCAGGATGGGCAGGCTGATGTGGTCGGAGTATTTGGAGATGACCTGCTTGAGCTTGTAGCCGTTGAGAAACTCCTCGGCGTCGTCACGCAGGTGCAGGATGATGCTGGTGCCGCGCTGGGCGCGTTCGATCTGCTCGATCTCGAAGTCGCCCGTGCCGCCGCTGATCCAGCGCACGCCGGCCGATGCCGGCGCACCGGCGCGGCGGGTTTCTACGGTGATCTTGTCGGCAACGATGAAGCCCGAGTAGAAGCCCACGCCGAACTGGCCGATCAGCTGCGAGTCGGCCTTCTGGTCGCCGCTGAGCTTTTCCATGAAAGCCTTGGTACCGCTCTTGGCAATGGTGCCCAGATTGTCAATGGCTTCCTGCTCGCTCATGCCGATGCCGGTATCGGTGATGGTCAGCGTGCGGGCAGCCTTGTCAAAGGAAACGCGCACTTCCAGCTCGGGCTGATCGCCGTAGAGGCTGGCGTCGCCCAGCGCTTCAAAGCGCAGTTTGTCGCAAGCATCCGAAGCATTGGAGATCAGCTCGCGCAGGAAGATTTCCTGGTTGGAATACAGCGAATGCGTGACCAGGTGCAACAGCTGGGCCACTTCGGCCTGGAAGGAATGGGTTTGCTTTGTCATGTCTTTGTGAGCGAAAAACTGAAATCAAAAGCCGCCCGGAGATCCTCTCAAGGCGATTCGCAGTCATAGCTAGGGCCTGCCCCTGATATTTCAAGGGCTATTCGGGCAAGAAAAAAGCGCAAGCGCTTATTCAAAAAGAATAGCTACTTGCGCTCATAAATAAAGAACCAGAGGCCAATTTCACTCAAAAAACTGTCGAACTACACGTCAGAGATGCCGAGCAAGAGCCGCCTCGCGGCGGGGGCCGCCCCGACGAAGGCATCGTCCCACTCCCGATGCAACGCATCGAGAGAGGGGAAGGCGCAAGGCGCCTCAGGGGGAGCTTAGAAACTCTCGTGTGGAGCCAGATAGCGCCATTGGCCGGTGGGCAGATTGCCCAGAGTCACGCCGCCGATACGGATGCGCTTGAGGCCCACGACCTTGAGGCCGACCTGCTCGCACATACGGCGAATCTGGCGCTTCTTGCCTTCGGTCAGCACAAAGCGCAGTTGCTCGGGGTTCTGCCAGTCCACCTGGGCCGGCTTGAGCGGCTGCTCGTCCAGCGACAGGCCGTGGCGCAGCAAGGCCAGTTTCTCTTCGGGGAAGACGGACTGCACATCCACGTCGCGGTCGCCAAAGGTCACGCGCACCAGGTATTCCTTGTCGACCTCCGAGTCCTCGCCAATGATCTGGCGCGCCACGCGGCCGTCCTGCGTCAGCACCAGCAGACCCACGGAGTCGATATCCAGACGGCCGCAGGGAGCCAGGCCCTTGAGCTGGCTGAAGTTGAAGCGCGTCTTGCTGCGGTCTTCGTTCCAGCGGTTCTCGTTGGTGATCAGCACCACGGCGGGCTCATGGCCGTCCTCGGCCTGACCGCTGACATAGCCCATGGGCTTGTTCAGCAGGATGGTGACCTGCTGGTCCTGGCGGTCCTGAGCCTTCTGGTCGATCTCGATCCTGTCGCCGGGCACCACGTTCTGACCCATGGTTGCGACTTCGCCGTTGACCGTGACCCAGCCGTTTTCCACCCATTCATCGGCTTCGCGACGCGAGCACAGGCCCATATCGGCAATGCGCTTGTTGATGCGCACAGCACCGGGACGGTCGTCCTGGCGCGCTTCGGCTTCGGGTGCGCGCTTGACGGGAATTGCGCGGTCCGAGCCATCGGCAGCGGGACGGTAGGTGCGGATGCCCGTCGTCGGGCGGCGTGTGGCCTCCGACACAAACGAGCCGGGGATATGACGCTTTTCAGGCTCGCCACCACGCTCGTCGCGGCGTTCGCCACGGCGCTCGTCGTTGCGGCGTTCATCACCGCGACGGTCACCACGATCAAAGGAGCGGCCTTCGGGACGGTCACCATAGCCACGGTTCTGTGGACGATCACCAAAATCGCGGCCTTGCGGGCGATCGCCACCACGGCGCTCACCATCACGGGACTGGTATTCGCGGCGTTCGCCACCTTCGGAGCGATCTGGGCGACCAGAACCGCGGTTTTGCGGACGGTCACCAAAGTCACGGCCTTGAGGACGCTCATCACGGCGGCCTTCAAAGCGATCACCGCCACGACGTTCGCCGTCACGAGGACGGAATTCACGGCGCTCGCCACCTTCGGAGCGCTCAAAGCGGCCCTGGTCGGGACGGCCAAAACCGGTCGAACGTGGACGGTCACCAAAGTCACGGCCGCCTTGCGGACGGTCATCACGGCGGTCGTCACGCGGACGGAATTCACGACGCTCTGCACCTTCGGAGCGCTCAAAGCGGCCCTGGTCGGGGCGGCCAAAACCGGACGAACGTGGACGGTCACCAAAGTCACGGCCGCCTTGAGGGCGGTCATCACGGCGGTCATCACGGGGACGGAACTCGCGGCGCTCGCCGCCACGATCACCATCACGCGACTCGCCGTAGGGCCTGAAGCCGCGATCACCGCCGCCAAAGCGACGCTCGCCGCCTTCGGCAAAGCGGTCATCGCGATCGGCGCGGGGGCGACGCTCGTCGCGCTGCGAGAAGCCGCCGCGACGTTCACCGTCGTCACGAGCAGGGCGGCCGCCATCGGGGCGACCAAAGCCGGAAGCACGGGGGCGCTCGTCGCGCTCACGCTGAGGGCGTGCGCCACGCTCACCGCGAGCGCCTTCGCCGCGCGGGCCGCGCTCGGAGCCGCCTGCGGGCCGGGGGCCGCGGGCTGCCGCCGGCTTTTCCGCCTTGGCAGGCTTGGCCGGTGCACGCAAAACAGGGCGCGCCGACGATGCATCGGAGGGCGCGGAGGAATTGCCGGAACCTGGGGCGCCGGACTCTTTAGGAGGTTTGACTGACATTTGGGCGTAATTGTCTCGCGACGCGCGGGCGCGAGGCGAGAGTTATCCACAATTCCAGCGCGGGGCTAGGTTATAGGACGGGCCTCAGGCAAGCGCCTTGCGCGACGCGCAGAACTCGCCATGGCGTAGCGCCTCCAGGTCCAGCACGCGCAGGCCGCCATATTCGATCTGGATCACGCGCTCGCGCTGCAGCACGGACAAGGCCTCGTTCACACGCTGGCGCGAGAGGCCGACCAGATTGGCCAGCTCCTGCTGGGTGATGCGCAGAATCTGCCCCACACCGGGGTAGAGCAAGGGGTTGAACAAGGCGGCTAGGGTGCGCGCCACGCGCAGATCGGGATTGCTCATGCGGTCGATCTCGCGCGCCGCGATGAACTGCCCCAGTCGCTCGTTGAGCTGATTCATCACAAACCGGTTAAAGCCTATGGAGTGGTCGAGCAGCCAGTGGAACATGTCTATGGGCAGACCGCCCACCACGCTCCTGCGGATGGCCTGCACGTTGTAGCGATAGGGCTCGCGCTTGATGACCGTGCCTTCGCCGAACCAGCCGCCGGGCGGCAACCCGGCCAGCGTCATGCTGACGCCGTCGGCGCTTTCGGTGTTCATCTTGAGCAGGCCGTCGACCACCCCAAACCAGTAGGTAGGCGGACGACCGGTGCGGCAGACATAGTCACCGGGCTCGGCATCACCGACAAGCAGCACGCGCGCCACATTTTCACGCTCCAGCGGCAGCAGGACAGGCCACCAGGGAATTCCATCGAGTTCTGAGCTCAAAGGCTTGCGCCGCCTTTGGTGCAGGGACAGTTCTTGACTCATGCCCAGCAGCATTGCCAAAGCCGCGCTGGCGCAACAGCGGGATTTCCACGAGGCAGCAAATGCGCCATTTTCAGCAGCATTTGTTACAGCGGATTTCCACTATGCAGACTTTCCCTCAGATTGTCGTCAAACAGACATCCTGACGTCAAAGTCACCCATAGCATGCCTGCAAGACTTTCGTGAAGGGTAGCCGCTGCGGCTCCGCCCCCAACCAAGAGGATCAGGCATGACAACCACGTTCCCGCAACTGCTGCTCAAGCACGCGACAGAACGCCCCGATGCGCCCGCCCTGCGCGAGAAGGAATACGGCATCTGGCAAAGCTGGAGCTGGCGCGAAGCCGCGCAGGCCGTGCGCCACATGGCCTGCGGCCTGCGCGCGCTGGGGCTTGAACGCGGCCAGAACCTGGCCTTCATCAGCGACAACCGGCCCCATGTCTACATGGGCTTTCTGGCCGTGCAGACCTGCGGCGCCGTGCCCATTCCGCTGTACCAGGATGCCGTGGCCGTGGAGATGCGCTTTGTGATGGAAGACGCGGAGATTGCGTTTGCCTTCGCCGAGAACCAGGAGCAGGTGGACAAGCTGCTGGAAGTGCGCGAGAGCGTGCCAGGCATTCGCCACATCATCTATGACGACCCGCGCGGCCTGCGCAAGTACGATCAGCCGGGGCTCATCAGCACCGAGGAGCTGCTGGCCAAGGGCAAGGAGTGGGATGCGCAGCACGCGGGAGCCTATGAGGCCATGGTCCAGGCCGTCTCGCCGGACGATGTCTCGGTCATCCTCTACACCTCGGGCACCACGGGCAAGCCCAAGGGGGTGTGCCAGACCCATGCCAGCTTTGGCGAATCCGCCCGCGGCGGCGTGCAGACCGATGGCCTGAATGCTTCGGACAATGTGATCTGCTATCTGCCGCCGGCCTGGGTGGGAGACCATCTGTTCTCGTTTGCGCAATGGCTGGTGGCGGGCTTCACCATCAACTGCCCCGAATCCGCCTCGACCATCGCCATCGATCTGCGCGAAATCGGGCCCAGCTACTACTTTGCGCCGCCACGCATTTTCGAAGGCATGCTGACCTCGGTCTCGATCCGCATGGAAGATGCGTCGCCGCTCAAGCAGTGGATGTATGCCAAGGCCATGGAAGTGGCGCGCCGCGTAGGCTCGGACATTCTGGACGGCAAGAACGTCGCACTCCTGGATCGCCTCAAATACCAGTTGGGCAGCCTGTTCATCTATGGACCGCTACGTAACGCCATGGGTCTGTCGCGCATCCGCGTGGCCTACACGGCAGGTGCCGCCATCGGACCGGAGCTGTTCCGTTTCTTTCGCTCCATCGGCATCAACCTCAAGCAGCTCTATGGGCAAACCGAGACCTGCGCCTATGTCTGCCTGCAGCGTGACCGTCAGGTGGAACTCTCCAGCGTGGGCCAGGCGGCGCCAGGCATCGAGCTCAAGATTGCCGACAACGGCGAGGTGCTGGTCAAGGGCGTGTCCGTGCTCAAGGAATACTACAAACGCCCCGATGCCACGGCCGAAGTGATCGACGCCAGCGGCTACTTCCATACCGGCGATGCCGGCGTGATCGACGCCAACGGCCAGCTGCGCATCATCGATCGAGCCAAGGACGTGGGCAAGACCAGCCGCGGCGCCATGTTTGCGCCCAACTACATCGAAAACAAGCTCAAGTTCTTCCCGCATATCAAGGAGGCCGTGTGCTTCGGCCATGGCAAGGACGAGGTCTGCGCCTTCATCAACATCGACTACGAAGCCGTTGGCAACTGGGCCGAGCGCCAGGGCCTTCCCTATGGCGGCTATGTGGACCTGGCCAGCAAGGCAAAGGTGCTGGAGCTGGTGGCCGAATGCATAGACAAGGTCAATGCCGATCTGGCCAGCGAGCCCGGCATGGCCGACACCCAGGTGGCGCGCTTTCTGGTGCTGCACAAGGAGCTCGACCCCGATGACGACGAGCTGACCCGCACCCGCAAGGTGCGCCGCAACTTCATCGCAGACAAGTACGGCGTGCTCGTGGAGGCGCTCTACACCGGCAAGCAGCAGCAGTTCATCGAGACCCTGGTGAAGTTCGAGGACGGTCGCACCGGCAGCGTCAGCGCCACGCTGACCATCGTCGACGCCAAGCGCCACCCGGCTTCGGCCAAGGCTGCCGCCTGAGAGGAATTTTCATGAATACAAGAACCAGCGGCGACGTGATCCTGGATATCAAGAACATCAGCCTGCGCTTCGGCGGCGTCAAGGCATTGACCGACATCTCGTTCAATGTCAAAGAGCACGAGATCCGCTCCATCATCGGCCCCAACGGCGCCGGCAAGAGCTCCATGCTCAACTGCATCAACGGCGTCTACACGCCGTCCGAAGGCTCCATCACCTTTCGCGGCCAGACCTTCAGCCACATGAACAGCCGCCAGGTGGCCGAGATGGGTGTCGCACGCACCTTCCAGAACCTGGCGCTGTTCAAGGGCATGAGCGTGATCGACAACATCATGACCGGCCGCAACCTCAAGATCAGGAGCAACATCCTCATGCAGGCACTGCGCATCGGCCCTGCACAACGCGAGGAAATGCAGCACCGCGAGTTCGTCGAGCACATCATCGACTTCCTCGAGATCCAGGCCTATCGCAAGACTCCCGTGGGCCAGCTGCCCTACGGCCTGCAAAAGCGCGTTGACCTGGGCCGGGCCCTGGCCATGGAGCCGCAGGTGCTGCTGCTGGACGAGCCCATGGCCGGCATGAACGTGGAAGAGAAGCAGGACATGTGCCGCTTCATCCTCGATGTGAACGAAGAGTTCGGCACCACCATCGTGCTCATCGAACACGATATGGGCGTGGTCATGGACATCTCAGACCGTGTCGTGGTGCTGGACTACGGCAAGAAAATCGGCGACGGCGCTCCCGATGAAGTACGCAACAACGAAGACGTGATCCGCGCCTACCTGGGCGCTGGCCACTGAAGGAGCAGTCATGGGATTTTTCTTAGAGACATTGTTCGGCGGCCTCATGGTGGGCACGCTGTACGCACTGATCGCCATCGGTTTCGTGCTGATCTTCAAGGCCTCGGGCGTCTTCAACTTTGCGCAAGGCGCCATGGTGCTGTTTTCGGCCCTGGCCATGGCGCGCTTCTCGCAATGGATTCCCGGCTGGCTGGGCATGGAGCCCGGTCTCGTCGGCAACCTGCTGGCCATCGTCGTCACTCTGACCCTGATGGTGGGCGTGGCCTGGGTGATCGAGCGGCTGGCCCTGCGCCATCTGGTCAATCAGGAGCCCATCACCTTGCTGATGGCCACGCTGGGCATTGCCTATCTGCTCGACGGCCTGGGCCCCATGGTCTTTGGCAGCGAGGTCTACAAGATTGACGTCGGCATGCCCAAGGACCCCGTCTTCATCATGGACAGCCTGTTTCAGGGCGGTGTGATGATCAGCCTGGAAGACCTGTATGCGGCCTGCATCGCCGCCATTCTGGTGATCTGCCTGAGCATCTTCTTTCAGAAAACCAAGACCGGGCGCGCCCTGCGTGCCGTGGCCGACGACCACCAGGCCGCGCAGTCCATCGGCATTCCGCTGTCGCGTATCTGGGTCATCGTCTGGTCGGTGGCCGGCGGCGTGGCTCTGGTCGTCGGCATCATCTGGGGCAGCAAGCTGGGCGTTCAGTATTCGCTGTCGCTGGTGGCCCTGAAGGCTTTGCCCGTGGTGATTCTGGGCGGCCTGACCTCGCTGCCCGGCGCCATCATCGGCGGCCTGATCATCGGCGTGGGCGAGAAACTCTCCGAGGTCTATATCGGCCCCATGGTGGGCGGCGGCATCGAGACCTGGTTTGCCTATGGTCTGGCCCTCTGCTTCCTGCTGGTACGGCCCCAGGGTCTGTTCGGCGACAAAATCATTGACCGCGTTTAAGGCCGGAGGACTGACAGATGTTTTATCGTGAAAACGGCCAGTTCAAGACCAGCTATGTGGCAGACCAGCAGATCTTCGGCGTCGCCCAGGACCGCTGGGTCATCTTGCTGATCCTGGCCTTTGCCTTCCTGGCCATCCCCTTCATTGCCAGCGACTACACCTTCCAGGCGATTCTGATTCCCTTTGTCATCATGTCGCTGGCGGCGCTGGGTCTCAACATCCTCGTCGGTTACTGCGGCCAGATCTCACTGGGAACGGCCGCCTTCATGGCCGTGGGAGCCTATGCGGCCTACAACCTCCAGGCTCGCATCGAAGGCATGCCCTTGCTGGTGGCGCTGATCGGCGGCGGCCTGGTGGCCATGGTGTTCGGCGTGGTGTTCGGCCTGCCCAGCCTGCGCATTCGCGGCCTGTATCTGGCCGTGGCCACGCTGGCCGCCCAGTTCTTTGTGGACTGGCTGGCGACCCGTGCGGCCTGGGTGACGAACAACTCCTCGTCCGGCTCCGTCAGCGCCAAGCCGCTGGCCATTCTGGGCTGGGCCATCGACACGCCCATGGAGAAATACCTACTCTGCCTGGCAATCCTGTGCCTGCTCGGCCTGGCCGCCAAGAATCTGGTGCGCAGCTCGGTAGGACGTGAATGGATGGCCATGCGCGACATGGACGTGGCGGCTGCCGTGATCGGCATCCGCCCCACCTACGCCAAGCTCTCGGCCTTTGCCGTGAGCAGCTTCATCGTCGGCGTGGCCGGTGCGCTCTGGGGCTTTGTCCACCTGGGTGCCTGGGAACCCGCTGCCTTCAGCCTGGATCGTTCGCTGCAGCTGTTGTTCATGATCATCATCGGCGGCCTGGGCTCTGTGGTGGGCAGCATCTTCGGCGCCGCCTTCTTCGTGCTGCTGCCGCTGCTGCTCAACCAGGTGCCCCACTGGCTGGGGCTGCCACTGTCAACGGCCACGGCAACCTATCTTGAGCACATGATTTTTGGTGCGCTCATCGTGTTCTTCCTGATTGTGGAACCCCACGGATTGGCCAAGCTCTGGGCCACGGCCCGTCAGAAGCTGCGTGTCTGGCCGTTCCCGCATTGAGCATGAAGCATCTGCTGAAACGCTGCGAGTCGGCACCTTTGTTCGATGCCGCGCAGCGAGTCATGCAGGTTCATGGACCGTTGAGCTACCTCAGTATTCTTTTCTTCAAGACACCGCAGAGTGCCTGCAACCGGGACAGCGTCCCATACAACCCAAGGAGACAGTCGATGATGTTCAAGAAAGTTGCGATTGCTGCCGCTGCTGTTGCTGCAGGCATGGGAGCCTTGATGGCTTCTCCGGCCGCTCAGGCTCAGGAGCAGTTTGTGCCCCTGCTGGTGTATCGCACAGGCCAGTTCGCGCCCCTGGGCATTCCATGGGCAGACGGCAAGCAGGATTACCTCAAGCTGGTCAACGCCAAGGGCGGCATCAACGGCGTGAAGATCAAGTTCGAGGAATGCGAAACCGCCTACGACACGGCCAAGGGCGTGGAATGCTACGAGCGCCTGAAGAACAAGGACGGCGGTGCCTCAGGCTTTGACACCCAGTCCACCGGCATCACCTTTGCCGTGACCGACAAGGCCCCTGGGGACAAGGTGCCGGTGGTCACTCCGGGCTACGGCCTGTCCCAGTCCGTGGACGGCAAGGTCTTCGAGTGGAACTTCCCGCTGCTGGGCAACTACTGGACCGCCGCGGACTCCATCGTGCAGGACATCCTGAAGAAGGAAAAAGGCAGCCTCAAGGGCAAGAAGATTGCCCTCGTCTATCACGACTCGCCTTACGGCAAGGAGCCGATTCCGCTGCTGGAAAAGCGCGCTGCCAAGGAAGGTTTCGAGCTGATCAAGCTGCCCGTGACCGCCCCCGGTGTGGAACAGAAATCCACCTGGCTGCAGATTCGCCAGAACCGTCCCGACTATGTGCTGCTGTGGTCGGCCGGCGTGATGACACCCACGGCCGTGCGTGAAGCACAGGCCACAGGCTACCCCCGCGAGAAGATGTATGCCGTGTGGTGGGGCGGCTCCGACCATGACGTCAAGGACATCGGTGCCGGCGCCAAGGGCTACAACACGGTGACCATCCACAACACGGCCGAAAGCGACAAGGTGCATGGCGACATCAAGTCCATGCTCTACGACAAGGGTCAGGGCACGGCCAAGGACGCCAAGGAGCTGGGTCAGCTGGCACATACCCGCGGCATGGTGATCTCCATGCTGCAGGTCGAAGCCATCCGCACCGCACAGGAGAAGTTCGGCAAGGGCAAGGTCATGACACCCGAGCAGGTGCGCTGGGGCTTGGAGAACCTGAACATGACGCAGGAACGCCTGAACGAGCTGGGCTTCGGCAAGATCATCCGCCCCTTCAAGACCAGCTGCGAAAACCACCTGGGCGCCGACTGGGCGCGTATTGCCACCTGGGACGGCGCCAAGTTCAAGGTGACTTCCGACTGGTACCAGGCCGACAAGTCCATGGTCGATCCGCTCTACAAGGAGTTCGCGGACAAGTACGCCAAGGAAAAGAACGTCAAGGTAAGGACCTGCACTCCCTGAGTGCGCTTCGCGCCGTCCCCCTCACTGGCGCCTAGCGCCTGAGGGGGCGACATCCCCGCTGCGAGGCAAGCGGCCGGCATCGGCCCTGCCTGATGTCTCTGACCAAGGCTCGCCTCGCCGCAACCGGATTAAAAATCAGCCTCAATCGCTTACCTACAAAGCGCTTACAGCTATCTATTTTGAGTTACCAGGTGACCGCATGACCGATAACGCGCACACAGTTTCCACTTCCCCGCAGGCCACGCCCCTGGTGGAAGTCAATGGCATCGAGGTCATCTACAACCATGTGATCCTGGTGCTCAAGGGCGTCTCTCTGCAAGTGCCGCACCAGAGCATCGTGGCCCTGCTGGGCGGCAACGGCGCGGGCAAGACCACCACGCTGCGCGCCATCTCCAATCTGCTCAAGGGTGAACGCGGTGAAGTCACCAAGGGCGGCATCACTCTGGAGGGCGAGCAGATCGCCAACCTCTCGCCGGCCGAACTCGTCAAGCGCGGAGTGGTCCAGGTCATGGAAGGGCGCCACTGCTTTGCCCACCTGACAATCGAGGAGAACCTGCTCACCGGCAGCTACACGCGCACCGACAAGGGCGAGATTGCCGCCAATCTCGAGAAGGTCTACAACTACTTCCCGCGCCTCAAGACCCGGCGCACCAGCCAGGCCGCCTACACCTCGGGCGGCGAACAGCAGATGTGCGCCATCGGCCGCGCGCTGATGAGCAACCCGCGCATGGTGCTGCTCGACGAGCCCTCCATGGGCCTGGCCCCGCAGATCGTGGATGAGGTATTCCACATCGTCAAAGACCTCAACAGCAAGGAAAAAGTCACCTTCCTGCTGGCCGAGCAGAACACCAACATGGCGCTCAAGTACGCCGACTACGGCTACATCATGGAGAGCGGACGCATCGTCATGGACGGCTCCGCCAAGGATCTGGCCAGCAACGAGGACGTCAAGGAGTTCTACCTGGGCGTGGGCGGCGGCGAACGCAAGAGCTTCAAGGACGTGAAAAGCTACAAGCGCCGCAAGCGCTGGCTGGCCTGAAAACTCCCCCTGAGCGGTTTCGCCGCTTCCTCAGAGGGGACGGCAACCTCGCCGCGAGGCGGCGGGGCCGCCAAGGCTCTTGCTCGTTGCCTCTTTCATGGATTTCGCCAGTTTCAAAGGCTACACCCTTACCGCTTGAATTTTCCCTACAGGATTTGCCATGAGTGACTTCTACGACTCCCTGGAAATACGCAGCCCTGATGAGCGCGAAGCGACATTGATGGCTGCATTGCCCGCGCAGATCGCCCATGCCCAGCAGCGCTCGGCTGCGTTTGCCGAGATCCTCAAGGGCGTGGATGCGACAAGCATCACGAACCGCAGCGCACTGGCCCAGCTGCCCGTCACCCGCAAGAGCGAACTGCTGGAACGCCAGGCTGCGCAGCGACCGCGCCAGATCTTCGGAGGCTTCAATGCCATTGGCCTGGGCCACGACATGCCCAGACTGTTTGCAAGCCCCGGCCCCATCTACGAACCCGAAAGCCGTCGCACCGATTACTGGCGCATGGCCCGCTCAATGTACGCGGCAGGCTTCCGATCGGGCGAGCTGGTGCACAACTGCTTCAGCTATCACTTTGTGCCCGCAGGCTCGATGATGGAAACCGGAGCCCAGGCCCTGGGCTGCACGGTGTTTGCGGGCGGCACGGGCCAGACCGAGCAGCAGGTGCAGGCCATGGCCGATCTGCGACCAGCCGCCTATGTGGGCACGCCCAGCTTTCTGAAAATCATTGTGGAAAAAGCCCAGGAGATGGGGGTGAAGCTGCCCAGCCTGACCAAGGCCATGGTCAGCGGCGAAGCCTTCCCGCCCTCGCTCAGCCAATGGATGCGCGAACATGGCATCGATGCCTACCAGAGCTATGGCACCGCTGATCTGGGCCTGATTGCCTATGAAACCAGCGCCCGCGAAGGCCTGGTGCTAGACGAAGGCGTGATCGTGGAGATCGTGCGTCCTGGCACCGGCGACCCCGTGGCCGAAGGCGAGGTGGGCGAGCTGGTCATCACCACGCTCAACCCCGACTATCCGCTGATCCGCTTCGGCACGGGCGACCTCTCGGCCTATCTGCCGGGAACCTGCCCTACGGGCCGCACCAATGCCCGCATCAAGGGCTGGATGGGCCGCGCCGACCAGACCACCAAGGTACGCGGCATGTTCGTGCATGCCAAACAGGTGGCCGAGGTCGTCAAGCGCTTCCCGCAGATCGCCAGGGCCAGACTGGTGGTGACCGGCGAGATGGCCAACGACCAGATGCAGCTGCTCGTGGAAACCACGGAGACCTCTCCGGGCTTTGCCTTGCAGGTGATCGATGCCTTGCGCGAGGTCACCAAGCTGCGCGGCGAGGTACAGATGGTGGCCCCCGGCAGCCTGCCCAACGACGGCAAGGTGATCGAGGACGCACGCTCCTACCAATGAAGCTCCGCAGAGCGGCTGACAGCCGGCTCTGCGGCCGTCAGGCTTTTGCGCGACGGCTACGGCTTGATGCCAAACTCCGCCGCAGCTGTCGCCAATTCGCGACACCTCACCGGCTTGCTTTAGCGCAAATGCAATGTGATCCCCAGCTCCATCAAGGGATAACACTTAGAAAATAACAAAAACCCCACAGATTAGCGCTCCCTAGAATCCGGCTTTACGTCACGACAAGCCAACCGTCCTGGTCTGCTTGCACATTATTTTTAGGGAGACACTGTGAAAACTATTTTCAAGATCGCCACCATCGCTCTGGCCGCCACCGCCGCCATCAGCAGCCATGCCGACAGCTACCCAGCAGCTGGCAAGACGATCACGATCATCGTGCCTTTCACGGCAGGCGGCCCCACCGACAAGGTGGCACGCGACCTCGCCGAATCCATGCGCAAGCAGCTGAACAACGCCACCATCGTGATCGACAACGCCGACGGTGCCGGCAGCACGATTGGCACGGCCAAGGCCGCACGTGCACGCAATGACGGCTACACGCTGCTACTGACACATATCGGCATGTCCACCATCCCGACGCTGTACCGCAAGCTGTCCTTCAACGTGCTCAACGACTTTGAGTACGCCGGCATCATCAATGATGTGCCCATGACACTGATCGGCCGCCCCACCCTGCCCGCCAAGAACTTCGCCGAAGTCAAGGACTGGGTCAGCAAGAACCAGGGCAAGGTGAATCTGGCCAACGCCGGCGTGGGCTCCGCCTCGCACCTGTGCGGCCTGATGTTCCAGGCATCGCTGCAGCAGGATATGACGCCTGTGCCCTACAAGGGTGCGGCTCCTGCGATTGCCGATCTGATGGGCAACCAGGTGGACCTGCTGTGCGACCAGACCACCAACACCACTTCGCAGATTGCCGCCAAGAAGGTTCAGGCCTATGCCGTGACCACGGCCAAGCCGCTGACCACGCCTGCACTCAAGGACCTGCCTACGCTGCAGTCCCTGGGCCTGAAGGACTTCAACGTGACCATCTGGCACGGTCTGTACGCACCCAAGGGCACGCCTGCCGATGTGGTGCAGAAGATCAACGAAGCCATGAAGGCTTCGCTCAAGGACCCCGAGTTCATCAAGCGCCAGGAAGCCCTGGGTGCCGTGATTGCCACGGATGACCGCACCAACCCTGCCGGCCACAAGAAGTTTGTGGAATCCGAAATCGCCAAGTGGGGCAAGGTCATCAAGGCCGCCGGCATCTACGCCGACTGATAGGGCGCAAGCTCGTCAAAAAAGCCTGCATCTGCAGGCTTTTTTTGTTGGGGCGGCCAGAAGGTGGCGGGACTTACCAGGTCACTTCCTTGCCATCGGCCGCGCTGCGCCTGAGCATGTCGACAAAAGGCACGATGCGCTGGCCCAGGGCCACGCTGTCCTGACTCGCAGGCGCCGCATCCTCGTCCTGCGCATCGTCTTCCGGCTGCTTGCGCCTGGCGGCCTCTTCGGCAGAAGCAGCCTCCAGCGCAGCAATGGCGGCCGGAATCTGCTCCACGGTGATGATGCCGTGCACCTCGTCGGGCGACTTGCCGATGATTTCCAGCAGCTTGCGTCCGTTGGCGTCCAGCATGATGAGGTCTGCCGTGGCACGCGATTTGAATTTGTAGGGCATGAGCGGTTCCTTCAACGGTAGATGTATTCGCGGTTAAAAGGATAGCCGCTCTGCGCACCGGTCATCGCGCCGCTGCGCAGATCGCCATCGGGTTTGCAGCACAGCATCTGATGCAGCGCAATCCAGCCATGCTCGAAGCCCATGGCCGACCCCGCCAGATAGAGGCGGTAGGCACGCAGCGCCTTGACGGCTTTCTCCTCGTCATACTGGGCCTGCAACAGGGCCTGTGCCTCACCCAGCCGGGCCTCCAGCGCATCCGACCAGGCCCAGAGCGTGCGCGCATAGTGCGGGCGCAGGTTCTCGGTGTCCACCATCTCCAGCCCGCTGGCAGCCAGGTCATGCAGCACGCGGCTGACATGCATGAGCTCGCCACCGGGAAAGATGTAGCGGTTGATGAACTCGCCCATGCCGGCGCCCAGCTCCACATTGCTGACCCCGCCCGCCGTGATGCCGTGGACCAATGCCAGTCCGCCGGGCCTGAGCATGGAGTAAATGGTGTCGAAGTATTCCTGCAGATTGGCGCTGCCCACATGTTCGAACATGCCGACCGAGCCGATCTTGTCGAACGGCTCCACATCACCCATCTGCCGGTAATCGCGCAACTCGACCTGAACCTTGCCCTGCAGACCCTTCTCGGCAATCAGGCGCTGCACATGATCGAACTGGTTGCGCGACAGCGTGATGCCATGGGCCTGAACATCGTAATGCTCTGCCGCCCAGAAGATCAGCCCACCCCATCCGGAGCCGATGTCCCAGAAGCGCTCGCCAGGCTGGAGCTTGAGCTTTTTGCAGATGTGATCGAGCTTGGCCTCCTGCGCCTGGGCCAGACTCATGCCCTGCTCCTTGTAGTAGGCACAGGAATAGACGCGGCGCGGATCCAGCCACAGCGCATAGAAGTCGTCGGAGAGGTCGTAGTGAAACTGAATCTGCTCGGCATCGCGCGTCAGCGTGTGCATGGCCAGTGACCTGGCCTTGGAAACCGTCTGCCCCAGCCATGAGGGCGCGTGGCTGATCGGATCGCCGCGCAGCAGCCCGGCCGCAGCAGCCATGATGTCGCGGGAGCTGCCCTTGACCTCCACCCACCCCTCGACGATGGCCGAGCCGATCGAGCCGATCTGGCCGTCCAGCAGCGCCGCCAGGGCCTTGGGGGAGCGAAAAATGAGCTGCACCGCACTGTGTTCAGACCCGATGCGCTCGCCCGATGGAAGTTCTACCGATGCCGTCACAGGAAGTCTTGCTAGCAGCGGCTCCAATGTGCTCAACAGGTTTTTCATGAAAACCATTGTTCACATCGACTATGGCAGGGTCAAGACGGGAAACTTCTCCAACCCCCGAACGGCCCTGGGTCTGACAGGACCTCAGTTGCTGGCCTGCATCAGCTTTTCGTAGGCTTTGAGAGTGCCAGGGGCCACGGACTGCAGCACCTGCTCATAGGCCGTCTTGTGCCGCGCCAGCAAGCGCATGGAGGCAACGGTGCGGCTGCGGCAGAACCAGTGGCAAGTGTGTTGCATCAGCATCAGCTCGGCCGTCATGGTGAAGGCACGGCGCTTGCGCTCTTCCTCGTCGGCCGCATCACCCACGCGGGCAGCCGCCAGCGCCTGGGCATGCAGCTTCATGGCCTCGCGCACATCCATGGTGGCCGATGGCAGAACGCGGGTCATATAGGGCAGCGCCAGCGGCAGGGTGCTGGCGCGTGTCTGCTCGGCCGGCAAGGTGGCGAATTCTTCCGCAAAGCGCTGAAACTGGCTCACCAGGCTGCTCTCGGTATTGGCCAGCACGGGCCAGATCTGTTCACGTCGCTGGGCATCCTTCTCGCCGATGACACGCAGATACCCTTCCATCAGGTTGGCCATGAGCTTCTCGATCTGAAAGCGTGCCAGGTGCTGGGCCAGAAGCTGGGTGTGCTGGCGCTGCTCCTGCTTCTTGAGCACGTAGAGCACGGTGGTGACAATGATGGCGAGCGTTAGAAAATCCATGAAGCGAAACCAGACAGGCGGACAAGCGCAATGAGAAAAAGGATGAGTGTAGTCAGCCTGAGGGCTTTGCTGGGAATTAGCGTCGCAATTGCAGGCCTGACGGGTTGCAGCAGCGCCGGCTATTACTGGCAGGGCTTCAAGGGCCAGATGCAGATTCTTCAGGCCGCGCGGCCCGTCGAAGACTGGCTGAGCGAGGACAGTACCTCTGCGGCGCTGCGTCAGCGCCTGCAGACCGCACAGCAGATGCGCCGCTTTGCCAGCCAGGAGCTGGCCCTGCCCGACAACGCCAGCTACACCCGCTATGCCCAGCTGCAACGTCCGTTTGCAGTCTGGAACGTCGTGGCAGCCCCGGCCTACAGCCTGGAGATGCACCAGTGGTGCTTTCCCATCACCGGCTGCATTGCCTACCGAGGCTATTTCAGCAAGGAAGGCGCGCAGGCAGAAGCGCTGAGGCTTCAGGCCCAAGGGCTGGAGACCAGCGTCTATGGCGTGCCGGCCTACTCAACGCTTGGCTATCTGAACTGGCTGGGCGGCGACCCCCTGCTCAGCACCTTCACCTCCTGGCAGGAAGGCGACTTCGCCGGTCTGCTGTTCCATGAGCTGGCCCACCAGCTGCTGTATGTGAAGAACGACACGGCCTTCAACGAGTCCTTTGCCACCACGGTGGAACGCATGGCCACGCCTTTATGGCTGCAGGGCCATGCCAGCGCCGCCACACAACAACGCTGGCAGCAAGGCCTGCAGCGACGCAAGCACTGGCAGCAGCTGACACGCGAGGCCCGCCAACGCCTGCAACAGGTCTACAAGACGGAAGGCACCCAGCCGGTTGATGCACAATCGCTGCCCGCCATCAAAAGCAAGGTCTTTGAAGAATTTCGCAGCACTTATGCACAGCTCAGAGCGCAATGGATCGCCACTGACGAGCCCCTGCTGACCAGCCCAGCCCTGCGCGAGCAGTATGAGCGGCGCCTGGCCCAGACCGATGAATGGGTGGCGCAGGCCAATAACGCCAGCTTCGGCGCCCTGGCTGCCTACGATGACTGGGTCCCCGCCATGACCAGCTGGTGGCTGCAGCTGCGCGGCGATGGCCCGGCCACCCGAGAAACCTGGCGCAGCTTCTATGCGCAGATGCGCGATCTGTCGGTCCTGCCCGCTGAAGAGCGCAAGCAGCGGCTATGCGCCCAATGGGGAGAAACGGCGAAAACAGCGGCTCAGTGCCAATAAACACTTCAGACTGACATAAAACAATTATTTACAAGGGTTAACCATGTAGGAGGCTTCAGCGCTTTTTAAGAAAGTCCCGCCAGACTTATCCGATACCTTTTTTTTTGCCGTCTGCCGTGGCTACCCAAGACTCTGTTTCTGCACCCTTTTTCAAGGGGCTTTTTCAACCTCGCACCCCTCAGTTCATCGCTCTGGCATTGGCCGTATGGCTGACGCTGACCGCCAACTGGGCACTGTGGCTGCGCCTGCCCTCTCTGGATGGCTATCAAGGCAGCCTGCTCATGCTGGCCATGCGGGTTGCGCCGCTGGTGCTGGGCGCCAGCCTGTTGCTGACCTCCTTGTTCGCCTGGCCCCGCTTTACCAAGCCGTTCTGGGTTGCACTGCTCCTGGTGGCGGCCAGTTCCCAGTACTTCATGGTCAGCTACGGCACCGTGATGGACAAGGGCATGATCCACAACATTCTGCAGACCGATGCCCGCGAAAGCTCGGACCTTTTCAGCATCAAGCTGCTGGCCGACGTGCTGATCATCGCCGTCCTGCCTGCCATCTGGCTGTGGAAAACCCCGCTCAAACGCGCCAGCAGCGCCTGGCGCAATATGCTGCGCACCGCCTTGCTGCTGCTGAGCGGCATCGCCCTGATAGCCGCCTCCCTGGCCGTGTCCTACCGCGATCTGGCCCCGGTGGTACGCAACAATCTTTGGCTGCGCTACATGATCAACCCGATCAACCCCGTGCTGTCCGCAGCCTCTGTGGCACTGGATCCCCTGATCAACAAGCCCCGGCCTTTTGTCAGCATCACGGGCGGCGCTGCCCTGGGTGCCAGCTATGCGGCGGCCCAGAAACCGCCGCTGCTGGTGCTGGTAGTGGGCGAGACGGCGCGCGCCAAGAACTTCAGCCTCAACGGCTATGAGCGGGACACCAACCCCGAGCTGGCCAAGCGCGATGTGCTGAGCTGGCGCAACGCCCGCTCCTGCGGCACCAGCACCCGCGAATCGGTGCCCTGCATGTTCTCCAACCTGGGCCGAGAAGGCTTTTACGCCTCCAAGGTCGAGCATGACAACCTTCTCGACGTGCTGCAGGCCGCCGGACTGGCCGTGCTTTGGGTGGACAACCAGGCCGGCTGCAAAGGCGTGTGCAAGCGCATCCCCATGGCAGATACCGCCGACAGTGTGAACACGCCTGCCGGCAAGGCCCTGTGCGCCCAGGATGGCGAGTGTCTGGATGCCCTGCTGCTCGCCGGCCTGGACGAGCGCATCGCCAAACTGGACCCCGCGCGCCGCGCCAAGGGTCTGGTTCTGGTCATGCACCAGATGGGCAGTCATGGCCCCGAGTACTTCAAGCGCTCCACCCCAGACCTCAAGGCCTTCAAACCCGAATGCGCTACCAATGCCCTGTCCAGCTGCCCACAGCAAAACGTGGTCAATGTCTACGACAACTCCATTCGCTACACGGACCATTTCCTGGCCCAGACCATAGACTGGCTCAAGACTCAGCAAAGCCAGTTTGAAACCGGCATGTTCTACATGTCCGACCACGGCGAGTCGCTGGGCGAACTCGGTGTCTATCTGCATGGCATGCCCTATGCCATGGCACCCGATGATCAGAAACATGTACCCATGATTGCCTGGCTGGGAACGCTGGGTGCTCGTACCGGCCTGAATCAGAACTGCCTGAGCAAGACACTGGATCAGCCCCTCTCGCATGACAACCTGTTCCATACGGTCATGGGACTGATGGATGTCACCTCGCCGACCTACAAACAGCCGCTGGATGCATTTGCCAGCTGCCGCAAGGCCAGCTAGGCATTGACTGCGCAGCACAAAACAAAGGCCTGCCGGATGGACAATCCGGCAGGCCTTCTTCGTTTTCAGGTGCTGCGCTGGCAGCGATCAGCAGCAGCGCATCACTCGCCCTGAGAACCGCGGCGCGCCCAGCCCGTGGTGTGCTTCTCCAGCAGATTGAACAGCTCGTACATCACCATGGCCATGGCCCCCACCACGATCAGCCCCGCAAAGGCCAGGCCCATCTGCATGGAAGAGCCGGCGGAGACCAGCAGATATCCGATACCCTCGTTGGCAGCCGTCATCTCGCTGACTGTCGTGCCCACAAAGGCCAGCGTGATCGCGACCTTGAGCGAGCCGTAGAAATACGGCAGGGAACGCGGCAGGCCGACCTTGATCAGCACGTCCCAGCGCTTGGCTCCCAGCACGCGCAGCACATCCTCCAGTTCGGGCTCCAGCGTGGCCAGACCCGTGGCGATATTGACCATGATGGGGAAGAAGCTGATCAGAAAGGCCGTGAGAATGGCCGGGCCTGCGCCGATGCCGAACCAGACCACCAGAATCGGCACGAATGCGGCCTTGGGCAGAGCATTGAATGCCGTCATCAGCGGATAGAACGCCGCATAGGCCAGGCGCGAGGAGCCGATCAAAAACCCCAGCAGCACGCCCACCACGATCGCCAGCGCAAAGCCCGCCATCGTCACCCAATAGGTGCGCCAGGCATGCATGGCAATCGTGCCCGCAAACTCATAGAGCTGATGGCCTATGGCCCAGGGGCTGGGGAAGATGAATTCCGAGACGCCGAAGCCCGAGCAGATGATCTGCCAGAGCAGGACGATCAGCAGCAACAGCAGCCAGGGAGCCCAGCGCTCGGCGGTTTTTCTATGTTTCATGATGCGCCTTATTGAGGAATGGCTGCAGCAGTGTCGGCGCCGCTTTTGCGCAGGGCGCCAATATGGCCGCGCAGCTCGTAGACGATGTCCGAGAACTCGGGGGTGTAAGTGACCTCCAGGTCGCGCGGGCGCGGCAGGTCGATGTCGCGGCGCACCACGAAGCGGCCCGGGCTTTTGCTCATCACATAGACGGTATCGGCCAGGAACACGCTCTCGCGCAGATCATGCGTGACCAGGATCACATTGAACTTCTGCTCGGCCTGCAGGTCACGCAGAATGCACCACAGCTCTTCGCGCGTGAAGGCGTCGAGCGCGCCAAAGGGCTCGTCGAGCAGCAGCATCTGCGGCTCGTGAATCAGGGCGCGGCAGATGCTGGCGCGCTGCTGCATGCCGCCTGAGAGCTGCCAGGGGTATTTGCGTTCATAGCCCGCGAGTCCGACCTTGCGCAGCAGCTCTATGGCACGCGCCTCGTATTCCTTGCGCTTTTGCTTGAATTGCGAGCGGTGCGGCTCCACGATCTCCAGCGGCAGCAGCACATTGTCCAGCGTGGTGCGCCAGGGCAGCAGCGAAGAGGACTGGAACGCCATGCCCGAGATCTTGAGCGGCCCTGTCACGCGCTGGCCATCGACCGTGATGCGCCCCATGGACGGCATCTTCAGGCCCGTGGTGAGCTTCATGAAAGTGGACTTGCCGCAGCCCGAAGGGCCGACGATGGCGATGAACTCGCCGCGCTGCACCGTGAGGTCGATGGCCTCCACCGCAAAGTGGTTGGCCTGCAGCAGCTCTTCGTTATAGGCCAGCCAGACGTCTTTGAATTCGACAAATGGCCGGGCAGCTTCTGTATCTGATGACTTCATAAAAACAGGCTGTAGCGCCTGTCACACAAGCGCATCCAGCTATCAATCAATGAGCAATTACTTTTTGGGAAAAACGTCGAGTTCCGCTACGGGCGGCAGGAAACGGCCGTTCCAGAGCGTCTCCGGGTTCACGCGTGTCTTGGTCGCATAGACGTCCGAGATCTGGGAAGCCATCAGCGCCATGCGTGTGGGGCTGACCTGGCCAAAGCCCTCGCCGCGCGCATCGGCGGTGTTGATCACGGTATCGATCGCGAGTTGCAGACGGCGGGTTTCGAGCGCCGTGTTAACGATGCCGTCGCGCTCCTTCACATAGGCAATGGCGGCACCGGGGTTGGCCATGACTTCCTTGGCGCCCTTGCTGAAGGCCTTGAGGAAGGCACGCACGGCTTCGGGGTTCTCGCGCACCAGCTTGGCGCTGGCGATGATGGCGTTGCCATAGAGCTTGACGCCGTTGTCGGCAAACGGCATGACCGCCACATCGGCCGCCTTCACGCCACGCGCCTCCAGGTTCAGCAGCGAAGTAAAGGTAAAGCCCGTGATGGCATCGATATCGCCGCGCACCAGCATGGTCTCGCGCAGCGGCGGATCCATGGTGGTCCATTGCACATCGCCGACCTTGTTGGCCTTGGCAAACAACGGAAAGCCGCGTCGGCCTGCATCAAAGACCGGCGCTCCCAGCTTCTTGCCTGTCAGGTCCGCCGGCTTGGCAATGGCGCTCTTCTTGAGGGCCATGACCGAGGCCGGCGTGTTGTTGTAGACCATCATCACGGCCACGGGCTTGTCTTTGACATCGGGGTTGTTGGCATGAAACTCCATGAGTGCGGCCAAATCGGCAAAGCCCATGTCGTAGGAGCCCGATGCCACGCGCTGGATGGCGCCGCCCGAGCCGCTGCCGGCATCCACCGTCACATTCAGACCCGCAGCCTGAAAATAGCCCTTGGCGGCGGGCTGCAGAAACAGCGCAGCAGGTCCTTCGAAACGCCAGTCCAGCTGGAATTTGATGGGCGTTGCGGCAAAGGCTGCCGTGGCGCTGGCAAAGCTGCCCAGGGCCAGAACGGATTGCAGGAACAGGCGCTTGGTTTGCATGGTGGCTTCCCTCTCTCTATGTCAATGAATTGCGGTTGAACGAGTGCCGGGGCTCAGACCTTCCAGGCGCCCTGGTGCGAACTGCTGGCCTCTTCGATCAAGGCCGGCCCGATGCATTCGATGTCGTGCGAAGCGGCCTGAAACACATCGCGGCAGGACAGCTCGGCATCCTTCTGATCGAGCCGCTCGCCACGGAACACGCGCAGCCGCTCGGCATCGATGCCATAGACCACCCTGCCGATGGCGGACCAGAAGATCGCGCCGGCACACATCACGCAGGGCTCGGCAGACGAGTACAGCGTGGCGACGGCCAGCGCATCTCGTGAATGCAAGGGGCTGGCCAGGCGGATGGCGGACAGCTCGGCATGGGCCGTGCAATCGCCGCTTTCGCCGTTGGCATTGCTGGCCCGGGCCAGCACGCGCCCGTCGGCGGCCACGATCAGCGCGCCGAAAGGCCGGTTGCCGCGCTCGCGCGCCGTATCGGCAAGCGCAATCGCTTCGCGCAAATAGCGGCCATCGGCGTCATTCAAGGCCTGGGCTTGAGGCAATGACATGGTTGGCTCCTCCTTCAGGCCTTGAGCATGCGCGCCGACCTGGCGGGCAGCATGCTGCTATTGAACAGTGCGTCGGCAGATGGCGTGGTCTTGAGCGCAAAGGTCTGCACCACGCTGTCCAGCTGCTGCTCCATCAAACGCTTGCTGAAGTCGCCCAGTCCATGGCCTTTCGTGTCTGCCGCTGCCACATACTGTGCGGTGATGGACCAGCGCTCCAGCTCCAGCTTCTCATCGAGAATCGGCTCGCGCTGGCGCACGGCGGCAATGCCTGCTGCGGGGTTGGCAAGGCATTCCACAATCGCACGGTTGGTGGCGCGCAGGAAAGCGGCCACGACCTGCGGCTTCTCGGCAATCAACTGGCTGGACGCCAGGATCGCATTGCCATACAGATGAACGCCGGCATCGCTGTAGCGCAGTATGGAAAGCTCCTCGGGCTTGAGACGCGCAAACAGCGATACCGCCGAGTCATGGAAATAGGTGGCGGCATCCACATCGCCACGCACCATGACGTTGTCGCGTGCCGAGAACTCCGTTGTCGACCAGGCAAACAGATCGGCGGGCAGGTTCTTGCGCCGCGCCACCATGGGCCAGGCACGGCGCGTGGACTCCACCGCCGCTGCGGCCACCTTCTTGCCCTTGAGACTTCCAAAGTCCGAAGTGATGCCCCGGTCCTTGCGTCCGATGATCACAAAGGGGGCGCGGTTGTAGTACTGATAGACGGCCTGCACACGAGGCGTGCCGGCGTTCTGCGCATTGAACTCGATCAGCGAACTGATATCGCCCAGTCCCAGTTGGTAGGCGCCGCTGGCAATGCGGGTGATGGAGGCCACCGAGCCCGACCCCACATCCAGGCTCACATCCAGCCCCTCATCGCGGTAGTAGCCATTTTGCTGCGCCAGAAAGAAAGGAGCCGTCTGGCCGTTGACACGGAAATCCAGCGTGAATTTCAGAGGCGTCAGCGACTTGCCCTGGGCATGAACCCAGGGCGCACCGCAAAGAGGCAGGGCAGCAAGAAAATGGCGACGTTGCATGGGGGAACTCTCAGGTCTCTGGCGACAGGAATGCCGGCGGCGGCAGCCACTGGCAGGACTTGAGCAATTTCCTGGCACTGCATACGGATGCAGGCTGAACGCTTCTACTCGTTCAACCTTCTAGCAATAGGCGTGCCTGCTTTTGATTTCCACTTGTCGGGTATCAACAAGGTGCACGCCCGAGCAGCGCATGCATGGATTCATGCACGGCAGTGCACCAGTTTGAAGCCATGCACCAAAACCAAGAGCGCCTGTGCCCTGGTAAATGGCTGGCACGCTGTTTGCTGCACTCAAATCAAGAGTAGAAGCGTTCAGCACGGTGCTTCTGACCATCGCCGGTCAGCAGCTTCGCGGGTCATTGCTCTTGAAGTGGGTGCGGCACACAGCCGCACCTGGTATCCACACTTCAGGTGCCAGCAACCGCAAGCCTCACTGGCATCGCCGGTGTCTGAAGTCATCGCAAGAGAAATTCTTATGCAGAGCATGACCAACCACTCTTACAGCCTTGGCGAACTGGACAAGGAAGCCCGCATGGGCGGGCAAGGCGGAGAAACCTCGGCGCGCGAAGTTCGCGTCATAGACATCAGCGACTTCGAGCAGCGCAAGCAGGAGATTACCGAGCAGATCTGGAGCGCTTCGGTGGAAATTGGCTTCTTCCAGGTTTCCGGCCACGGCATAGCCCAGGCCGATATCGACGCCGCATTCGGCAGGGCCGAACAGCTATTCGCCCTGCCGCCCGAAACCAAGGCGCAATGGCCACTATCGCGCAATGCAGGCTGGGAGCACAAGGCGCAGATCCGCCCCTCCACGCGCACTCCCGACCAGAAAGAGTCCTATCAGGTCACACGCCCACGCATGCAGGGCCTGTGGCCCAGCGAGCAGGAGCTGCCCGGCTTCCAGCAGGCCACGCTGGCCTTTGAGCACCAATGCTGGCTGGTGGGTATGCAGCTGCTGTCCTGCTTTGCCTACAAGCTGGGCTTTGACGAGGAGTTCTTCACCCGCGCACATGACCCCGCCGTGCCCAGTTACCAGAGCACGCTGCGCATGCTGCATTACTTTGCCGTGGACCCTGCACTCAAGGACGAAATCGGCCTGTGGCGTGCAGGCGCACATACGGACTTCGACTGCCTGACGCTGTTGTTCCAGCGCGCCGGCCAGGGTGGGCTGCAGGTGCTGCCCGGCAAGGAGGCCGATGCCCAGCAATGGACGCCCGTGAAGCCCGTGGATGGCGTCATCACCTGCAATATCGGCGACATGCTGATGCGCTGGAGCGACGACCAGTTGCCCAGCAACTTCCACCGCGTGCGCAACCCGCAGCCTCATGAGTACCAGGGAGCCCGCTACAGCCTGGCCTTCTTCTGCCAGGCCAATGAAGATGCGGTGATCGAAGGGCCGGCGAAAAAATATCCTCCTATTACAGGGGCGGAATATTTGCGTCAGCGCATCAGCGCCAATTTCTCGAACAGGTACTGACACCCTCTGAGCAGCCCTGCCGTTTCACCCAAGGGGGACTACACCTTCGGGACGGAGCGGCCCTTCCTTGGTGTCCCCGGCTTGACAGTGCGCCAGTTTCCGGCCCCCGTCTTTGGCGCAGTGTGATGTGGTCTGAATTGAAACGACAAGGCCCCGGAACCCGGGGCCTTGTCGGCAATCAGCGTCGGAACGGAACGGAACGGAACGGAACGGAACGGAACGGATCAGCGCAGCGACTCGATGAGATCGATGTACTGCTGCTTGGCCTCATCAGGTGTCGTGCCTTCCAGCTTGGCCCAGGCATCCCACTTGGCGCGGGCCACCATGTCGGTGAAGCTGGGCTTCTTGGCTTCGTTGTCACCCTCGGTCGCCTGCTTGTACAAGGCATAGATCTTGAGCAAGGTGGCGTTATCGGGACGCTCGCCAAGCGAGGTGGAATTCTTGACGGTCTCTTCAAACCGGGCGTTCAGATCGGACATGAAAGGTCTCCTGGGCTTTAATAATCGAGGCCAGTGTAGCCAAAAATCAGTCAAATTAGAACGACCGTTCTTTTTATTTCACAAAGTACCGCAACGCCGGCAAGCGAGCAGCCCTTTGTGGCACGCCCTCCCTCAGATCCGCCTCTTCGTGATTCGCCTCGCGGCAGCAGCAACGTGCTGCCTTCAGAACATCATGCGCAGACCCGCATCAAAGCCCAATGCGCTGCGTGGCTGCATGCCGGGGCTGTTGCTGTAAGCCGGTTGCGGCATGATGACCGGGCTGCTGACGGCCAGCGGTGTCACACCCATCACCGCAGGATTGTTGTGTCCATTGCTCACGCTGATACGCGACACCGTGGTGTAGAGCGCCGTGCGTTTGGAGAGGTTATGCACATAACCCAAGGCCAGCTTGTTCACCGATGCGTCGCCGGCTCCCTGCCCATTCTTGAATTGCACCCTGGCCACCGACGCCCTGAACTGATGCAGCCCGACAGGGATTTGCACACCCGCCAGAAGCCCGTCATAGCGGTCTGTGGCCCGCACATCGCTGCGCGCGTTGCGCACCTGCGACCATTCACCCAACACGCGGACCGGACCGAAGTTGTACGAACCTCCCAGGTTCAGGGACTTGATGGTTTCCTTGCGGCCGTTGAAAGTGCCCAGCATGCTTTCGCCATAGCCCAGAGCAATATCGGTGGGGCCACTGGCCCAGCCAATGCGTCCACCGGCATAGCGGCCGCGCCTGGCATCATTCTCCGGAAAGGCATACATCAGTTGACCATAAATTCCGCCCAGTCCTGTCGGCAGGTGGTAGCCGATGGAGTTGTTGGCGCGAAGATAATTGTCGGTGCCTGCCGACAAACCGTTTCCCAGCAAGCGTTCGGGCAGCGTGCCGCTGGTCTGCGTACTCAGCGCACGGTTGATGGCCAGGTTGCTGCTGACCACCGCCAGCAAATTGACGCCCACGCCGTTGACGGAATAGGGATCAAAGGCCCAGTCATTCAGAAACGACGGCGTGTGATCACGCCCAAGGCGCAGCTCGCCCCAATTGCCCGCCAGGCTGACGGTGGAGCGTCGTCCAAAGTTCAATGCGCCGCCGCCCGTGTCGTTGGTCACAGGCGCTTCCAGCCACATGCTGGCAGACATTCCAGCTCCCAGATCTTCAACGGCACGAACACCCAGACGGCTGGCCAGATTGCCCGATGGTGACAGCGCCCAGATACCTTGGCTGGCCGTGCGACCGGAGCCGTCCCAGGAATTGCTGCGCACCATGTAGCGGCTGACGCCTGCATCCATGACACCGAACAGCGTCACGGATGACTGAGCGCTGGCCAGACTGCTTGCGGACAGGGCAAAAAAACTCCAGATATAGCGTGAAATACGTGGCATGTCATGTCTCCTTTTCGTTATGAGTTCGTGGTCTTGATCCGCGAAATCACTCTAGAAAAGGAAGGCTGCAGCTCTTGTGCAGTTGATGCCATTCATTGCTTATTTGGTGCCATCTGCCCAAGGTGAAATCCCTAGGAATGTCGCCCCGCCGCATGGCCAATGTCAGACAGAAAAAAGCCGGCACCTTGGAAAAGGAGCCGGCACAGATCTTCGCAATGGCTTTACGCGCTCAACATTTGCACCCTGGAGCTCATGGCACGAGTACCGTGGCCCCCACGGTCTTGCGCGCTTCCAATGCGCGATGGGCTTGTGCCGCCTCGGCCAAGGCAAACTCCTGCTGCGGCTCACTCAGGATGCGCCCTGCCAGCACGTGCTCGAACAGCTCTGTAGCCATCTCCAGCATATGTGAGCGGGGCTGGATGTAATGCATCATTGCCGGCCTGGTCATCCAGATCGAGCCTTTGGCAGCCAGCAGCGATGAGTCCACCACCACGGAGCCGGAAGAGGTTCCGTTGCTGACCAGCGAGCCACGCGGCTGCAGGCAATCGAGCGAGTCCATCAGTGTGTCCTTGCCTACCAAGTCATAAACCACGGGAACGCCCTTGCCTGCCGTGATTTCCTTCACTCGCTCGACGATGTTTTCACGAGACGTCACGATGGTGTGCGCGCATCCGTTCGCCCTGGCCAGCTCGGCCTTCTCATCCGTGCTGACCGTACCAATCATGTTGACTCCCATGGCGCGGGCCCACTGACAGGCAATCAGGCCTACGCCTCCGGCAGCTGCGTGGTAGAGAATGGTTTCACCGCCCTGCAGCGGATAGACCTGACGGAACAGATACTGGGCCGTCATACCTTTCATCATGAGTGTGGCTGCAGTACGGTCTGAAATTCCGTCGGGCAAGGGAATCAGCACTTCTGCAGGCATCACACGCGCCTGTGCATAAGCGCCTTGCGGACCGATCAGATAGCCAACGCGGTCACCCGCCCGGATATCCGTCACACCCGCTCCGACGGCCTCGACCACACCTACGGCATCCGAGCCCAGCCCGTTGGGCAAGGCCAACGGATAGCGTCCAGAGCGGAAGTACACATCGATGAAGTTGAGTGCGATATAGCTATGTCGCACACGCGCCTGGCCCGGGCCGGGATCTCCCACGGCAACGTTTTCCAGTCGCAGAACTTCTGGACCACCAGTCTCGTAAAAGCGAATGGCCTGAGTCATGAAATGCTCCTGTATCAATTGTTCACAGCAAAGTGCAGCAAGCGCTGCAAAGCAAAAGTCCGGGCATCCTCCGTCGCAGGCATGTCCGGACCGATAGGCGAGCCGATTCAGTTCAGCTTGATGCCGAAATTCCTGACGATCTCACCGTTGCGCTGATACTCGGCCTGCAGATCGGTAGACAGCTGCTCCAGAGTGCGCTCCTGTTTGATGGGCTCGAAGCCGGTGGACAGATAACGCGCCTGCACCGCCTGGCTGGCATTGACCTTCTGCAGCGTGGCATTGATCTTTTCCAGCAACGGCTGCGGCGTCTTTGCCGAAGCAAAGACGCCCGCCCAGTTGCTGAAATCAAGCTCCGGATAACCGATCTCGGCCATCGTCGGCACATTGGGAAAATCGGACAAGCGGCTCTTGTAAGCAACGGCCAGCAGCTTGACCTTGCCGCCGGGGACCAGCGGTTTGGTGGTCACGGAGCCGTCGAACATCAGCGGAATCTGATTGCCCATGATTTGTGCCAGTGCCGGTGCAGAGCCAGGAAACGGCACATGCTGCATGTCCAGGCCGGCCTTCTGATTCAGGATCGCCCCTGCGTACTGCGATGCCGTCCCCTGGCTGTAGGAGGCAAAGGACAGCTGACCCGGGTGGGCCTTGATATAGGCAATGGCCTCCTTGGCATCCTTGGCCGGGAACTGAGGCGAAGCAATGAAGACCATGACGGAGCGTGCCATCTGCGAAACGGGTCTGACATCCTTCATGGCATCAAAGCCCCCCTTGAGCACATGCGGAACCTCGGTAAGGATATTGGTCACCGTCACCAGCAGGGTATTGCCGTCTGAGGGCTGGGACAGCATGTATTTCACCGCCATGGCACCACCGGCACCGGGGCGGTTTTCCACAATCACAGGCTGTTTGAGCTCATGCGCCAGCTGATCGCTGATGATGCGTGCAAACACATCGATAGTGCCGCCGGGCGGGGCAGGAACAATGAGCTTGACGGGCTTGTCGGTGAAAGCGAGGGCGCTGCCAGTTGGCAAAGCTGCAGCCAGAGCAAAGGACAGCAGGACTGGAATGCGTTGCATCGTGCGCTCCTTTGACCTCAGGCGACTTTGCGCAGAAAACCCTGCTGAGCACCGTTGCGATTCGGAGCAAAGCCGTTCCTTGCCAGGCTCTCCTCCACGGTGTCGTAGAACACGCCGATCTGGCAGATCTCGCGCGCCTGGGCAGGAGTGGCGATAGGGCGGCTGCATTCCTTGGCAATGCGCACCAGTTGCTCGATCTGCTCCACCGTGCCCATTTTTCGGGTCCGGGTCTGATTCCACAGATTGTCTTCGGTGCCGCAACGCACATGCAGGCCCATGGCAATGCCCATGAGATTGATGGGCAGCACGTTCAGCACCGAGGCCTCTACCGTGAGCACCGCACCGTCGGGCACGGCGCGCACAAAATTGGCCAGGCTGTAGACGCTGGGCTGGTCCATGCCGCCGCCGATGGCCACCCAGTTCAGCACCAGCGGACCTTTGTAGATGCCGCGACGCATCAGCCGCTCCACCGACTCGAAGCTGTTGATGTTGTAGCACTGGAAGGCGCTCTGAATGCCGGCCGCACTCAGGCGGCGTATATGCTCTTCGGCCCAGCCCGGCTGTGCAGGCACGGTCATTTCCTTGTAGGCATTGAACACCGCTGGGTCCTCCATCGAAGTGCCCTCGATATCCCGCGCATCGAACTGCTCCAGAATGTTCATCTGCGAGGTATTGATGGTCACCGTCACCTGGTCGGGCTTGGGGTCCAGCTCGGCCAGCATGTGGCGGGTATCGTCAGACAGCCATTTGGCGGCCGCGCCATCGGTTTCGGGTGCAAAGCTGATCGACCCACCCACCTGGATGATCATGTCCGGGACGCGGGCACGCACGCCGGCAATCAGCTCGTTGAACTTGGAAAGCCGCTTGCTGCCGCGACCGTCGAGTTCACGCACATGCAAGTGCAGCACCTGGGCGCCGGCGTTGTAGCAGTCCACCGCTTTTTGAATCTGCTCCTCCATCGTGACGGGAATTTCGCCGGGGAAGTCCTCCGGCAGCCACGAAGGCGCATAAGGAGCTGCAGTGATGATGAGAGGCTGCTGGTTTTCGGCAACCAGGTGACCGTCGAGGAAATTCATGATGGTGTCTCCGTTGTTATATGAATGCCATGCCCGCGCTCGGAGCCTTGCGTGCAACTGTGCTTGCACCGCACCGCTCGGTCAGTTCAGCGCCTTGCCACGGGCGTCTTCCGATGCTCAGAAAGTCGGTGTGCCGATGATTCCGGCGCGCTCCATCTTTCGATGGCTGGGCGGGTAGTCCATCACCGCGTAATGCTGTGTCGCGCGGTTGTCCCAGATGGCGATGCTGTCGGGCTCCCAGCGCCAGCGGACCTGGTACTCGGGGATTGCGGCCTGGCTGATCAAGAACTGCAGCAGACTGGATGAGCCCTGGGTGAAGTCCTGGCCCACACGCACATTGGCGGGCGTGTGGAAGTTCGTGAAATGAGTGGTGAAGCCGCTGACAAACAGCACTTTTTCACCGGTTTCCGGATGTGTACGAACCACCGGGTGCTCGGCATCCGGAAACTGCGCCTTGAGGGCCAGACGCTTCTGCGCAGGCATGGCTGCGCCAAAGGTGCACTCAATGCTGTGACGTGCCCGCAGCGGGGCTATCACGTCCTTGATATGCGATGGAAGCATCTCGTAAGCCAGCGCCATATTGGCCCACATGGTGTCGCCGCCAACCGGCGGACACTCGACGCAGCGCAGTACGCAGCCCATGGGCGGCACCTCGCGCCAGGTGGCATCGCAATGCCAGGAGTTTTCATACCGGTCCAGCGGCTTGTCCGGCGTCTTGTAGATCTGCACCAGGCCGGGATGCTCTGGGTCGCTGCCGACCACCGGGTGATCTTCCAGCTCGCCAAAACGCCTGGCAAAACCGACATGCTCGGCGCGACTGATCCTCTGGCGACGCAAGAACAGCACCTTGTGCTTGAGCAAGGCCGCCTTGATCTCTGCGAAAAGCCCATCATCGCGCAGCGCATCCGCCAGTTGCACATCGACCAACTCCGCGCCTATGGCACAGGTCAGAGGGTTTATCTGCATGACTGTCTCCTACACTTTTTTGAACCCAGGCTTATTGCTAGTCTCTGCCGCCCGGTAAGTCCACTGTAGAAAACCTGTGTCACATAGGTTGTGCATTTCATGCCGCACGCTATGCATCTCATGCCAGAATTTCTCCGACTTTTTGCGTGGAGCAGTCATGGTCACTTTTGTGCGCGCGGCATCTCTGACGAATTTTTCGGAACTATTCAGCGAACTGGGAGGAGACCCTGATGCGGCATTGCGCCGTGCCGGCCTGCGCCCAGCCGTGGTGCGCGAGCAGGATCAGCTGATCGATGCGTTGACGGCCGGACGCCTGCTGGAAGAAGCTGCAAGCATCACGGGTTGCGAAAACTTCGGGCTGCGCATGGCGCAATCACGGCAGGTCTCAAACTTCGGTGTCGTCAGCCTTTTGTTGCTGCACCAGCCCACCTTGCGCAAAGTGCTGAGCACACTCATCGAGCATGTGCACATGCTCAATGAGTCGCTGGTGATTCATATGGACGACGCCAATGGCGTCGTGGTGCTGCGCGAAGAGTTCACCCTGCCGGATGCATTGCCGCAATCCATGGAACTGGCAATCGGCGTGCTGTTTCGCACCTGCAACCTGCTGCTGCAGGAGCAATGGCGCCCGCTGCGCGTCTGTTTCAGCCACCCCGCGCCCGGCGACACCGGCCTGCACAAGCAGATGTTTCGTTGCCGCGTGGAGTTTGATGCGGACTTCAACGGCATTGTGTTTCGCACCGAGGACCTGGATGCCCCCAACCCCTTGGCCGACCCGGTTCTGGTGCGCTATGCCAAGACTATGGTGGACACCACGCAGCAGGGCCGTCAGGCCTCCGTCGGCCAGCAGGTGCGCAAGGCCATCTATCTCATGCTGCCCTCGGGCAATGCCACCTGCATCTGCGTGGCCCAGGGCCTGGGGCGCAGCGTACGAACCCTGCAGCGCGAGCTGGACGGTGAAGGCCTGAGCTTTACCGACCTGCTGCAGGAAGTTCGCTCGGAGCTTGCCCAGCGCTATGTGCGCAACCCTGACTACCCTGTGGGCCAAATCGCCTCCATGCTGGGCTACAACAGCCACAGTGCTTTCACACGCTGGTTCAGCACGCACTTTGGCTGCCCGCCCGAGGTCTGGCGTGAAAGAAATCCTCCACCCAGCCCGCAACGGCGGGCCCAAGCCTTCAGGCGCGCGTAGGCTGGTCCAGCCAGCGCTGGGCCAGCTTGACCCAGAAAGTCGCGCCCAGCGGAATCAGCGCATCGTTGAAGTCGTAGCTGGGGTTGTGCAAGGTGCAGGGACCTCCGCCATGCCCCAGGGCGCGGTGATCACCGTCGCCGTTGGCGATAAAGCAGTAGGCACCGGGCTTTTCCAGCAGCATGAAGGCAAAGTCCTCGGCCCCCATGGATGGCTCTTGCGGCACCACACCGGCATCGCCCAGAATCTCGCGCATCACGGCCTGCGCAAACTCGGCCTCGGGGGCAGTGTTGATGGTGGGCGGGTAGTTGCGCACGAACTCGAACGTGCATTGCGTGCCATGCGCGGCACAGACGGCCTCGCTGATCTGCTGCATGCGCTGCTCGATGAGGTCCAGTACCTCAAGCGTGAAGGTACGCACCGTGCCCTGCAGCTCCACGCTGTCCGGCACGACGTTGGTAGCCTCGCCGGCATGGACCATGGTGACCGACACCACGCCCGCCTCAATGGGCTTGACGTTACGGCTGACGATGGTCTGGAAAGCCATGATGAGCTGAGCCGCCACGGGTACCGGGTCCACCACCATATGCGGCATGGCCGCGTGGCCGCCCTTGCCGCGTACCACGATCTTGAATTCGTTGCTGGATGCCATGGCGGGCCCTGCCCCCACGGCCATGGTGCCGGCCTTCATGCCCGGCCAGTTGTGCATGCCAAACACGGCCTGCATGGGGAACTGCTCGAACAGCCCGTCGTTGACCATCTCGCGAGCGCCGCCACCGCCTTCCTCGGCTGGCTGGAAGATGGTGTAGACCGTGCCCTCGAAGCTGTCGCGGTGTGCGGCCAGATATTGCGCCGCCGCCAGCAGCATGGCCGTGTGGCCGTCGTGACCGCAGGCATGCATCTTGCCCGCATGGCGGCTGGCATGGTCAAAGGTGTTGAACTCCTGCATGGGCAGGGCATCCATATCGGCACGCAGGCCGATGGCACGGCCGCTGCTGCCGCCGTCGCGGCCATGGATGATGCCCACCACACCGGTCTTGCCCAGACCGCGATGGATCGCTATGCCCCATTGCTCCAGCTTCGCCGCAACCAGATCCGAGGTCCGTATTTCCTCAAAACACAGCTCGGGGTGGGCGTGGATATCGCGACGCAACGCGGCAATGTCAGGGGCGCTTGCTTGAAGTTCGGGCAGCAGGGCCATGCGCTCTCTCCTTGGGGTCATCAATGGCAAAGATGCCATGATGGCCCAAAGCGAGAGAGCTTGCGCCCTGCACGCCTCAAAGCCTCACACGCGGACCTTGCCGTCGCCTGTGAGCATGGACAGCTCGACAAAACGCGGCTTGCCGGCCTGTGGGCGGAAGGCGATCGGAAAACCCGCCACCTGCTGACCATTCATGGCCTCCAGCGCCGCCACCAGGCCATCGCGCTGCAACCGGCCAGCGGCAGCGGCGGATTTCAGCGCCTCGCCCGCGACACGGGCAGCCAGATAGCCCTCCATGCTCGAGTAATCGGGCTGCAGCGACGCACCGCTTTTCTGCAAGGCGGCCTGAAACTCGCGTGCCAGCGGATGCGAGGTCTTGAACGGCGATGGCACGACCTGGGTGACCACCACCCCCTCGGCCTCCTTGCCCAGTGCCTGCGCCAGTGCCGAAGTGCCCACGAACGAGACGTTGTAGAACTGCCCGCCATAGCCGGCCTGGCGTGCTGCTCGCACAAAGGCGGCACTGGCTGCATAGGTGCCGACCTGCACGATCACATCGGCCCCCAACGGCACCAGGGTCTTGACGGCCTTGGCCACATCCCGGGAATTGCGCTCCACCGTGGCGGCGCCCACGGGCTTGAGGCCGTGACTTTGCAGCGCCTGTGTCACTCCCTCAAGACCAGACTGACCATAGGCATCGTTCTGGTGAAACACCGCGATCTTCTGCAATCCCAGCGAGACCAGCTGCCTGACCATGAGCGCGGTTTCATCGGCATAGGAGGCACGCAGATTGAAGACCGTCTGGGCGAGCTTGGTTTCGCGCAGGCCCGCCGCCCCCGTCATCGGCGCAATCAGTGGCAGCCTGGCTTTCTGCAGCAAAGGCAACGCCGCCATGCTGGTGGGCGTTCCCAGATAGCCGAACAAGGCCATCACGTCGTCGGCAATGAACTTCTGGGTATTGGACACGCAGCGTTCAGGCTCGTAGCCGTCGTCCAGCGTACGCAGCTCCACCTGGCGGCGACCGATGCCGCCCTGGGCGTTGAGCTGATCGAAATACAGCTTGGCGCCCTGCGCGAACTGCGTCCCCAGCTGTGCCGAGGGGCCGCTCAGCGCGCAGGATTGCCCGAGCACGATGGGCCCGCCCGCATCCTGTGCATAACCGGCGCCGGTCAAGCCTCCGGCCGCCGCCGCAGCAGCTGCTGCATTCATGAATTGACGACGACTCCACTCCACTCGCTTGTCTTGCATTGCTCTCGATCTCTCTCTTCGGGCTACTCATTGCTACGGGCTGGATCGGCCCGTTTCTGGGGTCTTGCACCTCAGGCTTTTTGGCATGGATGCGCGCCGCATAATAGGCCCACAAAACGGTCTTCAGCCGCAATTCGGTCCAGATTTTTCGAGCCCACGACATGCCTCATATCGTTCAAGTACGCGGCGCCTGCCCGCATGACTGTCCGGACACCTGCGCCCTGGTCACCACGGTGGTCGACGGCACGGCCACCAAGGTCCAAGGCAATGCAGACCATGGACACACGGGCGGCGTGCTTTGTGCCAAGGTCAGCAAGTACACGGAGCGCACCTACCACGCCGGGCGGGTGCTGCAGCCGCTCAAACGCAGCGGCCCCAAGGGCAGCGGCCAGTTCACTCCCGTGAGCTGGGACGAAGCCCTGAGCGATATTGCCCAGCGCCTGCACGGGATTGCCCGGCGCGCGCCCGAAGCCATACTGCCCTACAGCTATGCCGGCACCATGGGTCTGGTGCAGGCCGAAAGCATGGACCGGCGCTTTTTCCACCAGCTGGGCTCCAGCCTGCTGGATCGCACCATCTGTGCCAGCGCCGGCAGCGAAGCACTGACCGCCACCTATGGCGGAAAACTGGGCATGCGCGTGGAGTTCTTTGCCGAAAGCCAGCTGATCCTGATCTGGGGCAGCAACAGCATTGCCAGCAATCTGCATTTCTGGCGCTATGCGCAGGAAGCCAAGCGCCAGGGCGCCAAGCTGATCTGCATAGACCCGCGCAAGAGCGAGACCGCCGACAAATGCCACGAGCATCTGCAGCTTCTGCCGGGCACCGATGCGGCATTGGCATTGGCGCTGATGCACGAGCTGATCGTGCACGACTGGCTGGACCACAACTACATCGCGCAACACACCCTGGGCTGGGAGGCACTCAGGGCCAGAGCCTTGCAGTGGCCGCCCGAGCGCGCCGCCAGTGTCTGCGGCCTGAGCGTGGAACAGATTCAGTCCTTGGCACGCGATTACGGCACGACCAGGCCTGCGGCCATTCGCCTCAATTACGGCATGCAGCGCGCACGCGGCGGCGGTAATGCCGTACGTGCCGTCGCCTGCCTCCCGGCCCTCGTCGGCGCCTGGCGTCACCGCGCGGGAGGACTGCTGCTGTCCGCCTCCGGCGTCTCACCGTTCAACCGCACGGTGCTCCAGCTTCCACAGCTGCTGGGCGAGCGTCGCCCACGCACACTGAACATGAGCCAGATTGGCGATGTGCTGCTGCATGAGGGTGGCGCCGGCTTCGGCCCCAAGGTGGAAGCCGTCCTGGTCTACAACAGCAACCCCGTCGCCGTGGCGCCCGAGTCAGCCAAGGTGGCAGCAGGCTTTTCCCGCGAAGACCTGTTCACCGTGGTTCTCGAGCATTTCATGACCGACACCGCGGACCATGCCGACTATGTGCTGCCCGCCACCACGCAGCTAGAGCATTGGGACATCCACGGCAGCTACGGTCATACCGACGTACTGCTGAATCGCCCGGCGATCGCCCCCCAGGGCCAGGCACGCAGCAATGCGCAGATCTTTCGCGATCTGGCCATGCATATGGCCAGGCTGGACCCCGCTTTTGCGGCAGCATGTTTTTCGGAATCCGACGAAGCTCTTTGCCGTGCAGCGGTTGCACATACTGCGATTGATTTCGAAGACCTTCTGCAGCAGGGCTTTGCCCATATTCCGCTGCCCGATGCGCCATTTGCCGAAGGTGGCTTTGCGACGGCTTCGGGCAAATGCGAATTCGACAACCCCGCCCTGGCGCGGCTGGGCGTCAACACCCTGCCCGACTATCTGCCCAACTACGAACCGCCCACGGCCGCCTACCCGCTGGCCATGATCTCGCCGCCGGCACGCAACTTCCTCAACAGCAGCTTTGCCAATGTGGCCAGTCTGTCCCGTATGGAAGAGCGCCCGCTGCTGGAGATGCATCCCGATGACGCGACTGAGCGCGGCATTGCCGACGGCGACCCGTTGCGTGTCTTCAACCGGCGCGGCGAGCATGTCTGCCATGCCGCCATCAACGGCCGTGCTCGCGCAGGCGTGGTGGTGGGCCTGGGCATCTGGTGGCGCAAGCAGGGAGCCAATGGCACGAATGTGAACGAGCTGACGCATCAGCAGCTCACCGACATAGGCCGGGCCCCGTGCTTCTACGACTGTGCAGTGCAGGTGGAAAAGTTCAAGGACTTGTCGCTGTAAAACAGTTGCATGGTGGTTGACCATGAGCAGGGCCCCGGCGCGAGGAACCATAATGCAGGCATTCAATGAATATGCGGCCGGGGTCTGAGCCTGTCAGAGCACACAGGTACAGCGCAGAGCCGCCCTGCTCTCGCGACATCATCTGTGAAGAAATCTCTCCCCTGGCAACGCCGCCTCGCACCGACCCGACTTGACCTGCGCCGCCTGATTCTGGTCCTGACCATCTGCAGCGCGCTGATCCCGTTTCTCAATACCTTCTACGCCGGCTATCTGGTGCAGCGCCAGCAGCTGATAGACAACACGCTGGAAGGTCACCACGCCTACGCGACCAAGCTGGCCAAGAGCACGGATGACTTTCTGCAGTCAGCCCTGCAACAACTGGAATACAGCGCCAGCCTGATGGGGGCGCACATGGATGACGTGGGCTATCTGGCCAAAGAGGCCACGCGTCTGCGCCTTCAGACCAAGAGCTTCAACTCCGTCACCATCATCGACCCCACGGGCTATGTGCTGGCGACATCGCCAGAAACTCTGCAGATCAAGGGCAAGACGCTGCAAAGTGCCGGGGTGACACAGACCTTGAGCACCCGGGGCCCTGTCATCAGCCAGCCCTATATGTCCACTGCCGGAAACTACATCGTATTTGTCTCGCAGCCCATTTTCGGTCCTCAGGGCGAATTTCTGGGGGCGGTGGGCGGCAGCATCTACCTCAAGGAAGACAGCATTCTCGACACCCTGCTGGGCTCGCACTTCTACCAGGACGGCACCTATGTCTATGTGGTGGACAGAAACAAGCACATCATTTATCACCCCGACAACCACCGTGTGGGCGATCAGGTGATCAACAACGATGTCATCAACGCGGTCATCCGGGGCGAGTCAGGCACGGCACCTGTCGTCAACAGCAAGGGCGTGGAAATGCTGGCCGGCTATGCCGTGATCCACGCCTCGGGCTGGGGCATCGTGGCCCAGCGCCCCAAGGCGGCCACGCTGGCCCCGCTCAACAAGATGATGCGCTCTGTGCTCTACAAGACCCTGCCCATCGCCCTGCTGATGCTGGTGGTCATCTGGTGGAGCGCACGCCGCATTTCCAGCCCGCTGCGCCAGCTGGCCAACGGCGCGCACGATATGGACAAGCCCGAAACCGCGCAGAACATTCAGGCCGTCAAGTCATGGTACTTCGAGTCCTATGAACTCAAGAAAGCCATGCTCAAGGGCCTGAACCTGCTGCAACGCAACATCACCAAGCTGCGCGAAGACGTGAACACCGATCCGCTGACGGGTCTGGGCAACCGCCGCCACCTGGAAGCCGCCATCGCCGCCTTCCAGACGCAGGCACTGCCGTTCTCGGTGATTGCCATCGACATCGATCACTTCAAGCGCATCAACGACGGCTTCGGCCACGATACGGGCGACGAGGTACTCAGGCAGCTCGCGCGCACCATGCGCGAGGTTTCTCGTATGGACGACGTGCCTTGCCGTGTGGGTGGCGAGGAGTTTCTGCTGCTGCTGCCCGGCACGGCGCCGGAGGCGGCCGCCCATGCCGCCGAGCGACTGCGTCAACTGGTCGAGAAGATGGAGATGCCACCGGTGGGCCACATCACCATCTCGCTGGGCGTGGCCCACTGGCCCGACAGCGCTCCCGATATCAAGGCCGTCTTCCAGCAGGCCGATGCCATGCTTTATGCAGCCAAGCGTGGCGGACGCAATCGCGTCATGGTCAGCGAAGCCAGCGTGCCTCCCGGCGAACTCTGAGCCCGGCAGCACTGTAGATCCCCCTCAAAGGCGTATCCGCTGTCACTGCGGATACGCCTTTTTTTCGCCTCATTGTGTGACTCCACTGCACCAATTTGGCCATTGATGCTTCAAATTAGTGAGCATGCACCACAAGCGTCGAAAGGGCAGGACACCAACCGTTCTGAATTGCATAACAAGCCACTGATTTCATTGAACTAATGCTTTGCGGTTCATCCCTGGCATAGCTCTTGCTGAAAACCCTTGCCCCGCACCCCCGGATGGACAGCGGAATACACAACAGCAAAGGAATTTCAGATGCCAGAGCCAAGCAAGCATGTCAGCCGCAGACAACTGCTCTCGATGATCGGAAAGGTCGCGGGCGGCAGTGCCATGTACCAGGCCATGAGTTCACTGGGTTACGCCGCCGAATCGCATTACAACGGTCCGGTCAAGCTCGGCAACGCCAAGCCGGGCGCATCGGTTCTGGTGCTGGGCGCAGGCCTGGCAGGCATGGTGGCCGCCCATGAGCTGCGCGCTGCCGGCTACAAGGTGCAGTTGCTTGAATACCAGGGCCGCGCCGGAGGCCGCTGCTGGACGCTGCGCGGCGGCGACGAGTTCAGCGAACTGGACGGCACGCGCCAGACAGTGGGCTTTGCCAAGGGCAACTACTTCAACCCCGGCCCCTGGCGTGTGCCCTACCACCACCATGCGATGCTGGACTACTACAAGCGCTTCGGCATCAAGCTCGAAGCCTTCAACCAGGTCAACTACAACGCCTATCTGCACAACAGCAAGGCCTTGGCCGGCAAACCCCAGCGCTTTCGCCATGTGCAGACCGATGTCTATGGCCATGTGGCCGAGCTGCTCGCCAAGGCCACCAACCAGGGTGCCCTGGACCAGAGCGTCAGCCTGGAAGACAAGCAGCGCCTGCTGGAGAGCCTGAAGGCCTGGGGGGTGCTGGACAAGGAGTACCGCTACCGCGCCAGCAACGCGGTCAGCGATTTCCGCGGCTACGACATCGACCCCGGCGGCGGCCTGATGGCGCTGGCCAAACCTTCGACGCCCATGGGCCTGCACGAGCTGCTGGAATCGAATCTGTGGCGCCAGATGGGCGTGGGCAATATCTACGAGTTCCACAGCGCCATCTTCCAGCCCGAGGGCGGCATGGACATGCTGGCCCAGGCCATGGCGCGCGATCTGGGCTCGGCCATCCGCTACAACGCCAAGGTCACCAGGATCGCTCAGAATGACAAGGGCGTGACCGTCGACTATGTGGACACCCTCAAGCCCGGTGCCACGCTGCAGGCCCGTGCCGACTGGTGCGTTTGCACGATTCCGCTGTCCATCCTGAGCCAGATAGAAGTGCAGGCCGGCAGCGCCATGCAGAACGCGATTGCTGCCGTGCCCTATGGCAGCTCCATGAAGGTGGGCCTGGAGTTCAAGCGCCGCTTCTGGGAAGAGGACGAGCGCATCTATGGCGGCATCAGCTACACCGATCTGCCGATCCAGCAGATCTCCTACCCCTCCACCGGCTACATGGGCCGCGGCCCCGCCGTGCTGCTGGGCGCCTATTCCTTCGAGAACTCCAACAGCTATCGCTTCTCCTCGCTCAAACCGGCCGAGCGCGTTCGCCTGGCGCTGGAGTACGGCGCGCAGATCCATCCGCAATACAAGCAGGAGTTCCTCAACGGCGTATCGGTCGCATGGCATCGCATGCCCTGGATCAACGGCTGCTTCGGCAACTGGACCGATGCAATGCGCGAGCAGCACTACAAGGACCTGGCCCAGGTCGACGGGCGCCTGGTGCTGGCGGGCGAGCATGTCTCGTACATCCCCGCCTGGCAGGAAGGTGCCGTGCTGTCCTCGCTGGATGCAATCCAGCGTCTGCACGCCAAGGCATCCAGCCTCTGATCGTCCATGTCTGCCACAAGGAACTTCACCATGCACACATTGCACCGTCTTTGCGCCGCTGGCGCCCTGGCCCTGGGTCTATCCGGCGCCGTCCTGGCCCAATCACAGGGCGTGAAAACCCAGGATGTGAAAAACCTGCAAACGCTGCAGTCTGCGGCTGTCCTGTCCATCTCGCCCGCCGACACCCAGGCGTTGATGCAGAACTTCTCGGCAGTCCGCCCACGCTTCAGCCAGAGCGGCGGAGAAACCCTGTACCAAGCCATCTGCCAGGGCTGCCACATGGTCAAGGGCGAAGGCGCCAAGGGTGCGGGCTTCTACCCTGCGCTGGCCGCCAACCCCAAGCTGGCAGCCGCAGCCTACCCAGCCTCGGTCGTCATGAACGGCCTGCACGGCATGCCGTCCTTTGCCAGCAAGCTGTCCGATGAGCAGATTGCAGACGTCGTGAACTATGTGCGCAGCAACTTCGGCAATCAGTACCCGGACAAACTGTCTGCCACCGATGTCAAACCCTTTCGCGTCACCCCATAAATCCATTCAGGAGATCACATGAACGTTCCATCCATCTTCAAGACCGCCACCACCGCAGCCCTGCTGGGCACGGCAGTCCTGCTCACCGGCTGCGCAGCCACCACCTCCGGAAGCGGCGATGTGCTGCGCTACAAGACACCGGGCTCGACTTTCCCCATCGCCGCCGCCGTGGAAATCCCCACCGATGCCCGCACCGTCTACCTCTCCGGCAAAGTGCCGCCCGTGGTGGACAAATCCAGGCCCGCCACTGATCCTGCGGCCTACGGTGGCGATACCGAGGGTCAGACCGTCGCCATCCTCAAGGGCCTGGAAGAGCAGCTCAAGAGCATAAATCTCACAATGAGCGATGTGGTGAAAATGCAGGTCTTCCTGGTGGCCGACCCCGCCAAGGGCAACAAGATGGACTTTGCCGGCTTCATGCGTGGCTACACCCAGTTCTTTGGCACGGCCGCCCAGCCCAACCTGCCTGCACGCTCGGCCTTCCAGATTGCAGCCCTGGCCAACCCGGCCTGGTATGTGGAAATCGAGGTCGTGGCCGTGCGCGCCGCCAAGCCCGTCAAGTAAGTAGCGCGCCGGCCTTGCATTCATCGCTTGCCCCGTCAGCGATGAATGCCGATGCCAGCCCCGCTCAGTGAGCGGTGGAACCCGTTCCCTGCTGGGCGCTACGCGCATCGAGCGCCAGGAAGTGATGGACCACGGGCTTGTCCGACCCCTGGTGGTAGCGCAAAGCGGCTGCCTGCAGATCGGCATCGGCCTTGGACACACGACCATGCTGGCGCAGATGCTCCGCCCAGGATTCGACCAGGAACCACTCGATCACCCGGCCCGACTCACCAGTGTGCTCGGCCACGCCCCAGGCATAGGCACCGTCACGACGGCGCTCCTGGGCTACCTGCTGCATGGCTTGGAAAAAGGCGGCCAAGTCTTGATGCGCAATCCGGTACTCGATCTGAATCATGACCGGGCCACGGTCGTGGGCCAGGGGTTCGGCCAGCAAAGGCTCGGGCCAGTGGTTGGACGGCTGCAGATCGGCTTCGCCGGTGGGCAGCTTGACGCGGTGGAAGACCAGGGACACCAGCACCAGGCCCACGGCTCCGATCAGCAGCGTGACCGGCAGGCCCAGCTGGCCGGCGATCAGGCCCCAGCCCAGGCTGCCCAGGGCCATGGCGCCGTTGAACACCATGAGGTAGATGGCGAGACCCCGGCCGCGCACCCAGTTGGGCAACACCGCCTGGGCCACGCCGTTGAGCGTGGTCAACGCAACAATCCAGCCTAGACCCAGTACCAGCATCAGCGCCACAGCGGCCCATTGGGGCGGCGCCAGGGTCAGCACGCCCATGACCAAGGCCGTCACCACAGAAGCCAGCAACACCAGACCGTCGGTGTCGAGACGCTTGCGCAACTTGGGCAGCAGCACGGCGCCCAGGATGGCACCGGCACCTACGGCGCCCAGCATCACACCGTAGAAACCGGCAGTGCCACCCAGCATGCGGCGCGCCACCAGGGGCAGCAGGGCCCAGACCGAACTGGCGAACAGGAAAAAGACCGCGGCGCGCAGCAACACCACATGCAGCTCGCGGCTGGCACGGGCATAGCGCACACCCGCCCGGAAGGCGCCGAAGAACTGCTCGTTGAGCGCCGAGGCCTCGGCCTTGGGACGCTTCCACCAGATCAGGGCGGCGATCACGAACACATAGCTGAGCACATCCAGGCCGTAGGCAGCGGCGGCGCCGAAGCTGGCAAGCAGCAGGCCGCCGGCGGCCGGACCGATGGCACGGGCGATGTTGATGCCCAGGGAGTTCAGGGCCACGGCGCTCTTGAGCTCGCTGCGCGGCACCAGCTCGGGCACGATGGACTGCCAGGTCGGGCCCATGAGGGCGGCACCGATGCCGCCCACAAAGGTCAGGGCCACCAGGTATTCCACCGTGAGGGTGTTGGTCTGGGCCAGCACCAGCAGCGTGCCGCTGACGGCGCCCAGCAGTACCTGCACACCGATGAGGAAACGGCGGCGGTCCAGGATGTCGGACAGCACACCGGCGGGAATGGCCAGCAGGAAGACGGGCAGCGTGGCCGCCGTCTGGATCAAGGCCACGGCCGTGGGGCTGCTGGACAGCTCGGTCACCATCCAGGCGCTGGCCACATCGCGCATGAAGCTGCCGATGTTGCCCAGCACCGTGGCGGCCCACAGCACGGCGAAGACGGGGATGGCGAGCGGCGCGAAGCTGCCCGAGGTGTTGTTGGTGGTGGTTTTGTTATCCGGCACGGAGGCCTCCCAGGTCGTGCCAGGCGACGAGCAGCATGCCGCCCACCAGGCCCCAATGTTCAAAAAATGCGTTCGCTGTGCGCTGGCGTTCAGCCTGCGGCGCAGCCCAGAAACGGTCGGCCAGAAAGGCCGCGATGACGGTGAAGGCCGCCAGCGCCAAGGCGCCTGCCCAGCGGTACCAGCCCGACACGATCAGCGCCGAGGCGCCCAGCTGCAGCGCGATGGTGGCCACCGCGATGGGCGCGGCTGGCGCCAGGCCGAACTGGCGCATCTCGGCGACCGCGCCGCGGAAGTCGCGGACCTTGTCCAAGCCGCCCTGCAGGAAGGCGGCACACAGGCACAGCAGGGCCAGCGACTGCACCCAGGGTGCGGTGGCGGCGGCGTGCAGCGCGTTGCCCATGTCACACCGCCCAGCAAGCGCAGCCCAGGGCGCCCCAGAAGCCCTTGAGATCGGCCACGGGCAGCTTGCTGCTCCAGGCCGTGGCGTGGGAATGGCCGTGCATGTTGCAGCTGTTGGCGCAGCCGCAGTTCGCTGCCGCGTTGCGCATCACGGCCTGCAGCGGCGCGCCTTCCTGCACACCCCAGGCGCCATAGCCCTTGAAGGTGCGCACGGGCGACCAGTCGGGCATGGCCAGGGGCGGGGCCGATTCATCAAAGTCGGCGAAGGCACCAGCGCCGTAGACCACCTTGCCGCCCACCACGGTGAGCAGGGCCGAGGTGTCGGCGATGTCGGACTCGGGGCAGGCGAAGAAGTCGCGGTCGGGCACGATGAGGTCGGCCAGCTGGCCCACCTGGATGCGGCCCTTCTTGCCCTGTTCGTTGCTGAACCAGGTCACGTTCTCGGTCCACATGCGCAGGGCCTGGTCGCGGGTCAGGCAGTTGCGCTGGGGCGTGAGCTGCAGACCGCCCACGGTCTTGCCCGTGATCAGCCAGGACAGCGACACCCAGGGGTTGTAGCTGGCGACACGGGTGGCGTCGGTGCCGGCGGACACGTTCACGCCCTTTTCCAGCATGCGCTTGACAGGGGGCGTTGCTTCCGCCGCGGCCGCGCCGTACTGTTCGACGAAGTACTCGCCCTGGTAGGCCATGCGGTGCTGCACGGCCACGCCGCCGCCCAGGGCCGCGATGCGGTCGATGGACTTTTCGGAGATGGTCTCGGCGTGGTCGAAGAACCAGTTCAGGCCGGCCAGGGGGATGTCTTCGTTGACCTTCTCGAACACATTGAGGGCGCGGTCGATGGTCTCGTCGTAGGTGGCGTGCATGCGCCAGGGCCAGCGGTTCTGGGCCAGGATGCGCACCACCTCTTCCAGCTCGCCTTCCATGCCCGGGGCCAACTCGGGCTGGGGCTGGCGGAAGTCCTCGAAGTCGGCGGCCGAAAACACCAACATCTCGCCCGCGCCGTTGTGGCGGAAGTAGTCCGTGCCCTGCTTGTACTGCGAGGTGGCGGTCCAGCGCAGAAAGTCGTCCTTCTCTTCCTTGGGTTTTTGCGTGAACAGGTTGTAGGCCAGGCGGATGGTGAGCTGATCGGCATCGGCCAGTTCCTGGATCACGTCGTAGTCGTCGGGGTAGTTCTGCATGCCGCCGCCCGCGTCGATGGCACCGGTCACGCCCAGGCGGTTGAGCTCACGCATGAAGTGGCGCGTGGAATTGACCTGGTAGTCGCGCGGCAGCTTGGGGCCCTTGGCCAGCGTGGCGTAGAGGATGGACGCATTGGGCTTGGCCAGCAGCAGGCCGGTGGGGTTGCCGGCGCTGTCGCGCAGGATCTGGCCACCGGGCGGCTCGGGCGTGTCCTTGGTGTAGCCCACGGCGCGCAGGGCGGCGGCGTTGAGCAGGGCACGGTCGTACAGGTGCAGGATGAAGACCGGAGTGTCGGGTGCCACGGCGTTCAGCTCGGCCAGCGTGGGCAGGCGCTTTTCCACGAACTGGTGCTCGGTGAAGCCGCCCACCACACGCACCCACTGGGGCGCTGGCGTCACGTCCACCTGGGCCTTGAGCATGGCCATGGCATCGGCCAGGCTCTTCACACCGTCCCAGCGCAGCTCCATGTTGAAGTTCAGGCCGCCGCGGATCAGGTGCAGGTGGTTGTCGATGAGCCCGGGCAGCGCACTGCGCCCGCCCAGATCGATGCGCCTGGTCTGCGGGCCGGCCAGGGGCAGGACCTCGCGGTCGCTGCCGACGGCGCTGAAGCGGCCCTGGCTCACGGCCACTGCCGTGGCCGTGGGGTTGCTGCGGTCCAGGGTGGTAAAGCGGCCGTTGAACAGGATCAGGTCGGGGGTGGTGGGCTGGGTCATGGTGTGCCTAGGGGGATGTCAGCAACGCAAAAAAGGGAGGAAAAGGCCGGCGAGAGTGCAAAAAAGAAGACTGAGGCCGAGGACCGCAGCCGTACTTCCGTACGGCAAGGGCCACAGGCGCAGGATACGGCTGCGCAGCAGGCCCCTGCCGCTTTTTTTAGCCTTCGTGGGCGCCGAACATGGTCTTGGCGTAGGTGATGCCGATGCCGTAGCCGCCGCCCAGCTTCTTGGCGATGCCCGTGGTCATGTCATAGGTTTCGGTGCGGGCCCAATCGCGCTGCATTTCCAGCAGGTATTGCAGCGACGTGATGGGCTGGGCTCCGGCCTGCACCATGCGATCCATGGCGCGGTTGTGCGCTTCGGTGGAGATGTCGCCACAGGCATCGGCGATCACAAAGACCTCGAAACCTTGGTCCAGGGCCGACAGGGCCGGGCCCACGATGCACACGCTGGTCCACAGGCCGGCCAGCACGATGCGAGGCTTGCCGATCTCGTTGACCTTGTTGATCACGGCCTGGTCTTCCCAGGTGTTCATCGAGGTGCGGTCCAGCAGGGCCTGGCCGGGGAAAGGCGCGGTCACTTCCTCGAACATGGGGCCGGAGAAGCTCTTTTCGGCCACCGTGGTCAGGATGGTGGAGGCACCGAAACCGGCGGCGGCCGAAGCGACCAGGGCGGCGTTGGAGCGCAGTTGCACGGGATCGATGGAGTGCGTGGCAAAGGCCATCTGCGACTGGAAGTCGATCATGATCAGCGTGTGGTCATGAGGGTTCAGCAGCTTGGCACCGGGCTTGGCGACGGCGACGGGACGGGCGATGGAAGCGTTGGCGTTGGACATGGGAAGCTCCTGAAACAAAAGAAGGGATAAATACAAAGGGGGAGAAAGGGGACCGTCGGGATCAGCGGGGCATGGCGGGCAGCTCGTTGGGCCGCAGGTCGAACACCAGCACTTCGGCCTGTTCACCCTGGTCGAAACGCAGGGCACCGGCGTTGCGGATGCGGGCGCCGTCGCCTTCGGACAGGCGCTCACCGTTCACGCTGAGGCTGCCGCGGGCCACATGCACATAGACATGGCGGTCGGTGCCCACATCGAGTTCGGCGGATTCAGCGCCATCGAACAGGCCGGCATAGACCCGGGCGTCCTGACGCACGGCCAGGGTGCCGTCTGCGCCTTCGGGGGCGATGATCAGGCGCAGGCGGCCGCGCTTGTCGGCATCGTCCACATGGACCTGCTGATAGCGTGGAGCGGCGCCGCGTTCGGCGGGCACGATCCAGATCTGCAGAAAGTGCACCGGGTCCTGGGCCGAGTGGTTGAATTCGCTGTGCTCCACGCCGGTGCCGGCGCTCATCATCTGCACATCGCCAGGACGGATCACCGAGCCCGTGCCCATGGAGTCCTTGTGCTCCAGGGCGCCGTCCAGCACATAGGAGAAGATTTCCATGTCGCGGTGGCCGTGGGTGCCGAAGCCCTGACCGGGGGACACATGGTCGTCATTGATGACCAGTAGATCCGAAAAGCCTTGCTGGTTGGCGTCGCGGTAGTGGCCGAAGGAGAAGGTGTGGCGCGATTGCAGCCAGCCATGGTTGGCGCGACCGCGGTGGTTGGATGGGCGAACTTCAAGCATTTCTATCTCCTAAACAATCGATGGTGTTCACACTTCCTGCTTCTGGCCTGTCTGCCTTGTTTTGCTGCATTCCGTGTGGCGATGAATGAAGTATCCGCGGCCTGATATGCGGTTATGCTGAAAGAAAATCTCTTCAATAATCGATAATTTCGATGATTATTTTTTAGGCGCACCAAATATGCTCAAACTCTCTCTGGAAGCCATCGAACTGGTGGACACCATTGCGCGCCACGGCTCGTTCGCCGGTGCGGCAGAGCGTCTGCACAAAGTACCGTCGACCATCTCCTATGCCGTCTCCAAGCTCGAGGAACAACTGGGCCTGAACCTGTTTGTGCGCAACGGCCCGCGCGTCAGTCTCACGCCAGCAGGCGAGGAACTGCTCAAGGAAGGGCGCTGGCTGCTGGCTGCCGCGCGTCAGCTCGAATCTCGGCTGCGCCAGATCGCCACGGGATTCGAGACCGAGGTGCGCCTGGTGCATGACTCGTTGATCCCCACCAGCGCCTTCGGCGCCGACATTCAGGCCTTCGAGGCGCTGAACAGCGGCACGCGTCTGCGCATCGGCAGCGAGACGCTGACCGGCACCTGGGAAGCCCTGCGCGAAGGCCGGGCCGACCTGATCGTGGCTGCAGGCGAAGGCCCTGCCGGCGGCGGTCACAAGGCCGTGGCCGTGGGCCAGCTCGATTTCGTGTTCTGCGTGACAGCCAGCCATCCGCTGGCGCGCTTGGGCCGGCCACTGGCGCGCAGCGACCTGCTGGAACACACCGCCGTGGTGGTGGGTGACGGCGCGCGCTCCCTGACCGACCGCACCGTGGGCCTGCTCACCGGCCAGCGGCGCATCACCGTGCCGAGCATGCAGGCCAAGATCGAATGCCAGGCTGCCGGGCTGGGCCACGGCTTTGTGCCGCGCGCTTGTGTGCGTGTGGAGCTGGAGACCGGGGTGCTGGTGGAACTGGCGGTGGAAGAGCCGCGTCCGCCCGAAACCTTCTGGCTGGCCTGGCGCAGCGATGCCCGCGGCCGGGCCCAGCAATGGTGGCGCGAGCGCCTCAGCCGTCCACTGCTGCCGGGCATACTGCCCTATTGAAACGGCCCTGCAACTCAAGGAGGCAGGGCCGTGGTGATGCGAGCCTACGAGGTCTGCGGCAACGGCTCAAGCCATGCCCAGAACCTCGCGAAGCTCAGGGAAAGGACGATCAGTCCAGCTTCACGCCAGCCGTCTTGATGACCTCACCCCAACGCTTGGCTTCGGTGCGTGCCAGCTGGTGAAACTGCTCGGGCGTACCGGGCAGGGCTTCCATGCCGAAGTCGGCCATGCGCTTGACCACGTCGGGGTCCTTGAACGCTTTTTGCAGGTCTGCATTGAGACGCTGCACGATGGCTGGCGGCAATCCCTTGGGACCCAGAATGCCCTGGAAGGCATAGACCTCGGAATCCTTGAGACCCAGCTCGGCCAGCGTGGGCACATTGGGAAGATTGGGCACGCGCTTGGCCGTACCTATGGCCAGGGCTCGCACCTTGCCGGACTGAATCACGGGCAGGCCCGATGCCAGATCCAGGAACATGCAAGGCACCTGACCGCCCATCACATCGGCCAGCGCGGGCGCGGCGCCCTTGTAGGGAATATGGGTCAGGCTGGTGCCGGTGCGGTTCTTGAACAGCTCCATGGCCAGATGGTGGGGCGAGCCATTGCCGGGCGAGGCGTAGTTGAGCTTGCCGGGGTTGGCCTTGGCATAGGCCAGGAATTCCTTGAAGTCCTTGGCTTCGAATGCGGGGTTGACCACCAGCGCCATGGGGAAGCGGCTGATGCCGCCCACATAGGTGAAATCCTTGTCAGGGCTGAAGGGAAGCTTGCTGAACAGGTGTTCATTGAAGGCCAGGATGGCGTTGTCGGCCGACATGATGGTGTAGCCATCGGGCTTGGCCGAGGCAACGAGCTGGCCGCCGATATTGGTCGAGGCACCGGGACGGTTGTCCACCACGATGGTCTGGTTCAGCGTCTTGCGCATGGACTCGGCCACAGTGCGGGCCAGCACATCGGTGCCGCCTCCGGGTGGGTAGGGCACGACCCAGCGCACGGGGTTGGCGGGCCAATCCTGCGCCATGGCAAAGGGGGATGCGGCAGCAGCCGAGCTGGCTGCCACGGCAGCCAGGAATTGACGACGATCCATCGTTTGTCTCCTTGAGGGTGATGTAGGGGGTTGTGGAATGATTTTTGGACCCCGCCAAGCTGCCTGCTTTTTTAGAATTGATAGCAGCTCGCGCTTGTCTCTATTCGGTTTGAAGTGCTTTTGACTCCGATTCCTGTTTGGCTGGCAGCTTGAATCTCACACGCTCGACCTGATAGCCTTTTTGCCGCAGCAACTCGGGCAGGCCCATGGGCCCGACCATATGCAGCGCGCCGACGGCAGCAAACACCGTCTTGCCCTGTTTGAGCTGGTTCGCAATGCCTTGCGCCATGCCAGGATTGCGTCCCTCTATCAGGCGGGCGTATTTGAGCCGGTCACGCTCGGTCTTGATGCAGTCACACCAATCGGCATAGTTCTCCAGCGTTTTTTCATTGCCGCTGGCCCAGATGTTTGCCAGCTGTTGCAGGGTTTCCGGGGACTTGGGATCTTCGAGCTGCTCAAGCCCGTCGCGCACGCTTTCCCGGACCTCCTCGGGGTCGTCGGAAAGCAGCTCCTGGAGCTGGGTCTGGACCGACTCCAGCCCCAGCACGGGCTTGTGCAGCGCCTGGGCCATGCCCGCCAGCAAAAGGTCGGCGCCAAACTCGGCCATCAGCCCCTGCTTGCGCCCCAGTTGGCTGACCAGTCCCAGCAGCTGGGCATCCGGGCGCTCCGCGCTCAGGTGTTCGGCACAGGCCCGCTTTCGCTGCAGCGCCAGCCTGGCCTCCAGATCTGCGGGCAGTGCGGGGGCGTCGGCACGGGCCTTGAAACCTTCGATCAACTGCTGCATGACCTGCGGATTCAGCAAGTCCAGCTCCAGGGCCAGCAGGTCGGCGCCATACATGGAGCGCAGGATGGTGCGACCGGGCAACATCCATTCCCGCTTGCCTACATGCAAGGTGCCGTACAGCCAGCTGGTGCGCTCGCCATCCTGCACTCGCCAGAGCAGACCCCTGTCCTGCATATGGGGAGCCATGGCCTGCACTTCGGCCTGTGTGGGCGGGCTGAAGGGCGGCGGGCAGCCTGCTTCGGGCTCGGCAGCCATGGACAGGCCCGCACACAGTGCGAGCAACGCGGCCGGCACGGCCTTCAGGGAGGGCCTGCGGCGAGGCAGATTCAGACTTGGCATGGGCATGGCTGCTGCGTCGCGGCTTCAGTCCTCGGAGGCATTCAGGGACTGGCCCTGCGGCTCGTCATCCCTGCTGCTTCCGGGCGGCGCAATGTTCTGATCGATGGCGCCGAAGATACTCTGGCCATCCTTGCCCTTCATCTCGATGCGGATGGTGTCGCCGAACTGCATGAACTCGGTCTTGGGCGCGCCGTCCTGAATGGTCTCTATGCAGCGCTTTTCGGCGATGCAGCTATAGCCCTTGGGCCATTCCGTGCGCTTGTTCTTGCCGCTGCCGGTCTCCACGCCCTTGTTGCTCACCGTGCCGCTGCCCACGATGGAGCCGGCGCGTACATTGCGGGTCTTGGCGATATGGGCGATCAGCTGGCCGAAGTGAAAAGTCATCTCCTCGCCCGCATCGCACATGCCGACCTTGCGGCCGTTCCATGTGCTCTGCAGCGTCAGATGCAGACGGCCGCTCTTCCAGGCATCGCCCAGCTCATCCAGTGTCACGGCCACGGGGCTGAAAGCCGTGGCGGGCTTGCTCTGGAAGAAACCGAAGCCCTTGGCCAGTTCACCGGGAATCAGATTGCGCAGACTCACGTCGTTGGCCAGCATGACCAGACGGATGCCGTCCAGCGCATCTCTCGCGTCCGTGCCCATGGGCACATCGCCGGTGACGATGGCAATCTCGGCCTCGAAGTCAATGCCCATGGCCGTGCTGGGCACGATCACATCGTCGCAGGGGCCGATGAAGTCATCGCTGCCGCCCTGGTACATCAGCGGATCGGTGTAGAAGTTGGCCGGCACCTCGGCATTGCGCGCCTTGCGCACCAGCTCCACATGGTTGATGTAGGCCGAGCCATCGGCCCACTGATAAGCTCGCGGCAGCGGGGCCATGCAGCGCCGGGGATCGAAGGGGAAGGCATGGCGGGCCTTGCCGTGATTGAGCTCGTGCGACAGATCCTGCAACTGGGGCGCCATATAGCTCCAGTCGTCCAGCACCTGTTGCATGCGGTTGGCAATGCCGGTGGCATAGCAGGCCTGGCTCAGGTCACGCGAGACCACGACCAGTTGCCCGTCACGCGAGCCATCCTTGTACGTTGCCAGTTTCATTCTCTGTCCCTCTGCTCGCGGCAGCGGTGCTGGCACAATGCCTGACAACGCTAGCCAAAATTACGATTGGTTAAATTGATTTAACTAAACAAAACACGATTCTATTGCAATGGAAAAGGAACGCGCAGGGATTCAGTCGGTCGAAGTGGGTTTCTCCCTCATCGAGGCGCTGGCACAGGCCAGCGGACCGCTGATGCTCAAGGATGTCGCCGCTGCCGCCGGCATGAGTGCCGCCAAGGCGCACCGCTATCTGGTGAGCTTTCAGCGCATCGGTCTGGTGGCGCAGGACGAGCGCAATTCGCGCTATGACCTGGGCCCTGCGGCGCTGAAGATCGGCCTGGCATCGCTGGCCCGCCTCGACCCGGTGCGCCTGGCGCGCGAACGCATTCCGGCGCTGCTCGAGACCCTGAACCACACGCTGGCCATCGCCGTCTGGGGCAACCATGGCCCGACCATCGTGCATTGGGAGGAGTCGGCGCAATCCGTCACCGCCAACCTGCGCCTGGGCGACGTCATGCCCATGCTGGCCTCGGCCACGGGCCGCTGCTTTGGTGCCTGGCTGCCGCGCGAAATGACGGCGCCGCTGCTGGAGCCCGAAGTCGAGCGCGCCCGCAAGGCCAGACGCCAGGATCTGCCCCAGACCGAGGAGGCCGTGGCGGACATGCTGGCCGAAGTCCGTGCGCGCGGCACCGCCCGCGTGGTCGATACCGTGCTGCCGGGCATCGTGGCCTTTTGCGTGCCGGTCTTCGACGCATCCGGCCATATCGTGCTGGGTCTGATGACCCTGGGCTCGCTGGCGACTTTCGACCCCGACTATGGTGGAGCCATAGACGCGCCGCTGCAGGCCGCTGCCCGCCAGCTCTCCAGCGACCTGGGCTGGCGCGCCGATTCCAGCCACTGAAACCCGCATTCTCCGATCCACGTTCATGGGCCACACCCCTCAGGCGAGCCTGGCACGCAAGACACTGCTGCCCATCACCGGCTTGGTGCTGGCAGCCCATGGGCTCTTGCTCTGGGGCCTGCCCGAACTGAGCCCGCCGGACAAAGCGGCGGACGACCAGATCGTGATGGAGACGCGCATGCTGCAGGCGCCCCCTCCTCCCCCACCACCGCCTGCGGCATCCAAACCGGCTGCGCCGCCGGCGCCGAAGCCCCGGGCTGCACCCCGGACGCCAGCGCCGGCCCCCGTGCCAACGCCCATACCGGACGAACAGGAGCCCGCACCGAATCCGCCTCCAGCCCAGGATACACAAGCGCAAGCAGCTCCTGACACAGAAGCAGCTGCCAATACGGAGCAGCCCGCTGCTGCTGCAGAACCGGCACCAGAGCCCGCGACCGAGCCAGCCGAGGCCCATGGCGCAGACACGGCCCGCCCCATTGCGGTCACGCCCGCAGGCAGCGCGCCGCTGCCGCCAGGCGCCGTGCTGCCTGTCACCCTGCCGAACTCCGCCACGCTGGAGTTCAATGCCTCGGGTCAGGTCAAGGGTTTTCAATACTCGGCCGGCGCCCAGCTGCAGTGGCAGCATGACGGCCAGTACTACCAGGCCAGGCAGTCGATCAGCATGTTCCTGCTGGGAGAACGCGCCCAGACCAGCGAAGGGCTGATCACGCCCAAGGGCCTGCAACCACTCAATTTCAGCGACAAGGGGCGCAAAACCCAGTCTGCAGCCTTTGACGTGGCCAGCGGCAAGGCGCATTACAGCGGTGGCCAGACCGATGCTGCCATTGGCGACGGCGTGCAGGACCGCCTCAGCGTCTTTCTGCAGCTTTCGGCCCTGATGGCTGCCGGTCCCGAAAAATACCCACCAGGCACACTGATAGAGCTGACCACCAGCAGCGCACGCTCGGCGGTGCGCTGGCAGTTCCGCGTGGGTGCCAGCGAGGCGCTGGAGCTGCCCTTTGGCAGCGTCATGGCACTGCGCCTGGACAAACTTCCCGGCAAAAGCAGCAGCGACCAGCGCGGCTCGGTCTGGCTGGCTCCTGCCATGCAATACCTGCCGGTGCGCATCAAGCTCAGCCAGGGGCAGGATGACTTTGTCGATCTGCAGCTCAAGAAATATCAGCCCGCCCCGCAATAGCCCGGAGTGTCGCCTCCTGGCGTAAACCCCAGGGCTACTGCATCAAAAGCGCTCACTTACCTTCCAGCCAAGGCCCGCAACCTGCACCGGCACGGGCTGAACGCTGTCGCAGCGCTCAAGGACTTGCCTACTACAGCTTGGGAAAACCGGTTGCCCACAACCATGTCAAATCCATGGAATACTGTGCTCAAGTGCCAAGAGCAGGCATTTCCACCTTGAAATGCGGCACCCTGTCGCCATATCCATGGCAGGCATGCTCATAACGGAAGTGAAAGGAGGAACACCATGCAAATGCTTTACGACTCTGAATCCTTTGCGGTGCTCCATCTGCGTCCCGATATGGAGGCAGACGTTCCGGCAGGCACAGCCAAGGCCGAGATCCAGCAAGCCCATCAACTGCCGCGCCACGGCTTCGAGATCGTGGACAAGCGCTCGGGCAAGGAGGTGTATCTGGACGGCTCCTGGGCCGAAATGTTCCAGAAACAGATCCTCGCCTGGCAGCAGGATGCCCCCACCGAAGAGGAGGTGGAGGAAATTCTCGACACCTACACGGGCCTGGCCCAGCAGCCGGTCATCATTCACTGAACACCTTGCAAAAAGCCACTCGAAAGAGTGGCTTTTTTGATGCCTGCAAACACGCCTTGGTGCTTATCAGGAAGGCACGAGCCGCTATGACTTTCTGCACAGCAGCATCATCGCGCTGGCAGGCAGCATGCAGCCGAAAAAACCCAGCAGCCACCCTGCCGCGCCCAGCGCCAGCCAGTGACCCCAGTCAATGCCTTGCTCAGCGCAGTGAATCTCGCATTGGGGATTGTGGTCCCAGGCCATCCACATCAGAAGTCCGCCCAGCAGCAGGCCCACGCAGACACTGACGATCAGACAGAGCTTCCAGCGCTTTTGCATGCTGCGGGTTATGGCTGCGTCTTCTGTGGCGCACTGCTCAGCCACCGGTATAGCGGCGCCACCAGCAACAGCACGGCAATCAGGCGGCAGACCTGAAAGGCCGTGACCACGGGCACGCCCAGCTGCAGCACCTTGGCGGTGATGGCCATCTCGGTAATGCCGCCCGGCGATGTGCCCAGCAGCAAGGTGACCCAGGGCAGGCCTGTGGCACCGTGCAGCAGCCAGGCAAAGCCCGCGCAAACCGCCATCAGCCCCACGGTACCCAGTGCCACCATGCCCAGCCAGCGCGGAGCCGTGTGCAGGAATTCACGGCGAAAGCGCACCCCCAGGCTGACGCCGATCACCAACTGGGCGGCATTCATCAGCCATTGCGGCACGGCGGACAGCTCCAGGCCAGCCATGGTCAAGCCCATGGATACGGCCAGCGCGCCGAGAAACCAGGGGTTGGCGCGCCTGAGCTTGAGCATCAGCAGTGCCCCCGCGCCAGTGGCCAGCGCCAGCCAGGCAAAGCCCGGCCATTGCACATTGCGCACGCTGGGCAGCGTCAGGCCGGGGTCCCCCTGCAGCCCCGCCCATTGCAGGGCAAAAGGAATGCTCACCGTGACGATCACCAGCCGCAGGCTATGCGCCGCTGCCACCAGATCGGTACGTGCATGCTCGCGCTCGGCCAGCAGCGTCATCTCCGAAGCCGCGCCTATCGCACCCGAGAAATAGGTCGTGGCGCGCAAGCGCTCTTCGTCCATGCCCCGTTGCCCCAGCATGGAGGCTGCCTGCACGCGATACAGCCAGCGCCCGAAGCCCCAGCCCAGCAGCAAGGCCCAGGCAATGGCCAACGCAATCGCCCACCACAGGCCGGCCACCAGCTCGGTCACGGCAGGCGTGAAATACAGGCCCAGTGCGCCGCCTATCGTCCACTGCCCCAGATCGCGCAGCCTAGCCCAGCTTTGGGTAGGCGCTCCACCAATCGATAGCAAGGAGATGGAAATCAGCGGCCCCAGCATCCACGGCAGCGGCGTATGCAGCATCAGGCAGAGCTGGGCGGCCAGCCAGGCCAGCAGCAGGGTGGCGGCCACACGGGCCAGAAACGCGGGGGGAAGCAATACGGACATGTGCACGGGAATCCGGCAAGGCACGACAATGGACGCGCGACAGGGGCAATGCCCCGCAGTATCGCGGCAAAACTCGGTGGGCAAAGCCGGTACGAAATCTACAGCTACGAAGCCATGCCCCGTCTTAGACGAATGCAATCAGCTCATATGTGGACTTTCATTTCTGCGGCGCAGCCGCGCCAGCGTCTCAATCCTTTGGCCCTGACGGCTCTTGCCGGCGCCCTGCTGCTGGGCGGCTGCGCCCATCAAAGCGCCCAGCGAACCAGCGATGCCGAGTGGCAGCAGACACTGGGCCAGTGGGCGGGAACACCGGTCATCCTGCTCGGCGAGCAGCATGACCAGATCGCCCATCACCATTGGGAAGCCGCTACCGTGCGCCACCTGGCAGCGCAAGGCAGGCTCGCGGCCCTGGTGGTCGAGATGGCGCCCGCAGGCGGTAGCACCCGAAGTCTGCCGGCATCGGCCAGCGACGAGGAGGTGAAGGCCGCGCTGCAATGGGCCCAGGGCGGCGGCCCGGGCGGCTGGCCCTGGCAGAACTATGGTCCGGTGGTGATGGCTGCCGTGAAAGCCGGCGTGCCCGTGCTCGGCGGCAATCTGCCGCGCACCCGGATGAAGCAAGCCATGGGCGAGTCCCGCTACGACGCACACCTGCCGGCCGCAGGCTGGCAGCTGCAGCTCGACGCCATCAAGGATGGACACTGCGGCCTGCTGCCCGAATCGCAATTCGCGCCCATGGCCCGCATTCAGCTGGCCCGCGACGAAGCCATGGCCAGGGTGACGGAGACAGCGGTGCGCGAGCTGGGCCAGACCGGCAAAAGCGTGCTGCTGGTAGCGGGCCGTGGCCATGTGCGCAGCGATATCGGCGTACCGACCTGGCTGCCTGCCGACTTCAAGCAAAAAGTGGCTATAGCCCAATCAGACAAAGCGCAGACTGCTACCACAATGAAAGCAGACAAGCAGCTGACACTGGAAGGCAATGCCTCCGAAGATCAATGCCAGCAACTGCGCGATCAATGGAAAAACAGGCCCGCGCCCAAGCCTTGACGGCTGCTGCCGGGCTGGTGATCCTCAGTCCGCAGTCGCGACAGCCACCAGCGGCTGACCCTCGCGGGTCTGTTCCAGCAGGCGCGTGAAGTCTTCGGCCGGCAAGGGCCGGCTGCAGAAATAGCCCTGAAAGTAGTCACAGCCTTTTTGCTGCAGGAAGCTCAGCTGCTCCTGGGTTTCCACGCCTTCGGCCAGGACCTTCAGGCCCATGGCATGACCGAGGGCAATGACCGAGCTGCTGATGGTCATATCGTCCGCGCTGTGCGGAATGTCGCGGATAAAGCCCTGATCGATCTTGAGCAGATCAAGCGGGAAGCGCTTGAGGTGCGCCAGCGACGAATAGCCGGTGCCAAAGTCATCAATGGCCAGGCGGAGGCCCAGCTCGCGCAGGCGGTTGAGCACGGCCAATGCCTCCTCGGGCTTTTCGGCCAGTGCGCTTTCGGTGATTTCCAGCTCCAGCAGGCTGGCCGGAAAACCCGACTCGGCCAGCGCCTTGGCCGTGCCACCGGCAATATCGGTCAGCAAAAACTGATGCAGCGAGACATTTACCGCAATCGTCAGATCGGGCAGGCCTGCGGCGCGCCATTGCTGGCCCTGACGACAGGCCTCGCCCAGCACCCACAGGCCCAGCGGACCGATGACGCCCGAGTTTTCCGCCACGGTGATGAAGCGGGCCGGAGAGATCAGGCCGTCCTCGGGATCCAGCCAGCGCACCAGGGCTTCCGCCCCCATCAGGCGTCCCGTCGCCAGATCGATCTGCGGCTGGTAATGCAAGCGCATATGACCGAGGTCCAGCGCACGGCGCAGACGCGCCTCCATGGCCAGGCGCTCGCGGGCGGCCTGGGTCATGTTTTCATGGAAGAAGCACCAGGCATTGGAGCCCCTGGCCTTGGCCCCATAAACCGCCGCATGGGCACCCTGCAGCAGATCGCCAGCCGTCAGCGCATGCTCGGGGTACAGACAGATGCCGGCACTGACACTCACGACCACGGACAGCCCGTCAGGCGTGGTCCAGGGCTGGCCGGCAGCTGCCATCAGGCGCTCGGCCACGTCCACCGCACTGTCACGGTCGCATATGGATTGGGCCACCACGCAGATCTCATCGCCCGCCAGGCGGCCAATGATATCGCCATGGCGCAAAGCGCCCTGCATCTGCACTGCCACATGCCTGAGCACCTCGTCGCCGATGGAGTGGCCATAGCTGTCGTTCACGTCCTTGAAGCGGTTGATATTGAACAGCAGAACGGCCATGCGGAGGTTGTTGCTCTGGCTCAGCGCCACCGTCTCGCCCAGCATGCGCGTGAACTGCGCGCGGTTTGGCAGACCGGTCAAGGTGTCGCGATGGGCCAGGAACTCCAGCTGCTGCTCGCGCGCCTTCTCGGCCGAGATGTCGGTGAACATGCAGACGTAATGCGTCACCTTGTCGTTCGCGTCCTTGACCGCGCTCAGCGACATGCGTTCGGGAAAGATCTCTCCGTTCTTGCGCCTGTTCCAGATTTCACCCTGCCAGTGCCCGGTGGCATGCATGCTGGCCCACATGGCATCGTAGAAGGCCTTGTCATGCCGGCCAGACTTGAACATGCGCGGCGTCTTGCCCAGCATTTCGGCCTCGGAGAAGCCCAGCAGCCGCGTGAAAGCATGGTTGACCGAGAGAATGCGGCTGTTTGCATCGGTCACCACCACGCCCTCGATGGTGTTGTCCACCACGGTGGAAGCCAGACGGCTGCGCTCATCGGCTTCGCGACTTGCGGTCTGGTCGGAGAGCAGGCCCGAGATACGTATCAGACGTCCGCTCGCATCCCTGTATGCCTGACCGCGTGCGCGGAACCAGCGGTACAGACCGTCGAAGCACAGCAGACGCGCCGTCAGCACCAGCATGCTGCCCTGCTCCAGTGCCTGCTCGGCCTGGGCGCGCGCCGTTTCAGCATCTTCGGGATGCAGGCGCTGATCGAAATCGAATTCGCGGGCCAGATCCTGCCCCTGGTAGCGCAGCAAGGCACTCATGCCCGTGGAGAAGTTCAGTCGCCGCTCCAGCGCATCCCATTCCCACACGCCATTGCCGCTGCCTTCCAGTGCCAGACGCAGCATGGTCTCGCTGCGCACCATGGCATTGCGCGCACTCACCATCTCGCTCAGGTCCTGCAGCACGCAGACCAGGGCTACCGGCCCACCCACCCCCGACGCCGCCACGCGGCTGGTGGTGCATAGCACGGGCGTGACCTTGCCGGTTTCAGCATGCACGCACTGGCGCAGCACCTGAAAGTAGTCGGTGCTGCCGTCGAGCAGGCGCTGCAGCTGCAAAACCACCTCGTCGCGGTCATGGACCGGCACCAATACCCGAAAATCCTGGCCGCGCAGCGATTCCACGCTGCGGCCCAGCCAACCCGCCAGCTTGGCATTGGCCCAGACAATCTCGGCCCCGCCCACATGCACGCGGGCCATGCCGGCCGGTGCGTGGCGCACCACCAGCTCCAGCTCCTGCGCAGTCTCCCGGCCACGCTGGTCGGCGCGCGTCTTGCGCTGCATGAACCAGAGTGCGACCAGCGCGGTCGCCAGCAACCAAACAATGAACAGGCCTATCTGCCAACGCAGCGACTGTCGATTCAGCGATACATCAAAATAGTTGAGCACACCTGCCTGTGCCCCCAACCACAGCATCCCCGCACACAGATAGAGGGCGACAATCACCCTGGGTGTGAGCGCAGAATGCCCCTCCTCGCTTTTCATGAATTTCCTTTGTCCGCAGGGTCCTCGCCTTGCTGCGACAATTGCCCAGCTATGACCCAAGCCTATATTTTGACTTTATCCTGCCCAGACCGACTGGGCCTGGTGCATGCCGTTTCCGGATTCTTGCTTGAGCAAGGCGGCAATATTGAAGAAGCAGCGCAGTACAACGACCCGGTAACCGGCCTGTTCTTCATGCGCGTGCAGTTTGCCTGCGATGGCAAAGACGCCGCCTCCCTAAAGGCATCCGTTGCTCAATTAGCTGATCAATATCAAATGCAGTGGAGTTTGCACTCCAAAGCCGAGCGCATCAAGACCGTCATCATGGTCAGCAAGGAAGGCCACTGCCTCAACGACCTGCTGTTCCGCTGGAAGTCGGGTCTGCTGCCCATCGAGATCAAGGCCATCATCAGCAACCACCGCGAGTTCTATCAGCTGGCGGCAAGCTACAACATTCCCTTCCATCACATTCCCGTGACTGCCGCGACCAAGGCCCAGGCCGAAGAGCGCCAGTACGAGATCATCGAGGAAGAAGGCGCCGAGCTGGTGGTGCTGGCCCGCTACATGCAGGTGCTGTCCAACGACCTGTGCAAAAAGCTGGCCGGTCGCGCCATCAATATCCACCACAGCTTCCTGCCCAGCTTCAAGGGTGCCAAGCCTTACTACCAGGCGCATGACCGCGGCGTGAAGCTGATCGGTGCCACCGCCCACTATGTGACCGCCGACCTCGACGAAGGCCCGATCATCGAACAGGACGTGGCGCGCGCCGACCATACCGACACCGTCGAAGACCTGACGGCCCGCGGCCGCGACACCGAGAGCCAGGTGCTGGCCCGTGCCGTGAAATGGCACAGCGAGCGACGCGTCATTCTCAACGGTCACAAGACCGTGGTGTTCCGCTAAATCCCTGGGCTTGGGATTGACCATATGACCCGCAGCCCCGGCTCCTTGAACAGCATTACGGCCAGGCGGATTCCGCCGATACAGTGCCTGCTCACTTTCGAGGCGCTGGCGCGGCTGCGTTCGGTCACCTTGACGGCGGAGGAGCTGTGCGTAACGCCCAGCGCCGTCAGCCACCGGGTCAAGCAGCTTGAGCAGATTCTGGGCGCACGCCTGTTCGGCCGCACGGATTTCTCGCTGACCACGGACGGAAGCTCCTATCTGGCCCATGTACGCGAGGGCCTGGGCGCCTTGCAGCGCTTTCCCGGAGCATCGGCCTCGCCCGGACGCAGACGCCTGAAACTGGCCGTCACCCCCACTTTTGCGCGCGTGATCCTGATTCCACGCCTGCGCCAGTTCACCGAGGCCTATCCCGAAATCGACATCGCGCTGCAGGTTTCGATTCCGCTGCTGGATGTGATCGGTGAGGACGCCGACCTGATGGTGCGCTTCGGCGCCGGCCACTATGCCGACGTGGAGCATATCGAGCTGGCCCGCGACACCGTCACACCGCTGGCCTCGCCCAGCTTCATCCGCGAGCATGGACCGTTCGAGCGCCCGGACGACCTGGAAGGCATGCCGCTGCTTCGCAGCCCGCTGGAGCCCTGGCGCACCTGGTTCGCCGCGACCGGCCTCGACATGGCCGAACCCAACGAAGGCTCCCAGTTCAACGACATCGGCCTGATGTGCGACGCGGCATCGGCCAGCATGGGAATCGCCCTGGTACGCCACAAGCTCGGAGCCCCCTGGCTGGAAAACGGCACATTGGTGCGCCTGTTCGATGTCGATGCTCCCAGCCCCCACGCACACTATCTGTGTTGGAAGACCGGCATCATGGATCGCTGGGAATGTGCGGCCTTCGCAGAGTGGCTGCGCAAGGCCATGGGCTGAGCGGTACCCTGTCGGCCTCGCTGCGGCGCAGCCCATTGCACAGGCCGCGCGATGGATAACGAAGATGGAGCACCCACGGCATGAACCTGCAGCCCAGGCTGTACCCCGGCCTTGACCAGAACCAGGCACTCAACAGCGAAGCGTCCTCGCTGCTCATCCGCGCCCTGGCCGGCACGGGCAAGACGACCACGCTGGCCATCAAGGCCGTTGACCTGATCCGCACCCAGGGCGCGCGCAAGGTGCTGATGCTGGCCTACTCCGAAGCCGGCATCAAGGCCATTCAGGCACGCCTGGACCGGCTCACCGCCGTACGCCTCGAAGGCCTGCACCTGCTCACTCTGGAGCAGTTTTGCGCCCGCATACTCGAAGAGCTGGGCGACCCCGTGCCCATGCTCTCCTCTGCCCTGGAGAAGAACCTGCTCATCCAGCAGGCGCATCAGGCGTTGTCGCAAGAGGCCGAACGGCATGCCGAGCTCGACATCCCCGAGCTGTCCGACTATTTCGCACGCCCCCTGGACATCAGCGCCTTCCTCGCCTTCGAGGCCCAGGCCAAGCAGCGCATGCTGGAACTCGACATCGACGCCAGCGGCCTCGGAGCGCTGGCATATTGCCGCGACAACGCTCTGGACTACGGCCTGTACCGACTGCTGCGCAGCTATGAACGGCTGCGCGCGGGCCCCACCCAGGAGCCGCTGTTCTATGCGCCCGGCGACTGCACCTACGCGCTGGCCTGCCAGCTGGCCGCACTGGACTTCGATGCCGGCTTTCCGCTGCTGCAGGGCCGCTTCGAAGCCGTGCTGTTCGACGAACTGCAGGACCTGGACGAGGCCGCGCTGCTGGTGCTGCGCCATCTGGCACGCGGCAACGGCCGCTTCATCGGTGTCGGCGACTTCAACCAGCACATTCTGCCGGGCGCTTCCTCCATCTTTGGCGACAGCGCCCAACGCATCCTGCAGGAGCTGCCCGCAGGCACCGGCCAGGCCACGCTCAACACAACCTATCGCTTCGGCCCCCTCATCTGCCAGGAACTGAACCGGCTCTTCGGCGTGGAGTTCGAAGCCCATTACCGCAATGCCTCGGCCTGGTTCGAACATCGCCGTGGCGATGATGAGGACTGCTCCCGGCAGTTGCTGGACATCCATGCCGCCGTGGCCCGTCTGCCCCGCAAACCGCAGGACCCGCCCGCCGTGCTGCGCGTCATCCTGCGCTCGCCCGAAGATTCGATACGGCTTGAATGGCTGTTCGCCCACGAAGGCGTGCACTATGCCTGCAAAGGCATGCAGCGCTTCTACCAGCGCCGTGAAATCGCCCTGGTGCTGGCCATGCTGTGGGCCATGCCCGGCTGCAGCGGTGCCGCCCGGCTCTCGCAAGGCATTCTGAACAGCGCCGCCGAAGGCCTGATGCGCTATGTGCGCCATGCCAGCCCACCCGACCGGGATCTGCTGGCCAACGGCCTGTTCGACATGAGCGCATTGGGCGAAGCTCCGCCGGAGTCCGACACGCTGCGCATCGCTGCCGAACTGATGGGACGGCAGAGCGCCATGCGCCGTTTCCTTGCCGTCCAGATCGCACCGGACTCGGCCGCAGCCCGGCTGCTGGCCCTGCCCGCCGAGCAATGCGCCGATGCTGGGCAGCTGTGCAGCCATCCGCTGCTGCAGCAGTTCTTTGCCCAGGCTCCCATCAGCCAGGACGAGCTGCGCCAATGCCTGACCGGCCTGCAAGCGCTGTCGCAGATCTGCGCCGGGCTTTCCGTCGATGAATTCCTGGGCCGTCTCAGCCTCATGGTTCAGTCGAGCATCGCACAGCATCAGCGCCAGGAAAAACCCAGCCTGCAACTGCTCACGGTGGAGCGCAGCAAAGGCCATGAATACGAATATGTGGCCGTGCCCTTCGTCCATGCCAGGCATTTCTCCCCCGACGCGAACGACCCGCAGCGCAATCTGCTCTACGTCGCCATGACTCGCGCCAGCAAGCGGCTGTGGGTACTGGAAAGCAGCTGACGACGCAAGGCCAGGGGCTGATACAGGTCAAGCCTGCATCCCGCATGCGAGTCAAAACTGTGTAACGTCGCTGCGCGCAGACATTGCCGCAGTTGCCCTCTATCGCCGGTCTACTCCCCCTCCCACCATGGGCTCACAACAACGAGGAGGAGACCTATGCCAACCCCAATGCGCTGCGCCTGGCTTCTGGCCGCCGGCATTGCCGCCCTGCCCCTGCATGCGCAGGACAACCCCGTCACCATCGGTGCCAGCCTGCCGCTGTCCGGTGCACAGGCCGAGGCCGGCAAGGAAGGGCTGAGCATCATGCAGGCCCAGGTGGAGGCGTTCAACAAGCTCGGCGGACTGGGGGGCAAGCCTCTGACGCTCAGGGTACTGGACGATGGCTACGAACCGCAGCGCGCCGCCGGCAATGCACGCCAGCTGATCCAGGAAGGGGCCGTGGCCCTGCTCAACTGCTGGGGAACGGCCAGCTGCGCCGCCATGCAGCCCGAGATACAGCAGGGCCAGACCGCCCTGGTAGGGGTGATTGCAGGGGCCGGCAGCATGCGCCAGCAGCCCAGCCGATTCGTCTACCCGCTGCGCGCCAGCACCCAGGCCGAAATTGCAGCCATGTTGCAGCAAATGCAGACCATAGGTCTTCGACGAGTCGCCATCGTTCATCAGAACGACGGCTTCGGCAAAGACAGTCTGCAGATCGCCCTGACCGCCTTTACTTCCAAGGATCTCAAACCCGTCATCACGCTGGCCGTGGAAGCATCAGGCGCCAACTCCCCGGAGCTCGCCAAGCAGCTGGCCGCCCAGCCCGATCTCCAGGGCGTCATCGTGCTGGCGGGCGCTCCGGCCACCATAGGTCTGATCACCATGGCCAGGCAGGCCCATGTCACCGCACCGTTCTACAACCTGGCCGCTCAGGCCAATCGCGCCGTGGTGCAAGGGCTGGGATCGTATACGCGCGGCATCGCCTTCACCACCTTGGTGCCCAGTCCCTGGAAGGGTGCGATCCCGGCCATCAAGGATTACCAGCAACTCGTTGGCCAGCCAGGCATGCCGCCAGCCTCCTATCTGGGGCTGGAAGTCTTTCTCAACACTCGCACCCTGCTCGATGCGCTGCGCAAGGCCACGCCGTCCAATCAGCGTGCGAGCCTGACTGCCGCACTCGACGCGATGGGGGAGGTTCGCTATGGCGCCATGCACCTGCGCTTCACGCCGCCACGCAGCGGCTCCAGCTATGTCGGGTTGACCATGATCGACGCAGGCGGCCATTTCAGAGAATAAATCGACTCAATCGCTTACCCACAAAGCGGTTGATGCTCTCATTTCTAAAGCCTTCATGACTGTCATCGCAAAGCATTTCAAGCAGCTTTGCAATAAAGCTCACACCAAGGCGCGGGCGCATCCCCTACATTTGCAGGCATGACGTCCGCCAGCACATTCACCGATCTCGTCGCCACCTCCAGCACGGCGGCCAACGCAGCGCATCACCTGCCCGAGCCATCCGAGCGCGCCAGGCGCCAGGCCGAGGTGCTGGCGGCACTGCGCCCCCATGTGCCGGCGCATGCCCTGCTCTATCAGAGCGAAGACACCACGCCCTATGAATGCGACGGGCTGACGGCCTACCGTCAGCGCCCGCTGCTGGTCTGCCTGCCCGAGACTTATGCACAGGTGCAGGCCGTGCTCAAGGCCTGCCATGCCATAGCGGCTCCCGTCATTGCGCGCGGCGCCGGCACCGGGCTTTCGGGCGGCGCCATGCCCCACCCCATGGGCGTGACGCTGTCGCTGGCCAAGTTCAACAAAATCCTCGGCGTCGATGCCTACAGCCGCACGGCCCTGGTTCAATGCGGCGTTCGCAACCTTGCCATCAGCGAAGCCGCTGCACCCTACGGTCTGTACTATGCGCCCGACCCCAGCAGCCAGATCGCCTGCACCATCGGAGGCAATGTGGCCGAGAACTCGGGCGGCGTGCACTGCCTCAAGTACGGACTCACGGTGCACAACGTGCTCAAGGTCAAGGGCTTCAGCATCGAAGGCGAGCCCGTCGAATTCGGCTCGGATGCACTCGACACTCCCGGACTGGACTTGCTGGCCATCATGATAGGCAGCGAAGGCATGCTGGCCGTGGTGACCGAGGTCACGGTCAAGCTCGTGCCCAAACCCCAGCTGGCACGCTGCATCATGGCCAGCTTCGACGATGTACGCAAAGCCGGCGACGCAGTGGCTGCGGTGATCGCGGCCGGCATCATTCCGGCCGGGCTGGAAATGATGGACAAGCCCATGACGGCCGCCGTGGAGGACTTTGTGCGTGCCGGCTATGACCTTACGGCGGAAGCCATCTTGCTGTGCGAGAGCGACGGCACGCCCGAGGAGGTGGAAGAAGAGATCGCCCGCATGAGCGAAGTGCTGCGCCACGCCGGAGCCACGGCCATCACCGTGAGCGAGAGCGAGGAAGAGCGCCTGCGCTTCTGGAGCGGGCGCAAGAATGCCTTTCCCGCCAGCGGCCGTATCAGCCCCGATTACATGTGCATGGACTCCACCATTCCACGCAAGCGCCTGGCCGACATCCTGCTGGCGATCCAGGAGATGGAGAAGAAGTACCAGCTGCGCTGCGCCAATGTGTTCCACGCTGGCGACGGCAATCTGCACCCCTTGATCCTGTTCGACGCCAACAACCCCGACGAGCTGCACCGCTGCGAGCTGTTCGGTGCCGACATTCTGGAAACCAGCGTGGCCATGGGCGGCACAGTGACGGGCGAGCATGGTGTCGGAGTGGAAAAGCTCAACAGCATGTGCACCCAGTTCACCACGGCCGAGAACGCCCAGATGTTCGCGCTCAAGGCAGCGTTTGATCCGCAGTCCCTGCTCAATCCCGGCAAGGTGATCCCCACGCTCAACCGCTGCGCAGAGTACGGCAAGATGCTGGTGCGTGGCGGCCAGATCGCCCATCCCGACCTGCCGCGATTCTGAAGTCCGGCCATGGCAAGATCACGGCTGCTGAATGCATTTGTGGAGCCGTTAGATGATCTCTTCCATCGGTAAGACGCTGGGCCTGCTGCTGGCCCCGGTACTGCTGACGCTGGCTGCGACCCAGCCCGCGCAGGCGCGAGGCTACACATCCACCGGCAAATGCGGCATCTATCCGCGCCTGGCCATCACCAGCCCCGCCGGAACCTGCGTGGGGCTGATTGCCGACGAAGCCCACGGCCTGCGCTTTCCACGCCGCGTGCTGGAAATTGCGCCTGGCCGCATCTGGGTGCTGGACATGGGTAACTGGATGCCCCATGTGGGCCAGCTGATCGAGCTTCGGCTGCCTCCTGACGCGGCCACTGCCGCCAACGCCAACACCACGGCCAAGGCCGTGGAAGCCCGGGTGCTGCTGAGCAAGCTCAACTACCCTTCGGGCATGGTGCGCGGGCCGGACGGCAAGGTCTATATCGGCGAGGCCGACAAAATATGGCGCGCTGCGGTGCCCGTTCTCGGCCAGACGCCGCAACCCGAGATGCTGGCCAGCGGCCTGCCGGCCGACGGCGCCCATCTGCTCAAGGAACTGGCGTTTGCGCCGGACGGCAGCCTCTACGTGAACATGGGCTCGGCCACCGACGCCTGCCGCGGTGAAGACCAGAAACAACCCGTTCCCTGCCCCGAGCGCAGCGCGGCCATGCCGCGCGCTGCCGTCTGGCGCATGGTGCTGCAGCCTGGCCCGCAGAGCGTCAAGGAGTTCAAGCCCTTTGCCAGCGGCCTGCGCAATTCCATGGCGCTGGCCGTGATGCCCGATGGCCCGGCTGCGGGCACGATCTGGCAGGGCGAGAACAATATCGACTACCGCGACCCCAAGCAGCCGCCCGAGGAACTCAACCTGCTGCGCGCAGGTGCCGACTATGGCTGGCCTTACTGCATAGGCGCACGCCAGAACGCGCAAGGCTATGAAAAGCGCTTCGACTGCAGCAAGACCGAAGCGCCCCACATGCTCTGGCCCGCCCATGTGGCTCCCCTGCAAATGCTGGCGACACCGATCGGCAGTGCATTTGGCGGGCAATTGCTGGTGGCCTGGCATGGACAGCGGGCCGAGGGCCAGCGCCTCGTGGGCTTTGCACGCGACGGCAAGGGCCGGCCCTCGGGCCAGGCCATTCAATGGCTGAGCAACTGGGATGCCAAGCCCGGTCTGCGCCCTGGCGGGCGCCCCACGGGCATGGCCATCGACCATGCGGGCCGGCTGCTGGTGGTGGAGGACTTCAACCGCAGCCTGCTGGTGCTGATGAGCGAAGCAGGCATGGCGCCAAGGCCCAAGTAACCCAGGTAAACCGGGGCAAGGCGCTCAGTTCGCCAGATCGCGCCCGCGCGCCAGAAACCGGGCGTATTCCTCGCCCGGAACAAACAGGCCGCCTGTGGTCCAGACGATATGTGTGGCGTTCGCCATATGCGCCTGCAGCTTCTGGCGCTGCAGATAGTCCCGGCCCGCAGCACTTTCCAGCAGGGCACGCGGACCGCCAAAGCCCGCGGCAGCCGACGGCTCGATCTGCAACCCCTCGCTGTCCTGCAACAGGTACAGGTGGCGAAACAGCGTCTCGTCCGCCACCGTGAAAACGCCGCCGAGAAAACCACGCACCACGTCGGCAGCCAGCTCCGACGCCCGCGGCACGGCCAGGCCGTCGGCCTCGGTCCGGTTGTTCAGGCCCAGCGCATAGACCGAAGGATGGGCTTCCAGACCCGGCAGGGCCGAGGCACCGGCCAGCATCTCCACCATGAAGCAGGGCGACTGCACGGGTTCGGCAAAAAAACAATGCACATGTGGCCCGAATGCCTGCTGCAGACCCAGCGCCATGCCGCCGGGCGCCCCCCCAACGCCGCAGGGAATATAGACAAACAAAGGATGCGTCTCATCCACGGCAATCCCGTTCTCTGCAAGTTGCGCGACCAGGTATGGAGCCGCCGCCGCATAGCCCAGCAGCAGCGAGAGCGAATGCTCGTCATCCACAAAGTGACAGTGAGGGTCCCGGTCGGTCAGCGCGCGGCCCGCAGCCACGGCCTGGGCATAGTCACCAGCATGCTCCACCACCTGCACGCCACGCGCACGCAGGCGCTGCTTTTTCCATTCCTTGGCATCGGCTGACATATGGACCACCGCCTCGAAGCCCAGGGCCGAGGCCATGACGCCGATCGACAGACCCAGGTTGCCCGTGGAGCCTACCGCCACCTGGTAGCGGGCAAACACCGCACGCGCGGCATCGGAGGCCAGCTGCAGATAGTCGCCATCGGCCAGCAGGCCGTGCTGCAAAGCAATCTGCTCCGCGTACTCCAGCACCTCGTGCACGCCACCGCGCGCCTTGATGGAGCCGGCCACCGGCAGGCTGTGATCGGCCTTGAGCCAGAGTCGGCCCATCTGCTCGGGCAGTTGCAGCGCCCGCTGCATCTGCGGCACGGGCTGCAGCGCCGACTCAATGCGCCCGCCAGCCACCTGCAGCTCGGGAAACAGCCGCGCCAGCAAGGGTGCAAAACGCTCGAAGCGCTCTACGGCCTGCTGAACCTGGGCCGCGTCTATGACCTGCGAGGAGTGTTCTGCATCGCTGCGCCCGGCCCACAGCGTGGGCCGGGCATGGCGCAGATCTTCAACCAGGTCGTGCAGCACGGAAAAAGTCATGGCATGCATCCATCGTCATACAAGACAGCCATATTAGGGCCAATGGAGCATGCCGGACGGGACGGCCAAGGCGTGGCTGCTATGCCTCTCCCATGGCAGGGTCGCTGATCGTGTGCTGACCGGTTTCCAGGCGGCCCGCAAAGCGCCGGTAGTACGCCGGATCGCTGTCGCAGGTCACGGCGAAGTCATACCACTGGCCGCTGGCCTTCAGCTCCCAGTGCCTCTCGGCACTGGCGGCGGCGCCAACTTCGACCGTCCATGGGCCGTCGCTGCGGTAGGCCATGGGCGTGATGGTGAACACCGCAGCCTGCGCGCCCTTGTTCATCAGATCCACATAGACATTGCCGTTGGTGATGTCATAGCACACCCGCACCTCGAGGGCTGCCTGCACACTGCCCAGGCGATTCAGGTCGCCCTTGAAGTGGCGATGGAATCCGTTGGGGCCCAGCACCCAGAGGTCGTACTTGCCGAAGTTGTCGCGCACGGCATCCCAGGTATCGGACAGCGTCTTGCCCGCTTCCACCATGTAGCGGCGAGGCGTGCGGTCCAGCTTGTAACGGTCATAGACATGGAAGACGGCTGCCTGCGTGCCGGTGTTGGCAAACACCAGTTCCACCGGACCGTTGCTCTGGCAGCGCGCACTGGTATGCAGCTCGTAGGGCAAGGCCCGCGACGGACGTGTACCGCCGGCCTGCAAAGGCAGCTGCATATCGCGAGGCACGGGCACGGCGGGCAGCTTTTGCTGATCGGCACGCAGCTTGTCGGCAACATCGCGCGTGGAGCGGCCGGCCAGCACGGGCAGGGTCTCGTTGTTCGGCGTCTTGAAATTGAAGCTGCTCAGCAGGTCGCCGCAAACCGCCCGGCGGAACGGGCTGATATTGGGCTCCTTCACGCCAAAGCGGGCCTCCAGGAAGCGCAGCACCGAGGTGTGGTCGAACACCTGGGAGTTGACCCAGCCGCCGCGGCTCCAGGGCGAGATCACATACAGCGGAACACGTGGACCGGGACCGTAGACACGGCCATCGGGAGCAGGCTGGCTGCGGCTGCCGGCCGGTGCGCCATGCGTGAAGTATTCGGCCTGCAGATCGGCCTCCGGCAGCGTGGTCTTGCCTGCATAGGTCTTGTCGGCGTTCTGCGATGGTGCCGAGGGCGAAGGCATATGGTCGAAGTAGCCATCGTTCTCATCGAAGTTGACCAGCAGCACGGTCTTGCTCCAGACCTCGGGATTGGCCGTCAGCGCGTCCAGCACCTCCTGCAGAAACCAGGCGCCCTGCACCGGGCTGGATGGGCCGGGGTGCTCGCAATAGATGGACGGCGCGTTGACCCAGGACACCTGGGGCAGCTTGCCTTCGCGGATATCGCGCTTGAAAGCGTCCAGATACTCCTCGGGCTGATTGCCGGGCAAGGTGTTGGCCACGCCTTTGTACAGCGGGTTGGCAGCGTCGTCACTGGCCGCGTCATAGGCATGGTAGGGCAAAGCCTGGCCGGTGCTGGTATACGGCGAATTGGGCGCGCCGCCACTGGAGACCGGAAAACCCGAAGCCAGATTGGCGCGACGAAAGCTCTGGAACGCGCCCAGCATGTTGTCGCCCCACTCGTCAGGCATGTTCTGGTAGCTGATCCAGCTCACTCCGGCTTCCTGCAGCCGCTCCGCATAGGTCTTCCATGTATAGCCGGTGGTGGCATCGCTGGTCACGCCATTGATGGCATCCCACTCGTTATTCACGAAAGCCACGTTCTGGGGCACGGCACCGTTGGTGCCCGTCATGTGGAATGACCGGTTGGCGTCGGTGCCGGTGTGCATGGCGCAGTGGTAGGCATCGCAGATCGTGAAGGCATTGGCCAGCGCGAACTGATAGGGCAGCTCCTGCTCCTTGAAATAGCCCATGGAGGTGTCCGTCTTGGCCACGGGCCAGCGCGACATGCGGCCGTTGTCCCAGGCCTGCTGACTGTCCAGCCAGGAATGGGGGGTGCCGGAAACGCGCTGCGCATTGTTGGCCGTGCCGTCCAGGTGATAGGGCGTGATCACCGTGCCGTTGGCTCGCTCCTGCTGCCAGACCTTGCGGCCGTTGGGAACGGGAATGGTCATGCGGTCGCCAAAGCCGCGCACGCCCTTGAGCGTGCCGAAGTACTGATCGAAGGAGCGGTTTTCCTGCATCAGGATCACCACATGCTGCACGTCCATGACCGTGCCCGTGACATTGTTGGCGGGAATGGCCAGCGCACGGCGGATGCTGGGAGGAAAGGCGGCCAGTGCGGCAGCGGAAAAGGCAGCGTTCTTGCCGGCCTGCAGAAGATTGCGTCGCGAAATCATGGTGAAGCCTTGTTTGTCACCGCGCTCAGGGAGCACAGCGCATCTCCGGCTTGGCCGGCTCGGTGGGGTTCGTGGGGGTCGTGGGATTGGGCGGGGTCGTGGGAGCAGGCGGGCTGTCATCGCTGCCACCACAGGCGGCCAGCGTGGCGGCCGTCAGGCAGGCGAGTGCCAACGCCTTGATCAAACGCTTGTTTTGCATGGAGTCTTTCGCTTTGATGTCGACAGGTTTCGACCGGCAAGAATCTAGGAAAAGCTCATGTCATCCCGATGACGTCCATGTTTCAGTCCGTTTGCTCGCATCGCTGCTGCGTTCAAAGCTCGCGAGCCCTCTTCAGCGCGAAGCGCCATGCAAAAAGGGCCGACGCACCCACGTCAGCCCTCTGCAAGAAACATCGCAACGCCAGTCAGAACGCTGGCGCTTGCGCGGCTATTGCCGCTTTCCGTATCCCAGCCGATACAGCAGCGGCAGCACCAGCAAGGTCAGCACGGTGGACGAGAGAATGCCGCCGATCACCACGGTGGCCAGCGGGCGCTGCACCTCGGCCCCTGTGCCCGTGGCAATCGCCATGGGCACAAAGCCCAGCGATGCCACCAGGGCCGTCATCAGCACGGGGCGCAGGCGCGTGAGTGCCCCTTCGGTCACGGCCTGTTCCAGATCCATGCCCTGCTCGCGCAAGCTGCGGATATAGGAGATCATGACCAGGCCGTTGAGCACGGCGACACCACATAGGGCGATAAAGCCGATGGCCGCCGAAATGGACAGCGGAATGCCGCGCAGCCACAGCGCTGCAATACCGCCCGTCAAGGCAAACGGAATGCCGGTGAAAACGATGAGACCGTCGCGCACGTTGCCGAACATGACAAACAACAGCGTGAACACCAGCGCCAGCGCCACGGGCACCACGATCATCAGGCGCTTGCGTGCGGACTCCAGGTTCTCGAAGGTTCCGCCCCAGCGCGTCCAGTAACCGGCCGGCAGCGCAATGCCTTCGAGCTCCTGCTGGGCCTGGGCCACGAAGGAGCCGATATCGCGACCGCGCACATTGGCGCTGACCACGATGCGGCGCTTGCCGTCCTCGCGGCTGACCTGGTTGGGCCCCGGCGCCAGCTCCACCGTCGCCACGGATGACAGGGGCACAAAGCCCAGACGCCCGTCGCCGCCGCGCGGCAGCGCGATCGGCAGGCGGCCTATGCCGTCCACATCGCTGCGCATGGCCTCGGGCAGGCGCACCTGGATGGCGAAACGTCTGTCGCCCTCAAATACCGTGCCTGCCTCGCGTCCGCCAAAAGCCGTGCTGATGGCATCCTGCACATCGCCCATGTTCAGGCCGTAGCGCGAAGCTTTTTCGCGATCGATCTGCACCGTGAGCATGGGCAGGCCCGTGGTCTGCTCTACCTTAACCTCGGAGGCACCGGGGATCTTCTGCAGCATGGCGGCCACGGCCTGCGCAGACTTCTCCAGCTGGGCCATGTCATCGCCGAAGATCTTGACGGCCACATCGCTGCGCACGCCGGAAATCAGCTCGTTGAAGCGCAGCTGGATCGGCTGCGAGAACTCGTAGTTGCTGCCTGGGATCCCTTCCACGGCCTCCTGCACGGCGCTCAGCAGATCGTCGCGCGAACGCGCCGGATCGGGCCACTGATCGCGCGGCTTGAGCATGATGTAGCCGTCCGAGATATTGGGCGGCATCGGGTCCGATGCGATCTCGGCCGTGCCGGTACGCGCAAACACGCGCTCGATTTCTGGGAACTGCTTCTTGAGCTCGCTCTCGAGCTGCATCTGCATCTGCACCGACTGCGTGAGGCTGGTGCCCGGTATGCGCAGCGCCTGAATCGCAAAGTCGCCCTCGTTGAGATTGGGCGCAAACTCGCTGCCCATGCGCGTGGCCAGCAGCAAGCTCAGCGCGACGATGACACCTGCCGCCGTCAGCACCACGGCTGGCGCATGCATGACTTTTGCGAGCACCGGTGCATAGGCACGGCGCGCCCAGCCCATGAGGCGGTTTTCCTTCTCGGCCACCTTGTCGCCCATGAACAGCGCAATCGCTGCGGGAATGAAGGTGATGGACAGCAGCATCGCACCCAGCAGCGCAATCACCACCGTCAGCGCCATGGGATGGAACATCTTTCCTTCCACGCCGGTGAGCGCAAAAATGGGCAGATACACCACCATGATGATGAGCTGGCCGAACAGCAGCGGGCGCCGGGCCTCGCGGGCTGCCGCAAACACCTCCTCGAAGCGTTCGCTGCGGGTCAGCGGCCGGCCTGCTGCCGCCTGGGCATGGGCCAGACGGCGCACGCAGTTCTCCACGATCACCACCGCGCCGTCGATGATGATGCCGAAGTCCAGTGCCCCCAGACTCATCAGATTGGCGCTGACGCGCATCTGCACCATGCCCGTGAAGGTGAACAGCATGGAAAGCGGAATGATGAGCGCAGTGATCAGTGCGGCGCGCAGATTGCCCAGGAACAGGAACAGGATCGCCACCACCAGCGCCGCGCCTTCGATCAGGTTCTTCTTGACCGTGGCAATTGCCTTGTCCACCAGATTCGTGCGGTCGTAGACCGTCACGGCCTTCACGCCGGGCGGCAGGCTTTTGTTGATCACCTGCATGCGCTCGTGCACAGCCTGGGCCACGGCACGGCTGTTCTCGCCAATCAGCATGAACACCGTCCCCAACACCACTTCGCGGCCGTTGTCCGTGGCCGCACCGGTGCGCAGCTCGCGGCCCAGGCCCACGTCGGCCAGATCGCGCACGCGGATGGGCTGGCCTTGCGCCGAGCCCACGATGACTTCGCGAATATCGGCAATGCCGCCCACCTGCCCCGGGGCGCGGATCAGATACTGCTCGCCCTGGCGCTCGATATAGCCGGCGCCCACATTGGCGTTGTTGCGCTCCAGCGCTGCAACGATATCGGCCAGCGTGAAACCATAGGCCGCGAGCTTTTGCGGCTGTGGTGCCACCAGGTATTCCTTGGCAAAGCCGCCAATGGAGTTGATCTCGGTCACGCCCGCCACATTGCGCAGCTGGGGCTTGATGACCCAGTCCTGGATCTCGCGCAAATCCATGGGTGTATAGGGCGATCCGTCGGGTTTGGTGGCACCGTCATCGGCCTCCACGGTCCACAGGTAGATCTCGCCCAGTCCCGTGGAAATAGGCCCCAACGCGGGCGCCACGCCCGCGGGCAGCGCATCGCGTGCCTGCTGCATGCGCTCGTTCACCAGCTGGCGCGCGAAGTAGATGTCCGTGCCGTCCTTGAACACCACGGTCACCTGGGACAGGCCGTAGCGCGAGAGCGAACGCGTCTGGTCCAGTCCCGGCAGACCGGCCATCAGGGTCTCGATGGGAAAGGTGACGCGCTGCTCGGTTTCCAGCGGTGAATAGCCAGGCGCCGAGGTATTGATCTGCACCTGCACATTGGTGATGTCGGGCACGGCATCGATGGGCAGGCGCTGGTAGTTGTAGATGCCCAGGCCCACCAGGGCAAGCGTGGCCAGCATGACCAGCCAGCGCTGGGCAATGGCAAAGCGGATGATGCGCTCAAACATTCAAACTCCAAATCTCTTCTTCTGCCCTGTCACACTGGCGCAATCCAAACCAGAGACACCGAGCAAAAGCCACCTCGCAGCGGGGCCGCCCAGGCGAAGGTGTCGTCCCCCTTGGGGGCGCCGTGCAACGGGAAGGCGCGCCGCGCCTCAGGGGGTTCCATTTAATGCACATGCTCGGCCGTGGCCTTGCCCAGCTCGGACTTGAGCACGAACGCCCCGTCCTTCACATAGCGCTGGCCTGTGCTCAGACCCTGCAGCACTTCGGTGTTCTGGCCGTCAGTCTTGCCCAGCTTCACGGCCTGAGCCTTGAAGCCGCCCCCCACCGGCACAAACACCACGGGCTTGTCGCCGTCGATCTTCTGGATGGCCGCATTGGCCACCGCCACCGCCGCCTGCTGGCCCGCTGCCGTCAGATCCACATTCACAAACAGGCCCGGGCGCCAGATGCCGTCCGGGTTGTCCAGCGTGATGCGCGCGGGGGCGGTGCGGGTTTCCTGCCCGATCAACGCGCCCACATAAGCCACGACTCCCGTGGCCCTGGATTCGAAGGCCGTTGCATGTACCGTGGCCTTTTCGCCCACGCGCACAAAGGGCAGATCGCTGGCCGCGACCTTCATTTCGGCCCAGACCGAGCGCAGATCGGAGATGGTGAACACGGCCGTGCTGTCCTGCACGGCTTCGCCCACGGCAAGGTGCTTTTCCACCACCACGCCATCGAAGGGCGCGCGCAGCTCGAAGCGGTTCAAAGCGCCGGCAGAGCCCGATCCGGCGCCGATCGCGGCCAGCTTCTGCTGTGCATTGGCGGATGCGATCTCGGCCTCGCGCAGTGCCTGCTGGGCCTGCAGATAGTCCTGCTCGGCCGAGATCTTCTCCTGCCACAGCTGCTTTTCGCGCTGATAGGTGGTGCGTGCCAGCGCCAGGCGCTTTTGCGCCGCCATCAGCTCGCTGCGCTGCTCGGATACCGCAGGACTAGTCAGGGTGGCCAGCAACTGGCCCTTTTTCACCACTTGTCCCAGATTGGCAGCCACGCTCTCGGCCACGCCCGCCACACGGGGCACCACATGGGCCGTCCGGTCCTCGTTGAAGCGAATCTCGCCGGGCAGTTGCAGCGTGCCGGCAATCAACGCCGGGCCGGCCTCGGCCAGGCTCACGCCCGCTGCCCTGGCCCGCTCGGCATCGAGCTTGAGCAGGCCTTCTTCCTCATCGGCATGGTCGGACTTGGCAGCGGCTTTGCCCTTGTCCGGGCTCTGCTCGGCATGTCCGGCTTCGCTGCCATGGTCATGCTCTTTTTCTTCATGGGAATGGCCTTTTTCGGCAGCGCCATGCTCATGGCCTTGGCCTTCCACGGCCACGGCCGCTGGCCGGGTGCCGTAGACGATGGCGGCGGCAGCTGCCGCGCCCAGCGCCAGAATGATGGCAATCGCAATCGCCGTGCGGCGGGGCTTTGGGGAGGTGGAATTCATGATGCGTGTTCTTACTCAAGACCGGGCACATCGCCCAGCTGGCGGGTGATGTCGGCGGCCGCCTGATGCGTGGCCACCAGTTGCTCCAGATAGAGGCTGCGCGCCTCGGCCAGCGTGCGCTGGGCATCCAGCACTTCCAGATAGCTGAACTTGCCCAGGGCAAAGCCCTTGGCAGCGACTTCGTAAGCGGATTCGGCCGCCGGCAGCACCTGCTGCGCGAGCTGCTCGGCCTGGGCCCGGCTGGTCTGCAACTGCTCGCGCTGCTGCTGCAGCAGCGCATGCATCTGCTGGCGGGTGGCCAGCAGCTCGTCCTCAGCCTTGTCGGCCAGACGCAGCGCCTGCAGCTGATTGCCGCGGTTGCTGTCCAGAATCGGCAGCGGCACCGAGATACCCACCACAAGCTGATTGCGGCCTACTTCCTGCGCACGCTTCATGCCCAGACTCACGCTGGGATCGGGCAGGCGCTTGGCGCGCTCCAGTTCGGCGACGGACCTGGCCTGAAAGACGGCCTGCTGCGCACGCAGCATCTGCGGCGAATGCTCCAGCCTTTGCAGCATCAGGCCTTCATCGGGCAGTACCGGCAGCTGCGCCAGCTCACCCACCGCGCTGCCAAATGCCGCAGGCTGCGCCCCCCACAGTGCTGCCAGTTGCTGACGCGCCACACGCAGACCAGAGCGCGCCTGGGCCAGCGCCAGCTCGGCACTGCTCTCGGCCACACGGGCCTTGGTTTCCTCCAGCGGTGCCACCTTGCCCGCCTGCACGCGCTTGGCCGCGGCATCGCGGGCACTGCTGGCGATCTCCAGCGTCTTCTGATGCAGCTGCACGCGTTGCTGACCAGCCAGCACATTGGCAAAAGCCGTTCGCACATCGGCACGCAGACCGGCCTGCGCGGCCTCCAGCTCGGCCCTGGCCAGTTCGCGACCATGCCCGGCCGCCTTCATGCGGGCCTCGCGCTTGCCACCGATCTCTATGGACTGGTTCCATTGCAGAGTCATGGACCTGGTTTCGCGGCGCGTGTCCTCCTGCGAATAGGCCAGCTCGGGATTGGGTCTGGCACGGCTCTGTATCAATGCCCCCTCGCTGGCCGCCAGGGCCTGCGCTGCCGCTCGCAGACCGGGGTTGTGTTCCATGGCCAGCGCCAGTGCGGCCTGCAGGCTGATGGGGGTGGCTGACGCTGCTGTTGCGGGCGCAGGTTGTTGCGCCCAGGCACAGGGCACGAAAAGGCCCAAACCGCTGCCCAGCAACACAGCGGCCGCCTTGGTGATGAATGTCATGGTGATGCTCCGCCGGCATGCCTGCCCTTCTATTGGCAGTCTTGTGCAAGCGGAGCAAATCTAGCCTCGCGGCCCCCACAGGGTTCTGACCTCAAGATGACAAATTTGTCATCTTCGCAAGCGACCGACTTGCTCGACAATCTGCGCATGAAGCTTCTAGTCATCGAGGACGAAACCAAACTCGCCGAATACTTGCAAAAAGGCCTGGGCGAGGAAGGCTTTGTGGTTGATGCCGCGCACAACGGCATTGACGGCCTGCATCTGGCCACCGAGCAGCCCTACGACCTCATCATTCTGGACGGCATGCTGCCCGGCATCGACGGCCTGGCCGTGCTGGCGGCTCTGCGCCAGTCGCGCCAGACGCCAGTGCTCATGCTCACGGCCCGTGCCCAGGTGGAGGACCGCGTCAAAGGACTGCAGGCCGGCGCCGATGACTATCTGGTCAAGCCTTTTGCATTTTCAGAACTGGTGGCCCGCATTCATGCACTGCTGCGCCGCGGCCTGCAGGCCACGGCCACGCCCGAAGCCACGGTACTGCGCATGGCCGATCTGGAGCTGGATCTGCTGCGTCACCGCGCCACGCGTGCTGGCCAGCGGCTGGACCTGACGGCCAAGGAGTTCAATCTGCTGAGTCTGTTGCTGCGGCGCCAGGGCGAAGTGCTGTCACGCACCGAGCTGGCCTCCCAGGTCTGGGACATGAACTTCGACAGCGAAACCAATGTCGTCGAGGTCGCCGTGCGCCGCCTGCGCCTCAAGCTCGACGCACCGTTCGAGCTGCCCCTGCTGCACACGGTGCGCGGCATGGGCTATGTGCTGGAGCTTCGCCTTGATGCCTGATAGCCGGTGCTTACCATTCGCGTAGCGCGATCAGTTCCTCCACATCCGCATCTTCAAAACCATAAGCCTTGGCAATGGCCTCGAAGTCAGCCGCAATGCATTCACGTGCCGCCGTCTCCATCTCGCTGCCCTGCTCTTCGAACTCCTGCTGCAGATCGTTGAAACGCTCGGTCGCCGCATGGCTCAAGCGATACAGTTGCTCCAGACTCTGCGGCTTTTGCTGATCGATCTGCAGACACAACTCTCGCAGAATATCCTCGCCCTTGCGCACCAGCTCCTCGGGGAAATAGCTGTCCTCGTACATCTCCTGCAAGAAGGCATGGTGGTTCAGCATGGCATTGGCAGGACTCATGGTTTCTTCCTCCGCAAACAATCAATCGTCCAGCATAGCAGCCACCATGACCGCTGATTCCACTCCTTCCCGCGCAGCCCGGATCCCGAACCTGAGCCGGCGACTGTCACGCTCGCTGGCCCTGCAGACCATGCTGGGCCTGGGCCTGGTCTGCGTGGCCGTGTACTGGGGCAGCTGGCTGGCCCTGGCACAGCGCCAGCAGGAAAGCCTGGAGCAAAAGCAGGTCACCGTCACCCATCTTCTGCAACAGGCGCGTGCCAATCGCTCCGCCTCCAGCATGCAGCACATGCTGTCCGACTTCCTCACGGGCCACGAGGATATGTCGATCCGCGTCAGCCATGCCGACGGCACGCTGCTGTTCGAGAAACTGCACCAACCCCTCGACGATGTTCACAGCGCCCGGCGCAGCTTCAGCGTCGTGCTGCCGGCCCATGTGGATCAGCAGGCGCAACAGGTCGTGCAGGTATTGCTGATGCTGGACCGCCGCCCCGACGATGCCCTGCTGCGCCAGCTGGCCTGGATTCTGGGCCTGGCTGCCGTCAGCGGTGCGCTGCTGGTGTCGATGTTCAGCGCCTGGCTGGTGCGCCGCGGGCTGGCACCTCTGCATTCGCTGGTGGAGCAGACCCGGCAACTGGGCGCCAAGGATCTGAGCCGTGACTGGCAGACCAGACTCGACGACAGCAACCAGCCCCAGGAGCTGCGTCCGCTGATTGCCCAGTTCAACGCGTTGCTGGAGCGGCTGGCCGTGGCCTACCGCCAGATGGAGGCCTTCAACGCCGATGTGGCCCATGAACTCAACACCCCGCTGACCACGCTCATCAGCAGCTGCGAACTGGCTCTGCGCAAGCCCCGCGATGCAGGCGAGCTGCGCGACATCCTGGCTTCCAATCTGGAGGATCTGCAGCGCATGGCCGGCATCGTGGCGGACATGCTGTTTCTCTCTCACGCCGATCGCGGCGAAAGCGCGCACCGCATCCAGGTGGCCAGCCTGGCCAGCCTCGCGGATGAAGTGGTGGAGTACCACGAGGCCGCGCTGCAGGAGGCCGATCTGCAGGTGCAGGTGCAGGGCGATGCGCAGGCCCAGGTCGATGCGCGATTGCTGCGCCGGGCACTGTCCAATCTGCTGGGCAATGCCACGCGCTATGCCACGCCGGGCAGCTGCATAGAGATTCAGATCAGCATGCCGCAGGCCGGCCAGGTCACGCTGGCGGTGCAGAACCAGGGCCAGGCCATTGCCGCAGAACATCTGCCCAGGCTGTTTGACCGCTTCTACCGCTCGGATGCAGCGCGCAGCCAGGCCGATCGCAACCACGGCCTGGGCCTGTCCATCGTGGCCGCGATCGCGCGCATGCATGGCGGACAGGCGTTTGCGCACTCCGACCGCTCCGTCACCCGCATCGGGCTGAGCCTGCCTGCGGGCCAGGATGCGCATGCACGGGCGCCTGTTTCATCCGGCAACCGGGCGTAAAAGCCGATGAGGCCCACACGCAGCACCGAGCAGGGATGACATGGAGCTGCGCGGTCAGGCCGCAAGATGGCCGGCCGTGTATCGCTGAAAGGAAACACCATGCATTGCTTGAGAAACGCTGCCTGTCTGGTCCTGGCCGCCAGTGCCGGTCTCGGCCTGCCCGCTCTGGCTCAAGGCCGGATTCCCGATATGCAGCAGGCCGGCGCGCTGCGCTACAGCTGCGGCGGCATAGGCGAGGACGAGTCCACGCTCATGCGCGCCGCGATGAAGGACTACCCGCTGTCGCTGCTGTTTGCGCAAAAGGACGGCGCCTATCTGGCCAATGTGGCGGTCGAGGTCAGCTCCAGCAAGGACAGCAGCCGCTTCACGGCCAACGGCCCGGTCTGCCTGGTGCAGCTGCCTGCCGGCAGCTACAAGATCACCGCCACCACCAGGGAGGGCGTCAGCAAGACCCAAACGGCAGAGATCGGCAAGGGCCCGCATCAGCTGGACTTCCGCTACTAGCGGCAAGCCGCCTGCAGGCGCCGGCAATGCCCCGGGGCCGTCCAGGGGAGATGCGCGCGGTCGCGCTCCGCGAGGCCGAGCAATGAGGACAATAAGCGCCATGTCCCAAGATCAAGACGCATCCACCTATCAGGCCCATCTGCAGGCCGGCAACGCGCTGGTGCAGCAGGCCCAGAAGATTGCCACGCAGGACTTCGAGCAGGCCCGCGCTTTCTGGCAGGCCGCCGGCAAGGAGTTCTATCTGGCGCACAAGGCCGATATGAACGAACCGGAAGCCGCCTTTCGTCTGGCACAGGCCTGGATGGCCGAGGCCCATGCCTTGCAGAAGGAAGAAAACCGCAACGCATTGCTGATGTGGGCCAACGCCGCTGCGCAATGCGAGCTGGCCTTTGACCTCGAGCCCGAGAACGGCCGCATCGCCATGACGGCCGCCAGCTGCCATCTGTTCGCCGGCCAGGCCGATGCCGCCAAGGCCTGGCAGCTGATTGGCAAGCAGTTGCTGCCGCCCGAGCCTTCGGAGCCCTCCGCCTGATACTTTTGATAGCTTGCTGCGCATGAAAACAAAGGGTTTCAATGCTTTTATGCATTGAAACCCTTTATTCATTGGCGAAAGCAGCTATTAAATTGATGCTCTCTCAGAAAACCTGGCGTTCGAGCGCGGCGCGAATCTGCTGCGCATTGGACCGCATGGCCTGGGGGCCGCTGCTGCCCAGCAAATACCAAAGCTGCGGATCGACGAACACCAGTTGCTGCTTGCGGCCTGCACGGGTGTTCTTGATGGTGTCGTTGTCGAACAGCTCACGCGACGGCACGACCGGCTTGCCGTCCTTGTCCCTGGTGCTGCCCGTTCCCGCATTGCGGTCGATCACGAACAGCCATTCGGGGTCAATCCTGGCGATATCGTCCATCTTCAGCGCAATGCCGCGCGCCTGCGCCGGATCTGCGGGCAAGGCGGGCTTGATGCCCAGCACGTCATGCAGCAAGCCGAAGCGCGAGCCTGGCGTCTGGGCGCTCATTTTTTTGTTGACGGCCAGCACCAGCAGGCCTGGCGCGGCCTTGGCCGCGGCAGCGCGGGTGGCCTGCACATCGCCGCGCACCTGCTGCATGAGCTGCGCGCCCTCATCCTGCTTGCCCCACAGGCTGGCCAGTGCGGTCACATTGCGCTGTATATCGCCGAGCAAGTCCTGGCCCGAAGTGCTCAGGTCCAGCGTGGGCGCGATACGGCTCAGCGTTTCGTACTTGCTGGCCGAGCGGCCGGCCACCACGATCAGATCGGGGCGGATGCGGCTCAGTGCCTCGTAGTCGGGCTCGAATAGCGAGCCCGCCACCTGGTAACGAGCATCGACGTAGCCCGACAGATAGGCGGGAAAATGGACCTTTGGCACGCCCGTCACCGGCAGCTTGAGCGCCTGCATGGTGTCCAGCGAAGCCAGGTCGTACACCACCACGCGCCGGGGAGCCTGGGGCAGCTCGATCACGCCCCGGGCATGCTGGACCTGGATGCGGGCGGGCTGGGTCGCAGACGACAGGACCGCCTGCGTTTGCGCCCAGGCGCTGCCGGCCATCGTCAGCAATGCCAGGGTGGCGGCGCGACGGCTGATCAGTTGTTGCATGAAGTACCTTGAAAAGCGGAAACAGAAGAAAGACCGGCAGCCCGCTGTCGCGCACTGCGGCAACGGGCTGCACTGACGAGGATCAGAACTTGACGTTCATGCCCAGCCAGTAGCGGCGGCCATCGAGCACGGTGTCGTAATTGACGCCGTCATAGATGACCTGCTTGTCCAGCAGGTTGTAGATGCCCGCGTACAGCGTGACGGTCTTGTTGAGCTTGTAGGAGCCGCCCAGATCCAGCATGGTGTAGCTCTTCTGGGTGAAGCTGCCCGAGGACGCTCCGCCCGTGGGCGCGCTTTCCTCGCCGCGGTAGGAAGCCTTGAGCCAGCCGTTGAGCTGGGCCGTGGGGCTCCAGTCCAGCGAGACATTGAACAGATGGCGTGGCAGCTGGTTCAGCGGCATGCCGGCAAACTCGCCGCTCTTTTGCTCGGACTTGGTGAAGGTGTAGTTGGTTTTAAGGCGCAGCGTCTTGCTCAGCTGCGCGCCCAGCGAAGCCTCCAGGCCACGCGTGATGGCGTTGTCCACATTGATGTTCGTGGTGGGCACGCGGCCCGAACTGTTGAGCGGGCCGCAGCTGGGGCAGGCCACGCGGGTGATCTTGTCCTCGAACTCGTTGTCGAACACCGTCAGCCCTGCCGTGGTGCCGGCGCCGCTGTCGTAGAGCACGCCGATTTCCTTGGTCAGCGAGGTTTCGGGCTTCAGATCCGGGTTGCCGTAGATATTGCCGCCACGGCTGCTCTGACCCCAGTCACCCACGGTCTGACGCAGCGACGGCGCACGAAAGCCCGTGGAGACACCGCCCTTGACCGTCCACTGCGGGGCCAGATTCCACACGCCATACAGGCGCGGGCTGACCTGGCCGCCGGCCTGGCTGTCATGGTCGTAGCGCAGGCCGCCGGTCAGTGCGAAGTCCTTGTGCAGACGCCATTCGTCCTCGGCAAACACGGCCCACTGGCTGCGGTTGATGCTGGTGCGGCTGGCATTGGGCAAGGTGTTGGTGGTGGTGTCCGTCAGGTCCTGCTCGTTGTAGCTCACGCCCGTGGTCATCAGATGGCTGGCCCCCAGCGGCGCCACCCAGCTGCTGTTGAAGACCGTGTTCTTGATGGTCATGTCGCGCGACAGATTGCGCGTCTTCTCCTGCTGCAGATAGGTGTCCGAAGATGCCCAGCCCCAGCGTCCCTTGTGCTGCAGCGAGAAGTTGTCGCGCTCGAACTTGCGGTCGCTGAGTGCAGCCGTGGCCGCCAGCGTCTTGCCCGGCGTCGAGGTGTAGTGCTGCTTGCCCGTACCCAGCTCGGCAATGATGTCGTGGTCCTTGTTGGGCGTCAGCGCCAGCTTGACGTTGAGCGCGCGGTTGTCGTAGTCGTTGTAGCCGTTGAGGATGTTGTCCTCGCCGCGCTTGTTGTAGTTGCCGTAGATGCTCAGACCCAGCAGATCGGTCTGTATGGGGCCGGACAGGTAGAAATTGCTCTGGTAGATATTGCCCGAGGACGAGCGCTCCTGCAGCGTGGCTTCGGTGCGGATGGAGCCCATCCACTCCTTGGCCACCTTGCGCGTGATGATGTTGATCACGCCGCCCATGGCGTCCGAGCCGTAGAGCGAGGACATCGGGCCGCGCACCACCTCGATGCGCTCGATCGCCTCCAGCGGCGGCACCCAGCTCTGGTCGGTGCCGGTGGAGCCGTTGGCCTGGGTTTCGCGGGTATTGGTGCGCTTGCCGTCCACCAGGATCAGGGTGTAGTTCACGCCCATGCCGCGCAGGCTGATGTCGTTGGAATTGTTGTCCGAAGGCACCAGATTCACGCCGGGCACATCGCGCAGCGCATCATGCAGATTGTTGTAGCTGCCTTTTTCCAGCTCTTCGCGCGTGATGACGGAAATCGATGCCGGCGCATCCTTGATCTCCTGCTCGAAGCCCGAGGCCGTCACCACCACCGTCTCCAGCGATTTTTCCTGCGCCGCGGTCAGCCCGTGGGTCAGCAGGCCGGCAGCCGCCAGCGCCATGCCCAGCATGGGGCGCAGCGACCGGCGGACGGTGATCAGAGGACGGGAAGATGATGAGGCGCAGGCCGTGGCGAAGCCTGCAGCAGCGGCTGCATGAATTTGCATGATGAGTTCGGAAAAAAAGGCACATCGACCAGGCAAGGCTGCGCCCCATGGTCAGGGCCACGGAAAGCAGGTGCCGGTCAGCGAAGCATTCGCGCTGTTGGAGTGATGAAGAAGGCAATCACGATCTGCGCATGAGATCGTCCTGGCTGAACCATGCGGCGGGGCATGGCGGCATGCGGCCATTCAATGGGCATGCCTGGCTGAGTCAAAGATTGCAGCAAGGTCTTCTTGTTGCGAATAATTCTCATTGTAACCGCAACCAACAGGCCTTCCAAAGAATTTTTACTGTTAAGTACTTTGGCATGACCTCAAACCGGCATCGCCCGGCAGCGGCATGCGCGGTCTGGTCGTGAAAAGGCCTTAGCCCAGCCAGGCCAGCATGCTGCGCCACAGGGCAGCGGCATGCGAGACCAGAAACAGCAGCAAGCCGATGGCCCCGCCCACCAGCGTGCCGTTGATGCGTATGTACTGCAGGTCCTTGCCGATATGCGCCTCGATCAGCGTGGCCAGCTGCTCGGCATCCCAGCGCTGCACCGTGTCGGCAATATGGCGGGCGATGAACTGGGAGACATCGGGCGCCAGCGTCGTCGCCCAGCGCTTGAGGCGCTCGTTCATGGAGCTGCGCAGTGCCTCGTCATGCGCCAGTGCCTGGCCCAGCCAGCGCCCCATCACGGCGGCGCGGCGCGCCATGGCCGAATTCTCGTCGGCCAGATCGCGCTCCAGCCTTGCGCGCCAGCCGGCCCATAGCTCGCGCAGGTAGACGGCCAGCTTCTCGTCATGCAGCAGATAGTTGCGCAGCTTTTCCACACGCTCGGCGTAGACGGGATCGTTCTGCAGACCGTCGATCAGGCGCTGTATCGAGTTGTCGAAGGCCTGGCGCAAACGGTGGCCAGGGTTCTGGGCCACATCCTGCAGCAGGCTGTCGAGAGCGCTGGCAATCACGCTGGCGCCCTTGTCGCTGAGCCAGTCCGTGGGCAGCATTTTTTCCTTGATCGGGTGCTCTCGCTTGAGCCAGACCACGATGGTCTGCGCGATCATCACATGGGTCTGCTCCTGGCGCAGCACGCGGCTGATGCGTGCCAGCACATCGTCGAGCACCTCCTGGTGGCGCCCGCCCGCCGTCAGCCCCGACAGCAGCGAGGCCGCCGCACGCGACAGATCCACATGCTGCATCACGGCCTTGAGCGACTGGGTCAGAAACTTCTCGACCTGCTTGTCCTGCACCATCTCCAGCGCGGCCAGTGCCAGCCGCGCCACCTGCTTGCCCAGCAACTGGCTGTTGGCGGGAGCCGTCAGCCAGTCGGCCAGCGCCTGGGCCGGATTGTTGCGCTCGATCAGCGCCACCAGCGAGGGCACGTCGAGAAACTTGTCGCGCACGAACATGGCCAGGTTGTTCCCTATGCGATCCTTGTTGCGCGGGATGATGGCCGTGTGCCGCCCCACCAGCGGCAGCGGAATATGGCGAAACAGCGCAGAGACCGCAAACCAGTCGGCCAGTGCCCCCACCATGGCGGCCTCGCAGATGGCCCGCAGGCACACCAGCCACAACGGCACGGCCTGGCCCTCCAGTCCCCAGCGCGAGCCTGCCAGCGCCGTGGCGATGAAGCCGGCCGTCACCAGCAGCAGCAAAATCAGCGGCAGCCGCTTGGCGCGCTGCAGGGACAGGCGTTGTTCTTCGGTGAGCATGGCCCAAGCATAGGCGAGTCGGGCCGGCTCGCCTATGCCTTCGGCCCCGATGGCCGCGCATGGCCTGCGCTGCGCCATTGCAGCGACAGGCGGCAGGCTTTTGCAATTGCACCGAAAATAGCGCTCCTGTATTCCCTGACTCTCGAGAAATCATGACCGAAGCCACCCGCCCCGAACTGCCCGACCATCTGTCCGTTGACCCTCGCAGCCCCCACCATGTGGCCGCCGTGTTCGAGCACGACATCGGCATCCGCTTCAACGGCAAGGATCGCTTTGACGTCGAGGAATACTGCGTCAGCGAAGGCTGGGTCAAGGTGCCCGCCGGCAAGACCCTGGACCGCAAGGGCAAGCCTCTGCTGATCAAGCTCAAGGGCACGGTCGAAGCGTATTACCGTTGACCCCCTGAGGCGCTTGCTCGATGTCTCTCACTGGGCAATCGCCCAGTTCAAAGAGCAATCAGCCAAGCCGCCTCAATAAAGAGAGCTGCTTGCGATGGTTTTGCAAGGATTTCAGATGCTTTATGCACTGAAAATCAGCAATACCAAGCGCATGCAGCTCTTTTTTAATGAGCACTCACTCAATCAAGCCAGGGCTTCCGCCGGGCCGAAGAACTCGTAATGCACCTGGGCGTCGGGCACGCCCAGCTCGCGCAGCGACTGCTTGACGCTGCGCATGAAGCCGCGCGGCCCCAGGAAGTAGACATCGGCATCGCGCGACTCGGGCAGCCACTGGGCCAGTCGGTCGGTGCTCAGCAGGCCCTGGGCGTCGACTTCGTCGCCCGCGTCCGCCTGGTCGTAGCAGTAGCGGCGCGTGAGCTGCTCGTGGCGGCTGGCCAGCGCATCGATCTTCTCGCGAAAGGCATGCACGCCGCGATCGCGCGCGCAGTGGATGAAGGTGATCTCGCGACCCGTGGGCAGCGCCGCCTGCAGCATGGGCAGCGTGGGCGTGATGCCCACACCGCCGCTGATCAGCACCAGGGGCCTGGCGCCGGCCTGCAAGGTGAAATGGCCAGCGGGCGGGAACAGCTCCAGCGTATCGCCCACATGCAGCTGGTCGTGCAGATGGTTGGAGACCTTGCCGCCGGCCTCGCGCTTGATGCTGATGCGATAGCTCCTGCCGTTGGCAGGTGCCGACAGCGAATAGTTGCGGCGCTGCTCCAGGCCGTCGACCATCACACGCAGGCCAATGTACTGGCCGGGCTGGTGGGCAATCACCGCGCCGCCGTCCACAGGTTCCAGATAGAAGGACGTGATCTCAGCGCTTTCGGCCTCTTTGCGCACCAGCTTGAAGGCGCGCGCACCGCGCCAGCCGCCTTCGGCCGCCGCCGTCTGCTCGTACACGCTGCGCTCGGCCGCGATCAGGATATCGGCCAACTGCTGATAGGCTGCCGCCCAGGCGGCGATCACCTCGTCCGTGGCAATCTCGGCGCCCAGCACTTCGCGAATGGCGCGCAGCAGGCAGGCACCCACGATGGGGTAATGCTCGGCCTGCACCTGCAGCGCCACATGCTTGTTGATGATTTGCGCGGGCAGATTGCCCAGGTTTTCCAGGCGGTCGATGTTCTTGGCATACATCAGCACGCTATGCGCCAGAGCACGCGGCTGGGCACCGCTTTGCTGGTGCGCCTGGTTGAACAGCGGGCGCACCTCGGGGTATTCGCCCAGCATGGTCTGGTAGAAATGCGTGATCAGCGCCTCGCCGCCGGTTTCCAGCAGCGGCACGGTGGCCTTGACGATCTCGCGTTGACGTTCGGTAAGCATGCAAATCTCCTGGTTGCGGCCTTGCCAGCTGCAAGGCTTGTACCAGTGAGTGCAAGCAGCGTGCCAGCCTCAATACCACTGCAAAACAATGGCTTGCGGAAATATGCGTCAATATGACATTGCTCAATTGATGTCTTATTGACACCGAACGCTGTCGTTATGACAACCTCCCACATTCTCAACGCTGTCAGCCCGTTGATCGCCGATCTGGCCCAGGACCTGCCCGAGCGCGAACGCCTGCGCCGCCTGCTGGCCGCGCTGCGCAATCTGCTGCCCGCCGACGCCGTCGCCCTGCTGAAACTGGAAGGCGAATGGCTGCGCCCCATGGCGATCGACGGCCTGATGCCGGACACGCTGGGCCGACGCTTTCGCCTGGCCGAGCATCCGCGCTTTGCCCAGTTGCTGGCGGCCGGCCAGGCCATGCGCTTCGAGCCCGACAGCCCCCTGCCCGACCCTTATGACGGGCTGGTAGCGCACAAGGGCCAGACCATCGGCGAGCTGCATGTGCACGACTGCATGGGCTGCGTGCTGCAGCTGGGCGGCCTGCCCTGGGGCCTGCTGACGCTGGACGCAATGGAGCCGGGCCGCTTTGCCGACCCTGCGGCACTGGCCATGCTGCAGGCCTTCAGCAATCTGGCTGCAGCCACCGTGGCCACGGCCGAGCGCGTGCAGCAGCTGTCGCAACTCGCGCGCGGTGCCACCGGCTCGACCAGTCCAGCCGCGCCGCCGGAGCGCGGACTGCAGGGCGCAAGCCCCGTCATGCGCCAGCTGCAAAAAGACATTGCCCTGGTCGCCGCCAGCGATCTGTGCGTGCTCATTACCGGCGAAACCGGTACCGGCAAAGAGCTGGTGGCCCAGGCCGTGCATGCGCAGTCGGGCCGGGCCGGCAAGCCCATGATCAGCATCAACTGCGCGGCCCTGCCCGACAACCTGGTCGAGAGCGAGCTGTTCGGCCATGTGCGCGGAGCCTTCACCGGAGCGCTGAGCGAGCGCAGCGGCAAGTTCGAGCAGGCGCATCAGGGCACGCTGTTTCTGGACGAGGTCGGCGAACTCTCGCTGCCCGTGCAGGCCAAGCTGCTGCGCGTGCTGCAAAGCGGCCAGCTGCAGCGCCTGGGTTCGGACCGTGAGCACCATGTGGATGTGCGCGTGATCGCAGCCACCAACCGCGACCTGGCTGCGGAAGTCGGCGCCGGGCGCATGCGCGCGGACTTCTATCACCGCCTCAATGTCTATCCGCTCAATGTGCCGCCGCTGCGCGAGCGCGACAGCGATGTGCTGCAGCTGGCGGGCTATTTCCTCGAGGAGAACCGCTCCAGGCTCAGGCTGGGCGGCCTGCGCCTGGATGCGGCCGCACAGGCAGCCTTGCTCAATCGCGGCTGGCCCGGCAATGTGCGCGAGCTTGAGCACTGCATCAGCCGTGCCGTGCTCAGGGCCCTGAGCCGCCATGACGGCAGCGCCAGCCGCGCCGGCGCAAGGCTGCGCATCGTGACGCTGGGGCTTGCCGATCTCTGGGAGCGGACCGAGGCAGCTGCCGCCGAACAGACTGCAGCCGCCAGCGACCCGGCCACACCTGCAGCGGCGCCCGAGGCCGGCCTGCGCGCCGCCGTCAGCGCCTATGAGCGCCAGCTGGTCAGCGCCAGCCTGGCCCGCCACCGGGGCAGCTGGGCCGCTGCAGCGCGCGAGCTGCAGCTCGATCGCGCCAATCTGCAGCGCCTGGCCAAGCGACTGGAGATAGACAGGCCTTGATCAGCGGCCCTGGATGCCCAGCAGCTCGACGTCGAAGTTCAGCGTGGCATTGGGTGGAACGGCACGGCCCGCGCCGCGTGAGCCGTAGGCAATGGCTGGCGGGCAGGTGAACTTGGCCTTGCCGCCGACCTTCATCTTCTGCACGCCCTCGGTCCAGCAGGGAATCACGCCATTGAGCGGGAACTCGATGGGCTGCTTGCGGGCGTAAGAGCTGTCGAACTCCTTGCCGGTATCGGGGAAGTAGCCGCGGTAGTGCACCTTGACGGTGTCCGTCGCCTTGGGGCTGGGGCCCGTGCCTTCGACCTGGCTTTCATAGACCAGCCCGCTGGCGGTGGTGACCGGCGCAGCATGAACCGCTGCGCCGGCACCCATGGCCCATACAAGCCCGATCACGGTGATTGCTTTTTTCATATCGGATGCGCTGAATGAACAAAACCCGACTTTAGTACGAAGTCGGGTCGGAAAAATGTCACGGCAGCCATGCTGACGGCTGCATTGACTCAGATCAGGGCAATGCCGATATCGTCCAGCGCCTTGGACAGATGCGCCACGGAGCGATCCGAGTCATGCCATTTGTCCAGGCCGAACAGGCCGATGCGGAAGGTCTTGAAGTCAGGGCCTTCATCGCATTGCAGCGGCACGCCCGAGGCGGTTTGCAGGCCGACCTTGAGAAAGGCGCGACCGCTCTGGATTTCCGTGTCCGTGGTGTAGCTCACGACCACTCCGGGAGCCTTGTAGCCCTCGGCGGCCACGCTGGGAAAGCCGCGCGACTGCAGCAGCTCGCGCACCTTGCGCCCCAGCTCCATCTGTTCTTCACGCACCTTGGCAAAGCCGTACTCGCGCGTCTCCAGCATGACGTCACGCAGGCGCAGCAGCGCATCCGTGGGCATGGTGGTGTGATAGGCATGCTGGCCTTTTTCGTAACCCTCGGCAATCTGCATCCACTTCTTCAGATCGCAGGAGAAGCTGGAGCTTTGCGTGTGCTCTATGGCCTCGCGGGCGCGTGCCGAGAGCATGACCATAGCGCAGCAAGGCGAGCTGCTCCAGCCCTTTTGCGGCGCCGAGATCAGCACGTCCACGCCGGTTTTTTCCATATCGACCCACATGGCGCCCGAGGCCACGCAATCCAGCACGAACAGCGCGCCGACCTCGTGTGCGGCATCGGCGACGGTGCGCAGGTATTCGTCGGGCAGCATGATGCCGCTGGCCGTTTCCACATGCGGGGCAAACACCACCTTGGGGCGCTCAACGCGAATGGTCTCGGCCACATCCTCCGCCGGACATGGCGCCCAGGGGTCCTGGCTGCCCTCGCCCTGCTTGCGCGCCTTGCAGACCACGGAGCCGCCGCCCAGGCCCGCATCGGCGTCGAAGATCTGCGTCCAGCGGTAGCTGAACCAGCCGTTGCGCACGATCAGCACCCGCTCGCGGTTGGCGAACTGGCGCGCCACGGCTTCCATGCCGAAGGTGCCGCTGCCAGGAATCAGCACGGCCGTGTTGGCGTGATAGACATCCTTGAGCATGCCCAGGATGTCCTGCATCACACCCACGAACTTCTTGGACATGTGGTTGAGCGCTCGGTCGGTGTAGACCACCGAGAATTCAAGCAGGCCATCGGGGTCGACGTCGGGCAAAAGTCCGGGCATGGGGTATCTCCAATCGCAAAAGCTGAGCAGTCAAAAACACCCCGGGGCCGCCGGGGCGCAGGTGCAAGACATTCAGCTTAGCATGAGCCGGAATATGGTTTTGTGTATGCAGTTCATATCAAAAACATGAGCTGCAAGCGCTTTGCACATCGAAGATTCCGGCCGATTAAACGCTGTAAATGCGAAATCTCCATCAGCGTTTACCATGTGTCCACAAAGCGGCCTTCACCCTCGCGCAGGCGCGCACCGGCCAGGCCGCGTACCAGCCAGGCGCGGGTCTCCGCGGGGTCGATGACGGCATCGACTTCCAGCGTGGCCGCCATGTGCATGGCCTCGCCATGTGCGTATTGCTGGGCCAGCAGCTTCTCAAACAGTGCCTCGCGCTGCGCGCCCTCGGGCAGGGCTTCGAGCTCCTTGCGAAAGCCCAGCCGCACTGCCCCTTCCAGACCCATGGCGCCGAACTCGCCCGTGGGCCAGGCCACATTGAAGATGGGCGCATGAAAGCTGCCCGCCGTCATGCCCATGGCGCCCAGGCCGTAGCCCTTGCGCAGCACCACGCTGAAGTACGGGACACGCAGCTTGGCTGCCATGACGAACAGCCGGCTGACATGGCGCACCTGGGCGGTTTTCTCGATCTCCGGCCCCACCATGAAGCCGGGCGTGTCGACCAGGCTGACGATGGCGATGCCGTGGGCATTGCACAGTTGCATGAAGCGCGCCGCCTTGTCCGCCGCATCGGCATCGATGGCGCCGCCCAGATGGCCCGGGTTGTTGGCCATCAGCCCCACAGGCCGCCCCTCGATGCGCGCCAGCGCCGTGTGGATGCCGGCGCCGAAGCCGGTTCTCAGCATCAGCAGACTGCCCTCGTCCACCAGCCCGGCCATGGCGGCGCGGGTGTCGTAGGCACGCAGGCGGTTCTCGGGCACGACCTGACGCAGCAGGCGCTGGTCGGGCTCGGACCATTGGTCGATGCGCCCCTGGAAGAAGGACAGATAGTGCCTGGCCGCCGCCACGGCCTGGGTCTCGTCGTCGACCAGGATGTCGATCACGCCATTCGCATGCTGCACGCTGGCGGGGCCGACTTCCTCGGGCCGGAAGACACCCAGGCCACCGCCCTCGATCATGGCCGGTCCGCCCATGCCGATATTGCTGCTGCGCGTGGCGATGATCACATCGCTGCAACCCAGCAGAGCGGCATTGCCGGCAAAGCAGCGGCCGTGGGTGATGCCCACCACCGGCACCTGACCCGAGAGCGCCGCATAGGCCGCGAAGGTATGCACATGCAGGCCCGCGACCACGGGGGTGTCGGTATCGCCGGGCCGGCCGCCGCCGCCTTCGGCAAACAGCACCACGGGCAGCTTTTGCTGCAGCGCGATACCCAGCATGCGGTCGGTCTTGGCGTGATTGCGCGCGCCCTGGGTGCCCGCCAGCACCGTGGCGTCATAGGACATGACCACGGCGCGCGACCGTTCCGCGCCGAACTGCGCGGCATTGATGGAGCCCATGCCCGTCACCATGCCGTCGGCCGGCGTGTTGGCCACCAGATCGTCAAGGCTGCGCCTGCGTGTCTGCGCGGCAATCGCCAGCGCCCCGTACTCGATAAAGCTGCCTTCATCGCAGAGATCGGCAATGTTCTCGCGCGCGCTGCGGCTGCCCTGGCCGTGGCGCCTGGCCATGGCCTCGGGCCGAGCTGCATCGAGCGTGAAGGCATGGCGATCCTTGACGCGCTGCAGATCGGCCCGGATGTGGCCCGGGTCCTGCCGCTGCGGCACCACCTCGGCATGCGCCGCATCGCCCTGGACGGGCGCGAGCACCAGCAAAGCCTGGTCCTGCGCCACATAGCTGCCGGCCTCCGCGAGCAGCGCCTGAACCCGGCCCGCAGCCTGCGCAAACAACACATGCTGCATTTTCATGGCTTCGAGAATGCCCAGCTCGGCCCCCTTGGCTACCGTCTCGTCCACCGCCACAGACCACTGCACGACCCTGGCGGGCATGGGGGCCAGCACTGCATTTTCAGGAGCTTGCTGCGCTTGGGATACATTGTTTTCAGACTCAAAAGTATCGGAATTCCTTGAATGACTTGCGCTTGAAGCTATCTTTTCTGCGGCCTCCACCAGCTGCGGCAGGACCTCTTCGAGCCAGCGCGTGTGCACGGTCTGCTCCAGCATCTCGGGCCGCTGGGCCAGGGCCTGCAGCAGCGGCAGATTGGTGGCAAGGCCCGCAATGCGGCAGTCGGCCAGCGCACGCCTGGAGCGGCGCAGCACATCCTCGAAACGCGGCGCGTGGCTGTGCACGACGAGCTTGGCCAGCAAGGTGTCGTAGTGCGGCGACGGACTGGCCCCCTGCTGCGCATGACCGTCCAGGCGTATGCCCGGCCCTTGCGGCCAGTGCAGCTCGGCGATGCGGCCGCCGCCGGGGCGGGAGTTGCCCTGGGCATCCAGGGTTTCGGCATTGATGCGCCACTGCATGGCATAGCCGCGCGGCCGGGGCGGGGCATTCACATTCAGGCCCAGGTCGGCAAAATGCTCGCCCGCCGCAATGCGGATCTGGGCCTGCACCAGATCGACGCCAAAGACCTCTTCGGTAATCGTGTGCTCCACCTGCAGACGCGGGTTGGCCTCGATGAACACATAGGGCAGGGACTCGGACTGCAGATCGACCAGAAACTCGAACGTGCCCAGGCTTTCATAACGCAGCCTGGCTGCCACGCGCAGCGCGTCCTCGGTGATGCGCTCGCGCAGCGGCTGCGTCAGGCTGGGACTGGGTGCAATCTCCACCAGCTTCTGAAAGCGCCGCTGCAGCGTGCATTCGCGCTCGCCCAGCGCCATCGGCCATTCGCTGCCATCGCCCAGCAGCTGAATCTCGATATGGCGCGCGCCGCTCATCAGCCGCTCGACATAGACGCCGTCCACGCCGAAGGCTGCCTGGGCCTCGCTGCGGCAGCGCTGGTAGGCGGTGGCCACCTCGGCAGCCTCGGTGACCGCACGCATGCCGCGCCCGCCGCCGCCGCCGATGGCCTTGATCATGATGCCGCTGGCCCCGTCGGCCTGCTGACGCGCAAAGAACTGCTGTGCCTGCTCCAGCGTCACGGCCTCGGTGCTGCCGGGCATCAGGGGCACGCCGCATTGCTGCGCCAGCGCACGGGCTCTGGCCTTGTCGCCAAGCAGCGCCAGCTGCTCGGGCGTCGGGCCGATAAAGCGCAGTCCCGCTGCCGCACAGGCGCGCGCAAAGTCTGCGTTCTCGCTGAGAAAGCCATAGCCCGGGTGCAGCGCATCGCAACCATGCTGCTGGGCAATCCGCAGCAGCTGCGCGCCATCGAGATACGCCACCGGGCCGCTGGCGCCCAGTGCCTGTGCCTCGTCAGCGGCCTGCACATGCGGGGCCGCCGCATCATCGGCGGCGTACACCGCCAGGCTGGCAATGCCCAGCTCCTGCAGCGCTCGGATGATGCGCAGCGCGATTTCACCGCGGTTGGCGATCAGGACTTTCTTGAACATAGGACTCTCGTTTTATTAGCTTTTAGCGCTCACCAATCAATGGTCACACTACTTTTGATGCAAAAAATCAGGGGATATCTCGCAGCAAACGGCGCAGCACCTTTCCTGCGCCCGTGGCCGGTAGCGCATCGATGAAGCGCACTTCGCGCGGAGCCTTGTAGGTGGCCATGTTTTCCTTGCTCCAGGCCAGCAGCCCGTCCGCCTCCAGGCTTTGTCCGGGCTTGCGCACGATGAAGGCGCGCACGACCTCGCCTTTCTGGGCATCGGCAACACCGATCACGGCAGCCTGGGCGATGGCCGGATGCTTGATCAGAATCGTCTCCACTTCTTCGGGGAAGACGCTGTAGCCCGAGACCTTGATCATTTCCTTGAAGCGGCCGATGAAGGTCAGATAGCCGTCCGCATCGAATTTGCCCATATCGCCGGTATGCACCCAGCCGTCCTTGAGCGTCTTGGCCGTGGCCTCCGGCTTGTTCCAGTAGCCCTTGAAGTTGCCCGGGCCGCGAATGATGATCTCGCCCACCTCGCCTGCGGCCAGCGGCGCGCCGGTCTCCGGATCTATCACCCGGATCTCGTTGCCCGGCGCAGGTTTGCCATGTGTGCCCCAGCGAATGGCATCGCCCGGCATGAAGGTATCCATGGTGTGGGTTTCGGACAGACCGTAGGCCGCCTCGCTGGAGATGGCATTGGGTGCGAACCTGCGCCATTGCTGCGCCAGATCCTCGGTATAGGTGATGCCGAAGCTGGTGACGGTGTTGCGGCGCAGCGCGCTGAAATCCATCTTCTCCACGCCGGGCACCTGCATCAGCGCCACATTCATGGGCGCGATGCTGTACCACCAGCTGACGCGGTAGCGCTCCAGCGCCTGCGCCACGGCCAGCGGATCGAAGCGATGCAGCAGCACGCAGGTCGCCCCCGAATGCACGGGCATGTTCACCCCCATGGACATGCCGGCGATGTGATAGAGCGGGGCCACGGCAAGCAATACATCCTCGGCGCCGACCCCGGTCACCCGGGACGCGCCGGCCGTCTTGTACGCGGCCGCACCGAAGCTCAGCATGGCGCCCTTGGGCAGGCCCGTGGTGCCCGAGGTATAGGTCATCAGCGCCACCTCGTCCATGTCCACATCGACAGGCGCGGGCCTGGCACCGCTGTGCATGAGATCCCAGAAGGACGTCACATTGCCGGGCAGCGGCTGCACGGGGGCCTGCAGCTCGGCAGGCAAGGGCAGCGTGGCGCTGGCGGGCAGCCAGTCGCCGTAGCGCACGGCCAGCACATGCTGCAGCGCAGTGCTGCCGCGCACCTTGTCCACCACGGGCAGCAGCACATCGGCCGCGATGATGACCCTGGCCTGCAGATCGTTGAGCTGGTATTCGAGCTCGTGCTCCTTGTTCAGCGGCCCGCAGGGGCAGACGATGGCGCCGATCTTCTGCACCGCGTAATGCGCAACGATGTACTGCGGGCAGTTGTTCATGAACAGGGCGACGGGCTCGCCCCGCTTCACGCCCAGCTGCTGCAGATGCGCGGCCACGGCATCGCTGCCCTCATCCACCTGGCGCCAGCTGATGTGCTGTCCGTACCAGATATAGGCATCGCGCTCGGGATGCTGGCGCGCATTGCGGCGCAAGGCTTCATGCAGGGGAATGAGGGTCTCGGATTCAGCCATGGTTGTCTCCTGGGTGTCTCGTATAGACCGAACAGCGGCGCCACTTTGCGGTTTTCTCAGGGATTGCCTTAGGGCAATCTGCTGCTCGGCGTCTTGTCAATGTATACCTGCCGGTAGAACAATGCTACCCATTGGTATAACGAATGCGACACACGCAAACCCTCATGCCCGCCACGTCCAGAAAGACCGAGAAGAAGCCGGCTGCGCCCGTGGCGCCGCGCGGCCGCCAGCGCCTGCCCACCGCCGGCTCCGACGAGAAGCGCGAGCGCATTCTCAAGGCCGCCGAAGCCCTGTTCGACCGCTATGGCTATGCCAACACCACCATCGAGCAGATCGTGCAGGCGCTGGGCGTGACCAAGCCCTTTGTCTACTACTACTTCCGCAACAAGCAGGAGATCTTCGAAACCCTGTGCTGGGCGCCGACCGAGGCCTGCTTCACGGTGCTGGACTTTGCGGCCGACGACCCGCGCCCCGCGCATGAAAAGGCCATCGACGGTCTGCAGCGACTGATCGCCGCCACCATTGCGCACTATCCGGCAGGCTTCTTCCCCTACCGCGAACCGCAGGCCTTCAGCCCCGCCTATCTCAAGGCCTCACGCAATGTGGCCCAGCAGTTCTACAGGCAGTTCTGCGCCCTGCTCGACGAAGGCCGCGCCAGCGGGCATTTCGATTTCCGCGACACCCGCATCACCGCCCAGGCGGCCTGCAGTCTGCCCGGCTTTCTCTACAACTGGTATCAGCCTGGCGGCAAGCTGGGCCCGGCCGAGATGGTGGTCGAGCTCACCGATCTGGCCTCGCGCGTGCTGGGCCTGCGCACTGCTGCGGCCCCTGCGCGAAAGCGTGCGGCCAGGGCCGCACCGGCGCCGGCAGCGCAGACTCCTTCGCCCCCCAGGCGCCGCAAGAGCGCTTCATCCACCACCAACAGCGCCAGCTGAGAGCCTCGAAGGCCAAGGCGCAATTCCAACTCCCTGGAGACAAAACCATGTCAGTTCGCTTCTCAGCCCTTGCGCTGGCCGCCGGCCTTTGTGCCGGCACCGTATCCGCCCAGGCGGCAGAGCCGTTCAAGATCGCGTTCATCGACCCTCTCTCCGGCCCGTTTGCCAATGTGGGGGAAGTCATGCGCAATCATGTGCTCTATGCCGTCGATGACGTGAACGCCAAGGGCGGCCTCTACAACGGAGCCAAGTTCCAGCTGCTGCAGTTCGACAGCAAGCTGTCGGCCCAGGAAAGCCAGAGCGCGCTGCAGGCCGCCATTGACCAGGGCGCACGCGTGGTGGTAACGGGGGGCTCGGGATCCTCGGTGGTCACGGCGCTGGTGCAGGCGGCGGCGCGCTACAACCAGCGCAATCCGGGCAAGGAGGTGCTGATACTCAACCACAGCTCCATCGATCCCGAGCTGACCGGCAAGTCCTGCAGCTTCTGGCATTTCATGTTCGACGCCAACACGGCCATGCGCATGCAGGCCATCGCCAACTACATCAAGACCCAGCCCGAGATCCGCAAAGTCTTTCTGCTCAACCAGGACTATGCCCATGGCAAGCAATGGGCCAGCTTCGGCCGCAGCATGGTAGCCAAGGCAAGACCGGATGTGCAGTTCGTGGGCGAGACCTTGCACCCCATGGGTCGCATCAAGGACTTTGCGCCCTATGTGGCCAAGATCAAGGAGGTCGGCACCGATTCGGTCATCACCGGCAACTGGGGTCAGGATCTGGCCCTGCTGCTCAAGTCGGCCGGCGACTCGGGCTACAACCTGCGCTACTTCAACCACAGCGCAGGTGGCTTTCCGGGCACCGTGACCTCGATTTCCCAGGCAAGGATAGGCCAGGTGACCTGGGTCGCAGAATGGCACCCCGGCATGGCCGACCGCGCCCAGGCCGACGCCCGGGCCAGGGAGTACAAGGCCAGGATGAACCAGGACTTTCTGGCCCCACGCATGGACCTGGTGCCGCGCATGCTGGCCGCTGCCATGGCCAAGGCCCAGTCCACCGAACCCGTGAAAATTGCCAAGGCCATGGAGGACATGTCCATGGACACCGTCTTCGGCCCCGTCAAGATGCGCGGCAAGGACCATCAACTGCTGCTGCCCCAGGTCGTCAACACCATAGCCCCCGTGGATGGCAAGCTGGTCAAGACCGGCTGGGAAGGCACGAACTACGGTTTCAGAACCGACGCCGTCTATTCCGCCCAGCAGCTTGATCTACCCACGGAGTGCCAGATGAAGCGGCCGTAAAAATGAGGACGAGTCTTCGACTCTGTCACTGGGCTTTTAGCGGGCATGGCCCCACACCAGAGACACCAAGGAAGGGCCGCCCCGCACCGAGGGTGTCGTCCCCCTCCCCTAGCGCGCAGCGCGTAGAGAGAGGGGGAAGCGGCGCAGCCGCTCAGGGGGTGTAGCTCCGCTTCCCAAACACTCCGCTGCCCACGCGCACCATGGTGCTGCCTGCCGCCACGGCGGCTTCCAGATCGCCGGTCATGCCCATGGACAGCGTGTCGAAATGCTCCAGCCCCGCGAGCCCGCTGGACTTGATGGCATCAAAAATGGATGCAGCCCTTTTATGGACTGCACATTGCGCTTCGAAATCAGGAGTATCGTCGGGAATACTCATGATGCCGCGCAGCTGCAGATTGGGCAGTTTCACCATGGCTTCGGCCAGCTCCAGCGCTTGCTCGGCCACGACGCCGGACTTGGTGGCGCCGCCATCCACATTGACCTGGATGCAGACATTGAGCCGTTCCATGCCCTGGGGACGCTGGGCAGAAAGACGCTCGGCAATCTTGAGCCGGTCCACAGTCTGAGCCCAGTCGAAGTTCTCGGCCACCAGCCGCGTCTTGTTGCTCTGGATAGGACCTATGCAATGCCATTGCAGCGCCTCGGCGCCCTCCAGCTGCATGGCGCGCACTGCGGCGATCTTCTCCACGGCCTCCTGGATATAGTTCTCGCCAAAGCTGCGCTGGCCGGCCAGCACAGCCTCGCGCACCGCATCCGCGCCGAAGGTCTTGGAAACGGCCAGCAGTTGCACCGATGTCACGGGCCGGCTTGCACTGGCGCAAGCGGCTGCAATGCGGGCATGAATCTGCCCCAGATTGTTTTCAATCGTCGTCATAATTGGCGCCAGAGTACCAAACCAGAGAGGGATCTCCGTGGATATCACGCAATTGCTGGCATTCAGTGTCAAGAACAAGGCTTCGGACTTGCATTTGTCGGCAGGCCTGCCCCCCATGATTCGCGTCCACGGCGATGTGCGTCGCATCAACATCGATCCGCTGGACCACAAGACCGTGCACGCCATGGTCTACGACATCATGAGCGATGCCCAGCGCAAGCAGTACGAAGAGTTTCTGGAAGTGGACTTTTCGTTCGAGATTGAAGGTCTGGCCCGGTTTCGTGTCAACGCCTTCAACCAGAACCGCGGCGCGGCGGCCGTGTTCCGTACCATTCCCAGCAAGATCCTGACGCTGGAGCAGCTCAACGCCCCCAAGATCTTCTCCGACCTGGCCCTGAAGCCGCGCGGCCTGGTGCTGGTGACCGGCCCCACGGGCTCGGGCAAGTCCACCACGCTGGCGGCCATGGTCAACTATCTGAACGAGACCGAGTACGGCCACATCCTGACGGTGGAAGACCCCATCGAATTCGTGCACGAGTCCAAGAAATGCCTGATCAACCAGCGCGAAGTCGGCCCCATGACGCTGTCGTTCGCGGCAGCCCTGAAATCCGCGCTGCGTGAAGATCCGGACGCGATTCTGGTCGGTGAAATGCGGGACCTGGAAACCATCCGCCTGGCCATGACGGCGGCCGAAACCGGTCACTTGGTGTTCGGCACGCTGCACACCTCGTCGGCGGCCAAGACCATCGACCGTATCATCGACGTGTTCCCCGCCGAGGAAAAGGAAATGGTGCGCGCCATGCTCTCCGAGTCGCTGCAGGCAGTGATCTCGCAGACGCTGTGCAAGACCAAGGACGGCCAGGGCCGTGTGGCCGCGCACGAGATCATGCTGGGCACGCCCGCCATCCGCAATCTGATCCGCGAGGCCAAGGTGGCACAGATGTACTCCACCATCCAGACCAGCCAGAACATGGGCATGCAGACCCTGGACCAGAACCTGACCGACCTGGTGCGCCGCAACCTCATCAGCCCGGCCGAAGCACGCAGCAAGGCGAAGATTCCAGAGAACTTTCCTGGATAAGGCTCCCCCTGAGCGGCGTTGCCGCTTCCCCCTGAGGGGGACAACACCTTCGCGGCGGGGCGGCCCTTGCTCGGTGTTTCTCGTCCGGGCCGTGCCAATTTTTAAGAGTGGCCCTTGCTGTTGGCCACTGGATAAGGAGTGATCATGGAACGCGATCAGGCCAGTAAATTCATCAACGATCTGCTCAAGCTCATGGTCAGCCGCAACGGCAGCGACCTGTTCATCACGGCGGAGTTTCCGCCCGCCATCAAGATTGACGGCAAGGTCACCAAGGTCTCGCCGCAGCCGCTGAGCCAGCTGCATACGCTGGCCCTGGCGCGCTCCATCATGAACGACAAGCAGGTGGCGGACTTCGAGCACACCAAGGAGTGCAACTTCGCCATCTCGCCGGCCGGCGTGGGGCGCTTCCGCGTCAATGCCTTCATGCAGCAGGGCAAGGTCGGCATGGTGCTGCGTACCATTCCCACCACCCTGCCCACGATTGACGGCCTGGGCGTGCCACAGGTGCTCAAGGAGGTCACCATGACCAAGCGCGGCCTGTGCATTCTGGTCGGCGCGACGGGCTCCGGTAAATCCACCACGCTGGCCGCCATGGTGGACTGGCGCAACGAAAACTCTTTCGGCCACATCATCACGGTGGAAGACCCCGTGGAATTCGTGCACCCGCACAAGAACTGCGTGGTCACGCAACGCGAGGTGGGACTGGATACCGAAAGCTGGGAAGCGGCGCTCAAAAATACGCTGCGCCAGGCTCCCGATGTGATTTTGATGGGCGAAATCCGCGACCGTGAAACCATGGAGCACGCGATTGCGTTCTCGGAAACCGGTCACCTGTGTCTGGCCACGCTGCATGCCAACAGTGCCAACCAAGCGCTGGACCGCATCGTCAACTTCTTTCCCGAAGAACGCCGCCCACAGCTGCTGATGGATGTGTCGCTGAACCTGCGGGCCATCATCTCCCAGCGTCTGATTCCCAAGCAGGACAGCAAGGGCCGTGTCGCCGCCATCGAGGTGATGCTCAACTCTCCGCTGATTGCCGACCTGATCTTCAAGGGCGAGGTCGTCGAGATCAAGGAGATCATGAAGAAAAGCCGCAATATCGGCATGCAGACCTTTGACCAGGCGCTGTTCGACCTGTTCGAATCCAATCTCATCACCTACGAAGATGCGCTGCGCAATGCAGACTCGGTCAACGACCTGCGTCTGCAGATCAAGCTCAACAGCCAGCGCGCCCGGACTCTGGACCTGGCAGCCGGCACCGAACATCTGACCATCGTCTAAGCCCAGGGCGCCGGCATCTCCTCCCGCAGGTGGAGCGCTGGCTTTGCTGGGGGGCGGCAGGGCCGCCCAGGACCCTGCTCTCCGCCACGGCCATGCACTGCGGCGCTACCATGATCGAACTGTTCCGCACCAAGTCTTAGAGGATTTCATGAGCACAGCCACCATCGCCTCCCGCAGCTACGCACCCTGCACTTCCACGCCCGTGGCCTTTCTGGGTCTGGGTGTCATGGGTTCCCCCATGGCCGGGCATCTGGCTGCAGCCGGCCATCAGGTCACGGTCTACAACCGCACGGCCACCAAGGCCGAAGCCTGGGTCGAGGAATTTGTCGGCGGCCGCCATGGGGCCACGCCCCGCGAGGCCGTCAAGGGCGCACGCATGGTCTTTTGCTGCGTGGGCAACGACGACGACCTGCGCTCGATTGCGCTGGGAGACGACGGTGCTTTCGCCGGCATGGAGCCTGGGTCCATCTTTGTAGATCACACCACGGCCTCGGCGCAGGTGGCACGCGAGCTGTATGCACAGGCCCGCCAGCGCGGCCTGCACTTCATGGACGCCCCTGTATCGGGCGGTCAGGCCGGTGCGGTCAACGGCCAGCTCACCGTCATGTGCGGCGGCGATCAGGAGGTTTTCGATCAGGTGGCACCGGTGGCCGATGCCTTCTCGCGCGCCTTTACCCATATGGGTGCCAGCGGCAGCGGTCAACTGACCAAGATGGTCAATCAGATCTGCATTGCGGGCCTGGTCCAGGGGCTGTCCGAAGCCATTGCCTTTGGCCTGCGTGCCGACCTGGACGTGGAGAAGGTCCTCGACGTGATCGGCAAGGGTGCCGCCCAGAGCTGGCAGATGGACAATCGCGGCAAGACCATGGCCGTGGGCAAGTTCGACTTCGGCTTTGCCGTGGACTGGATGCGCAAGGATCTGGGACTGGTTCTGGCCGAAGCCCAGCGCAATGGCGCACGCCTGCCCGTCACCGCGCTGGTGGACCAGTTCTATGCCGATGTGCAGGCCATGGGCGGCAGTCGCTGGGACACGTCCAGCCTGATCCAGCGCCTGCGCTGAGCGTCGGCCCATGAAAAAAGCCGGACCTGGGTCCGGCTTTTTTCATGCCTGCAGCTCCGCTTCAGTTCATGCTGGAGCGGTCTTCGACCACCGGTGCAGCCCTGGATGTCGAAGCGGCCAGTTCCTCTTCGGAGATGACTTCGAACAGGCGCACAACCTTGCTCACATCGTTGACGCCACGAGCGATCTCGGCTGCACGCTTGGATTCGCGCGGCGTGACTATGCCCATCAGATAGACCACGTTGTTCTCGGTCACGACCTTGATGGCCGAGGATGAAATGTCCTTGGCATTGACCAGGCTGGCCTTGACCTTGGTCGTGATCAGGGAGTCCTGAGAGCGCTGGCCCAGTGTTGCCGTGAAAGGCACGACCTCGATCTCGTTGTAGACCTCGCGCACGGTGGCCTGCTCGCGCACCAGCTTCTCGATGGTCGCCTTGTCCGTCGCATTGCCGGCCTGCCCGGTCAGCAGCACCACACGGTTGTAGCTGGTGACGCTGACGCGGGCCTTATCGCCCATCACCTCGCTGATGCGATTGCCGGCACGCAGCTCGATGCCCTGGTCCTCAACCTGTGTGCCGGTAGTGCGCCTGTCCACTGCCGACATGCCCGCCACGGCGGCACCGCCGCCCACCAGAGCCACGCAACCGCTCAAGGCACCGCCCAGAGCGGCAACGGTCAAGGCCGCACATGCAACACGGGTCCACTTCAACTTCATAAAGGCATCTCCTGGTCACCAAGCAGTTGAGAGTCCACACCGTCGGCCAGACAGTGCAGGATCAAGGTATGGGTTTCACGCACGCGCGCCGCACGGTCGTGGGGCACGCAGATCAGTACATCGGTCTCGCGCACGGTGGTGGCCAGGTTGCCGCCAGTGCGGCCTGTCAGCACCACGGCCATCATGTCGCGCTCGTGGGCGGCCTCCAGGGCTTCCTGTACGGCCATGTCGTTGCCGGTCACCGACATGAGCAGCAGCAGGTCGCCGGGCTGCCCCAGCGCTCGCACCTGGCGCGCCAGATACTGGCTGGCATTGCCGCCCGAGCCCGTGGCTCCCACGCTGCCCAGCAGGCCGCCGTCGGACGTCAGGGCCACGGCCGCCAGCTCGGGACGATCGCGTTCGAACCCTGTCACGCACAGGGAGGCAAATAACTGGGCATCGCTGGCCGAAACGCCCGTACCGCAGGCCAGCACCTTGCCGCCGCCCGTCACACAGGCCAGCATGGCTTGTACGGCGGAAGCAATAGGTTGGCTCAGCGCCTGGGCGGCCTGGTACTTCAGGTCGGCACTGTCGATGAAATGCTGTTGAATTCGTTGCTCTAGCATGGAGGCCCGATGATACCCGCCACCTGTTATCTCTTTGGTAGCAAACCGTTATTTGCGCATCAGTGTTGCGCACAACTATGACGCGGCGACTAAAGTGCCTCGAATGCCGCTTGGAGCCACTCGATGCGCATCTGGTTCCCGGAGCTGTCGACTAGCACCACATCAAAGCGGCATGGCGGCGCTGCCGCAAGCCTCATCAGATAGTGTCTGGCGGCCAGCACAATGCGCTGCTGCTTGAGGCGGCCGATGCTACCGCCGGCACCGCCGAAGCGCTCGGTGTTGCGGCTGCGGACTTCGACGAACACCAAAGACCCGTCGCGGTCACGCAGGATCAGGTCGATTTCGCCACCACCACGGCCCGGCGTCCGATAATTGCGCTCGACAAGCTTCAGGCCCCGCGCCTGCAAATGGGCCAACGCGGCATCCTCGGCCTGCTGCCCGCGTGCGGTTGTGCTTTGCGCCGGCTTGGGCCGCTTTCCAAGGAAATCCATTGACTACCTCTTTCGCCTCTGCACTGACTGCCGCACATGACGCGGCCGCTTCCCAGCATTATCCGCAGGGAGCCCTGTATGTGGTGGCGACGCCGATTGGCAATCTGGCCGACATCAGCCTGCGCTCGCTGCATGTGCTGCAGATCGTGGACTGCATAGCCTGCGAAGACACGCGCCACACCCAGGGCCTGCTGCGCAGCTATGGGCTGGACCGACCCGGCAGCCAGTTGCTGGCCGTGCATCAGCACAACGAGGCAGAAGCCGCCCAGCAGGTGATCGAGCGTCTGCAGCAAGGCCAACGCATCGCCTATGTCAGCGATGCAGGCACGCCCGGCGTCAGCGACCCGGGCGCGCGCCTGTGCGCGGCGCTGCAGGCCGTAGGTCTGCGCAGCATTCCGCTGCCCGGAGCCAGCAGCGTGACATCGGCCATCAGCGTGGCTGGTGCCGTCACGCCGGCACAGGGCGAAAACGGTTTTGTGTTTGCCGGCTTCCTGCCCACCAAGAATGCCGAACGACTGGCCGCCGTGCAAAAGCTGGCCGACCAGCCGCGTTGCACCGTGCTGCTGGAAGCTCCGCACCGCATCATCGAGCTGGCCCAGGCTCTGGCCCTGCTGGGCGAGCGTCGCGTCACGCTGGCGCGCGAGATCACCAAGCAGTTTGAAGACATCGCCAGCATGCCGGCCCACGAGCTGGCAGCCTGGCTGCAGGCCTCGCCGCAGCGTGTCAAGGGCGAGTTCGCCATCGTGCTGCACCCCGTGGCGGTGCAGCAGGAGTCGGGCGAGGCCGAGCGCGTGCTCAAGCTGCTGCTGGCCGAGTTGCCGACCAAGACGGCCGTGAAGCTGGCCGCCGAAATCACTGGGGCCAGTCGCAACACGCTCTACGATCGGGCGCTGGAACTCAAGCGGGCCGCCGAAGAGAAATAAGCAAGTCAACCGGGCGCGGTACAAACCAGAAACGCCTGGCAAGGGCTGCCCCGCTGCCCCCCTTTGGGGAAGCCTCGTTGCGACTCAAGCGTAGGCCAGACCGGTTGCCACGCCACCAAACAGGTCGCCTTCGACCTGCGGCACATCAGGGAAAGCGACGCGCAGCGCATCGCGCAGGGTGCGCAGTGCCGACGAGCCGCCAGTCAGATAGATGGCGTCTGGCGCTGCCACGCCGGCCTGGCGCACACAGTCCTGCGCACATTCGACCACCTGCAACAGCAAGGCCTGCAACTGTTCTTGCAGAACCTCCGGGGAGATGGCCGCAGGCAGGTCTTGCTCCAGCCAGTCCAGAGCAATGGCCGAGGCCGCATGGCTTTGCGAAGCCGCAATCTTGGCCTGCTCCACCGCATCGGCCAGCCTGTGGCCTTCACGCCAATCCAGCACCTTCATCAGGCGCTGATGCAGTTGCTGATCGCTGTAATCGCTCTTGAGACCCCGCGCCGAAGCCAGGGCCTTGGCCGTGTACAGCCACTGGATCAGATGCCAGGTGGAGAGATCGAAGAACACGCTGCTGGGCACCTCGCGCCCGCTGGGGCCGATGTGCTTGTAGCCCAGCAACGGCATGACCTGGGCCACATTGAGGCGATGGTCGAAATCCGTGCCTCCGATATGCACGCCGGTAGTGGCCAGAATGTCCTGGGTACGGTCGGCATGCCCGGCCTGTTGCGGGCCGAGACGCACCACCGTGAAGTCCGATGTGCCGCCGCCGATATCGACCACCAGCACCAGCTGCTCCTCACCCAAGCGCTGCTCGTAGTCCAGTGCCGCCGCAATCGGCTCCAGCTGAAAGCTGACTTCACCCAGGCCGGCGGCGCGCGCCGCAGCGGCCAGGGCATCCTGCGCCTGGCGGTCTCGTTCCGGGTGCTCGTCGACAAAATGCACGGGACGCCCCAACACCACACGCTCCGGCAGACGGCCGTCCAGCGCCCGGCGTGCCTGATCGGCCACGCGCTTGAGAAAGATCGCGATGATGTCCTGGTAGCTGACGAGCTGCTCGTGCACCGCGGTCTTTTCCAGCAACAGGCTGCTGCCCAGCAGGCTTTTGAGGGAGCGCATCAGACGCCCTTCCTCGCCCGCCAGATACTGCTGCATGGCATCGCGGCCGAAATGCGTGCTGTGCTCTTCGGTATTGAAGAACAGTGCCGTGGGCATGCCGGTGGCAGCGCCTTCCAGCGGCAGCAGACTGGCGGTCCTGCCGGGCAGGCGATAGGCGGCAGCAGAGTTGGAGGTTCCGAAATCGATGCCCAGAGTGGCAGGCGTGAGAGCTGTGGTCATGAAAGGCGGCGCTGCACCGCGCCGGCCCGCAAAGGCTGACGCGGCCGCAACGAAAACGCCCACCGAAGTGGGCATGGGTGTCAGCGGGGGCGCTATTCTAGCGCCCACTTATTGGGCCTAGGCGGCGGCAGTTTCCAGCTCACTGCCGGAATGCAGTGCCAGTTCAATGCGCACCCCGTGGGTGGCAACTTCGTCCAGTGCCCCTGCTGTCGCCTGCTGCGGCACCGACAGCACGACCGCATAAGGGCCTTCGCCGCGCGTGGCCAATCTTTGGGCCAGAGGGCCCGCAGCCTGTACGGGGGCGGCCAGCACCAGCTCGGTGGCGCCCAGACCCAGCGATATCTGCTGCGTGCTGCCGTCGGCTGAGACCCGCAGCGGGCCGACGCTCACTGCATCGCCGAGCAGCGCCCGCCAGCGCGCCAGACTGGCCTGCAGATCCTTGACCGCCACTTCCAGACGCGCCACGCCGGTCGCACCATTGGGATGCACGCGGGCCTGGCCTTCGGGCACGCGCAAGACACGCGGTGTCAGGTCGCCGCACAGAAACGGCAGATCCTGGCTTGGAGGGCGTGCATTGCGCCAGCGCAGCTGCTCTCCGTCGGGACGCTGACGTCCGCCCTCATAAGACGCTTCATAGCCCAGGCCGCGCGCCTGGGCTGCAGCCACCACTGCACCAGTCTCGGAGGGCAGCAACGCAAAGTCGACCAACCCCTCACCGTGCTGCTGCAACTGCTGCCACCAGCGCTCCTCGGGCGCGGGCGCACGCCAGGCAATGAGTTCGAAATAGGCGCCGTCGGCAAAGACCACCAGGGCGTTGTGCGTGGAGCGGCCCGGGTGCTCGCCGCCGCGCAGCACGTTGAAACCCAGGGACTGATAGTCGGCAATCGTGCGCTCCAGGTCCTGGACCGCGATGACGATATGGTCGAGTGGCAGGCTCATGCAAAAGTCTTTCCAAAAGGTTTTCAGGCCGCCAGGCGCTCGGGCGCGCTGGAGTCGGTATGGCGCACTTCGGCGCGGATGGACTGCGGGTTGCGCAGCAGGTTGAGGATGGGGCAGGTTCGCTCCACGGCCTCGAACAGCGCATCGATCTCGGCGCGGCTGGCCGGCGAATCGATATGCACGGTATAGCCGATATCGTGCGGCCAGATCGGCGTCGCCTCATGGCCTGGCTTGCCGCCGCGCGGGTCGATGACGCCCGTGACCTCGACTTCGAGGCTCTCCAGCGGCACCTTGCGCTCGGCCGCCTGGATCAGAAAGATATGGGTCACGCAGGTGCCCAGCACGCCCAACTGCAGCTCGGGCGAGCTCGGGCCGAGGTTGTAGCCCGCGAAATCGGGCGGGCTGTCGCTGATGACCTGGTGCTCACGGATGCGCAGACGGCGCACGCCGCTGCGCCCCTCGGCACGCACGCTGGCCTTGAGTCTGGCGGCCTGGGCCGTGCCCGCCGCAATGGCGGCGCTGCGTGCCAGCACGGCTGCGCGTTTTTCGGAAAGATATTCGTTGAGATGACTCATGAGCGGGCTTTCGATAAGGGAATGCCAGGCCATTGTTGTGAGAGCGGCCTGCCGGGCCAACAAAGGAATTCGTCTGCGCTTATGCGCTTTGCAAATATGCAGCCTCGCGACGCTTAGTTGTTTTTCGAATAACGATGCTACTCAATATATGAACACGAATATTTGGCGTCGATAGCATGAGAGCCATGAATCCGGTCGGTCGCTGCGGCGATGCGTCCGGAACCTGAGTTTTCAACGCCATGTGGCGACGAGGTATGAACGTGCTTTTCCCTTCGCAGACGGATCCATCGACAAAACAGCCGGCAAACAGGCCGGCCCGACGCCGCGCCCTATGGGCCGCAGTGGCGGTACTGACGGGCAGCATGCTGCTGGCCGGCTGCTCCAGGCAATCCGGCACGGCACAGGCCGGCGCCTCGGCGGAACCGGTCCAGGGCGGCACCCTGGTCTATCTCGAACAGCAGGCACACACTAACCTCTATCCGCCTGCCGGCGGCTTCTATCCCAACGGCGGCGTGCTCAACCAGATCACGGACAAGCTGACCTACCAGGACCCCGAGACGCTGGAGATCCAGCCCTGGATCGCCGAATCCTGGACCGTGAACGCCGATGCCACCGAGTACAGCTTCAAGCTGCGCTCCGGCGTGAGCTTCTCGGACGGATCGCCGCTGGACGCGGCCGCCGTGGCGCGCAACTTCGACACCTACGGTCTGGGCAACAAGGCGCTCAAGCAGCCGGTTTCCGAGGTCATCAACAATTACGAACGCAGCGAAGTCGTCGATCCGCTGACCGTGAAATTCTTCTTCAAGAAACCCTCGCCGGGCTTTCTCCAGGGCACTTCGGTGATCGGCTCGGGCCTGGTCTCGCCGGCCACGCTGGATCGTCCATTCGAGGAGCTTGGCGACGCCACGCGCATCATAGGTTCGGGCCCCTTCGTGGTGGCCAGCGAGACCCTGGGCAAGGAACTGGTGCTCAAGGCGCGCAAGGACTACAGCTGGGGCCCGGCCAAGCTGGCTCATCAGGGCCGCGCACGCCTGGATGAAGTCAAGTTCATCGTCACGCCCGAGGACAGCGTGCGCATAGGCGCACTGCTGGCCGGCCAGGCCGGCTTCATCCGCCAGGTCCAGGCCTATGACGAAAAGCGCGTGGAGCAACAGAAGTTCAGCATCTACGCGCCGTCCACGCGCGGCGTGAACAACAGCATCGCTATCCGCCCCGACAACGCTCTGGTGGCCGATCTCAAGGTGCGCCAGGCCCTGTTGCATGGCACCAATACCAAGGAGATCGTCGAAACCCTCTTCTCGCCGCGCTACCCGCAGGCGCGTTCGGTGATCGCCTCCACGGCAGCAGGCTATGTGGACCTGTCGGCCAAGCTGGTCTTTGACGAGGCCAAGGCCAGGCAATTGCTCGACGAGGCCGGCTGGAGCCTGGGCGCCAACGGCTTGCGCCAGAAGAACGGCCAGGACTTCGTGCTCTCGACCTACGAATCCCTGCCCCAGCCGCAGAACAAGGAAACCCTGCAGCTCGTGGCCCAGCAATGGGCCAGGCTGGGCATCAAGCTCAATGTGCTGGCTGGAGACTCGGGCAGCCGCACGGTGGACACGCTGGACCCCGACAAGACCGGCGTGCTGCCGGGCATGGTGGGCCGCGCCGATCCCGACGTGATCAAGAGCAATTACTACCCGAGCAACCGCAATGTGCTGCTGCAAAAAGGCGGTGTGAGCCAGAAGGTCAAGTCTTTCGAGGACGGCAAGCTCAACCGCCTGTTCGATGCCATCGCGGCCGAGACCGATGCCAACCGGCGCCTCGCGCTGACCGGCGAGGTGCAGAACTATCTGATCGACCAGGCCTATGTAATCCCGATCTTCGAGGAGCCCCAGGCCTTCGCGGGGGCGACCTGGGTGCGTGAGGTGGGCTTCGAGGCCGTGGGCCGTCCCAGCTTCTACAGCACCTGGCTGGCCAAGCGCTGAGTGCGCACCGATCAAGGAAGCGCACCCATGCCACGCCGCTATCTGCTTGGCCGCATCGCACAGGCCGCCCTGGTGCTGTGGGCGGCTTTCACGGCCTCTTTCATCCTGCTGCAGCTGCTGCCGGGCGATGCCGTACTGATCAAGTTCCTGAACCCCGAGCTGGGCCTGGGCCCGCAGGAGATCGCCGACATCCGCGCCGCCTATGGCGCCGACCAGCCCGTCTGGCAGCAATACCTGCACACGCTGGCTCAGTTCCTCACGGGCCATTTCGGCTACTCGCTGCAGGCCGGCGTGCCCGTAAGCCAGGGCCTGGCCACCAGTCTGCCGCCCACGCTGCGCCTGGCGGCCCTGGGCTTTTCCACGGCGGCGCTGCTGGCCATCGCTCTGGCGGCCGCAGCCAGCCTCGCGCCGCTGGCCTGGCTGCGCAATGCCCTGCAAGCCCTGCCCTCGGTCTTCGTCTCCGTGCCGGTTTTCTGGCTGGGCATCATGCTGATCCAGGTCCTGTCCTTCCGCCTGGGATGGATTCCCGTCATCAATCCCGGCCCCTGGGAAGGTCTGGTCCTTCCCACGCTGACGCTGGCCGTCCCCATTTCGGCGCCACTGGCCCAGATCCTGCTGCGCAATATCGACACCGTGCTGGCCCAGCCCTTCGTGGCCGTGGCGCGCGCCAAGGGCGCTTCTCGCGCCTGGGTGCTGCTGCACCATGTGGCGCGCAATGCCTTGCTGCCGACCTTGACGATTGCCGGCGTGCTGTTCGGCGAACTGCTCGCCGGCGCCGTTGTCACCGAGGCCGTGTTCGGCCTCAACGGCCTGGGCACGCTGACCCAGCAGGCCGTGGGCAACCAGGACACGGCCGTGCTCCAGGCCGTGGTCGTGGTCTCGGCCGCCGCCTTCGTGCTCATCAACCTCGCCGTGGACCTGCTCTACCCGCTGCTCGATCCTCGTTTGCGTCATTCTGTGGAGAACCGGGCATGAACACCGCCGTCTCGACCGCCATTCCCAAGCCACTGGCATCCAGTGTCGCCTCGACCGCAGCGCCCAGGCTGGTGCCCCCGTCGGCACCGGCACCGGCCGCAAAAAGCCTGCGCCCCGTCCTGATCGATCTGCAAAGGCTCAGACGCCTGCCGCCCACGCTGGCCCTGGCCTGGCTGGTGATTGCCACCGCCGCGCTGTGGGCCCTGGTTCCGGGCTGGTTTGCCCATCAGAACACCGTCGTCGGCCAGGCCGGCCAGCAGTTGCTGGAGCCCGGCCTCGCACACTGGCTGGGCACGGATGCGCTGGGGCGTGATCTCTGGGCCCGCGTGGTACATGGCTCCGTGCACTCCTTGTCGGGTGCTTTCCTGGCCGTGGCCGTGGGCCTGGTGGCGGGGACGCTGATCGGCCTGCTGGCCGGTGCCACGGGCGGCCGTGTCGATGACGCGCTGATGCGCTTCGTCGACGTGCTGCTGGCCGTGCCCTCGCTGCTGCTGTCGCTGACCATCATCATCCTGCTGGGCTTTGGCACCATCAATGTGGCCATCGCCGTGGGGGTGGCATCCGTGGCCGGCTTCGCGCGCCTGGTGCGCTCCGAAGTGGTACGCGTGCGGCGCTCAGACTATGTGGAGGCGGCTTTCGGCAGCGGCGGACGCTTTGCCGCCGTGCTGTGGCGCCATGTGCTGCCCAATTCGCTGACCTCGGTGGTGGCCCTGGCCGCGCTGCAGTTCGGCTCGGCCATCCTGTCGATTTCCACGTTGGGTTTTCTGGGCTACGGCGCGCCGCCGCCCACGCCCGAATGGGGTCTGCTGATCGCCGAAGGGCGCAACTACATCGCCACCGCCTGGTGGCTGACCACGGCGCCGGGCCTGGTCGTGGTGGCAGTGGTGCTGGCCGCCAACCGCATCGGCGCCTCCTTCGCACGGAGGCCGGCATGAGTGCCCTGCTGCAAGACCGCCCCGCCACGACAACCCCTGCCGCAGCCCCGCTGCTTGAGGTCCAGGACCTGGTCATCGCCTACCGCGACCACAGCGGCCAGGAGCAGCGCGTGGTCCACGGCCTGTCGTTTTCCGTGGCGCCCGGCGAGGTCGTGGCCCTGGTCGGTGAATCGGGCTCGGGCAAGACCACCACGGCCCAGGCCGTGATCGGACTGCCCGCCGACAACGGGCGCCGCGAGCAAGGCAGCATCCGGCTGCAGGGCACCGAGGTATCGGACTGGAGTGCTGCGCGCTGGAACAACATTCGCGGCCGCGTGATCAGCCTGGTGCCCCAGGATCCGACCACCTCGCTCAACCCCGTGCGCACCGTGGGCGACCAGGTCGGCGAAATCCTGCGCATTCACGGCCTGCGCGACCGCACTGCCATCGAGGCGCGCGTGATCGACCTGCTGACCCGCGTGGGCCTGTCCCAGCCCGCCCTGCGCGCGCGCCAGTATTCGCACGAGCTGTCGGGCGGCATGCGCCAGCGCGTGCTGATCGCCATCGCCATCGCGCTGCGGCCTGCGCTGATCATCGCCGACGAGCCCACCAGCGCACTGGATGTCACGGTGCAGCGGCGCATCCTGGATCTGATCGACGAGCTGCGCCGCGAAACCGGCACCGCCGTGCTGCTGGTCACCCACGACCTGGGCGTGGCGGCCGACCGCGCGCATCGCCTCATCGTCATGCAAGGCGGCCGCATCCAGGAGCAAGGCCCGACACTGGAGCTTCTGCGCAATCCGCAGAGCGCCTATACGCGCCGCCTGCTGTCTGATGCTCCGTCGCTTACGCCCGCCCCCCGTCGCACCGCGCCATCGGCGGCAGCCGCTGCCCAAGACTGGGCCATCGAGGTCGAGGACCTGGTCCACGAGTTCAATGCGCCCGGCCATGCTTCGTCCCACGGGCGTGGCGTTTTCCGTGCCGTGGACGGCGTGTCGCTGCGCCTGCGACGGGGCTCCACGCACGCCATCGTCGGCGAGTCGGGCTCGGGCAAGACCACGACCATACGCGACATCGTGGGCCTGGCACGCCCTACATCGGGACGCATCCGCATCGCCGGCGCCGAACTCACGGGCCTGCGCGGCGAGGCCCTGCGTCAGCTGCGGCGCAAGGTCCAGCTGGTCTACCAGAACCCGTTCAGCTCGCTGGACCCGCGCCAGCGTGTCTTCGACATCATCGAGGAGCCGCTGCTCAACTTCGAGCCGCTGCCGCCCCAGGAGCGCCGCCAGCGCGTGCTTGACATGCTGGAACGCGTGGGCCTGCCGGCCGCCGTGCTCGAACGGCGCCCGCATGCGCTCTCGGGCGGCCAGCGCCAGCGCGTGGCGATTGCACGCGCCCTGGTGCTGCAACCGGAGGTGGTGGTGCTGGACGAGGCCGTTTCGGCCCTGGACGTGACCGTGCAGGCCCAGATCCTCGCCCTGCTCGCGCAGTTGCAGCAGGACCTGGGCCTGAGCTATCTCTTCATCTCGCACGACCTTGCCGTGGTGCGTCAGATCGCCGACACGGTGTCGGTGCTGCGCGCAGGCAAGGTGGTGGACGCGGGCAGCGTCGAGGACGTATTCCTGCGCCCCACCAGCGACTACACACGCGAACTCATGGACGCCATTCCCGGCAAAAGGAGCATTGATTTTGTCCCCCACCCCGCCTGACACTCTTGCTCGCGTGCGCCCTGCCCCACGCCTGGGCTTCTTCAGCCGCCTGCTCGATGAGGTGCCGGCCGGCGAACGCTACCGCCTGGTCACCGAGCAGATCGTCCATGCCGAAGCACAGGGCTTCGACTCGGCCTGGATCGCCCAGCATCATTTCCATGAAAGCGAGGGCGGCCTGCCCTCGCCCTTTGTCTTTCTCTCGCATGTGGCGGCCCGCACGCGGCGCATCCGCCTGGGCACGGGCGTGGTCACGCTGCCGCTGGAAAACGCGCTGCGCGTGGCCGAGGATGCGGCCGTGCTGGACCTGCTGTCGGACGGTCGCCTAGAAGTGGGGCTGGGCACGGGCGGCACGGCGGAGTCCTTCGAGGCCTTCGGCGTCACAGGCAGCGAGCGCGGCGCAGTCTTTGCGCGCAACTTCGCCGTGCTGCAGGATGCCTGGGCCGGGCGCGAGCTGGCAGGCGGCGTGCGCCTGTACCCGGCAGCCCCGCAGCTGCTGGAACGCGTCTGGCAGGCCACGTTCTCGGTCGAGGGCGGGGCACGCGCCGGCGCCAACGGGGACGGCTTGATGCTCTCGCGCACCCAGCCCCGACCCGAAGGCCGACCCCGGGCCACGCTGTCCGAGATACAGAACCCCATCATCGAAGCCTATCTCGCGGCCCTGCCCGCAGGACGCGCACCGCGCATCCTGGCCTCGCGCACGCTGCTGGTTGCCGACAGGCGCGAACAGGCGCTGGACTGGGCCGAGGCCGGTCTGCGCCGTTCGGCCCGGCGGCATGCGGCCCTGGCCTCATCCGCGTCCACGCAATGGGCAACGCGCGTCGATCCGCAGGCGCCGCTGCAGCAGCTCATTGAAGCCTATGACGTGCATGTGGGCACGCCCGAGGAGGTGATCGCATCGCTGCGCGCCGACACGGCGCTGGCTCAGGCCAGCGACATCGTGTTCCAGGTCCACTCCATCGACCCGCCGCACCAGGCCATTCTGCGCTCCATCGAGCTGACGGCAGCCGTCGTGGCGCCGGCTCTGGGCTGGCACCGCAGCAATGCCCCCGCTGGCGCTTCCCAACCCTCAGTCCGGACCGAACTGCTTCAAGCCGCATGACCATGAGCAATACCGCACAGACCCGCTTTCCCGAAGATGTGATCGACCATCTCGCCGATATCGCTGCCGGCAGCACGCTGGATCAGGTGCGCCGCCACCGCAGCGAGGCTCGCACCCAGGCCCAGCAAAGCTTTGCCGCGCTGTTCACCCCTGACGAGCCCGTTGCAGGAACCGTCTCCCTGCGCGAACGCCTGACGCTGGCCGCCTTCACGGCAGGCCTGCATGGCGAGCCTCGCAGCACGGCCTTCTACACACGCGCCCTGGCGGCCGAGGATGCCGATCTGGCCGATGCCGTGAGCTCGGAAGTGGTGCGCGGGCGCGCTGCGAGCCTGCAGGCCGGCAGCGGCCCGCACGGCCCCTACGGGATCTATCCGGCCGGCCCCTTGAGCCGCGAGGACCAGAGCGGCCCCAGCTACGCGGTGGACCCGGCGCATGCGGCTTTGCTGGGCCCGCGCCTGAACGCCGCGCTGGCCCATGCCCATCTGCTGGCCTACCACCCACGCGATGCGAGTGCCCAGGCCTTGCTGGCGCTGCAGCAGGCCGGCTGGAGCGAGACCGATATCGTCATCCTGTCCCAGCTCGCCTCTTTCCTGTCCTTCCAGATCCGCCTCGTGGCGGGGCTGCGCGTGCTTGGCGCACGAGCTGCAATCACCACGGACTCTTCCACCCCTGCCCTGCAAGCCCAGCCATGACCACCACGCACAACACCTCCCCCAAGGTCTTCACCCAGGAACAACTCGACTGGCAGCCATGGATAGCTCCGCTGGAGGAGAGCGAGCTGAGCGAGCGCCACCATGCAGGGCTGGTGGACGCGGCGCGCGCGCGTTCACCCTATTTCCGGCTGCTGGCGCGCGACCCCGACACGCTGGGTGCACGCACGCGCACCGACAAGGACATCTTCTACAACCCCGATGCCGGCCTGCCGCGCGCCGAGCGTGAACTGGCAGCAGCTGCAACCTCACGCACCAACGGCTGCATCTACTGCGCTTCGGTACATGCGCGCTTTGCCACGCATTTCTCGCAACGCGCCGCCGATGTGCAGCGCCTGCTCGATGAAGGCCCGGGCAGCGATCTGGGGCCGCGCTGGAACGCCATCGTCGCCGCCGCCGTGGCCTTGACGCAGACGCCGCCCGCGCTGGAATCCAGCCATATCGATGCGCTGCGCGCCTCCGGTCTCGACGACGCGGCCATCTCCGATGCGCTGCAGGGCACTGCCTTCTTCAACTGGGCCAACCGGCTCATGCTGTCGCTGGGCGAGCCCCTACGCACGAGCAACTGACAGCACAGCTCACCACAGCCCCAGCAGCTTCCACCAGGCGCTGCCGACGACAGCGAAGATCATCAGCTCCAGCACGCACATCGCGGCCCCCACGCGCCACCAGACGCCCAGAGTCACATAGCCGCTGCCGAAGATAATGGGCGAGGTGCCGGTCGCGTAATGCGTCAGCGTCATCATGATGGCCGAGCCGGCCGTCATCATCAGCATGAAGGGGACGACATAGTCGGCCGGGATCAGCTGCGCACCCACGGTCAGAAAGGCCAGCATCATGGCGCTGATATGAGCCGTGGTGCTGGCAAACAGATAGTGCGAGAAGACGAAGACACCCACCAGAATCGCGGCCACGGGCAGCCAGTCCAGGCCGCTGGCGACGATGGCATTCTTCAAGCCCTCGGCAAACCAGGCGACCACCCCTAGCTTGTTGAGCTGCTCGGCCAGCATGACCAGGGCACCAAACCAGATCAGGGTATCCCAGGCGCTTTTTTCGGACAGCACATCATCCCAGTCGATGGTGCCCGTGATGATCAAGGCGAACAGACCGAGAAAAGCCACCACGGTCGGGTCCAGCGTGAAGGCCGGACCGAAGAGCATCTGCGGCACATTCGCCCACAGCAACAGCATCATGCCGAAGGTCCCGAGCATCACCCGCTCCTTGCCCGACAGCGGGCCCATACGGACCATCTCGGCACGAGCGTATTCCACGGCATTGGGCGTAGCCTTGAGCTCGGGAGGCGACAGCAGATAGACCGCCAGCGGCATCAGCAGCAGACACAACAGGCCTGGCAGCAGCATGTAAAGCGCCCAGCTTGTCCAGCTCAGATGCAGGGACTGGCCCGTGGCCTTGGCCACCAGGTCCACAACCAGAGGATTGGGCGCCGTAGCGGTCAGGAACATGGCCGAGGTGATCGGGTTGGAGTGGTAGTTGACCAGTGCCAGATAGGTCCCTACCTTGCCTTGCGTTCCCTTGGCCGGGTCCGACTCAAAGGCATTGGCAATGGACTTCATGATCGGATGCACGATGCCGCCGCCGCGCGCCGTGTTGCTTGGCGTGAACGGGGCCAGCACCAGCTCGCAGATCGCAAGTCCGTAACCGATGCCTATGGTGCGCTTGCCCATCAGCGCAATGAACAGCAGGCCGATGCGGTTGCCGAGCCCCGTCTTCTTGAGGCCGCGCGAGATCAGAACCGCCACCACGATCAGCCAGATCAAGGGGTTTGCAAAGCTGCTCAGCGCATCCGTGATCGCGCCCTTGGATGAGCTGGAAGTGACCTGAGACAGCGACACGATGACAATCGCCATCAGAGCCATCACGCCTATGGGCATGACCTTGAGAATGATCGCCACGATAGTCGTCAGAAAGATGGCCACCAGCTGCCATGCCTTGCTATCCAGCCCAGCCGGCACCGGCGTCAGCAGCAGACCGATCAGCACCAGGGTGGCAACCAGTGCAGGCACCAGCCGAAACGGCACGGCCGCTTTGAGGTAGCGGAACATCGAGACGATTTTCTCGAACATACAAGTCCTTTTCTTTACCTGCAGCGCATCGAGACACCATACCTCAGCTCGGAGAAATCCAGTAGACACGGACGGGCATTGGTGCTCAGGTCGCAGACTGGCATCATGATGCAGTGCCGCACGGCCTCGCCCCCAGGCCGACGTTCACCTTGTCGGCATTTGATCGGCATCAAGACTTATGGAAGCAAAACCGACGGCCAGGCCCGCGGTATGCCAGCATCCGGGGCTGGGACATATGTCCATGGATTGAGCAGGAGAGCCACCCTACATGCCAGCGAACCGATTCTTGCCCGATGAATGGGAAAACCGCCTTGAGGAAATAGACTTGGAGATCCTGCATCAGGCAGCTATCTGCAAGATCCGGCTGCTTGAGCCCGGTGCCGTGGAGCGCGTGCTGGCCAACGATGTAGGCATCTGCGGGGCCGCGCATGAGACGGCATTCCGGACCTTGCGCGGTCTGCTCTATCTGCATTACACCGAGGTGCTGCATATCAGCGAGGTGCTCAGCCCGGAAATCGCCCAGGTGATCGCCGACCGCGTACGCGAGCACCTGCGCCGTCGCTCAGGCACGCAGTCGGGGGTATGACGAGTCAAGGCGGGTGCCGCCTTTTGGTCCATGGAGAAAATGGACAAAAAAAGGCCACGACATTGTCGTGACCTTTTCAATTTGGTTGCGCGAGAAGGATTTGAACCTCCGACCTTTGGGTTATGAGCCCAACGAGCTACCAGACTGCTCCATCGCGCGGTATTTCCAATTATAGCAGGCTTTGCAGCCTGCTCGAGGCTTATTCAGCTGCTGCAGCGACTTCTTCAGCGCGCTCAACCAGTTCCACATAGGCCATGGGAGCGTTGTCGCCCACGCGGAAGCCCATCTTCAGGATACGTGTGTAGCCGCCGGGACGCTGAGCGTTGCGGGGACCCAGCACGTTGAACAGCTTGGTCACGCTGTCGCGGTCGCGCAGACGGTCAAAAGCCAGACGGCGGTTAGCCACGGTGTCAACCTTGGCCAGAGTGATCATGGGCTCGATGACGCGACGCAGTTCCTTGGCCTTGGGGACCGTGGTCTTGATGGCTTCGTGCTCGATCAGCGAGTTCATCATGTTCTGCAGCATTGCCTTGCGGTGTGCAGAAGTGCGGTTCAGTTTGCGGAGGCCGTTGCCGTGACGCATGGTGCTTTTCCTTTGCTCCCCGTTTTTATCCGGAGATCTTTATTAAATTAAATCAGGCAGCCGTATCAGGTACTGCCCGAGGCACTTGGACTTTGCCAAAACCATTCGATTTCAGCAAAGTCCTCTATTGTAGCGATTAACGCTTTTCCAGGCCAGCTGGTGGCCAGTTTTCGAGCTTCATGCCCAGCGTCAGACCGCGGGAAGCCAGAACTTCCTTGATCTCGTTGAGCGACTTACGACCCAGGTTGGGAGTCTTGAGCAGCTCGTTTTCGGTACGCTGGATGAGGTCACCGATGTAGTAAATGTTCTCTGCCTTGAGGCAGTTGGCAGAACGCACGGTGAGCTCGAGCTCGTCCACAGGACGCAGCAGGATGGGATCGAACGAGGTGGCAGCACCGCGGCCACCGGCAGGAGCGTCGAACACGCTGGCGATATCGCCACCGTCGAGCTGGGCAAACACTGCCAGCTGTTCCACCAGGATCTTGGCGGATGCGCGCACTGCGTCTTCAGCGGTGATGGCACCGTTGGTTTCGATTTCCAGAACCAGCTTGTCCAGATCGGTACGCTGTTCCACACGTGCGGATTCGACAGCGTAGCTCACGCGCTTGACGGGCGAGAACGAAGCGTCGAGCACGATACGGCCGATCGACTTGGTCGATTCGTCACCGTAGCGGCGCACGTTGCCGGGCACATAGCCGCGGCCCTTTTCCACCTTGATCTGCATGTCCAGCTTGCCGCCTTGCGACAGATGGGCAATCACATGATCAGGGTTGACGATTTCTACGTCGTGGGGGGTCTGAATGTCACGGGCAGTGACAACACCTTCGCCATCCTTGCGCAGGCTCAGGGTGACTTCGTCACGATTGTGCAGCTTGAACACCACACCCTTGAGGTTCAGCAGGATGTTCGTCACATCTTCCTGGACACCGTCGATGGAGGAGTACTCATGCAGCACTCCAGCAATCGTCACTTCCGTCGCTGCGTAACCCACCATGGAGGAGAGCAGAACACGGCGCAGGGCATTGCCCAGCGTATGACCGTAGCCACGCTCAAACGGCTCCAGAACAACCTTGGCACGGTTGTGACCAAGTTGCTCGACATTGATTGTCTTGGGCTTCAGCAAATTCGTTTGCATGCAGACTTCCTCTCAATACCCTCGGCTCGTTACACCGGTAAGGCTGGTGAAGCACCCACGGCGCGATGCCTCGCGCCGTGGGGACGGTTACAGAAATGTCGCTGCTAAAGATTAACGCGAGTACAACTCAACGATCAGGGATTCGTTGATGTCAGCTGCGAATTCATCGCGGTCAGGAGACTTCTTGAAAGTACCTTCTGCCTTGTCAGCAGACACTTCCACCCATGCGGGGAAGCCCACTTGAGCAGCCAGTTGCAGAGCTTCGACCACGCGAGCTTGCTTCTTGGACTTTTCACGCAGGGCAACCACGTCGCCTTCCTTCACGGAGAAGGAAGGAATGTTCACGGACTGACCGTTCACGGTGATAGCCTTGTGCGACACCAGCTGACGTGCTTCAGCGCGAGTGGAGCCGAAGCCCATGCGGTACACGACGTTGTCCAGACGCGATTCCAGCAGGGACAGCAGGTTGGCACCAGTGTTGCCACGCTTGCGGTCAGCGGCTTCGAAGTAGCGGCGGAATTGCTTCTCCAGCACGCCGTACATACGCTTGACCTTCTGCTTTTCGCGCAGTTGCAGACCGTAGTCGGAAGTGCGCTGACCGGAAGTGCGGCCATGCTGACCAGGCTTGGTGTCGAACTTAGCCTTGTCTGCGATGGAGCGGCGAGCGCTCTTCAGGAACAGATCGGTGCCTTCGCGGCGGGAGAGTTTTGCCTTGGGGCCAATATAGCGTGCCACTTGATTTCCTTTGTGTCATCTACCGTGCGCAAACACGGGAGCCGCCCGCGATGCAAATGCACCTGGGCGGCGGTGGGCTTGATAAAAAATTAGATACGACGGCGCTTTTGAGGGCGGCAGCCGTTGTGGGGAACCGGTGTCACGTCCGAAATGGAAGTGATGCGGATACCCAGAGCACCCAGGGCGCGAACCGAGGATTCACGGCCAGGACCGGGACCCTTGATTTCGACTTCCAGGTTCTTGATGCCCTGTTCGATAGCAGCACGACCGGCCACTTCCGAAGCAACCTGAGCAGCAAAGGGAGTCGACTTACGCGAACCCTTGAAGCCCTGGCCACCCGACGAAGCCCACGACAGAGCGTTGCCTTGACGGTCGGTGATGGTGATGATCGTGTTGTTGAACGAAGCGTGCACGTGCGCGATACCGTCAGAAATATTCTTACGGACCTTCTTGCGAACGCGAGCAGCTGCGTTGTTTGCGGGAGACTTAGCCATAATGATCTTTCAATCTCTTATTTCTTCAGAGCCGCTGCACCCTTGCGCGGACCCTTGCGAGTACGAGCGTTCGTGCGGGTACGTTGACCGCGCATGGGCAGGCCGCGACGATGACGGAAACCGCGGTAGCAACCGATGTCCATCAAACGCTTGATGTTCATGGTGGTTTCGCGACGCAGATCACCTTCCAGAGTCATGGGATTCAGGAAGTCACGGATCTTTTCCAGATCAGCGTCCGTCAGGTCCTTGACCTTCTTGGAATACTCGATACCGCATGCTTCGCAGATTTTGCGAGCTGTAGTGCGACCGATGCCGAAGATGGCGGTCAGGCCGATTTCAGCATGCTTGTGCGGCGGGATGTTAATGCCAGCAATACGTGCCATATTAGTCCTCTAATGCTTTCAATCAACCTTGGCGCTGCTTGTGGCGCTGGTCAGTGCAGATCACGCGCACAACACCTTTGCGGCGGATGATCTTGCAGTTACGGCAGATTTTCTTGACCGAAGCCGAAACTCTCATTCTTTTCTCCTAAAACTTTCCATCCACTATCGGCCTATCGACCGGGAAACAATGCCCGCGATAGATCGATGGGCGTCTACTAACTTTTGGCAGGCTGCCCCCTTGGGCAGCCTTGTCATCAAATACCAGCCTTAAAGTTCGCTTTTTTCAGGAGCGACTCGTATTGCTGCGACATCACGTAGTTCTGCACTTGTGCCATGAAGTCCATTGTCACGACCACAATGATCAGCAACGATGTACCGCCGAAGTAGAACGGAACGTTGTACTTCAGGATCAGGAATTCGGGCAACAAGCACACGAAGGTAATGTAGATCGCGCCAGCCAGGGTCAGGCGAACCAGAATCTTGTCAATGTAGCGGGCTGTCTGTTCGCCAGGACGAATCCCGGGGATGAAAGCGCCACTCTTCTTCAGGTTGTCGGCAGTTTCCCGGCTGTTGAAAACCAGGGCCGTATAGAAGAAGCAGAAGAAAATGATCGCGGCAGCATAAAGGATGACATAGATTGGCTGACCAGGGGTCAACGTGCTCGCAATATCCTTCAGCCAGCGCATGGATTCTCCTGCACTGAACCAATTCACCACCGTAGCGGGCAGCAAGATGATCGACGAAGCGAAGATGGGAGGAATCACACCTGCCATGTTCAGCTTCAGTGGCAAGTGCGAAGACTGACCACCGTACACCTTGTTGCCGACTTGTCGGCGTGCGTAATTCACCAAGATCTTGCGTTGACCTCGTTCGACATACACGACGAAATACGTCACGGCTGCCACAACGAGAACAATGAAGATTGCCGCCAGAATGCTCATGGCACCGGTGCGCACCAGTTCCAGCAGACCACCGATAGAGCTCGGCAGGCCTGCGGCGATACCGCCAAAAATCAGTATCGAGATACCGTTGCCCAGACCACGTTCAGTGATCTGTTCACCGAGCCACATCAGGAACAAGGTACCGGCCGTGAGACTGACGACCGCAGTCATGCGGAAGCCAAAACCAGGGTTCAGAACCAAGCCTGCGGAGCTTTCCAGGGCAACAGCAATTCCCAAGGACTGAAACAGCGCCAGGCCCAGAGTGCCATAGCGGGTGTACTGGGTAATCTTGCGACGACCCGCTTCACCTTCCTTTTTCATCTGCTCGAATGTCGGGACCACGTAGGTCATGAGCTGCATGATGATCGATGCCGAGATGTACGGCATGATCCCCAGTGCGAACACTGTGAAACGCGAGAGCGCTCCACCCGAGAACATGTTGAACAGATTGAGAATGCCGCCCTGCTGGCCAGAGAACAGCTGCTGCAGCTGCGCTGGGTCGATGCCCGGAACGGGGATATGCGCCCCGATACGGTATACGACCAGCGCAAGCAACAGAAAAACCAGACGACGACGCAGGTCGCCGAATTTTCCAGTCTTTGCAATTTGAGCTGCGCTAGTAGCCACGGATGTCTTCTTTCAGAACTTTAATCAGGCGATGCTGCCACCGGCAGCTTCGATGGCAGCCTTGGCACCGGCAGTAGCGCCGATACCGTTGAGCTTGACAGCCTTAGTCAGTTCACCGCTCTTGATGATCTTCACGACCTTAGCGATAGAACCAACCAGACCGGCTTGCTTCAGAGCAGCCAGATCGACTTCGGCCAGGCCGAGCTTATCCAGCTCGGACAGGGTCACTTCTGCATTGAACTTCAGCAGATGCGACTTGAAGCCACGCTTGGGCAGGCGACGCTGCAGAGGCATTTGACCGCCTTCGAAGCCCACCTTGTGGTAGCCACCCGAACGCGACTTCTGACCCTTGTGACCGCGACCGGCGGTCTTACCCAGACCAGAACCGATACCGCGACCCACGCGACGCTTGGCGTGCTTGGCGCCGTCTGCAGGCTTGATGCTATTGAGTTCCATCATCAATCCTTTCAGAGAACCTTCACCAAGTAGGCGATCTTGTTAATCATGCCGCGCACTTCAGGAGTGTCCTGCAGTTCGCTGACGCTGTTCAGCTTGCGCAGACCCAGGCCACGCACAGTCGCACGGTGCGACTCTTTGGTGCCGATGGGGCTACGAACCAGCTGAATCTTGACAGTTTGTTGTGTTGTCATGTGCTGGACTCCGATCAGGCGGTGAAGATGTCTTCGACCGACTTGCCGCGCTTTGCTGCCACGTTCGCAGGGGTCGTGGAGTTCTTCAAAGCGTCGAAAGTTGCGCGAACCATGTTGTAGGGGTTCGACGAACCGTGGCTCTTGGCCACGATGTCAGTGATACCCACCACTTCAAAAACAGCGCGCATGGGGCCGCCAGCGATGATGCCGGTACCCTTGGGAGCTGGGTGCAGTTCGACCTTGGCAGCGCCGTGATGGCCCTTCACCGAGTGGTGAATGGTGCCGCTCTTCAGTGCAACCTTCATCAGGTTGCGACGGCATTCTTCCATCGCTTTTTGCACAGCAGCAGGCACTTCCTTGGACTTGCCCTTACCCATGCCAACGCGACCGTCACCGTCGCCAACCACGGTCAGTGCAGCGAAGCCGAGAATACGACCACCCTTCACAACCTTGGTGACGCGGTTGACCGCGATCATTTTTTCGCGCAGACCGTCGTCACGACCTTCGTCTTGCACTTTGGGGGAAAATTTAGCCATTTGTATCCGCTCCGCTTAGAACTGCAGGCCCGCTTCGCGAGCGGCTTCTGCCAAAGCCTTCACGCGGCCGTGGTATGCAAAACCGGCGCGGTCGAAAGCCACTTTCTCAACGCCAGCAGCCTTAGCCTTCTCAGCAATGCGCTTGCCGATCAGCGTGGCGGCGGCCACGTTGCCACCCTTGCCAGCGGCGCCGAGTTGCGAACGCACTTCGACTTCTGCAGTGGAGGCCGAAGCCAGCACGGTAGTGCCGTCTTCCGAAACCACGGAGGCGTAGATATGGAGGTTGGTGCGGTTCACGCTCAGACGTGCAACGCCTTGCTGGGCAATGCGGATGCGAGTCTGACGGGCACGGCGCAGACGCTGCTCTTTCTTGTTCAACATCATGCAGCTCCTTACTTCTTCTTGGTCTCTTTGATCACGACCTTCTCATTCGCATAGCGAATGCCCTTGCCCTTGTAAGGCTCGGGAGGACGAACGGCACGGATCTCAGCAGCCAATTGACCGACCACTTGACGGTCAGCACCCTTGATCACGATTTCAGTCGGAGTGGGGGTAGCGACAGTGATGCCGGCAGGCATCTCGAAGTTGACGGGGTGCGAGAAGCCCACAGCCAGGTTCAGCTTGGAACCTTGTGCAGCGGCCTTGTAGCCCACGCCAATCAGCGTCAGCTTCTTCTCGAAGCCTTCAGTCACGCCCTTGACCATGTTGTTGACCAGCTGGCGGAAAGTACCGGCCAGAGCGTCAGCTTCACGGGAATCGTTGGCGGGAGCAAAGGACAGCTTGCCGTCGTTGTTGCCGATGGCCACCAGGCGGTTCAGAGCCAGCGACAGATCGCCGCCCTTGCCCTTGACCTTGATGGATTCAGCGTTGATGGACACATCCACACCAGCGGGGATGGTCACAATAGCTTTTGCTACGCGAGACATTTCAGTATTTCTCCTTAATGTCCGTTAGGCCACATAGCACAGCACTTCACCGCCGATACCGGCAGCACGTGCTTTGCGATCGGTCATCACGCCCTTGGGAGTAGTGACGATGGCCACACCCAGGCCGTTCTGGACCTGAGGGATTGCGTGACGACCCTTGTAGACGCGCAGGCCGGGACGGCTCACACGTTCGATACGTTCGATCACAGGGCGACCGGCGTAGTACTTCAGGGTAATTTCGAGTTCGGACTTGCCACCTTCGGACTTCACTTCGAAGCCGTCGATATAGCCTTCTTCCTTCAGCACTTGTGCGATGGCAACCTTGACCTTGGAGGAAGGAGCCGACACAGTGGCCTTGGAGACCAGTTGTGCATTGCGGATGCGGGTCAGCAAGTCAGCGATGGGATCACTCATGCTCATGTTTAATCTCTCCTGCTTGCTTACCAGCTGGCCTTGGTGACACCGGGGATGTCGCCAGCAAAGGCCAATTCACGCACCTTGGCGCGACCCAGACCGAATTGGCGGAAGGTACCGCGAGGACGGCCAGTGATCTCGCAACGGTTACGCTGGCGAGTGGGGTTCGAGTTACGGGGCAGCTTCTGCAGACCCAGGCGAGCGGCGTCGCGCTCTTCGTCGGAACGCTTCACGTCGCCGGCGATTGCCTTCAGTTCTGCATACTTGGCAGCATACTTGGCTGCCAGCTTTTCGCGCTTCAGTTCGCGCTGAATCATTGCTACTTTAGCCATGCGCCACCTCAGTTCTTGAAGGGGAATTTGAAAGCGGCGAGCAGTGCCTTGCACTCTTCGTCGTTCTTCGCTGTTGTCGTGATGCTGATGTTCAGACCACGCAGAGCGTCCACCTTGTCGTACTCGATTTCGGGGAAGATGATTTGTTCTTTGACGCCAACGTTGTAGTTGCCGCGACCATCGAACGAGCGACCCGAGATACCACGGAAGTCACGCACGCGGGGCAGAGCCACGGTCACGAAACGGTCCAGGAATTCGTACATCTGAACGCCACGCAGGGTCACCATGCAGCCGATAGCTTGGCCTTCGCGGATCTTGAAACCAGCGATAGCCTTCTTGGCCTTGGTCACCACAGGCTTCTGACCAGCAATCTTGGTCAGGTCAGCCACGGCGTTGTCCATCACCTTCTTGTCGGCCACGGCTTCGCTCACACCCATGTTCAGAGTGATCTTGGTCAGACGGGGCACTTCCATAGCGGAGGTGTAGCCGAACTTTTCTTTCAGTTCAGCCGCGATCTTTTCGCGATAGAGTTTTTGCAGTCGTGCCATGTGTTGCTCCTTAGGCGGCGATTTCAGCGCCATTGGACTTGAACACGCGAACACGTGTGCCGTCGGCGTTCACCTTGATGCCCACGCGATCGGCCTTGCCGGTCGCTGCATTGAAGATAGCCACGTTGGATTGGTGGATAGGCATGGCCTTTTCCACGATACCGCCGGTGGTGCCCTTCATGGGGTTAGGCTTGGTGTGCTTCTTGACCAGGTTGATACCGTCCACGATCACGTGGGAGTCATCCTTGCGCAGAGAAACCACGCCACGCTTGCCCTTGTCACGGCCGGTCAGCACGATAACTTCGTCGCCCTTGCGAATCTTGTTCATGGTGCTATTCCTTTAGAGAACTTCAGGGGCCAGCGACACGATCTTCATGAACTTTTCGGTACGCAGTTCACGAGTCACGGGGCCAAAGATGCGGGTGCCGATAGGCTCCAGCTTGGCGTTCAGCAGCACGGCGGCATTGCCGTCGAACTTCACGAGCGAACCGTCTGCACGACGGATGCCCTTGGCGGTGCGCACAACCACAGCACTGTAGATCTCGCCTTTTTTGACGCGACCACGAGGAGCTGCTTCCTTGACGCTCACCTTGATGATGTCGCCAACACTTGCGTAGCGACGATGAGAACCGCCCAGCACCTTAATGCACTGAACAGACTTCGCGCCGGTGTTGTCGGCAACCTCTAACCGAGATTCTGTTTGGATCATTTCAATATTCCCAACTTGCTCCAGCAACGCTCGACAGCCCCAGAGTCTTCTCAAGGGCCGTTCAAGCAGCCGGTCAGTCTTGGGCCCGTCGTCCACCCCTCGGACCATTCCGAAAGGCTTCCCGCTGGGCAGAAAGTTCCACGCTTTTACACGTGAAGCATGAGATTGTCGCAGGAAATCCTTTGTGCGTCAAGCGTTTAGCCCGCAATACCCGCACTGATTTCACTGGCGCCAAGCCTGGCAGACAGGCCTTTCGCACTTGCAACCAAAACAATAGCGCGCAGCGCTCTTACCGCATTGATTTCAAACAATATTTCATCTGAAATCAATAGATAGAAAGCGCTGACAGCTCACATTTTTGCAGGGCAAGCAGGCCACAGCCTGTTGCCCGCACGCCACGCCCCACAGAGCGGCCGCACAGATCAGCCCTGAGCGGGCAGATATTGGCGGGTCAGAGCCAGGAAGTCGTTGAGATGCACATCCTGCCCCAGCTCCTCGGTCAGGATGGCCGCCACGCGGGGCGCGATCTCGGCCGCCTTGCGGGCATCGAGAAAGAGCAGGCGGCTGCGGCGCGCCAGCATGTCCTCGACGGTACGTGCGTACTCGAAGCGGGCGGCAAAGCGCACCATGCCCTCGGAAAGCCCGTCCATCAGCCAGTTCTGCGCACCCGGCAACGCCGCCACGGCGGCAGCATCCGTGCCGTAGGAGTGCAGTCCCTGACTCTGATTCATGCTGTGCGTGACGGCCGCCTCGGCCGGCGCACCGACCAAAGGCAGGTTCACGGTCACCCCGGCAGGACGGCTGGGCAGACGACCGATCTGGAAGCATTCGGCCAGTACATCCTCGGACATGGCCCGATACGTGGTCCATTTGCCGCCGGTAACGGTCACCAGACCCGTCTTGCTGGCCATCACCGTGTGCTCGCGGCTGATCTTCTTGGTGTTCTCGCCATCATCATCCTGCGGCTTGACCAGGGGGCGCAGGCCCACCCACATGCTGCGCACATCGGCCAGCGTGGGCTGGCGATTCAGATACTTGCCGGCCTCGCCGAGAATGAAATCCAGCTCTTCGGGGAAGGGCAAGGGTTCGCGCGCCAGATCGTGACGCGGCGTGTCGGTGGTTCCCAGAATCACCTTGCCCAGCCATGGCACGGCAAACAGCACGCGGCCATCGGCCGTCTTGGGGATCAGCAGTGCATGATCCGTGGGCAGGAACTCGCGGTCCACCACCACGTGCACGCCCTGGCTGGGCGCCACCATGGGCTTGACGGGCTTGCCCTGGGCCTCGGCATCCTGCTGGCGGAACAGATCCACCCAGGGCCCCGTGGCATTGACCACGCACTTGGCGCGCACGGTGAAGTTGCAGCCCGATTCCGCATCGCGGCAGATCAGTCCGGCAATCTGGTCGTTTTCATAGATCAGCTTCTCTGCCGGGCAGTAGTTGATCAGCAAAGCGCCCTTGGCCGCCGCAGTGCGCGCCAGCGCCAGCGCCAGGCGCGCATCGTCAAACTGGCCGTCCCAGTACTTGACGCCACCCTTGAGGCCTTTTTGCTGCACGGTCGGCAGGTATTTCACGGTCTTTGCGCTGGAGAGGAATTCGGTCGCTCCCAGGCCGGCCTTGCCGGCCAGCGCGTCATACATCTTGAGGCCGATGCCGTAGAACGGCGTATCCAGCAGCTTGTACGAGGGCATCACAAAGGCCAGGGGCTGGGCCAGATGCGGTGCGTTGTGCAACAGGGTCGTGCGCTCGTGCAGCGCCTCGCGCACCAGGGAGATATTGCCCTGCGCAAGGTAGCGCACGCCGCCATGCACCAGCTTGGTGGCGCGCGAGGAAGTGCCCTTGGCGAAGTCCAGCGACTCCAGCAGCACGACCTTGAAGCCGCGTGCCGCCGCATCCACCGCCACGCCCAGCCCCGTGGCACCGCCGCCCACGATGGCCAGATCGAAGCTTTCGGTCTGCGCCAGGCGCTCCAGCAGTTGTGCACGCGTTGTAGCCAAGGGTTGAGTGGACTGGTTCATGGAACGACTTCTGCGGTGATCGCCGTGCCGCTCCCGATCATGGATGGGAGGCACACAGCAAAGAACAAATTTCAGATCGAATATTTTCGCTCTTTTTCGCTTTCCGTGGGTGGCAACCCGAAAATATCGATTCGTTTTAGCGCGATTCAAGACAAAGCCGCTGGTCGACCGCCACTCGGGCCAGACCGCGACACCGGCTATCGGCGCGCTTGCACGCTCTCCATGCATGAACTGCATGCTTCTTGCTTCGCCCATTGTTACTGCTGCAACAACTCGCCACGATGACATATCACCGCAGCTTGCTGTCAGACTTCAGACTTGGCATGGATTCATTTTTGTTTTTTACCGGGCAATTCCATAGAAAATCACCCTATTAGAGGTTCGTTTGGATTCGCTCACAATCCCTGCACTGCCCGCTGCGGCCGACGCTCTCGCCTGTAGAGCTCTTTGCCTGCTGCGCGTCCATGCGCCAATAGCACCTATATAACCAGTCACCAGTCATGAACAGCAATCCCCGCCAGTTGCAGCTTGTCGAAGAAGTCCGCGCCCGCCAATCCACCTCGGTAGAGCAACTGGCCGAAATCCTCGGGGTCACGCTGCAAACCGTGCGCCGCGACATCCAGAAGCTGGCCGATGCCGGCTTGCTGGTGCGCTTTCATGGCGGCGTGCGCGTGCCCAGCGCCACCGTGGAGAATCTGGCCCATACCCAGCGCCAGGTATTGCATGCCGAAGGCAAGATGCGCATTGCGCGCGCCATTGCCGAGGCCATTCCCAACGGCTGCTCGCTGATTCTCAACATCGGCACCACCACCGAAGCAGTGGCCCAGGCCCTGCTGCAGCACAAGGGCCTGCGCGTCATCACCAACAATCTCAATGTCGCCGCCATCCTCAGCAGCAATGCCGATTGCGAGGTCATCGTCGCGGGCGGCGTGGTGCGCACCCGCGACCGCGGCATCGTGGGCGAGGCTGCCGTGGACTTCATGCGCCAGTTCAAGGTGGACATTGCCGTGATCGGCATCTCGGCCATCGAATCGGACGGCAGCCTGCGCGACTTCGATCTGCGCGAGGTCAAGGTAGCTCAAACCATCATCGGCCAGTCGCGCGAAGTCTGGCTGGCGGCCGACCACAGCAAATTCAGCCGACAGGCCATGGTGGAACTGGCCCGCCTGAACCAGATCGACCGCCTGTTCACCGACGTGCCGCCTTCCGCCCCCTTCGATGCCCTGTTGCGCGATGCCGAGGTGCAATGCACCATCGCCCAATGAACGCAGCCCCCTATCTGATCCGTCCCGCGCTCCCCGAGGATGCAGCAGGCATTGCAGGGCTGCTGCACGACATCGGCTGGTTCAAGGCCTATGAAACCCATTCCGTCGCGCAGAACACCGAGGCCGTGCAGGCACTGCTGGACGAGCTGCAGGCCGGGCCGGAGCGCTCCCTGATGCTGGTGGCACAAGATGACCAGCACCGCATTCACGGCTACTGCGCCGTGCACTGGCTGCCGGTCGCCGTACAGCAGGGCTGGGAGGCCTATGTCAGCGAGCTGTTTGTCGCCGAAGCAGCGCGCGGTGCCGGCCTGGGCCAGCAGTTGCTGGATGCGGCCACACAGGCTGCGCGCGAGCGCCACTGCCTGCGCATCTGGCTGGTCAACAACCGCGAGCGCCCTTCCTATGTGCGCGGCTTCTATTCCCGCCAGGGCTGGAGCGAACAGGCCGAAATGGCGCGCTTTGTGCTCCCCCTCTGAACCACGGACAATTCATGACAACCTATCTGCTCGCCCTGGACCAGGGCACCTCCAGCTCCCGCTCCATCGTCTTCGACACGCAAGGCCGCATCGTGGCATCGGCCCAACTGGAGCTGCCGCAGATCTACCCGCAGCCGGGCTGGGTGGAGCATGACCCGCGCGAGATCTGGCGCACCCAGCTGACCACCGCCAAGGAGGCGCTGGCCAAGGCGGGCCTCAAGGCTGGCGATATCCGCTCGGTGGGCATTACCAACCAGCGCGAGACCACCATCATCTGGAACCGCAAGACCGGCGCTCCCATCCACCACGGCATCGTCTGGCAGGATCGCCGCGCCGAACCCACCTGCGTGCAGCTGCGCGAAGCCGGTCACAGCGACGCCATTCTGCAGAAAACCGGCCTGCGCATCGATGCCTATTTTTCAGGCACCAAACTCAAATGGCTGCTGGATCATGTGCCCGGCGCACGCGCTGCTGCGCAAGCCGGCGAGCTGGCCTTCGGCACGGTGGATTGCTGGCTGATCTGGCAGCTGACGGGCGGCAAGCGCCATGTCACCGATGTGAGCAACGCCAGTCGCACCATGCTCTTCAATGTGCACAGCAACCAATGGGATTCCGATCTGCTGGCCCTGCTCGACATTCCTGCGGGCCTGATGCCCGAAGTCCTGCCCTCGGCCGCCGATTTCGGCCAGACGGCGGACGAGGTGCTGGGCGGCTCCATCAATATCGGCGGCGTGGCCGGCGACCAGCAAAGCGCGCTGTTCGGCCAGGCCTGCTTCGACGCGGGCATGGCCAAGAACACCTACGGCACGGGTTGCTTCATGCTCATGCATACGGGCAGCAGTTTCCAGACCTCGAGCAACGGCCTGCTGACCACATCGGCCGCCCAGGCGAGCCGCCAGCCCCAGTTTGCGCTGGAAGGCAGCGTCTTCGTCGGCGGTGCCGTGGTGCAGTGGCTGCGCGACGGCCTGCAGGCCATCGAGCACAGCGGCCAGGTACAGCAACTGGCCGAAAGCGTGCCCGACAGCGGCGGCGTGATGCTGGTGCCGGCCTTTACCGGCCTGGGCGCTCCTTACTGGAAGCCCGATGCGCGCGGCACCATCACCGGACTGACTCGCGGCACGACGATGGCCCATATCGCGCGTGCGGCCCTGGAATCCATTGCCTACCAGAGTGCGGCCCTGCTCGGCGCCATGAGCCGCGACGCCGTGGCCACGGGCGGCACGCCGGTCAGCGAGCTGCGTGTGGACGGCGGCGCCTGTGTGAACAATCTGCTGATGCAGTTCCAGGCCGACCTGCTTGGCATTCCCGTGGTGCGCCCGGCCTGCGTGGAAACCACGGCCCTGGGCGCGGCCTATCTGGCAGGCCTGTCCAGCGGCGTCTATCAGAGCACCGAGGAGCTATCGGCCTTGTGGAAGGCCGAGCGCCGCTTCCTGCCCACGCTGAGCAAGGACCGCGCCGACGAGCTGATGCAGCGCTGGGAACAGGCTGTGCGTCAGACCACGGCGCAGTAGAGCCGTGCCGTCCGGCCAACACCATCAAAAAAGGGATACCAGGGCATCCCTTTTCCCTTGGGCCACAACAGCCGCAGCGCTCAGTCTTCGTCGCCCAGCAGCGCCTTGTGGATCACGGCGCCGATGATGGCGCCCACGATGGGAGCCAGCCAGAACAGCCACAGTTGCTCCAGCGCGATGGCAGGACCGAACAGCGCCGGGCCGGTACTGCGGGCGGGGTTGACCGAGGTATTGGTCACGGGAATGGAGATCAGATGGATCAGCGTCAAGCACAGGCCGATGCTCATGCCCGCAAAGCCCACGGCGGCCTTCTTGGTGGTGGAGCCCAGGATCACCAGCAGAAACACGGCAGTGAGCACGACTTCGGTCACCAGCGCCGCCGCCATATTGAACTTGCCCGGCGAATGCTCGCCATAGCCATTGGTGGCCAGATCGGTCACATGGGCACCGGCCTTGCCGCTGGCAATGAAGTACAGCATGGCTGCCGCCACGATGGCGCCCAGGACCTGGGCGATGATGTAGCCGGGCAGCTCGGCAAAGCGAAAGCGGCCGGCCACCGCCAGACCGACGGAGACCGCCGGGTTGAAGTGGCCGCCGGAGACCGGACCGAAGGCATAGGCCCCCGTCAGCACCGTCAGACCGAAGGCAAAGGACACGCCCAACAGGCCGATGCCCACTTCGGGAAAGGCAGCTGCCAGCACCGCGCTGCCGCAACCGCCAAAGGTCAACCAGAAAGTACCCAGAAACTCCGCCGACCATTTTTTGACATTGGATGCCATGATTGCTCCCTATTTCCAATGAGCGTTGCCCGTGCCGCACCACGCGGCATGGAACCGTACCGCTGCGAATCTTAGAAAGCGATCGGCGAAAAGTACAAGGCACAAATGTGAACAATCCACGACCGCGCTGGCTTTGGTGCCTCTCATTGATCTGCGCCAGCCTCGCTGCCTGCACGACGGCGTCGCTCACACCCCATCGCATCTGCAGCACGCCCCAGGCCCGGCCCTGGTCTCTGCTCGGCGAGATCCGCTGGCCGCACGAGCAGCTGTTTGCCGGCACGCCCGTGGGCGGCCTGTCCTCGATCGACTACGACGCGGGCAGCCGTCTGTATTACCTGGTCAGCGACGACCGTGTCGCCCATGGACCGGCGCGCTTTTACACGGCCCGCATCGACTACGACGCCAGCGGCCTGCACCAGGTCAGGCTGCACGACGCGCGACCGCTGCTCAGCCCCGCCCAGGCCCCCTACCCCAGCCACCGCCAGCCCCTGCCCGGCATCGCAACGCCCGATGCGGAAGCCCTGCGCGTGCTGCCGGGAGGGCAGTCCCTGATTTGGAGCAGCGAGGGCGACTTCGCACGCGGATTCGGCCCGCAGCTGCTGCAATCGGGCACGGACGGGCGCTGGCAGCGCGAATGGCCGCTACCGCCCGAGCTACGCCTGCCGGCCCGCAAGTCCGAGGGGCCGCGCAGCAACCTCACGCTCGAAGGTCTGGCGTTGAGTCAGGATGGCAAGACGCTCTGGCTGGCCATGGAAGCGGCGCTCAGACAAGACGGCCCCCTGCCCACACCCGGCCAAGCGGGCGGCCCGGTGCGCATCACTGCCTATGACATGGGCACGCAACAGCCCCGACGCCAGCTGGCCTACCAGCCCGATGCCATGCCTGCCGACCTGTGGCTGCAACGCGGCGCCATCAACGGCATCAGCGCCGTGCTGGCCGACGACGCAGAGCATCTGCTGGTGCTGGAGCGCTCCTTTGCGCCGCCGCTGCGCTTCGGCGCCCGCATCTACCGCATCAGCACCCGCGCCGACGCCAGCAGTGACACGCTGGGCCAGAGCCGGCTCGTGCCGGGCAGCTACCGCCCCGCAGACAAGGAATTGCTGCTGGACCTGGCCGATGCCGGCCTGCGGTCCGTGGACAACCTGGAGGGCATGAGTTGGGGACCGCTGCTGCCCGATGGCCGGCGCGTGCTGCTGCTGGTCAGCGACAACAACTTCAATCCCGCCGAAGTCACCCAGTTCGTCGCCCTGAGCGAGGAGCACGGCCGCTGCGGCGCAGGTTTATAGTGCCGTTCTGCGCCTGGAATCCGAATACAGGCTTGCCCACTTGCTGCATTGCAAAGCGAATCTAACCATCATGAGCCAGACCGACCACTCGACCTCCGTCTTCCCTCCCATCGCCTTTATCGGCGGCGGCAATATGGCCAGCGCCATCATCGGCGGCCTGATCCGCCAGGGCGTTCCGGCCAGCAGCATCACCGTGGTCGAGCCTTTTGAAGCCACGCGTGCTGCGATCAAGACCAGCTTCGGCATCGACGCCCTGCCCGCCGCCACCGAGGCCCTGCAAAGCGCCCAGCTGGTGGTCTGGGCCGTCAAGCCCCAGAGCTTCAAGGAGGCGGCCGCTCCCGTTGCCGCCCACACCCGCAACGCCCTGCACCTGAGCGTAGCTGCCGGCATCACCACCGACAGCATTGCGGCCTGGACCGGCACCCGCCACATCGTGCGCGCCATGCCCAATACCCCGGCCCTGGTCGGCAAGGGCATGACGGGCCTGTTCGCCCGCCCCGAGGTGGATGCCCAGGGCAAGGCCCTGATCGAGACCGTGATCGGCAGCACCGGCGAACTCACCTGGGTGGACCAGGAAGCGCATCTGGATGCCGTGACGGCCATCTCCGGCTCCGGCCCGGCCTATGTATTCCTGTTCCTCGAAGCCATGACCCAGGCCGGCGTCGACATGGGCCTCAGCGCCGAGCAAAGCTACAAGCTGGCCGTGGCCACGTTTGCGGGTGGATCGGAACTGGCGGCACGCTCCAGCGAGAGCGCCGAAGTGCTGCGCCAGCGCGTGACCAGCAAGGGCGGCACCACCTATGCCGCCATTACCCATATGCAGGAGCAGAAGCTGCCCGAGCATTTCATCGAAGCCATGCGCAAGGCCCAGATCCGCGCACAAGAGCTGGCCGCCGAGTTCGGCAAATAAAGAAAACCGGCCGAGGCCGGTTTTCTTTATGGATCTTTCAGCCATCTATCGATTATCAATCAAGCGATTCAAGCTATCAAAACAGGACTATTTCAACGCAAACCCTAGCGCCACGCCCGCAAAGATCGCAGCGCCAATCCAGTGACTCTTGCTGAAGGCGACAAAGCAGCCTTCGCGCGTGCGGTTCTTGATCAGGCTGAAATGCCAGACGATCTGGGCTGCTGCCACGCCCATGCCCAGCCAGAAGGGCCAGCCCAGCTGATAGGGAGCCAGCACCCAGGCGATCAGCCCCCAGCACAGGGCAAAGAACAGCATGATGGCCGTGACATCGAAACGGCCCAGGGTGATCGCCGAGGTCTTCATGCCGATCTTGAGATCGTCATCGCGGTCCACCATGGCGTATTCGGTGTCATAGGCCAGCACCAGAAACATATTGGCCAGCCACAGCGTCCAGGCCGTGGCATTGACCTCGCCCGTCACCGCCGCAAACGCAATCACGATGCCGAAATTGAAGGCAATGCCCAGAAAGGCCTGCGGCATGGCAAAAAAGCGCTTGGTGAACGGATAGAGAATCGTGAACAGCACGGCGGGCACCGACCAGGCCACGGCCTCCCAGCGCGTGGACAGCACCAGGCCGAAGGCCACCAGCGTGAGCACCAGGCCGACCATGGCGGCTTCCCTGACCGAGATCTGGCCGCTGGTGATGGGGCGCTGGGTGGTGCGTTTCACATGCCTGTCGAAGTCGCGGTCGGCAATATCGTTGATGGTGCAGCCGGCGCTGCGCATCAGCACCGTGCCCAACACAAAGACCACCAGCAGATGCCAGCCCGGAAAGCCCTGACCGGCCACCCACAGTGCCACCAGCGTGGGCCAGACCAGCACCAGCCAGCCCGCGGGACGGTTGAAGCGGATCAGATCCAGATACAGCGACAGCTTGGAGCGCGGCGAAGCAGGAATGGAGGCGGACATGAAAGGGATTCCGGAAGACAGGAGATCATGACCGGGCCCCCAGGCCGCGGTCAGCGCAGCGGCAATTGTGCCTCGGCCTGCACCGCCCTGAGGGCGCCACCCCCATGCTCGACACGGTCTGTCAACCAGAGCACCAGGGCCGTCCAGCCCAGACCCAGGCACAGGCCTGCCAGCACATCGCTGGCATGGTGCACAGACAGCAACACGCGGCTCAAGCCCGTACTCAGGGCCAGCATCGCTGCCGCCGCAAAGACCCAGGCCCGCCAGCGCGGCGGCAGTCGGCGAGCGACCAGCCAGGCCAGCATGCCGAAAATCGCGGCCGTGCCTGCGCTATGGCCGCTGGGAAAGCTGAAGCCGGCCTCATGCACCAGACCGCCCAGCGGACGCTCGCGCTGCAGGGTCGCCTTGATGAAGCGCACCCACAGTCCCGTGCCGGCCACGGCCACCACCCAACCCAGCAGTTGCAGGCCCTGGCGTCGCCACAGCAGCCACAGGCCCACGACCAGGCTCAGCAGCCCCATGACGCGCAAATCCCCGAGCATGGTCCAGCCCCGCACCAGGGGCTGCAGACCGGGCGGCAGGCCTGCGCTCACCGCACTCTGCAGCTTCAGGTCCAAGGCCATCAGCCCCTGCGGCGGTTGCAGGGACTGGGACTGCTGCACGCCGACGACCAGCAAGGCCAGAGCAGTGGCAGCCAACCCCGCCACCGCAAGCAGCCAATTGCCGCCAGGCCTGAGATCCGTGCTGTGGTCCTGCCACAGCCACGCGGCCCGGCCCTGCGCACGCCAGCGCAGCACGCAGGCCGCAGCCAGCAACAACAGCAGCAACACCCAGATGGCATGTCCGTCCACCCACTGCATCAGCAAGACCACGGGTTCCACCACAGCAAGCACGCTCATTCCTTTCAGCATCAAAAAGCGAAAAAGCCCTGACGGGCCTCCAGAGGCTAACCCGCCAGGGCTTAAGCGAAACTGAAACTATGGCCGGGCCGGGCAGTTGCCGCGGCGCGGCTCACTCTTCGAGCAGGGAGCGCAGCATCCAGGCCGTCTGCTCGTGCACGGCCAGACGCTGGGTCAGCAGATCGGCCGTAGGCTCGTCGCCGGCCTTGTCGGCACGGGGAAACAGCTGGCGAGCCGTGCGCGCCACGGCCTCGTGGCCCTGCACCAGGATGCGCACCATCTCCAGGGCCTTGGGCGGCTGGGCCGGTGCGTCGGGCAGGCTGGTGAGCTTGCCGAACTGGGCATAGGAGCCAGGCGCATGGTGGCCCAGTGCGCGGATGCGCTCGGCCACGGGATCGACGGCATTCCACAGCTCGGTGTACTGCGCCATGAACATGGTGTGCAGCGTGTTGAACATGGGCCCCGTGACATTCCAGTGGAAGTTGTGCGTGGTCAGGTACAGCGTATAGGTGTCGGCCAGCAGCGCCGACAGCCCCTTGGCAATGGCGGCGCGGTCCTCGTCGCCGATGCCGATGTGGATGCCGGCGGGCACCTGCGGCGCGGCGTCCGACTTCTGTTTCTGCGATTTGTCCTTGCCTTGCTTGGTCATGCACTCACCTTTCAGGTTTAACGAATCCAGACTCCCGCCCTCTTAGAGCCGCTGAAGCCACGCTTACTGCGACAGGCGCTGCACTCCCGGAAGCGGGCAGGCGTAGACGGCATTGCGCAGTGCGGCAATCGCCTCATAGCGCGTGAAGCTGCGCCGCCAGGCCAGCACCACCCGGCGGGTGGGAGGAGCAATGCCGTCTTCCTCATGAATCGGAAGATAGCGGATATGAGGCTCGTCGGCGCGGCGGCGGCGCTCGATGGGAGCCAGCGCATCCTCGGGCACGGACAGGCGCGGCACCAGGGTCACGCCCATGCCGGCGGCCACCATGTATTTGATGGTTTCCAGCGAGGAGCCTTCGAACGTGCGGCGAATGCCTTCGGAGTTGCTGGCATAGCGCGCGAATTCGGGGCAGACCTCAAGCACATGGTCGCGGAAGCAGTGACCCGCGCCCAGCAGCAGCATGGTCTCGTTCTTGAGATCCGTGGTGGACAGGCTCTTCTTCTGCGCCAGCGGGTGGGTGCTGGGCACGGCGGCCATGAAGGGCTCGTCGTAAAGCGGCGCCAGTGCCAGACCGGTATCCGGGAAAGGCTCGGCCATGATGGCGCAGTCGATCTCGCCCGTGCGCAGCATCTCCAGCAGCTTGACGGTGAAGTTCTCCTGCAGCATCAGCGGCATCTGCGGCGTCATATTGATGGAGTTGCGCACCAGATCGGGGAGCAGATAGGGGCCGATGGTGTAGATCACGCCCAGGGTCAGAACGCCGGACAGCGGGTCCTTGCCGCGCTTGGCGATTTCCTTGATCTCGTTGGCCTGCTCCAGCACGCTTTGCGCCTGACGCACGATCTCCTCGCCCAGCGAGGTGACCGAGACTTCGCCGGCACTGCGCTCGAAAATCTTGACATCCAGCTCTTCCTCCAGCTTCTTGATCGCCACGGACAGCGTAGGCTGGGACACATAGCAGGCTTCGGCTGCGCGGCCAAAGTGCTTCTCCCGCGCAACGGCCACGATGTACTTCAATTCGGTAAGAGTCATAGAGAGTGGATCTTTCGGATCATCAATAACGGCATTGATTCATCCTGTTTTTGCATTCAATCACATATTACCAAGGCAAAAGATTACATATATTCCTGCAAAAACGTAACTATTTACGTCTACAGACGCAATTTTCGGTACTTCAGGCCTTCAGATACTCGGCCTTGCCACCCAGCCAGCGGCTGACATGGCGTGCCGCCAGCGCAGGAAATTGCTCAAGCATAAGCGGTGCCAGCTCGCGCGCCCAGTCCAGCAGCAGCACATCCTGCTCCAGATCGGCAAAGCGCAACATGGGAGCGCCGGACTGCCGGGCGCCGAGGAACTCGCCCGGACCGCGAATCTCCAGATCCCGCCTCGCGATCTCGAAACCGTCATTCGTCTCGGCCATGGCCCGCAGGCGCTCCTTGCCGGTATCGGACAGGCGTCCGTTGTCATTGACCGAATACAGCAGCACGCAGGCCGAAGCCGCAGCACCTCGCCCCACGCGGCCGCGCAGTTGGTGCAGCTGCGACAGTCCGAAGCGCTCCGAGTGCTCGATGACCATCAGCGAAGCATTGGGCACGTCCACACCGACTTCAATCACGGTGGTGGACACCAGCACGCCCATGACGCCGGCCGAAAACAGCTCCATCACGGCCTTTTTCTCTGCCGTGGGCATGCGCGAGTGCAGCAGGCCCACCATGACACCGGGCAGCATTTCGCTCAAATATTCATGGGTGGCCGTGGCATTCGACAGATCCAGCGCCTCGCTTTCCTCGATCAGCGGGCAGACCCAGTAGACCTGGCGCCCGCTGGCGACCTGGGCGCCGATGCGCTCGATCACCTCGTCCTTGCGGCTGTCCGAGATCAGCTTGGTGACGATGGGCGTGCGCCCTGGCGGCAGCTCGTCGATGGTGGAGACATCGAGGTCGGCGTAATAGCTCATGGCCAGGGTGCGCGGGATCGGCGTGGCGCTCATCATCAGCAAATGCGGCTCCATGCCCGTGGCTGCGAGCTTTTGCCGCAACGCCAGACGCTGGGCCACGCCAAACCGATGCTGCTCGTCGATCACCGCCAAGGCCAGGTTCTTGAACTGGACCTGCTCCTGAATCACGGCATGGGTACCCACGACCAGCGCCGCCTCGCCGCTTTCCACCAGCGCCAGCATCGCGGCACGCTCCTTCTTTTTCTGGGCCCCCGCCAGCCAGGCGACCTTTTTGCCCAGCGGCGCCAGAATCGGCTCCAGCCAGCCGACCAGCTTGCCAAAATGCTGCTCGGCCAGAATCTCGGTGGGCGCCATCAATGCGCATTGCCAGCCAGCCTCGATGCAGGCCACGGCAGACAAGGCCGCCACCACCGTCTTGCCAGAGCCCACATCGCCCTGCAGCAAACGGTGCATGGGAATGCGGCGCTCCATATCGGCCCGAATCTCGCCCACCACGCGCTGCTGCGCCCCCGTCAGGCCAAACGGCAGCTGCGCCAGAAACTGCTGGGTCAGATCCGCCATCCCGGCCTGCGGCCTGAGCACGGGCGCGCGCAAGCGGGCGCGCTCGCGCTTGGCCTCGTACTGGGACAGTTGCTGGGCCAGCAGCTCTTCGGCCTTGAGCCTTTGCCAGGCAGGATGGGAATGGTCCTCCAGCGTGACCAGTGCCACATCAGGCGTTGGGTGATGCAGAAAAGTGAGCGCATTGCGCAAGTCATATGAGGGCTGAAGCCCATTCTGACCATAGAACTGCGCAATGGGAGGCGACTGCTCCGGAGGCAGGGTCTCGGACAGATCGGCACGCAGCAGCGCCGAAGCAATGGCCCGGCGCAGATAGGCCTGGGGCAGGCTTGCGCTGGCGGGATAGACCGGAGTCAGCGCCGTGGGCAGCTCTCCGCCCGCCACCCGGAACGCAGGATGCATCATCTGCCGTCCCCAGAAACCGCCCTTGACCTCGCCGCGGATGCGCAGGCGTGCGCCCGGCGCCATGGTCTTTTGCTGCGACGGGTAGAAGCTGAAGAAGGTCAGCAGACAGGTGCTGCTGCCATCGTCCACGGTGACCTTGAGCATGCGTCGCGGACGCAGCTGCACCTCGCTGTGCGTGACCGTGGCTTCGATCTGCACCGTCTCGCCATCGCGCGCGTTCTTCAGCGCCACGATGCGGGTTTCGTCCTCATAGCGCAACGGCAGGTGCAGAGCCAGGTCGATATCGCGTGTCAGCCCCATCTTCAACAGCGCCTGCTGCGCAGGGCTGAGGGTCTTTTTGGGAGCGGCATCCAGATCCGTGCCTGCCTTTTTTTCACGAGTGCCAGCGCGAGTGCCAGCGCGCTTGGCAGCAGACTTTGGCTCGGCAACAGGCTTTTTTGACACAGACAAATAGGACTCCTTGGCTACACTCCCCGCAACAGGGAAAGCAATGTATGTATATACAGCATATCCAGGTTTGCAAACAACTGTCCGCCAGCGCAAGAAATGCAAAATCGCTACCATTCCCAGCTTGTTACTTTGTGTTTCAGTAGAAATCCATGTTGAAGCGAGTTGATGTCGAGCACCTGCGCCCAGGAATGTTCGTGCACGAGTTCTGTGGCTCGTGGATGGAGCATCCCTTTTTGCGTGCCAGCCTCCTGCTCGAACAGCCCAGGGACCTGGAACGCCTGCTTGCCACCACCATCCGCCAGGTGTGGATAGACACCGGCAGAGGCGCCGACATCGCTCCCGACATCACGCCCGCCGAGGTCTCCGAAGCGCCTGACAATGAAGCCGCGCCGAGCTCGCCTGCACGGCTCACCAGAACCAGCGTGGAGTTGCAGCAGGCCCGCCAGATCATCGGGCAGGCGCGCGATGTGCTGAAGACCATGTTCAGGGACGTTCGCCTGGGACGTCCGCTGGACCTGCCAGCCTCAGGCCAGCTGGTCGACGAGATGGCGGAGTCGATCAAGCGCAACCCCCATGCCCTGATCAGCCTGGCGCGCCTGAAGACTGCGGACAACTACTCCTATATGCACAGCATCGCGGTATGCGCCCTGATGATAGGCTTGGCGCGCCGCATGGGCCTGGACGAACACCAGGTGCATCTGGCGGGCGTCGCGGGCCTGCTACACGACATCGGCAAGAGCAAAGTGCCTCTGGAGGTGCTCAACAAGCCAGGGGCGCTGGATGCCGAGGAATGGGTCATCATGAGGTCACACCCTCGCTGGGGCTACGAACTCCTGCTGCCCCAGGGCCTGGATGATGCTGTCACCGATGCCTGCCTGCATCACCACGAAAAAGTCGACGGCACGGGCTATCCCGACGGCCTGAAGCAGGACGACATCAGTCTGATGGCGCGCATGACGGCCGTCTGCGATGTCTATGACGCCATCACCTCGGATCGCCCCTACAAGCAGGGCTGGCACCCGGCCATCGCGCTGCAGCGCATGGCGCAATGGGCGCCCCACCACTTCGACAAGGCCATCTTCGAGCAGTTTGTCCAGACGGTGGGCATCTACCCGCTGGGCTCGCTGGTGCGGCTGCAGTCTCAGCATCTTGCCGTGGTGCTGGATGTCTCGCCGAACTGCCTGCTGACTCCCAAGGTACGGCGCTTTTACTGCCTCAGCCAGCAGCGCCGCATCACGCCCGAGATTCTCGACCTGGCCTGCCCCCATGCCAACGACAGCATCGTCGGGCGCGAAGACCCTGCCGACTGGCCCTTCAGGAATCTCAACGAGCTCTGGACCCCAGCTGCTGCTCAGCCCTGAAGCCGGCAGCCCTAATGGCGATTTGCGACAATCGCCCACTTGTTTGATTGAACTTGGAACGGGCCTCGTACGGCCCTCAAGCACCGCATGTCTTCCAGCACCCGTGAATTCACACTCAGCGATTTCGACTTCGACCTGCCCGAATCCCTGATTGCCCAGCATCCCACCGCCGTTCGCAGCGCCTCGCGCCTGCTTGATGGCCGCAGCCTCCCCGCCACCGACCGCATCTTCCGCGAACTGCCCGATCTGCTGCAGCCCGGCGACCTGCTGGTCTTCAACGACACCAAGGTCATCAAAGCACGCGTCTTCGGCGAAAAGGCCAGCGGCGGCAAGATCGAACTGCTGGTCGAGCGCGTGCTGCAGAACAACGAAGTCGTGGCTCACATGCGCGTGAGCAAGAAGCCCTTGCCCGGTGCCAAGATCCATCTTTGCGGCGGCCTCAGGAATGGAGGTTTCGAAGCCACGCTGCTGGGCCGCTGGCCGGACGAGAACGGGCCGCTGTTCCATCTTTCCTTCAAGGGCAACCAGGGCGAGTCGCCCTATGAATTGCTGGAGCAGTTCGGCCACCTGCCGCTGCCGCCCTATATCGAGCGCCAGCAGAACGCCGAGCATGATCCTGATGAAAAGGAAGACAGCGAGCGCTACCAGACCGTGTTCGCAGCCCACCCCGGCGCCGTGGCCGCACCGACCGCCGCCCTGCATTTCGACGAAACCGTGCTTGCCGCCCTGCAAGCCAAGGGCGTCGAGCGCGCCAGCGTCACCCTGCATGTGGGTGCCGGCACCTTCCAGCCCGTGAAGACCGAAAACCTTGCCGACCACACCATGCACAGCGAGTGGTACGACATTCCCTTGCCCACCTTGGCCGCCATGGAGCGCTGCCGCCAGCGCGGCGGCCGCATCATTGCCGTGGGCACCACCACGGTGCGCACGCTGGAGTCCTGGGCCAAGTACGGCAATATCACCGGCGACACCAGCATCTTCATCACCCCGGGCTTTCAGTACCAGGTGGTGGACATGCTGATCACCAACTTCCATCTGCCCAAAAGCACGCTGATGATGCTGGTCAGCGCCTTTGCGGGCTACGAGCACATCATGGCCATGTACCAGCATGCGATTGCCCAGCACTACCGCTTCTTCAGCTATGGGGACTCCATGCTGCTGGAGCGCCAGCGCTGATCTGCAACATATTGGAGCCGCTGTGGCGGCTCCTCGCATAAGGAGTTACAGAAACACTGGGTCCAATCTTTTCTTAGTGGTAGATTTCATCGTTTTGTCAAAGTGCTTATTTATTTAGTCATTTAGAAAAATCAATGGAAGTTCAAACCCCACAAGATGAAGAGTTGGATCTGCTGGATCTGTTGGTCACTCTCGCGGAAAACTGGAAGATTCTGATTTTCTGCCCGCTGCTGGCGGGCATCGCAGCCTATGGCATCGGTCTGGTGATCCCCAAGACCTACGAAAGCAGCGCATCGGTTCAGGTGGAGCGTGCCGGCTCCAGCTTTACCGCCCCCATGGCCGCCAGCCTGGCCATGTCCGCAGACGTTCTGCACCAGATTGCTCCCGTTGCAGGCCTGGACGATGGCCTGACCAAGGAAGAGATCTATAAAAAGCTCAGCAAGCGCATCACGGTCAATGTCGGCAAGCAGGACAAGCTGCTGAATATTGCAACGCAGGCCAAGTCGCCCGAAGCGGCTCAAAAGCTCAACCAGGCGCTGCTGGACACCCTGTTTCCCCTGAGCAAGCCACGCGGTCTGGAAAAAAAGCAGCTGGAAGTGCAGCTGGCTTCCGAGAAGACACGCCTGGAGGAGTCGCTCAAGCTCGAGCATGACACCTCCGCCAACCTCTCCTCCGGGAAAAGTGTCACCGAAGCCACCAGCCGCCTCTATGGCGAACTGCTGACCGCCAACAGCAATCGCCAGAAGGGGATTCTGGACATGGAGCGTCGCCTCGGCGGTCTGGATAACGACGATGTGATCCAGATGCCAACCCTGCCCGAGCGCTCCATCAAGCCCAAGAAGCCCATGCTGGCCATTGGTGCGGCCGTGGGCACCGGTTTCCTGCTGCTGCTGTTTGTCTTCATCCGACAGGCGCTGCGCACCGCCAAAGAATCCTCGCCCGAGCAGGCCGAGAAAATTGCGCGTATTCGTAACGCCATGCCCTGGTAAGCCCTCACCGCCCACCCCATGCCCGCACCCGACAGTGCGGGCATTTTTCTGGGCGCCGCAACGCAGGTCGGACGCCTCGCCCCCTAGAATTCCTCGCTTCTTTGTCGCAAATCGCTACGGACATGCTCTCCCGCTGGCTCTCTCCCACACTTTCCCCGTCAGCGCAGTCTGCCATCCGCGGTGTTCTGCTCACCATATTCGCCTGTGCACTGTTTGCGGTTCTGGATAGCGCCACCAAGTTCAGCGGCAAGCTGCTGCCGGTGCTCATGGTGCTGTGGCTGCGCTTCGTGGCCCAGGCCTTTGTCACCAGCGTGCTGGTTTTGCCTCGGCATGGCCTGTCGGCACTGAAGACCCGGAACCTGAAATTTCAGCTGCTGCGCGCGATCTCTGGGCTGTTGACCACGGTCTGCGCCTTTTTCTGCATACAGAACATGCCTCTGGCCAACTTCACGGCCATCTGGTCTGCAGCCCCGCTGTTCATCGTGGTCGCATCGGCACTCTTCTTCAAGGAGCAGGTCAGCCCTGCTCGCTGGGCGCTGCTGGTGATCGGTCTGCTGGCCGTGATTGCCATCGTGCGACCGGAAAATGACGGTCAGGCCCTGGGCCTGGCCGCCCTGTGGCCCGTGGGTCTGCTGATATCCGGCACCACCTACCAGGTGCTGGGAAGCCGCCTGTCGCGCCTGGACTCGCCTCCGACCACCCAGCTCTACTCCACCTGGTTGCCGATACTGCTGACCACGCCGCTGGTCGGCCTGGTATGGCAGCCTATCGATCACTGGCAGATCTACGCGGCGGCGGCCGTGATGGGGCTTTGCAGCGGCATCGGCCACCTGATGCTGCTGCAGGCATACACCCACGCCACGCCTGCGACTGTCGCCCCGTTTCTCTACAGCCAGATCGGCTTCGCCATGCTGATGGGCTGGCTGTTTTTCGGACAGCTTCCCGACAGCACATCGCTGATCGGCATGGCGGTGGTGACGCTCAGCGGCCTGATGGGCGTCTGGCTGGGCATCCGGGAAAAGCGCTGAGCCCCCGGAGAACGAGCCTCTCAATAGCCGTGCCTGAGCCTGAATTCCCTGGCCTTGCCGAAGTGCCCGTTACCGATAAAGGGCACGGGCGGCCTCAAGGCCGATAGCGGCGAAGGGTGGTTGCTCATCAGCACCAGATGGCCTCTATCCTGGGGAATGAACACCCGCTTGGACTGGGCGTGCGAGCCCCAGAGCATGAAGACCGTGGGCCGCCCCTGCTCGGCCACTTGGCGAATGATGGCGTCGGTCAGCTCTTCCCAGCCCTTTTTGGCATGGCTTGCGGCCTGCCCCTCTTCCACCGTCAGACTGGTGTTGAGCAGCAGCACGCCGTGCTGGGCCCAGCCCACCAGACTGCCGCCGGGCTGGGGAAAAGCCGGAAACGGCGTCCCCAGCTCGCGCTGCATTTCCTTGAAGATGTTCTGCAGCGAAGGCGGAACACGCACCCCGGGGGCGACCGAGAATGCCAGCCCCTCGGCCTGCCCGCGGCCGTGATAGGGGTCCTGCCCGAGGATCACGACACGCACATCCTCCGGCGGTGTCAACTCCAGGGCCCTCAAGGGGGCCGGGGGAAAGATCACCGCACCGACATCCAGCCTTTGCTGCAGGAACTGCAGCAGCTTCTGGCCGGTATTTCCCGCAAAAAAGGTGTCGACAGCGGTTTGCCAACCTGACGAGACTGGCCAGTCCTGCGGATCTGCACTCGTCAACTGGGTAGGCGCTGCGGTGTTAGCAACTGTGCTCTGGCTGGTGAGGTTCATGCCTTGATTTTCTCAACTTCCACGTCCGTCCCAAAGGAGTTCCTGCAGGCTTGGCGACTATCGGGGACCCAAAATACCTGATTTCAGTGAGTGACACATTCTGACATTTTGCAAAAAATCGACTCCAACACAGCTGACCGCTCGGCAGCTCGGGCTCACAGGGAGTTTTTCATGCACACGTCTTCTGCCAGTCACTTGCCAGTCTCTGCCGCGCAGGCCTTCTTCTCCTATGCCCGCCCGGCCTTCAGCCTCAACCCCCAGGGTTTCAGGTTTGCAGGCTGGGAGTTGCGCCTGCGCACGCGCAGCCTGATCAGCGCCGCCGGGCACGAAGTGGGGCTCACAAAGAGCGAGTTCGCACTGCTGCTGGCCCTGCTCAAGCGCCCCAAGCAAATCATGAGCCGTGAACAGATCATGGATATGACGCAGGCCGAAGACACGGTCTTCGACCGCGCCATCGATGTGCAGATGCTGCGCCTGCGCCGCAAGATCGAAACGTCGGGTCGCTCGCCCACGCTGCTCAAGACCAAGCGCGGCGCCGGCTATTTTCTGGATGCCGACGTGCAGGTGCTGCGCTGAACCTGCGCAGCCGCCTGCCGCTTACTGAAACAGCTGGGCCAGGGCCTCGCCCGGCTCGCGGGCACGCATGAAGGCCTCTCCCACCAGGAAGGCGTCAACGCCAGCCTCACGCAGGGTCTTCACGTCGTCCCGACTCAGGATGCCGGACTCGGTCACCAGCAGGCGATCGGCGGGCACATCCTTCTTGAGCGCAATCGTGGTCTGGATATCGACCTCGAAGCTGCGCAGATTGCGGTTGTTGATGCCCACCAGCGGCGTCTTGAGCTTCAGAGCGCGCTGCAGTTCCTCGGCGTCATGCACTTCCACCAGCACATCCATGTCCAGGCTGTGCGCAATCTGCTCCATCTCGGCCATCTGCGCATCGTCCAGGCAGGCGGCGATCAACAGCACGCAGTCGGCGCCCATCACCCGCGATTCGTAGATCTGATAGGGGTCGACCATGAAGTCCTTGCGCAGCACAGGCAGCAGCGTGCTCGCGCGGGCCTGCTTGAGATAGTCAGGCTGCCCCTGGAAGAACTGGCGATCGGTCAACACCGACAGGCAGGCAGCACTGATCTTGCCGTCCCCCACCATATAACTCTGGGCGATATCGGCAGGATCGAAATCGGCCCGAATCACGCCCTTGCTGGGGCTGGCCTTCTTGACTTCGGCGATCACGCCGGCCTGTCCCTTGGCGATCTTGGCACGGATGGCGCCCACGAAATCGCGCGTGGAGACACGGCTTTCCGCATCGCGGCGCATCTCGGCAAACGGCACGGCCTTCTTGGCAGCGGCAACTTCCTGGACCTTGACGTCGCAGATTTTCTTCAGAATGTCAGACATGGTTTTCCTTGTTGGCGGCGGCATCTGCCGGGCCGCGCAATACCTTCATGATGACGCGGTGCATGCCTATGCCCACCGCGATGAACAGCAGGGAGACGCCCAGCACGATCCAGGTGCCGGGATCGCTCCAGATGGGCGCATCCAGCAGGCTCATGCGGCTGCGCCGAGCTTTTGCGAATAGGCCACCAGCTCCTGGAGCTTGGCCAGTGCCGCACCGCTATCGATGGCCTTCTGCGCACGCTCCAGGCCCTCTTCGATCGAGCCGGCCACATTGGCCGCATACAGAGCAGCGCCGGAGTTGAGACAGACGATATCGCGCGCCGGGCCTTGGTCCCCCTGCAGCACGCCCATCAGCATGGCCTTGGACTCCTCGGGATTCTCGACCTTGAGCGAGCGCGTACCCGCCATGCGCAGGCCAAAGTCCTCGGGATGGACTTCATACTCGCGCACCACGCCGTCCTTGAGCTCGCCGACCAACGTGCCCGCGCCCAGGCTGATTTCATCCAGACCATCGCGACCATAGACGACCAGCGCATGCTCGGCGCCCAGGCGCTGCAGGGCACGCACCTGAATGCCGACCAGGTCTTCGTGGAACACGCCCATCAGGATATTGGGCGCGGATGCCGGGTTGGTAAGCGGGCCCAGGATGTTGAAGATGGTGCGCACGCCCAGTTCCTTGCGCACGGGGGCCACGTTCTTCATGGCCGGATGATGGTTGGGGGCAAACATGAAGCCTATGCCCACATCGCGTATGCAATCGGCGATCTGCGCGGCGTTGAGGTTGATGTTGACGCCCAGCGCCTCCATGGCATCGGCACTGCCCGACTTGCTGCTGACGCTGCGCCCGCCATGCTTGCTGACCTTGCCGCCCGCCGCCGCAATCACAAAGGTCGAGCAGGTGGAGATGTTGAAAGTGTTGGCGCCGTCGCCGCCGGTGCCGACGATATCGACCAGATTCCTCTTGTCGTGCACGTTCACCTTGTTGGAGAACTCGCGCATCACCTCGGCCGCAGCCGAGATCTCGCCAATGGTTTCCTTCTTCACGCGCAGGCCGGTGATGATGGAGGCCGTCATCACGGGCGAGAGCTCGCCGCGCATGATCATGCGCATCAGATGCAGCATTTCGTCATGGAAGATTTCACGATGCTCGATGGTTCGCTGCAGCGCTTCCTGGGGAGTGATCATTGCAATATCTCTCTATGTTTTTGGGAGCTTCTTGCGCATACCAATACTTGATTTCCCATTGTTTTTATTCTGAAATCAAGCAGTGACATGCGCTAGCAGCTATCAATAAATCAGCGTTTATTTCTGCTCGAGAAAGTTCTTCAGCATGGCATGGCCATGCTCGGTCAGAATGCTCTCGGGGTGGAACTGCACGCCCTCGATGGCCAGCTCGCGGTGGCGCACCCCCTGGATTTCACCATCTTCGCTGGTCGCCGTGATTTCAAGGCACTCGGGCAGCGTGCTGCGGTCTATGACCAGAGAGTGATAGCGGTTGACCGTGAACTGCCTGGGCAGGTCGGCAAACACGCCCTTCTGGTCGGTGCTGATCACGCTGGTCTTGCCATGCATCTGCTGGCCCGCCCGGATGATGTCGCCGCCAAAGGCCGCGCCAATGCTCTGGTGACCCAGGCAGACGCCCAGAATCGGCAGCTTGCCTGCGAAATGCTTGATCGCCGCCACCGAGATGCCCGCCTCGTTGGGCGAGCAGGGGCCGGGCGAGATCACCAGCCGCTCGATGCCTTCGCGCGCGATCAGCGCCTCGACTTCGGCCACCGTGGTTTCGTCATTGCGCACCACGGTCACCTCCGCGCCCAGCTCGCCAAAGTACTGGACGATGTTGTAGGTAAAGCTGTCGTAGTTATCGACCATCAGCAGTTTCATGGTCTTACTCCCCTGATTTCCTGGGTTCACGCAGACGCGCAAATTCCTGGTGTTCGTAGTCGATGCAGGCTTCCATCAGCGCACGATAGACGGTCTCCATCACATCGGGCTGACCGCCCTCCTGCGCCGTGCGCTCACGCACGCGGCTGACGATGGCTTCGATGCGCGCCTCATCGCGCACCTGGCTCGCATCACCCTTGATGCGCGCGGCCTGCTGCATATAGCCGATGCGGGTGACCAGCAGCGGCACCAGCACATCGTCGAGCGCATTCACATTGCGGCGCACATCTTCCATGGTGGTGCAGTGCTGCACCAGATCAATGGCTTGGCTCATTCCAGACCTTCCTCAACCAGTTCTGCGGCGCGCAGCAGGGCGCGGGCCTTGTGTTCGGTTTCTCTCCATTCCAGCTCGGGCACGGAGTCGGCCACCACGCCGGCAGCGGCCTGCACATAGAGCACGTTGTCCTTGATGACGCCAGTACGGATCGCAATCGCCAGATCCATGTCACCGGCAAAGCTCAGATAGCCGCAGGCACCGCCGTAGATGCCGCGCTTGCTGGGTTCGAGCCGGTCGATGACTTCCATGGCATGCACCTTGGGAGCGCCCGTCAGCGTGCCGGCGGGGAAGGTGGCCTTGAAGACATCCATATTGTCCATGCCGTCCTGCAAGATGCCTTCCACATTGCTCACGATATGCATGACATGGCTGTAGCGCTCCACGGCAAAGGCCTCGGTCACCTTGACGCTGCCGGTCCTGGCAATGCGGCCGATATCGTTGCGCGCCAGGTCGATCAGCATCACATGCTCGGCACGCTCCTTGGGGTCGGCGATCAGCTCCTGCTCGGTGGCCTTGTCGGCCTCCACCGTATTGCCACGCGGACGGGTGCCGGCCAGGGGGCGAATCGTGACCTTCTGGCCGTCGGGCGTGCGCTCCTGGCGCACCAGAATCTCCGGGCTGGCCCCCACCACATGGAAATCTCCGAAATGGTAGAAGTACATATAGGGGCTGGGGTTGAGCGAGCGCAGCGCGCGGTACAGCGACAGCGGCGAGGCCGTGAAACGCTTGTGAATGCGCTGGCCCACCTGCACCTGCATGAAGTCGCCCGCCGCAATCAGCTCCTTGGCCTTTTGCACGGCGTCCAGATAGTCCTGCTTGTCGAAGCTGCGCTCTGCGGGATAGCTCTCGCCGGCACGGATCTGCGGCGCGCTGACCGAATAGCGCAGCTGGTCCTTGAGCTGGCGCAGTCGCTTCTTGGCGCGGGTATAGGCTTCGGCCTCGCCGGGGTTGGCGTAGACGATGAGGTAGAGCTTGCCCGAGAGGTTGTCGATGACGGCGACCTCTTCGCACTGCAGCAGCATGATGTCGGGCGTGCCCAGGCTGTCGGGCGGGCAGCTGTTCTCCAGCTTTTTTTCGATGTAGCGCACGGCGTCATAGCCGAAATAGCCGGCCAGACCGCCGCAAAAACGCGGCATGCCCGGCGTGACGGCCACCTTGAAGCGCTGCTGATAGGCCGCGATGAAGTCCAGCGGGTTGCCGCTGGCTGTCTCCACCACCTTGCCATCGGTCACGACCTCGGTCCTGGCCTGGTCACCGAAGCCCGAGGCGCGCACAAAGCTGCGTGCCGGCAGGCCGATGAAGCTGTAGCGGCCGAAGCGCTCGCCGCCGACGACGGATTCCAGCAAGAAGCTGTACTTGCCGTCGCCATTGGCATGGGCGAGCTTGAGATAGAGGGACAGCGGGGTTTCGAGGTCGGCAAAGGCCTCGATCAGCAGCGGGATGCGGTTATAGCCTTGGGCCGCAAGCGATTTGAATTCCAGTTCCGTGATCACGGGAGAAGCTCCGGGAGTCATGGCGCATGGTGCATCTGCACGGATTGATTACAGGGCAGATGACGCGTTTGAAGAGAGGATGCGCCGGTTCATTCCAATTGGCCCGAAGTATGCAACGCATGGGGCCGCGGGGTGCACGCCGGGCTCGTGCCGGGTGCTTCAGCAGTTCAGATGTGCAGGCTTACGCCAGGGCCAGGCTCCCCGGTCTCCACAACCTGCATTGAACGTGCGATGAATGAACATGATGCGGACAGTGTAGCGCATAGCGCCGACGCGCAAACAATGACGCTTCTATGCCATGCAATGACTTCCATGCTGGGGACAGTCCTTATTGCGATGAAATCTGGCAGACACAAATATGCACGACCGTTCGCAATTCAAGGCCACCTGCAGAGCGGCCAGGAACAACCAACACGAGGAGACATTCATGCCCAGCTTACGTTGGCCACAGGCTTTGCTGCTGGCTGCTGCGCTTGCCAGCTTTGCCCCCCATGCTCAGGAGCGCCCGACTGAACCCGTCAAGCTGCATGGTGTGAACTACGCACCCGGCTTGCAGTTGCAGGGTCAGGCCCTGCAGCTCAACGGCGCGGGCACCCGCTACAAGGCCGTTTTCAAGGTCTATACCGCCGGCCTGTATCTGGAAAAGCCGGCGCGCAGCCTGCAGGAAATCGCTGCCCTGCCCGGCCCCAAGCGCATCAGCGTGACCATGCTGCGCGATATCGACTCGGCCGAGCTTGGCAAGCTGTTCTCACGCGGTATGGAAGACAATATGGAGCGGGCCGCCTTCTCCAAGCTGATTCCGGGGGTGATGCGCATGAGCGAGATCTTCACCCAGCACAAAAAGCTGCTTGCTGGCGAGAACTTCATGGTGGACTGGCTTCCCGGCCAGGGCACCATCGTGACCGTCAAGGGCCAGCCACAGGGCGAGGCCTTCAAGGAGCCCGAATTCTTCAACGCCCTGCTGGGCATCTGGCTGGGCCCCAGGCCCGCCGATCAGCAGCTCAAGAAAGCGCTGCTGGGCGAGGCCGGCTGACTCACTTGAGCAGCTCGCGGTAATAGTTAGGCAGCGCAAACAGCGCGCCGTGCACCTGATCGTTGTAATACTGCAGATCCCGCACCTTGCGCTGCCTGAGGCGTTCGGCCACTTGCTGCGCCTTCAGCTCCAGCGGATCGAGCTCATCGGAGGCCACGGCCAGCCCCCAGTAAGCGCCGTAAAGCGGAATGTAGAGGCCGTAGCAGCGCACCACGGCAAACTGCTGGCGCAGGCTGCGCACCAGCTCGGCCACCTGCGGGCCGTGGAAGACGGGGCTACCCAAATGCAGCACCAGCGCGCCGCCCGGCGCCAGCACACGCTTCATGCGTGCCAGCGAGTCCGGCGCATACAAGGCGCTGGCCGGGGTGTCTGGATCGGTCAGATCCATCAGCGCCAGATCGAAGCGCTCATCGGTAGCCTCCATCAGGGGCAGACCGTCGCCTATGCAGACCTCGACGCGGGCATCATCGAGCGCGCCGCGATGCACGGCCTGCAGATGCTGGCGCGAGAACTGCACCACGGCCTCGTCCAGCTCGGCCAGCACCACGCGCTCGATGCTCGGGTGCTTGAGCAGCTCCTCCGCGGCCCCGCCATCGCCGCCTCCCAGAATCAAGGCCTTGCGCGGCGCGGGGTGGGCCATGGCGGCCGGATGCACCAGCGCCTCGTGATAGAAAAACTCCTCGCCCTCGGAGGTCATGAAGCAATCATCCAGACGCAACACCTTGCCGAACTGCGGCGTCTGCAGTAGATCCAGCTTCTGATAGGGCGTCTGCTGCGTCTGCAGCGACGTGGCGCGGTAACCAAAGCGCGCATGGGACGTGAGCTGCTCCATGGCCCAGCCGGATTCGGGCTCGGGTGCAGGGTCCATGTCGTGGTCTGCCGGCTGCGCCATGCCGATGTCGCCGCGCATCAATTGCTGGCGCAGCACCTTTCGGGGCGCGAAAGCGTCGATCACGCCTTCCATCAGACAACGGGCCTTGCCCGAGTTGTCGGCGGAAAAATTGCACACATAGACGTCAATCGTGACACTGCCCGTCTCGGGCCAGGTATGTATGGCCAGATGGGACTCCGCCAGCAGCACCGTACCCGTCACCCCGCCGGGCTGGCCTTCATAGGGCGGGAACTTTACCCAGCGGTCATCCACCAGGGTCAGCCCCGAGGCCGCAGTCTGTTCGCGGCAAAGCCCGGCGATGGCATCGGCATCGAGCATGTAGCGCTCGGAACCTGCGCATTGGTAAAGGTCGGCAGTCAGGTGCAGTCCGTGCATGTGGCGTGAGTCCCCCTTCGTTCTCTGCCGGCTGCAAGGCGATGCACGAGCCGACTTTGGTTCAAACAAAGCCAACGACTCTAGCAAATATGCTTATCCGCACTCTTTATTGCCAGATATGCAGACCAACAGACAGCATCACACTGCAAGTTGCGCCAGGGAATCCAGATGGGCTCTGGCCTCGACCGCCGTGATGGGCTCGCCGTGGTTGTAGCCATAGGTCATCAGCACCACGGGGCAGCCTGCGGCATGGGCTGCCTGGGCATCGTTGCTGGAGTCACCCACCATCAGCGTGCGCGCGGGCTCGCTGCCCAGAGCCTTGCAGGTCTCGACCAGCGGCATGGGGTCGGGCTTTTTGCGCTCGAAGGAGTCGCCCCCGAACACGCAGTCGAAAAAGCCATCCAGCCCCTTGGCGGCCAACAGGGGCTGGGCAAAGGACAAAGGCTTGTTGGTCAGACAGGCCATGCGCAGCCCCAGGGACTGGAGTGCCTGCAGACCTTCGGCCACGCCCGGATAGACATCGGCAAACTGGCCGTTGATGGCCAGGTAATGGTGCTCGTAACGCTGCCAGGCCCGGGGATACAGGGCATCGATGTCCGGCGCCTTCACATGCGCCAGCACGGAGCGGATCAGATGCTCACTGCCCTTGCCCACCATGTTCTCGATGATCTGCGGCTTGATGGCCGGCAATTGCAGATCGGCCAGCATGCGGTTGAGCGCTTCGGCAAAGTCACCCAGCGTGTTCACCATGGTGCCATCGAGGTCGACCATGACGGCATCCAGTTCCAGGGCGGCGGCGGGAGCAGGCAGATTCAGCTTCATACAACTATCAATTCAATAGCTGCATGCGCTTTTCAATATTGGGCTTGCAGCCAAAAACACTAAAACTTTCATGCCCCGACTCCAAAAGCCGCGCTCGTGTATCGAGCGCAGCCGAAGTCAGGGCAGGAAACCAGGCCTGGGCGGCCTCGCCACCTCGGTGCGAAGGTGCTGCGGGTCGCAGCGCCTTAAGCGGGAGTCAGGCAAGATTCTTGCGCATGGTGTCGATGACAGCCTTGTAATCGGGCTTGCCGAAGATGGCGCTGCCAGCCACAAAGGTATCGGCACCGGCATCGGCCACGGCGCGGATATTGGCTTCCTTGATGCCGCCATCCACTTCCAGGCGGATATCCTTGCCACTGGCTTCAATACGCTTGCGAGCAGCTTCCACCTTACGCAGCGTGCTATCAATAAAGCTCTGGCCGCCGAAGCCAGGGTTCACGCTCATCAAGAGGATCAGGTCGATGTCCTCGATCACCCAGTCCAGCACGTCCAGCGGCGTGGCAGGGTTGAACACCAGGCCGGCCTTGCAGCCATGGCTTTTGATGTTCTGGATGCTGCGGTGCACATGCTGCGACGCATCGGGGTGAAAGCTGATGTAGTCCGCCCCCGCCTTGGCAAAAGCCGTGGCGAGATCGTCCACGGGCTGCACCATCAGATGCACGTCGATGGGCACGGGCTTGCCATCGGGTGTCACCGAATGGGGCTTCAAGGCCTGACAGATCATGGGGCCGAAGGTCAGATTCGGCACGTAATGGTTGTCCATCACGTCAAAGTGGATCCAGTCGGCGCCGGCCGCAATGACATTACGCACTTCTTCACCCAGACGGGCGAAGTCGGCTGACAGGATGGAGGGGGCAATACGGTAGGTGGGGCTCATGGATTGCAATTGTCGCAGTTACCATTAGCTCATGCCGATGAATGAGTTTCTGGTCCAAGTCCAGCCCGCCTACCTGCCCGAGCAATCCGCCCCGGCCGCCGGCGTCTATGTGTTTTCCTACACCATTACCGTCACCAACACGGGTGAGGTGCCCGCGCAGCTGATTGCGCGGCACTGGATCATCACCAACGAGCTGGGCCATGTCGAAGAGGTCAAAGGCCTGGGCGTGGTGGGCCGACAGCCGTTGCTGCAGCCTGGTGAGTCCTTCGAGTACAGCAGCGGCTGCCAGCTGCGTACGCCCACGGGCACCATGCGGGGAAGCTATCTCTGCGTGAATCACGAGGGTGAGACCTTCGAATGCGAGATTCCTCTCTTCGTATTGCAGATGAACGAGTCCGGCGACCCCATGCCCATGCCCGAGAAGCGCGTTCTGCACTGAGGCCTGCCCCACATTTGCATGAAGAAAAGCACTCTTGATCTGCCCGGCCTGCTGGCCTCCCTGGACCCCGATGCAGGCCTTGCACAACGCCATCTGTGGCTGATTTATCTGGCCGAATGGATTCGCGCGGCCGAGCCCTCTGTCGAAGGCGCCGTGCAGCGTGTGAAACAGGTCGTGGAGGCCTTCGAGGCCGACCCCGAAGCCCTGGCCCGGCTGCGCCGCTGGAGCCAGACACTGATGGAGACGGTGGACATCACCGCCCTGCTGGCCGATTTCGGCTTTGCCCCGCGCACGGCCATGGCCAGCGAAGTGGCCGAGCGCCTGCGCTACAAGCTGCTGCCCAGCACGCCCGAGACCGAGGACGCCTCCGAGCTGTTCATGCTGGTCTTTCCCGACCGCTTCGACGCCCGCTGGCTGCATGCGCTGGACAGCCAGCTCATGGCCCGCATCACCACCTTGCTGACCCCGCAGCAGCAGGACGAAGGCGTGAGCTTCTGGGAGCGCAATCTGCTGGACGCCATCACCTATTGCGCGGGCCAGATTCTCTCCACGGGGTTTGCCCCAGAGCTGCGTCTGCGCATGAGTGAGCAGGCACGCGAGGAAAAACCGTTTCATGCGCTGATCCACGATGTGGAAAACCTGCGTGTGGAGGTCATGCTGCCGCTGCGCACCACCGACAGGCGCGATGCCGCTGCAGCGCAGTTGCGCGAACGGCTTGAGGCCTGCCGCGCCGCCGTGTCGTCGGTGTACTCCTATGTCGAGGCCGAAGGCATTTCCGTCGGACTGATCTTCCGCCTGCGCCAGGTGCGTGCGCGCATTCTGCGCATTCGCCGCCTGCTCGATTGCCTGCTGGCCGAAGACCGCGCCTACGAAACGTCAGAGCTGCTGTCCAACCTCGTGGCCGTGGGCATAGAGCGGCGCAGCGTGCGCGCGCTGATGTCCACCAACTCATCCTTGCTGGCCGCAAAGGTGGCCGAGCGCAGCGCCGAAACCGGCGAGCACTACATCACCCGCGACGGCAGCGAGTACCGCAAGATGGTGGCCAAGGCCGCGGGCGGCGGCCTGGTGATGGCCTTCACCACCCTGGCCAAGTTTGCGCTGTATGCGCTGGGCCTGTCGGTCTTCTGGGCGGGATTGGCTGCGGGCTTCAACTACGCCATCAGCTTTGTGCTGATCCAGATGCTGCATTTCACGGTGGCCACCAAGCAGCCAGCCATGACGGCGCCGGCCATGGCGGCCAAACTCAAGGACATTCAAAGCGATGACTCCATCCAGGAGTTCGTCGATGAAGTCGCCCATCTGGTGCGCTCCCAGGTGGCCGCCATTCTGGGCAACGTGCTCATCGTCTTCCCCGGGGCATTGCTGCTGTCGCTGGGCTATGCCTATCTGGTCGGTCATCAGGCGCTCAGCACCCCGCATGCGCGCCAGGTGCTGGACTCGCTGAGCCTGCTGGGGCCATCGGTGCTCTTCGCCGCCTTTACCGGCGTGCTGCTGTTTGTCAGCAGCCTGATTGCCGGCGGTGCCGAAAACTGGTTTGTGCTGCGCAATATCGATTCGGTGATTCGCTACAACCCAGGCATCACCCGCTTTCTGGGCACGGCTCGCGCAGATCGCTGGGCGCGCTTCTTGCGCAAGAATGTCTCCAGCCTGGCATCCAATATCTCGCTGGGCTTCATGCTGGGGCTGGTGCCCGCATTTGCGGCCTTCTTCGGTCTGGGGCTGGAAGTACGCCACGTCACCCTGTCCACGGGCCAGATCGGCGTGGCCGTGGCATCGCTGGGCTGGGAGGTGCTGCATGACGACCTGCTGTGGTGGGCTGTGGCCATGCTGCCCTTCAATGCGGCGCTGAACGTGGGGGTGAGCTTTTACCTGGCCTTCCGCGTTGCGCTGCGTGCCCACAATGTCAGCGGCGTGGACCGATCACGCATCTACAAGGCCATACGCCAGCGCTTCTGGCGCAGGCCGCTGAGCTTTTTCTGGCCTTGACCTTTAACCGCCGCTGACCAGCGGCCCACCAGGCCGCAGCATTGCGGGCGGCCAGAGACCTCATGGGTGAATTCGATCTGATCCGCCGCTATTTCCAGCGCCCCGTGCGTCGCGCCGCCCTTGGCGTGGGCGACGATTGCGCGCTGCTGGCCCCGGCTCCCGGCATGCAGCTGGCCATCTCCAGCGACATGCTGGTCGAGGGCCGCCACTTCTTTGCCGATGTGAACCCGCGCCTGCTCGGTCACAAGGCTCTGGCCGTCAACCTCAGCGATCTGGCCGCCAGCGGTGCCAGGCCTCTGGCGTTCACGCTGGCCCTGTCCCTGCCCCGCGCCGACGAAGCCTGGATCAGCGAGTTTGCGGCCGGGCTGCTGACCCTGGCCGATGCCCATGACTGCGAACTCATCGGCGGCGACACCACGGGCGGCCCGCTGAATATCTGCATTACCGTGTTCGGCGAAGTCCCTGCCGGCCAGGCCTTGCTGCGCAGCGGCGCCAGGGCCGGCGATGAGATCTGGGTCAGCGGCACTCTCGGCGATGCACGCCTGGCACTGGAGGCCATGCTGGGCCATGCGCCCTTGCCTGCCGAGCTGCTGCAGCAGGCCCGCCAGCGGCTGGAAGCACCGGCGCCGCGCGTGGCCCTGGGCCTGGCGCTGCGCGGCATTGCCAGCAGTGCGCTGGATGTCAGCGACGGCCTGCTCGGTGATCTCGGCCATATTCTGGAGCTGTCCAGCGTCGGCGCCACGGTAGACAGCCGCTGCGTCACGCCCTTGATGGCGGCTGCCGCCTACGCGTCAGGCAGTGCATGGCAACTGGATGCAAGACTGCAGCAGCAATGCACGCTGGCAGGCGGCGATGACTACGAGCTGTGTTTTACCGCCCCCGCAGCCCGGCATGCCGACGTACTGGCAGCAGGCGCCGCCAGCGGCACGCCGGTGCATCGCATAGGCCGCATCGATGCCGAGCCGGGTCTGCGCGTGATCGGTGCGGACGGCGCCCTGCTGCAAAGCCGCTGGAAGTCCTTCGACCACTTCGGCGGATGAAGGCAAGAAACGCGGTCCGGACGTAAGAGGCGCCAGAAAAAGGATAGGAAACCGCCTGGGTTAAGCTCAAATCCTGTCCACTGCCCCTAAGAGCTGCCAATGCGTTCAAGTCGTCTTCTGCCCGTATCCATGGTCTGTGTCGCAGCTGCCTTGCCCGGGCTCGCCCTGGCCGACGCCAGCAGCCTCAGTGTCTCGGGCAATCGCGCGCCCATCACCGAAGTCACGCTCTATCCCGGCATCGCTGCCGTACAGCGCGAGGCACGCATCGACGCCCAGACACGCCTGCTCAGCTTTGAATGCCTGCCCGCCAGCGTGGATACGCAGAGCCTGCAGATCAGCGGCGACGAAGGCGTGCGCGTGGGTGAGATCAAGACCCTGATGCAGTCCAGGCAGATGGCTGCCAAGGAATGCACCAGCCCGCTGGATCAGCAGATTCGCAGCCTTGAGGATCAGCTTGCGAACATCGAGGCCGAAGAAGGAGCCGCCAGGCTGGTGGGCGATTTTTTGCAGGGCATGAGCAAGCCTGGCGACGAAGCCAGAATCAGCCCCGCTCAGATCGCCGGCACCAGCCAGGTCCTGCGCCAGACCAGCCGCGACAACAGCCTGCGTGCCCACCAGATTCAGCGCCAGAAGCAGGATCTGCTGGCGCAGTTGCAGCCCCTGCGCCAGGAGCGCGACCGCACGGGCTCCGAGCAGTCTCAGGTCATGAAAGTCAGCGTGCAACTGGCCAGCGCACGCGCGGCCAATGTGCGTCTGAGCTATCAGGTACGCGGCCCCAGCTGGCAGCCCAGCTACCGTGCACAGCTGAACACCGCCAGACAGCAGGTGCAGCTGGAGCGCCAGGCCCTGGTCGTGCAGGCCAGTGGCGAAGACTGGAGCAATGTGCGCCTGCGCCTGTCCACCGGACAACCCGGCCGCAGCACCCAGGGTGTCATGCCGCGCCCCTGGACGGTGGATATCGCCCAACCGATGCCCCCCGCCGTTCCGGCACCAGCCCCCGTCGCCATGATGGCGCGCAGCAGTGCCGGCGCCATGCGCGAAGTGGCCGCAGCCCCGGACTTGCCGGTGCTCGATGTCTCCAGCATCAACACGGCCTACAGCACGCAATTCATCGTGCCGTACAAGATCAGCGTGCCCTCCAGCGCCGAGCGCATCACGCTGTCGCTAGGTCAGGAAAATCTGGCGACCAGCTTGCTGACCCGCACCGCGCCGGCCATGGAAGAGGCTGCCTATCTGATTGCCACGCTGCAGGCTCCGCCTGGCATCTGGCCGGCAGGCCCGGTGGCGCTGCTGCGCGACGACGCTTTGGTTGGCAATGGCAGGCTGGACTTCGGCAATGCCCAGGCGCTGGCGCAGGGACTGTCTTTTGGTCGCGATGACAACGTCGTGGTTCGCCGTCTGCCTGCGCAAAGCCACACCGGCAGCAGCGGCTGGGCCGGCAGCAAGACCGAGCGCAGCATCGTGCGCAACTATGCTGTGGAAAACCGCCACAACCAGCCCATTGCGCTGCAGGTGCTGGACTCGGCCCCTGTTTCGCGCAATGAACAGATCAAGGTGCAGTCACAGTACAGCACGCAGCCCGCCACCACCAGTTGGAATGCGCAAAACGGCATGATTGCCTGGGAGCAGAATCTGGCCGCCCGCAGCACGGCCCAGTTCCAGGCCACGCACCAGATCCGCTTCCCCGAAAACCAGCCCATCACCGGTCTGCAATAAGGCAGCGCGTATCATCACGCCATGACGGATGATCTATCAGATAGCGCCGCAGCGCATGTGGATAGTGCGCAAGCAGCTATCAATAACAAAGCACACCCCGGCATGAGTGCAGCGGGAATCGCCCACCCCAGCGTAAAGTTCATGCTGCAGCATCCGGCCCATTTGATTGCGCTGGGCTTTGGCTCCGGCCTCCCCCGCGTCGCCCCCGGCACGGTGGGCAGCCTGTGGGCCTGGCTGGCCTATCTGGTGCTGGCACTGTGGCTGAGCCCGGCACAGATCGGCTGGCTGATTGCCGCCTGCATTCCCGTAGGCTGGTGGGCCTGCACCGTCACCGCAAAGCATATGCGCGTGGCCGACCCCGGCCATATCGTCTGGGACGAAGTCGTGGCCATGTGGATTGTTCTGTGGCTGTGCATGCCCATGGGCTTCTGGGGTCAGCTGACCTGCTTTGCGCTGTTCCGCTTTTTTGATGCCGTCAAGCCCCAGCCCGTCAAATGGGCCGACCGCCTGTTCAAAGGCTTCGGCCCGCGCGGCGGCTGGGGAATCATGTGGGATGACCTGGTAGCCGCCTTCTGCACCCTGCTGGTGATCGCCCTTTGGCGACATTTCTTTTGACGGGGCAAGCCATGGAGGAGACGATGAGCACACAAGCAAGCAGCATCGAAGAACTGGTGCGGCAACTGGCCGCCAGGCTGACCGAAAAAGGCTGGATGCTGGCCACCGCCGAAAGCTGCACCGGCGGCATGATTGCCGCGGCCTGCACCGATCTGGCAGGCTCCAGCCAGTGGTTCGAACGTGGTTTCGTGACCTACTCCAACGAGGCCAAGACCGAGATGCTGGGCGTGCCCGCCGAGCTGATCGCAAAGCACGGCGCCGTCAGCGAGGAAGTCGTGCGCGCCATGGCCGAAGGTGCCCTCCGTCACTCACGCGCCCAGGTCAGCATTGCCGTGACGGGGGTTGCCGGCCCGAGCGGAGGCTCTGCCGAAAAGCCTGTGGGGACGGTGTGGGTGGGGTGGAGCACCGCGGAAACCTCCCGTACTCAGCGACTTGCACTCCACGGCTCTCGCCAGAAAATCCGCGAGATCACCACATATCTAGCGCTACAAGACTTGGCGAGACAGCTAATGCCCGCTCAGTAAACCAGCTCCACATTGGTGTCGCAATTGAGCTGAGCCCCGATATCTGTTTGCGCGAGGCTCAAACCCAAAAGGCTCAACAGCAAGTTCAGTATCAAGTCGAGTGCATACGTCAGTGGAGACAGAACTGCCGCCAGCAGCGTACCAAGTGGACCGAGCTGATTTTCCAGCGCAGTGAACAAGGCTCCCACCAGATTGGTTTGCACCATGCTCAACCAGACTGCAGGCTTATCCAGCCTAGGCGGAGGCGGACTATTGAACAGCAACTGTTGAGGCTGCGACAGCAAGGGTAGTGAGATCACGACTGGAATTTTGATCAACGAAAGCAGCAGGGTCGCCTCACCCTTCAGCGCAACAGTTCCCACTCCGGTCTGTCCAAGGACAGTCAAAGACTTTCCCGCACTGCTGCACTGGTAACCCGTGACACGGGCACCACCCTGGGCCAGCTTCACATCCAGGGAAAGATTCACACCCACCAGCAACAAGTTCAGGCCCAATCCAACCACGAGGTCTATTTGGGATGTCTTGGCCTGGATGACATCTCTATCAGGATCTCCAATCGCACTCTGCGCCGGCTCTATGACCTTGAGATTCACACCCGTATGAACCAGTCCCAGATCCAGATTAACGCCAACCTTCGCCGCACTTTTGCTATTGGCAAACTGGGCCAACAAGGTGACCATGTCCAGTACGTTCAGGTCCGTACGCAATGCCTCCGTTCCCAGTCCCGTTCCCAGTTTCAAAACATCTGCCAATGCCAATTGGATTTGCCCGACTCCGGCGGCCAATACTTTCAAGGCCGTTATCGCCGCGGCATTTCCTTGCTGAGGCAGGACATCGGCCATGGCCAGCATGAAGTTGCTGAGAGAGACTTTCGCGTTGACGACTTCATCGTAGCTGCCCACATTCAGTGAGCCACGAATTTTCAACGCATCCAGAAATTTGAGCAAATTGATATCGGCACCCGCGATGCCCTTCCAACCAACGGCACCCAGTTTGATGCTGCCCCCCAGCATTCCTCCAATCACGGCGTCCAGCAAGTCCGACTTTGTCGTATCCAGCTCTAGCAAGGTAGACCGCACGGAAAGGCGCGCGAGACGTGGAGCGCGAAAAGCCGTGGCAGATGCCGTTACTCGTCGCCCCCCCGCATCCAAGTCCGCTCCGAAAAGAAACAAATAGGGGACCACTCTGGCCACTTGCACCTTGCAGGCATTCAACGGCCCCTGTCCTGCGACGAAATACTGCTCTGACGTCAATCCGGTTCTGACTTCCCAACGCCCCTCCGCAGTGCTCACCAATTCCGATGGAATGCCCCCGTTTCTTGGAATGCTATCTGCCGCCACCGACTGACATGCTCCGCTGCGAGGTGTGCCACTAGCCCCGGCCAGCGCCGCCAGATCCGCCATCTTCTGCAGCTCGCGCTTCTGCCAGAACACATTGCCGATATCAATGGTCGCCAGGCAGATCACGGCAATCATCAGCCATAGCGCCCCCAGCGTCGCCACGGAGCCCGACTGGCGACGCATGGGAGCAAGGCCCAGGCCTTTGGCAAAAGACTGCATGCAGAGAGCCTCTGTTGACGGCTAGCGACTGCCGCTGGTTGTACTACCCACCTGTGTTTCAGAGCTCTCCGGAATCTTGTAGGTAAAACTCTCGAGATAGCGCTGATAGGTACGCTGGGCCACATCGCTTGTCACGGGATAGGCATTGCGCGATGCATATTGGCCGCTGGCCTGCAATGCCAGCAGATAGCTGGTGGCGTCGCCCACCCGATTGCTTGCTGGCGGCGTCAGGGAAGCATTGCCGGGAGCTGGTGTCTGCGTCACTGCTGCCTGAGCTGTTGCTGCGGGCATCGTTGCCGCACTTCGGGGCGCACTCATATTGGTCACGCCCGTGCTGGAGCCGGTACTGCTGCCGGCCTGCGCCATGGCGACCGAGGCCGTGCCCAGTGCCATCAACGCCAGGGTGAATGCGCGGGCCCGTTGGGTGAATGCTGTCTGCGTATTCATGGGGACTCCTTGAAGGTTCAGGGCCAGGCACGCTCGGGTGCGCTCTTCTTGGCAGACGCCGCAGGCTTGCTGCCGGCATCTTCATCGGGCGTCTCGAAGAACAAGCCGCCCGCCGCCGCACGCTGGGGCAGCATGGCTTGCACCGCCTGTTTGCCACCGGATTCACCGGCCTGGCGAACGGCGGCAGGATGTGCTGCCGCCATCACCACCGCAGCCTCCAGCACCGATCTTGTCGGGCGCACAGGCTTGCGCGCGATCACGGGCTGCACCGCAGGCTCGGCTTGCGAAGCCGGTGCCGGCTGCGTCTGCTGCAGTTTTGCGGGCATCGCCTCGGTAAGCAGAGGCTGTGCCGGCTTGGGCGCCTCCTGCTTCGCTGACTGAGAAGCCGTCGCCACGGCTGCTTCCAGCGGTGGCACCACTGTCGCTATCGATGCAGGAGCTTGTTGCGCTTCAAATATGGCAACTTCAGGTTGTTTTAACTCTAAAATCCTTTCCAATGGAGCGGTAGTCGCTACATCGACAGGAGCAGCTCTTGCCTGCACAGGCACAGGTGGCGCATAGGCATAGGCCTGCGGAGCGGCCGGCACAAGCTGGCTCGTCCCCTGACCGGGGTGACGCGGCCTTCCTGCATCAAAGCTGCCGCCAGAGACCATCCACTGACCGCCGCTGGGCGCCCGCTCCACATTCCGCGCCATCATGGGCTGCGCCTGGGGCAGCGGCAACGGAGCGGTACGAGATGGCACAGACTCCGCTGCCTTGACTACCACTACCGGAGCCTTTGCGGCTTCAGGCTCCGGTACGGGCTTTTTTGCTGCGGGTACCTCCTGCACTGCCGCAGGCTCCGGCACTTCGGCGGCTTTCCCGGAGCTGGCCACGGCCTCGGGGGCGGTTTTCACTTCCGGACGGGAGAGGTTGACGACCTTTCCGGTCGCAGCCGCGGCAGGCTTTGCTGCTGCCAGGCTTGCAGTCCTCAGCCACTCCCCGGCCTGCTCCTTGACCAGCTGCTGGGTCTGTGCGTCCAGCTTGCGCTGGCGCATGAATTCCTCGGCCTGCGCGCTCTGGCCGCTGACCATCATGAACAAGCTCAGATTGACGTTGACCTGTGCATCCTCGGGATTGAGCTGCGCCGCCTGCATCAAGGGAATGCGCGCCGCGTTCAGATCATGCGCACGCAGATAGGCATAGCCCAGATCGGTCAACAGGCGCGAATCCACAGGGTTGCTCATGCGCGCCTGCTCCATCTGCTGGGCGGCACTGCGAAAGTCGCCCTGCTCTGCGGCCACACGGCCCAGGCCGTAGCGTGCGGCGCCATCCTTGGCGCTGCCCAGCAGGCCCTGGTAAATGGGGATGGCCTTACCGAGCTGCCCCACCTGACGCAATGCATCGGCGCGCAGCAGCCGCGAATCGCTGGAAGCGCCCCATTGCTTGTCCAGTGCGTCCAGGTGCGCGATGGAGGCATACCAGAGCGACTTGGCCTGCATCTGCTTGACCAGAGAGAGGTAGGTGTCCTGCGTGTCGACCACCGCCTCCTTCTCCAGCGGCCTGTCTGCCGCAGCCTTGGCCGCGGGCGACAGCACGGGCTGGCTCTGCCCCAGCAGATTGCCCATGCTGGAGCAGCCCGACAGCATGGCCATCGTAGCAACCGCCAAAGGCAACATCATGTATTGCTTGTTGTTTCTCATATCGTCATCCCTCCCAATGCCCGGATCACGGCCAGGAATCCCGGTCCGGCTGTAATGATGATCAGGGCCGGCAGCAGCGTCACGACCATGACGCCTGTCATCTTGACCGAGATCTTTCCTATCATCTCCTTCATCTTGGCCTTGCGCTGCTCACGCAGCCGCTCGCCAAAAATGCGCAGCGGCTCCTGGACTGCTCCGCCGTATTTGTCAATCTGAATCATCAGTGATGTCAGATTGGCCAGGTTCTCGTTCTGATAGATCTCGCTCATGCGCCCAAAGGAGCGCTCGCGTGTGCTGCCCCGGCTGTACTGCTGGCTGGCCAGCTGTATTTCCTTCGAGAGTACGGGCATGACATTGCCGAAATCGGAGCCAATGACCTGCAGGGTCTGATCCAGACTCATGCCCGTGCCTTGCAGCAAGCCCAGCAAATCGACGAGCAAGGGCAGCTCGCGGGCAACGCTGGCCCTGCGGCGGCGAGCCACGCTGCGCAACACCCATTTGGGAAGCAGAAAGCCAATGGTGAAGGCCGCAAACAAATAAAGCAGAAATTGCTTGCTGCCCGAAAAAACAAAGAACGCAAGCAGCGCGAACATGATGGAAACCACGCAGCGCGCTATCAGATATTGCAGCTGCGCACGAGTCGATCTCCAGCCGCATTTGCTCAGCAAAATGCGGTCTTCCTGCGCAACCAATGCCTTGCCAAACGAGGTATTGAGCCAGTGTGCAGGCAGCTCGCCATCGCCATTGAGCGAGCGCAGCAGATCTGCAGGTCTGGTAGGTACAGCCACCGCGCCCGCCGCTGCTGCGCCGCTGCGACTCAGTGCATCCTGGACCACCCGGCTGCTGCGCTCTCGGCGCTGATGCGCATAGGCAATCACAGCAGCACCGATCAACGCAGCCACAGCAAGCAGCGCAATGCTCAGCATCAGCAAAAGACGGGATGTCTCCATCAGTCGGCCCCCTCGTCGAGCTTGGCCATGCGGTAGAGCAGCAGCACGCCAAAGACCTGCAACGCTGCCGCGACCCAGATGATGTTGCGACCACTGGCGTCATTCCACATGTTCAGAAAATAGCCAGCGTTGACTGCAATGATCAGACAGCACACCGCTACCGGCAGCAGACTCAACACCCAGGCCGACATGCGTGTTTCAGCCGTCATGGCAGACAAGTCCTGCTCGGCCTGCTCGCGGTCGCGCATAAAGTGGGCCACGCGCTCCAGCAACAAGTCCACCCGGCCGCCATAGCGCACGCTGATGCGCAAGATGGCTGCCAGCAAATGCAGCTCATCCAGCCTGGTCTGCCTGGCCACATGAGCCACCGCATTCTCCAGGTCCATGCCTGCACGGGCCAGACTGGCGGCTTTTTCCATCACCGACTGCAAAGGATCTTTGGTGGTTGCCGCTGCCATCTGGAAGGCCGCCTGAACGGAATTGCCAATCGTCACCAAGCGCACCGTGTTGTCAAGAAAGCCGGGTAACTGCTGCGTGAGCCTGGCGCGGTACTTAAGCGCACGCGCATAGAGCAGAAAGAAGAAGCCAATCCCCAGCACCACCAGCACTGCGCCACCGGCGAGCCAGCCAGCGCCAAAGGCTATGGCCAGAAACGCCGCGACAATCAAGGCCAGGCCACCATAGAAAAGCCGGGCGCTGGCCGTACCCAGCAAAATCGCGGGAACCGGCCAGCCGGCCTTCTTCTCCTTGCCCGGCACCGCATCTGCCACAGAGCTATCAAAAGCTGATGCCGCCGCATCCTTGGCGGTAAATCCGGCCGCCGCCGCCGCGCTTTTTTCCAGGCTCTGTTCCAGATGCCTGGTCATACGGTGCGTCCTCTGCTGCCGCCCGACAAGCATCCACAGCGCCATGGCGGCTGCAGCGATCAGCAGCGCCAGGCTCAGGAGCAGGAATGCATTGCTAGCCATGTCGCAGCCCCGCAAGGTTGCCGCCATTATTTCCCGCATGCTGCAGCACCGCGCGATAGCGCGCCAGCTTGGGCGTATGCGGCACCATGCCCAGCGTGGTCCACCGCTCCAGGTCCTCACCGTCGGGTTGCGGCAGCAACTCGTGCCGATAGAGCTCCTGGGTGGCAATCACGCTGTCGATGATGCCCGTGACTTCGGTAATCGAGGTGATGCGCCGCTTGCCATTGGGCAGGCGGCTGATCTGCACGATGAAATCGAGCGCATTGGCAATCTGGCGGCGCAGGCTGACCTCGCTGCCCTGAAAGCCCGCAAAGCCCGCGAGCATCTCCATGCGGTGCAGGCACTCGCGTGGAGAGCTGGCGTGGATGGTGGCCATGGAGCCGTCGTGACCGGTGTTCATGGCCTGCAGCATCTCCAGCACTTCCGCGCCGCGCACCTCGCCCACCACAATGCGATCCGGGCGCATGCGCAGGCTGTTGCGCAGCAGGTCCCGAATAGAGACCACTCCAGCCCCCTCAAAGCCGCCAGGACGGCTTTCCATGCGCACCACATGCGGATGAGGCAACGTCAGCTCGGCCGTATCTTCAATCGTCACCACCCGCTCATTGCCGGGGATGAAGCCCGCAATCGCATTGAGCATGGAGGTCTTGCCGCAGCTCGTGCCGCCGCTGATGAGAATATTGCAGCGCTCACGCACCGCCAGCTCCAGCAGGCGGGCCATGCCTTCGTCCATGGTGCCGAAATCGACCAGATCCTGAACCCGCAGCGGATCATTGCGAAACTTGCGTATCGATACCGCCGGCCCGTCCAGCGACAGCGGCTCTATCACCACATTGATACGCCCGCCGTCCGGCAAGCGCGCATCGACCATGGGCGTGGATTCATCAAGGCGGCGGCCCAGCGGGGAGATGATGCGGCGCACGATGCGCAGCACATGGGCGTTGTCGGTGAAGTGCAGCGCTTCCTGCTGCAAAATGCCCTTTCGCGAGACAAAGACGCGCTGATAGCCGTTGATCAGAATGTCCTCGACCTCCGGGTCGGCCATCAGATCGTCAAGCGGCCCCAGCCCCGACAGCTCCTTGTTCAGGGCCTGCGCAATCCATTGCACCTCCTCGTCGTTGACGGGAAAGCGCTGCTGGCGCACAAACTGCTCCAGCTCCTGGTGCACAAACTGGCGCACACGGCTGGCGGACCATTTGGCAAACACTGCTCCCAGTTCCTCCACACGCGTGAGCAAATGCTCGTGTGCGACGTTCTTGATCAGCAGCAGCTGCTTGGAGTCCGAAAAATGACTGCTTTTTTCGGCGAAAACAATGTCCATGCTCATTCGCCTCTCCTCAATCGCTTGGCCCATTGACCCAGAACGCCCGCCACTGGTACCGCCGCAGCCTTGTCAGCCATCATTGCTTCACCCTGCATTGCACGTACCATGCTTCTGACGCAGGTTACATAGGGATCGCCGCGCTGCGCTTGCGACAATAGCTGACCGCAGCTGGCAGCACTGAGCAAAGCCGTGGATCGGTCCGGAATCACGTGCAGCAGCTCCAGGCCAAGGCGCTGCGCGACCTCTTTGGCGGGCAGGCCGGCTTGGGCATTGAAGCGGTTGAGAACCAGCTTGAGGGTGCTGCGTTCCACACCCTTGGCGTCCAGCTCCTTGAGCATCTGCGCCGTAGACACGATACCTCCCAGTGACTGATCGCAGACCACCCATCCCTGACCACTTTCGCGCAGCAAAGGTGCCAGAAAGTCCGCCTGCACCATGCCGCCCATATCGATCACCTGGACGCCGAGCAAGCTCTTGAGCGTGCTGACTACCCCTGCGGCTGCTGCAGGGCTGACATCGCGCAGCAAGCCCAGGTCGGATGGCCAGGCCAGAGTCACAGCGCCAGTAGGGTGCTTGGCAAACGCCGAGTTGATCAGCGTCGCATCCAGACGGCGCGTATTCTGAACCGCATCCACAAAGTTGAAGTCACCGGCGATGCCCAGATACAGCAAACCATCGCGCGCAGGCAAACCCAGATCCAGCAAAGCTGCATTCGCAGCCTCCTCCTGCGGTAACTGGCTAGCGCCGAAGGGCCGAACTGGCTGCTTTTTGTTTTTGACGCTGGCCGCGCCATGGCCATGCATTTCCTGAAACATCACGGCCAGATGCACCGCCAGCGTGGTTACTCCCATACCGACACGGGCCCCCAGCAAAGGCAAGGCAAAACCTTTGGTCTCTGGCGCAAGTGCCACTGCGGCAGGCTGCAGATTGCGTGCATGCAGCTGATGCCTGATGGCCGCATTGGCCTCGGCTTCGGACGCATCCCAGTCAATGAATTCAGCCACGCCACAGCGCAGGGCCGCACGCATGGAAGCGGGCTCGGCTGCAGAGCCGGATCCCATGATCACCACCCCGGGGAAACTGGCGCGCAGATCGCTGACCAGGGCGATGGCAGCCTCCGTCATGGGAGCCGAGAAATCGACCACCACCACGCCAAGCCCTGGCGCCGAAATCGCAGCGTGAAGCGTTGCCAGATCACCCGCCACCGGTATCACTTCCGCATCGCTGCCCAAAGCACCTGCCAGCCAGAAAGCGTGTGACGAAGACTGCGTCACCAGCACCACGCGTGCATTGCCACGCACAGCCCCTGGCTGCGCGGTATTGAGCTGGGATGAGTCCATGCGCATATTCATGCCTCTACTCTGGCATTCAGCGCGAGAAGCCTGGCGCCACGCTGGACGACAGACCACCCGCCATCCATGGACCCCACACCGCAGGATCACGCTGCTCGGTGCGCCCGGGCAGCAGCGGCTCCACATTCACATCGCGAGCCAGCGGCTTGACAAGACGTGGCGTCACCACAATCGCCAGCTCGCTCTCCTTTTGCTGAAACTCCTGACGCTTGAACAGTACGCCCAGAATCGGGATATCGCCCAGCAAAGGAACCTTGTCGGTGCCTGATGTGGTGTTGCGGCTGACCAGGCCGCCAATCACAAAGCTTTCGCCGTCGCCAAGCTCCACCGTGGTATCGGCACGGCGCGTGGTAATCGAGGGGACGGTCGCACTGTTCAGGACAATGGTGTTGGCGTAGTCCAGCTCACTGGCTTCCGGCGCCACCTTGAGCACGATGCGATCGTTGGACAACACCGTGGGGGAGACCGTCAAGCCAATGCCGTAGGGCTTGTACTGGATCGCAACCATGCCCGTGCCCGCAGGCACGGGAACCGGCACTTCTCCGCCCGACAAAAAGTTGGCACTTTGGCCGGACAAGGCCACCAGGGTCGGAGCCGCCAGCACCCGCGCCAGATTATTGCCTTCGAGCATGCCGATATTGACACCGATTCCGGCCTTGTCGAATTGCATCAGCAAGTTGAAGGCCTGAGTCAAGGGATTGGCGGTTGCGCCCGTCGTGGAACTCCCCCCGCTGATGCCATAAGAACCACGTCCAAAAATGCCAAAGCTGAAGCCCGAGCTATTGGGGGACGTGCTGAACAGATTGAGGCCGACCTTTTTCATCTGGGTCTTGTTGAACTCGACCACCTTGACATCGACCTGCACCACATTGCTCTTGAGCTGGACGCTGGAGAGATCGACGGTCTTGGCCTTGTCGGCGGACTGCGCGTTCGCCAGCTCACCGGCAAACTGCTGCTCTATCAGGCTGGAGGCCTTGGCCGTGCGCAGTTCCACGCGTTGCTGCACATTGAGCATATAGCTCTGCGCCTGCGCTTCACCGCGTGGCCAGACCATGAACGATGTGTTGCCGGGCTTGAGCGGGCTCAGCAAGATCTTGGCAGCAGCTCCCTTGCCCGCACGCTTGATATGCACAGCGGCGATCGTGTCGTCGCCGATGGCAATGCGCTCCACACCGCCGGGCAGGTCCAGCTCATGCTGCGCGCCAATCACCAGCTTGATTTCTCTGGCTGCTGTCGCTTGCTGCGCTCTGCTTTCGCCCGCATTGGGCACTTGCTGCGCAAGGGCCGGGACAGTGACGGCACTCAAGGACAGGCCGCAGAGCAGATACAGCGGCTTCATTGACGGGGTGCGGGGCGAGATCCAAAAAGTCTTGTTATTCATAGCTCAGTACCGCACGGTTTGGGAGTTGGCGCCACGCACGAATTCAACGGGCAGGGAAGAATCTGCAGATGCGGTGCGCGTGCGCGGCACAGCAGGGTTGGCGACACCAGCGGTCATGGGCCTGACTGCAGTCGTGCGCGCTGCCGAAGTGCCTGCGGAGCCGGCCAGGCTACTCATGGCCACACCAGCCTGCGCTGCGTCAGCACCTTCCAGCCGAGTTGCAACAGATCCCTTGGTCATGGCGACGGCCAAAACCCCAGGCAGCGGAGCAAACTTCTCCCTATCCGGCTCGGTCATATCCGTGGGATTGCGCAGTGCGAGCAGCAGGCTGCCATTGGAGCCGCCCAGCAGCAACTGACTGACCTCGGCCACCGGCACGGCAAGCACAGCAGTGCGCGCGCTGTCAGAGCCATTGGCCTGCTTGCCATCGGCTTTGTCCGTCGAGGTCAGCGCCTCCACCGATGCCGCGCCATAGGCCAGCACACGCTTGCGCGAAAGCAGCAAACGCGCCTGGCTCTGATCGATTTCATTGCCATCGCGGCGCAGCGCAAAGAACACATCAACAAAGTCGCCGGGCTTGATGCGATTACCAGCACCAATGCTTTCATCGACCTTGACCGCGACCGCACGCTCACCCTCCGACAACTTGAGCGCTAGTCCGGTCACCATTTGCCCTTGCAGTACGGGGGCGCCCTTGGGTATGTCCACCGCTGGTACGGAGCCAACAGCTGCCTGAATGTCGCTGTAGGCGCCATCGGGTATGGCCGGCAACTGCGAGATCTGCAGATCCTCGACCTTGAGCGCCTGCCCCGCTGGAATGGCCTGCGCGGCCATCACCACACTCACATTGGCACTGGACTTGACGTCGCTGGATGAGTTTTGAGCCTGAGGGTCTGATGCTGGCGGTGTTTTGGCGAGCATCCACCCATAAATGCCCAGAGCCAATGCCACCGCCAGCAGAACCCCGACCGCGATCTTTGCGACATTCACCATAACCACCCCTCTTATTGCCCTGCATCGTTGACGGAGCTTTTCAATTCATCAATCCAGCAAACTTACTTGAGCCACTGCACCGCCCCTCAATATGTCTGGAGTCGGCAAGCTCAGCACAGGCCCCAACAACTTTGGAATCAAAGGTGAAGCTGCATAGTTGTAGTTAATACGAACATTGATGCAGGAAATTCCAGCCCCCACTGAGCCCCCCACGCAATCTCCTGATGAGACATAGATACCGGCCGCATCACCCGTCGGGCTGTCAATGCACGAGGTTCCCCCCAAGCCGGTACCCATGTTTCTCAACCATTCCAAAGTACCATTGGTCATCGCACAGGCGGCGCTCTTACGCGCACTGATTAAGGAGGTGTTGGCTGGAACCTGAGCCGGATATCGCACTGCGGCTCTGGCACCTTCTGTTGCAGCCAACGTCAATGTCTGCTGAGCAGTAAAAATCAATCCATAGGTAACTATGGCATAGAAAATCAAGAAAAAAATAGGAAAGAGGAGTGCAAATTCAATTGCCACTGCACCTTTTTGATTTCTCAAGTACATATCCCCTCCTTTCTCTTTACGCTATTTGATCATCACCAACACGATGACTGTTGCCAGCGACAGATAAGTCACATAAGGGATAAATCGCTTTCCCCTATCAGTTGAACCGTTCTCCAACTTTATTGCAGGGAAAAATAAATATCTCAGATCACTTCGGGCAATCAACCCATGAGCCAGTGCAAACGCACAACTCAAAGCCCAGCTCAAAAACAGCAACTCCCAGCCGACCCAGGCTCCCAGAGCCGCAGAAAATTTCACATCTCCCGCCCCCATGAGACCCATAAAATAAAATAATAGGAAAAATAAAAATATCGAAATCGAAGAAATCAAACCATTGAGCCGACTTACCCCAAATGGTTGATTTTCAGGGTCAAAAACAAAAACAAAAATTGATGTTATCAAACCACAGAAAATCAGCCAGTTGGGAACCATTCTATGTCTGAGATCGAAGATCCCAGAAGCAACCAAGAACAATATGAAAAGATATCCCCACATTGCTTTATGCGATGGTGATTCCCTTCAGTTTCGTTCCAATGCGTCCGAAAAAGTCTGACAGTTCCTTGCCCAGATTAGTCAGCGCCAACGCCAACCCAACAGCAATCAGGCCAGCAATCAGTGCATACTCGATCGCCGTTGCACCTTCTTCATCACGCCAGAATTTGATGATTTGGTCTTTCATGACTAGCTCCTTCAACAATCAGGTTTGTAGATCGCTGTGGCTGTTTTCGACCACCGCGGAGTCCATCTTACGAAGCAAGAAACATCTTGAAATATTTGAAATAGCTATCAACAAATATCCAGCATAGCCCTCAACAATTTCAGCCCTCGGGTAAGCAAGCACTCCCGCACCAAAAAATCCAATAAAAACAATCACTTCATAGCTCGAAAGAGATCATCTGTAATTTTTCCGACTAATCCCTCACGTGTGGCTTCCAGTTCAATCTACGCAATCTTCATTCATTTCCTACAGGCTATTGGATTTCATCCTACATTTGTTAATCGGGTTAACCCTTGTTCTCAAATGAAAAAACAAAAAGGCCTGTAGTTAACAGGCCTTTTTGAAACAAAAGAGATCGCTCAATACAACGACTCGGGAATCACTGCAGAGCTTTTATCAGTTTGAGAGCGATGTCCTGCAGCGGTGGCTGCAGTTTTCTGTAGCAGTCGAGCAAGCGCTGTTCATCGTTGGGAAGCGACAGGGTTTCGGAATGCAGACCTGCCATCAACTCCAGTGCCGTGGTCTGCAGGGCGATAGCCAGTCTTGCCAGGGTGTCATTCTTGAGAGTGCGAATGGCTCCCGACTCGATCTGCGAAATGGCCGATGCGGTGACATCCGCCATCTGCGCCAGCCGTCCCTGACTCAAACCCAGCGCCTGTCGCCGGGCGCGTATGCGCTCACCTAAATGCGTCATCTATCCCACTAACTCACACTACACACTAGGCTGCGCAAATATCACGCAGCTTTTGTTTGAGACCCCGTAGTCGAGGCGCTCTCATGGAAGGCTCCTGCAATGCTGCTGCCCCTCTAACCCCGAGGCATCCGCCCTGCGGCGCAATACATGCGGCCATGCAAAGCGCCTCAGTGGTCGGCTCTGGTCAAGCCCCGTGGCACTTCTTGAACTTCTTGCCGCTACCGCAGGGGCAAGGGTCGTTACGGCCGGGTTGCTCGCCCTTGACGATGGTTTCCTGGCGTGGGCCCATGCTCTTCCACAGACGGTACAGGTCGTACACGGCCCAGATGGCTTCGCCAAAGGCATCCACACGCTCCTGGCTGGTCGATGCAGGACCAGCTTCGTCGTACAGGTTCATAGCCGGCTCGTCCGTGTCGTCTTCGGTCAGGTTGACGATGAACTCCATGGCCGCGTCCAGCAACTTGGCCGCTTCCTTGTCGCGGGGTACCGCCCATTCATCGGCCCAGTTTTCGACCACGAACATAAAGCCCAGTGCCCAGACCTGCGAGAACGACGGCACTTCTTCGCCGGCCAGCTCGGCCTGTTCGGCTTCGGGCAGGATGGCGATGGCGCCACGCGTGTCCAGCGCCTCGGGCTGGAAAGCCGCATCGTCGGCCAGCGACTTGATGTCTGCATCCAGCTGCTCGCGCACTTCGGCCAGGCGCAGCTCGAACAACTCCATGAAACGTGCCTGCTGGGCCTCGTCCTTGAAGGCTTCCAGCTTGGGCAGCGGCTGGCCTTCGGCCACTTGCAGGGCTTCGCCATCGCCCAGCAGCATGGGCATGTATTCTGCAGCGGCAATGGGGCGGCGTGTGCAGACCAGAGCGGTCAGGAAGCCGTCACAGAATTCCCACTGGGGAATTTCGTCGCCACGGGTGCGCAGCTCGTCGAGCAGCGCGTCCAGCTCTTCGAGCTGATCATTGCTCAGTGCGCCCTCGGGCATGTCGGCGAGAGCCGCGTCTTCTGCTGCGGAGTTAGGTGCTTGTTCTTGCATAGGGAAAGGCTTTTATGATGGCCCGGAACCATTTCATCACTATCGAAGTGCAGGGCCGGACGATGGATCAAGGGGAGAAAGCATCCAGGACGGATGCCCCCGTACAGGCTGAATTTTAGCGGGCCGCCATCAACACACCCTGCCATGGGAGTATCTGCAGTGCATCGCTTCTTCAATAGTCTGCCCCTGCGCTATGGCGCCCTCTTCATTTCTGCGCTCGTTCTGGCTATCTCGCTCTACACGCTGACGACGGCAGGCAAGGGACTTGGATGGCTGATTACGTCGACCCTGCTGGTGCTGCTGGGCATCTGGGATCTACTGCAGAAACAACATGCCATCTTGCGCAACTACCCCATCATGGGCCATTTGCGCTTCATCTTCGAATTCATACGCCCCGAGATTCGCCAGTACTTCATCGAAGGCGATACCGAGGCCCAGCCTTTCTCGCGTGCCCAGCGCTCGCTTGTCTATCAGCGTGCCAAGGGCCAGGTCGACAACCGGCCATTCGGCACCCAGCTCGACGTCAGTCAGCAGGGCTATGAGTGGGTCAACCATTCCCTGCAACCCACCAAGCTCAGCTCGCATGACTTTCGTCTCTGGATTGGCGGCACGCAGGAGCAACCGGCCGAAGGAGTGGACCCCTGCACCCGTCCCTATCACGCCAGCGTCTTCAACATCTCTGCCATGAGCTTTGGCGCGCTATCGGGCAATGCCATCCAGGCGCTGAACCAGGGGGCAAAGATGGGCGGCTTCATCCACGATACGGGTGAAGGCTCGATCAGCCAGTACCACCGCATGCATGGCGGCGATCTGATCTGGGAGGTGGCTTCGGGCTACTTCGGCTGCCGCAATGCGGACGGCACGTTCAGCGAAGAGAAATTCATCGCCAACGCCACCGATCCACAGGTCAAGATGATCGAGATCAAGCTCAGCCAGGGCGCCAAGCCCGGCCATGGCGGCATGCTTCCCGGCGCCAAGGTCACTCCCGAAATTGCAGCAGCACGCGGCATACCGATTGGCGTGGACTGTATTTCACCGTCCAGTCACAGCGCGTTCTCCACCCCTGTGGAGCTGATGCAGTTCATCGCCAGGCTGCGTCGTCTTTCCGGCGGCAAGCCCACGGGCTTCAAGTTCTGCGTCGGTCACCCCTGGGAATGGTTTGCCATGGTCAAGGCCATGCTGGAAACCAATATCACGCCCGACTTCATTGTCGTCGACGGGGCCGAAGGCGGCACGGGTGCAGCGCCCGTGGAATTCGTCGACCATGTGGGCGTGCCGCTGCAGGAAGGCCTGCTGCTGGTGCACAACACCTTGCTGGGCGTGAACCTGCGCCAGCGCATCAAGATTGGCGCGGCCGGCAAGGTCATCACGGCCTTCGACATCGCGCGCATGATGGCCCTGGGGGCCGACTGGTGCAACTCGGGTCGCGGCTTCATGATGGCGCTGGGCTGCATCCAGGCCCAGAGCTGCCACACCGGCACCTGCCCCACGGGCGTCACCACGCAAGATGCCGTGCGCCAGCAGGCGCTGGTCGTGCCCGACAAGGCCACGCGCGTGGCCAACTTTCACCGCAATACCCTGCATGCGCTACAGGAGCTGGTGCAGGCCGCCGGTCTCAGACATCCCAACGAGATCACGGCCCACCACATCGTACGCCGGCTGGACGACACCCAGGTCAGCCTGCTGTCCAACCTGATACTGCGCGTGGAGCCGGGCTGCCTGCTCAAGAGCCTGGAGCGCCAGCACAAGGTCTTCCAGAACTACTGGCCGCTGGCTACGGCCCAGAGCTTTCAGCCTCTGCAGGAGCCTGTGTTGCGCCCATCTGCCGCGAGCAGTGCCGACAACGCGGCACAATCGCAAGCTTTTCCCCAGCGCAACGGCATCTGGACCTGAGAAGCCAGAGCCCCGCGCCCGACAGACCCCACGCCGTGCCATCTCAGGATATTTCCGCCCCAGAGCAGATGCCCTCTGCGCAGACCGCCATCGATTACCAGGCATTTCTGCACGAGCATCTGGACCAACCTCACAGCATCATGCGCTATGAACTCGCGCATGAAACCCTTTGGGTCAAGCGCGCCAACAAGGGCAACCCGGCCCTCAACTACTGGCTGTTGAGCTCGCTGGCCAGGCTGTTCAGGGCCGCCGTGCTGCAGCCCGTTCCGAACCCCGGTGGGACCGAGTCCCTGCAGACCGAGGTGCGCCGCCTGCGCAGTTTCAAGGCCAAGGGCTTGCGCGTGCCGCAGGTGCTGGCCACGACCGATCAGGCCTTTGTGATGCGCCACCTGGGGCGCCCGGGCGAAGAGGCTCCATCGCTGAGCAATGCCATCGAAGAAGCGATTGCTCGGGGCGCACAGCCCACGCTGGAACTCTGGCTAAAAGGCATGGAGGCCATACAGCAGGCACATGCCTGCGGCGAGGTGCTGAGCCAGGCCGTGGCGCGCAATATGGTGGTCTGCGCCGACGGAGTCATAGGTTTCATCGACTTTGAGGACGATCCTGCGGCCCACTTGCCGCAAGCCGTCTGCATGGCGCGCGATGCGCTCAACTACGCTCAGTCCACGGCGCTGTTTCTGCAACAGGCAGGTGCGCTGGAGCCGGCCCGACAGGCTTGGCAACAGTTTGTGCAGCAACTTCCCAACGAGGCCCGGCAGGTACTGAAGCGCACCGTCAACAAACTGAGCTGGGTGCGCTTTCTACCCCGCAGCAAGCGCCTGGGGCGCGACACCTTGCGCGTGCTGGCGGCCCATGACTTGCTGACAGCGACCTCACCCTCCGCTTGAATGCCATAAAAGCGATAGCTACCAGCGGCTTCCCCGGCTGGGCCTAAAGTCTGAAACCCATGAAAAAAGCCCGGCCATCAGGTCCGGGCTTTTTGGCATGAGGCCTGTGCTCGCTCAGGCGTGAGCGGTCACCGCCTCGTTTTCTTCCTTGCCAGCCAGCGCCGCATCCAGCTTTTCGTGGTCCAGCGCGTTTTCCCACTTGGAAACCACCACGGTGGCGACGGCGTTACCGATGAAGTTGGTCAGGGAACGGCATTCGGACATGAAGCGGTCCACACCCAGAATCAGTGCCATGCCGGCCACGGGCACCTCGGGCACGACGGCCAGGGTCGCTGCCAGGGTGATGAAGCCAGCACCCGTCACGCCCGCCGCGCCCTTGGACGACAGCATGGCAACCAGCAGCAGCGCGATCTGGTGGCCCAGGGTCAGATGCGTATCGGTCGCTTGGGCAATGAACAGCGCAGCCAGTGTCATGTAGATATTGGTGCCGTCCAGGTTGAAGGAGTAGCCGGTAGGCACGACCAGGCCGACGACGGACTTGCTGCAGCCGGCTTTTTCCATCTTGTGCATCAGCGAAGGCAGGGCCGACTCGGAAGACGATGTACCCAGCACCAGCAGCAGTTCGTCCTTGAGGTACTTGATCAGCTTGAGCACGGAGAAGCCGCAAAAGCGCGCCACTGCACCCAGGATCACCAACACGAACAGGGCCGAGGTGATGTAGAAGGTCAGCACCAACTCGGCCAGATTGACCAGTGAGCCCAGGCCGAACTTGCCGATGGTGAAGGCCATGGCACCAAACGCGCCGATGGGGGCGAACTTCATCACGATGTTGACAAGCTTGAACACGGGCTTGGTCAGGCTTTCAAAGAAGTTCAGCACGGGCTTGCCGGCCTCGCCGACCATGGCCAGGGACACGCCGAACAGCACCGCCACCAGCAGCACCTGCAGGATGTTGTCACCCACGAACGGACTGATCAGCGTCTTGGGGATGATGTCCATCACGAAGCCGGTCAGCGTCATCTCGTGCGACTTGGCCACATAGCCCTTGACGGCTGTCTGGTCCAGATCGGCGGGGTTGATGTGCATGCCGGCACCGGGCTGCATGACATTGGCCACGATCAGGCCCACGACCAGCGCCAGTGTGGAGAAGGTCAGGAAGTACGCCATGGCCTTGCCGAACACACGACCCACGGCGCTCAGGTGCGTCATGCTGGCAATGCCGGTGACGATGGTCAGGAAGATCACCGGCGCGATGATCATCTTGATGAGCTTGATGAAGGCATCGCCAAAGGGCTTCATGGCCTCGCCATAGGTGGGTTCGAAGTGCCCCAGCAGCACGCCCACGATGATGGCGAACACCACCTGGAAGTAGAGCTGACGGTAGAACGGCAAGTGCTCGCGCGGAGCGGATTCTGTGGGCAGAGTGTGCACGCTGCATCTCCAAAATTGCGGGCGCACCACCGTGGTGCGCCGAATTGCTGCCGTTTGTACTCCCGCGCCCTTTTTGTGCCGATAACCCATTGGTATTAGGTCGAGAAGCGCTCCTAGGGAGAGCATGCACCAACTTAGGGAAATCCCTAGGCGTCAAAATCCGCACTGAACCTGCTCCAGAGCCACACTGGGCTCCTTGATCACCCGCCCTCGTCATGCGTCTTGCGCGAAACCTTGCCCGAAACCGACTGTTTTTGACCCTTGTCATCGTGCTCAGCGGCATGCTGCTGAGCATGTGGGCGGCCAGTCGCGTCGCGCTGCAGACCTCTTTGCATGATGAAAGCGAGAGCGTGCAGCGCCAGCTCACGCTCTATGCCCAGGCCATGGTGCAGCGGGTGGATCGCTACCGCACCCTGCCCGAGGTGCTTGCGCTCGATGCCGAACTCAAGAGCGCGCTCAGCCACCCGCTCAGCGCCGCCGAGGTAGACAGGCTCAACCACAAGCTGGAGCAGGCCAACGGCGCCAGCCAGGCTTCCACGCTGACTCTCATCGACAAAAGCGGCAAGGCCCTGGCCGCCAGCAACTGGCGCGACTCGCACAGCAATGTCGGCGAGGACTACAGCTTTCGCCCCTATGTGACCCAGGCGCTGAGCCGGGGCAGCGGCCGCTTCTACGGCATAGGCATGACCACCGGGCTGCCCGGCTACTTCCTCTCCCAGGCCATTCATGACGATGGCGGCTCGGTGCTCGGGCTCATCGTCATCAAGATCCTGTTCCAGGAACTCGAAGGCGAGTGGAGTCAGTCGCCCGACATCGTCTTCGCCTCGGACGAGCATGGCGTGGTCTTTCTCTCCAACCGCGACGAATGGCGCTACCGCCTGCTGGAGCCCTTGTCCGCCAGCGACGAGCGGGAGGTGCGGGACACCCACCAATACGCGGGCCAGGCCCTGATGCCGCTCGGCTACCGCACCAGCCGCCAGCCTGCGGGCATCGGCATGCTGGCTCACTTCAGCCAGCCGCCACTGGTCGACCCCATGCTCTGGCTGCGCATGGAACTCCCCGAAAGCCAATGGCAGCTGCACCTGCTGCACGACATCGTCCATAGCCAGACGGCCAGCCACTGGGCGGCAGTGGCTGCTGGCGGCCTGTGGCTGGCCGCATCGCTGCTGGTGCTCTATATCCGCCAGCGCCAGCGCCTGGCGGCCCTGAGACAGCGCAGCCGCAAGGAACTGGAGACCGTGCTGCACCAGCATGCGCAGGAGCTGCGCACCGCGCAGGACGGCATTGTCCAGGCTGCCAAGCAGGCCGACACCGGACTTTCGCGCAGCCTGCAGCATCTGCCGCAAGGCGTGGTGGTGGTGGACCCGCAGCTGCGGCTGGTGGCCTGGAACTCGCGCTATGTGGAGCTGTTCCGCTACCCGCCCGAGCTGATGCATGTGGGCCAGCCCATCGAGGCCCTGATACGCCACAACGCCCGGCGTGGCCTGCTGGGCAAGGGCAATGTGGAGCAAGCCATACAGCGCCGCCTGGAACATCTGCGCAGCGGCAGCCCCCATCTGCACGAAAGCGCCAAGGGAGACGGCACGGTGCTGGAGATCCGCGGTAACCCCCTGCCCGACGGCGGCTTTGTCACCAGCTACGCCGACATCACCAGCTACAAGAACACCGCGCGCGAGCTGCGCAATCTGGCCGATACGCTGGAAAAGCGCATTGCCGATCGCACCCGGGACCTGGCCAAGGCCAAGCAGGAAGCCGAGCGCGCCAATCGCTACAAGACCCGCTTTGTTGCCTCAGCCGTGCATGACCTGCTGCAGCCGCTGAATGCGGCGCGCATCTTCACCAGCCTGCTGCCCACCTATCTGCATGATGATGCGGGCCGCCAGCTGGCCCAGCGGGTGGACAAGGCCCTGGCCTCGCAGGATGCCATCCTCACCAGCCTGCTCGATATCTCGCGCATGGAATCGGGCCAGCTCGAAGTCCGTGTGCGCGATTTCGCGCTCAGCTCCTTGCTGGAAGTGGTGCACAACAATTTTGCGCTGCAGGCCGAGAACGAGGGCCTGAGCCTGCACTGCATGCCCAGCCGGCTGATCGTGCGCAGCGACGAGGCCTTGCTGCGTCGCATACTGCAGAACTTTGTCTCCAATGCCATCCGCTACACACGCAAGGGCCGTATTGTCGTGGGCTGTCGCCGCCACGGCGACCAGGTGCTTATCGAGGTGCATGACCAGGGGCCGGGCATTCCCCAGAGCCTGCAAAAGGAAATCTTCGAGGAGTTCCGCCGCCTGGACGAAGGCCACGCCGACGACCGCGGCACCGGCCTGGGCCTGGCCATCGTGGAGCGCCTGGGCAGATTGCTGGACCATGAGATCGGCCTGCGCTCCACCCTGGGCAAGGGAAGCGTCTTCTGGGTCAAGGTCCCACTGGGCCAGGCCGCAGCATTGGCACCAGTCTCCCAGGAGACTTCTCCCAGTGCTCGCGTGGACAGCCCGCTGCAGGGCGGCACGGTCTGGTATGTGGAGGACGACCCCGCCACCCGCGACGCCACCTGCGCCTTGCTGGAACGCTGGGGCTGTGATGTGCCGCTGGCCGCCAATGCCCCCGAAGCCCTGGCCTATGCCGCGCCCGGCAATGCCCCGCAACTGGTGCTGCTCGATGTGCACCTGGGCCAGCTCTACGGCCCCGATGTCTACGCCCAGCTCTGCGAGCGCTGGGGCCGGCAGCCTCCCGTCATCCTGCTAACCGCAGAAGGTGACAGCACCCTGCGCCGCCAGGCAGCCGAACGCGGCTGGGGCTTTCTCGCCAAACCGGTAAGGCCGCCGGCGCTGCGAGCGCTGATGAGCCAGACCTTTTTGCGCGGACGAGAAGGCGGCAGCACCTGAGAAACAAAGCCATTTCCGGCGGCGGCGCTTTCAGCGCATTGCACTCTCGCTATGAATTCAGAAAGAGCGCCCCTGTGCACGCCGTGGCTGCGCAAGCCGGGCGGCGGATTCTTCGATATGCTGCTGCAGCCTCTGCGGTATTTCCGGCCCGCAGCTCACGCCACTCAGGCCAGACCGCATGAACCATCATCCCGTTGAATCCGCTGTTCCGCCCGGCAGCCGCATCGCCGAACGACTGGCCGGGGCCAGCTTTCACGACTCCTGGAGCATCGCCTCGGACGAGACCGGCCTTTCGGCGCTGGACCACTTCCTGCTCGCCGCGCGCAAAACGCCGCGCTGGATAGAAGCCTGCATGCGCGCGCGCAATCTGGCTGGCAGCCTGGTGGGGCTCAAGGATCTGGGCAGCCTATCAGCCTTGACGCCTGGCAAGACAGCAGCCAGCTACCGGCTCGGCGATCGGGTCGGCATCTTCACGGTATTCGAGAACACCTTTGATGAAGCCCTGATCGGCGACGACGACAAGCACCTGAGCGTCGTGCTCAGCATTCATCGCCAGAGCGACATCGACTCCCGTGAAGCCATCATTACCGTCACCACCGTTGTGCATGTCAAGAACACACTGGGCCGCCTCTACATGCTGCCCGTCAAACCCATGCACCGATTGATAGCGCCTGCCGTGCTGTCGTCTCTGGGGGGACGCATCGGCACAGCATGAGACTGCGCTCGCGTCGATGCAGGCTCACCCCGACTGCCGATGCCAAGGCATGCCATGCGGCAGCCCTCAAATCCTTGCCCTCAAAGCGCGGCAAGCTATCAAAAAAAGCTTGAAACGTCCGGGCGATCAGACATCGTGATCGTTTTCCAGGCTCTTGACCAGCACGGCCGCCTGAGTGCGTGAATAGCATTCGAGCTTCTTGAGGATCGCCGTCACATGGACCTTGACCGTGTTCTCGGCCAGGCCAAGTTCGTGCGCGATCTGCTTGTTGAGCAGCCCGTCGGCAATGCACAGCAACACGCGAAACTGCTGGGGCGTGAGCTGGGCCAGGCGAGCGGCCAGGGCCGCATCGGCCTCGGAGCGCTCGGCCACCATGGACGGGAAGCTGATATCGCCGCTCAGCACATCGTCAATGGCGGCACTCATATCGTCTGCAGCCGCAGACTTGGAGATAAAACCCGCCGCCCCGAACTGCTGGGCGCGGCGGATGATGCGCGGATCGTCGTTGGACGAAATGATGATCACCGGCACCTGCGCATATTCGCCACGCAGATGCAGCAACGACGAAAAGCCCCGTGCGCCGGGCATGGCCAGGTCCAGCAGCACCAGCTCGATCTCGGGATGCTCCTGCATCGCTGCGCCCAGGGTCTGGGCGCTGGCCGCCTCCACAATGCGGGATTGCGGGAAGCGGTCGTGCAGCACCTGGATCAACGCTGCGCGAAACAGCGGGTGATCGTCGGCAACGAGAAGAGTGGGCTCGGACATGGGCCGCAGTCTGCCACGGCTGGCACGGCGCTGCATCTGCAAAAACGCATATCCCGCAGCGCCCGTGCCTGTCCGTCATCCAGGCTCCGGCTCACTGAGCCCGTATCTCAATCGAGCTTGATGTTGTTGGCCGTGATCACGCGGCCCCATTTGCTGCGCTCGGTGCTGACGAATTTCTCCATCTGCTCGGAGCTGCCAGGCATGGGCTCGACTCCCATGGCTGCCAGACGGGCCTTGGTTCGCGTGTCGGCCAGTGCAAACTGCAGCGACTGGCTGAACTTCTTGACCACCTCGGCCGAGCTGCCCTTGGGCACGACAATGCCCTGCCAGGCATAGCCTTCAAAGCCCTTGAGGCCTTGCTCCTGCAAGGTGGCAACCTTGGGCAGCACATCGATGCGGGCCGGGCTGGCCACGCCTATGGCCTTGAGCTTTTTCTCGCCGAGGAAGGGAACAATGGTGGCGCTGTCGGCCCACATGGCGGGAATCTGGCCGCCGATCACATCCTGCACTGCGGGCGCGGCACCGCGATAGGGAACATGGGTCATATTGCCCAGGCCCACTTCTTCGCGGAACAATTCGCCGACCAGGTGATGGGGGCTGCCCAGGCCGGCCGAGCCCCAGCTCACGCCAGCCTTCTGCTGCTTGGCCCAGGCGACAAACTCGGTCAGATTGCTGACCGGCACATCGTTGTTGACCACCAGCAGCATGGGAAAGCGCACCAGCATGCCCACGGGCTTGAAGTCTTTCTCGGCGTTGTAGTTGAGCTTGCGGAACAGAAACGGGTTGGCCGCCAGCGTGGCAAAGTCGGCCGTGAACATCAGGTTGCCATAGTCATGCGAGCGCGCGCTGTACTCGGCCGCGATATTGGTGCCGGCACCGGGCTTGTTGTTGATGACGATGGGCCGCTCCAGATTGCGGCCCATGGATTCCGCAATCACGCGGGCCACCACGTCGGAGCCCCCGCCTGCGGCATAGCCGATGACCCACTCCAGAGGCTTTTCCTGGGCCATGGCGGCCGGCCCTGCAGCCCAGGCCAGCGTCGAGCAGGCCAGTGCGGCCAGAAACTGTTTGCGTTGCATCATCCTTGTCTCCTTGATTCATGGCCCCTGGAATAGATTTTGGTGACGGGGCCTTAGGGGATGGCGCAGCTGCCGCCAGAGCGGCGGCGCTGCTTCTCAAACGGCAGCGTGTACCGGGGTAACCGGTGTCACGGCACCGCGCTCGGCCGGGTCTGCGCCGGCAGGAGAGAATCCTGCGCTGGCGCGGGCCAGTTCGAGCGCATGCAGCAAGGTCTCCTGATGGCCAATGTGATTGGCCAGCAGCAGCACCAGGCGGGCATTGAGGGCATGGCTTTGCGCGGTTTCCAGGCCCTGATGCGTGGCGATCAGGGCTTCGTAGAAATCGTCACAGGCCTGCAGATTTGGGTGGGTGGACAGCAGCATGGCGGTCTCCTGAAAAAAAGGGAATCCTCTGGGATATTTCATTGCAAGGCGCCGCTGGCACGCTGCAGCGCGGCACGCACGTCAGCCTCGTCAGGGCGACGCCAGCGCGCGCAGACATGCTGGTCGGGGCGCAGCAGGTAACTGGTGCCGGGGCGCGCATCCAGGCGCTGCGCCGCCAGACCCTGCGCATCCAGCAGATCGGCTTGCGCGGCCCCTGCATCGCCCTCGGCGGCTATCGAGAGATTGAGCACGCCGGTCAGCTCGCGCGCCCAGACCGGCGTGGGGCCGAAATGCAGCAGCGTGAAGTCCGGGCCCAGGGCGCGCAGCAGCCATGTGGTCTGGCTGTCGCCGGGGCGGCGCATGGGCGCGTCGCTGAGCACGGCACCGGGCAATTGCGAACCCGCGAACGCCTCGCTGTCCGGCGTGTTGAGCGGCGAGTGATGCAGCGTGGCCGGCACCGACAGACGCCCGCTGTTGACGATGCGACGCGCAAACTCATGCTCGCGCGCCAGCTCCAGCGCCGCATCGCGAAACAGGCGGCTGATCTCGCTCTTGGGCGTGATGAAGTCGGTGGCGCGCGTGGAGTTGCGGATGTTCTCGTCGGCCGCGTATTCGCGCTCGGCGCCATAGGTCGCGATCAGCGCAGCATCGGCCTGGCCGCGCAGCACGCGGTCGAGCTTCCAGGCCAGGTTTTCGGCATCCTGCACGCCGCTGTTCGCGCCGCGTGCACCAAAGGGCGAGACGCCATGCGCGCTGTCGCCCGCGAAGACCACGCGGCCGTGGACAAAGCGGTCCATGCGCAGGCAGGCAAAGGTGTAGACGCTGGCCCATTCGAGCTCGAAGTCCGCGTCCTTGCCCAGCAATGCGCGGATGCGCGGCAGGATGTTCTCGGGCTTTTTCTCCTCTTCGGGATCGGCCTCCCAGCCCAGCTGGAAGTCGATGCGCCAGACATCGTCGGGCTGGCGGTGCAGCAGCACGCTCTGACCCGGATGAAACGGCGGATCGAACCAGAACCAGCGCTCGGTCGGGAAATCCGCATGCATCTTCACATCGGCAATCAGAAACCGGTCGCGGAAGATGCGGCCATGGCTTTCCTGCCCCAGCAGCCCACGCAAGGGCGAGCGCGAGCCGTCGCAGGCCAGCACCCACTGGGCATCGATCCGGTACTCGCCCTCGGGCGTTTCCACCGTCAGCAGCGCCCCATCGTCGCGTGGCGCCAGCGCCGTGACCTTGTTGTGCCAGCGCAGATCGATCAGCGGCAGCTGCAGCGCGCGCTCGACCAGATAGGCTTCGGCGTAGTACTGCTGCAGATTGATGAAGGCCGGGCGCTCGTGGCCGGCCTCGGGCAGCAGGTCGAACTGGTAGAGCGACTGATCCCTGGCAAACACCTTGCCCAGATTCCAGGAGACGCCCTTGTCCACCATGGGCTGGCCCACGCCCAGGCGGTCCCAGATCTCGAGCGTGCGCTTCGAAAAGCAGATGGCGCGCGAGCCTGTGGACAGCTTGCAGTCGTTGTCGAGCACCACCACCGGCTGGCCGCGCTGCGCCAGATCGATGGCCAGAGACAGGCCCACGGGCCCGGCGCCGACGACGACCACGGGGTGGCGAGCCGGCGCATCGGCATCCTGGTCCGCATGACGTCGATAGGGAATCTGGATGGACTGAATGTCGGCGGCGCTGCCGCGCAGAGCGTCAGGAGCAATGACTGGGGTGGACATGGCGTTCATCGGTGCGCAAACCTTGAAAAGCGTGGATCTGTTTCCTGGGGCAAAAGCCGCCCCTCCGGCTCTTTGCGGCCGGATTCAAACTCTGTTTTTTTGATAGCTTCTACCGCTTGTCAGTCAATGAATTCAATGCTCTTTCTATTTGAATTCGTTGCAAACAAAGCGCAAGCAGCTCCTGTTTTAGATAGCCTCGCAGCAGACCGCCGCACTAAGCGCAGGAGACTGCCAGCCGGGCGACCTGGGAGGCGATTAGCCTTCCAGCGCCAGCCACATCTCGCGGTCGCGCTCGGCAGTCCAGATGCGCGGATCGGCATGGCCCGATGCCTCGTCATAGGCGCGCGTCACGTCAAAGGGCATGCAGTGGTTGAAGATCACCCAATGGCCGTATTTGGGCTGCAGCTTGGCAAAGGCTGCCTCGTAGACCTTGCGCAGGTCCTGGCGCGCATCGGCGCCGGCCTTGACCTCGGCCCACAGGTCGCTGATGAAGTTGCGCGTACCCGCCAGGCCGGCCTGCACTTCGGCGGCGTTCTGCAGCGCCGCACCACGGCCGGGCACCAGCTTTTCGGGCTGGAGGGAGGCAATCGCATCCAGCGTCTGCGGCCAGTCCTGGAAGTAGGCGTCGCCGGCATAGGGCGTGGCATCGAACTCGACCAGATCGCCGCTGAACAGCACCTTGTCCTGGGGCAGCCAGACCACGGTATCGCCCTTGGTGTGGCCGCGGCCCAGCTGCAGGATCTGCACCTCGAGCTTGCCCAGCCACAGCGTCATCTTGCCGGTAAAGGTCATGGTGGGCCAGGTCATGCCATCGGGCACGCTCTCGACGTTCTGGAACAGGCGCGGAAAGCGGCCGATCTCGCTGGCCTTGTCCTGCTCGCCGCGCTCGACGATGAGGTCGTAGGTGTCCTGGCTGGCAATGATGTGCTCGGCGCCATAGGCCGAGGCACCCAGCACGCGCACCGCGTGGTAATGCGACAGCGTGACGTATTTGATGGGCTTGTCCGTGACCTCGCGGATGCGGCGGATCACGTCCTCGGCCATGACAGGCGTGGCCTGGGTGTCGATGACCATCACGGCGTCGTCGCCGATGATGATGCCGGTGTTGGGGTCGCCCTCGGCCGTGTAGGCATAGGCATGTTCGGAGAGCTTGTCGAAGCTCACCTTCTTGACTTCGAGGTCGGCGGCGGAGGCAAAGGTCTTGGTGCTCATCGTTGCAGTCTCTTTGTTTTAAACAAATGCATTCATCTTTATCGAATTTCTGAATGCTAGATATAAATTCAACATTGCACAATTGATTTGTCATAGTGAAAAACCCTGCAGACTTTTGCGCCGCCGTTCCGCCCTCACAATGCCGTCATGCCTCACGCCAACACCTCTTCGACCGACGCCCGCTTGCCACTCGACTCCTGTGATGACGAGCCCACGCGCGCACCGCGCGGCATACAGAGCGTGGAGGTAGGCGGCCAGCTGCTCAAGGTGCTGGCGCGCACGGGCCGGCGCATGGCACTCAAGGATCTGGCGCGCGAAGCCGAGATGACGGCCGCCAAGGCCCACCCTTATCTGGTGAGTTTTTGCAAGCTGGGCCTGATGGAACAGGATCGCGTCAGCGGCCACTACGGCCTGGGCCCGCTGGCCATTCAGATGGGGCTGATCAGCCTGCAGCAGGCAGATCCCGTGCGCATGGCGATTGCCGAGCTGCCTGCCCTGGCGCAGGAGGTGGGCTACACCGTGTCGGTGTCCATGTGGAGCGGCCAGGGGCCGACCATCATCCGCGTCGAGGAAGGCCCGACCCATGTCTATGTGGCCATGCGCCACGGCACGCCGGCCTCGCTGCGCCATACCGCCACGGGCAAGATTTTTGCGGCCTTTGGCGAGCCGGCCCGCATCGCACCGCTGCTGCAGGCCGAAGGCCATAGCCTGGACGAGCCGGTGTTTGCGCAGGAGCTGCAGGCCATCCGCCGCAATCACCTGAGCGTGGTCGAGAACCAGTTGCTGTCGGGCGTGAGCGCACTGGCGGTGCCGGTGTTCGACGGCTTCGGCCAACTGGTGCTGGCGATTGCCGCCATCGGCCCTTCGGTCACGCTGACGCTGGACCCCGCCGGTCTGCCGGCCCGCAAGCTGCAGGCCCAGGCGCGTGCGCTGTCCCTGCGCCTGGGCGCCCCGGCCACGCTGACCGAGGCCTAGGCTCGGTAGCCCAGCGAAGCGCTGATGGCGCGTGCCTGCTCGCACACGGCCTGGGCAATCCTGCCCTGCGGATCGGGGTCGAAGCCGCCGCTGGCACCCAGCGCGCAGAGCACGGCCACCACATGGCCGTTGTAGTCGAACAAGGGCGCAGCCACGGCGCTGATGCCGGGCAGATTCAGATCCCGGATCGCTGCACAGCCGGCCGTACGAATCTCGCTGCGCAGTTGCTCCAGCGGCTTGCTGGCATGCAGCAGACGGCGATGCTCGGGACTGGCAGCATCCAGCTCACGCGCCAGCTGCACCTCGACCTCGGGCTGCGGCTCCATGAAGGCAAAGAACGCGCGCCCCGTGGCCGACCACAGCATGGACATGACCGAGCCCACACGCACATTGACGGTGATGGGCAGGCTGGGCTCCTCGAAACGCACGATGGTGGGCCCCATATTGCCCATCACCGCCACAAAGCTCGTGACCTGCAGGGACTCGCGCAGCTGCTGCAGGGCCGGCTCGGCCATGCGCACCGGATCGTTCTGGCGCATCGCGGCCAGGCCGATATGGATGGCCTCGCGTCCCAGCGCGTACTGGGTGCCGCCACGATCCTGCTCCACCAGGCCTTCAGCCATGAGACTGGCCAGATATCGATGCACCTTGGCCGGGCTTTCCTCGACGGCAGCACCGATGGCCGTGAGGCTGGCACGCCCGCCCAGACCGGCCAGCGCCTTGAGCACGGCCAGACAGGTCTCGGCGGCCTGCACTCGCTGACGACGCTCGCGCCCGTCCGCGGCTTCTGCGGCAGCACCAGGCTGGCGCAGCTTTGTGGCGCGCGGCGCTTGCGTAGCGGTGATCGGCAGCACGGTGTCCGCAGTCTTCTTGTCTTTTTTCATGTCTGTAGCGATTGATGGCAGGGCTTCGACCGGCATTCTGATTCAGATTCATGAATCAAGTCATGGAAATCCCTTGGGCTCAATTTACGCAATGCGTATAAAAATTACGCAAAACAATTTCCGTATTAAAGCGGAATCGCAGGCGGAGTGAAGCTTGGTTAACCCGCAGGCAAACAACACCACAGCCCAGGAGACACCCTCAATGAAAAAACGCCTCTTCACCGCCTCGGTTCTGGCCACCAGCATGCTCTGGCTGGCCGCAGCCCCCGGCACCGTCATGGCCCAGGACAAGTTCCCCAGCAAGAGCGTGCGCTGGATCGTGCCCTACGCCGCGGGCGGCGGCTCGGACTTCCTGGCCCGCACCATAGGCCAGGCCTGGGGCGCCCAGGCCCATCAACCCATCGTCGTGGACAACCGCCCGGGCGGCAACACGGCCATCGGCGCCTCGGAGACCGCGCGCGCACCGGCCGACGGCTATACCGTACTGTCTGCCGACAACGGCACGCTGATCTTCAATCCCGTGCTCTACAAGAGCCTGAGCTACAACCCCGGCAAGGACCTCATGCCCGTCACGCTCATGGGTCGCTTTCCCATGATTCTGGTGGCCGGCCCCGCCGAGAAGGCCAAGACCGCCAAGGAGTTCATTGCCGCCGCCAAGGCCAGCGCCGAGGGTGTGAACTACGGCTCCGCCGGCGCGGGAAGCCCCCATCACCTGGCCATGGAACTGCTGAAGTCCGAGGCCGGCCTCAAGCTCGCCCATGCGCCCTATCGCGGTGCGGCTCCGGCGCTGGCCGATGTGGCGGGCGGTCAGATTCCCGTGATGATGGTGGACCTGGCCGCCGGCGCAGGCTTCATCAAGGGCGGCAAGGTGCGCCCCCTGGCCGTGGCCAATGCAACGCGTCTTCCTCAACTGCCCGATGTGCCCACCTTTGCCGAACTGGGACTGCCCGGCGTGCAGGCTGCGGCCCTGGTCGGCATGGTGGCCCCGGCCAAGACGCCGGCCAATGTCGTCACGGCGCTGAACAAGCAGGTGGTCGCCGCCATCAACGAGCCTGCGGTCAAGCAAAAGCTCATCGACTTCGGCGTGGAGCCCGTGGGCAACACGCCCGAGCAGTTCCAGGCGTTGATCCACAGCGAAAGCGCACGCTGGCAAAAGCTGATCAAGGATCTGAACATCACGCTGGACTGATTGCCCCGCTGATCCATGCCGCAGAGGCTGGCGGCAGGCCGCCTCTGCGCTCTCGTCCGATGGCGCAAGCCATCTCCTGCCTCTTTGCGTTTGCGAGCGAGCCATGACCGTTTCCACCCCCAGCCGTTGCCCCATCGATCACAGCCAGTTCGGCAAGCCCACAGGCCAGAGCGGCCCTACGGGCTGCCCCATCAGCCACGGGGCCGCCAGCTTCGATCCCTTTGCCGACGGCTACCAGCAGGACCCGCCCGAATATGTGCGCTGGGCACGCGAACAGGAGCCGGTGTTCTACAGCCCGCAGCTGGGCTACTGGGTGGTCACGCGCTTCGACGACATCAAGGCCATCTTCCGCGACAACCTGACCTTCAGCCCCTCGATCGCACTGGAGAAGATCACGCCGACAGGCGATGAAGCCAATGCCGTGCTCGCCAGCTATGGCTTTGCGCTGAACCGCACCCTGGTCAACGAGGACGAGCCCGCCCACATGCCGCGCCGACGCGCGCTGATGCAGCCCTTCACCCCAGAGGAGCTCAAGCACCACGAGCCCATGGTGCGCCGGCTGGCCCGGGAATATGTGGACCGTTTCATCGACGACGGCCGTGCCGATCTCGTCGATCAGATGCTGTGGGAAGTACCGCTGACGGTGGCCATGCATTTTCTGGGTGTGCCCGCAGACGATATGGACACGCTGCGCCAGTACAGCATCGCACACACCGTCAACACCTGGGGACGACCGCAGGCCGAGGAGCAGCTTGCCGTGGCTCATGCCGTGGGCAACTTCTGGCAGCACGCGGGCCGGATTCTCGACAAGATGCGCGCCGATCCCGACGCCGAGGGCTGGATGCAATACGGCATCCGCAAGCAAAAAGAGCTACCCGAAGTCGTCACCGATTCCTATCTGCACTCCATGATGATGGCCGGCCTCGTCGCCGCCCACGAGACCACGGCCAACGCCACGGCCAATGCCGTCAAGCTGCTGCTGCAGCACCCCAAGGTCTGGCAGGAGATCTGCGCCGATCCCTCGCTGATCCCCAATGCCGTGGAGGAATGCCTGCGTCACAACGGCTCGGTGGCCGCCTGGCGGCGCCTGGCCACCAAGGATGTGGTGATCGGCGGTCAGGCCATTCCGGCCGGCAGCAAGCTGCTCATCGTCACCTCTTCAGCCAACCACGACGAGCAGCATTTTGTCGACGCCGACCTGTTCGACATCCACCGCGACAATGCCAGCGATCACCTGACCTTCGGCTACGGCTCCCACCAGTGCATGGGCAAGAATCTGGCGCGCATGGAAATGCAGATCTTCCTTGAAGAGTTCACGCGCCGCCTGCCTCACATGCATCTGGCCGAGCAACGCTTCACCTATGTGCCCAACACCTCGTTCCGCGGCCCCGAACATCTGTGGGTGCAATGGGATGTGAGCCGCAACCCCGAGCGCGGCAATCCCGCCGTGCTGGCCGAGCAGCAGCCCGTGCGCATCGGCGAATCCTCGCAAGGCGGCGTCAGCCGCAGCATGCTGGTGGAAAGCACCGAGCTGATTGCGCAGGACGTGCTGCGCGTGCGCCTCAAGGCGCCCGACGGGCGCGACCTGCCGCGCTGGACCCCGGGCTCGCATATCGACCTGCACTGCGGCGACACGGGCATCTCGCGCCAGTACTCGCTATGCGGCGATCCGCAGCAAGCGGATACCTACGAGATAGCCGTGCTGCGCGAGGAGCACAGCCGTGGCGGTTCGGCCTGGATACATGGGGCGCTGCAGGTCGGCATGAAGGTGCAGATGCGCGGCCCGCGCAACCACTTCAAGCTCGACGAAAGCGCGCAGCAGCTGATTCTCGTCGCCGGCGGCATAGGCATCACGCCGGTTGCGGCCATGGCGGCGCGCGCCCAGGCCTTGGGCATCCCCTATGAAATTCACTACAGCTGCAGTCAGCGCGAGCGCATGGCGCTGTTGCATGCATTGCAGGCACGGCATGGCGAGCGTCTGCAGATCTATGTGGGCGCAGAAGGCCAGCGAGCCGACTACCAGGCGCTGCTGGCCCAGGTCAGGCCCGGCGCACAGATCTATGCCTGCGGTCCGCAGCGCATGCTCGACGGCCTTGCCCAGGCCAGCCAGCACTGGCCCGAGGACAGCCTGCGCGTGGAGCATTTCTCCAGCACCCTGGGCGCGCTGGACCCGGACAAGGAACACGGCTTTGAAGTCGAGTTGCGCGAATCCGGCATCACGCTGCAGGTGCGCAACGATGAAACCCTGCTCGATGCGCTGCGCAGCGCCAATATCGATATCGAGTGCGACTGCCGCGAAGGCCTATGCGGCTCCTGCGAGGTGCCGGTGCTCGAAGGCGATATCGATCATCGCGACATGGTGCTGACCCGTGCCGAGCGCACGGCCTGCACCAAGATGATGAGCTGCTGCTCGCGCGCCAGGACGCAGGAGTCCAGAATCGTTCTGGCGCTGTAGCGTCCCAAGCGGGCAGCCCCCGGCGGGAAACCCCGGGCGGGCAGCACCTGGCCGGCTACCGCCGCCAGGCCACATATGGCTTGTGCCTAGAATCAATGCCCATATGGGCCTGTTGCAAATACTGCTGATTCTTGTGTGGGCACCGGCTGTGGCGCTCGTCACCTTCGTGCTCACCAACTGGCTGGGCCATGGCGCTCAAGCCATCTGGAGCGCCATGACTGGCACTCGCGCTGACGAGCGTTCGACCTGGCCGCTGCTGCTGGGCGGCGTGGCGGCCCTGGCGGGCATGGTGGGGGCGGTCATCACCTTTCCGAACCAGGCCGTCATGCAGCATGCGTTCGGCAAACTGCTGGGCTATGGCTCCACACGCGTGGAGATCACGCTGCGCCAGGACGATGCCGCCACACGCCAGGCCTTGCTGGAGACGCTGGGCTCCTTCATGGAAATGGGCGGACGCGAGATCCGCTACCGGGTCTCCACCCGCCATGGCAGCTACACCGAAACCGACGAAGTACCCAGCCACTACCGCTTCAAGAACGGGCGCCTGGAGATCGCCACAGGCGGCATCGTCAGCAGCGACAGACTATCCGCGATGCAGCATGGCTTCAAGGCACTGGCGCAATTTCCCACAGCCGGCTCGATTGACGCTGGCGTGCCGGCAACCGTAAGCCTGGGCAAGGAGCGGATAGCCGTGGAGATGCTGCCGCGCACGGCCATGTTGGTCCACCGCGACGCTGCCAAGGACTGGTCAAGCGTGCTGCGTGCGGCCCCGCCTGCCCGTTGCCATCTGGAGGTGCAGGCGCTGTTCTCCACGGATGCCTTCAGGCTGCTCATGTTCGCAGGCCGGGCCTCAGGCGAGGTCGAGATCCACACCGGCCCCGACACCGCCCTGCGCGACACGCAGTACCAACTGGTCGGCATGGGCCTGGTGCCGGGCAGCAACGGGCGCAGCGTCAAGGAGCTGGAGACCGATGCCACCCGCATCTATGGCGTACTGAGACTGCTGCCGCCGGGCCTGAATCCCGATGTCATGGACTGCGATACCGCCCTGGGACGCATGAGCGACCCGGCCCTGGTGGCAGCCGCCATGCTGTCCACATTTCCCGGCCTGGAGGGACGTGTGAGCGGCATAGAGATCACGCCTTCAGCCTCCTTCTCGCCCTGGCACAACCGGGGCTGGACGGCCGTGCCGCCCGGCACACGCTCGCAAGGCGGAACGCGAGCCGAAGCGGGCACGCGCGCCTGCGCCCTGGAGCAAAACCGCCACACGCGCACCCTGGTATCCATGGTCGAAGAGCACTGCACGGAACGCGAGCCGCAAAACGCTGGTGCCGCCTGCCCTCAGCTGCGCGAACGCCTGAACTGGGCCCAGGCCGAGCTGGCCCGATGCAGAAAACAGTTGGTGCGTTGAAACGGCGCCAAGGCCCGCGCAACAGCGATCACATGGACCAGATTCTGGGAGTGCCTCCCTGCAGCCCCCAGAGTTCTTTTCTCCAGAAACTCCACACGGTTTTCCACAACATCATCACAGGCTCAACCACAGGTGATGCACTGCGCAGAATCAGCATGTTTTCATTGGGAGCCGTCACTCCGCTCAACACTGCCGGGGCAGCCTCCTCAAGCAGCCCCTGCGTGCCTTCCAGCAAGGCTTCGCGCCGATGGCGCGTAATCGGCGAGCCGCAGGCAAGAATCAGGCTTGCCAGGCAGCGATGCCCGGCCAGCCCCAGGTCGCCGTTGAGCAGCAGCTCATCCTGCGCGTTGACCACGCCGCGCTCCAGGAAACGGCCCGGCCATTCGATGTGCTGCTCAAACCTGCCGGACTCATAGGGCTGGGCGGCCAGCGGCAGGCCCAGTGCCGTCACATCCCAGGTCAGCAGCTGCGCGTCTTCGGCAAGCGCGAACTCCAGGTGGTTGACGGCATCGCAGGCGTTGTACGCGATCGCCTCCAGCGGCAGCCACTCCAGCCTCGCGCCGGGGTCCAGACGCAGCCGGGTACGCTGCATGGCCTGCTTCCCGTTGCTTTTGTAAAAACGCGTGGCACCAGGCGTGGTGACCAGCGCATGCGCACCTTCTGCGACATGGACATCAATGTCCAGCACATCGCCACCCACCAGCCCGCCGGGCGGGTGCACCAGCACGTTGTGGCAGATGGCCGCCCCCTCGGGATACAGACTTTTGAGGATGCGCAGCGGACCATCGTGCGTGAAATGCACCGAGGTCTTGCCGGCCTGCAGGGAATAGTTCAGCGCCAGTTGCGCATGCCAGGTCATTGTCTTTCTTGCCTCTTCAAGCAGGCCTGCCGCTCAGGCCCGGGTAGCTCAGCTCTTTTGCTTACTAACTCATGAAAATTCATTCGTTGTTGCAAGGCTGGCGCGCTTCTACAGTCTTCAGCACGCCATCCCGCAAAGCGCATGGCGATTGATTTCAGGAGCTTTCATGTCGGCCAGTACCGTAACTCATTCCCGCCTGCATCGCACTCTGGCCCCATGGCTGACATCGATGGCGGTGCTGTGCTGCACGCTGGCAACCGGCCCTGCTGCCGCGCAATCCGGCAGTGCAGCGGCCCCGGCCTGGAAGCCCAGCAAGTCCACGGAATTCATTGTCCCCAGCGGAGCCGGCGCGGCGCTGGATCTGGCGGCCCGCAAGCTCACCGAGCTGCTGGCACGCGACGGATATGCACCCCAGTTCGTGGTCAGCAACAAGTCCGGCGCGCATGCAATCGCTGCGCTGGAAAGCCTGCACCGCCACCCTGGCGACGCCCATACGTTGATGACGCTGAGCACCAGCTACGGCAACAGCCTGGCGCAGAATGCCCTGCCCGCCCCCCTGCAGAAAGGCACGCCGCTGGTGACCTTGCTGCGCGAGTTCACCACGGTGGTCGTGCGTGCGGATTCGCCCCTGCGCAATGCCCAGGACCTGATCGCCCAGCTGCGCAAGGACCCCGAGAAATACTCCATCGGCATCGCCACCACACTGGGCAATCACATCCATCTGGGCGTGGCCCAGCCCTTGCAGCAGGGCGGCGTGAATATCCAGAAGCTGCGCATCGTTCCCTACAAGTCCTCCGCCGAATCCATGGTGGCGCTGGCCGGCGGCCATCTCGATGTGGTTTCGGCCACCACGCCGAACCTGCTGCCCTATCTGCAGTCGGGCCGCGTGCGCGTGCTGGCGATTGCCGCCGACAAGCGGCTTGAAGGCGTGTTCGCCCAGTCGCCCACCTGGAAGGAGCAGGGCATCGACTATGTCAGCGATTCGTTTCAGGGCGTGATGACGGCACCCGGTGCCAGCACCGCGCAACAGGCGTATTGGGTCAATGCGCTGCGCAAGGTTTCCGAAACCCGGGAATGGAAGGAGTTTGTGGCGCTGAACCAGTGGGAGCCCATCTTCCTTGGACCGCAGGACACGGCTCGCGCACTGCATGCCCAGGTCGAACGCAGCCATGCTCTGCTGAACGAACTCGGCCTGCTGCCGCCCAGCGCCTCCCGTATTGCCCAGGCGCGTTGAAGCACTGCTCTCATCAGGAAAAATCCCATGAACATGCCCCTGCCCCACGCTCCGCTGCAGCATCTGGACGAACGCCTGAGCTCCGCAAGCAACATCACTCCGCATATCCGCATCACGCCACAGTCGGCGCATATCGGCGCGCTGATCAGTGGCGTCAATCTGAAGCAGGCCTTGAGCGCCGCCGAAGTGCACACCATCCGCTCGGCATTGCTGCGCTGGAAGGTGATCTTCTTTCGCGACCAGCACCTCAGCCATGACCAGCAGATCGCCTTTTCGCGCCAGTTTGGCGAGCTGACGCCCGGCCATCCCGTCTTCGGTCATGTCGAAGGATTTCCCGAGCTGTATTCGATTGCCAAGCACCGCAAGGCCAACCGCCACAGCGGTCAGGCTGAACAGCGCCCCTGGACCGGCTGGCATGCCGATGTGACGGCCGCCCACAACCCGCCTGCCGCATCGATTCTGCGCGGCGTGACGATTCCGCCCTATGGCGGCGACACGCAATGGACCAATCTGGCCGCAGCCTACGAAGCGCTCTCCAAACCGCTGCAGGCCTTTTTGCAGGGCCTGCGTGGCGAGCACCGCTTCAGCGCCCCGCAGGGAGCCACGGCATCGCAGGAATATCTGGATCTGGTGCGCGACAACACCCTGATCAGCGAACACCCGCTGGTCACGATTCATCCCGAGACCGGCGAGAAGGTGCTCTACATCAGCCCCGGCTTTCTCAAGTCCATCGTGGAACTCTCCACCCGCGAATCGCGCGTGCTGCTGGAACTGCTCTGGGAGCACGCCGTCAGCAGCGAGTTCACCGTGCGCTTCAAGTGGGAACCCGGTTCGCTGGCCTTCTGGGACAACCGCTCCACGGCCCATGTGGCACCACAGGATATCTTTGCGCTGGAGTTCGATCGCCAGCTCTACCGCACCACGCTGGTGGGGGAAGTGCCCCGTGGCGCGGACGGCCGCGCCAGCACTGCCATACAGGGCAATCCGGTGCTGGCCGCGCACGGCGCAGCGTATTGACGAAATGAGTTGTCCTCCGGGCATGGCCTGAGGCTTTGAGGTGCCGCTTGCGGCACCTTTTTTTCTTCGCCCGATATTCAAATCGCCACCAGTGAGCGCACATTCTTCTCCTGCATCTCGCTGCCCGGGCCCGATGCGATCACCTCGCCGCGCTCCATCACCACATAGTGGTCAGCCAGCTCCTCGGCAAAGTCGTAGTACTGCTCGCACAGCAGGATGGCCATGTCGCCGCGATTGGCCAGCATGCGGATCACGCGGCCGATGTCCTTGATGATGCTCGGCTGTATGCCTTCGGTGGGCTCATCCAGGATCAGGATCTTGGGCTGCGGCGCCAGCGCGCGCGCAATGGCCAGCTGCTGCTGCTGCCCGCCCGAGAGATCGCCGCCACGGCGGTGCAGCATCTGCTTGAGCACGGGGAACAGCTCGTACAGCTCGCCCGGAATCCGGGTGCCTGCCGAACAATAGGACAGACCCATGCGCAGATTGTCTTCCACCGACAGGCGCGAGAAGATTTCGCGCCCCTGGGGCACATAGCCGATGCCGCTGCGCGCGCGCTCATAGGGCGTCCTGCGCGCGATATCGCGGCCCTGCCATTCAATGCCGCCGCTTCTGATGGGAACCAGCCCCATCAGGCTTTTGAGCAAGGTGGTCTTGCCCACGCCGTTGCGGCCCAGCAGCACCGTGACCTTGCCGATCTCGGCCGTGAAATTCACGTCCCGCAGAATGTGCGAGCCGCCGTAGTACTGATGCAGGTTCTGAACTTTAAGCATTTTCGACCTCTAACGCTTACACAGCATGCGCAAGCAGCTATCTAATTTGACTATCTGCGGAGCGCATGACGTTTGAAACCGGCGCTGCCCAATCAAAGAGACAGCGAGGAAGCGCCGCCGCGCACCGAAGCAGTCGTCCCCCTCCCTTAGCGCGAAGCGCGTAGAGAAAAGGGGAAGGCGCGGGGCCGCCCAGGCAAAGTGCTTCAGGGGGTTACCTCCCAAGGTACACCTCGATTACGCGCTCGTCAGCCTGCACCTCGGCCAGCGTTCCCTCGGCCAGTACCGAGCCATCGCAAAGCACCGTGACCTTCTCGCTGATGGTGTCGATAAAGCTCATGTCGTGCTCCACCACCATCAGCGAATGCTTGCCCTTGAGCGTCAGAAACAGCTCGGCCGTGCGCACCGTTTCCTCGTCGGTCATGCCGGCCACAGGCTCGTCGAGCAGCAGCAGCTTGGGCTCCTGCACCAGCAGCATGCCGATCTCCAGCCACTGCTTCTGTCCGTGACTGAGCAGCCCGGCTTGGCGCGTTACGCTGCCTGCCAGATGAATGGTGTGCAGCACCTCGGCAATGCGGTCCTTTTGCGCGCCGCTGAGCTTGAACAGCATGGAGGAGGCAATGCCCTTGTGGGTCTTGAGCGCCAGCTCCAGGTTCTCGAACACGCTGAGCTGCTCGAACACCGTGGGCTTCTGGAACTTGCGGCCAATGCCCATGGCGGCGATCTCGGGTTCCTTGTAGCGCAGCAGATCGATGGTGGAGCCGAAGAACACCGTGCCGCTGTCGGGCCGGGTCTTGCCGGTGATGATGTCCATCATCGTGGTCTTGCCCGCGCCATTGGGACCGATGATGCAGCGCAGCTCGCCGGGCGCGATATCGAGGTTCAGACCGTTGATGGCCTTGAAGCCGTCGAAGCTCACATGCACGTCTTCGAGATAGAGAATTCGGCCATGGGTCACATCCACTTCGCCGGCCACCACGGGGCGCGCCAGACTGGCATTGCGACCGCCGGATTCGGTGCGCAGCGCGGCTTCGCGCTGCTGGTAGGACGCTAGGCGCTGCTCGCCTTCCTGCATCAGGTCGGGGGTCATGCGCGCACTCCTTCGATGGCATCGGCAGAAGCCGGCTCGGCAGCGGTTTTGGCAGCTGCGGCTGCAGTCTGGTTCAACGGCGCCTTGACCTGGGCCTTGCGCTTTTCACGCCACTGGCGAAGCTGCTGCGGCAGGCGAATCAACCCTCCCGGCATGAACAGCGTCACGACGATGAACAGCGCACCCAGCACGTACAACCAGTATTCGGGTGCGGCCACGGTGAGCCAGCTCTTGCCGCCATTGACGGCAAACGCGCCGATGATGGGGCCGACCAGCGAGGCACGTCCGCCCACGGCCGTCCACACCGCCATTTCGATGGAATTGCCCACGCTCATTTCGCTGGGGTTGATGATGCCCACCTGGGGCACATAGAGCGCTCCCGCCAGGCCGCACATCATGGCCGAGATGACCCAGATCGACAGCTTGTAGGGCAGCGGGTTGTAGCCGCAGAACATGGTGCGCGATTCGGCATCGCGCACGGCCTGCAGCACGCGGCCGTACTTGCTGCGCATCAGCCAGCGCGAGAACAGAAAGCAGCCCAGCAACGCCAGACCCGACAGCGCGAACAGCAGCACATGCATGGCTTGCGAGTTGACGGAAAACCCCAGCAGGGTCTTGAAGCCCGTGAAGCCGTTGTTGCCGCCAAAGCCGGTCTCGTTGCGAAAGAACAGCAGCATGGCGGCATAGGTCAGGGCCTGGGTGATGATGGAGAAATACACGCCCTTGATTCGCGAGCGAAAGGCGAAGTAGCCGAACAGCCCGCCGATCAGGCCCGGCACCAGAAACACCAGCAGCACGGTGGCGGCAAAGCTGCCCGACAGCGCCCAGTGCCAGGGCAGTTCCTTCCAGTCCAGAAAACCCATGAAGGCGGGCAATGCATCGGGGCCTGCGGCCTCGCGCATCAGGTACATGCCCATCACATAGCCGCCCAGTGCGAAGAACAGGCCGTGGCCCAGGCTCAGGATGCCGGTATAGCCCCAGATCAGGTCAATCGCCAGTGCGCAGATGGCATAGCACATGAACTTTCCCAGCAGGCCCAGCATGTAGTCGGACAGGTGCAGCGCACTGTCCTCGGGCACCCACAGATTGAGTGCGGGAGCCACGGCGCAGACCATGGTCAGGGCCAGCAGAAATGCCGTCCAGCCCTTGCCGCTGAGCAAGGACTCAGGAGCAGGAAGCACCAGCGGTGGTGCGGATGCAGGGGATGAAGAATTTGACACGCTCATAGCTCCGGTCCAGAACGCAATGTTTGAGAAAGCCAGCTTTCGCAAGGAACAGCGAGCAAGGGCCTACGCCGGCCGCGCCGCCCCGCAGCGAGACTGCCGCCTCCCTTGAGGGGGAAGGCGCGAAGCGACTCAGGGGGTTCATGTTTCCGCACTGCGGCCCTTCAAGGCAAAAATGCCTTGCGGACGCTTTTGAATGAAGACCACGATGAACAGCAGCACGGCGATCTTGGCCAGCACGGCCCCGGTCCAGCCTTCCAGCAGCTTGCTGAGCACGCCCAGGCCCAGAGCCGCATAGACGGTGCCCGCCAGCTGCCCTACGCCGCCCAGCACCACCACCAGGAAGCTGTCCACGATGTAGTTCTGCCCCAGATCCGGGCCCACATTGCCGATCTGGCTCAGGGCGCAGCCGGCGAGGCCGGCGATACCAGAGCCCAGTGCAAACGCATAGGTGTCGGTGCGTGCCGTGTTGACGCCCACACAGGAAGCCATGGCGCGGTTCTGCGTCACGCCGCGCACGAACAGGCCCAGCCGCGTTCTGGCGATCATGAAGGCCACGCCCGCCAGCACGGCGAACGCAAAGACGATGATGGCAATGCGGTTCCAGGGCAGTGTGAGATTGGGCAGCAGCGCGATCCCGCCGCTCATCCAGACGGGGTTTTCCACACCCACGTTCTGCGCTCCGAAAAGGCTGCGCACGGTTTGCTGCAGCACCAGGCTGATGCCGAAGGTGGCCAGCAGGGTCTCCAGCGGGCGGCCGTAGAGAAAGCGGATCACGCCGCGCTCCAGCACCGCACCGACCAGCGCCGAGGCCAGAAAGGCCACGGGAACGGCCACCACCAGATACCAGCCAAACCAGGCTTCGGGCAGCCAGCGCTGGAATGCGACCTGCACCAGATAGGTCGCATAGGCACCGATCATGATCAGCTCGCCGTGCGCCATGTTGATGACGCCCATCAGGCCGTAGGTGATGGCCAGACCCAGCGCCGCCAGCAACAGCACCGAGCCCAGGCTGATGCCGCTGAAGATCGCCCCCAGCCTGTCGCCCCAGGCCAGGCCTTCGGCAATGCCGGCCAGCGCGGCCTTGATGGCTTTTTGCACGCCGGGATCGGACTCTTCGGACAGGCGCTGGTTCAACAGCAGCTGCGTCTCCGGCGTCTGCTGGCGCGACAGTTGCTCCACCGCCTTCAGACGCTGCTGCACCTCGTCGCTGCCCAGCAGACTGGCAGCCTGGCTGCGCTCCAGCAGGGCTCTGACCTGCCCGTCCTGTTCAGCGGCCAGCGCTTTTTCGATCAGGGGAAGCCGCCCGGCATCGGGCTCGGAGGCCAGTTGCTCGGCAGCCTTGCGGCGCGCCTGCACATCGCTGCTGCCCAACGCCAGCGCCGCCTGCGCCGTATCGATGACTGAGCGCAGGTAATTGTTGCTGATGACTTCCTCGGCATCCGCCGGGAGTTGGGCGGCCTGGCCGGTCACCGGGTCGGTGACCGCGTCGCCGCTCATCACATAGACCTTGCCCTGAGACACGCGCACTTCATCGTTGGCGAGCGCGCCCAGATAGGCCGACAGGCGACCTCCGTCGGCCTGTGCATCCGGTGCCAGCACGGCCTGGTTGATCGCCAGCGCGCGCTGCTCGGAGTCGTCTGCCGCAGCCATGGCATAGGCCTGCTCGGTCGTCAGTGCGTGACTGGCAAAGCTCAGCAACGAGCCCAGCCCGGCGGCCAATGCCAGCTTCCATGACTTGCGCAGTATGTTCATAGGAATTTCAGGTTTCTAGCGCTGCAGCTCTTGTCAATAAAGTACAAGCAGCTATCTTTTCAGGACTGGAGAGCCCACCAGACCTCCCCAGTCCGAGGGAGCGAATCAGGAGCTCTTGCCGTTGGGCTCGTCCTTCTTCTTGTCGTTGCCTTCGATAAACGGGCTCCAGGGCTGGGCCTTGATCGGGCCCTTGGTCTTCCAGACCACGCTGAACTGGCCGTCAGCCTTGATCTCGCCGACCATCACGGGCTTGTGCAGATGGTGATTCTTCTCGTCCATCTTCAGGGTGAAGCCGCTGGGTGCGGTAAAGGTCTGGCCGGCCATGGCAGCGATCACCTTGTCGGTATCCGTGCTCTTGGCTTTCTCCACGGCCTGCTTCCACATGTGGATGCCGACCCAGGTGGCTTCCATCGGGTCGTTGGTCAGCGGCTTGTCCTTGTGGCCGGCGATGTTCTTGGCCTTGGCGTAATCGCCCCATTGCTTGATGAAGGCCGTGTTGGTCGGGTTCTTCACGCTCATGAAGTAGTTCCATGCCGCCAGGTGACCGACCAGAGGCTTGGTGTCCACGCCGCGCAGCTCTTCTTCACCCACGCTGAAGGCCACCACCGGCACGTCCTTGGCCTTGAGGCCGGCATTGCCCAGCTCCTTGTAGAAGGGCACGTTGGAGTCGCCGTTGATGGTGGAGATCACCGCCGTCTTGCCGCCCGTGGAGAACTTCTTCACATCGGCCACGATGGTCTGGTAGTCGCTGTGGCCGAAGGGAGTGTAGGTTTCCATGATGTCGGAATCCTTCACCCCCTTGGACTTGAGGAAGGCACGCAGAATCTTGTTGGTGGTGCGTGGGTACACATAGTCCGTGCCCAGCAGCACAAAGCGCTTGGCACCGCCGCCTTCCTTGCTCATCAGATACTCGACAGCGGGAATCGCCTGCTGGTTGGGCGCGGCGCCGGTGTAGAAGACGTTCTTGGAGAGTTCCTCGCCCTCGTACTGCACGGGGTAGAACAGCAGGCCGTTGTTCTGCTCGAACACCGGCAGCACGGACTTGCGCGACACGCTGGTCCAGCAGCCGAAGACCACGGCCACCTTGTCCTGGGTGATCAGCTGCTTGGCTTTTTCGGCAAACAGCGGCCAGTTGGAGGCCGGGTCCACCACCACGGGCTCCAGCTTCTTGCCCATCACGCCGCCCTTGGCATTGATGTCGTCGATGGCCATCAGCACCGTGTCCTTGAGCACGGTCTCGGAGATGGCCATGGTGCCCGAGAGGCTGTGCAACACACCCACCTTGATGGTGTCTGCAGCCAGCACCTGAGAAGTCAATCCCAGGCCCAGAGCCATGGATGCAGCCAGTGTTGTGAGGGTTCCGCGACGATTCATTTCAGCACTCCCAGGAGGTTTTGTTCGGTCACATTGACCGCAGAACCTGAAGTGCAATTACCGTGCCAGCCTCCCCCGCGCCACGGCCTGAAAGCCGCCGGAATCGGCGCCGCTGCCTCTTTTGGGTCAGATGGGGCCCGAACTCGTCTTCCTGCGCTCAGCAACGGCCGTCAGCAAGCACCATTGCAGTGCCCCATGCACCAGATGCAGACCGCACCCGGCCGCAGGCACTATTGAAGTGCATGACCGCCTCAGTCGGCCGGGATGCAGGCCGGCAGCGCTGCGCTGCGCAGCTTTCCGGGATTGAGCAGATTCAGGGGATCGAGATCGGCCTTGGTCTGCAACAGCGCGGGATCGAGCTGGTTGTTGGCCTTGCCGTCTTCCACCACGTAGACATGCGGATTGTTGATCTGCACGCCATGCTTGCGATAGATGTCCATGATCGCGTTGAGCCGCTCGGCGGAGCTGAAGCGAACCAGCTCCAGCCCGCTGCAGTTGAACTGTCCCTCCTTGGTGCGCAGAAACTCCAGATGGAACAGGACCTCGTCACCGAGCTCGCTGCGCAAGGCCTTGAGTTGCTCGCCAAACCTTGCGGGGTTGTAGCCGGTCTGCAGATAGGTCAGCTCTCGGTCCAGCTTCAGCGCATGCAAGGTTGTATGGTTCCAGCAATACTCGATCAGCGATTTGTAGCCCGCAGCCGGCTGCGCAGACCAGCGGCCGCGCTCGCAGTAGCTGAGGGTGCCGCCGTGACGCTCCAGCAACAACTGCATGGCCTCCTCGGCTTCGGGTGCCACCAGCGCAATGACCGCGTGGCAGCCCGGGGGCAGATGCTCGGCCAGACTGGTGAAATAGGCCGGTACTGGAGCCGCCATCAGGCTCAGCTCCTTCTTGCGGATGCCTGGAGCATTGCCCAGCTGCTGCGCAAAGCCCAGCGCCTCGTCAAAACCCGTGAAGGTGGCAATGCATTCCGTCCAGTTCGTAGCATCTGCCAGCGCCACTTCGAGCTCGAGCACGATGCCGGTCGTGCCATAGGTATGGTGCAGACGCATGGCGTCGGCACCGCGCAGTTCCAGAATGCGGGGCTCGGCCTCCACCGTCATCACGCGCGCAGCCAGCACATTGCCCGCAGAGGCGAGCGGCCCGTAGGTGATGGAGCCGGCGCCGCCGAAGCCTCCGCCGAACAGGCCACCCAGGGTGGCGCTGCGGTAGGTGGACGGCAGCCAGCGCAGCTCCTGCCCCTGCTCGCGCGCCAGCTGGTCGAAGTCCGCCAGACGTATGCCGGCCTGTGCCCGGCCCACACTGCCGCGCACCCAGCACAGGCTGTTGTATCCGCTCAGATCCAGGATCAGGCCGCCGTGCAGCGGCGTGCTTTGGCCGTAATTGCCGGTGCCGCTGCCGCGCAGCGTGATGGGAACGCCACTACGCGCGCAATGGGCCACGACTTGAGCAATCTCGGCCTCGGTGCGCGGACGCACCGCAATGTCCCCGCGTTTGCCCTGCAGGGCCTGCTTCAGAACCGGACTGAACCAGGAAAAATCCTGGGACAGGCGCGACACTTTCAGGGAGTCGGTGATCCAGTCCAGCGCAGGCAAGGCGCTGGCCAGCTGGCTGCTGTTCTCGGCAATCGGATTGGTGTTCATGGTCGTGTCGCAAAAAAGCAAGGCATGAGTCGGCCCATATGCCGCGCGGCGCGGGCATGACGGGAGCAGAAATGAAGAAAGGGGGGAAGCGCTAGTCGCTACCGGACTCGCTGGCATGCCAGCCGCCCAGCGCCCGGCGTGTGCACCAGGCCATGAGCACGAACAGCGCCACGCCGGTCAGCGAAATCAGCAGCAGCGCAGCGAACATGCGCGGGATGTTGAGCTGAAAGCCCGCTTGCAGGATCTGGTAGGCAAGACCCGCTCCCTGCCCGCCAGTACCGGCCACGAACTCGGCCACCACGGCACCTATCAACGCCAGGCCGCTGGAGATACGCAGCCCCCCGAAGAAATAGGGCAAGGCACTGGGAATGCGCAAGCGCATCAGCACCTGCAGGCGCGTGGCCCGGTTGAGCTTGAAGTAGGCCAGCAGATCCGGCTCCACACTGCGCAGGCCCAGCGTGGTGTTGCTGATGATGGGAAACAGCGCCACCAGCGCCGCACAGATCACCATGGACAGCACCGGGTCCTTGACCCAGATGATGATCAGCGGAGCCACGGCCACGATGGGCGTCACCTGCAGCAGCACGGCATAGGGAAACAAGGCCGTCTCGATCAGCTTGCTCTGCACGAATACAAAGCTGATCAGCACGCCAGCAACGGTGGCCAGGGCAAAGGCCAGCAAGGTGATCTTGACGGTGACCCACAGGGACAGGCCGAGTGCCGCCCAGTCCGTCATCAGGGTCTGCAGCATCAGCAGCGGTGAAGGCACCAGATAAGGCGGCAGCTCCAGCAGGGTCACCAGAGCCTGCCAGACCAGCAGCAGCACAAGGCCCACCAGCGCCGGCAAAAGCACACGCTGCACCTTGGGCTGCAGTAGCCAGGGGGTGGCCGCCTTGCCGGACTTGACGGCAGCCACCGCACGCGCGCCGGTCGCTGCAGGCCTGCTGTCGGCGGCCCTGGCCGCATCATCGGGAATGGAAGCGGGCAAGGCGCTCATGACAGACTCTCCTCCACAATGGCACTGGCGCGCAGCAGGCTCGATTGCAACTGCTGCGCATGGCGGGCGAACTCGGGGCCGAGCATGAAATCGGCAGGCCGCGGATAGGGAGCATCGATGCGAAACTCCTCCACCACCCGTCCCGGTCTGGCCGCCATCATCACCACCCGGCTGGACAGAAAGACGGCCTCGTGGATGGAGTGGGTGACAAAGATCACCGTCAGCTTCTTCTTGCTCCAAAGCTCCAGCAATTCTGCGTCCAGCTTGTGGCGCGTGATCTCGTCGAGCGCGCCGAAGGGCTCATCCATCAGCAGCAGATCGGGCTCGGTCACCAGGCCGCGAGCAATCGAGACGCGCATCTGCATGCCTCCGGACAGTTCGCGCGGCAGGGCTTTGGCAAAGCGTGCCAGGCCCACTAGTTGCAGTGCCTCCGTGACGCGCGCATCGGCCTCGGCGCGCGGCACGCCAGCCAGATCCAACGGCAGCCGCACATTGGTGTGCACGCTGGACCAGGGCATGAGCGTGGGCTGCTGAAAGACAAACGCCATCTTCTTGCCGCCGGCCTGCAGCTGCGGCACCGGCTTGCGCCAAAGCAGCAGTCTGCCGTCGCTGGGTTCCAGCAGACCCGCAACCATCTTGAGCAAGGTGCTCTTGCCGCAGCCCGAGGGGCCGAGCAAGGTCACGAACTCACCCTCTTCGATGCGCAGATCGACGGGCAGCAACGCCTGCGTGCCGCCGGGATAGGTTTTCTCTGCAGACAACACCTCCACTGCGGGAATTGCTGCTGCGGGAATTTCAGAGCCGCTCATAGTCACCTTTCGCTGCCGCTGCCAGCCCATGCCATCAGGGCAGGACCTTGATGTTCTGAATCAGGCTCAGGTTGTAGGCATCGGCCTGCTTGACCTTGGCCGGATCGATCAGCCTGGCGCTGACCAGGAAGTCATAGCTGGCCTTGACCCGCGCATCGGTCATCACGCCAATGCCCAGCCTGGCTGCATCTCCGCCGGCGACCATATTCATTTCCTTGAGCTTGCCCACGCTGTAGGCCAGCTGTTCGTCGGTCATGTTGGGGTTGTCTTTCTTGATCAGGGCATTGGCCGGCGCGGGATCGGCCAGATAGCTCTTCCAGCCTTCCATGGAGGCGGTGACAAAGGCCTGCACCGCCTTGCTGCGCTCCTTGACCGTCTTGTCCATGCAGGAGATGGTGGTGGCATAGGCCGGGAAGCCCTGATCGCTGAACATCAGCGTGTTCGCCTTGACGCCGGCCTTCTGAATCGCAAAGGGCTCGGAAGTCAGATAGCCTTGCTGGGCCGAATTCTTGTCCACCAGGAACGGCTGGATATTGAAGGTGTAGGGCCGGGTCTGGGAGTCGGTGAAACCATATTTGGCCTTGAGCCAGGGCCAATAGCCGCGCTGCGCGGAGGCGGCAATCAGAATGGTCTTGCCCTTGAGGTCCTCGAAACGCTTCACGTCCTCGTGAGCGATCAGCACCTGCGGATCTTTCTGGAACACGGCTGCCACCGTGGTCACGGGAACACCGCCCTCGCGCATCTGCACCATCTGCAGATCGCTGGAGCCCATGACACAGTCGGCCTGACCGGCAGCCATCATCTGCGTGATATTGACCTGGGGGCCGCCCATCTTGATGCTGACATCGAGGCCGTGCTTTTTGTACAGCCCTGTGGCCACAGCCTGGTAGAAGCCGCCATGCTCGGCCTGGGCATACCAGTTGGTCATGTAGACGAATTTTTCATCGGCATGGCCGAGGCCGCTCAGACCGCAGGCCAGCATGGCCGCGCAGGTCAGGGGTTTGAGGAATCTGGCAGTCTTCATCATGGCGGTTCTCCGAAGGTTTGAAACAGGCAAGGCGTTGAAAGGCGTCAGGCCAGGGCAGGCTCCACATGTCCCTGATGCTGGGCTCGTCCCCAGGTGGCTTCGTCGCGGCTGGCCCATTGCAGCTCATGCAGCTCGGCGATGGCGGCGGCCCAGCTGCGGGCCAGGGATTGCAGGATCTCCTGCCCCTGCTGCGCGGTTGCGGGGGTCGGATCACCTATCACGCCGCTGGGTCCGAAGTCCCGTGCGGTCCAGGCGCAGGCGGGACGGCCGTCGGGCGACAGCAGGCTGGAGGGGAACACGGGCGGGTAGTTGATGACGGCACGCTCCATGTGCACGGTCTGCGGCGCCAGCGCCAGCATCAGCGCGGTCTCGGCATGGCCTGCATGCATGGCCAGCTTTTTCTCGAGGTTCGACAGATACTGGCCTGCGACGTGGGGCACGCGCCAGGTAAAGCTCGGCACGACGATGAAGTCGCCATGGCGCAGGCGCAGCTCGCGCGCCGCGATTTCCAGCACCTGTGGCTGGCCGCCGTGGCCGTTGACGAACAGCAGCTTGCGAAAGCCTGCGCGATACACCGACTCGCCGATTTCATTGATCGTGGCCAGCAGGGTTTCGCCGCTCAAGGTCACCGTGCCGGGAAAGTGCAGATGCTCCTCCGACTTGCCATAGACGATGGGGGCCATGGCGAATGCAGGCACGGCAGCGGGCAGCTGCGCCATGGCGGCGCCGACCACGCCTGCCGCAATCGTTGCATCCACCGAGCAGGGCAGATGCGGGCCATGCTGCTCCATGGCGCCCACAGGCAGCACGATCACGGTATTGGCCTTGTCCGGCAGGGCCGCAACCTCGGTCCAGCTCAGATAGGGCAGAAAGCGGTCGGCAGGGGTGTATCCATGCAGCATGGGTTCTCCGGGGTGAGTGATGAATGGGTCAACGCAAGGGCAGATAGGCCGTGGCCTCCACCTCGATCAGAATGTCCGGTGTGGGCAACATGCCCGTCACCTCGACCACCGTGGAAGCCGGTGATTCGCCGGGAAAAAACAGCTTGCGTACACGGCTGTACTGCGGGAACTGGTCCAGATTGCGGAAGTACTGCACCAGCTTGAAGACATCCGACATCTGGCCGCCGGCGGCCTCCACCGTTTGGCGGATGCGGTCCAGCACCCACCAGCTCTGCGCCAGGATGGGGCCCTCCTTGATGTCGGTGCTGAATTCACCGGTACGCCCGATCAGCGCCGCCGCTTCAGCAGGAATGTCGGCATAGCCGCGCACGATGCGATTGGCCCCCGGGTCCACGGCGATCACGCCCGACAGGAACACCAGATCGCCCGCCCGCCGCCAGGCCGCATAACGTGCCAGGGGCTGTGCAATGCCTGTGGTATCTGTGTTCATGCAACGCTCCGTTCAATACAGGGGGTGAACCAGGCAGCCAGCGGCTCGCCGTTGCTGACGCTCCCCTCGCGCATCACCACACGGCGGTGGCTGCGGGATGGAAAGCCGCTGACGCTGGACTGAGGAAGGATCACCAGATCGGCTGTCGCGCCTGGCTGCAGCGGCAGACGGCCGACACCATGACCCAGCCAGTCGCGGCGACAGACGCTGTCGCTCCACTCGTCGAAGGCCGAAGTCAGCTGCGCGGCCGCCACTGCGGTGCTCAGCGCTTCCAGCGGATCGAAACTGCCCAGCGGGCAGAACGGGTCCTGCACGTTGTCGCTGGAGATCATCAGCGGTATGCCGCGCGCCCTGGCCTCCTTGACCAACGTCAGGCCTCGCTGCCGCGGCGTGACATCGGTTTGCGCGTCCTGCAGCAGCAGGTTCGTCACCGGCAAGCTGACCATGGTGATGGGAGTGCTGGCCACGGCATCCAGCGTGCGCAGCGCCTGCTCCAGCGGTTGCGCCGCCAGCGCGCAGGTATGACCGCAGACCACACGGCCTTCGAAGCGCAGTTCCTTGAGCAGCGCGGCCGTGGTGGCCAGGCCCTGGGCTGCGGGGTTGAGTTCCTCGTCCACATGCAGGTCCACGTCCAGGCCGTGCTGCTGCGCAGCCTCAAGCAGATTGCGCAAGGCCCGCGGGCTCCAGTTGGTGGAATGGACAAAGCCGCCGAGCAAGGCCCCCGCGCCACTGCGCGCCACCTGCTTGGCCAGACGCATCGCCACACCGCGCTCCTCATACAGATGCAGGGGAATCAGGCTGACGCGCTCAAGCAGCACACGGCCCGCCCATTCCTGCGCCAGCTCGCGCAGCACTTCCCAGGCCACAGGCACCGACTCCGGCTCCCACCAGTCGCAATGGCTGCGTGCATGCGAAACACCGGCTTCATAGGCCCATTGCAGGCCCTGACTCGCACGGCGGCGCACATCGGCCGCAGTCCAGTTCTGCTTGTCCACCATCATCGCCTCTATCGCTGCCAGCAGGCCCGGCTTCACCGGTCCCATGCGCTCCAGCGTGAAAGCCTTGTCCAGATGCAGATGCGCGTCCACCATGGTCGGCAACACCAGCGCTCCTTGCAGATCCCATACCTGGGAGCCGAAGCTGCGCGGCAGGCCCGGGGCTTCGGCGGCTACGGCCGCAATGCGCCCGTTGGAGATCTCAAGGCGTGACAGCGGCATCTCGCTGCGCTGTCCCAGGGCCGCAAGCAACCAGTGCGGCAGCCGTGCATTGCAGAGTGTCAGATGTGAGGACATGGAGAGCTCTCCTAGGCAAAGCGGCGCATGGCCCGACCGACATGGGCCTTGAAGGACTGCAGCCGAGATGGCGTTGCCACGTTCATGTGGTAGCAGGCGTGATAGTCGATACGCGCCTTGCCGCCCGTGAGGATGCGCAGATAGCGCGTGATGCATTTGCGCGGTGGATCACCCATGAACAGCGCGGTCCAGCGCGGACGCCCGTAAGTCACCACCGCCGCAATGCGCTTGAGATGGGTCAGCGCCGGTTTGACGTTCTGCGGATCGCTGATGTCGAAGGCCACACCGGGCATCAGCACGCGATCGAAGAACCCCTTGAGCATGGCCGGCAGACCGAAGCACCAGGTCGGAAAGCAGAAGACCACCGCCTCAGCCCACAGCAGGCGATCCACATAGCGCTGCACCGGCAGCCGGTTCTGCGGCACCTCGTGATAGCCCAGGCGTTCCTCGCGGGACATCACGGGATTGAAGCCTTCCGCGTACAGGTCGCAGTCATCGACCTCATGCCCGGCGCCTCGCAACTGCTGTACCACCTCGGCATGCAATGCGGCCTGATAGCTGGTTTCCACGGGATGGGAAAAGATCACAAGCACTCGCATGTCGGCCCTTCAAAGATCCAGGGTCAGAGCTGCGCCGCGATTGCGTGCGCAGCACAAAGCCACATGCGTGCTGCGCTCCTCATCGGTCAGGCAGCGGTCATGGTGCTCGGGATCACCGGCCGTCCAGCGCGTGACGCAAGTTCCGCAAATGCCTTGCTCGCACACCGTCTCTATGGCTACACCGGCCAGTTGCAGCACATCGGTGATGCGCTCTCCGGGCTCCACCGGCAAGCGCAATCCCTGACGCAGCAATACCAGCTCAAAGCCTTGTTCTACGGGCGTTTCCAGAGTATCCGGAGCAGTGTTGGGCATGATTGACCATCCGATTTGATCGACTGGTCAAATCTAAGCAAACGGTGTGCCAAAACACGCCAGGGAGAGCTACCCGCCTGCTGCCTGGCCACCTGCACCAGGCTTGCGCAGAGCATCTTCAAATTGGTGCCAGACCACAGCTCAATAGCACGGAAGTGGTGAGCTCCCGGGCGATATGCTCGCGATCCAGCGGCTGGTCGTCAGCACACTCCAGCATCACCCTGGCCTGCACCGCATAGTCCGCATAGTGCTGGGTCATGCCCCAGATCTGCATCAACAGCACGCGCGCATCGAGGCTGCGCATGCGGCCCTGCGCGATCCAGGCGTTGATCAGATCCACCTTCTGCGCCGTGGAGCTCAGCGCGACAGGCCAGTATTGGTGCAGACGCAAGCCACCACCCAGCACCTCGTTGGTGAAGATGCGCGACAGGGCCGGATTGTCCAGCGCATAGTCCAGCTTGCGCCGCACATAGTTGCCGATGATCTGCGCCGGATCGTCCAGCGCCGGATCGAACGCAAATGCCGCCGACCAGGCCTCCAGCAGCGCATAGAGCAGTTCGTCATACAAGGCCTGTTTGCTCTCGATGTAGTAATGCAGCTGGGGCTTGGTCAGGCCCGCTCTTTCTGCAATCGCCTGCGTGGATGCGCCCTTGAAGCCATGGCTGCTGAACTCCGCAATCGCAGCCTCGCGGATGGCTTGCAGAATCTGCTCTCGGGAGCGGCGGGCAACAGGCGTGGAATCGGTCATGGCAGCAGGCTGTGAAACGGATCTTGAACTGACGGAACGTGGCTTCATCAATGCACGGCAAAGCGCAGCAGATACTCGTAGCTGTTCTCGGTGGTCCTGGGATCGCCCGTAACCGGCTGACGCAGTATGGCCTGCAGCGTATTGCTGCCGACAGCCGGCGTCATGGTTGCCTGCCCTTGCGCGTCCGTCATCGTGGGAGAGCCGTTCTCTCCCCAGGACAGTCTGACGCCGGGCTGCGGCTTTCCATGCAGCAACACCTGCAGCCTGAGCGGCTGACCGGCATGGGGAGACTGCCCCTGCAGCGGCACCACCTCGAACATCTGACCCAGCGGCTTTTGCATGACGGCGCCCCAACGCACCACGGTCTTGTGGAACTTGCGCGCATGCACGCCGCGCACCGCACCGGGGTTCTGGTCCATGGACAAAGGCAGCATGGTGCCCTCTGCACCCGTACTGCTGAAATAGCCGTTATCGAGCTCCACTGCAATCAGCGCAGCCCTGGCATCGGGCTTGATGCGGATGCCGCCCTGCACATTCTGCACGACACTGGGCACTTCACGGCCGCGCAAGTCATAGGCGTGCACACGCTGCAGCTTGGCCGGATCGAAGGCTTCGGTCCTGCCGTCATGACCGCCGAACTGCATGACATAGCCCCCCTGCGCATCGGGCTCCAGCCAGACGTTATGGGCAGAAGCCGGATGCGCGCAGAGCAGCCAGGCAGCGGCTGTGGTGCACAGAATGCGCGCGATGATGTGGTGACGTGTCCTGCAAACAGACATGGAAGCTCCGAAAAATCATAAGGAAAACTGCAAGCCCAGCTGCACGCTGCGCGGCGCGCCGGGCGCGACCAGACGCTGGCCGGCAATCATGGTGGTGGTACTGGCATAGCGGGTATTGGCGGCGTTGCGCAGCCACAGGCTCAGACTGGCATTGCGCGCCAGACTCGCGGGCAAGCGGTATTGCAGGCCCAGGTCCAGCCAGCGATAGCTGCCTGCCCATTCGGTATTGCCGGTGTTGATGGGCGCGCGGCCCACATGGCGCAGCAATCCATGCACGGTGACATCGCTGCGCGGCATCCAGCGTGCATGCAAGGTGCTGGTGTACTCTGGCACTGCCACTACACGCCGACCCAGCAATGCGGCGTTCGCGTTCTGCGTGACTTCGGAGCGGTTGTGACCATAAGCCCATTCGACATGCCAGTTGCGGCTGGGCAGCCAGTGAAGCTGCAGCTCGGCGCCCTTGCGTACGGTCGCTCCCAGGTTTTCATACTCGCCGGGCGCTGTGTTGCGTATTTCATGGCTGGAGCTGATGCGGTAGAGCGAGGCATCGATCAGCCAATGGGCCGATGGCTTCCACTCCAAGCCCAGCTCGCTCTGACGAAAGATATTGGCATGCAGGTCGCTGTTGCGCAGCGCGTATTTGGCAAAGTCGCTGGGCAGCGCAAAGCCTTGCGACCAGCTGGCACGCACGGCCGTGCGGGCATCGAGCTGCACCAGTGCTCCCAGCTTGGGGCTGGCATGGCTGCGGCCCTGCATGCGATTGCATTCATCGCCACCGGCCTCCGCCCCCAGCAGACGGCAGCGGCCGTCAAAGTGGTCCCAGCGCAGGGCCGCCGTGGTCTGCAACCAGGCCGTTGGCTGCCAGCCAGCCTGGCCGTAGATCGCCGTGTTGTCGAGCCGTGTATTGCGATCATTCAATGCAGGGCCGGTGTGCCGGCGGTCGAGCAATCCATCCCAATAGCCATAGTCGGTGGACTCGCGCACCTGCTCCAGGCCCAGCATCCAGTTCAGCTCGCGCGCCGCCAGGCGGGACTTGCCACTGACATTCAGCCCCGCTCCCAGCACGCTGCGGTCGTAGCGCTCCTCGCGCTGCATCCAGGTGGCGCTGCGCGGACGGGTGAACCAGCGCACAAAATCCTGCTGCGTGCCGTAGACAAAGCCCAGCAGCCGGGTATCGGCGTCCAGTGCGTACTGCGCATCCAGGCGCAGCGTGCCAAAGTGCTTGTCGGCACCATCACCCACCACACGGCTGTCCTTGCCCTGAGGATTCTCTCGCCATTGCGCTTCGGTCAGATAGCCCGGCGAGTCGCCACGCGCCTCGTGCCAGCGACCGGACAGCGAGATATCGAGCTTTTCATGCACATGGTGCTTCCAGGTGCCGCTGATGGTGCTGCGCTCATGACGCGAGGCGGGTCGCGCTCCATCACCGCGCGAGTGCTGGGCCGCCAGATTGAGCTGATCGCCCCCCTCCAGCCCGCGCCCGAGTGCTGCCTGGGCATCGAACAGGCCGTGGGAACCCGCACTGACTTCCAGCTCCGTATAGCTGCCGCTGCGCCGCGTGCGCAGCTCCAGCAATCCGGCCCGGTTGTAGTTGCCCTGCAGCACCGACACGGGACCGCGATAGACATTGACCTTGTCCAGCTCCAGAGGCACCACCACATTGAGATCGAAATAGCCATCGGCATGCGACATGGCTTCGTTGAGGGGGATGCCATCCAGTGTGGCCGCCACATCGCCACCATGGCCGCCGCCGCCAAAACCACGCATCACCAGCCCATTGGCCACGCCGCTCAGCTGGTAGTGATTGACATGCATGCCGGGCACCAGACTCCACAGCGATTCCACTTCCTGCCTGGGCTGCTCGCGAATCTCGTCACGCCTGAACTCGGTGACGGAAAACGCGCGTTGCGCCTCATCCAGTGCCTGTCCCTTGACCATGGCACTCACCTGCACCTCGGGCAATGTCTGGTCACCGTCCTGACCCGCCCTCGCCCACACCGCGCCCGTACAAAGGGCGGCACATCCCCAGGTCAACAAACCCTGCCTTGCGGCAGTCCGCAAAAGCGGCATGCCTTTCCTCTTTATCAGTCCTTGATACATGCACCAGAAAAAGCAAGGTCCGTGCCACGCACTGCACCGTCATAGCCCCGTAATGCACCAAGAAGTGTCCGCCTCCGTAACCAGGGAACGCCATGGTGCATACCAGTCGCCCTCATGCACCAATGAAGTGCCAAATCACAGCTACCCGGTTGTCATCCACCAGCAACAAGGGCTTGCCATTGGCATAGCACTTGCTACATAAAAGGGCATGAAACTCCCAGCGCGCGTTCTGCCGGTGCCACCGGCTGCGCGAGCTGACTGAGGGATTGAAGACGATGGAATTGACACCGCGCGAAAAAGACAAGCTGCTGATCTTCACTGCGGCCCTGCTGGCCGAGCGGCGCATGGCCCGCGGCCTCAAGCTCAACTACCCCGAGGCCGTGGCACTGATCAGCGCCTTCGTGATGGAAGGTGCACGTGACGGCAAGACCGTGGCCCAGCTCATGAGTGAAGGCCGCAGCGTGTTGACCCGCGCCGATGTGATGGAAGGCATCCCCGAGATGATTCCCGACATCCAGATCGAAGCCACCTTCCCCGATGGCACCAAGCTGGTCACCGTGCACGAGCCCATCGCCTGACTCGGTATCCAAAACTTCAAGCTTTTTAGCCTTCAAACCCTTACCCATCAAGCGCAGACAGCTATGAAATTCAACAAGCTCCTTGCCACCACGGCCGCCGCAGCGACTGCACTGCCCCTGTCCGCTCTCGCTCATATGGGCTCCGATGCAGGCGGTCATCACCACTTTCTCGACAGCCTGGGCCATGCCTTTGCCCACCCGTTTACCGGTGCAGACCATCTGGCCGCCATGCTGGCTGTGGGCGCCTGGAGCGCACTGACCATGCCCAGCCTGCGCACGGCCTGGCGTGCACCTGCGGCCTTTGTGGCCCTGCTGGTGGCGGGTGCCGTGGCCGGCTTTGCCGGCCTGTGGGTGCCGGGCGTAGAGCCCATGATCGCCGCATCCGTGCTGGTGCTGGGCCTGCTGGTGCTGGTTCAGCAACGCATGCCCTGGGCCGCCGCCGCCGCCCTGGCTGCTGTGTTTGCCTTCTTCCATGGCGCTGCGCACGGCTTTGAGCTGGCCGGAGACAGCGGCCTGGCTGCTGTCGGTGCACTGCTGGGCATTGCTCTGGGCTCGGCCACACTGCATATCGTCGGCATGGTACTCGGTCATGCCCTCATGCAGCGCCACCAGTGGGTGGCCCGGTTCGGCGGTGCAGCCACCGCCGCGCTCGGCGCTTTCATGCTGACGAAACTGGCGTGATATGAAACACCCCGGCACAGTGCAGCAAAAGGCCTTTGCGCAAGGAGGCGAAAGATGATCCCCGGCGAACTGATTCTTGACGAGGGCAGCCATGCACTCAACCCCGGCCGCCGCACGCTCACGCTGGTGGTGAAAAATGCCAGCGACCGGCCGATTCAGGTCGGCTCGCATTACCACTTTGCCGAAACCAATGCAGGTCTGGATTTCGACCGCGCCACCGCCCACGGCATGCGCCTGAATATTGCCAGCGGCATGGCCGTGCGCTTCGAGCCAGGGCAGCAGCGCACGGTGGAACTGGTCGAGATCGGCGGCGACCGTCAGATCTACGGCTTTCGCGGTCTGGTCCAGGGTGCATTGCCCGCGAATGCCAGGGACTGACCTGCGATGCTGATGCTGTTTGCTTCTGCTTTTGTGCTGGGCCTGGTGTTCAATGCTGCGCCCGGTGCGGTGTTTGCAGAGACCGTGCGCCAAGGTGTGCGCGGCGGCTATCGCCCTGCGCTGGCCGTGCAGTTGGGCTCCCTGGTGGGCGATGCGAGCTGGGCCTTGCTGGGCCTGGCCGGCATTGGTCTGGTCATGCAGGTCGACGCCTTGCGCTGGCCGATTGGTCTGGCGGGCGCCGCCTACCTGCTCTGGCTGTCCTGGGACAGCTGGCAGGCCGGGCGTACCGAACACCAGCTCGATGTATCGGCCACCGCCGCCGCAACGCAGAAGCAGGCCTTGCGCCGCGGCATGGCCCTGTCGCTGACCAACCCGCAAAACCTGGCCTACTGGGCCGCCATGGGCAGCGCCCTGGGGGCGGTGGGAGTGACCCAGCCCGGCGCCAGCGATTACGGGCTGTTCTTCGCGGGATTCATGACTTCGTCCCTGCTCTGGTGCTTTGTCTGCGCAGCCTTGGTGGACCGGCTTTTCCGCCGCGCTGCTGCGCACTGGAGCCGTTTTACCTACCGCTGCTGCGCTGCACTGCTGCTGGCCCTGGCACTGGGCACATTGCGCGACCTGCTCAGCACAAACCCCGCCGCCCTGCCACCAGCGGCCCAGCAGCAGTCCCTGCGCTGAACACCTGAATCGGAGATTCCTCAATGGCCACCATGGACCGACGAGCCTACGCAGAAACCTTTGGCCCCACCGTGGGCGACCGTCTGCGCCTGGCCGACACCGAGCTCATCGTCGAGGTCGAGCAAGACTACACCCTGGCCGCTGGCGGCTATGGTGAGGAAGTGAAGTTCGGCGGCGGCAAGACCATCCGCGACGGCATGGCGCAAAGCCAGCGCACACGCGACGGGACGGGAACCGGCCCTGACGGAGGCGGTGCGGTCGATACCGTACTGACCAATGCACTGATCCTGGACCACTGGGGCATCGTCAAGGCCGACATCGGTCTCAAGGACGGCCGTATCGTGGCCATAGGCAAGGCCGGCAACCCCGACACCCAGCCGGGCGTGAGCATCATCATCGGCCCGGGCACGGAAATCATCTCCTGCGAAGGCAATATCGTCACCGCAGGCGGCATCGACACCCATATCCATTTCATTGCCCCACAGCAGATCGAGGAAGCACTGACCAGCGGCGTGACCACCATGATCGGCGGCGGCACCGGCCCGGCCACCGGCACCTTCGCCACCACCTGCACGCCAGGCCCCTGGCATATGGAACGCATGCTGCAGGCCGCCGACGCCTTCCCCATGAATCTGGGTTTTCTGGGCAAGGGCAATGCCAGCCTGCCCGGCGGCCTGCACGAGCAGATCAGTGCCGGCGCCATCGGCCTCAAGCTGCACGAGGACTGGGGCAGCACACCAGCCGCCATCAGCAACTGCCTGGATGTGGCCGAGGACACCGATACCCAGGTCGCCATCCACACCGACACGCTCAACGAGTCCGGCTTTGTGGAGGACACCGTGGCCGCATTCAAGGGCCGCACCATTCACACCTTTCACACCGAAGGTGCGGGCGGTGGCCATGCGCCCGACATTCTGAAAGTGGTGGGCGAGGCCAATGTGCTGCCCAGCTCCACCAACCCCACGCGCCCCTACACCATCAACACGCTGGACGAGCATGTGGACATGCTCATGGTCTGCCACCACCTGGACGCCGGCATTGCCGAAGACCTGGCCTTTGCCGAAAGCCGCATCCGCAAGGAAACGATTGCGGCCGAGGACATCCTGCACGACATCGGCGCGATCAGCATGTTCAGCTCCGACAGCCAGGCCATGGGCCGCGTGGGCGAGGTCATACTGCGCACCTGGCAGACGGCGCACAAGATGAAGCTGCAGCGTGGCGCCCTGAGTGACGACGGCGCGCGCAACGACAACTTCCGCGTCAAGCGCTATATCGCCAAATACACCATCAATCCCGCGATTGCCCACGGCATCAGCCACGAGGTGGGCAGCATCGAGGTGGGCAAGTGGGCCGATATCGTGATCTGGAAGCCCGCCTTCTTTGGCGTCAAGCCGTTTTGCATACTCAAGGGCGGCAGCATCGCCATGGCGGCCATGGGCGATCCGAACGCCTCCATTCCCACGCCTCAGCCCGTGCATTACCGCCCGATGTTTGCAAGCTTTGGCGGGGCGGTTGCCAGAACTTCGCTGACCTTTGTCTCCCAGGCAGGGCTTACCGCCGGTATCGGCCAGCGCTTCGGGCTGCACAAGACCCTGTCCGCGGTCAAGGGCATACGCAATGTGAAGAAGCAGCACATGATCCACAACGATCTGGCGCCGCATATGGAGGTGGATGCCCAGACCTATGCCGTGCGCGCCAATGGCGATCTGCTGACCTGCGAGCCCGCGGTCAGCCTGCCCATGGCACAGCGCTACTTTCTGTTCTGAGCGGTGTTGAGCTGAAACTCCGTATCCGGATGCTGCATGCCCTTGCCCTCAAACCAGGCCAGCCAGTCACTGACGGCGAGCTGCGGCGCAGCACTCACCGTGGCGGGCAAGGCCTCGTACACCAGCAAGGTGATGGACTGCTGACCGCCCTGGGTCAGCATCACGGGCAGGGTCAGAATGCGCTTGGCGTATTCGCCCAGGTCTTCGGGCCACAGGCCTTCGATGCGATCCATGGCCCGCTCCAGCGCTGCGTCCATGGGGTAGACCTCGGCCAGCACGGCCTGCGTGCCTTGCAGGCTCAGGCCCGGGTACCAGCCAAGGTCATGCAAAGTGCCGGTCAGTTGGGTCCTGCCGACACAGGCGACGCCTGGCTGGAGCCTTGCAATATCGTTGATGCCACCGGCACGCAACGTGCCATACACCGCCACATAGGCTGCGCCGCAGCCCTGCCAGCCAGCAGGCGCATCATGCAAAGAGGTCGGTGCTGCCATTTCTGTCGAAGTTTCCAAAAGAGTTGTCATCTTGCTCGAACCATCAAAATCACTGATATGCGCAGGGCATGCAACATGCGCGCCAATCTGGTTCGGGCCTTTTATTTCATTGTGAATTCACCATGCTGACTGCCAACAAACTGCTGCTCCAGGGCCAGGGCCTTTCCACCGTCATCCTCAAACGCGCCGCGTCCGTGGAACTGGACTGGGACGTGCGCCAGAAGAGCCGCTTTGCCGCCACCGACAGCCAGGGTCGCGAGCTGGCCGTCTTCTTGCCACGCGGCCAGGCCGTGCGTGGCGGCGATGTACTGGTGGCCGAAGACGGCAGCCTGATCCGCGTGCTGGCCGCACCGCAAAAAGTGCTGCATATCACGGCCTGCGCCGAACATGGCACGCCGTTTGACCTGATGCGCGCGGCCTACCATCTGGGCAACCGCCATGTGCCGATCGAGCTGCAGCCCGACCATTTGAAGATCGAACCCGACCATGTGCTGGCCGATATGCTGCGCAGCATGCATATGACGGTGGTCGAAGCCGATCTGCCTTTCGAGCCCGAAGGAGGCGCCTATGGCGGCCATGTGACCAACGATGGCCACAGCCACCATCATCACGCCCATGGACACTCGCATGACCACGCCCACTGAGCCACTGCTGGCTCTTGGCGCGCAGAGCTTTCTGCAGCTGATGTGGCTGGCCTCGCCGGCCCTGCCCATCGGCGGCTTTTCCTACTCGGAAGGGCTTGAAGCGGCCATCAATGCGGCGCTGGTCACAACGGAAGCAGAGGCTGCCAGCTGGCTGGTGCAGCAGCTGCATCTGACCCAGTCGCGCGGGGACATGGCCGTGATTGCGCAGGCCATGCCGGCCTGGAAAAGTGCCGATCTGGCGCGCATCGCCAGCCTCAACCAGTGGGTAAGAGTCACGCGCGAAACCAGCGAGCTGCGCCTGCAGACCGAGCAAATGGGCCGCTCGCTGACCGAGTGGCTGAAAAACCGCTACGCCGACGAAGCAGCCGCGCTGGCCTCCGTCCACTGGCTGGCCACGCAGGATGCCAGCTACCCCATCGCCTTCTCGCTGGCAGCCCAATGCACCGGCGCCACACCGCGTGATGCACTGCTGGCCTATGCCTTTGGCTGGGCTGAGAACATGGTTCAGGCCGCCATCAAGGCCATGCCCCTGGGCCAGAGCGCCGGCCAGCGCATCCTGGCGCGACTGACTTCAGAGATTCCCGCCGCCGTCGAATACGCGCTGGCGTTGCCGGACAACGCAAGACAGGCTTTCTCGCCCATGCTGGCCATTCTCTCGGCCCAGCATGAACACCAGTATTCTCGACTTTTCCGTAGCTGAACCTCCATCCGCCATGTCTGCACTGTTTGCCAACACGCCCCAGCCACCGTACTACGCCGCCATCTTCACCTCCCTGCGCACCCCGACGGACCAGGGCTATGGCGAGATGGCCGACCACATGGTGGAACTGGCCGGCCAGCAAGCAGGCTATCTGGGCGCTGAAAGCACCCGCGATGCCCAAGGCTTCGGCATCACCGTGTCTTACTGGGAAAGCGAGGAAGCCATCCGTCAATGGAAGCACAACGCCGAGCACCAGATCGCCCAGGAAAAAGGCCACACCACCTGGTACCAGCATTTCGAGCTGCGCATTGCCAAGGTGGAACGTGCCTACGGCAAGACCCGCTGATCGCAACCCTCTCATTCTCGAAAGAACTCACCATGTCGACCGCACTGCACCATATCCCCAACCGCACCAAGAAGCTGCCGCCGCTGCGCGTGGGCATAGGCGGGCCCGTGGGCTCGGGCAAGACCACGATTCTGGAGATGCTTTGCAAGGCCATGCGTGGCAAATGGGACCTGGTCGCCATCACCAACGACATCTACACCAAGGAGGACCAGCGCCTGCTGACCATCAGCGGCGCCCTGCCCGCCGAGCGGATCATGGGTGTGGAAACCGGCGGCTGCCCGCACACGGCGATTCGCGAGGATGCCTCCATCAACCTGGAAGCCATTGACCGCATGCTCAAGGACTTCCCCGATGCCGACATCGTCTTCATCGAATCGGGCGGCGACAACCTGGCTGCCACCTTCAGCCCCGAGCTGTCGGATCTGACCATCTACGTGATCGACGTGGCAGCAGGCGAGAAGATTCCGCGCAAGGGCGGTCCCGGCATCACCAAGAGCGATCTCTTCGTCATCAACAAGACCGACCTGGCTCCCCATGTTGGCGCCAATCTGGACATCATGCGCAGCGACACCATCAAGCAGCGCACCACGCCCAAGGGTCTCAAGCCCTTTGTGATGACCAACCTCAAGACACTGGAAGGTCTGGACGAGGTGGTGGCCTTCATAGAGAAACAGGGCCTGCTGGCGGCCTGAACACCTCTTTCAGGACGAAAAAAAGCCGCCTGGAGCGGCGGCTGTTTCTCTAACCAGTGCGTGATTACTGGTTGGCCAGATCCAGATGGAACTCGCGAGCTTCTTGGATGAATTCGATCAGGGAGTTGATAGCTTGGCGCATGATGAGCTTTCTATGAAATCAAGAGATGCACTTCAAGCGATGGACAGCACGCATCTCATGTACTGTCATTCGCGGGTTAGACCTTAAGGGTTAACCCTTGTAGCTAAGTATAAACCACTATCTTCGCTTTTGCAAAGCCCGTCCTGCGCAAAGGGCGTCAGGCTCGTCAGCGCACTGCCTTGAAGTGCCTGCTCACGCAATTGCAAGGCCTGAGCACATCAATATTTGCGAGATTCCTGCATCAAAATTGACGCATAACGCTGTACTTTTCACCAGTACGTCACCGAATATGCCCGCCGACTGCTACGCTATGGCCTGTTGACAATATTTGTGGCGGGCTCACAACTCCCGCAGTCGGAAAGTGGAAATGGCGCGAGATTGTGGTTTGCAGCAGATGGGCGGGCTTGCGTCCCATCGAATGAATGCCGACATCCAGCCCGGCCAATATGCAGCGCCCGCCTTCCACCGCAGCGGAGCGCACGCATGACCTCCACGCCGACCGGCCCGAGCACGCCTGCTGCCTGGCACATCACCACCATGAACCCCGCAGAAGCCCCCTGGCATCTGCTGCTGCTGGCCGACCCATCGCGCGAGCGCGTCAAGCGCTATCTGCCCGGCTCCACCTGCTTTGGAGCGCGCCAGACGGAACAGTTCACTCCCAGCGGCCTCGGTGCCTTGATCGGCGTATGTGTGCTGGTCCCCGAGGGCGACGGCCTTCACCGGTGGGAACTGATGAACATGGCCGTGTCCACGGCCTGGCAGAGCAAGGGCATAGGCTCGGCCCTGCTGTTGCGAGCCATCCGCGAAATGCGCGAACGCGGCGTGCAGCAGCTGGATGTGGGAACTGGCAGCTTTGGCGACCAGCTGCTGTTCTACCAACGCCTGGGTTTTCGCGTCACCGACATCGAGCGCGACTTCTTTTTGCAGAACTACACCACCCCGCTGTGGGAGCGCGGCGTGCAGCACAAGGACATGCTCAAGCTAACACTGGATCTCTGAAAGCATGGGCGGCCGGCCGAAGAGATCCGGAAGGCCGGGTGCCTGCTGAAAAGCGCAAAGAACAAGAGGCGCCGCGGCGCCTCTTGTTCATCCAGCCTCGTCCTGGCGGCCTCAGGCCGTCTTGAGGCGACGCGCACGCACGGCGGCAGCCAGTTGCGCCAGCACCGGCACCGTCTGCTCCATGCTGATGCAGGCATCGGTCAGCGAGATGCCGTAGGCCAGCTCCTCACCCTCCACGATGTCCTGACGGCCTTCGTGAATATGGCTTTCGATCATCACGCCGGTGATGCGCGTGTCGCCGCCTGCAATCTGCTGGGCCACATCCGCTGATACATCGATCTGGCGGCGATGCTGCTTGCTGCTGTTGGCATGCGAGAAATCGATCATCACCTGCGGGTGCAGGCCGGCCTTTTCCAGCACTTCGCACGCAGCCTGGACATGGGCCGCGTCGTAGTTGGGAGCCTTTCCGCCGCGCAGGATGATGTGGCAGTCCTGATTGCCGCGCGTCTCGAAGATCGCACTCTGGCCCATCTTGGTCATGCCCATGAATGCATGCGAAGACTGGGCGGCCAGAATGGCATCGCTGGCCACCTTCACGCCGCCGTCTGTGCCGTTCTTGAAGCCCACGGGGCAGCTCAGACCGCTGGCCAGCTGACGATGACTCTGGCTCTCCGTGGTACGTGCACCAATCGCGCCCCAGCTAACCAGGTCGCTGATGAACTGCGGCGACAGCAGATCCAGGAATTCCGTGCCGGCAGGCAGACCCAGCGCCAGCACATCGAGCAGCAGGCGGCGTGCCAGCTCCAGCCCTTCGTTGACGGCAAAGCTGCCGTCGCGGTAAGGATCGTTGATATAGCCCTTCCAGCCCACGGTGGTACGCGGCTTCTCGAAGTAGACCCGCATCACGATCAGCAGATCGTCCTTGAGCGCATCGGCCTGGACCTTGAGCTGGCGCGCGTAATCCATGGCCTGATCGTGATCGTGAATGGAGCAGGGTCCGACCACCACCACCAGCCGGTCATCCTGGCCATGCAGCACGCGCGAAATGGCGGCACGGCTGGTTTCGACCAGCTGCTGCGCCTCTTCGGTCACGGGCAGCCACTCCTCCAGCAGTGCCGGGGTCAGCAGCGGGCGCACGATCTTGATGCGCGTGTCGTCAATGCGGGTCTTGTCCAGCGTGGTCAGTTTGGGCGGGGCCTTGCGGGCCGAAGCTGCGCCGGGATGCAGGGGCGTCGTGGAGGATGTCATCCCGCTATTGTCGCGCCATGCGCTTTAACCCGCGCGCTCGCCCCCATCGGCGGCTGCGGAAAGCGGCCTGCTGCCGCCAGCCGGGCAAGGCTGGACGGCGCCCCGCCCCGGTAGACTGGCGGCCCCTAGAAGATCGAACGCCACCGCCCATGGAACTGCTGTTCACCATCACCCCGACCCACACCGACTGCCGGCTGCAGGCTGCGCTGCAGTGCGAGATGCAGCAGCACGCGCGGCAACAGGCCGCCCTGCAGGCCCGGATGGCGGGCTGGCAGGAGCGCTGGCTCGCCCCGCTGCTGCTCTGCCTGGGCCTGGGGGGCGGCCTGCTGACCATCGCTCGGCCGGGCCAGCAGCTGAGCCCCGAAAAAATCATCGCCATGCTGGTCTCGACCGTGCTCTGCATCCTGCTGTGGAAGCGCTACTCAGCGCGCCTGCTCGGCGCGTTGCGTCAGCACCAAGCCATGCGCCAAGCGCCGCTGCAGGGCCTGCACCGGAAGCTGGTGCGCGCAGGCCTGCGAGCCCGCCTGCGCCGCCTGGAGGGCGGCTACCGCCTGCAGCTCGACGATCAGGGCTTCACGCTGATCCACGACCGGGGTGCGCGAGAACGGCTCGAATGGGCGCAGATCGCGCGCCTGCAGGCCACACCCGACTTCTACAAAGTGGCCTGTGCCCGGCTCGCGGCCGAGGGCAAGGCCTACCATATCCCCCGCCATAGCGATGCCATGGACCCGGCCGCCTACCGGCAGGGATTGGCACTGTGGCTGAGCAAATGCCCGATGGCACCGGAGACACCAGCCGCCATGACGCGCTGATTCAGCGTATACGGGCGGTGCTTTATTCCCCGGCCGACAGCTTCATCAGCACCAGACCGCTGACGATCAGGACAGCCGCTCCCACGCGCATGGCACTGAGCTGCTCTCCCAGCACCGTGACGCCCACCAGGAATGCACCCACGGCACCGATACCGGTCCAGATCGTATACGCCGTGCCCAGAGGCAGACTGCGCATGGCCACCGACAGCAGACCAAAGCTGGCGATCATGGCCACGATGGTGATGGCGCTGTATTTGAGGTTGGTGAAACCATGGGACTGCTTCATGGTGAAGGCCCAGACCACTTCCAGAACGCCGGCCACCAGCAGATAAACCCAAGCCATAGAAAACCTCTTTGAAGATCGAATGGCCAGGCCGTCCCGGCAGGAATACAGGCCATGCATCGCATGGCCCGGCAAGGTCGTCCCTGCGGCATGAATCCTAATCCGCATGCGCTAATCCGGGCCAGCCATGGGTGGTTCGGCCGCCACACCATGGGCCAGCGCTTCGTTGGCTCCGGCCGTCAACGCCTGCGGATTCCATAGGGCAGTGCAAGGTTTGACGGACTGCGAAGGATTCGGCAGGCCCGATGCCGACAGGAGCGGCGCCTTGAATGCCGTAGGCGCAACACAGGCGGTGCGCAGCTCCTGCTGGCCCTCGAGGACTGCACCATGCAGGGACAGAGCTGATGCAAGGCAATGGCACACTGGGTGGCTTGTGCCAAGCCCGCCCATCGCCATCATGCTTTCAGGACTGAACCACCTCACTCTGGCCGTCGCGGATCTGCCGCTCAGCCTGGATTTCTATGTGCGCGTGCTGGGCTTTCGTCCACGCGCGCAGTGGGATCAAGGTGCCTATCTGGGACTCGGTGATCTGTGGCTGTGCCTGTCGTCAGACGAACAGCGAAGCCAGGCCCGCAGCGCTGACTACACCCACTACGCATTCACCCTTGCTCAGCAGGACTTCGCGCACTTTGTGGATCATGCTAGGTCATGCGGTGTCCGGGAGTGGAAGAGCAACCGCAGCGAAGGCGATTCCTTCTACTTTCTGGACCCGGACGGCCACCAGCTCGAAGCCCATGTCGGTTCTCTGGAAAGCCGCCTGGCGCAATGCCGCTTGCGGCCTTATGCGGGCATGCGGTTTTTCGACTGAGCCAACGAGCAGGCAACGGAGGCGTTACTCAGGCAAGACCAGGTGCAAGAGCCTGTTTGACACAGCAGCGCTCCAAGGAGCGCTGCCAGTCGATACCGGGGAGCCAGCCTGGCTGCGCCACACTAGGCGGCCAACCGCTCCTCTTCCATCACCACCACATTGCCCACCGTCGCACCATAGTGCGTTGCCACGCGCTTGCGCTGCTTGAGCACGGCCCTGTCCTTGCTGACCAGCAAGGCCTTGTGCTGGCTTGCCAGATCGAGGAAATGCTGGTCATCGGGATCGGTGCAGGTGAAGCGGATCTTGGGTGCAGCGGACACATATTCGACGGCCTCGTCAAACGCCGCCATCACGCCTTCGGGCGTCTTGCCGTAGTAGCTGACGCGCGGCGCAATCTGGCTGTAGTGCAGCACGCGACCCAGCTCGATGCGCTGAGCCTCATCGGCAATCCAGCGCACCTCGCCACGGGCGACCAGCTCGCGGATGGTCGGGATATCCGGGTCGTCAAAGATCAGCATGTCCAGCACCACGTTGGTGTCCAGAATCATGGGACGCGGCAACGGGCCGTCATAGCCGGCGTTGCAGGCCGGCCAGCGCAGGGGAGCGATCTTCATTGCTGTGCGTCGCCTTCTGCGGCCTTGCGCGGCTTGGTCGAACCCTTGACCATGTCGAAGCGGAACAGACGGCACTCGATAGGGCCGTTCCACATGGGCGTGCGGCGCGACTCCTTGAGGCGCATCTTGCTGGGCAGCTTGAGGTCGGGCGTCAGCATCCAGGCGCTCCAGCCGCTGTAGTTCTTCTTCCAGTGGCTGGCCAGCTGGTTGAAGAATTCGCCACCGTCCTCGGTCTGCGCGGTTTCACGGCCTGCGCGTTCGACCTGGCCCATGCGCTCGGCCGCATTGCGGCCTGCGCTGCCGGCGGCCGCGATACGCTCGCCATAGGGCGGGTTCAGCAGCATCATGCCGGGCTGCTCGCTGGGCGGCATGCGCTGCAAGGCATCACCGCCGCGCAGGCTGACGGTAGCGGACACACCCGCACGTTCGGCATTGCGCTGGGCAAAGTCCACCATACGGAAGGCGATGTCCGAGCCGTAAATGCCCACCGGCGATTCGGGCAGGATCTGGCCCTCGGCCTCATCCAGCATGGCTTCCCATACATGGCGCTGAAAAGGCACGAGCTTCTCGAACGCAAAGCGACGCAGAATGCCGGCCGGAATCCTGCGCGCGATCTGCGCGGCCTCGATCACCAGGGTACCGCTGCCGCAGCAGGGGTCGTACAGCGGCTGGGGGTTGTCGCCATGCGGGTTCCAGCCCGAGGCCGCAATCATGGCTGCGGCCAGGGTTTCCTTGAGCGGGGCATCGCCCTTGTCTTCGCGCCAGCCGCGCTTGAACAGTGCCTCGCCCGAGGTGTCGATATAGATGGTGGCGCCGTCGGTCGTCAGGTGCAGATGCACACGCACATCGGGGTGATGGGTCTCCACACTGGGACGCACACCATTGCGCTTGGCGCGGAAACGGTCGGCGATCGCGTCCTTGACCTTGAGCGCCGCGAAGTTCAGGCTGGTCAGCGGGCTATGCTGGGCCGTGACTTCGATCTTGAAGGTTTCCTTGGGCGAGAACCAGATCTCCCACGCCACCTCGCTGGCGGCACGATACAGATCGTTCTCGCTGCGGTACATGGTGTGCGACAACTCGATCAGCACGCGCTGAGCCAGGCGGCTGTGCAGATTGAGCAGCATGGCATCGCGCCACATGCCGCGCAGCATGACGCCGCCCCGGCCCACGAGCAGATCCTGCCCGCTGGCGCCGGTGATGGCGTGGACCTCGTCGGCCAGAAAGCCCTCGACGCCGGCGGCGCAGGGCAGAAACAAATGCAGTTGGTTCATAGAAATCAGTGCGCGCCAGCAACGGCGCAGGCGCCGGACGCTCACGGGAGCCTGTTGTGCGCTTTACAGGGCATAAGCATACGCGCTAGGCCTTTTCCGGTGCCCGCGCACGACAAGCGTTGCTCTACAGATGCATGCAGGGCCCCAGGCATGATGCCAGGCCAAGGAGCAATGACGACATGGAAGAAATCAGCTGGAACGACTTTATGAAGGTGGAGCTGCGCGTGGGCCGCGTGCTGCAGGCCGAGGTCTTTGCCGAGGCCCGCAAACCCGCCTACAAGCTGCTGGTGGACCTGGGCCCCGAGCTGGGCCAGCGCAAGTCCAGCGCGCAGATCACCACCCACTACCAGCCCGAGGAGCTGATAGGACGGCTGGTGGTGGCCGTGGTCAACTTTCCGAAGAAGCAGATTGGGCCCTTGATGAGCGAATGTCTTGTGACCGGTTTTCACGATGCCGCGGGAGCCGTGGCCCTGTGCGTGCCCGACAAGGAGGTGCCGCTGGGCACGCGCCTGCTGTGATCGGCATATTCAGATGCAAAATGGCCGCCAGCCATTCTCCTGCCTACGGATACTGCTATGAATATCAGCTTCAACCCGCTGGTGCGCGTGCGCACCGTCACCGCCTTTGTCAACCTCAGCGCCGATAAGGCACAGTGGCAGGCCGGCCTGACCCAGGCCAAGCAGCAATGCGATGCCGTGGCCGATGCCATCGAGGCCCGGGGCTACCAGGTGCAGTCCATCCGCATTGTGAGCAACCCGTTCGGCGAATACCTGGACGTCAGCGGCATAGACAGCGCCCTTGCCGGCCTGCAGCACATTGCTGAAACGCTCAAAGCCATCAACACCGGCAAACGCCGCATCCGCTTTGCCGTGGGCGAAGCGCGCAATGCGCAGGAAGTGGCCCTGCTGCCGCAGCTGATTGCTGCCTATGGCGACCTGTGCAACGCCTGCGTGAATATCGATCTGGATGAACATGGCTTTCTGCAGACCGGCTTGCTGACCCACAGCGTGCAGGCCATTCAGCAAATCGCGCGCACCACGCCGCGCGGCGAAGGCAACTTCAACTTCACGGTCAACTTCAACTGCGCACCCGGCATTCCCTATTTCCCGGCCAGTTACCACCGCGGCCAGCACCACGGTGCGCTGGTGCTGGGTCTGGAAACACCAGACCTCATGGTGGCTGAACTGAAGGCGCTGCAGCAGCAGCGCCTTCAGCTCGATCATGCGGCGTGGTTCAAGCTCGCATTCGAGCGCCTGAGCCAGACCCTGAACGAGCATGCCGGCGCCATCCAGCGCTGCGCCGACGGCGTGAAACTGGCCGAGGGCTGGCATATCGCCGGCATGGACACCTCGGCCGCGCCGTCCAAGTCCTGCGCCTCCATGGTCGATGTCTACCAACTGCTGGGCGTGCCCCATTTCGGCGCCAGCGGCACGGTGGAAGCATCGGCCCTGCTGACCCGCGTCTTCAAATCGGTAAGCGGCGTGACGCAGATCGGCTTCAGCGGCCTGATGCTGGCCGTTACCGAGGACCAGGGCCTGGCACAGGCCAGCCTGAATGACGAATTCGATATCCGCGCCCTGCTGACCTACAGCAGCGTCTGCGGCATCGGCCTCGATACCGTGCCGGTGCCGGGGGATAGCAGCGCCGAGCAGATCGCCGCCGTCATGCGCGATACGGGCACCATGGCTTTTCGCCTCAACAAGCCGCTGACGGTGCGCCTGTTCCCCGTACCGGGCCTCAGAGCCGGCGACAGAACAGCCTTCGAGAGCGCCGACCTTTGCAACTGTGCCGTGCTGGCCCTGCCTTGAATATCGATCCCGACCGGCTGCCGCGCCTGGCAGCCAAGTGCCGGCAGCTATTGCTTTTGATATTCCCCTACCCCGGTTCTGTTTGACCTGCCTCCATGGTGGCAGCCGGGGTGCCCCCGGTAAAATTGATCCTTATGGCAAAAATTATCGTTCTGGCACTGGTGCTGCTCTTCTTTGGCTGCGGGCTGTACATGCATCTGCGCGGCAAGGTGCGCCACAAGGTGGTCAAGCAATTGTTTGACCACTCCACGTTCACAGCGCCGTTCAACGTCTTCATGCTGATGTTCAGCAAGGTGCCGCGCACGCCCTATCTGCCCACCAGCACCTTCCCCGAGCTGGCGCCGCTGCAGGCCAACTGGCGCGAGATCCGCGAGGAAGCCGTCAATCTGCAAAAGAACATGCAGATCAAGGCCGCCGCCAACAACGACGACGCAGGCTTCAACTCCTTCTTCAAGACCGGCTGGAAGCGCTTCTACCTCAAGTGGTACGGCGATGCCCACCCCTCGGCCATGGAGCTGTGCCCCAAGACCACGGCCCTGGTGAAGTCGATTCCCAGCGTCAAGGCCGCCATGTTTGCCGAGCTGCCGCCCGGCGCCAAGCTCAATCTGCACCGCGACCCCTATGCAGGCTCGCTGCGCTATCACCTGGCCGTGCTGGCGCCCAACGACGACCGCTGCATGATCGAGGTCGACGGCCAGCCCTATAGCTGGCGCGAAGGCGAAGGCGTGATCTTCGACGAGACCTTTATGCACTGGGCAGAGAACCGCAGCGAAGGCAACCGCATCGTGCTGTTCTGCGATGTGGAGCGCCCCATGACCAATGGCTTTGCGCAATGGCTCAACCACTGGCTGGGCAAGAATGTGGTGGCCGCCGCCAGCTCGCCCAACAACGAAGGCGACCCGCGCGGCATGATCAGCAAGCTGTTCAAGATCTCGTTCTATGCGGGCAAGTACCGCCGCGCCTTCCGCGACTGGAACCCGACCTTCTACAAGATCCTCAAGTTCGGACTGATGATCGGCGTGCTGGTCTGGTTTATCTGGTGGTTGATTCCGTCTCGATAAGCCTGCCCTGAAGGCAAAGCCCCAAAAAGCCGCTGACGTATGTCCAGCGGCTTTTTTTTCGCCTCCTTGGCGGACCGTCTCAAACCCCGCTCCCATGAAGCGAGTTTATTCCTGTCCAGAGGACCGCAATACGCATTTCAATGTCTGGACAGTTATCTGCCATGCAATATCCGTCACTACAAAAACAAATCAGAATCAAAATAAATAGTGACGGTTTACAAAATATGGCATTAAAAACATTTACTCACTCTCAAAGAGCCTTTAAAGCAAAAAAACAATTGTCAGCCCGGCATGGATATTGATTAATCGTAAACCTCTCTCACTTCAATTAAAGGGTTTACCCTTAATAGAAGATATTTCTTAAAAGAGGCCGATAGAATTTTTTCACCTGTTAAGAACCACAGGAATCGGTCTTTTACCAAATAGCAGCAGGGAGTGATATTTATGCATTATCAATCACGAAAGTTTTTAACCATCCACCGAGGAGAGCGACAGTGCTGAAAAACATAAAAATGCTATTGATTGCATCCCTCGTGGGATCAATCGTTGCCTGCGGGGGCGGCGATGGTGACAGCAATGCCGGAGGAGGTGGCGGCGGCACTCCGCCAGGCCCTGGCGTCACTCAAACTCCTGCTGAAAAGATAGCGGAACTTGAGTCGTCCGGAGAGATTCCCAAGTTGGAACGTGGCCCTGATATCAGCGGGCCCGACAGCAATACCAGCGGTATACGCGACGATATCGAATCACTGCTGGCCGCCGAATATACCGGCGCCCGACTTGCCGCCGCGATGCAAACCGCAAGAGCCTTTCAAAAGGCCTTGCTCGTCGACACCGAGGACATCAATGCGGTCAAGGCCATCAGCAAAGAGATTTCACGAGGCATCAACTGCATATATTCCCAATTTGATGGTGCCGATGGCTCCAAGCAGCCGGCCCGGGTCGCGCAAGAGCTGGAATCGATGACGGCCAATACCAAGGACCGTTTATTGGCATATCTGAAATACAACAAGGCACTTGATGGAACGTCCTCCGCTTTGCCAGAGGGAGATACCTGTGAATAAGATTCTCAAAAAATGCACATGCATTTTGCTGTCATTCATTGTCGTGAGCACCCCGCTCACCGGTGGCGCCCAAGTCGTCAATCCCGATACGAATCTATGCCGGGAAACGGGGATCGCCTTTGCCTTTCTGAACGGTGTCCAAACCACCGAATCGCAGGCCAATCGAGCCCTGCAGGAGCTCAAGCGCATTCACGGTCAAACCGCCCCCGGCGGCGATCAGATCAAGTATGAAACCCTGTACAACTATTCGAACGGCTTCGAGGATTTCGTCGAAACCTTCGAGCAGCGCCTGCAGGAGCAGGAAGGCTTGCTGGCAGGCAGGTACGAGCTTTTCTTCGAGGCCCTGAATGGTGGCGGCTCATGGTGGAGCAGCATCGTCAACACCGTGTCGGCAGCGACCGGATTGCTCACGGGATTCGTTGACTGGTACAAGTCGGCAGCCATCAGCCAGCTCAGCTCCTTGCTGGGCAATCCGCCGACGCTTGCCAACTATATGGAGCATCAATCGCGCATCGACAACTGGATTCTCGAAGGCAAGAAGATTCTCTTTGTCGCCCACTCTCAGGGCAATCTGTTTGCGAACGCTGCGTATGCCTATGCGGCTCCCAAGGCCGTCGCAGGCTCGGTGAAGGTGGTGCATATTGCGCCGGCATCGCCCACGCTCAACGGCGAACACACCCTGGCGGATCTGGATCTCGTCATCAATGGCCTGAGAGCCGTGGGCACGGTGGCCAGCATCACGGACAGCATTCCCGGCTATCTGCTGCGCCCAGCCGGTATGAATGGCGAGAAAGACCTGCTCGGCCATGGTTTGATCGAGATTTACATCAACCCGGGCCTGGAGATCTCCAACCGCGTGAAGAGCCACATCACGACCGCACTGTCCACACTCGTGGCTCCGCCTGCGCAAGCGACATCCGGCTTTTTCACCACCACCCTGACATGGGACGGCAGCGGTGACGTCGACCTGCACACTTATGAGCCATCAGGCTCGCACGTCTACTACCGCAACATGCGCGGCGCCAGCGGCTATCTCGATGTGGACAATACCGTCGCCTACGGACCCGAGCATTACTATGCATCCTGCGATTCGGCAAGGCTGCAGGAAGGCACCTATCGAGTCGCCATCGCCAACTACGCCAGAGCCGCTGGCAGAACCGCCACGGTACAGGTTGCATCCTGGGATGACGGCGTGCTGGGCACCAAGTCGGTCACCCTGGGCGCGGCCACCGGCGACAACCCGGTCTATGCCATGTTCAATGTCGTGGTGAGCAAGAACGCCCAGAACGGCAAGTACTCCGCAACCCTCGCCCCCTGAGCGACGACGCACATCCTGCCCGAGGCAAGCGGTCTTCACCAGGCCGCTTGCCTTTTTTGCTCCTAGCCGCGCGGCGATTCGCTACAGCGCCTTGCGCAGCGTGGTCGTGGGGATCTTGAGCTGCTCGCGGTATTTGGCGACGGTGCGGCGCGCACACTCAATGCCCTGCTCCTTGAGCATGTCGGCCAGCTTGGCGTCCGACAGCGGCTTTCTGGCATCTTCGGCATCGACAAACTGCTTGATCAGCGCACGCACGGCCGTGCTGGAGGCACTGCCGCCGGTTTCCGTGCCCAGGCCCGAACCGAAGAAATACTTGAGTTCGAAAGTACCTTGGGGCGTGGCCATGTACTTGGCCGTGGTCACGCGGCTGATGGTGGACTCGTGCAGGCCCAGCGTGTCGGCGATATCGCGCAGCACCAGCGGGCGCATGGCCAGCTCCCCATGCACAAAGAAGTTCTTCTGCCGCTCCACGATGGCTTCGGAGACACGCAAGATGGTGTCGAAGCGCTGCTGGATGTTCTTGATGAACCAGCGCGCCTCCTGCAGCTGCTGCTGCAGCGCCGCATGACCGTCACTGTTCTTGTGGCGACGCAACACTCCGGCATAGATGTCGTGCACGCGCAGACGCGGCATGACCTCGGGATTGAGTTGCACGGAAAAGTCCGCCCGGCCCGAGCCGGAGCGCACCGGGCGCACGATGACATCGGGCACCACGATATGGCGCTCCACGTCGACAAAGCGCCGACCCGGACGCGGCTCCAGCCTGGCGATCAGGGCCATGGCCTCGCGCAGCTGTTCCTCGCGCGCGCCGCACAGGCTGGTGAGCTTGCGCAGATCGCGCCGCGCCAGCAGGTCCATGGGCTGGGCACAGATGGCCTGCGCCAGCAGCAGCCGGCTCATATGCGCCTCGGTCGTACCCTCGTCCTCGGCCGTGCGGATCAGATCGCGCAGCTGCAGTTGCAGGCACTCGGCCAGATCGCGCGCGCCCACGCCCACCGGCTCCAGGCTTTGCAGCAGCTTCAGCGCAATGGCAAAGTGCTGCTCCAGCTCCTCGCGCTCTTCCAGGTCGTCGCCGGCCAGGCTCTGCGCCAGCTCCTGCAGGGAATCCTCGAGATAGCCGTCGTCGCTGAGCGACTCGATGAGAAAGCGCAGCGCCGCCGTGTCTGCCGCGCCCAGATGCAGGCTCAGCGCCTGACGATGGAGAAAGTCGGTCAGGCTCTGGTGCTCGCGCGCCAGATCGATGGCATCGGTTTCGTCATCGCCATCGCGGTTGCGCGTGGAGCTGCTGGCCGAGGGCGTATCCCACTCGCTGCTGGATTCGCCGCCCCACTCCCCGTCCTGGCCGTCCATGCCGTCGGCCTCCCAGTTCAGCGTTTCCGGGGTTTCGGGGCTCGGCGCCTCCGCTACTGTTTCAGTAGCTAATTGCGCTTGCGATGCTTCTTTTTCAGCATGAATACCATCTGAAACACTGTATTCACTAACGCTAGCAGCTACATCTACAGGAGCATCTCCTGCAGTTTCGGCCTCATCGCCCGCACGTTCCAGAAAAGGGTTGTCGACCAGCATCTGCTCGACTTCCTGCGCCAGCTCCAGAGTGGAGAGCTGCAGCAGCTGAATCGATTGCTGCAGCTGCGGCGTCAGCGATAAATGCTGCGAAACACGTAGCGAGAGTCCTGGCTTCATCGAGGCGCGGCTCCCAGACAATCATTGCAAACGCGCGCAGTGCTATGGGTTTGCCGCCGGGCCGCCCCAGGGCAAACCCCGGCGCAGCCGGTCAGGGCCCCTTCCGGGGGCAGCGACCACACAAAGTGAGGGAGCGTGGTGGTCATCACATCCTGAAATGTTCGCCCAGATAGACGCGGCGCACATCGGCGTTCTCCACGATCTCCTCGGGCGTGCCTTCGGCCAGCACATGGCCGTCGCTGATGATGAAAGCGTGGTCGCAGATGCCTAGCGTCTCGCGCACGTTGTGGTCGGTAATCAGCACGCCGATGCCGCGCTCCTTGAGGAAGCCGATGATGCGCTGGATCTCGATCACCGCAATCGGGTCGATACCGGCAAACGGCTCGTCAAGCAGGATGAAGCGCGGCTGCGTGGCAAGGGCACGCGCGATTTCCACGCGCCGGCGTTCACCGCCGGACAGCGCCAGCGCCGGCGACTGGCGCAGATGCTCGACGCGCAGCTCCTGCAGCAGGCCCGTGAGGCGCTTTTCGATCTCGTCGCGTGTCAGAGCCTTGCCCTGCTCGTCCTTTTGCAGCTCCAGCACGGCGCGCACATTGTCTTCCACGCTGAGCTTGCGGAAGATGGAGGCTTCCTGGGGCAGATAGGACAGGCCCAGGCGCGAACGCTGGTGAATCGGCATGCCGCCCACCGGCTGGCCGTCGATGAAGATCTCGCCGCCGTCGCTGCGCACCAGGCCCACGATCATGTAGAACGAGGTAGTCTTGCCCGCACCGTTGGGGCCGAGCAGACCGACCACCTCGCCTTTTTGCACGGACAGCGACACATCCTTGACCACTTTGCGGCTGCCATAGGACTTGGCCAGATGCTTGGCCTCCAGGCGGCTGTCGGACTCGCCGCTGCGGCTGCTGGAGAAGGTCGGCTCGCTCATTTCTTCTCGTCGGCTTTCTCGCCGCCCAGCGTCATGCTCGGGCGCAGCTGGGTGGCAGGTGTGGCGGGCTTGGGCTGTGCGCCCGGCGTACCGTCCTTGGGCGCCATGATGGCGCGTACGCGACCGCCCTGACCCACGGAGGAGCTAGGCAGGCCGCCACTGGTCTTTTGACCATCGACGGTATAGACGTCGGTGATGTTGTTGTAGACGATGATGGAGCCCGTGACCTGGTCGCTGAGCTGGCCGCCACGGTAGCGGCGCATCTCGCCACGGCGGATGAACTTGACGATATCGGCCTTGCCGTCGTATTCGATGACTTCGCCTTCGCCTTCGATGAACTCTTCGGGCTGGCCGGCCACGGTGTCGCGCTTCTGACGGAAGAAGGCACGCTTGCCGGGCTCGGCCTTGATCACCCCGTACTGATAGCCCTCGGCATCCTGACGCACATCAAGCTGAGCGCCGCGCAGCACGATGGAACCCTTGGTCATCACCACATTGCCGGTGAAGACGCTGGTCTGCTGCAGCTCGTCGTGACGCAGCGCATCCGCCTCGATATTCATGGGCTTGGCGCTGTCGGCCTTTTCGGCATGGACAATGCCGGTCGCTGCTGCCAGGGCGCAGGCCAGCGCAAGAGGTAGGAGTGTTTTTTTCATGGAAGGCACGTTTCTTGCATCCATTGTAGTCATTCCCTTTTTGCAACTTGCGTAAAAACCACCCACAAAAAAGCCCGCGCTACGGCGGGCTTGCTGGGCATCAAACGTCGTTGGCGTCCGAAGCCTTGCGTCAGGCCTTGCGGCTGGAGGCGATCAACGCATTGACCACGCGCAGCACATTGTCCATATTGCCGGCCTTGGTGCCGTCCGTGTAATAGCGGCCGGCCACGCCCATGGCGGGCACGCCTTCCACGTCGTACTCGTTTTGGAGCTGGGTGGCCTTGCGCACCTGGTTGGCCACGGTGAAGGAGTTGTAGACCTCCTTGAACTTGGCCAGATCCACGCCCTGCTTGCCGATCCAGTCAAAGATGGCCTCATCGTTCTTGAGCGGGTTGCGGTCCACGTGAATGGTACGGAACACCTTGGCGTTCAGCTGGGGCAGCAGGTTCATGCCTTCCAGTGCGTAGTACAGCTTTTGCTGGGGCACGAAAGAGGCATTGAAGGCCACGGGCACCTGGCGCACCACCACATCGGCGGGCTGGGTCTTGGCCCAGGCTTCGAACTGGGGCTCGAAGGCATTGCAATGCGGGCAGCTGTACCAGAAGAACTCGATCACCTCGACCTTGCCGGCCGGCGCACTCACGCTGGCGGGCTTGCCCAGCTTGATGTAGTCCTTGCCTTCCCGGGGTGCAGCACCCTGGGCCCAGCTGGAGGATGTGCCCAGAGTCAGGGCACCGGCGGCAGCTGCCGAGGCAGCCAGAGAGAATTCGCGACGTTTCATCTAAACAAACTCCTGTATCAGGTCTGCAGTATCAGAGCCCAGCGGCCCCAAAAAGTTCAGCAAAGTCCTAAATCTCGCACCCGCTGCCCGGGACGCCTCGGGCTGCTGCCCGAGGGCTCCACAGAGAGAGGCTGCACAACGCCTCGCAGGGCCGATTATCGCGCCGCACGCACCAGGGTCGAGTCCACACCCGCGCCGTCGAGCTTGCCCTTGAGCTGCTCGGCATCGTCACGCTTGCTGAACGGCCCCACGCGCACGCGGAAAACGGTGATGCCGTTTTGCTCACGCTCGCTGATACGGGACTCCCAGCCCAGCATGGCCAGCTTGGCACGCTGCGCTTCCGCTTCGCTCTGGCCGCGGAAAGCGCCTGCCTGCACAAAGTAGTTGAATGCCGAGTCCGAGGACGATGCGGCCTGGGCCGCTGCCTTTTCCTTGTCTGCACGCGCCTTTTCAGCCTTGTCGGCCGCTGCGGAACGCTCCTTGACCAGATCACCCAGCGGATCACCCGATCCGGGCTTGGCCGTCTTGTCGGGCGTGGCGGGTGCCGGCGGGGTGGTGACTCCGCCGGTTGCGGTCGGCTGCACGGCAGGCGTGGGCGGTGTCACCGTCACATCGCTGGGCGGGACGGGCGGCGTCACCGGTGCCGGCGCGGGCTGGCGGCTTTGCAACGGTGCGTTGGGGTCCCAGTTCTTGTTGCGCTCGGCCTCAGCCGCATCGCGCTGAGTGTTGTTGCCACCCTTGTTGAGGAAGGGCACCGGTACCTTGGTCACATAGATGGCCACGGCCAGAGCCGCAGCCAGACCGATGACCATGCCAAAGATAAGCCCCAGGATGGTTCCACCGCGTTGCTGGTTCTTCATATCAGTCGCTTAACGCTTTCTGCTTCGATTGTTCCGTTCTCAGATCCATCGCCCCCTGCGTGGCGCGGCCGGCAGGGGAGGCGACGGGCAGAAAACCGGGATTACATGCGCTCCGGCGCGCTCACGCCCAGCACAGCCAGACCATTGTGCAATACCTGGGCCGTGGCGGCGACCAGGGCCAGACGTGCAAGCTTGACCTTTTCGTCGTCCACCAGAATGCGCTCGGCATCGTAGTAGCTGTGATAGCTGGAAGCCAGGTCGCGCAGGTAGAAGGTCACGTCGTGCGGTGCATTGCCTTCGGCAGCAGCGGTCAGCATCTCGGGGTACTTGGCCAGCAGCAGCATCAGGGCCTGGGCCTGCGGGCCTTCCAATGCGGACAGGTCCACATCCTTGAGTGCCGCCAGGCCGGCGCCGCCGGCTTCCTGCCAAGCGCGCAGCACGGACTGGATGCGCGCATGGGCGTACTGCACGTAGTACACGGGATTGTCGTTGTTCTGGGCCACGGCCAGATCCACGTCGAAGGTGTACTCGGTGTCGGGCTTGCGCGAGAGCAGGAAGAAGCGCACAGCGTCCTTGCTGGTCCACTCGATCAGATCGCGCAGCGTCACGTAGGAGCCGGCACGCTTGCTGATCTTGACCTCTTCGCCGTTGCGCACCACGCGCACCATGGTGTGCAGCACGTAGTCGGGGTAGCCCTCGGGGATGCCTACATCGGCAGCCTGCAGGCCGGCGCGCACGCGGGCGATGGTGCCATGGTGGTCCGTGCCCTGGATATTCACCACCTTGGTGAAGCCGCGCTTGAACTTCTGGATGTGATAAGCGACGTCAGGCACAAAGTAGGTGTAGCCGCCGTCGGTCTTGCGCATCACGCGGTCTTTGTCGTCGCCGTAGTCGGTGGACCTGAGCCACAGCGCGCCGTCCTGCTCATAAGTCTTGCCGTTGGCGATCAGGCGGTTGACCGTTGCCTCGACATGACCGTTTTCATAGAGGCTGGACTCCAGGTAGTACTCGTCGAACTTCAGGTTAAACGCCTGCAGATCCTTGTCCTGTTCGTTGCGCAGATAGGCCACGGCGAACTGGCGAATATTGTCGTAATCCTCGACATCGCCATTGGCAGTGAACTCGCGGTCATCGGCCTTGATGGTTTCCTTGTTCAGGAAGGCCTTGGCGATGTCGGCAATGTAGTCGCCGTTGTAGAAATTCTTGGCCAGCGGGTTGTCGCTGTCGGTGGGCCAGCATTCGTCACCGGGCTTGAAGCCCTTGGCGCGCAGCTGGGTGCTCTTGGTCAGGGTATCGATCTGCACGCCCGCGTCGTTGTAATAAAACTCGCGGTGGACTTTCCAGCCCTGGGTGGAATACAGATTGCTGATCGCGTCGCCGATCGCTGCCTGGCGGCCATGGCCCACATGCAGAGGGCCTGTGGGGTTGGCGGAGACGAACTCGACGAGGATGTTCTCACCGCGATCGGCCTGGTAGCCGAACTTCCCGGCCTGCGCCAGCACCTCGCGCACCACCTCCTGCTTGGCAGCAGGCTTGAGGCGGATATTGAGAAAGCCCGGGCCTGCAATTTCAATCGCATCCACCCACTGCTGGAAGGCGGCAGTAGCCTCCAGCGCGGTCTTGAGCTGCTCGCCCAAGGCGCGGGGGTTGGCCTTCAGAGGCTTGGCCAGCTGCATGGCCGCCGTGCAGGCGAAGTCGCCATGGGCTGCCACTTTGGGGTTTTCAAACGCAGCGCGTGCGCCGGCGCCGGGCGAGAGTGTTTCGAGCTCAGCAGCCAGGGCTGCGAGCAATTCCTGTTTGACGGAGAGCATCGCGGGATTTTACGTGCCCGATTCAAGTCCTGCCGAATCGCTGGTGCCACACCCTTGTTCCTGGGCCGGTTCACGCACTCGCGTACCGCCTCCAGATCCGCGCCGGCGCCCGGCCGCCAGCAACAGACGGGAGATGCGGGGGCAGTTTGCCTGCCCATGTCCTGCCAGCAACACAGGGCAGCTCATCAAATGGCAATCATTCTCATTTAAAACTAGAATGCAGCCCATGCCAACGCCCCGCCCCTCTCTCGACCCCATGCAGCAGGCGCAACAGCTGTTTACCGGCCATCACGCCTGGTTGCTGTCAAGACTGAAGGCGCGGCTGCGCAATACGGCAGAGGCACAGGACGTGGCTTCCGAGACCTTTTTGCGCGTGGTTGCAGCACCCAGCCCGGTGCCCATCGATGAACCCCGCGCATTTCTGACCACGATCGCCAAGCGCCTGCTGTTCACGCTTTGGCGGCGGCGTGAGCTGGAGCAGGCCTATCTGCAGGCCTTGAGCCATAGCCCTCAGGAGCTGGCCCCTTCGCCCGAGGAGCGAGCGCTGCTGCTGGAGACGCTGGACACGATTGCCCATGCACTCGACGGCCTGAGTCTCAAGGCCCGCCAGACCTTTTTGCTGAGCCAGCTCGACGGCCTGACCTATCACGCCATTGCCGAGCAGCTGGACATCTCGCACAGCACCGTGCGCCGTCATATGACCGAAGCATTTCGCCGCATCGCGATTGCCCAGCTTCATCAGCAGGCCGGCCTGGCACCGGCCAGGGCAGGCCAGGCATGAACCCGTCGCTCAACCCGGCCACCGAGGCCGCCATCGAGTGGCTGGTCTGCCTGCATTCGGGCCAGATGAGCCAGGAGCAACGCCAGGGCCTTGAACAATGGCTGGAGGCTGCCCCCGCCCACAGGGCGGCCTGGCAGCAGCTGCAGGCACCGCTGCAGAATCTGCTGCAGCCCTTGCGCAGCTCCGGCCCCGAGCACCTGGGCCAGCTGCTGGGTCAGACCCTGGCTCGCGCCGAGGCCGGCACGCGCCGGCGCCGCCAGATCCTGCGCGGCGCCCTGGGTCTGGGCGGCATGGCGACCGGCTGTGGCTGGCTGCTGGACCGCCAGACACCGCTTGCCCAGTGGAGTGCCAGCCTGCGCACCGACACCGGACAGCGCCGCGACTTCACCCTGCCCGATGGCAGCACGGTGACACTGGATGCGCGCTCGGCCGCCGACCTGGCCTTCGACGCGGGCCAGCGGCGCGTCATTCTGCGCCAGGGGGCGCTGGTGGCCCGGGCTGCGCCACAGACACCGGGCGGACCCGCTTTTGTGGTGCAAACCCTGCATGGACAGATCCGCGCCCTGGGCACGCGTTTCAGCGTGCGCCAGAGCCCGCAGTTCAGCAGCGTCGGCATGCTGGAGCACAGCGTACGCATCACGACCGCAGGCGGCGAGCAGCAAGTGCTGGCTGAAGGGCATAGCGCCCGCTTCGATACCCAGGGCATCTGGGCCGATGCCAGCGCGCCCAGCAGCATGGCGGCCTGGCAGCAGGGCATGCTGGAGGCACATGACCTGCCGCTGGGCGAGGTCGTGCAGGCACTACGCGCCTATCGTCGCGGATGGATTCGGGTCTCGGCGCATGCCGCCGCGCTTCAGGTCTACGGCACCTACTCCCTGGAGGACACCGACCGCGCCCTGGCGGCACTCGCCGAGACCCTGCCCATCCGGCTGCGCAGCTACTCCGGCGGTGCACTGGTGATGATCGAGTAGTACCAGCCTGAACCGCATCGCCCGATGGCGCTGCCGCGCAAACGGCAGCAAACCATCAAGACAGCCATCGCCTATTTGGCGCTTGCAAAAAATTGAACACTTTTTTTCCGCGGCTCGACAAGCCATGGACAGCTCCTGATCGAGCACCCTGTTCATCTTGTCGAAAGCAATGCATGCTGCACCACCGTTCCCTGCACCTGAGCGCCCTGGCCCTGGCCTGCGCCATGAGTGCCCAGGCCCAGACCCCCGCGGCCCCGACCGCACAACGCCACTACGATATGCCGGCCCAGCCCCTGGGCAGCACACTTGCACGCATCGCGGCCGATAACGGCCAGCAACTCAGCCTGGATGCCGAGCTGGTGCGCGGCCACACGGCACCTGCCCTGCACGGCAGCTATACCGCGGAGCAGGCCGCGCGCGCCGCCCTGGCCGGCAGCGGGCTGGAGCTGGTGCACACCGCCGGCGGCAACTGGAGTCTGCGTGCAGCGCCAGCCGGCAAGCCGGTGTCCGCCGCCGAGCCGCAGCAAGGCAGTGGCGCGACCCTGGCGGAAGTACGCGTGACCGCTCAGGCAGAACGCCATGCCACCACGGAACAGACGGGCTCCTACACCAGCCGCGCCGTCACCATCGGCAAGGGCGAACAGGCCATGAAAGACATTCCGCAGTCCGTCAGCGTGGTCACGCGCCAGCTCATGGACGAGCAGAACGCCACCTCGGTCTACGATGCCCTGGGCAGCACCACCGGCATCACCTTGCTGCAAAGCCCGCAGGGCGGCAAATACATCTACTCGCGCGGCTTCAGCATGGCCACCATCCAGTATGACGGGGTCAATGTGCAGCGCCTCTACGGCCGTGCCAGCAACTACCAGGGCGGCACAGCCATCTATGACCGCGCTGAAGTGCTGCGCGGCTCGGCCGGCCTGATGCAGGGCGGGGGCGACCCCAGCGGTGTCGTCAACTTGGTGCGCAAGCGCCCGCTCAAGGAGGGCGGCGTCAACGTCACGGCCAAGGCTGGCTCCTGGGACCGCTATGGCGCCCAAGTGGATGGCAGCGGCGCGCTGAACGCCGATGGCAGCCTGCGCGGCCGCGCTGTGATCGATGTGGAAGACCAGCACTCCTTCATCGACTACGCCAACCAGCGCAATGCCACGCTGTATGGCACCTTGGAGTACGACCTCTCGCCCCAGACCCAGGTCAGCGTGGGCGCCAGCTATGAGTCCTTCAAGGGCAGGCCCTTTATCTCGGGTCTGCCGCACTACAGCGACGGCCGCGACATCGGCCTGCCCCGCTCCACCTACCTCGGCGCCAGCTGGAACCGCCAGGACAACAGCACCAAGACACTGTACGCCGATCTGTCGCACCAGTTCAACAGCCGCTGGCGCGCCAAGGTCTCGGCCATGCATGTCCAGGAAGATCTGGACATGAAATACGCCTCATCCCAGCGCGCCGTGGCCACCAGCACCGGCCTGGGCGCCACCGTCACCAACCTGACGCAGGCCGACCAGAGCGCCTCGGGTCTGGACGCCAACCTGACCGGCGATTTCAGCGCCTTTGGGCGCGAGCACCAAATAGTGCTTGGCGCCAGCTATAGCCGAGGCAAGGCCACCAGCGACTACAGCTCGATCACGCCAGCAGTGCCCGTCAACGTGTTCGACCCCAACCCTTTCCGGGAAGAGCCAAGCAACGAAGCCATTCGCTATGCCAACACCGAACGCTTTGTGGGCACCACGCGCCAGGTGGGCGTCTATGGCGCGCTGCGCCTGCAAGTCACTGATCCACTCAAGCTGGTGATGGGTGGACGCCTGGGCAACTACAAGTCCGAATACGACCTGATCACGACGACCACCGGCAACGTCACCACCTCGAACTCACGCCAGGCCAACACCCGTTTCATGCCCTTTGCAGGGCTGATCTATGCCCTCAATCCCGAGTGGTCTGCCTACGCCAGCTATGCCGATATCTTCAACCCCCAGGCGTCGCTGAATGCGGCGGGCCAGAACCTCAAGCCCATCCAGGGTGCCACCTATGAAATCGGGCTGAAAGGCGAGCTCTTCGGCGGCCGCGCCAACACCTCCTTCGCCCTGTACCGCGTCGACCAGAAGAACCGCGCCACCGAAGACATCGCCTCCGGCCCCAACTGCCGCGACGGCTACTACTGCTACAGCGATGACGGCAAGGTACGCAGCCAGGGCCTGGACGCCGAGATCAGCGGCGAGCTGACCCGTGGCTGGAACCTGTTTGCCGGCTACACCTTCAACCGCAACACCTACAAGCGCGACGTCTACAACGAAGGGCAGGACTTCAATACCTACACGCCCAAGCACATGCTGCGCCTGTGGACTACCTACCGCCTGCCCGGCGCCATGAGCGCCTTCACCATTGGCGGCGGTGTGAATGCGCAAAGCGCCTCCTACCGCAAGATCGGCACGATCAGCCTCAATGCCCCGGGCCGCGCAGTGTGGAGCAGCTATGTGCGCTACCAGATCAACCGACAGTGGCAGGCCTCGTTGAACTTCAACAATATGTTCGACAAGCGCTACTACAACTCGATCGGCAACCTGGTCAACAGCAGCCACTATGGCGATCCGCGCAATGTGATGCTGACGCTGCGCGGCACGTTCTGAATGCAGCAGACATGAAAAAGGCCGCTTTGCAGCGGCCTTTGCCTTTTGCGGGGGCTGGCGCAGGCTACATGCCGCGCGCCCAGAAGATGGCAACCACGGCGATCACCGGCACCACATGGCCCTGCCACATCACCCACTTGCGGGTCTGCCTGATCTCATCGGGCGCCGGCAGCTGACCGCTCGCATCCAGCGTCTTCTTCCAGCGACGGAAGGTCAGCGTGGGCTTGAGCGAGAGCAAAAAGGCGATGACGAACAGCGTCATCTTGAGATGGAACAGCGGCGAGGCCGTATAGGCTCCCATGCCCTTGACGCCCCAGAGCAGGCGCGCAATACCGGTCAGCAGCAAGACGATGGCGGCAATGCCGTAAATCATGTCCAGCCTGGCCAGACGCTGCACCACGGCGGCATTCATCCACTCCACACGGCACAGGGCGGCCTGGCTGGTCAGAAACACCACCAGGGTCAGGATCGCCAGCAGATGGGCGCTGGCAAGAACAGCTTCAAAGGTCATGGCTTCACAGTAGAAAAAAGGACGGATTCAGCAGCCCGCATCGGGCCACGGCGGCCGGACCATTGTCTACCGTTTCAGGCCCGCTCAGAGATCCACACCGAGACGAAAGAAGTCCGGCTGGTTGTAATGGTGCTTGAGATAGTCGATCCACATGCGCACGCGCAGCGGCATGTGCTTGCGCTGGGGGAAGACCACAAAGATGCCGTTGGGCGGCGCGGCAAACTCTTCCAGCACGGGCACGAGACGGCCGGCGGCGATCTCGGCCTCCACCTCCCAGGTGCTGCGCCAGGCAATGCCCCAGCCCCCCAGGCACCAGTCGTGCAACACCTGACCGTCGGAACAGTCCAGCGGGCCACCCGGCTTGAAGTGCACGACCTCGCTAGTGCCGCTTTCGGGATGCGGGATGCGAAAGGCCCAGCCCCGCGTCTGCGAGGCGTCGGAGGACAGCGTCAGGCAGTCATGCTGGGTCAGCTCGCTGGGATGCTTGGGCGTGCCGCGGCGCTCCAGATAGCCGGGCGTGGCCACGCACAGGCGGCGGTTGTCGGCAATGCGCACGCTGACCAGGGCCGAGTCTGGCAGATCTCCCACGCGCACCGCGCAATCGAAGCCCTCGCCCGCCAGGTCGACCACGCGGTCGCTGAGGTTCAGCGAGATGGTGACATCGGGGTGCAGATCGCGGAAACGCGGCACCAGCGGCGCCACATGGCGGCGGCCGAAACCGGCGGGTGCCGTGATGCGCAGATGGCCCGTAGCCTTGACGCCGCCGGCCGACACGCTGGCCTCGGCATTGCACACATCGGAGAGCAGGCGCTGGCAATCCTCCAGGAAGGCACTGCCTTCATGGGTCAGCGAGATGCGCCGCGTGGTGCGCACCATGAGCTTGACCCCCAGATGCTCTTCCAGAGCATCCAGACGGCGCCCCATGATGGCGGGCGCCACACCTTCGGCCTTGGCAGCAGCCGTCAAGCTGCCCCTGGTCGCTACCGATACAAAAGACTCAAAAGCCTTGAGTTTGTCCATGACCGCTGCTCCTGTCTGGTCCGTGTTGTCTCCTGCTGCGGTAGCGTGCACTATTAATACAAGAGCACATACCGCGCAAGCAGTCTTGATTTCTCAAATGTTTTTATCGAAAGTTCTTTAAACAAGAGCGCTGACTGCTATCACTATAAAAGTCATCAATCAGCGCCGCATGCCTGTCCCGCATGTGACTTCAGTGCGATATATCTTACTTAGAAGTCACAAGTTGCCAGTGAATCTTTGATGTTTATATATGTTTATATCAAAATTTACCGTTTTCCCTGAGGCGGGAATATCGCTTATTCGCCAGCGCCATGAGCTTGCGGGCAACGTCAGGCGTTAAACCTATGATTTGCAAAACACATTTACAAATCAGAAGCCGCCTGCCTTCATGAGCTTTTCACCCGTTTCTGCCGCCCAACTGGCCGATCTGCTGGGCCGCTCCGGCCAGGGCTGCGCGCTCTGGAATGCCGAGGGAGTGCTGCTCATGGCCACTCCCGCCTGGTGCCAATGGCTGGAGGTGGACGAGGGCGCAAGCCCAGTCGGCCAACCGCTGCAGCGCCTGCTGCCCGCCAGCATCTGGCACATCCATGGCCAGCGCTTCGCCGCCGCCGCCCGGGGCCTGCGCCAGGAATACGACGACAGCCGCAGCGGCGACTTCGGTGCGCAGCGCCACCGCCGCATACAGCTCACGCCGGGAGCCGCCGATGCCCAGGGCCGGCATGAGGTGCTGATGCAGCTCAGCGACATCGACCGCGAATATGCGCGCGGCGAAGTCATGGCCCGCCAGCGCGAGCAGTTGCAGGCCTTGCACGAACAACTGCGCAGCCACCGCCAGGACGCGGGCGAACTAGACCGGTTGCGCACCCTGCTGGACTGGCGCACGGCCATGCTGAGCGAGCACAACGAGATGCTGCAGCTGCTGTCGCACGAAATCCGCCAGCCGCTGAACAATGCCTCGGCCGCCATGCAGGCCACGCTCAAGGCCATAGAAGACCTGCATCTGGCCGATGCCGCGCCGGCCACCAGGGCCTTGCTGCGCGCCGAGCATGTGCTGCAGCAGGTGATGGGCACGCTGGACAACACCCTGGCCGCCGGCACAATCCTGGCGGCCGGAGGCAAGGCCGGCGCCTCCAGCGAAACCGATCTGCCCACGCTGATCAAGCTGGTGCTGCACGATATTGCGGCCGACCTGCGCCCGCGCATCGAGGTGCAATGGCTGACCACGCCCCGCACCGTGCAGCTGCACCCGGCGCTGATGCGGCTGACGATTCGCAATCTGCTCAACAACGCCCTGGCCTATGCGCCCGCCGACAGCCCGGTGCAGCTGCGCATCTCCGAGTCCGACGAACCGCTGGCGCTGATCCTGGAAGTCATCGACCGGGGCCCGGGCATCCCCGAGGAGCTGCTTGCGCATCTGTTCGAAAAAGGCGCGCGTGGTCATCACAGCCACAGCCGCGCCGGGGCCGGCCTGGGCCTGTTCATCGTGCGCTCGGTCCTGCAGTTGCACCAGGGTACAGTGCAAGCTCTGCCCCACAGTCCGCATGGCACGGTCATGCGTCTGGTCATTCCCCAAGGTCTTGCCGAATAAGGTCCGCCGCCCATGCTGCCTGCCACTCTTGCCCTGGTCGACGACGACACCGATTACTGCGAATTCCTGGCCCAGCACCTGCGCAGCCAGGGGGTGGATGTCACGGCATACGGCGACAGCAGCGACCTGCTGGCCGACGACGCGCCCTATCGCTTCGATTTCTATGTGCTGGATCTGATGCTGCCCGGCGTGGCCGGCACCGAGCTGCTGCGCATCATCCGCAAGCGCACCCAGGCCGGCGTGCTCATCGTCTCGGGACGGCTGAGACCGGAGGTGTTTGCCGAGGTCATCAACGCCGGTGCAGATATGTATCTGACCAAGCCCGTGACCTTCGAACAGGTGGAACTGGCTGTACGCGCCGTGCACCGGCGCATCATGACCACGGCGCGCACGGCCACGGCCTGGAAGCTGGACAGCCGCCGCAGCCTGCTGACCGCGCCCGACGGCCAGAGCGTGGAGCTGGGCGCCACCGACCTGATGCTGATGGAGTGCTTTTTGCAGGCCCGGGGCGACACCGTCAGCCGGGACCATATCCGCAGCCTGCTGGCCCATACCAGCGCAGCCGAGTCCGACAACAGCCTGCACGCCACCATCTACCGGCTGCGCCGCCGCATCGAAAAGGCAACTCCCGTGGCCGTGCCGCTGCAGTCACAGCAGAAGGTGGGCTACCAGTTCCGCGCTCCGCTGATCGCCGCCTGAGCAGGCCGGCTCGGACCGCAAAACAAGAACGGGCCCGCAGGCCCGTTGCGCGTCTTCAGAGCCGCTGAATCACATCACGAACCGGGACTCCACGTCCGACACCTTGCGCCTGGCCAAAGCCAGGTTGGCACGGCCGTTGTCCAGCACGTAGTAGATGAAGATGCCGTTGATCTTCTCGGCCGGGCGCAGGATGTGATACTGCTTGCCCAGGGTGATGAGAATGTCTTCGATGCTGTCGTTCAGGCCCAGGGACTGCATGGTCTTCATCTTGGCGCGCACCACCTCGGTATTGCCCGCAGCAGCCAGCTCCAGGTCCACGCCCGAGCCGATACTGCCGAGCAGCATGCCGCTGTTGTAATCGACCACTGCCGCGCACATGGCGCCATCCAGGGTCATCAGGTCTTGCAGGCTTTCGTTCAGATTCGCCATCAGGAGCTCCTTGGTAAAGATTGGCTGGCCGATATCGGAAGATGCTCAATTTGTTTCAAGCTTAACGAATCATTTCTGAGCGCGGACATCCACTTATGACAGACAAAGCCCTGTCATTTGATGGCATGCACTCACTTCAAGACGGATTCTGGCACCCGAAAAAACCGTCCAATCCACTGCTGAGCCAGGCCAGGCGAGCGATCACAGCTATCGCTTCAGGAGATATCCTGCAGCGCCTTCGCGCGGCGCTTTCGGCGACTGCCGAGACGGCCGTCACTGCAGTCGTTGCACAGATCGCTCAGAACTGACGAAGGCTGGCGGCTGCGGTGCATAAAACGCATAAATCCCGCCGACTCCATATAAAAACATCATGAGTTTTGAACTATTTAGGCTATTTATGTACTCAAAAAATTCAAATACAGTCTCCCCACATGCTGCCCGTGATGGGCAACGACTCCTGAATCCAGAGACATCAACCAGAGGTTTCCAATGACTGATCGCACCCAAGTCCACGGCCTGCAAGTCGCCACCGAGCTGTACAACTTTGTGAACACGCAAGTGCTGCCTGGCACGGGCGTTGACCAGGACACCTACTGGAAGGGCTTCGACGCCATCGTGGCCGATCTGGCGCCCAAGAATGCAGCCCTGCTGGCCGAGCGCGATCGCCTGCAGACGGAGCTCGATACCTGGCACAAGGCCAACCCCGGCCCCATCACCGACATGGTGGCCTACCGCAAGTTTCTGACGACCATCGGCTATCTGGTCGAGTCCCCCAAGGACGCCAAGGCCACGACCGAAAACGTGGATGCCGAACTGGCCATCCAGGCCGGCCCCCAGTTGGTGGTGCCCATCCTGAATGCCCGCTACGCCCTGAACGCCGCCAACGCCCGCTGGGGTTCGCTGTACGACGCGCTGTATGGCACCGACGCCATCAGCGAAGCTGGCGGTGCTGAGAAGGGCAAGGGCTACAACCCTGTGCGCGGCGCCAAGGTCATCGAGTTCGCACGCAACTTCCTGGATCAGGCCGTGCCCCTGGCCTCGGGCTCGCACAAGGATTCCACCGGCTACGCCGTCGAAGGCGGCAAGCTGGTCGTGTCCCTGAAGGACGGCAGCAAGACCGGCCTGAAGGACGAAGCCAAGTTCATCGGCTATCAGGGCGATGCTGCGGCGCCCAAGTCGGTGCTGCTCAAGAACAACGGCATCCACATCGACATCATCGTCAACAAGTCCACTCCCATCGGCAGCACCGATGCTGCCGGCGTGGCCGATGTGGTGGTCGAAGCCGCCCTGTCCACCATTCTGGATCTGGAAGACTCCGTGGCTGCCGTGGATGCCGAAGACAAGGTCAACGGCTACGCCAACTGGCTGGGCATTCTGAAGGGCACGCTGACCGAGTCCTTTGAAAAGGGCGGCAAGATCGTGACCCGTGGTCTGAACCCCGACCGCGAATACACCGGCGCCGATGGCAAGCCTGTGAAGCTGCACGGCCGCTCGCTGATGTTCGTGCGTAACGTGGGTCACCTGATGACCAACCCCGCCGTGCTGTGGGGCCCCGAGCAGAAGGAAATCCCCGAAGGCATCATGGACGCGCTGGTGACTACCGCCATCGCCATTCACGACCTGAAGGGCGGCGCCAACGGCATCCGCAATAGCCGCACAGGCAGCGTCTACATCGTCAAGCCCAAGATGCACGGCCCCGCCGAAGCCGCTTTCGCGAACGAACTGTTTGGCCGCGTTGAAAAGGTTCTGGGCCTGCCCGAGAACACCGTCAAGCTGGGCATCATGGACGAAGAGCGTCGCACTTCGGTCAACCTGAAGGCCGCTATCGCTGCTGCACCCGCACGCGTGGCCTTCATCAACACCGGCTTCCTGGACCGCACTGGCGATGAAATGCACACCGCCATGTACGCCGGCCCCATGGTCCGCAAGGCCGACATGAAGACCTGCGCCTGGCTGCCCGCCTATGAAAAGAACAACGTGCTGGTTGGCCTGAACATGGGCCTGCGCGGCCGCGCCCAGATCGGCAAGGGCATGTGGGCCATGCCCGACCTGATGAAGGCCATGCTGGAGCAGAAGATTGCCCAGCCCAAGGCCGGTGCCAACACCGCCTGGGTGCCCTCACCCACCGGCGCCACCCTGCACGCCCTGCACTATCACCAGATCAATGTGGCCGACGTGCAAAAGGGTCTGGAAAGCCCCAACGCCGACGCCGAGTGCGACGAACTGCTGAACGCCATCCTGCAAGTGCCCGTATCCACCAACCCCAACTGGAGCGATGCGGAAAAGCAGCAGGAAGTGGACAACAACGTGCAAGGCATCCTCGGCTATGTGGTGCGCTGGATCGACCAGGGCGTGGGCTGCTCCAAGGTGCCCGACATCCACAACGTGGGCCTGATGGAAGACCGCGCCACACTGCGCATCTCCAGCCAGCACATCGCCAACTGGCTGCAGCACGGCATCGTCACCGAAGCCATGGTTCGCGACAGCTATGCCCGCATGGCCAAGATCGTGGACGAGCAGAACGCCGGCGACGCCGCCTACAAGAGCCTGGTGGCCAATCCCGATGGCGCGGCCTACCAGGCCGCTCTGGACCTGGTGTTCAAGGGCAAGGAACAGCCTTCCGGCTACACCGAGCCTCTGCTGCACGCCTGGCGTCTGAAGGTCAAGGCCGGCGCTTGATTGCCGGACAAGGCCGCTCCTGAACAAGGAGCGGCTCTCGCTTGATATCAATGGATTTCAAAGGTTTTTCTATCTGAATCCATTGATTCAATGGCGCAAGCAGCTATCAAAATGCACTCCATGTCAGTACATCGAGTGCATTTTTCTTGACCGCAGTCCTCGCGATGCCGGATGGCTTCTACACTGCGCCCATGCCCATCGATCCTCTCGTAGACGCCAGCCGCTGCCCTCTGTGCGGCCAGCCCAACCAGTGCGCCATCAGCGCCGGCCTGCCGCCGAACAGTTGCTGGTGCATGCAGACCCCGGTTTCCCGGGATGCACTGGAGCGGCTGCCCGCCGACGCACGCGGCAAGGCCTGCATCTGCCCAGCCTGTGCACAGCCGGTTGCCGACGATTCCACCCCTGCCTGATCCTGCGCTCACCGCCTTGCAGCTCGGGCATTCCACTACAGCAAGGAGACCTTGATGCCCACCTATCGCATTGAACTGTTTGAAGGCCGCAGCGTTGAACAAAAGCGCAAGCTGGCCGAAGAAATCACCCGCGTGACCACCGAGGTGCTGGGTAGCGCCCCCGAGTCCGTGGACATCATCATCACCGACGTACCCCGCCACAACTGGGCCACCGGTGGCAAGCTCTGGTCGGAGCAGAGCTGACCCGCCCGCACGCGGCCGGGGCCGTCCCGGGACGGCTCTTTACCCGCCCAGCCTTATGATGGGCCTCTTTTCCCAACCTCAAGCCAGCAAGGAAACCTGCACATGCCCACCTACCATGTCGAAATGATGGAAGGCCGTACCGTCGAACAAAAGCGCAAGCTGGTCGAAGAAATCACCCGCGTCAGCGTTGAAGTGCTTGGCGGTTCGCCCGAATCGGTGGACATCATCATCACCGACATCAAGCGTCACGACTGGGCCACCGGCGGCAAGCTCTGGCTGGACCGCGAATAGACCATCGCAGCCCTCTTGCGCAAAGCAGCTTCGGCTGCTTTTTTCATGCGGGCTTGGCAGCGGTTGACGATCTCTGCCATACAGCACCATCATTGACGAAATCATCCATAGATTCTTAGGCTATAAAGCTTTTTTGCTTGAAAGATATGACGAAGCCATGTGCCAGCTGCTTGGAATGAACTGCAACACGCCCACCGATGTGCGCTTTAGCTTCTCAGGCTTCACACAGCGCGCAGGCAATACCGGCGACCACACCGACGGCTGGGGCATCGCCTTCTTCGAAGACAAGGGCCTGCGCCACTTCGTCGATCACGAACGCGCCATCGACTCCCAGATCGCCAAGCTCATTCGCGAATACCCGATCAAGAGCACCAACGTCATCGCCCATATCCGCAAGGCCACCCAGGGCGTGGTCAGCCTGCAGAACTGCCACCCCTTCGTGCGCGAGCTCTGGGGACGCAACTGGGTCTTCGCACACAACGGCGACCTCAAGAACTTCGCCCCCAAGCTGCATGCCCACTTCCAGCCCATTGGCAACACGGACAGCGAGCGAGCCTTCTGCTGGATCATGCAGGAGCTGTGGAAATCCCATGCGGGCGTGCCCAGCATCGAAGAGCTGACCCACACCCTGCGCGAGCTGGCCGCCAAGATCGCACCGCACGGCACGTTCAACTTCCTGCTCTCCAACGGCGAAGCGCTCTGGGCCCATGCGACCACCCACCTCTGCTATGTCGAGCGCCGCCATCCCTTTACCCAGGCACAACTGTCCGACGAAGACCTCAGCGTGGACTTCTCCCGCGAAACCACGCCCCAGGACAAGGTAGCCATCATCGTCACCGCCCCTCTGACCCAGAACGAGCAATGGGTCCCCTTCCAGAACGGCGAGCTGAGGGTGTTCGTGCATGGCCAGGCGGCGCCCTACTGATGCGCACCAGATCCGTCGCCGAATGAAAAAAGAGAGCGCCTGGCGCTCTCTTTTTATGGGTTTCCGGTATTTTTGCAGCTGCAATGCTTTGACGGCCTGCGACAGGCGCTCCTCGTTTCGAAGCACCCAATAAAAAACCCCGTAATCTTTCGACTACGGGGTTTTCACTGTAAGAGCCTGACGATGACCTACTTTCACACGGGAACCCGCACTATCATCGGCGCAAAGTCGTTTCACTGTCCTGTTCGGGATGGGAAGGAGTGGTACCAACTTGCTATGGTCATCAGGCATAAACTTTTTGTCAGATCGATCGGTTGCCATTAACTTCTTAATGACGCTCCTCTCCATCCAACGAATTCATAGAGTCTTCAATCAGCTTTTCGATTGCGCCTTTTCGGCATAACTAGAACTTGCGTTCTGTCTTTCATTTTTCCAGGCTTACCCAAAGTTATAGGGTCAAGCCGCACGGGCAATTAGTACTGGTTAGCTTAACGCATTACTGCGCTTCCACACCCAGCCTATCAACGTCGTGGTCTACAACGACCCTTCAGGGGGCTCAAGGCCCCGGCAGATCTCATCTTGAAACGAGTTTCCCGCTTAGATGCTTTCAGCGGTTATCTCTTCCACACTTAGCTACCCTGCGATGCCA
>NZ_JAANES010000003.1:0-2500 GCF_018292285.1 Comamonas brasiliensis
CGACTTGCATGTGTAAAGCATGCCGCCAGCGTTCAATCTGAGCCAGGATCAAACTCTATAGTTCGATCTTGAATTTAAAGTCTTTCGACTGCTCACTCACTTGACGGAATCAAGAAGAATAAATTCTTCCTCATTACTGTTTTTGTGAGCGCTTGATAACTCCGAAGAGTTTGTTCCGAAGAACTGGCTGCTTGCCCTCAAACGCCCACGCTTATCGGCTGTATTTTTTTAAGGAACCGAGTGCAAAACCAAGAAGCTTGACTTTGAATCTCGTTGCTTGCTGCGATCAGCGAAGCCTTCAATTGTAGCACTGTTTTCACAGTACTTTTAAAACGTTTTTGCGTTTTCTTCTCACCCCTCATCACAAGGAGGGAGAAGAAAACGCCTGGCGTGAGCCAGGCGTTTTGGCGTAAGAGCCTGACGATGACCTACTTTCACACGGGAACCCGCACTATCATCGGCGCAAAGTCGTTTCACTGTCCTGTTCGGGATGGGAAGGAGTGGTACCAACTTGCTATGGTCATCAGGCATAAACTTTTTGTCAGATTGATAGCGCCTTGATTAACTTCTTAATCTTGCCCACCTTCAATCTAACGAATTCATAGAGTCTTCAATCAGCTTTTCGATTGCGCCTTTTCGGCATAACTAGAACTTGCGTTCTGTCTTTTCATTTTTCCAGGCTTACCCAAAGTTATAGGGTCAAGCCGCACGGGCAATTAGTACTGGTTAGCTTAACGCATTACTGCGCTTCCACACCCAGCCTATCAACGTCGTGGTCTACAACGACCCTTCAGGGGGCTCAAGGCCCCGGCAGATCTCATCTTGAAACGAGTTTCCCGCTTAGATGCTTTCAGCGGTTATCTCTTCCACACTTAGCTACCCTGCGATGCCAGGTGCCAAACACCGCCGTCGATATGAACTCTTGGGCGGTATCAGCCTGTTATCCCCAGAGTACCTTTTATCCGTTGAGCGATGGCCCTTCCATACAGAACCACCGGATCACTATGTCCTGCTTTCGCATCTGCTCGACTTGTCAGTCTCGCAGTTAAGCACGCTTATGCCATTGCACTATCGTCACGATGTCCGACCGTAACTAGCGTACCTTCGAACTCCTCCGTTACGCTTTGGGAGGAGACCGCCCCAGTCAAACTGCCTACCATGCACTGTCCCCGATCCAGATAATGGATCCAGGTTAGAACCTCAAACGCACCAGGGTGGTATTTCAACGTCGGCTCCATGAGATCTAGCGACCTCACTTCAAAGCCTCCCACCTATCCTACACAGATCCGTTCAAAGTCCAATACAAAGCTACAGTAAAGGTTCATGGGGTCTTTCCGTCTTTCCGCGGGGAGATTGCATCATCACAAACATTTCAACTTCGCTGAGTCTCAGGAGGAGACAGTGTGGCCATCGTTACGCCATTCGTGCAGGTCGGAACTTACCCGACAAGGAATTTCGCTACCTTAGGACCGTTATAGTTACGGCCGCCGTTTACTGGGACTTCAATCAAGAGCTTGCACCCCATCATTTAATCTTCCAGCACCGGGCAGGCGTCACACCCTATACGTCCACTTTCGTGTTTGCAGAGTGCTGTGTTTTTATTAAACAGTCGCAGCCACCAATTTTTTGCAACCCCTTTGAGCTCCNTTTGTACAACTTCACTTACTTGGGGTACACCTTCTCCCGAAGTTACGGTGTCAATTTGCCGAGTTCCTTCTCCTGAGTTCTCTCAAGCGCCTTAGAATACTCATCTCGCGCACCAGTGTCGGTTTGCGGTACGGTCGTCAATAGCTGAAGCTTAGTGGCTTTTCCTGGAAGCAGGGTATCACTCACTTCGTGTGCAAGCACACTCGTTATCACGCCTCATCTCAGCTCTCCGGATTTGCCTAAAGAGCACGACTACACGCTTGAACCAACTATTCCAACAGTTGGCTGAGCTAACCTTCTCCGTCCCCACATCGCACTATTGATCGGTACAGGAATATTGACCTGTTTCCCATCAGCTACGCATCTCTGCCTCGCCTTAGGGGCCGACTNACCCTACGCCGATGAACGTTGCGTAGGAAACCTTGCGCTTACGGCGAGGGGGCTTTTCACCCCCTTTAACGCTACTCATGTCAGCATTCGCACTTCTGATACCTCCAGCATCCGTTACCAGACACCTTCACAGGCTTACAGAACGCTCTCCTACCACGTGCAATAAATTGCACATCCGCAGCTTCGGTAACTGGCTTAGCCCCGTTACATCTTCCGCGCAGGACGACTCGATCAGTGAGCTATTACGCTTTCTTTAAATGATGGCTGCTTCTAAGCCAACATCCTGACTGTTTTAGCCTTCCCACTTCGTTTCCCACTTAGCCAATTTTAGGGACCTTAGCTGGCGGTCTGGGTTGTTTCCCTCTTGAGTCCGGACGTTAGCACCCGGTGCTCTGTCTCCCAAGCTGTACTCGTCGGTATTCGGAGTTTGCATAGGTTTGGTAAGTCGCCATGACCCCCTAGC
>NZ_JAANES010000003.1:7500-850151 GCF_018292285.1 Comamonas brasiliensis
CCCATTTGGCCACACGCTTGGCGACGTTGCGGATGCGCTCTGTCGAGCCCATCGAGGTGCCGCCGTATTTATGAACGATCAGTGCCATTGGATACTAAAGGGTGACGAAACAGCAGCCACGGCGCAGATCACAAAGGTTTTGGCGCGCCGGCGGTTTTCGTACAGGTAAAAAAACCAAAACCTAGGAATTGTACCAACCGAGACTTGTCCCCTGGCGCTCCACAAAACCCCGCCCCACCTTGATGTGGATGCGGTGCCCTCGCGTAGTGCAAACGCCGACCTGCGCCATGAGTTGCGCAAGCTGCGCCGCCGTCGGCGTGGTGTCATGCGCGACACGCAGCCAATAGCGCAGAACATTGCCCAGGCGTGCCTCACTCAAACGCTGCAGCGCCTTGATAGCTGGCGGCAGTCCCACCATCTGCAGGTCTGCCGCAGCCTGCTCGTCCAGCAGTTCGGACGCCTGGGCGCAATGGGCGCTGCTGCGTGCGAACGTGCTGCGGAACTGCGGAAAGACCTGCTCCAGCACCGGCAGCAGCTGAGCCCGGATGCGGTTGCGCGTGTAACCCTGATCGGTATTCGTCGGATCCTCGACCCAGCTCAAACCCCTGAGCCGCAACCAGTCTCGCAGCGCCTGCCCGGGCACTGCCAGCAAGGGTCTGAACCACTCCAGCCCCGCTCTTTGCCAATGCCCGGGCATGGCCGCCAGACCGGCCACACCTGCACCACGGGAGAGCGCCAGCAGCAAGGTCTCGACCTGGTCGTCGGCATGCTGGGCCAGCGCCATGGAGCGCACCGCATCCAGCGCATGACCGTTTGCAGCCAGCCAAGGCTGGCCGGCCGCCTGAATCAAGGCTGCATAGCGCCCCTGACGCGCCGCGTCTTCGGGGCTTTGCCCCTGCATATTGCGCGCATCGATGGCGCAGACCTTGAGGGCAATGCCGTGCCGGGCGCACAGTTGCTCGCAGTGCTGCTGAAAACCATCGGCTGCAGACTGCAAACCATGGTGCACATGGATCGCCCTCACCTGCCCCGGCCAGCGCGCATGGCAGGCCAGCAGCAGAGCCGACGAATCGGCTCCGCCACTGAAGGCCACAACCAGCGGCAGCGCTGGATTGAATGCAGCCACCGCGGCATCCACCCGACCGGCCGAAGCCGCCAACAAGTCAGCATCTGACTGGGCTTGCATGAACAACAAACTCCCTCTTTCCAATTCAATAGCAGCTAACGCTTACTCAGCAAGGGTTTAAGGCGCATTTCGCGCATAAGCTCTCGACAAAAACAAATGGCTCCCGAAGGAGCCATTGTGCGCAAGCGGCATCAAGCCAGCCTGATCAGCGGTTGTCGGCCTTGGTGTCGGCAAACTTGCCGTAGCTCTGAATGCGATCGTAGCGACGATCCTGCAGCTCCTTGGGCTTGAGATCGGTCAGCTGGCGATAGGCATCGCCCAGTGCACGCTTGAGGAAGGCACCCATTTGCTTGTGATCGCGGTGAGCACCACCCACAGGCTCATTGACGATCTTGTCCACCAGACCCAGCGCCTTGAGGCGGTGGGCGGTAATGCCCATGGCATCCGCTGCTTCCTGGGCCTTTTCACCCGTCTTCCACAGAATGGAAGCGCAGCCTTCGGGGCTGATCACCGAGTACACGGAATATTGCAGCATCAGCACCTGGTCGGCCACGGCAATCGCCAGCGCACCGCCCGAGCCACCTTCACCGATGATGGTGGTGATGATGGGGGTCTGCAGCTGCGCCATTTCGTAGATGTTGCGACCGATGGCCTCGGACTGACCACGCTCCTCGGCATCGATACCGGGGAAGGCGCCGGGCGTGTCCACGAAAGTGAACACGGGCAGCTTGAACTTCTCGGCCGTCTTCATCAGACGCAAGGCCTTGCGATAACCCTCGGGACGCGTCATGCCAAAGTTACGCAGCGTGCGCTCCTTGGTATCGCGGCCCTTTTGATGACCGATCACCATGCAGGGCTGGCCATTGAAGCGTGCCAGGCCGCCGATGATGGACTGGTCATCCGCAAAGTGGCGGTCGCCATGCATTTCGACAAAGTCGGTAAAGCACTCGCGCACATAGTCGAGCGTATAGGGGCGCTCGGTATGGCGGGCAATCTTGGTGATCTGCCAGGGGGTCAGGTCGCTGTAGATGTCCTTGGTCAGCTGCAGGCTTTTCTTGCTGAGCTGATCGATCTCTTCCGAGATATCTACTGCGCTTTCAGTCTGCACATAGCGCAGTTCTTCGATTTTGGATTCGAGTTCTGCAATGGGCTGCTCAAAATCCAGAAAGTTCTTTTTCGCCAACGTATTTCTCCTTGTGCCAGCCTGTTGCAATCCTTGCAATCGGCCAGTGGACAGATGTCATCAAGCCACAGGCTGCGCCTCGAGCGAGCGCCAAATATACCAAGTTGCAACCGTACACCACGGTTTCCAAGCCTCGGCAACTTCACGGGCATCGCTGCGACTGACAGGATCGCCCGAAAAATGATTGAGAGAGATGCCCTGTATCAAACCGGCATCGTCCAGAGGCAGCACATTGGGCCGCCCCAGGCAGTAAATCAGAAAATTCTCGGCCGTCCAGCGACTGAGACCGCGTATGGACATCAGCTCGGCGATGATGACCTCATCGCTCATCTGAGCCCATTCATCCATGTGCAGGCGATGTTCGGTGAAGTGCAGAGCCAGATCGACCAGATAGTCGACCTTGCGGGCCGACAGTCCAGCGCCACGCATATCGTCCACCTTGAGCCTGAGCACCTGCTCGGGCTGCATGGCAGCAGGCAGCTTGGCGAACTTGTTCCACAAGGTCTTGGCCGACTTTGCCGAGATCTGCTGCCCGATGATGGAGCGGGCCAAAGTGGCAAAGGCCTGCTCCTGCCCGCAGGGCAGCAGCGCCTGGCTGCCGAGCTGCGGAATCAATCGCTTGAGCACGCGATCGCGGCGCATGAGCTGGCGGCAAGCCTCGGCCCAGTAGGCAGGCACGCCATCAGGCAGATCCAGATGGATCTTGGGTGCAGCCACCTTGGGCGCTGCAGCCAGCTTGGCTGGCGCCAGGTCCTTGCCGGCCGGCCCCGCAGGCTGAACCATGGCCGCAGCCCCCAAAGGAGCGACAGGCAAAGGCGCAGCCGGCCCCATGGGCACGGGCAGATCGGCAACCAGCGGCAGCTGCTCGAACTCCATGGTGTCCAGATGCTTGACCGCGCTCATGCACGCCCCTTCGCACTGTTCACACAGTTGATGGAATATTGCATGCAGTCTCAGCCCTTGGCGGCCGATTCCCAGGTCGTACCTGCGGCAGAGTCCTTGAGGACGATGCCCTGCTCAAGCAGTTCCTTGCGGATGCGGTCGGCCTCGGCCCAGTTCCTGGCGGCCTTGGCTTCTGCGCGCGCGGCAATCAGGGCCTCGATCGCGGCAGCATCCACACCTTCGGCACCGGCCTGCAAGAACTTCTGTGGCTCGGCCTGCAGCAGACCCAGGCATGCGCCCAATGCCTTGAGCAAGCCCGCCACCTCGGGCGACTTGCTGCGATTGACTTCAGCGGCCAGCTCGAACAGCACAGCCACTGCCTCGGGCGTGCCGAAGTCTTCATCCATCGCCGCTTTGAAGCGGGCGGCATAGGGATTGCTCCAGTCGACCTGCATCTCTGCGGGCGCCACCAGATCCAGAGCGGTATAGAGGCGCTTGAGCGCTCCACGCGCATCATCGAGATGCACGTTGGAATAGTTCAGCGGGCTGCGGTAGTGGCTGCGCACGACGAAGAACCGGATGGTCTCGGCGTCGTATTCCTTGAGCACGTCGCGGATGGTGAAGAAGTTGCCCAGCGACTTGGACATCTTCTCGTTGTCGACGTTGATGAAACCGTTGTGCATCCAGGTCCGCGCAAACGGCTTGCCGGTCGCACCTTCGCTCTGGGCAATCTCGTTCTCATGGTGAGGGAACTGCAGGTCTGCTCCGCCGCCATGGATGTCAAAGCTCTCGCCCAGCAGCTCGCAACCCATGGCCGAGCATTCGATATGCCAGCCGGGGCGGCCTTCGCCAAACGGACTCTGCCATTTCACATCGGCCGGCTCGTCCGCCTTGGCCGACTTCCACAGCACAAAGTCCAGCGGGTCAAGCTTGCCGTCGGCCACGGCCACGCGCTCGCCGGCGTTGAGCTCGTCCAGCGACTTGCCCGAGAGCTTGCCGTAGCCCGCAAACTTGCGCACGGCATAGTTCATATCGCCATTGCCGGCCTGATAGGCCAGGCCCTTGTCCTGCAGCTTGGCGATCATGCCCAGCATCTGCGGCACGTATTCGGTGGCGCGCGGCTCCAGCGTGGGGCGCTCGATGCCCAGCGCATCCGCGTCCTGGTGCAGAGCATCGATCATGCGATCGGTCAGACTGCGTATGGTCTCGCCGTTTTCCACCGCACGTCGGATGATCTTGTCATCGATGTCGGTGATGTTGCGCACATAGGTCACCTTGTAGCCGCTGGCGCGCAGCCAGCGCTGCACCACGTCGAAAGCCACCATGGAGCGTGCATGGCCCAGGTGGCAGAGGTCATAGACCGTCATGCCACAGACGTACATACGCACATGGCCCGGCTCAAGCGGCGAAAACGATTCCAGTGCACGCGACAGCGTGTTGTAGATACGCAAACTCATGAATCTTGAAATAGGGAGAGAGGGTGGCGAGCAGCAGCACTGGTCATGCCTGCGATGCATAAACCGTGCCTGCCATTCCCTGAGGCTGAAAAATGCGCACTAGCATCCAGACACATCCCGGTCCGGCCACACGCCTAAGCGCCGCACACCCCTCAGCTACAATTCCCCGCAGTATAAGCTCCCGCCGCAGCGCAGTTTTGCGGCGCAATGAAAGCACCTACATGCCTGTACGCAACTTGTTCAGTACCGCAGCGCGTGCGGCAGCCCTGGCTGCCTTGCTCGCTGCAGGTAGCGCCCACGCCGACGATTACACGGATGTTGCCCAGTTGCTCAAAAGCGGCAAAACCCAGCAGGCACTGCAAAAAGCGGACACCTATCTGGCCAAGAATTCACGCGACCCGCAAATGCGTTTTCTGCGCGGTATCGCGCTGAGCAATGACGGCAAGACCGAAGACGCGATCACGGCTTTTCGCCAGCTGACCGAGGACTATCCCGAGCTGCCCGAGCCCTATAACAATCTGGCCGTGATCTATGCACGCCAGGGCGATCTGGATCGCGCCCGCTCCGCACTCGAAGCCGCCGTGCGCAACAATCCGAACTATGCCGTGGCGCACGAGAACCTGGGCGATATCTATGCCCGCCTGGCCTATCAGTCCTATGCGCAGTCCCTGGCCAAGGGCGGCCGCCCCGCAGCCCTGAACCCCAAGCTCAAGCAGCTCAAGGACTTGCTGCAACCCGCAGCCTCTCTTGCAACACCTGCCCCGGCCCGCTGAATCCGCTTTTTGTCATCCCGCCCTCCTCCCTCTTGTGAAGCCGGCCGGCGCCCTCAGCTGCCTCAAACCGGTTTTTTTGCAGCCGCTGTCCAGCGACCCTGCCCAAGACTCACTTACCCAGGAATATGACCATGCTGAATTTCCGTCGAAACAGCCTCAAGGCCCTGTCCGCGATTGCGCTGACAGCCACTGTTTTCGCAATCCCCGGCCTGGCCCAGGCGCAGTCCAAGGTGCAGCTCAAGACCAGCATGGGCGATATCGTGGTCGAGCTCAACGATGCCAAGGCCCCCAAGAGCGCGGCCAATTTCCTGCAATATGTGCGCGACAAGCACTATGACGGCACGGTGTTCCACCGCGTCATCGACGGCTTCATGATCCAGGGCGGCGGCATGGACGCCAATCTGAGCGAGAAGCCCACACGCGCGCCGATTCCGCTGGAAGCCAGCAACGGCCTCAAGAACGACCGCGGCACGATTGCCATGGCGCGCACCGGCAATCCCAACTCCGCCACCTCGCAGTTCTTCATCAATGTGGTGAACAACGACATGCTCAACGCACCCAAGCCTGATGGCTATGGCTATACCGTCTTCGGCAAGGTCATCAAGGGCATGGATGTGGTGGACAAAATCCGCGCCGTGGCTACGGGCAACCGTGGCATGCACCAGAATGTGCCCACCACGCCGGTAACAATCCTCTCCGCCACCGAAATCAAGTAAACAACCGGGCAGCGCTGCCCAAGCCGGGCCGCGCCAGCCTCCTTACTCCATCCTCTAGAAAGCACAGACATGAGCAATCCCCAAGTCGAACTGCACGTGACCATCAACGTGGCCGATACCGCCACCCAGGGCGTGATCACCCTGGAACTGGACGCCGTGAACGCGCCCAAGTCCACCGAGAACTTCCTGAACTACGTGAACCAGGGCTTCTACAACGGCACCATCTTCCACCGCGTGATCAAGAACTTCATGATCCAGGGCGGCGGTTTCGCGGCCGACATGAAGCAAAAGGACACCGCGGCTCCCATCGAGAACGAAGCCAAGAACGGCCTGAAGAACGACAAGTACACGATTGCCATGGCTCGCACCAGCGATCCCCACAGCGCAACTGCACAGTTCTTCATCAACACCGTGGACAACGGCTTCCTGAACCATACCGCCCCCACCGGCCAGGGCTGGGGCTACGCCGTGTTCGGCAAGGTGGTCAAGGGTGAAGAAGTCGTGGACGCCATCAAGAAGGTGCGCACCACTCGCAAGGGCTTCCACGACGACGTGCCTTTCGACGCCGTGGTGATCGACAAGGCGATCGCGATCTAACCCCCTGAGGCGCTGCGCGCCTTCCCCCAAGGGGGACGACGGCCTCGCTGCGAGGCGGCTCTTGCTTGCCGCCTCTCGCTCGGGGCCGTTATTGTTTTCAGGCTGCCCACCATCATCACATGACTGAATCTTCAGATCCCCGCACGACGGCTCCTCAGGTGGCGCAGCTGCAAGGCGCACCCGGCTGGCGAGCCATCGACTTTATTTCCGATCTGCATCTGCAGCCTTCGGAGCCGCAGACGGTCGAAGCCTGGCGCAGCTATCTGACGCGCAGCACGGCCGATGCCATCTTTATCCTCGGCGATCTGTTTGAAGTCTGGGTCGGTGACGATGCACTCGATGAACCCGGCAGCTTCGAGGCCGAATGCGCCGCCGTGCTGCGCGAGGCGGCGCAGCAGCGCCCGCTGTTCTTCATGGTCGGCAACCGCGACTTTCTGGCCGGCGACGAGTTTCTGCGCCGCAGCGGCATGAGCGGGCTTTCCGACCCCACGGTATTGCTGTGGGCAGGCCCCAGCATCCTGATCAGCCATGGCGATGCGCTATGCCTGGACGATGTGGAGTACCAGCAATTCCGCGCTGTTTCGCGCTCCGCCGCCTGGCAACAGCAGTTGCTGGCCCAGCCGCTGGCCGTGCGCCGCGCGATCGGCAGATCGGCACGCAGCGAAAGCGAGCAGCGCAAGCAAAGCGGCGCACCCTACGCGGATGCCGACGCGCAGATGAGCAGCACCTGGATGCAGACCGCGCAAGCGCCCTGGATGATTCACGGCCATACCCATCAGCCCGCCGACCACGCGCTGGGCAATGACCAATGGCGCATCGTGCTCAGCGACTGGCATATCGATGCCGATACACAGCGCAGCGAGGTGCTGCGCGTGACGCCCGAAGGCTGGCAGCGCATACCTCCCGAACTGGCGTGACGCACCATCCAGCTGCCGCTATCTCATTCAGAGCTTATTGCGCAGGCTATTCATAGATTTCAGATTGAAAACTATCCAAGTTCTATGAATAACAAGCGCTAGCAGCTATCAAATTTGCTGATCTGACAGACATAAAGAGCCCGCTGCCCACCTAGCTGAGGCATCGGACCTTGGGGTCGGCGGCGGGATCTCAGACCGAGATGGCGGAAGCCGAGCCTGCCTGCTTGCGCAGCTCGAACTTCTGGATCTTGCCCGTGCTGGTCTTGGGCAGCTCGCCGAACACCACCGCGCGCGGCACCTTGTAGCCGGCCAGGTGCTTTTTGCAGTGGGCAATGATGTCTTCGGCCGTAGTCTCGGCTCCGGCTTTGAGCTCGATGAAGGCACAGGGCGTCTCGCCCCATTTGGGGTCGGGCTTGGCCACCACGGCCGCCGCCAGCACGGCGGGGTGGCGGTAGAGCACATCCTCCACTTCGATGGACGAGATGTTCTCGCCTCCCGAGATGATGATGTCCTTGCTGCGATCCTTGATCTGGATATAGCCGTCGGGATGCTGCACGGCAAGGTCGCCGCTGTGGAACCAGCCGCCGCGGAAGGCTTCCTGCGTCGCTTGCGGATTCTTGAGATAGCCCTTCATGGCGATATTGCCCTGGAACATGATCTCGCCCATGGTCTGGCCGTCACGCGGCACGGGCTGCATGGTTTCAGGGTCCAGCACGGCCGCAGAGCGCTGCAGGTGGTAGCGCACGCCCTGGCGCGAGTTCAGGCGGGCGCGCTCGCCGATATCGAGCACATTCCAGCTCTCATGCTTGGCGCAAACCGTGGCCGGGCCATAGGTTTCGGTCAGGCCGTAGACATGGGTGATGTCAAAGCCCATGGCCTCCATGCCCTCGATCATCGATGCGGGCGGCGCTGCCCCTGCCACCATGGCCTTGACGCCGGCGGGCACGCCCTGCTTCATGGCAGCCGGCGCATTCACCAGCAGGCTGTGCACAATGGGCGCGCCGCAGTAATGGCTCACGCCGTGGTTGCGGATGGCATCAAAAATCGCCTGCGCATCCACTCGTCGCAGACAGACATTGACCGCCGCGCGTGCGGCCACCGTCCAGGGGAAGCACCAGCCGTTGCAGTGGAACATGGGCAGCGTCCACAGATAGACAGCGTGCTTGGGCATGTCCCACTCCAGCACATTGCTGATGGCATTGTTGTGCGCGCCGCGATGGTGATAGACCACGCCCTTGGGATTGCCCGTGGTTCCGCTGGTGTAGTTCAGCGCAATCGCATCCCATTCGTCGCCGGGCCATTGCCAGTCGAAACCGGCATCGCCCTGGGCCAAAAAGCTCTCGTAGTCGGTGGCACCGATCTGCTCGGCCGCCTCGCCGTAAACCGGGTCTTCGACCTGGATCACATAGATGGGCGCGGTGCTCTGGCGCAGCTTGAGCGCCCTGGCCATCAGAGGCGCGAACTCGGGGTCCACGATCAGGGCCCTGGCTTCGCCATGGTCGAGCATGAAGGCCAGAGTCTCGGCATCCAGCCGGGTGTTGAGCGTGTTGAGTACGGCACCGGCCATGGGCACGCCAAAGTGGGCCTCCACCATGGGCGGTGTATTGGGCAGCATCACGGCCACGGTGTCGTTCTTGCCGATGCCGATTTTCTGCAGGCTGCTGGCCAGCTGGCGGCAACGTGCATAGGTCTGCGCCCAGTTCTGGCGCAGGTCGCCATGAACGATGGCCAGGCGCTCGGGGTAGACCTCGGCCGTGCGGGCAATAAATCCCAGCGGCGTCAGCGCGGCATGGTTGGCGGTATTCGGGGTGAGGTTCAGATCGAAAGAACTTGTCATGTTTGTCTCCTGAGCGTTTTGTACTCCAGCATCCGTCACGCCAGGCTTACAACCGAGCGCCATGCAAGTCTGTTGTGATCCAGGTCAAGCCGGATTCCGCCTGGCTCTCGCACACAGAAACCAGAGCAGCGCAAAAGGTCATTGATCAAACCAATACTTTCAACAGCTTCTGAAATTCAATAAATTAATTGAAAATCAAATACTTATGAAAACAATCAGAAACCCCATCATTCCTCAAGCAGTGGCATCTCATGCAAGTCATCTATAAGACATCATTTATCTGACAGAGCAACCACCCAGACCTTGAATCGCTTTTAGAATGCGCACATGTTTTTGAGGATCTGACTGCCCACGCTGGCAGGCCAGGCCGGCATCTCTCCCGCACGGAGCCGGTCGCATGCCTCAAAACTGTGTGGCGGAGGAGACGTTTTAGAGGAGAGCCTGGCAATGATCCAGGCATCAGGAGACCTGAGCCTGCACCCATCGGTGCAGGCTTTTTTTTGCCCGCCCTCCTCATTCCTGCCGCGCCATCGGCCATTGCCGAAAAAGGCAAAATACGCGGGTGGCCATTCCCCAATCATTCATCCAAGAGTTGCTCTCCCGCGTCGACGTGGTCGACATCGTGGGCCGCTATGTGCAGCTCAAAAAGGGCGGCGCCAACTTCATGGGCCTATGCCCATTCCATGGCGAAAAATCGCCCTCTTTCACGGTCAGCCCCAGCAAGCAGTTTTTTCACTGCTTTGGCTGCGGCAAGAACGGCAATGCCATCGGCTTTCTGATGGAGCATGCCGGCATGGGCTTTGTCGAGGCCGTGCAGGAGCTTGCCAATCAATGCGGCCTGCAAGTGCCGCAGGACGACATCAGTCCGGCCGAGCGCCAGCGCCAGGCCCAGCAAAAGCAGAAAGCCGAGACCCTGAGCGACCTGCTTGAAAAAGCCGGCGAGTCCTATCGCAAACAGCTCAAGGCCGCACCCAAGGCCATCGAGTATCTGAAAAAGCGCGGCGTCTCGGGCGAGGTCTCCAAGCGCTTCGGCCTGGGCTATGCGCCTGCAGGCTGGCATGGCCTGGCCAGCGTATTCGCCGAGTACGACAACCCGCAGCTTGAAGAATGCGGGCTGGTCATCGTGGGCGAGGACGACAGCCGCCGCTACGACCGTTTCCGCGACCGGCTGATGTTCCCGATTCGCAATGTCAAAGGCGAATGCATAGGCTTTGGCGGCCGGGTGTTTGGCGATGAGAAACCCAAATACCTGAATTCCCCCGAAACTCCGGTCTTCCACAAGGGCCGAGAACTCTACGGCCTTTACGAGGCCCGCCAGGCCCTGCGCGACATGGGCTACGCCCTGGTCACCGAAGGCTATATGGACGTGGTGGCGCTGGCCCAGCTCGGCTTTGCCAATGCCGTGGCCACGCTTGGAACGGCCTGCACGCCGGAGCATGTTCAAAAGCTGTTTCGCTTCACCGATGCCGTGGTCTTCAGCTTCGACGGCGATAACGCGGGCCGGCGCGCCGCGCGCAAGGCGCTGGATGCGGCCCTGCCGCTGGCGACCGACACGCGCTCCATCAAATTCCTGTTCCTGCCTTCGGAGCACGACCCCGACAGCTTCATCCGCGAATTCGGCCCCGAGGCCTTCTCGCGCTATGTGGGCGATGCCACGCCGCTGAGCCGCTTTCTCATCGAATCGGCCAGCGAGGGCTGCGATCTGGGCCAGACCGAAGGCCGTGCCCATATGGCCAGCAACGCACGGCCGCTGTGGTCGCTGTTGCCCGACGGAGCCCTCAAGCGCCAGCTGCTCTCCGAAATCGCAGCCCTGGCCCAGCTGGACTCGCGCGACCTCACCGATATCTGGGCGCAGGAAACCGCACGCACAGCCCCCATTGCCCGCCGCGCACCTGCCCCAGCACCCTCCGGCCCTCAGGCACCGGAATGGGATGCGCCACCGGCCAGCTGGGAAAGCGCCCCCGACTGGGCCGATGCTGCGGCACCAGCCCCCTCCTACCCGAGCCAGGGCGGCGGCGGCAACTGGTCGGGCCGCAAGGAATTCGGCCGCCAGCGCAAGCCCTGGGGCAAGAAGGGCGAGGACTGGAACCCGCCGCAGCTGGGCCCGCGCCCCACGCCGGTCAGCCGCGAAGACCAGGCCGCTCGCCTGCTGATGTGTCACATGGAGTTCATGGAAGAGATGACCCATGAGGATTTCGATGCCCTGGCGCGCTGCAACCAAAGCCATGCCCCCTTGTTCCGCTGGCTTGAAGCCCAGTTCACCGAGTCCGGACCCCGTTCTTGGGCGGTGCTGCGCGAGCAATTGCAAGGCTCGCCCTGCGAACCGCTGGCCAGCAAGCTGATGAGCGGCGCCCATGCCAACCCCGAGGGAGAAGTCGACGAGTTGCGCAAGGAATTGCGCGGCACGCTGAATCTGATCCTGGTGGATCACCTCAAGCGCGAGGAAGCCCAGGCACTCAAGGAGATCGCCACCGACCCCACGGCGGCAAGGCGTTACATAGAGTTTCAACAGCGGCGAAAAAATTTATCTGTAATTATTAGCTCCACCTCTTGACATCTTTAAAAAAGGTATAATTTAGAGGTTACAGGCAAGAGCGACAGCAACACCTCCGACCCGGGCCCCGTGAAGAAATCACGTGATGGCAGCAACTGCATGGCCCATTTCTCGCAAGGATTGCATACCAAATGATCGCCCCAACATCTTGCCATGGAGTCTTTGTGCTCCACCGGACAGGCTAGGCCTGTTCTTGCGCCAGCTTTGATGGCGTTTGTTTGCATTTTCCGTTTTCCTTTGTGTGTTTGTGTGTGTTCGTACCGTGAGAGGTGTTCATGCCCGTTTCAAAGTCCGTGAAGTCCAAGCAGGCCCCAGAAGCTTCAGCAAAGCCCAAGACCTCTAAAACTTCCACTTCCGCAGCAGAGTCCGCGAAAAAGGCCAGTGCCAGCAAGCCTGCTGTGAAGAAGAGTGCTGCATCTGCAGCCGAAGCCAAGAAAGACACCACCGTGGTTACCAAGTCACAAGCCGAACTCAAAGCCATGGCCGATGCGCTGCTGGCGCAGGCAACTCCCAAGCGCGGCCGCAAGAAGGCCGAAGAAGACGACGACACAGCTGCCGCTCCTGCCGCCAAGAAGACCGTCGCCAAAAAGGCTGCTCCCGCCAAGAAGGCTGCCGCCGTCAAAGCCCCCGCTGCCAGCGCCGATGCCGACAAGACTCCTGCCAAGCGCGGTCGCAAGCCCAAGGCCAAGGAAGCCGACGAGGACATGGATGACGCCGACCTGTCGGATATCGACAGCGATCTGGAAGGCGAAATCGAAGAGGAGACAGTCACCGAAGCGTCTGCTGCTCCTGCCGAAAAGGCCAAGCCTCTGCGCATGAAGATCAGCAAGGCGAAGGAACGCGCCTTGATGAAGGAATTCGGCCTGGACGAGACCGTTCTGACCGAAGAGGAAATGAACACCCGCCGTCAGCGTCTGAAGATGCTGATCAAGCTGGGCAAGACCCGCGGCTACCTGACCCACGCCGAAATCAACGACCACCTGCCCGACAAGCTGGTCGATGCCGAAACGCTGGAAGTCGTGATCTCCATGTTGAACGACATGGGCGTAGCCGTGTACGAGCAGACTCCCGATGCGGAAACCCTGCTGCTGAACAACACCGGCCAGTCAGCCACCACCGAAGAGGAAGCGGAAGAGGAAGCCGAAGCGGCTCTGTCCACCGTGGACTCCGAATTCGGCCGCACCACCGACCCCGTGCGCATGTACATGCGTGAAATGGGTACCGTCGAACTGCTGACACGCGAAGGCGAAATCGAGATCGCCAAGCGCATCGAAGGCGGCCTGATGGACATGATGGAAGCCATCTCGGCTTCCCCCGCGACCATCGCCGAGATCCTCAACATGGCCGAGGAGATCCGCGAAGGCAAGGTTGTCATCTCCACCGTGGTGGACGGCTTCGTCAATGCCAACGAGAACGATGACTATGTGGCCGAAGAAGACTTCGACGAATACGACGAAGAAGACGACGATGACGGCAAGGGCGGCTCCAAAGCCCTGACCAAGAAGCTCGAAGAGCTGAAGAACGAAGCCCTGGGTCGCTTTGACTCCATGCGCGAGCTTTTCGACAAAATGCACAAGGTGTATGACAAGGAAGGCTACGGCACCGAGGCATACATGAAGGTGCAGAAGGCCATCACCGAAGAGCTGATGACCATTCGCTTCACGGCCAAGACGATTGAAAAGCTCTGCGATCTGGTGCGCGCCCAGGTGGATGACGTGCGCAAGAAGGAACGCGAGCTGCGCAAGATCATCGTGGACAAGTGCGGCATGCCGCAGGAGCAGTTCATCAAGGACTTCCCGCCCAACCTGCTGAACCTGGACTGGGTCCTCAAGCAAGTGGCGGCAGGCAAGAACTACAGCGCCGTGCTGGAACGCAACATTCCGCCCGTGCAGGAGCTGCAGCAGAACCTGATCGACCTGCAGGCCCGTGTGGTCGTGCCTCTGGAAGAGCTCAAGCACATCAACAAGCGCATGAACAGCGGCGAGCGCGCCAGCCGTGACGCCAAGAAGGAAATGATCGAGGCCAACCTGCGTCTCGTGATCTCCATCGCCAAGAAGTACACCAACCGCGGTCTGCAATTCCTGGATCTGATCCAGGAAGGCAATATCGGCCTGATGAAGGCCGTGGACAAGTTCGAATACCGTCGCGGCTACAAGTTCTCGACCTATGCGACCTGGTGGATTCGTCAGGCCATCACGCGCTCCATCGCCGACCAGGCCCGTACGATCCGCATCCCCGTGCACATGATCGAGACCATCAACAAAATGAACCGCATCTCGCGCCAGCACTTGCAAGAGTTTGGTTTCGAGCCCGATGCGTCCATCCTGGCAGCCAAGATGGAGATCCCCGAGGACAAGATCCGCAAGATCATGAAGATCGCCAAGGAGCCGATCTCGATGGAAACCCCCATCGGCGACGACGACGACTCCCACCTGGGCGATTTCATCGAGGACGGCAACAACACGGCGCCCATCGATGCCGCCATGCAGGCCGGTCTGCGCGATGTGGTCAAGGACATCCTCGACGGCCTGACGCCTCGCGAAGCCAAGGTGCTGCGCATGCGCTTCGGTATCGAAATGTCCACCGACCACACGCTGGAAGAAGTCGGCAAGCAGTTTGACGTGACGCGCGAGCGTATCCGTCAGATCGAAGCCAAGGCGCTGCGCAAGCTCAAGCACCCTTCGCGCTCCGACAAGCTGCGCAGCTTCATCGACTCGCTGTAAAGCCAGCCCGAGGAACCGGCACGCCGGCTCCCTGCGACTCCAAGCCCCGATCTGTTTCAGGTCGGGGCTTTTTCGCATGTACCCCAGGTCAGCAAGCCTTTGCTTGCGGCCAAACACGCCAAAAGACACATAACAACGGAGACAGACATGAACACCATCCAAGCACACAGCCTTCCGACACGGCGCCAGTGGCTGGGCTATTCCGCAGCCTTGCTGGCCACGCCTTTGGCAGCCATGGCCAACCCGCCCCAGCGCCTGGGGACGCAGTTGCGCATCGTGATCCCCGCCAATCCCGGCGGCGGCTGGGACCAGACCGGTCGCGCCCTGGGTGCAGCGCTGATCGGCAGCGGCATGGTGGACAAGGTCATTTATGAAAACATCGGCGGCAAGGGCGGCACCATAGGCTTGGCCGAATACACCAAGCGCTACGGCAACGACCCCAACAGCCTGCTGATCGGCGGCATGGTCATGGTCGGCGCTCTGGCGCTGAACAAGAAGTCGGCCGAGTTGCATCAGGTGCAAGCCCTGGCGCGCCTGACCAGTGACTACCTGGTGGTGGCCGTGCCTTTCGACTCACCGATCGCCAACCCCAAGGCACTGACCAAGGCCATGCGCGAAAACCTGCCCGCACTGGCGATTGCCGGAGGCTCCGCCGGCGGCGTGGACCATATGTATGCGGGCATGCTGGCCCGCCTGTCCAAGGCCAATGCGGAGCAACTGCAGTACAAGGCCTTCCCCGGCGGCAACGAGGTGCTGCAGGCCCTGCTGCAAAAACAGGTACAGGTGGGAATCTCGGGCTACAGCGAGCTCAGGGATGCCTTGCAGGCTGGCAAGCTGCGTGCTCTCGGTGTTTCCTCGCGGCGCGCCATGTTCGGCATCGCCTCCATGCGCGACCAGGGCATGGACGCCGAAATGTCCAACTGGCGCGCCGTCTTTACAGGCAGAAACCTGCCTGCAGAGCGCATCCAGCAACTGCTGGCTGCTATCGACCATGCGAGCAATCAGGAGCAATGGAAACAAGCCCTGGTCAGCAATAATTGGAGCTCCTCTTGGCAAACCGGCAAGGCGCTGCAGGAATTTCTGGAGGTCGAGACCTCCACCGCCCAGCTGATGACCTATCTGCTCAAGCTCAAGAGCTAAGCCACTTTGCAGGATAGCCCCATGAACCTGGCCGACCACACCACTGCCCCCTCCCGCCTTTCCGTTGCCGTCATGGGCGCGGGCTCGGTGGGCTGTTACTTTGGAGCTCTGCTGGCACGCGCCGGCCACCCGGTCACGCTGATCGGTAGAGCATCGCATATGCAGGCGGTCAGCCAACATGGGCTGCGACTGCAGACGGCAACAGAAGATCTGCACCTCCCCGTCGCCACCAGCACCGAGCCCGGTGCCGTGGCGGGCGCCGATGTCGTGCTGTTCTGCGTGAAATCCACCGACACCGAAGCAGCGGCCGCACAGATCAAACCCCATCTGGCTGCCCATACCCAGATACTGAGCTTGCAGAATGGCGTGGACAACGACCAGCGCCTGCGCCAGGTGCTGGGTCGACAGCCGGTGGCAGCTGCCGTGGTCTATGTGGCCACCGCCATGGCCGGCCCGGGCCATGTGCGTCACTTTGGCCGGGGCGAGCTGGTCATCGCTCCCTGCCCCCAGGGCGATGCGATCGCGGGCCAGTTCAGCACCGCCGGCATTCCCACACAAGTCTCGGATGGCGTGCTGGCTGCACTCTGGCAAAAGCTCATCATCAACTGCGTCTACAACGCACTCTCCGCCCTCACTCAGCAGCCCTATGGCTGGCTGGTCGCGCAGCAGGGCATACCCGCCGTGATGCAGGACATTGCCGCCGAATGCAAGACTGTGGCCATGGCCGACGGCGTGATCCTTCCCTCTACCGTGGACGAGGCGGTCGCGGCCATCGCACGCACCATGCCCGGCCAGCTCTCTTCCACGGCCCAGGATCTGGCGCGCGGCAAGCCCACGGAAATCGACCATCTCAACGGCTATGTGGTGCGACGCGCCCAGGCCCTGGGCATTGCCGCGCCGGCCAATCGCCTGTTGCAAGTGCTGGTGCAACTCAAGCAAATACAGGCGTCAAAACAGGAACTATGATTTTCATAGCTGCCTGCGCCGACAGGTCAATGGCTTGACTCTATTTTTACACCTGGAAACACCTAAGCCAGCACTAACACAGCCGGCAAACCACGCCAGCCTGTCGCGCAGGCTGCTCCAGCACTCTCATCACTGCTACAAACCCTGAAGCACGCGCGTCTTCGCCCGGATTCGTGGCTGACCCGCAACACTTGCGTGCTGTTTGTCGCGTTTATCACCTCAAGGCGTTGCAGTTGAAGATTTGAAGCTACTAAACTTGTAGCAAAATAAATTAACCGCTATAGTCCATCGGACATGGCACTGAAAGCGCCCAGTGCGCCCAGCTCGACAACATCATTGCGCAAGGAGAAGCGTCCATGAGCTCCAAGGAAAACGCCGCCATCAACCAGCTGTTCGAGAAGCTCGAATGCCGCTATGCGCTGCGCGTGCTGTGGGCTTTGCGGGATGGTCATCCCCAGACCTTCCGACTGCTGCAAGACAGCGTGGGCGGCATCACTCCCAACACGCTGAACACGCGCATCAAGGAACTGCGTGAATGTGGCCTGCTCGAACATGGCAGCGACGGCTACACCGTGACCTTGACCGGACAAGACCTGCTCAAGCGCCTGTCCGACGTGCAGGCCTTTGCCAACCGCTGGGTTGCGGCGCGCGCCAAGAAGTAAACCTTGCCGCTGTTGCGGCCGGGGGACTGGCGGCAAGCGGACACCACTATCATCCAAGGGCCCCAAGCGAGCTTGGCCGGCCCTTTTTTCCATCGCCTTTTTCTGCTTTGTGCTGAAAGGAAATCCATCATGGCATTCAACACTACTGCCTCCGGCCTGCAATATGAAGACACCGTCGTTGGCGAAGGCACCGAAGCCAAGGCCGGTCAGAACGTGACCGTGCACTACACCGGCTGGCTCTACAACAATGGCGTGCAAGGCGCCAAGTTCGACTCCAGCAAGGACCGCAACGATCCTTTCGTCTTCCCCCTGGGCGCCGGCATGGTCATCAAGGGCTGGGACGAAGGCGTGCAAGGCATGAAGGTCGGCGGTCAGCGCACGCTGCTGATCCCGGCAGCCCTGGGCTATGGCGCGCGCGGCGCCGGCGGCGTGATCCCCCCCAACGCCACGCTGAAGTTCGATGTGGAATTGCTGGCGGTCTGAGCCCCAGGCTCCGTCCACTAAAAAAGCGGCCCTGCGAGGCCGCTTTTTCTTTGGGAAATGCCCTGCATCGGCAGCCTACGCATCGGCCTCGAACAGCGCTCTGTGCAGCGGCATATAGGCTTTGTCACCCGCCGCATCGCGTATGCGCGGCGCCAGCTCCACCAGTTGCTCATAGCCCATGGCGGCCTCCACGGCCAGATTCAGTCTGAAGCCCTTGAGCCCCAATGCACCCGTGATGGACACGGCCATGGGGTAGGCCTTCTGGTAGCGCTTCTGACCGACGCCTGACCCGAGCTCGGCCGGGGCCAGGGAGGGGGAGCCGCTCTCCGAAGCTGACGCTGCGGCGGAAGACTCCCTCGTGGCCAGCCAGCCTCTGTCGACCAGGGCCAGAATATCGTCCTTGACCACTCCCAGCGCCGAGGTCGCCTCCAGCACCTGCATCAGACTGCGTTGACCGTCAAACAGCAAAAAGGCCGAGCGCAGCCGCTGGCTCAGATCGGCATGGCGCTCCTTGAAGGCCTGCTGGCCCTCGGGTGTTTTGACTAAATACATCGCCCCCGCCCCTCTATGCATTGAATTGCTTTTAGACATGCAGAGTGGCAGCTGTGACGGTGCCTGAAAAGCGGGTTTTCCTGCAAGCTAGCTCCGGACTGAGCCAGATCAGACTCTGCGAAAAAACCACATGAAAGCCATCTCAATCCCTTTATTGAAGAGCGCTGGCAGCTATCGAATCAAGAGTTCTGCCGAACGCTTGCCCGCCGCTGCTCCCACCAGCTGACCAGCAATATGGTGAGCAAGCCTGCCGGCACGCCAAACACACCGGCCGAGATGGGCTGAATGCCCCACCAGAGTGCCTCGCCGCGCAGTGCCGGAGGCAGCACCCCCTGCAGACCCGGCACATGAGAGACCATGTAGTACACCGTCACGGCCAGGCCCAGCAACATGCCGGCCACCGCACCACGGCGCGTGGTGCCGCGCCAGAAGATGCCCAGCACCATGGCCGGCACAAAAGCCGAGCCGGCCAGCGAGAACGAGGCCGAGACCATTGGAAGAATGTCCGAAGAGCGCCGCGCAGCCACAAATGCCGCCGACAGCGCCACCAGCAGCAATGCGAACTTGGAGAGAATCACACGCTGCTCGGGCGAGACACGCCGCTTGCGCGTATCCAGGCGCTGACGCTCCTGGAAGTAGAGGTCCCGCACCAGGGCATTGCTGATCGTCAGCAGCAGACCGTCGGCCGTCGATAATGCCGCTGCCAACCCACCCGCCGCCACCAAACCGGAGAGCACATAAGGCATGCCGCCCAGCTCCGGCGTAGCCAGCATGATGAGGTCAGCCCCCATGCGAATCTCGCCGAACTGCAAGATGCCGTCGCCATTGATGTCCTCGACGGCCAGCAACGAGCTGTCGACCCTGGACCACTGTGCTATCCAGTTGGGCAAGGCATCGAAATGCGTGCCCACAAGATTGCTCATGACCTCGAACTTGACCAGCACGGCCAAGGCCGGTGCGCCGAGATACAGCAAACCGATAAAGAACAGCGACCAGGCCACCGAGGTACGCGCCGCCGACACCGAGGGAACCGTGAAGTAGCGTGTCAGCAGATGCGGCAGCCCGGCCGTGCCGACCATCAGGCAGAACATCAGCGCCAGAAAATTGCGTCGACTTTCCTCGTAGGCCTTGCGCTCGGCCGGCGAACCATCCGGATCCCCGGCAAAAGGCTGACTTTGCAGCGGCATGCCGCCCAGCGGCTTGGCCCGCTCATAGGCCTCGTGCAGCTCGCGGCTCCAGAGTTCGCGTGCCGCCACCTCATCCTTGGGCATGGCGGCCAGCTCCCGGCTGGCGGTCATGATGGCGCCGATATTGCCGCTGCTGGTGCGCAGCTCGCGGATATGCTCGCTCAGGGCCTGGCGCTCGGCGGCCAGCACATTGGGCACATCGCGCAGCTTGGCCTGCAGCACCTGGGCGCGGGTGCGGTAGGCCTCCAGCACCGACTGCTCGGCCTCTGAGGACAGCAGCTGCTGCTCCATGGCGCCAATCTTGCCCAGTTGCTGGCTGTAGGCCAGCTGCGCCCAGGGGTTGCCCAGCTGCTTGTAGGCCAGCCAGGAAACCGGCAGCATGAAGGCCAGCAAGATGACCACGTATTGCGCCACCTGGGTCCAGGTGATCGCCCGCATGCCGCCCAGGAACGAGCACAGCAGCACGCCGCCCAGACCCAGCATGATGCCGATCTCGAACTGCACGCCGGTCAGGCGTGCGGCAATCAGCCCCACGCCATAGATCTGCGCCACCACATAGGTGAACGAACAGGTAATGGCGGCCAGTGCGGCAATGATGCGCGGCCAGCGCCCGCCATAGCGCGCCTGGAAGAAATCCGGCACGGTATAGAGATTCATGGCCCGCAGATAGGGGGCAATCAGCATGCCGACCAGGCAGAACCCGCCCGTCCATCCCAGCACATAGGCCAGCCCACCAGGCTGTGTGCCGGTCCCCGAAAAACCTTGCAGATAAAGCGCGCCGGAGAGACTGATGAACGAGGCTGCGCTCATCCAGTCGGCAGCAGCAGCCATGCCGTTGTAGAAAGGCGGAATGCGCCGGCCGGCGACGAAATACTCCTCGGCATCACTGGTGCGCGAGTACACACCGATGGCCGCGTAAACCATCACCGTGGAAAACAGAAAGATAGGCCCGATCCAGTGCCGCGACAGCCCACGCTCCTCGGCCCAGAGCATGGTCAGCAAAAAGGCCGCCGTTCCCAGCACATAGAGAAACAGAATGCGATGCAGCCGCCAGTGGTAGGCGCGGCTCAGAACGGGCCGCTCAGGCATGAGGGTCGGTTGCGGGGAGAGAGGCTTGGTGAGCCGCAGGCCGCTTGCGCGCTTCGTCACGCGCCTGTTGGCGTTCGAAATAATCCATGGCCACACAATAGACCACGATGATCAACAGGAACATCAGGACCGCCCCTTGGGCCGCCATCCAGTAGGCCACGGGCCAGTCCGGCATCAGCGCCTGGATATCGCGCGCAAAGTAGCAGGTGCCAAATGAAGACACCACCCAGACGCTCAGCAGCAAGGCCTTGAGTCTCAGGTGGTGCGTATCGTGCAGATCCGGCGGGAAGGTCACCTCCACCGGATTGCCGAAAGCATCGAATGCCTGTCGCGGGGCATCCGACGCGGCATCGTCATGCATAGGCGCGTGATGCGTCCGCACGGCGATGCGAAGGCTTATTCAGCCAGCTTCTGCCAGGTGGAGACCACGCTGTCAGGATTCAGGGAGATGGAGGAGATGCCCTCATCGGCCAGCCACTTGGCGAAGTCGGGGTGGTCCGAAGGGCCCTGGCCGCAGATGCCCACATACTTGTTCTGATCGCGGCAGGCCTTGATGGCGCGAGCCAGCAGCTTCTTGACGGCGGGGTCGCGCTCGTCGAAGTCGGCAGCCAGCAGCTCCAGGCCGGAGTCGCGATCCAGGCCCAGGGTCAGCTGGGTCAGGTCATTGGAGCCCACGGAGAAGCCGTCGAAGTATTCGAGGAACTCCTCGGCCAGCACGGCGTTGGAAGGCACTTCGCACATCATGATCAGCTGCAGGCCGTTTTTGCCACGCTGGAGGCCGTTTTCGGCCAGCAGCTCGGTCACGCGCTTGGCCTGGCCCAGGGTGCGCACGAAGGGGATCATGATCTTGACGTTGGTCAGACCCATGTCCTCACGCACGCGAAGCAGGGCTTCGCATTCCATCTTGAATGCTTCACCGAACTCGGCCGAGATGTAACGCGCTGCACCGCGGAAGCCCAGCATGGGGTTCTCTTCCTCGGGCTCGTAACGGCTGCCGCCGATCAGTTTGCGGTATTCGTTGGACTTGAAGTCGGACATGCGCACGATCACGGGCTTGGGCCAGAAAGCGGCAGCAATCGTTGCCACGCCTTCGGTCACCTTGTCCACGTAGAACGCACGGGGAGATGCATGGCCGCGGGCCACGGACTCGACGGCCTTCTTCAGGTCGGCGTCAACAGCTGGATAGTCCAGGATGGCCTTGGGGTGGACACCGATATTGTTGTTGATGATGAATTCCAGGCGGGCCAGACCCACGCCTTCATTGGGCAGCTGGGCAAAGTCGAAAGCCAGCTGGGGATTGCCCACGTTCATCATGATCTTGGTGGGGATGCTGGGCATCTCGCCACGCTTGACCTCGGTCACTTCGGTTTCCAGCAGACCGTCATAGATCTTGCCGGTATCGCCTTCCGCGCAGGACACGGTAACCAGTGTTTCGGCCTTGAGCAGATCGGTTGCATTGCCGCAGCCCACAACGGCAGGGATGCCCAGCTCGCGTGCAATGATGGCGGCGTGGCAGGTACGGCCACCGCGGTTGGTGACGATGGCCGAAGCCTTCTTCATGACGGGCTCCCAGTTGGGGTCGGTCATGTCGGTCACCAGCACGTCGCCGGCCTGCACCTGATCCATCTGCGAGATGTCGGACACCAGGCGCACGGGGCCGGTACCGATCTTCTGACCGATGGCGCGGCCTTCGGCCAGCACGGTGCCCGTGCCCTTGAGCTTGTAGCGCAGCTCGGCCTGGCCCTTGGACTGGCTCTTCACGGTTTCAGGGCGCGCCTGCAGGATGTAAAGCTGGCCGTCGGTGCCGTCCTTGCCCCATTCGATATCCATGGGACGGCCGTAGTGCTGCTCGATCACCAGCGCGTAATGCGCCAGTTGCTGCACTTCCTCGTCGGTCAGCGAATAGCGGTTGCGCAGCTCGTGGGCCACATCGGTGGTCTTGACCAGCTTGCCGTCGGCAGCCTTTTCCTCGGGTGTGGCAAAGATCATCTGGATCAGCTTGGAGCCCAGATTGCGGCGGATCAGCGCCTTGTTGCCAGCCTTGAGCATGGGCTTGTGCACATAGAACTCGTCGGGGTTCACGGCGCCCTGCACCACGGTCTCGCCCAGGCCGTAGCTGGAGGTGATGAAGACCACTTCCTCGAAACCGGATTCGGTGTCGATGGTGAACATCACGCCGGCAGCGCCCTTGTCGGAACGCACCATGCGCTGCACGCCGGCGGACAGGGCCACCACATCATGCTCGAAGCCCTTGTGCACGCGGTAGGAGATGGCGCGGTCGTTGTAAAGCGACGCGAACACTTCCTTCATCTTGTGCAGCACGTCTTCGATGCCCACCACGTTCAGGAAGGTTTCCTGCTGGCCGGCAAACGATGCATCGGGCAGGTCTTCTGCAGTGGCGGAAGAGCGCACGGCAAACGATGCCTCGGCATTGCCGCCTTGCAGACGGACAAATTCTTCACGGATGGCCTGTTCCAGATCGGCGGGGAAAGGCTGGCTTTCCACCATCGCGCGGATTTCAGCGCCCACAGCGGCCAGAGCGCGGACATCGTCCACGTCCAGTGCGGCCAGCTTGGCAGAGATCTTGCCAGCCAGGCCTTCAAAGGCCAGGAACTCGCGGAAGGCATGGGCCGTGGTGGCAAAGCCGGTAGGCACGCGCACGCCCTGAGGCAGTTGCGAGATCATTTCGCCGAGCGAGGCGTTCTTGCCGCCTACGGACTCGACATCAGACATTCTCAGTTTTTCAAACGGAACGACCAGCGCGGTCGCTTCGAACAGTTGAGACATGGGGAGCTCCAAAGTTAAAAACCGGTACGCAGGCGGCGCTGGGCTGAATGGCCAGGGCACGCGAACCCATGCTGCTTGAATGCAGTGCTTTGCTGTTCTGGATATCGACCGTCAACGAGCATGGGCTTGAATTTGGGAATAATGGGCGCCATTGTAGGCTGAGCCAGCAAGCCTCGCGTGGCTCAAACCAGATTCAGAGTCCGGGACATGGCATTGCCTGCACAGGTCCCACCTAATAACAGCGCGCACCATGCATACCCATACAATTTTTGTCATTTCTGACGGCACAGGCATCACGGCAGAGACTTTCGGCACGGCCATCATGGCCCAGTTCGAGAGCAAGCCACGCATCATTCGCGTGCCCTTTGTGGACTCCATGGACAAGGTGCACCAGGCCGTGCGCCAGATCAACCATGTGGCCGAGGTGGAGAAGCGCAAGCCCATCATCTTCACCACGCTGGTGAGCCAGGAAATGCTGGAATTCCTTGAAGCCAACTGCAAGGGCAAGCTGTTCGACATGTTCGGCACCTTTGTCCGGCCGCTGGAAGTGGAGCTGGGCCAGAAGTCGCTGCACCGCGTGGGCCGCTTTGCCGATATCAGCGAGAGCAAGGAATATCTGGAGCGCATGGAGGCCATCAACTACACGCTGGCCCATGATGACGGTCAGACCAATACCGATCTGACGGGTGCCGACGTGATCCTGGTGGGCGTGAGCCGCTCGGGCAAGACGCCCACCAGCCTGTATCTGGCCATGCAGTTCGGTCTCAAGGTCGCCAACTATCCGCTGATCCCCGAAGACTTCGACCGCAAGCAACTGCCGCCCGCCCTGGTTCCGTTCCGCGCCAAGCTGTTCGGTCTGACGATCGATCCGAACCGCCTCTCAGCCATCCGCAGCGAGCGCCGCCCGGACTCCAAATACGCCAGCCTGCAGAACTGCCGCTACGAGGTGGCCGAGGCCGAGGCCATGATGCGCAGAAGCGGCATCGAGTGGCTGTCCAGCACCACCAAGTCGATCGAAGAGATTGCCACCACCATCTTGCAGGAGGTGCTGCCGCAGCACCTGGGACATTAAGCCTCCCCCTGAGCGGCTTCGCCGCTTCCCCAAGGGGACGCAGCCCTCGCTGCGAGGCGGCTCTTGCTCGGCCGCCCTTACTTAGCCCGCGCCTGCGTCAAGAACTACGGGTAATGCAAGCGCCACGCAGTGTCCTCGCTCAACGCAGGACGGGCTGCTGCGGCAGTACCTGCAGCAGATAGTCCACCAGCGCGCGGACCTTGGTGGGCACATATTGGCGATCCTTGAAGCAGGCGAAGAAGTCCAGCGGAACATCCTCGAACTGCAGCTGGCCCTTGCGCGCCGGCTTGAGTGCCAGCGGTACCAGCCGCCCTCTGCGCAGCTCCTCATGGACGATGAAGCTGCCGGCCCAGGCGATGCCGCCACCGGCAGCGGCGAACTCCACCAGGGCATCGATATCGCTGCCGATGGCCGCAATCTTCTGCTGCGGATCGGTGCGCTGGCCATCGCGCAGAAAGGGCCAGCGCATGATCCTGCCATCGCGCTCGCGCCGGTACAGCAAGCAGGCGTGCTCGAGCAGATCCTGCGCCGTCTGCGGTCTGCCGTGCTGCTGCAGATACCGGGGCGAGGCACACAGAATGCGCGGCGCCGAGGCCAGCAGCCGCACCGACATGCCGGGCTCCAGCACATCGCGGTAGCGCACGCTGATGTCCACGTCTTCCTTGAGCACGTCCACATGCCGGTCCGTGATCAGGAGCTCCAGTTCCAGCCGCGGATGCAACGCGGTAAACGCCGGCAGCAGCGGCGCCAGCATATGGCGACCGAAGGCGGACATGCAGGCAATACGCAAGCGGCCTTGCAGCTCCCCATGAATCAGCGAGAGATCGGACTGGGCTTTTTCGAGCTCGTCGAGCACCGGCGCGACGCGCGCCAGATAGCGCTCGCCGGCCTCGGTCAAGGCCATGGACCGGGTGGTGCGGGTGATCAGGCGCGTGCCCAGTTCGCGCTCCAGCCGCGCGATGTTCTGGCTGGCTGCGGCGGGCGAAATACCCAGCTGGCGCGCGGCCGAGGCGATGGAGCCACCCTCCAGCGCTTTGACAAAGGTTTCTATGGCTCGCAGATTCGGCATGACTGCGAATGTATCCCCAATTGGATTCGAAAGATCTGCTTATGAGTGCAACAAGTCCCGGGCCTCTACCGCAGACCGCCTGTGGTACTTACAGTTCAGCCCTGTTTTCCATCCATGCATTCGGCCCTAACCGCTGACAGCCCCTGCTCCCGCCGCGACAACGCGGAATGCATTTCCGACATCATTTTCATGAATTCCTCTACCAGCTCTTCCCCATCCAGACTTTCGACGCTCAAGCTGCACCGACGCTACACGCCGTTTGTCTTTGCATTTTTCATGGCCGGCATCATGGCCTTCCTGATGTGCTGCACCATCGTGGCGGCCAATACCGGCTTTGACAGCGGCTATGTGCGGCGCGTGTTCAGCGCCTACGCGCTGGCCATGCCGGTGGCGTTCTTCTGCGTGATGATGGTGCGGCCGCTGGTGCTCAAACTGGTTGCGCTGACGGTGCATACGCATTGACAGACAGTGACAGCGAGGTCGTTAGCTATTGAATCTGAAGCAGCCTGCGCATGACTGGCTTCAAAATTCAATGCAATCTTCTGAAATTTCAAGCAGGTAAAGCGGTATCAGCTACAAAAATATATTGCAGCGCGCCGTCGCTGCTGCGCACCGGATCGCACTGCATGCCCCAGACCTGGCGCACCAGCGCAGGCTGGAGCACATCCAGCACCGCACCGTGATGCACTCCGGCATCACCGCCCATTACCAGCACATCGTCGGCATAGCGCAAGGCCAGGTTCAGATCGTGAATCACCGCCACCACGCCTGCGCCCTGCTGCCCCGCCCACTGGCGCAGCAGGCGCATGGCATGGTGCTGATGGGCAAGGTCGAGAGCAGCGGTGGGCTCGTCCAGCAGCAGCCAGCGCGCCGCGCCGTCGGCGGGCGGCTGCCAGATCTGTGCCAGCGCCCTGGCCAGATGGGTGCGCGCCCTCTCACCGCCCGATAGCGTGTTGATGCTGCGCTGCGCCAGATGATCGACCCCGGTCAACTCCATGGCCTGCGCCGGAATCTGCGCCTCCCCGGTGCCGGGCTGATGACGATGCGGATAACGTCCCAGCTCCACCACCTCCTGGGCCGTGAAGTCAAAGGCCACGCTGCAATCCTGGGGCATGACGGAGCGACGACGTGCCAGTCCCTCCATCGCATGCGCGGACAGCGCCTGCCCGTCGAGCAGGACCTGCCCCGACTGCGGCGCGCGCTCGCCCACCAGCATGGACATCAGCGTGGACTTGCCGGCGCCGTTGGGGCCGAGGATGGCGGTAAAGCGCCCGGCCGGAATCCGCACATCCACCGTCGCCAGGCGCGGCCCCTTGGCTACGCCGACGCCCAGATTGCGGCATTCGAGGCTGGACAACCCTTGGTGCGCACTCATACCTTGCTCCTGAACTGGCGCAGCATGGCCAGAAACAGCGGCACACCGATAAACGCGGTGAGCACGCCCAGCGGCAGCTCGGCCGGCTTGACGATGGTGCGCGCCACAGCATCGGCGCTGACCACCAGCGCAGCCCCCAGCAGGGCCGATCCCGGCAGCACCACGCGATGATCGGGACCGGCAATCAGCCGCACCCAGTGCGGCGCGACCAGACCGATGAAGCCGATGATGCCGGTGGTCGCGGTCACGGCGCCCACGGCCAGCGCAGCAACCATCACGGCGCGGCGCTTGGTTTTCTCGACGGCCACGCCCAGCAGATTGGCCTGGGCTTCACCCAGGGCAATCGCATTCAGCGGCCTGGCCAGCGCCAGCGCCGCCGCCGCGCTGACCGCCACAGCCGCCGACACCAGGGCTACCGCACTCCAGCGCGAGGCGCCCAGGCTACCCAGCAGCCACATCTGCAGATTGCGCAGTTGCTCGTCCGTGGACACAAAACTCAGAAAGCCCAGTCCGGCACCGGCCAGCGCATTGATGGCAATGCCGGCCAGCAGCATCAGGCCGATGCGGGTCGTGCCCTGGACCTGACCCAGCACATAGACCACGGCGGTCACGGCCAGACCACCGCCAAAAGCCATGGCCACCAGGGCCCAGCTGCCCAGATGACGCGGCAGCCAGGGCAGATACATGCCGCCCAGCACGATGGTGATGCCGGCGGCCAGGGCCGCGCCGCTGCTCACGCCGATCAGCCCGGGGTCGGCCAGCGGATTGCGAAACAACCCCTGCATCAACGCGCCGGCCAGCCCCAGTCCGGCGCCGGCCGCCACGCCCATGAGCAGGCGCGGCAGGCGGATATTGAGAAAGACCAGATGTTCGGGCCCGGTTTGCACATCGCCACCCCAAAGGCTGCGAATTCCGTCCCAGGCAATGCCGGGCAACTGCGCAGGCGCAATCGCATAGGCACCGCTGGCCGCGCCCCAGACCATGGCCAGCAGCACCAGCGCCAGGCCCAGCAGCAGCGTGGCACCGCGGCTGAGCCGCCCGGCCGGCGTGCGCCAGCGCGATGGAGTCGCGGACGCACCCGGTACCGGCTTGGCACCCATGACACCAGTCAGCCCGCCCATCAGGCCACCCACTGCAGTGCGCGCATATGCAAAGCCTGCACGGCACTGGGCAGGCGCGGGCCAAAGCCCAGCAGGTGGCTAGCCTCCAGCGTCACCAACGCCTTCTTGGCAAAGGCTGGCGTCAGGGCCAGCTCGGGCCGCTTCCAGAAGGCGGCCTCGCCGCCCAGAGCCTCGATACCCTGCGTGGTGTTGATGATGACTTCGGGCGCGGCGCTGGCCATGGCTTCGGCAGTCAGGGGCTTGTAGCCGTCGAACTGGTCGATGGCATTGACGCAGCCCGCGTACTGGATCAGCGCATTGGCTGCCGTGCCCTTGCCCGCCACTTGCGGACTGCCGCTATGCGAGAGCACAAACAGCACGCGCGGCTTGCGCTGGGCCTTGGCCACCTGGGCCTGCACGCTGCTCCACTGCGCTTCGAGCTGGGCCAGCAGTTGGTCGGCCTCGGCCATGCGGCCGGTTTCGCGGCCCACGACCTTGACCTTTTCCTGCACTTCGGCCCAGTTGTGCTTGGCCGCAACCAGCGATACACGCACGCCCGCCTGGCGGATCTGATCGAGCACCACGGGCGGACCGGCCTCGCTGGTTGCGATCACCGCATCGGGCTTGAGCGAGAGCAGACCTTCGGCCGAGAGCTGGCGCACATAGCCGACCTTGGCGGTTTTTTGCGCCGCTTCGGGAAACAGGCTGGTGGTGTCGGTGCCCACCAGCAGGTTCTGGGCATTGAGCAGATAGACCACCTCGGTCAGTGCTCCGCTGAGCGACACCAGTCGCTTGGCTCCGGGTGCGGCAGCTGCAGAGGCGGCCTGCGCCAGCCCCGGCAAGGCCGTGCCCGCAACGCTCGCACCCAGCCACTGCAGACCCTGGCGCCGGGAAATGCGGGCCGTGCTCATGCAGCCTCCGCCACTGCCGCCTTGCGCGGCAGACCGGCCACCAGATCGCGCCAGCCTTGCAGCTCGGGCTGACCGGGCTTGCGCTCGCCGAAGAACATGGCCATGTTGTTGCCTTCGGCATCAAAGGCCTCGACCGAGGTCACCACGCCATCGCTGGTGGGTTTCTGCACCACCCAGACATTGGCGATCAGGTCGGTGCGCAGATGCAGGTTGAAGCCCTTGTCCAGCACATTGATCCAGCGCACACCATCCTTGCCGTCCATGGGCTGGATATTGCTCACGGGGCCGGTGTGGATCTGGATGCAGCCGCTGCTGCCCACAAACACCATGATGGAGACGCCATCCACCGCCGCATCGCCCAGCAGCTGTGCCACCGCGTCGGTGCTCAGGCGCTCGCAGTACTGGGGCACCAGACGGAAGGCCTGCTGGCGCTCGGCACCGAACCTGCGCAGCATCTCGAAGAACTCATGCGTGTCCTTCATATCGGTCCAGGCCTGGGTCAGCGCGGGCACGTCGATCTCGGCGTCGGCCTTGATCGCGGGCTTGGCCGCAGGCTCGCGGAACACATAGCCTGCGGAGGGCTCGGCAAAGCGCTCGACCAGTGCATTCCAGGCCGCCATGTCCGTGGCCTCGCGTGCAAACACCTTGTGCACGGCACGACCGGCCGCGTCATAGAACTGCAGGCTGCGCATGGCAGGGCGGCCGCCATTGGCGGACTCCTCGGTCACGGCAAAGCCGGCATGCCAGTGCATGAAGAACAGGCGCAGATCGATTTCCCGGCTCAGCGCCAGACCGACCGGCCCCTGGGCCGAGAGGTTCTGGTAGATGCCGTCTTTTTCATGCACGGTGGATTCGTTGCGCGTCAGCGCCATCACCGGGCCGCAGGCCTCCAGGGCCTTGAGGATGTCCAGCCATTCGGCGCGCAGCGGCAGCGCCTGCAGCGCGCGTTCATGCTCACCACCATGTGCGGCAATCACCGCGCCTTCACTCAGCTGCAGGGCTTCGGCGGCATCCTTGGCGCGCAGGCCTTGCAGGCGTTTCTGGGCAAATTGCTCACGAATCTGCACTGCGGTCATGGTCTGGATTTCGGGGAATGTGATGGCGTTCATTGCAGGGTCTCCGGGCTGTGATGCCAGTGTGGTTGTGGGTTGGAAAACTCGTCGTCGGAACGGGGAGCCGAAGCCTGGGCTTCGACTTCGGAATCAGGCTCGGACTGGGCCAGCACCTGGGCCACGGTGGCCCAGCGCTGCCCCAGCCGCTGCAGAAAGTGACGCATGTCGTCAGAGCGCTCGCTGCCGTCCAGGCCTTCGGTCATGCGCACCAACTGGTCCGCCACGCGCTGGGCCATGGGTGCACGGTGCACCGCACAGCAGCCCTGGCTGAAACCGGTCATCAACGCCAGCACCGTGGCCAGCTGGGCTTCGCCCTCGGTCAGCAGATATTCCTCATCGCGACTGCCAGAGGCACTCTGGGCATTGGCGGTGTTCTCATAAACAGACATGGCACACTCCCGCAGTTTTTGAGTCAAACAGATCTCAAGCGCTTACCAAACAAGCGCTTTCAGCTACAAAATCAGAAGTCCTGAACCAGGGACACACGCACATAGCGGCCGGCCTGGCTATAGGCGTCGGCAATCTGCGTGGTGTTGGTCAGGCTGCGCACATCGGACCAGCGCCAGTACTTCTTGTCGGTCAGGTTGTAGACGCCCACGTTCAGGCGGGTGCCGGGACGGATGCGCCATTGAGCGCTCAGATCCAGCACCGTGGCGCTGGGGCTGAGCCAGGCATTGGCTGCGGCATCCCCGGCCTTTTTGCCGGCCCAGTGCGAGGCGCTGAACTGCACGCCCACATTCGAGCGGTCGTAGCGCACGCCCAGCACCAGTTGCTGCGGCGAGATGGTGTCCACGGGCAGGTCGGTGCTCTTGTCCGTGCCCTTGGTGTAGCCATAGGCGGCATTGGTGCGCCAGTCGCCACCGGCAAACTTGCCCCAGTCGTAGTCGGCCTTGAGCTCGAAGCCGCTGATATGCACGCGATTCAGATTGACGGACTGGAAGGTGGCCGGATTGTTGCGGTCACCATAGTTGCCGGAAACCAGCACCTGATCCTGGATGAAGTCCTTGTAGCGGCCCGTGAAGACTGCGGCATCAAGTCGCAGCGCATTCATGCGGCCACGCAGGCCCAGCTCAAAGGTATTGCTTTTTTCCGCCTTGAGATCGGGGTTGGGAATGCTGCGATAGAAGGCCAGCGGGTTCTCGAAGAAGGCATTCACCTGGCCTGCATTGGGCGCGCGGAAACCGGCGGCATAGTTGCCGTAGACCGACCAGGCATCGTTCATCTGGAACATGGCGCCCAGCTTGGGGGAGACGGCAGAGTCCGAATTGCTGACCACCGTGCCGCCAAAGCCCTGCTGCTTGGGCTTGATGCTGTAGTGCTCGGCCCGCAATCCGGGCGTCAGGCTGAAAGCACCGTAGTGCAGCTCGGCCTGGGCGAACAGCGCGCTCGAAGTTTCCGTGGTGTCGGGAAAGCGCTTGAGCGGAAAGCTCTCGCCTGCCGGTGGCGTGATGCCGTTCTGCTCGTTGACCACCTTGCCACGCAGATAGTCGACGCCATAGCTGAACTTGCCGCTGAGGCCATTGCTCCAGCGCAGCGTCTTGCCAGCCTGGGCGTGCAGTTGCAGCGCGTCCTCGTCATAGGTCACATCACGCTCGCGATAGGCCAAAGGCGGGGTGCGGGTTTCGGTCACGAACTCACGCGAACTCGTGCTTTGATAGCTGGCCATCAGCTTGAGCTCGTCGGCCAGTGCCGTATCCAACTGCTGCCACTGCCCCTGCCAGGTAGCGCGCCAGCGCTTCATCGAGGTATTCGACTTGGAATCCGTCACCGTGGCGCTGCGTGCCGACAGCAGGTCGTAGTCGGCTCGCTTGTCCACGCCCTCCAGGACGAACACATGTTTTTGCACGGCCGATGGTGTGTAGACCAGCTTGCCCAGCAAAGAATGGCTCTTGTCCGTTTCGGGGTTGGGCGTGGTGCGCAGAGCACCCTCGCTGTTGTTACTGCCCATGTTTTCCAGCGCGCTGGAGCGGCCTATGCCGGCCGACAGCAGCCAGCTCCATTCCTGGCTGGCACGGCCCGCCAGCGTCGCCCCCACGCGCTTGCCGTTGTCAGAGCCGTCATAGCTGGCCGAGACGCGACCGCCAATGGTCTTGCCGTCCTTGAGCAGATCGTCGGGCTGCACGGTGATGAAATTGACCAGGCCGCCCATGCCGTCCGAGCCATAGAGCGCAGGCACGGCACCGCGCAGGATTTCCACACGCTGTATCAGACCCAGATCCATGTAGTCACGGCCAAAGGCATTGGCGCTGAAGGTGTAGCTGCGCGGCAGACGCACACCATCGACCAGCATCAGCACGCGGTTGCCTTCGAGGCCACGGATATTGAAGCCGCTGTTCTGGTCGCGCCCGGTCGGGGCGCCGGCCAACGTGAAACGCGCCGGACTGCGCGGCACGGTCACATTGGGCAGCTTGCTCGCCAGCTCGCGGATATCGTTGATCTGCTCCTCTTCCATCTGCTTGGCATCGATGACGTCCACCGTCATGGGCAGGCTGTCGGCGTCCTGTTCGTCGCGCGATGCACTGATGACCACATCGCGCAGCACGGGCGTGCTGCGGTCGGCGCGGGCCGCCGCGACCTGGACGGATTCGGCAGACTGCTGCTGCGCCTGGGCCGTAATGGCGGCGCAGGCCAGTGCGCAGGCCAGCGCCAGTGGACGGAGATTGGAGCTAGGCGCCAGCGAGGCGCGGGCGTGCAAAGCGGTGGCGGAAGCCATACCAGAAACCCTCTTTATTCATAGAAATTGAAAAGAGCTGGCTTCTGATAGGTACGTCAATGGCCACAGGTCGAAACGTCAGAGGCTTCGCGGCCTGTAGCTGGCACGGCATTGGCTGGCTGAATGGCGCTCAGTATATGCGAATAATTCTCAACTACAAATAACTTCGTTACAAAACGGGAATTGCGTCTGGGCGCATGGCTGCTGCTTGCACCTCTGTCTGTTGTCACGAGCCGCCGGTGTCGGCAAACCCGATGTCATGAGCGCCAGAGCCCCTGACGATTCCGGCGGCAATGTCATTCTCTCAGCACCCGTTCAAAAGCAAAAAAGGACTGCCTAGGCAGTCCTTTTTTTGATAGCCATCATCGCTTTCCCTGCAAGCGATGAAGACCGTTTAGTTGCGAATCAGATGATCAAAGGCCGAAAGGGCTGCGGTGGCACCGGCACCAGCGGCAATGACGATCTGCTTGTAAGGCACCGTGGTGCAATCGCCGGCGGCAAACACCCCGGGCAGATTGGTCTGCCCCTTGGCATCCACAATGATTTCGCCGAACTTGCTCAGCTCCACCGAGCCCTTGAGCCATTCGGTGTTCGGCACCAGGCCGATCTGCACAAACACGCCTTCCAGCTCCACATGGTGCTCGGTGCCCGTTGCCCTGTCCTTGTAGCTCAGGCCGTTGACCTTGCCGTTGGCACCGGTGATCTCGGTGGTCTGGGCATTGGTGATCACCGTCACATTGGGCAGGCTGTGCAGCTTCTTGACCAGCACGGCATCGGCCTTGAGCTGATCGGCGAACTCCACCACCGTCACATGAGCCACCAGACCCGCCAGGTCAATCGCAGCTTCGATGCCGGAGTTGCCGCCGCCGATCACCGACACGCGCTTGCCCTTGAACAGTGGACCGTCGCAGTGCGGGCAGTAGGCCACGCCCTTGTTCTTGTACTCGGCTTCTCCGGGCACATTCACATTGCGCCAGCGCGCACCGGTGGACAGGATCACGGTCTTGGCCTTGAGCGAGCCGCCATTGGCCAGTTGCACTTCCACCAGACCGCCGGGCTGCGCAGCGGGAATCAGCTTCTCGGCGCGCTGCAGGTTCATGATGTCCACGTCATAGGCCCGGGTGTGGGCTTCCAGGGCCGCAGCGAACTTGGGGCCGTCGGTCTCCAGCACGGAGATGTAGTTCTCGATCGCCAGCGTGTCGTTGACCTGACCGCCGAAGCGCTCGGCCGCCACGCCGGTACGAATGCCCTTGCGAGCGGCGTACACGGCGGCTGCCGCGCCAGCAGGGCCGCCGCCGATGATCAGCACGTCGAAGGCTTCCTTGGCCGACAGCTTGGCGGCGTCACGCGAGGCGGCACCGGTGTCCAGCTTGGCCACGATTTCCTCGATGCTCATGCGGCCGGAGCCGAACACGCTGCCGTTCATGAACACCATGGGCACGGCCATGATTTCGCGCTCGGTCACTTCCTTCTGGAAGACACCGCCCTCGATCACCGTGGTCTTGACCTTGGGGTTGAGAATCGCCATCAGCGACAGTGCCTGAACCACATCGGGGCAGTTGTGGCAGCTCAGGCTCATGTAGACCTCGAAGTTGAAGTCGCCATCGAGCGCCTTGATCTGGTCGATCACGTCCTGCTCCACCTTGGGAGGATGGCCGCCCGTCCACAGCAGGGCCAGCACCAGCGAGGTGAATTCATGGCCCAGAGGCAGACCAGCAAAGCGCAGCTGGGTGGCCGTGCCCTGACGCTGCAGCGTGAACGAAGGCTTGCGGGCGTCGCTGCCGTCAGTGCGCAGGGAAATCTTGTCGCTACGCAGCGACTGGATGGTTTTCAGCAGATCGTGCATCTGTGCACTGGTCTCGCTGTCATCCAGAGAAGCCACCAGCTCAAACGGCTGCTGCACGCGTTCCAGGTAGGCGGCGAGTTGGGCTTTGAGTTGATCGTCGAGCATGGTGGATTCCTTTGAATTTAGAGTTGTTGATGCAATGCAGCAAAGTGCTTTTGAGGCCTTTGCCCGCCCATGAAAGCAAAAACTGGGCGAAAAAAAGCCGGACGGACGGGCAGCACGCGCCTGAACGTCGTCCGGCTTTCAGAGCGCTTGCACGCTCAGCCGATAGGTATCAGGCTTAGATCTTGCCGACCAGATCCAGCGAAGGAGTGATCGTGCTGGCGCCTTCCTTCCACTTGGCGGGGCACACCTGGCCGGGGTTGGCGGCGGTGAACTGGGCAGCCTTCAGCTTGCGCAGGGTTTCGGACACGTCACGAGCGATTTCGTTGGAATGCACTTCCATGGTCTTGATCACGCCTTCGGGGTTGATCACGAAGGTACCGCGCAGAGCCAGGCCTTCTTCGGGGATGTGCACGCCGAAAGCGTTGGTCAGCTGGTGTGTGGGGTCGCCAACCAGGGGGAACTTGGCCTTGCCCACAGCGTCGGAAGTTTCGTGCCACACCTTGTGCGAGAAGTGGGTGTCGGTGGTCACGATGTAGACCTCGGCACCGGCCTTCTGGAACTCGGCGTAGTTGTTGGCGGCGTCTTCGATTTCGGTGGGGCAGTTGAAGGTGAAGGCGGCGGGCATGAAGATCACCACAGACCACTTGCCCTTCAGGCTCTCTTCAGTCACGGTGATGAATTCACCCTTGCCGTTGCGGTTCACATAGGCTTCGGTCTTGAAAGGTTGAACTTGAGTGTTGATCAGAGACATTTGCTGTTTCCTTGTGGTTAGTGTTTGAAGACAGGATGAAGTTTAGAGCGACCCACTTAATAAAACCAATCGATTGATTTCATTAAATCGATTTTCAAAAGCTATTAAACAAGATTCCCGGCTTCTGAAGTCAAGCTGCACCGCTGTGCAGCCCAGCTTTCTATTGTGGGCTGAAACCAGGTGGTTCAAGCCAATAGTCCTTCAATCACGCTCATAGCTTTTGTTGTCATCACTGCGTCAAAGCCGGGCAGCACCTCCCCAAAACTAAACGAGAACGCGCATCAGATGCAGCCAATTCGCGCGGACATGGGCTTTGTTTGATTTGCCTCATAAAGCATGGACAATCGACGCGAACAACAACTGCCCGAGAAGGAGTCCCCCATGAAAGGTGATGCACAAGTCATTTCCTGGCTGCAAGCCCAGCTCAAGAACGAACTGACCGCCATCAACCAGTACTTTCTGCATTACCGCATGTACAAGCACTGGGGCTTCGACAAGCTGGCCAAGAAGGAATACGAGGAATCCATCGGCGAGATGAAGCATGCCGACTGGCTGATGGACCGTATCTTCATGCTCGACGGCCTGCCCAATCTGCAGGATCTGGGCAAGCTGCAGATCGGCGAGGACGTGCCGGAAGCCCTGGCCTGCGACCTGCGCCTGGAGCAAGCCGCGCAGCAAACCATCAAGGACGGCATCGCGCACTGCGAATCCGTGCGTGACTATGTTTCGCGCGATCTGCTGCAGAAGATCCTGGACGACACCGAAGAGCACATCGACTTCCTCGAAACCCAGCTCGACCTGATCGACAAGGTCGGCACGCAGAACTATCTGCAGTCGCTGATGGGCGAGATCGAGTAAGTTCGGCTTCGCGTTGAAAGATAAAAGCGGCCTCTGGGCCGCTTTTGTTTTGAGCGCCGTCTGTCTCAGGTCGGCATCAGGAAGTCCCTGCTGATGCCCGAGCCCAGATCGTTGACGCGGTCGAGGAACTGCGTCAGATAGGCGTGCAAGCCGGTGGTCAGTATCTCGTCGATGCGGCCGTACTGCAGATCGGCCAGCAGGCGCCCGGCCTTGCGCGTGGTTTCCTGCGAATGGTCGTTGGCCACCCGCTCCAGGTTCTTGACCACCTCATGCATGCTGGCCAGCAGCGAGCGCGGCATGTCGGCGCGCAGCATCAGCAGTTCGGCCACGCGTTCGGGCGTGATCACATCGCGGTAGACCTTGCGGTAGACCTCGAAGGCCGAGACGCTGCGCAACAGCGCGCTCCAGTGATAGAAGTCGAAGTTCATCAGGGCGCGACCGCGCGGCATGCCATGGTAGTCGCGCTCTATGGAGTGGAACTTCACATCCAGCAAGCGCGCCGTGTTGTCGGCCCGCTCGACAAAAGTGCCCAGGCGCACAAAGTGAAGCGCCTCGTCCTTCAGCATGGTGCCCAGCGACACACCGCGCCACAGGTGCGAGCGGTATTTGACCCATTCGAAGAACTGTGCCGGATCTTTCTTCCAGGCATCCTTGCCGAAGTGGCGCTGCAGTGCCAGCCAGGTCTGATTCTGCGTTTCCCAGGACTCCGTGGTCAGCGCCCCGCGCACGGCTCGCGCGTTCTCGCGCGCAGCCTTCAGACAGGCAAAGATGGAGGAAGGATTGGCTTCGTCCGAAACCATGAACTGCAGTACCGACTCGCGGTCCACCACCGGAAACTGCGCCTTGAAGGCTGGGATCAGCTCGCTGATGGACAGCACGCTCTGCCAGCCACGATGCGCATCATGGATGGCCTGCGGCAGCATGGCGGTTTCATAGGCCACGCTGAGCATGCGCGCGGTGTTCTCTGCCCGCTCGGTGTAGCGGGACATCCAGTAAAGATGATCGGCGGTACGGCTCAGCATAGGCCCTCCTTGGGCAGAGAACCCCGCACGCGCTGAACGCGCGCGCCATACTCTGTTGAAAAAATGCTTGCAGCCTTTTTTTCTGCCCGCTCGGTGCAGCGGGACGTCCAGTAAAGGTGATCGACGGTACGTGACAACATCAATGGCCTCCCTCTTGATCTTCCAGCACCCAGGTGTCCTTGGTTCCACCGCCCTGGGATGAATTCACCACCAGCGAGCCCTGCTTGAGCGCCACGCGCGTCAGTCCACCGGACACCATATTGACTTCGGTGCCCGTGAGCACAAAGGGCCGCAGGTCGATGTGACGCGGAGCTATGCCTTTTTCCACCATGGTCGGGCAGGTCGACAGGGAGAGCGTGGGCTGCGCGATATAGCCGGACGGGTTGCCGACCAGCATCCGGCGGAAGGCTTCGATCTCGGCCTTGGTGGCTGCCGGGCCGATCAGCATGCCGTAGCCGCCGGCGCCATGCACCTCCTTGACCACCAGCTCATGCAGATGGTCGAGCACGTATTTGAGGTCGTCCTCCTTGCGGCACAGCCAGGTCGGGACGTTCTGCAAAATGGGCTCCTCTCCCAGATAGAAGCGGATCATCTCCGGCACATAGGGATACACCGATTTGTCATCGGCCAGGCCCGTGCCCACGGCATTGCAGATATTGACGTTGCCTGCGCGGTAGGCGCGCATCAAGCCCTTGCAACCGAGCGTCGATGTGGGCCTGAAGACTTCCGGGTCGAGAAAATCGTCGTCCACGCGACGATAGATCACGTCCACACGCTGCAGACCCTGGGTGGTGCGCATATAGACCACGTCTTTCTCGACCACCAGATCCTGGCCTTCGACCAGCTCCACCCCCATCTGCTGGGCCAGGAAGGCATGCTCGAAATAGGCGCTGTTGTACATCCCAGGCGTCAGCACCACCACCGTCGGCTCCAGCACGCCAGAGGGCGCACTGGCGCGCAGGGTGTCGAGCAGCATGTCGGGATAGTGGGCCACGGGCGCCACGGCGTGCTTGCCGAACAGCTCGGGGAACAGGCGCATGGTCATGCGGCGGTTCTCCAGCATGTAGGAAACGCCAGATGGCACGCGCAGATTGTCTTCGAGCACGTAGTAGATGCCTTTGCCCTGCTCATCGGGGGCGCGCACGATGTCGATGCCGGCAATATTGGCATAGACATCGTTGGGCACCTGTATGCCTTCCATCTCGGGCCGGTACTGGCTGTTGCCGCGCACCAGTTCCGTCGGAATCAAGCCGGCGCGCACCATGTCCTGGCCGTGGTAGGCATCGCGGATGAAGCAGTTGAGCGCCTTCACGCGCTGGGCCAGACCGGCCTGCATGCTGGTCCACTCATGGGCCGGAATGATGCGCGGGATCAGATCGAACGGAATCAGGCGCTCCGTACCGGCACCGCTCTCGTCCTTGTCGCCATAGACGGCAAAGGTGATGCCCACGCGGCGAAACACGATTTCCGCCTCGGCACTGCGGGCACGCAGATAGTCCTGCGATTGCTTGCCCAGCCACTGCGCATAGTCCCGATAGTGGTCTCGCACCGCTGCACCTTCGGCGGGCGAGTTCAGATACATCTCATCGAATGTGCGCATCCTGTCCTCCCTATTTCTGCCGCGACTCACGCATGCAAGCCGCGGGTTTCAGTTTAGCGACGCGGCGCCAGGCAAGCAGCCTGACAACGCGCGAGCAACCCTGCATGTCTGCCTTCCGCCTGAAAGGCGGTACAGCATCAATGCAAGCCCCATGCCAGTTTCTCAGGGCGAGCCCTTGGAGACGGCATGAACATCCCAATAATGCGCCCGAATCAGTCGCTCGCATTCCAATTTTTCCGGCAGGGCTGAGCTCCAATAGGCAGCGCCGCAGCGATCCTGTGCCACCAGTTGGCTGCCCACCGCCCGATAGCGCTGCACCACGACTGCCACCGGGTGTCCGAAGCGATTCAGATAGCCCGCCTGCGCCACTGCCCAGCGCGGGCGCAGCGTGCCGACCCAGGGCTCGGTCGATGAAGTCTTGCTGCCATGGTGCGGCACCAGCAGCCAGTCGACGGGCTCGTCCAGGCTGGTTTGCAGCAGTTGCCGCTCCTGCGCAGCCTCGATATCGCCGGCCAGCAGGGCCACCCGGCCACTGGCCGAGCGCAGGCGCAGCACGCAACTGCCGAAATTGGGCTTGGCCTTGCGGCCATCGAGCCAGGCATCTCCTGCAGGCGGGTGCAGCACTTCGAACGTCACGCCATCCCATTGCCAGTGCTGCCCCTGGGTACAGCGCTGCACCGGAGCCAGGCCTGCCAGCTGCGGGTCCTGAATCACCGAGTCCGAGCCCCAGACTCTGGCTGCTGGCTGAGCCGCCTTCACGGCCAGGGCGCCGCCGGTGTGATCCTTATCGCTGTGGCTGAGCATCATGGCATCCAGCTGCATGCCCTGCGCGGCCAGCAGGGGCAAGAGCACACGCTCGCCGGCATCGCTGTGGCGGCCGTACTGCGGCCCTGCGTCATAAAGCAGACGATGGCTGGCGGTACTGACGATGACGGCATTGCCCTGGCCGATATCTACCGCCAGCAGCTCGAACTCGCCGACACGCGGCCGTGCCTGAGGCCAGAACAAGGCAGGCAGCGCGAACAGCGCGGCCACCAGCCGCAACCGCCCCGGCAAAGGCGCGATCACCAACAGTCCGGCAGCTATCGCCAGCACACTGGCCCACCAGGCAGGCTGCGGCAGAACCCACACCGCCCCGGGCAGCTGGGCCAGCCACTGCAACAGCTGCATCAAGGGCAGCATGGCGACAGCGGCAGCGCTTGCCGCCATCGGCAGCACGGCAGCCAGCAAGGCCAGCGGGGTGACCACCAGGGTCACCCAGGGAATGGCCAGCAGATTGGCCAGCAGGCCCACGACGGACACCTGACCGAACAGCAGCAGCCCCAGCGGTGCCAGGGCCAGGGAGATCAGCCATTGCTCACGCCACAGGGCATGCAGCTTTGCCACCCATCGGCCCGCAGCGCTTTTGCCCTTCGCGCCGACAGCGCCCGAGCCCGAAGCCAGCAATACGCCGACCGCGACAAAACTGAGCCAGAACCCGGCCTGCCACAGTGCCCACGGGTCGGCCACGACAATCACTGCCAGCGCCAGCAGCCAGACACAGGCCCAGGGCCAGCGCACGCCCTGCCACTGCAGCAGCGCCACCACGGCCAGCATGCAGATCGTGCGCTGAGCGGGCAGGCCCCAGCCGCTGAACAAGGCATAGGCGGCCGCCAGCACCACGCCCACGGCCAGGGCCGCGCGCGGGGCCGGTACCCAGCGGCATGCGCTGGCACTGAGCCTCCACAAGCGGCCCACCAGCAAGGCGGCCAGCCAGGCAAACATGGTGATGTGCAGGCCCGAAATGCTCATAAGATGCGCCACGCCCGTCTGGCGAAACAGCGTCCAGTCCTTGCGCTCGATCGCCTGCTGATCGCCCACGGCCAGCGCTGCCACCACGCCCAATGCGGCCTGGGCACGCGCCGCATCGCCGCCGGGCAGCTCGCCGCCTGGCAGCCAGCGCTGCAGTCGCCCCATCTCGTCCTGGATGCGATCGCGCAGCCACTGCCGCCAGCGCTGCAAGGGATGCCGGGTCGTCACGGCCAGCAGCTCGGGCGCGGGCCGTTCGCGCACATAGCCCGTGGCCTGCACGCCCTGCTCCCAGGCCAGCAGCTCATAGTCAAAGCCATGCGGATTGCGCGCGCCGTGCGGGCGCTTGATGCGCACCGTCAGGCGCCAGCGCTGACCGGGGCTCAGCGCCACGCCCTGGGCCCAGACAGGAACCAGAGGCTGGCCGGCATCCGCCAGTTGCCCGAACGGGCCGTACCAGGACAGCTCCAGCACCTGCGGAACGCCGGCATCCGCGCGCTCCACCACAAAGCGCCAGCGCTGGCCGTTGGCCTGGTTCTGCAGCATCGAGGCAATACGGCCCTCTACCTGCAAATCCACGGCCTCCAGCGCCGGGGGCAGGGTCTGCTGCAGATAGGCATGGGCGCGCCAGCCCGTCAGCCCCGCCACACAGCAAGCCGCGCCCGCCAGCAGCAGCCACCAACCCAGCCTCGGTCGGCCGCGCCATCTGCAAGCCAGCAGCAGCATCAGCAACCCCAAGGCCAGCAGGAGCTGGTAGAGCGCCAGATGCCAGAGTCCGGCCTGAGTCACCTGCCAGGCAGCGCCCAGCACGCAGCCCCACAGCGGCGCCAGCCAGGACAGGCGGCGACGCAAAGAGGCGGAAGTCTGCTGGTGCGGCATGCTGCCATGCTAGGAGCGAGGGCCTGCCACCAGCATTGCGACTATCCCTGCCCTGCTTGCGGGCCCAAAACCGCAGCGGATGCCGACTCTCGTTGCGCGAGCAGCTATCAATTCAAACGCCATGGCAACCGTGCCAGGACAATGACTGCCCGGTCGCGCTGCTGTGTCAAACTTGTCCCCCTTTAGCCCTCGCACTTTTGGAGCCCGTCATGAGCGTCTATGAAAAACTCAAAGCCCTGAACATCACCCTGCCCGAAGTGGCCATGCCTGCGGCCGCCTACCTGCCCTATATGCAGACCGGCAATCTGGTGTTCCTCAGCGGCCATATCGCCAAGCAGAACGGCCAGCCCTGGGTTGGCAAGTTGGGCGAGAACATGACGACCGAAGAAGGCAAGCAGGCGGCCCGCGCCGTGGCCGTGGATCTGATGGGCACGCTGCAGCATGCCTGCGGCGGCGATCTGAATCGCGTCAAGCGCATCGTCAAGGTCATGAGCCTGGTCAACTCCAGCACCAGCTACACCGAGCAGCATCTGGTCACCAATGGCTGCAGCGAACTGCTGGGCGAAGTCTTCGGCGAAGCCGGCAAGCACGCCCGCAGCGCCTTCGGCGTGGCCCAGATCCCCCTGGGTTGCTGCGTGGAAATCGAGCTGATGGCCGAGCTGGGCTAAGACTCCTGCTCACTCACATAAAGTGAGCTAATACCGCTTGTCATTCATAGATTTCAGATACAAAACAGTCTGAATTGATTGACTGGCAAGCGCAAGCAGCTCACTTTATCTTTGCAACGCGATGCTTGCCGCAAGCATCTCGATCACTCACGAAAGAGCCCCCATGCCCAGCACGCAGGCACCCCCACTGGTTCTCAGCATTCAATCCCATGTCGCCTACGGCCATGTGGGCAACGACGCCGCCATGCTGCCGCTGCAGCTGCTGGGCATAGAACCCGTGGCCGTGCATACGGTGCAGTTCTCCAACCACACCGGCTATGGCGAGTTCAAGGGCCAGGTCTTCACGCCCGCCCATGTACAGGATGTGCTGGACGGCCTGCGCGCCCGCGGCGTGCTGGCGCGATGCACGGCCGTGCTCTCGGGCTATCTGGGCGATGCCGGCGTGGGAGAAGCCATTCTGGCCGCCGTGCAGGAAGTGCGCGCCGCCCAGCCCGGGGCCCACTACCTGTGCGACCCGGTCATGGGCGATGTGGGGCGCGGCGTGTTCGTGCGCCCCGGCATCCCGGACTTTCTGCGCAAGCGTGCGCTGTCCCAGGCCAGCGTCATCACGCCCAACCACTACGAGTTCGAGCTGCTGTGCGGCGGCCAGCCCCTGAGCAGCGTGGAGGCGGCCACCCAGGCGGCCCGCTCCATGCTCACGCAGCTGCATCACAGCCCGTCGGCCCTGATCGTCATCACCAGCCTGCGCACCGACGATCTGCCATCCGACCAGCTGGCCACACTGGCCGTGACGGCCGACAAGTCCTGGCTGGTACAGACGCCCTATATCGACCTGCACCCCCTGCCCAACGGCATGGGCGATGTGTTCTCGGCCGTGCTGCTGGGCCATCTGATTCAAGGGCGCGCCGTGCCCGATGCCGTGTCCAGGGCCGTGAGCACCCTGTATGCCCTGGTCGCTCGCACCGAATCGGGGCAGCGCGACCTGCCCCTGGTCGCCAGCCGCGAGCAGATCAATCAGCCCTCTCAGATGTTCGAAGCCAGGCTGATGACTGCATAAACAGCATCAGGCCACGCACCAGATTGATCCTTTGCCATCGAACTGGCACTGACGAGGTGCATACGAGGTGCATGGCAGCATCCGTTACCTCAAAGAAAAAGCCGTGCAGTGCACGGCTTTTGGACTGGCGCTCTGAATCTTATTCCACGCGCGTCACCGCCTGGGGCTTGAAGCCCAGGTCTGCGGCCTTGCCCTTGCGACCGCGGTTGCCGCGGGCATTGTTGAGGCTGCGGATCTCCAGCGTCTCGGTACGTGCCTTGCCGCCGCGCCCCACGCCATCCAGGCGGATGCTGCGCGTATAGGCGGCAGCGCCGGCCAGCTGGTCCTTGTCTTCCAGGCTGATCAGCATCAGGCCGCGCCCGCCCTTGGGCATGGCCTTGAGCTCGGCGATCTCGAAGGTCAGAATGCGGCCGCCCACCGAGGCGCAGATCACATGGCTGGCGGGGTTGAGCAAACCGGCCCCCTGCTCGCCGCCTTCCACATATTCGGCACGCGCATTCATGGGCACGCCATGCACCACCGACGGTGCGCAAAGGGTCTCGCCCTCGCCGAGCGTGACAAAGGCCTTGCCGGCCTTCTGGCGCGAGACCATATCGCCCACATTCGCCGTGAAGCCATAGGCGCCCGAGCCCGACAGCAGCAGCTGTGTGCTTTCGCTGCCGGCAAAGTAGTACAGCAGCTGGGTACCGGCTTCGAGTTCGATCATCGTCGTCACGGGCTGGCCGTCGCCGCGTCCGCCCGGCAGGGCCGACACCGGCACCGAGTAGACCCGGCCGTTGCTGCCAAAGGCCAGCAACTGATCGACCGTGCGGCACTCGAACGTGCCGTAGAGGCTGTCGCCGGCCTTGAAGCTCAGCGTGGCAGCGTCGACACCATGACCTTGACGCGTGCGCACCCAGCCCTTTTCGGAAATGATCACGGTCGTGGGTTCATCCACCACCTTGACCTCGGCCACCACCTTTTTCTCCTCGTGGATCAGCGTGCGACGGGCATCGCCGAAGGTCTTGGCATCGGCCTCGATTTCCTTGCAGATCAGGCGGCGCATGGTCGCTTCGCTGCCCAGGATGTCCTCAAGCTTGCCCTGCTCGCTGCGCAGCTCCTTGAGCTCCTGCTCGATCTTGATGGCCTCCAGGCGCGCCAATTGGCGCAGACGAATTTCAAGAATGTCCTCGGCCTGACGCTCGGAGAGATTGAAGGCGTCGATCAGGGCCTGCTTGGGTTCATCGCTGGCGCGGATGATGGCAATGACCTTGTCGATATTGAGCAGCACGGCCTGGCGGCCTTCGAGGATGTGGATGCGATCGAGCACCTTCTCCAGCCGATGCCGGCTGCGTCGCGTCACGGTCTGGAAGCGGAAGGCAATCCACTCCTCCAGCATCTGGCGCAGCGACTTCTGCACCGGGCGGCCATCGAGGCCGATGCTGGTGAGGTTGATCGAGCTCGAAGACTCCAGGCTGGTGTGGGCCAGCAGCGCCGTGATCAGCTCCGACTGGGGAATCTTGCCGGTCTTGGGTTCGAACACGATGCGCACCGGCGCATCCTTGCTCGACTCGTCGCGCACGCAGTCCAGCACGGCCAGCATGCTGGCCTTGAGCTGGGTCTGCTCCTGGCTCAGCGCCTTCTTGCCGGTCTTGACCTTGGGATTGGTGATGTCCTCGATCTCTTCGAGCACCTTCTGGGCCGACACGCCTGGCGGCAGCTCGGTCACCACCAGCTGCCACTGGCCGCGTGCCAGCTCTTCGATCTTCCAGCGCGCGCGCACCTTGAGACTGCCGCGGCCCGTACGGTAGGCATCGGCGATATCGCTGCTGGACGAAATGATCTGGCCGCCACCCGGATAGTCGGGGCCAGGAATCAGCGCCAGCAGTTCCTCCTCGGGCAGCTGCGGCTTCTTGATCAGGGCCACGCAGGCCGCTGCCACTTCGGGCAGATTGTGGCTGGGGATTTCCGTTGCCAAGCCCACGGCAATGCCGCTGGCGCCATTGAGCAGCGAGAACGGCAGACGGGCCGGAAGCTGCTTGGGCTCCTGGGTGCTGCCGTCGTAGTTGGGCACGAAGTCCACCGTGCCCATATCGATTTCGTCGAGCAGCAGGCCGGTGATCTTGGACAGGCGCGCCTCGGTATAGCGCATGGCCGCAGCGCCGTCGCCGTCGCGGCTGCCGAAGTTACCCTGGCCGTCGACCAGCGGGTAGCGCTGATTGAAGTCCTGCGCCATGCGCACCAGTGCGTCATAGGCCGACTGGTCGCCGTGCGGGTGAAAGCGGCCCAGCACGTCGCCTACGACACGGGCGCTCTTGACCGGCTTGGCCGCCGTATTGCCGTTCGGGCCGCTGTAGCTCAGGCCCATGCGCTCCATGGCATAGAGAATGCGGCGCTGCACGGGCTTGAGGCCATCGCTGACATCCGGCAGGGCACGGCCCTTGACCACCGATAAAGCGTATTCGAGATAGGCGCGCTGTGCGTATTGACCCAGGTCCAGTGCATCGCCAGCGGCTTGTTGAGACAAATCCAGTGTGGTTTGATCGCTCATGAATTCTTTGTGATTTTCCAAATTGCGCCGATCCGGCGACTCAAGGTATTTGCGCGTCCGCGGCCGCAGGGGCCGCGCCCGGCAGAGTCATGCGTATGCGGGAGCCGCCGCGGCCAGCCGAGCCGGCCGCAGCCAGCCGGCCGCTCAGGGGCCTGGCTGCCTGCAGTTGCTCGTAGATGCCCGTGACGGCCTTGACGTAATTCATTGTTTCTTTATAGGGCGGAATCGCCTTGCCAAACTTCTGCACCGCACCTTCGCCCGCGTTATAGGCGGCGAGCACCAGATCGAGCCGGCCCGGGAACAAGTCCATCAGATAGCTCAGATAGCGCGCGCCGGCAGGCACGTTCACGGCCGGGTCGACCAGTTGCTGCTGCATGCTGCGCTTTTTGCTGGCCGCCACGCCAAAGCGCTCGGCCGTAGCCGGCATCAGCTGCATCAGACCGACAGCGCCCTTGGGAGAGACGGCCTGGGCGTCAAAGCCGGACTCCACGGCGATCACGGCCTTGATCAGGTCATAGTCCACGCCGGTTCTCTCGGCCGCCTTCTGCAGATGCGGCCTCACGCTCTTGTAGCGCGGCGAGACCTCGAAAAAGCTCTGCATGCGCGTGCGGGCGTTGAGCCCCTCGGCCGCCGAATCCGGCTTGAGCTGCAGACCCGGCTGGCTGCTGTCGTAGAGCTCGCCCTTGAAGAACAGCTTGTAGCGTTCGTCCAGCGCCTCGGCTGCAAAGTGCGTGACGCCGAATTCGTCGACATAGGCCCAGAGATCGGCATGCGCCGCCGGCGCCAGGGCCAGCCAGCCCGAGCCCGCCAGCAGGGCAGCAGCCACCGCACGTCGCAAACGCACAGACGCGAGCCCGCCGCGCGCAGGCGGATGGCTGGGTGAGGCATCGAACATGGGCTTGTGCATGGCTGGCTCCATCGACCGCTAGTGAGCGCTAGTGCAGGCGTTGCAACGCCCGCCTAGATATCGACCTCCACGGCATCGCCATGCAGCTCCATCAGCTCGCGGCGGGCGGCGGCTTCGCCCTTGCCCATGAGCTTGGTGACCACGGCCTCCGACTGTGCAAAGTCCAGATTCATGAACTGCACCGGCAGCAGACGACGCGTATCGGGGTTCAGCGTGGTTTCCCACAGCTGTTCGGCATTCATCTCGCCCAGGCCCTTGAAACGGCTGACCTGGCATTTCTCGCGCGGCACGCCGTCCTTGGCGCATTTTTCGATGATGGCATCGAGCTCGCCCGCATCGAGCGCATAGACCTTGATGGCGGGCTTCTTGCCGCGCGCAGGCACGTCCACACGGAACAGCGGCGGCAGCGCCACATGGATGTGACCAGCCTCGATGAGCTTGGGGAAATGCTTGAAGAACAGCGTCAGCAGCAGCACCTGGATGTGCGATCCGTCCACGTCCGCATCCGAGAGAATGCAGATCTTGCCGTAGCGCAGGCCGGACAGGTCGGGCTCGTCATTGGGGCCATGCGGGTCCACGCCGATCGCCACCGAGATATCGTGGATTTCGTTGTTGGCGAACAGCCGGTCGCGGTCCACCTCCCAGGTGTTGAGCACCTTGCCGCGCAGCGGCAGGATCGCCTGGGTTTCCTTGTCGCGGCCCATCTTGGCGCTGCCGCCGGCAGAGTCGCCCTCGACCAGGAACACCTCGTTGACGGCTATGTCCTTGCTCTCGCAATCGGTCAGCTTGCCGGGCAACACGGCCACGCCGCTGCCCTTGCGCTTTTCCACCTTCTGGCCGGCCTTCTGGCGGGTCTGGGCGGCCTTGATGGCGATCTCGGCCAGCTTCTTGCCCCAGTCCACATGCTCGTTGAGCCACAGCTCCAGAGCCGGGCGCACAAAGCCCGAGACCAGACGCACGGCGTCGCGCGAGTTCAGGCGCTCCTTGATCTGGCCCTGAAACTGCGGGTCCAGCACCTTGGCATTGAGCACATAGCTGGCGCGCGCAAACACGTCGTCGGGCATGAGCTTGACGCCCTTGGGCAGCAGCGAGTGCATGTCGATGAAGGCCTTGACGGCCTGGAACAGGCCGTCGCGCAGGCCGCTGTCATGCGTGCCGCCCGCCGTGGTGGGAATCAGGTTGACATAGCTTTCGCGCAGCGGCGCGCCGTCTTCGGTGAAGGCCACGCACCAGGCCGCGCCCTCGCCTTCGGCAAAGCTGTCGTTGTTCTTGTCGGCAAAGCCCTCGCCCTCGAACAGGGGGATGACAGGCTCGCCATGCAGGCTCTGCGCCAGATAGTCGCGCAGACCGCCCTTGAACTGCCAGCTCTGGGTGTCACGCGACTTTTCGTTGATCAGCGAGACGGCCACGCCGGGCATGAGCACTGCCTTGCTGCGCAGCAGATGCACCAGCTCGCCCATGGGCAGGGCCGAGGATTCGAAGTATTTGGCATCGGGCCAGGCACGTACCGTCGTGCCCTGCTTGCGCTCGCCGGCCTGCAGAGGGCGCACCTTGAGCGGCTCGATCACATCGCCGCCCGAGAACACCAGCGTGGCCACCTGGCCGTCGCGGTGCACCTGCACCTCCAGACGCGTGGCCAGCGCATTCGTCACCGAAACGCCCACGCCGTGCAGACCGCCCGAGAAGCTGTAGGCGCCGCCATTGCCCTTGTCGAACTTGCCGCCCGCGTGCAAGCGCGTGAAGACCAGTTCCACCACGGGCGCCTTCTCCTCGGGGTGCAGACCGAAGGGAATGCCGCGCCCGTCGTCCTCCACGCTGTAGGAGCCGTCGGCGTGCATGGTGAACTTGATTTTCTTGCCGTAGCCGGCAAGCGCCTCGTCGGCCGCGTTGTCGATCACCTCCTGCAGGATGTGCAGGGGGTTGTCGGTGCGCGTATACATGCCGGGACGCTGTTTGACAGGCTCCAGACCCTTGAGAACGCGGATCGAGCCTTCGGAATATTCGTTGGACGGTTTGACTGCCATGGGGGCGGATTGTAGTGGCCTCTCCGGATGAGAGCTGGATAAATTCACAGTTGTTTACTCCCAATACTCTTGCACAAAGCCCGAACATCTGTCTTGGCAACGTGTTTTCAGCACATCTTGCCCGCTGCAACGACTCTTAAAAAGATAGCTTTTACCGCATACTATTCAACAGTTTCAGATAGATTTACATCATTTTTTATTGCAGTCCGTGCGCAAGGCGCTCACTTTTTATGGATCGCGACTTGCTGCAGGCGAGCAGGGCCCGGCGCCGCTCCCGCATTCTGGCAGCACAGGCTGGCGCACATGTGACGAGCTGTGCCGGCGCGAAGCAGCGGCTTTGGTTACAGTGGTGTGCTGACCGCACCCCAGGCCTTTTTTCGCACGCACGGCATGACAACAAAGACAACTCCAGCCCCCATGTCCATGGCGCAGATTCTTCTGTGCGGTGGCGCCATCGTCACGCTCTCCATGGGCATACGCCACGGCTTCGGGCTCTGGCTGCAGCCCATCACCCAGGACATGGGCTGGACACGCGAGAACTTCTCCCTGGCCATTGCCGTGCAGAACCTGTCCTGGGGCATCCTGGGCATCTTCGTCGGCATGCTGGCCGACCGCATCGGTGCCTTCAAGGTGCTGATCGGCGGCTCCGTCCTCTATGCCCTGGGTCTGGTCGGCATGGCGCTGTCCCCCAGTTCCACGGTGTTCCTGCTGACCGCCGGCGTGCTGATCGGCGCGGCCCAGGCCGGCACCACCTATGCCGTGATCTACGGCGTGCTGGGCCGGCAGATTCCCGTGGCGCGGCGCAGCTGGGCCATGGGCGTGGCCGCGGCGGCAGGCTCGTTCGGCCAGTTCTTCATGGTGCCCGTGGAAGGCAAGCTGATCGCCCAGTTCGGCTGGTCCAATGCCTTGCTGATACTGGCGCTGTTCGCACTGCTGATCGCCGCCCTGGCCTTCGGCCTGCGCGAGCCGGGCTTTGGCGGCAGCACGCCCATCAAGCGCGAGCAGACCGTTGGTCAGGCGCTCAGGGAAGCCTGGACCTACCCCAGCTTTCTGCTGCTGATGGCGGGCTACTTCGTCTGCGGCTTCCAGGTCATGTTCATCGGCGTGCACATGCCCAGCTATCTGAAGGACTTCGGCATGGAGCCCCATGTGGCCAGCTATTCGCTGGCCCTGGTCGGTCTGTTCAATATCTTCGGCACCTATCTGGCCGGCAATCTGGGCCAGAAGCTGCCCAAGCGCTATCTGCTGTCGGGCATCTACGGTCTGCGTTCGGTGGCCACCGTGGCCTTTTTGCTGGCCCCGCTCTCGCCCTGGTCGGTCTATGCCTTCTGCGCCGCCATGGGCTTTCTGTGGCTGTCCACCGTGCCGCTGACCAATGCCACCATCGCCCAGATCTTCGGCGTGCAGCATCTGTCCATGCTAGGCGGCTTTGTCTTTTTCAGCCACCAGATCGGCAGCTTCCTGGGTGTATGGCTGGGCGGCTATCTCTACGATATCAACGGCAACTACGACATGGTCTGGTACATCTCGATTGCCCTGGGCATTTTTGCCGCCGTCGTCAATCTGCCCGTGCGCGAGGCAGCCATCGTGCGCCGCACGCCCAGCGCCGCCTGATACCGGAGACACCACCATGCAGCTCAAACTCTGGCAACGCATCTCCATCTGGTGTGCCGTGCTCGTGCTGCTGCTGGCGGTGTTTGCCCTGTATCTGCAACCGGAATTCATGCTCACACTGGCAGACCAGGTCTGGGCCTGCTTCTGAGCTCTTGGGCAAGCCGCCCGGGCGGCATGGCCGGGAGAGAGCATGGCCCGCATCATCATCACCGGAGCCTCGGACGGCATAGGCGCCGAAATGGCCCGCCAGTTGGCGCAAACCCATCAGAGCCGGCTGCAGCTGACGCTGGCCGCGCGCAATGTCGGCAACCTGCAAGCCGTGGCAGAACAATGCCGGACCCTGGGGGCGCAGGTGCTGGAAGTTCCCACCGATGTGAGCGAAGAGGCCCAGTGCCGCGCGCTGATCGACGCCGCCGTGCAGCAGTTCGGCGGGCTGGACGCCCTGATCAACAACGCCGGGGTCTCGGCCCATGCGCTGTTCGAACAGGTCAGCGCACAAGACCTGGGCTGGTATGAAAGGCTGATGCGCATCAACCTCTGGGGCAGCGTCTGGTGCACCCACGCGGCGCTGCCGCACCTCAAGACCAGCCAGGGCTCCATCGTCGCCGTGTCTTCGCTGGCAGGACTGATAGGCGTGCCGGGCCGCACGGCCTATAGCGCCAGCAAGTTCGCCATGGCCGGCTTCTTTGAAGCCCTGCGCATCGAGCTCAAACCCGCCGGCGTGAGCGTGACCACCGCCTACCCCGGCGTGGTGGATACGCGCATCCGCTACCACGGCTACAACGCCAGAGGCGAAGCCGCAGGCGTCAGCGGCCTCAAGGAAGACGGCGCGATGACGGTGGCCGAATGCGCGCGCCTCATCCTCGACGGCCTGAAGCGCCGTCAGCGCGAGGTGGTGATGACAGGCAAGGGCAAGCTGGGCCGCTTCATCAAGCTGATCGCCCCGGGCATGGTGGAAGACATGGCCCTGGCCGCGCTCAAGGACGATGTGAAGCCGCACTGAGCCGGCGCGAGGCTGTTGAGGTGGAGGCAGGCCATGCAGAAACAGGCATGCGGGCACTGCTATAGTTTTCGCAAGATGACCAGCCACACCCTGCCTCCCACAGCCGCCGCCATTCCTGCGATTGCCCCCAGCCACTGCGCGCCGGCGCCCTCCGCCTGGATTGCCCGCTTTGCCCATCTGGTACGCCCGCAGGGCTCGGTGCTGGATCTGGCCTGCGGCATGGGCCGCCATACCCGTTTCTTCTCGGCCCTGGATCACAAGCTGACCAGCGTGGACAAGGCGCCGGAGGCGACCCGGTCCGTGGCGGATATCGCCGAGACGATTACCGCCGACATCGAGAACAACGCCTGGCCGCTGACGGGCCGCAGCTTTGATGGCTTGGTCGTCACCAACTATCTGTGGCGTCCGCTGTGGCCGCTGATTCTGGACAGCGTCAAGCCCGGCGGCGTGCTGCTCTACGAAACCTTTGCCCAGGGCAACGAGGCCTATGGCAAGCCCTCGCGCCCGGACTTTCTGCTCGCTCCCGGCGAGCTGCTGCAGGTCTGCGCCGGCTGGAATATCGTTGCCTACGAGCATGGCCTGCTCGAGCAGCCCGCGCGCGTGGTGCAGCGCATCGCCGCCATCCGGCCCGATGGCGCAGCGCTCACGCCTGCCCCATTGCTGCCAGCCTGATGCCCTTTTGCACCGCAATCTGACCGGCGCTCCAGGCCCGGGCATTTGCGAAGCGGCTGGCGCAGGCCGCTGTCCACAGCCACTGCAGCAAGCGCCCAAGAGATGCCGGCGCGGCCGCATCGGTCAGGACTTGCAACACGACCGGATTGCCGTCATGGCGTCTGAAACAGACCGGCAATCAACAAACAATATGACGCACAAAAATTAAATATTTCGTCATTTCGTCATTTATCAACAACACTTCGACAAAAACAGAGTTTTGCTAGACACTGTTGACAGCAAACCACTGCTTGCACCCTGTCCCTGTTTGTAGAATTCATTTTTACCGTTTTCTGATTGCGGATATGACATCACCCTCCGTTGCTCTCACTGGCAGCATTGTTGCCCTCATTACGCCCATGCTCGAAGACGGTAGCGTCGACTACCCGTCGCTGCGCAAACTCATCGACTGGCATGTGGCCGAAGGCACCAACTGCATCGGTGTGGTCGGCACCACCGGTGAGTCGCCCACCGTGAATGTCGAAGAGCATTGCGAAATCATTCGCGTCGCCGTGGAGCAGGCCGCCGGCCGTGTCTCCATCATGGCCGGCTGCGGTGCCAACAGCACGCACGAAGCCATCGAGCTGGCCAGGTACGCAAAGAAGGTGGGAGCAGACAGCCAGCTGCAGGTCGTTCCCTACTACAACAAGCCCACGCAGGAAGGCCAGTACCAGCACTTCAAGGCCATCGCCGAAGCCACTGGCGACCTGCCCGTGGTTCTGTACAACGTGCCCGGTCGCTCGGTCGCCGACATGCAGCATGACACCGTGCTGCGTCTGGCCCAGATCCCCAGCATCATCGGCATCAAGGAAGCCACCGGCAACATCGAGCGTGCCCAATGGCTGATTCGCGATGTGCCCGCCGGCTTCGGCGTCTACTCCGGTGACGACCCCACCGCCGTGGCACTGATGCTGTGCGGCGGCCACGGCAATATCAGCGTGACGGCCAACGTCGCCCCCCGTCTGATGAGCGAGCTGTGCAAGGCCGCCATGGCCGGCGATACCAAGCGCGCCATGGAAATCCAGTTCAAGCTCATGCCCCTGCACAAGAGCCTGTTTGTGGAAGCCAATCCCATTCCCGTGAAATGGGCAGCAGCCCGCATGGGTTTGTGCGGCCCCGCCATGCGCCTGCCCATGACGCAGCTGAGCGAGCAATGCGAAGCAGTTGTTGAGGATGCTCTGCGTAAAGTTGGCGTACTCTGATCGAGTTGCGCTAAGCTAGCGGTTTTTCGCACATAGCTTGAACGCTACCCAAGGACAATCCGCGTGAAACAACAAACAGCACGTTTGAGCCTGCTCAGCATCGCGCTGGGCCTGTCTGCCTGCACGACCACGTTCCAAGAGACCAAGATCGACTACAAGAGCGCGGGCAAGAATCAAGCTCCCTCTCTCGAAGTTCCTCCGGATCTGACGCAGCTGTCGCAAGACTCGCGCTATACCGTCCCTGGTGGCGTGGTATCCGCTGCTGCCATGCAGGCCAACGCCCAGGCAGCCAAGCCGACCGACAACAACACCGCGGCCAACAAGATTGGCGACGTCCGCATCGAGCGTGACGGCGCCGAGCACTGGCTGGTGGTGGATCGCGGAGCCGACAAGCTCTGGGAGCCGACTCGTGATTTCTGGCTGGAAAACGGCTTCATCTACGCGATGGAAGACCGCCAGTTGGGCATTCTCGAAACCGACTGGGCCGAAAACCGCGCCAAGCTGCCTCAGGACATCATCCGCAGAAGCCTGGGCAAGGTGTTCGACTCGCTCTACTCCACCAGCGAGCGCGACAAGTTCCGCACCCGCCTGGAGCGCGAACCCGATGGCAAGACCCGCATCTATGTCACCCACCGTGGCATGCAGGAGGTCTATACCAGCGAGCGCAAGGACAACACCATCTGGCAACCGCGTCCTCGCGACCCCGAGCTGGAGACCGAATTCCTGCGCCGCATCATGGTCAAGCTGGGTGTGAGCGAAGAGCAGGCCTCTGCCGTTGCCAAGGCCGACAGGTCTGCGGCCACCACCTCGACCAGCGCACGCATGGACACCGTCAACGGCGTACCCACACTGCAGCTGGAAGAAGGCTTTGAGCGCGCATGGCGCCGCGTTGGCGTGGCACTGGACCGCACCGGCTTCACCGTGGAAGACCGCGACCGCAGCCGTGGCCTTTACTATGTGCGCTACGTGGACCCCAATGCCAAGCCGGAGTCCAAGGGCTTCTTCAGCAAGATCTTCAGCCAGGGCAAGGAAGCCGCTGCGCCTCAGAAGTACCAGATCCAGGTCAAGGGCGATGGCAACAAGTCCCAGGTCAGCGTGCTCAATGAGCAGGGCCAGCCCGACAGCAGCGCCAACGGCCAGCGCATCGTGCGCATCATCACCGATGATCTGAAATAAAGAGCACTGCTCCCCTACAAAAGCCACCAGGCTCGGCCCTGGTGGCTTTTTTCATGTCCGAACGAATCGAACTCCGTGCTCATGGCACGCTCCTGCCCGCCAGAATCGGCTCAGGCAGGTGCAGACCTTGTATGGCGACATGTATCCGCAACTCAAGAACCCGCTGCAAACTCCAGACGTAAAAAAACCGCACCTGGGTGCGGTTTTTTTACGCTCGAGGCCTGGACCTCAAGCTGGCTGATGCAGCGAATTACTTGGCAGCAGGAGCTTCAGCGGCGGGAGCAGCAGGAGCGTCAGCGGCAGGAGCAGCAGGAGCGTCAGCGGCGGGGGCAGCAGGAGCGTCAGCAGCAGGAGCAGCAGCGTCAGCGGCAGGAGCAGCAGGAGCTTCAGCAGCAGGAGCGGGAGCAGCAGGAGCTTCCACAGCAGGAGCGGGAGCAGCAGGAGCTTCTTCCTTCTTGCCGCAAGCAGCCAGAGCAGCAGCAGCAGCGATCACGGTAGCCAGAATCAGAGAGTTCTTCATGACGATTTCCTAAATGGTAGGTTCAGCAGACGGTATGCAGATTGCCATTACGGTCAGCCTTTTGCAGCTATTGATCGCTATGGCAGATCAGGTCAAACGATAAATTCGACTCAGACCGCATTATAGGTAGTTTTGCCCATTGCTGACTGATACTGACAGCAACTAAACAATTCTGCACAAATCGGTGCGTTCTCATTTACCGGGCAAGCCCACGCTTGCCTTGAGTCACACTGTGGAGCATAAATTTCTTCCTGTCAAATCCCTGACAGAGCTTTGACGAAGATTTACATAATCTACACAAAGCCCGCCAAATCGACAGAAGCCACAGAGGACAAACCCGTAAGTTAGCACGATCGCTGTTACAAGTCCACCCTGTTTCAGTCGCCCGAGCGAACCCAGCCCGCATCGAACCACGATGACAGCAACTCCAGCGCATCATCGCTGGCGGTTGCCAGATCCTTGCGCGACAGCGCCCGGGTGTCAGCCAGCTTGCGCATCAGCGTGGCATCACGGCCGCCCGCCAGATAGCTTTCGCCATTGATGAAGATGTGCTTGGCGTCATACATCATGCGCGTTCGGCGATCCAGCACCACGCTTTCGAACATGCCGTTTTCATCGCCATGCTCGAACCAGACATTGGGCTTGGGGTCGCTCAGATACTCGCCCAGCGCGCGCTCCAGCGCCAGCGGCTCGGCCATGGCCTTCTTCAGTGCCTCGCGGGCAAAGTCATACATGGCTTCAGGAATCAGCGCCGGGTTGCTCACGGCCTCCTGCTTGGGGTCGCGATAGATGACCGGCGTTTCGGGCTCGTCGGGCTCATCCGACATGCGCAGCAGCAGCTCGCGGCCCAGCTCGCTGCGATCGGGCGAGCGAAAACCGATCGAATAGGTCATGCACTCGCCTTCGGCCACACCGTCATGCGCCCATTTGGGCGGCAGATACAGCATGTCGCCCGGCTCCAGCACGAACTCCTCTTCGGGCTCGAAATGGGAGAGAACTTTCAATGGCTTGCCCGGTTGCAGGGACAGGTCTTTCTGACGACCGATGCGCCAGCGGCGCTTGCCATGGGCCTGCAGCAGGAAGACGTCATAGCTGTCGAAGTGGGGCCCCACGCCGCCTTGATCGGTGGCAAAGCTGATCATCAGATCATCGAGACGTGCCTCGGGCACAAAGCGAAATTGCTGCAGCAGCTCGTGCGCCTTGGCGTCATGCATGTCCACGCCCTGCACCAGCACCGTCCAGCCCGGCTTGGTCAATGCGGGCAGGCTGCGCCGGGACAGCGGGCCGTGACTGAGCTTCCAGTTATCGCCTTCCAGCTGCTGGATCAGGCGCGACTCCACGCCCTCTTCGCCCGCCATGGCCAGCAGGCGAGCACGCGGAATCGGGGCCTTGAAGCCGGGAATGGCCTGGCGCACCAGCAAAGGCTTTTTATGCCAGTGCTTGCGCATGAATTGAGAAGCGGTAAGTCCACCCAGCAGGGTGAGCGGCGTATTGATGTCCATGAATCCAGTCCTGCTTTCTAAGCAACGGACTGCATTGTCCTACAGGCCTCGATATCGCTGGTCGGCACAGATCAATGACCGAGCGCTCTGAACTCGGACGGCGACATGCCGGTGTAGGCCTTGAAGGCCCGACTGAAGTGAGCGCTGTTGCCAAAACCGCAGCCCATGGCGATCTCGGTGATGGTGCGATGCGCAAGCGCCGCGGAATGCAGCTCCCGCATGCAAAGCTCCAGCCGGCTTTGCTGGATGAAAGCGCCCAGCGACTGTTCACGCCCCGCAAAGGCATTGTGCAGATGACGGCGGCTGCAGTTGAGCGCCTGGGCCACCTGGTCGACCGACAGCCCAGGGTCGCGCACATGGCTGGCCACATGGTCGCAGATGCGCTCGTACAAGGCCTGCTTCTGCGTCACCGCCGTGGCCTGCCCGCCAAGTGCCTGCAAGGACAGGTGCACCATGTCCACCAGCAGCTCCCCGGCGCGGCGCGCCAGCGGCGCCGTCATATTATCGAGCTCCTGATAGGTGCTGCGCATGGTCTGCAGCGCAATGCGGGCCATGCCGGTGCTGCCTCCTACGGATATCCCCATGAGGTTTTCCAGGCGCAGGCCTCGCTCGGCAATGCTCTGCTTGGGCACCATCATGATCAGATGCTCCGTGTGCAGAGGGTTGTCCACCACATAAGGCTGCGAGGTGTCATAGATGGCCCAGCTGCCGTTGCTCACCAGGGTCCGGCTGCCACCTTGCTCCACCTCGGCGTGACCGCTCCAGGGCGCGACAATCTTGAGGTAGGCGGCTTCGCTGTCGCGCTGGCGGTGGCTGCCGCGTATGACGCGATGACGTCCGGCCTCAAGCTTGGTGAGCATGACATCGCCTGCGTACGCCACGCTCAGATGCCCGTCAAAACAGGTGTCGCCATAGAGATCCGTGTCCAGCCCCGAAAACAGCTGCGCCATCCAGCCCTGCCAGGCAGCTGCAGTTTCCTTCTCGGGAAGACCATCGGTACTCAGTACCACGGGCGCGGTCATGGGCCTTGACTCCTCGTTGTATCGATCCCTGCCTGTGCCGGCAAAGTATGGCAATTATCGGCAAGTGCGCGCCCTGGTGCTCTCGGCACGGGGAATCTCCCGCCAGCACCTCGATCTAGTGCAAACCCTAGGTCAGGTGCACGATTCGTCAAACGGTTTGTGCACATTGCGCACAGCATCCCGCCCGGGCTTTTTCTACGATCACTTCCACGCCATTGACCGGCGGCATATCAGGACAGAGGGGGACCAGCCCGGTGACGCAAGCCTTGCGCGACGCCCCCGCTTTTCAAACAGCATCCACCAGCAGTGACTGTGCTCACACGCCCTGGTGGTGAAGGAAGCGAAGATGATTGAACAAAGCATGCTCATCGGCGGCCAGACCGCCCAGGCCAGCAACGGCGCCACTTTCGAGCGCAAGAACCCTCTGGACGGCTCGGTCGCCACGCGCGCTCCGGCCGCCACCACGGCCGATGCCGTGCGTGCCGTGCAAGCCGCCGAGGCAGCCTTTCCCGCCTGGGCAGCCCTGGGCCCCACCGAGCGCCGACTGATGCTGATGAAGGCCTCCCAGGCCCTGGAAGCCAAGGCCGAGGCCTTTGCCGCTGCCATGGCGGCCGAAACCGGTGCCTCCGGCATCTGGGCCGGCTTCAACGTGCATCTGGCCGCCAATATGTTTCTCGAAGCCGCATCGCTGACCACCCAGATCAACGGCCAGCTGATTCCTTCAGACATTCCCGGCAGCCTGGCCATGGCCGTGCGCCAGCCCGCCGGCGTGGTGCTGGGCATCGCCCCCTGGAATGCCCCCATCATCCTGGCCGTGCGTGCCATCGCCACGCCCCTGGCCTGCGGCAATACCGTGGTTCTCAAGGGCTCGGAACTGTGCCCCGCCACCCATGGCCTGATCATCGAAGCCCTGCAGGAAGGCGGCCTGCCGCCTGGTGTGGTGAATTTCGTGACCAATGCGCCCGAAGACGCCGGTGCCGTGGTCGAAGCCATGGTGGCCCACCCCGCCGTGCGCCGTGTGAATTTCACCGGCTCCACGCGCGTGGGCCGCATCATCGGCCAGACCTGCGCCAAATACCTCAAGCCCGTCATTCTGGAACTGGGCGGCAAGGCCCCGTTCCTGGTGCTGGACGATGCCGACATCGATGCCGCCGTGGCCGGCTGCACTTTCGGCGCCTTTGCCAACTCGGGCCAGATCTGCATGTCCACCGAACGCATCATCGTGGACGAGGCCGTGGCCGAGGAATTCATCGCCAAGCTGGTGGGCCGCGCCCAGACCCTGCCTCTGGGCGACCCTCGCCAGGGCCCCGTGGTGCTGGGCTCGGTCGTGGACATGAACACCGTGCACCGCGTCAACGAACTCATCGACGATGCCGTGAGCAAGGGCGCCAGGATTCTGTGCGGCGGCAAGGCAAGCGACACCCTGATGGCCGCCACGCTGATCGATGGCGTGACCCCCGAGATGCGCATCTTCCGCGAAGAGACCTTTGCCCCGGTGAAGGCCATCGTGCGCGTGCATGGCGAAGAGCAGGCCATCGCCATGGCCAACGACAACGAGTTCGGTCTGTCCTCCGCCGTCTACACCAGGGACACGGCCCGCGGCTGGCGCGTGGCCGCTCGCATCGAGGCGGGCATCTGCCATGTCAACGGCCCCACGGTGCACGACGAAGCACAAATGCCTTTCGGCGGCGTGAAGAACTCGGGCTATGGCCACTTCGGCGGCCAGGCCGGCATCGATGCCTTCACCGATACCCGCTGGATCACCATGCAGACCAGCCCACGTCACTACCCCTTCTGAAGCGCGATGAGGCGGCAGGCACAGCCCGGCAGCCGTGCCTGTGTCTCTGTGCCCGAAACCTCGATAGCCGAGCTTGCACCTTGCGTCAGCCATGAAAACCGCCTGGCAGGAAAGCGCCGGGCGGCTTTGCGGCTTGCTGTTTCATCAATAGCAGTCAGCGCCGTGGCTGATTGAGCCCGAGGCCAGTTCGGTGCTCAATTCAGCAGGCTCGAAGACTGCACGCCGGCCCTGAACTGCGCAGGCGTCTGCCCCGTGTGCTGCTTGAACAGGCGGCTCAGATGCGCGCCGCTGGCAAAGCCGCTGGCCAGCGCCAGCTCCGTCAAGGTGCAGTGGCGATTGGCAGGACTGAGCAGTTCGCGCTGGAACAGGGCCACGCGCTCGGCCCAGATATGCTGGCTGATGGACAGCCGCTCATCGACAAAGGCGTTGTAGAGATGTCGCTTGCTGCAGTTGAGCGCTGCGGCCACGGCATCGACGCTCAGGGCCGGATCGCGCAGGTGCTGGCGCACATAGGCCTTGATGCGGCCCAGCAGCAGCTCGCTGGCGCTCAGCGAGGCCGCACGGCCGCAGGCGTCAAGCAGGGACAGCTGGATCAGCTGCAGCAGCGAATCCGTCACATGCTGGGCCAGGCCCTGGCCCATGGCCCGGCATTCGGCAAAAGTGCCGCGCATCATGTCCAGCGCAATGCGGGACACGCCTTCGCTACCGCCCACATAGCGCCCCATGAGGGCATCGATGGCGCGGCCATGGTCTTCAAAGCGGCTTTTGGGCAGGGTGATGATCAGATGCTCGCACCACTCGGGGTTGAGCACCTCGTACTCCTGCGTGGTGTCATAGATCAGCCACTGGCCGCTGCGCGCCACGGCTTCGCGCCCGTTCTGGCAGACGCGGGCCTCGCCATGCCAGGGGGCCACGATCTTGAGAAAGTCGGTGCTGTGGCGTGCCATGCTGGCCGATGTGCGTCGAACGCGATGGCGGCTGGCCTCGATCCGGGTCATGCCCACCGGCCCCAGCTCGAAGGTGCCCAGTCGCGCCGAGAAATGCTGGTCGCCATAGACATCGCTCTCCAGTCCATAGAGCGTGGACATCCAGTGCTGCCAGGCGCCCACGGCTTGAGCACCTTGCATCTCGGTCATCTTCTCGATCACTTGGTTGGCAGGAATGTCTGGCCGCATCTGGGCTCCTGAAGAAGTAACAGGATGCTTCATTATCCATAGCGACCCGGACCCGGGTCCGGGCAAAACCGGCGCCTCGCAAGGAAATCAGTGTTTACCCACAGACACTTGCATGCTCAGACAAGACGCAATGCACGCCCAGACAAACACCTGTCGCCGCACTTTCCTACGATGGCCGAAGAACCCGGACACCCGTCCATCAAAAAGGAGACAAGCATGACATTCGCCGACAAGCGTTTTGTTCTCAAGAGCCTGGTCGCGGCCACCGCACTGGCGGGCCTGTGCGGCACGGCACTGGCCCAGGAAGCGCCCAAGTCCATCCGCATCGGCTGGGCAATTGCCAAGACGGGCGTCAACGCGGGCGGAACCTCCGTGACCACGGCGCCCAACTACAAGCTCTGGGTCAAGGAGATCAACGACGCCGGCGGCATCATGCTCAAGGCCTACAACAAGCGCGTGCCCATCGAGGTCATCGAATACGACGACCGCTCCAGCACAGAGGAGGCCGTGCGCGCCACCGAGCGCCTGATCACCCAGGACAAAGTCGACTTCGTGCTGCCGCCCTGGGGCACGGGCTCCAATCTGGCTGTGGGGCCGACCTACGAAAAGCACAAATACCCGCTGCTGGCCGCCACCTCGGTGACCGACAAGGCCCCCGATCTGGCCAAGCGCTGGAAGCATGCCTTCTTCTTCCTGGGCACGGGCGGCGAATATGCCGAGGGCCTGGTCGCCATGCTGGAAAAGGCCAAGAAGGACGGCAAGATCAACAACAAGATCGCCATGATCAACATCGCCGACGGCTTTGGCGTCGAGCTGGCCAATGCCACGCGCAAGGCCGCCAAGCAGCATGGCTTCGAGCTGGTCTACGACAAGAGCTATCCGATCGGCACGCAGGACATGACGCCCATCATCAACGAGGCCAAGGGCAAAGGTGCCGACACCTTCGTGGCCTACTCCTACCCGCCCGACACCATGCTGATCAACGAGCAGGCCAGAACGCTGGGCCTGGCTCCCAAGGTGCTGTTCACCGGCGTGGGCACGCAATTCCCCATGTTCAAGGGCAAGTTCGGCACAGCGGCCGAAGGCGTGATGGCGCCGGGCGGCATCGATGCCGGCAACCCGCAGATGCAGGCCTATCTGAAGCGTTTCAAGGAGGTGACCGGCCAGGAATCGGACCGCTTTGCCAGCCCCATCGTCTACACCTCGCTGCAGATGCTGCAGCAGGCCATCGAGCGCGTGGGCAAGATCGATCGCGCTGCCGTGACGCAGGAGCTCAAGAGCGGCAGCTTCGAGACCGTGCTCGGCCCCGTCAAGCTTGAAGGCCAGATGCTGACCAAGCTCTGGCATGTGGGCCAGTGGCAGAACGGCGAGTTCAATGCGATTGCGCCGACCAACCGGGCGGGGGTCAAGCCCGCGGTGATTCCTAGAAGCACCCCCTGAGGCGCTGCGCGCCTTCCCCCTCTCTCTACGCGCTTCGCGCTATGGGAGGGGGACGATGCCATCGCCGCGAGGCGGCTCTTGCTCGGCATCTCTGATACCCCATGGTCACTAGTGTGCCCAGCTCCGCAAAAACTATCAAAACAAGAGCTGGTTGCGCATGTCTTGCCTTCACTTTGCATTGATTTCATAACAAGAACAATGAATCACCAGCGGTATACGCTATGAATTTAATAGACATCCTTCTCGCTGGCGCCATGCTGGGCGGGCTCTACGGCCTGGTGGCCATGGGGCTGACGCTGCAGTACGGCGTGGCGCGCATCATGAATCTCTCGTATGGGGAGTTTCTGATTGCGCCGGCCTTTCTGGCCTTTTTTGCGGTGAGCAGCTGGGGTATTTCACCGCTGCTTCTGGTGCTGCTGGTGGTGCCGCTGGGCTTTGCCATCCAGTGGCTGATCTATCAGCTGCTGCTGACCCCGCTGGTGCGCCGCGCCAAGGGCGGGCCGGCGCTGGAGGTGGATTCAATTTTGGCCACCTTCGGCATGCTGTTCGTCGTGCAGGGCGTCATGCTGGTGATGTTCGGCGGCGACTATCACAGCTACAGCTATCTGTCCGAACCCGTGGAGATCCTGGGCAGCAAGGTCGCGGCCAACCGTCTGCTGGTGCTGGGCTTTGCGATCGTGCTGGGCGGCGGCCTGTACCTGCTGCTGACGCGCACCCGCGCCGGCGCCGTGGTGCGCGCGGTGTCCGTGGCACCGCAGTTCGCACATCTGGTCGGCATCAATGTGCGCAGCACGGCGGCACTGGCCTACGGTCTGGGCGGTGCGCTGGTGGCGGTCTGCGGCGTGCTGGTCAGCATGTTTCTGCCCTTCTCGGCCGGCATGGGCACCATGTTTGCCATGAAGGCGCTGATCGTCGTCATCATGGGCGGAGTGGGTAATCTCATGGGTTGCCTGGTCGCCGGCATGCTGCTGGGCTTTGCCGAGACGCTGGTGGCCTCCTTTGTCGACCCCGGCCTGACGCTGGCCGTCAATTACGCGGTGTTCCTGCTGGTGCTGCTGTTCAAGCCAACAGGTTTGTTCGGGAGGGCCGCACGATGAATCCGAACCATCGCAAGGAAATCCTGATCTGGGCCGTCAGCGCCGCCGCCCTGCTGGGCCTGGCACTGCTGCCGCGCTGGCTGACGGACGAGTACTACCTCTCGCTCATGATCAGCATCCTGATGTACTGCGTGCTGGCCACCGCCTGGGCGCTGTTCTCGGGACCGACGCGCTATATCTCGCTGGCCACCGTCGCCTTCTTCGGCATGGGCGCCTATGTCACCGCCGTGTTCGGCGAGTCCCTGCCCTGGGCCGCCGTGCTCGGCATTGCGGCCGGCGTCGGCCTGATCATGGCCTTGATCGTGGGGCTGTCCACGCTGCGGCTGTCGGGCGTGTACTTTGTGATCTTCAGCTTCGGCCTGGCCGAGCTGGTCAAGCAGCTCGTCACCTGGTGGGAAGTCAACATCACCAAGGACCTGGGCCGCTATGTATTCGTGGAGATCACCCAGCTCGATATCTACTGGCAGCTGCTGGCCATGCTGGCCCTGGTGCTGGCGCTGCGCGCCCTCATCAACCGCTCGCGCCTGGGTCTGGCGCTGCGCGTGATCGGCGAGGACGAGACCGTGGCCACCCATGTGGGCATCAACACCACCACGGCCAAGCTGCTGCTGTTCGCCGTCAGCGCCGTGTTCATCACCGTCACGGGCGCCATCATGGCTCCGCGCTGGACCTATATCGACCCCAGCATTGCCTTTGCTCCCGCCGTCTCGTTCCAGACGCTGATCATGGCCTTGCTCGGCGGTGCCGGCGCGCTGTTCGGCCCGATTCTGGGGGCCGTGCCGCTGGTGCTGCTGTTCGAGTACCTGGGTGCCAACTTCCCCAACCATTTCTCGATTCTGCTGGGCCTGGTGTTCATCGTGATCGTCTACTTCATTCCCCAGGGCCTGTCTGGCGTGCTGGCCAGGCTGCTGGGCAGGAATGCGGCCAGCAAGGGAGACCAGCCATGAAGACCGCCACCCTGCTTTCCGTGCGCGGCGCCACCAAGCGCTTTGGCGGCCTGGTGGCCGTCAACGAACTGAGCTTTGACGTCTACCCGGGCGAGGTCGTGGGCCTGCTCGGCCCCAATGGATCGGGCAAGACCACGGCCATGAATCTGATCTCGGGCGCCCTGCCCGTCAACGGCGGCGAGATCGTATTCAACGGCAGGCCCATCCACCAGCTCAAAAGCCACCAGATCGCCCGCCTGGGCGTGGCGCGCACCTTCCAGCTGGTCAAGGTGCTGGGCTCCATGAGCTGCACCGACAACGTCATTGCCGGCATGGCCTTCAAGCCCCGACCACTATTTGGCAAACCTGCTGCCGCGCGTGCCCTGCAACTGCTCAATCAGGTGGGTCTGGCCGAATTTGCGAATACTCCTGCAGGCGACCTCACCTATATCAACCAGAAGCGCCTGGAGCTGGCCCGCGCGCTGGCGCTGGAGCCGCAGATCCTGCTGCTCGATGAATGGCTGGCCGGACTCAACCCCACGGAGCTGCAGCAGGGCATTGCACTGATCCGGCAGCTGCAGGCCACGGGGCTGACGATTCTCATGGTCGAACATGTGATGGACGCCGTACACGCGCTGTGCAGCCGCTGCGTGGTGATGAACGCGGGCACAAAAATAGCCGACGGCCCCACGGCCCAGGTGCTCAAGGAGCCCGAGGTGGTGCGTGCCTACCTGGGGGAAGAAGTGAGTGCAGATGAAGACCGGTCAACGGAGGCCAGCCATGCTTGAAGTGCGCAATATCTCGGTGAGCTACGGCAAGCATGAGGCGCTGCACCAGGTCAGCCTCCAGGTCAGGCCCGGCGAGCTGGTCGTCATGCTGGGCGCCAACGGAGCGGGCAAGTCCAGCCTGCTCAAGGCGCTGGGCGGCATGGTCACGCCGCAGGCCGGGGCCAGCGCGCAACTGGCCGGTCAGGAGCTGATGCAGCTGCCGCCACATGCCATCGTGCAGTCGGGCCTGGCCCTGGTGCCCGAGGGGCGCGGCGTGTTCGGCGATCTCAGCGTCAAGGAAAACCTGCTGCTGGGAGCCCAGCCCCGGCGCGCACGCGCCAATGAGGCCCGGAATCTGGAGCAGGTCTTCGCCCTCTTTCCCAAGCTGCGTGATCGTCTGGCCCAGGCCGTGCGCACCATGAGCGGCGGCGAGCAGCAGATGGTGGCCGTGGGCCGCGCGTTGATGAGCCAGCCCGATATCCTGCTGCTGGACGAGCCTTCGCTGGGCCTGTCGCCGCTGATGTGCAAGGAGCTGTTCGCAGCCCTGGCGCGCATCAAGACACTGGGCATGGGCGTACTGCTGGTGGAACAGAACGCGCGCCAGAGCCTGGCTATTGCCGACCGTGGTTACTTGCTGGAAACCGGGCGCATCGTGGGCGAAGGCTCGGCCGCAGAACTCAGCAGCAGCCCCGCCGTGCGCCGCGCTTATTTAGGCGGTGAACACTGAACACTGAAAGGAGACCCAAAAATGATCGAACAAAAAATGCTGATAGCCGGCCAGGAATGCGCAGCCGGCAATGGCGCGACTTTTGAACGCAGGAACCCGCTGGATGGCAGCGTGGCCACACGCGCTCCGGCAGCCACGACCGAGGATGCGATCCGCGCCTGCGATGCAGCGGCAGCAGCCTTCCCCGCTTGGTCGCAACTGGGGCCGAACGCCCGCCGCGCCATGCTGATGAAGGCCTCGCAGGCGCTGGAAGCCAAGGGCGAAGCGATTGCCGCGGCCATGGCTGCCGAGACCGGCGCCTCGGGCATCTGGGCCGGCTTCAACGTGCATCTGGCCGCCAGCATGCTGCTGGAAGCGGCTTCGCTGACCACGCAGATCAATGGCGAGATCATTCCCTCCGACGTGCCCGGCAGCGTGGCCATGGCCGTGCGCCAGCCCGCCGGCGTGGTGCTCGGTATCGCGCCCTGGAATGCCCCCGTGATTCTGGCCGTGCGCAGCATCTCCACGGCCCTGGCCTGCGGCAATACCGTGATTCTCAAGGGCTCGGAACTCTGCCCCGCCACCCACGGCCTGATCATTGAGGCGCTGCAGGACGCAGGCCTGCCTGCCGGCGTGGTGAACTTTGTGACCAATGCGCCCGCCGATGCGGGCAGTGTGGTCGAAGCCATCGTTGCCCATCCCGCCGTGCGCCGCGTGAGCTTTACCGGCTCCACACGTGTGGGCCGCATCATCGGCCAGACCTGCGCCAGACATCTCAAGCCCGCGCTGCTGGAGCTCGGCGGCAAGGCCCCCTTCCTGGTGCTGGACGATGCCGATATCGATGCGGCCGTGAACGCCGCCACCTTTGGCGCGTTTGCCAACTCGGGCCAGATCTGCATGTCCACCGAGCGCTTCGTGGTGGATAACAAGGTGGCCGACGAGTTCATCGCCAAGTTTGCCGCCAAGGCCAGCAGCCTGCCGCTGGGTGACCCGCGCAAGGGCCCCGTGGTGCTGGGCTCGGTGGTCGATCTGGCCACGGTGGAGCGCTGCAATGCCATGATCGATGACGCGCTGGCCAAGGGCGCAAAAATCGTCTGTGGCGGCAAGGCCGAGAACACGCTGATGCCCGCCACGCTGATCGACCATGTGACGCCCGCGATGCGCATCTTCCACGAGGAGACCTTCGGCCCGGTCAAGGGCATCGTGCGCGTGAACGGCGAGGAAGAAGCGATTGCCACGGCCAATGACAACGAGTTCGGTCTGTCCTCCGCAGTCTTCACCCGGGACACGGCCCGCGGCTGGCGTGTGGCTGCGCGCATCGAGGCCGGCATCTGCCATATCAACGGCCCCACGGTGCATGACGAAGCCCAGATGCCGTTTGGCGGCGTCAAGGCATCGGGCTATGGCCATTTCGGCGGCCAGCAGGGCATCAATGCCTTTACCGAAACCCGCTGGGTGACCATGCAGACCGCAGAACGCCACTATCCGTTCTAAAGACCCCCCTGAGCGGCTTTGCCTGGGCGGCCCCGCCGCTTCCCCCTCTCTGCTTCGCGGAGGGGGACGACAGCTTTGCTGCGCGGCGGCGCTTGCTTGCTGTCCCACACTTAGGTCGCGCCCTAGTTAAAGCTGGCGCCCATCGCTACTGAAATAAAAAAAGCCACCTGATTTGAGAACGCCAGGTGGCTTTCTTTTTTCCTTCTCACTATCTAATCCATAGCTGCTAGCGTTTGATGGGAAAGGGCTTGATCCTCAAAAATCTCAAAGCCTGTAATCAGGCAAAGTCATCGTCAAAGAAGCCGCCGCCATCGTCCCAACTGCCGCTGTCAAAGCTGGCTGAATTGTCTATGCTGCCCAGGCCCGCATCGTTGGCCAGGCTCGAGGTATTGCCGCTGTCGCCATGCAGCCCCTGGCTGCTGTCCTGCGCCAGCGACTTGCTTTCGCTGCCGCCGCTCTGGCTGCCCGAGCCGGCGTGATGGCCGCCCATCAGATTCTCCAGTCCGTTGAACAGAAACATGCCGCCCGCCACACCGGCTGCGGCCGCTGCGGCATTGCCCAGGAAGCTGCTGCCGGCAGAGGTTGCTGGCTGGCCGTAGGCCTGCGGCGCTGCAGCACGGGGCGCAGAGCCGCCGCCAAAGAAACGGTCGCGCCAGCTGGAAGGCTGAGGCGCCGCTTGCTGCTGGTTCTGTGGCTGATACTGGGGTTGATAGGGAGGCTGGGCATTGGCAGCGTAGCCACCATCCTCGGCATGGCGCTCGGGAGCGCGGCCGAAGTGCGTGCCCAGGCCACCCGAGAGAAAGCTGCCTGCGCCCTGGCTCTGGCTTTGCTGAGCCTGTTTCACCTGCTGCTCCAGTTCGCCGATCTGCTGCTGGGCCTGCTGAATGGCTTGCTCCAGCATCAAGGTGCGCTGGGCCAGCCAGTAGACCGCATCGGGCGCGGTGCTCAATCCACGGCGCAGCTCGGCATCGGCCTGCGCGTCCTTGGGCTGGCCCTGGGTCAGCGTCAGCCTGGCGCACAGGTCTTGCAGCAGTTGTTGTTCCTGAGGGGTCATGGTGCCTTCCTTTAAGCCCGCAAATTACTTGCAGCAGAGATGGGGTCAGTATGCAGGCCTGCAAGAGCGCCAATGTGAAGGCCGTGCAAGTGCTTTTTGCAGGGTGTAACAAAAGGCCTGTGCTGCAGTTGCGGGCAGCGCATGGGACAATGCCTGCCATTGCGCCACGGCCGTGGCGGCGTTTCAATTTCGGCTGCGGGACTGGCCCGCGGCCCACCAACTGCATACACACACCATGGAAGTTACCCAACAATGCGTGGTCGCTCTGACCTGGACACTGAAAGACACCCTGGGCGAGGAGCTGGACGTGCTGGACGAGCCCGTGGAATTTCTCGTCGGCGGCGATGACCTGTTCAAGCGCATCGAAGAGGCTCTGCAAGGCCACGGCGTAGGCACCACACTGGACCTGCACCTGGAGCCCGAAGAGGCATTCGGCGACTATGACGAGAGCCTGATCTTCCTGGAAAAGCGCGAGCTGTTCCCCGAAGAGATCGAGGAAGGCATGAGCTTCGAGAGCAGCGCCATGCCCAAGGGCACCAACCCCGTGCCGGCCGATCTGCTCTACACGGTCACCGAGATCTATCCCGAGCATGTGGTGCTGGACGGCAACCACCCGCTGGCCGGAATCGCCATCCGCCTGCACCTCAAGATCGAAGCCGTGCGCGAGGCCACCGAGGAAGAAATCGGCCGCGGCACGGCCGGTACGGGCTTTTTCCGTATCGAGCCCATGGCCCCGGGCAATGAAACCCTTCACTGACACCCCCTGAGGCGCTTTGCGCCTTCTCCCTCAGGGGGACGACAGCTTCACTGCGAGGCGGCGGGGCCGCCTGGGCTCTTGCTTGCTGTCACCGAGTTGCGCTGCGCCACCGGTTCAAGCATCACTCGTCGCTTCAGGCAAAGAAATCAGGCAAAGAAATAAAAAAGGGACTCTTCGGAGTCCCTTTGTCATGCGCGCCTGAGTGCTCAGCGGCGGAAGATCTGGTTGCCTTCCACGCGCACGTATTCGCCGATGCTCAGTTGCGGAGGCTGCTGGTAGTCCAGAGCGCGCACGCTGCCGTCCTGCAGCTGCACGGTGACGCGGTAGATATCGCGCACGCTGCCGCCGCCCACACTGTTCTGCACGGCGTTGCCGGCCAATGCGCCGCCCACCACACCGGCAATCGTGGCCAGCGTGCGGCCCGAGCCCTTGCCCACCTGATTGCCCAGCACGCCGCCGATCACGCCGCCGGCAATCGCGCCGCCCGCACCCACACCGCTGCCGTCCTGCACACGCACGGTCTCGATATTCATCACACGGCCCTGCTGGGCGTATTGCTGAGGCTGCTGCGAATAGCAGTTGGGATTGTTGTAGCCGCAGTTATTGGCGGGATAGGTCTGGGCCTGGTTGTTGCCCACGGGATAGGCCTGGGTGCTGCCGGGGTAGCCCGAGCCAGAATAGGCACCTTGGGAGTAGCCGCCCTGGTAGCCGCTGTTCTGATAGCCGCCTTGAGGATAGGCCGCGCAGGCCGACAGAGCCGCAACGATTGCGCTCACCATGGCCAACCGGCCCCAGCGTTGATTGATTTGCATGGAAATCTCCTGATTGGCGCATGCACATTCCATGCGCCGCAGTCCCTGTTATGAGTTGCTCTGCAAACCTTGCACGGTCTGCCTTTCCATTGCAACGCAGCACCGGCTCGCCAGGACGACAGGTTTCACATTTGCTCACAATACTTTGAGTAAAGCGCAGCCGTTTACAACTCTTCAAACCATAGCGCCTTGCCCTTTGCAGCACTCATTTTCGATGCAAATATCATTTGAAACCGCTATTGCAAAGCGCTAAAAGCTGTCAAACAGATAGCAAGATCAGCCTTTGCTGCGTACGCGCAGCACTTCACCGCTGCGCCCATCCACATAGAGCTTCACAAAGCGCCCGTCGCTGGCCGTGGCCTTGACCTTGTAGAGGCCGTCGTCCCACTCCACCTCCTGGAATTCGCGATAGCCGGCCTTCTCCAGCCGGTCGCAGACATCGCGGATGGACAGGGTCGGCCCGAGCGCCATGCCGCGCACGGCGGCCACCGACGCCGAGGCACGATCCGCCAGGGAGTTTTCTGCGGCCAGGCAGGTGCCTGCGGACAGCAGCGCAGCGCCCCCCAGCAAGGCGATGCCGCTGCGGCGCTGCATGGACCGGTATAGCGACAAGACGCGAGCGGACATGGCAAAGACGGGGGCTTGAAGACGAGACATGAAAACTCCTGCAGTAATTTGGTGAACGATGGGGACAAAAAGACGACCCGCCGGGCCAGAGCTGCGCTGTTGCGGGTTGTGGCCGATTGTTCGCATTCCCTCCTGAACCGTTTCTGAAGCCGCCATTCAGCTTTCGTTCATCGATGCAGGCCTATAACCTTGGCTGCAGAACGCAACCAGACCTCATCACCACCCACTCCAGCCCGCTCGCCATGTCTTTTTCCAATGCCTCCAATGACCCGCAATCTGCGCACCGCCCACGTCGTCGCGCCCTTCATGCCATGCTGGCCATGCTGCTGGCAACGGCAGGCTTTGCCGCGCTGAGCCTTTGGCCCGCCACCTCGGATGCCGGTGACAACGACCACGAGCTTGCCCGTCAGGCCCTGCGCCAGGGTCAGGTGCTGCCGCTGCGCACCGTTCTGGATCAGGTCGAGCAGCAATACCAGGGCCAGGTCATCAAGGTGGAGTTCGACCGTGAGGACGGCCGCTTTGTCTACGAGATCCGGCTGCTGCAAAGCGATGGCAAGGTGGTCAAGCTGGAGATCGATGCCAGCAACGGCAGCCTCATCAGCATGAAGCGCAAGAAGTGAACCCCGGCACTCAGGAAGGCTGCAGAGCATGCGAATTTTGCTGATTGAAGACGAACCCACGCTGCGCGAGCAGCTGCATCAGGCCCTGCTGCAGGCCGGCCACACCGTGGAGACGGCCGCCGATGGCGAGACGGCGCAATACCTGGGCGAGGTGGAGAGCTTCGACGCTGCGGTGCTGGACCTGGGCCTGCCGGTGCGCGACGGGCTGAGCGTGCTGCGCGCCTGGCGCGCTCAGGGCCGCTCCATGCCGGTGCTGATCCTCACCGCCAGATCCGCCTGGCATGAAAAAGTCGCAGGCATGGATGCCGGAGCCGATGACTATCTGGCCAAACCCTTCCACATGGAAGAGCTGCTGGCGCGTCTGCGGGCGTTGCTGCGGCGCCTGAGCCCGCATGCCAGCGCGCTGTGGCAATGCGGGTCCATCACCCTGGATTCGCGCCAGGCCCGTGTCACCGTCGAAGGTCAGGCACTGACGCTGACCAGCCATGAATTCAAGGTGCTGGCCCTGCTGATGCAGCGCATGGGCGCCGTGGTCTCGCGCACCGAGCTGTCCGAGCATATCTACCCGCAGGACAGCGACCGCGACTCCAACACCATCGAGGTCTTTGTCGGGCGCCTGAGAAAAAAGCTGCCCGCTGGCTCGATCGAAACCGTGCGCGGCCTGGGCTATCGCCTGGTCGCGCCATCCAACCAAGAATAAAGCCTATGTCCGAGCACACCCTGAACTCCCCCATGACCCAACAGCCGCCACCGCTGAGCGCGGGCTCCTGGAAGAACTCGCTGCGCCTGCGACTGCTGGCGGGTGCCCTGATCTGGGTGCTGGCGGCACTGCTGCTCACGGGCTGGGGTCTGCGCACGCTGTTTGCCGAGCATCTGACCCAGCAACTGCGCAGCCAGCTGGTGGCCAAGCTCGACCGGCTCAGCGGCGCCGTCAACTACCAACCCGACCAGGCCGTCCCGGTCACGGTCTCGCCCTTCTCCGGCGACCCCTTGCTGCAGCAGCCACTGTCGGGCATGTACTGGCAGGTGGACCTGCTCGATGCGACCGGCAAACAGACGGTTCAGGCCGGCATCCAGCGTTCGCGCTCGCTCTGGGACCAGACCCTGGACTGGCCCTTCTTCCAGGCCGACAAGGTCTGGGAGCCCACCCTGCCCCTGCATGCACCGGCAAGCTATGGCCATATGTCGGACGGCAATGGCAACACCCTGGTGATCGTGACGCGTACCGTACAGCTGCCCGAGGCCGATGCCCCGCCGCTGCGCCTGATGATTGCCGCCGACTCGGCCATGCTGGCCACGCCGCTGCAGCGCTTCACCAAGATGCTGGTGGCCGCGCTGTGCATGCTGGCAGCGGGACTGATCGCCGCCGTGGTCGTGCAGCTGCAGCTGGCGCTGGCTCCGCTGGCCGCTTTGCGCCGTCAGCTGGCCGCCGTGAGCCAGGGGGAAGCCCCGGAAATCAGGGGCGAGCACCCTGCCGAGATCATGCCCCTGGTTCAGGAGTTCAACCATGTGCTGCGCATGAATGCCGAGATGGTGGAGCGAGCGCGCACCCAGGCGGGCAATCTGGCCCATGCGGTCAACACCCCGCTGAGCATCATGGGCAACGCGGCGGCGCAGCAGGACAGCCCGCTGGCGACCCTGGTGCGTGAGCAGGTCGCCAGTGCCAGCCGCCAGGTCGAATATCACCTGGCCCGTGCCCGCGCCGCCGCCGCTGCGGCGCAGCAGGGCCATGGCCTGCGCACCGCGCTGGCCGGCCCGCTGCACTCCCTGGTGCACACCATGGACAAGCTGCATGCGGCGCGCGGCATACGCTTCGAGCTGCAGGGGAATGCCACCCAATGGGACTTCAAGGGCGACTCTCAGGACCTGATGGAGATGCTGGGCAATCTGCTGGACAACGCCGGCAAATGGGCGCGCTGGCAGGTGGTGTTGAAGATTGAGCCGGCCAGCGAGGACAGCCAGCAACTGACACTGTGCATAGACGACGACGGCCCGGGCATTGCTCCCGAGTTGCGCGAGCGCATCTTTGCCCGCGGAGAACGGCTTGACGAACAGCGCCCCGGCGCCGGTCTGGGCCTGGACATCGTGCGCGATCTGGTTCAGACCTATGGCGGCAGCATCCAGGCGCTGCCATCGCCGCTGGGCGGGCTGCGCATGAAGCTGCAACTGCCTGGCGCCAGGCACCAGGACTGAGGCCGATCAAAGACTGCGCAGCACCTGTGCCAGGGTATCGGCCTGTGGAAACAGCCAGTCGGCGAGCAGCCCCAGCGCCACGGCCGCGACCAGGGCGCCCAGCACGGGCTTCCAGCTGATGCGCAGCGCGGCCAGCAGCCAGCCTTCGCGCTCCACCACATAGAGGGTTCGGGTCATCAGCAGCGCAAACGCCACCTCTACCGCCACGCTCAGGAACAGATCAGCACCGAACACCAGCCACACCAGCGAGCCCATGCCCGTGACCGCCACCAGCAGGGCGGCAAAAACCAGCAGCACCGGCACGAGCACCACGGCGCCTTCATCGAGCGCGTCCAGCCCCGGCACATCGACATCGGGCAGCTCCAGGCCCGGGGACGCAGGCGCGATCTCAGGCACGGCCGCGCCATCGCCCCAGTGGCCGCCGGCACCGCCGCCGCCGTAGGAGCCTCCCTGCCCGCTTTCAAAGCCCGCAGCGTCGGCACTGCCTGATTTACCGCCGGAGCCGGAAACATCGGCTCCTGCATCACCTGCATCCCAGTCGCGGCGCAGCATGCAGCCCGCCCACAGGCGCACCAGCAGCAGATAAAGCAGATAGCCACAGGCCAGCGCCAGCCCATAGCGCAGCCCCATGCTGTGCACACCGGCATGCAGCAGGCACAGACTGATCAGGGACATGGCAGCCAGACTCAGGCCGCCGGTCAGAGCGGCATGCAGACGCAGCCAGTGGCGTTTTTGCAGGCGCCGCCGCATATGCAGGTCGCGGCCCAGCTGCACCTTGGTCCAGGAGGCAGTACGACGGCGGGTCTGGCGGCTCATGTCACGCGAGGTGCGGGCCTTTTGGCAGGCTTACTGCTTGCCGGTGGAGCCGTAGCCGCCTTCGCCGCGCTCGCTGGCGTCGGCAAAGTCATCCACCAGGTTGAACTGTGCCTGCACCACGGGCACGATGACCAGCTGGGCCAGACGGTCCATGGGCTGCAGCGTGAAGGCGGTCTGCGAACGGTTCCAGGCGCTGACCATGAGCTGGCCCTGGTAGTCGGAGTCGATCAGACCAACCAGATTGCCCAGCACGATTCCGTGCTTGTGACCCATGCCCGAGCGCGGCAGGATCAGCGCCGCGTAATGGGGATCCTTGAGATGCATGGCCATGCCGGTGGGGATCAGCTGCCCCTGGCCGGGCTCCAGCGTCACCGGCGCATCGATGCAGGCACGCAGGTCCAAGCCGGCGCTGCCGGGAGTCGCGTAGGCGGGCAGGTTGTCGCGCAGGCGCGCATCGAGAATCTTTACATCAACATTCATAAGGATCTGGCTAGTCTTGTCTGTCTTGAAACAAGGCCCGTGAGCCGGGCCTTGCATCCATTGCGGCAGCTGCCATGCAGCCGCCAGCGGTTTTCCTGGAGGGCGCCATTGTGCCCTCTGCCGGGCAGGCGCCAGCGCCTGGCGCCTGTCAGCGGCCTTGCAGGCGCCTGAGCACGCCGCCCACCGCCGACATCAGGCCCATGAGGGCGAGCAGCACGCCAAAGCCCTGAATGAACTGGGAGAGGATCACCCCGCCCACGATCAACGCCAGCGAGCCCGGAGACACCCAGGGCTTGCGGCCGGTCTGGGCCTTCTGTCCCTCGATCTGGCGCTCCATGGCCTTGAAGCGCTGCTGCGCCTCCTGCTTGGTCACGGCCGTATTGGGCCGCCGTGCACCTGCGGTGCGCTGGACCGGTTGACCGGCCGCCGTGGTTCGCGCTCCCGGCACCTGCTGCGCCTGCTCCGCCATGTCGCGCGCCTTCTGCAAGGTGCTGCGCAGCTGGGACATGGGCGAGGCGGCCTGGGAGCCGGGCGTGACGACCGCGGTCTGAATCGCTCCGTCGATGCTGCGCAGCGTGCGGCGGTACTCGGGACTGGCTCGCATCAGCTGATCCACATAAGCCACATAGTCGCCATTGCGCGGGCCTTCATAGCTGGAGAGATTCATGTTCGGACTCCTGGGGTCACGGGTCAGGGACGCTTGGCGCTCAGGCGCTGCGCAATTTCATCGACCAGCTGGCGTGCCAGCACGTCCTTGCTGGCATGGGGCAGCTCCTTGGAGCCCTGATCGTCGATCAGCAGCAGGGCATTGTCGTCCTTGCCAAAGGTGGCGGGGCCGATATTGCCCACCAGCAGCGGCACGCTCTTGCGCAGGCGCTTGGCGCTGGCGTGCCTGAGCAGATCATGGCTTTCGGCCGCAAAGCCCACGCAGTACAGCCTGCCCGAGCGGGCCTGGTCGGACTGGGCCACGCCGGCAAGAATGTCGGGATTCTCGACAAAGTCCATGGCCGGCACATCGCCCGAGCCATCCTTCTTGATCTTCTGGTCGGAAAACTCGGCCGGGCGCCAGTCGGCAACGGCGGCCGTGGCAATGAAGATCGAGGCCCCTGCCACCAGGGACTGCACGGCGGTCTGCATCTGGCGCGCCGACTGCACGTCGATGCGCGTCACTCCGCGCGGCGTGGGCAGATGCACCGGGCCGGCCACCAGCGTGACCTGGGCACCGGCCTCGCGTGCTGCTCGGGCAATCGCAAAGCCCATCTTGCCGCTCGAAAGATTGGTGATGCCGCGCACCGGATCGATCGCCTCGAAGGTCGGGCCTGCCGTCACCAGCAGATGCTGGCCCTGCAGGCTCTTGGCCGTGAAGTGCGCCGCCAGCTCTTCCATGATTTCCTCAGGCTCCAGCATGCGGCCGTCGCCGGTCTCGCCGCAGGCCTGGCTGCCGTTGCCCACGCCCAGCACCTGGGCACCGTCGGCTTGCACCTGAGCCAGATTGCGCTGGGTCGCGGGGTGAGCCCACATCTCGCGGTTCATGGCCGGGGCCAGCAACAGGGGCACGCTCTCCATGGGGCGGGCCAGGCACATCAGGCTGAGCAGCTCGTCCGAGCGGCCCTGCACCAGGCGCGCAATGAAGTCCGCGCTGCAGGGCGCGATGAGAATGGCATCGGCTTCCCGGCTCAGATTGATGTGGGGCATGTTGTTGGGCTCGCGCACATCCCACTGGGAGGTGTAGACTGCGCGCCCAGAAAGCGCCTGCATGGTGACGGCCGTCATGAACTGCTCGGCCGCCTCCGTCATGACCACTTGTACCGTGGCACCGGCCTGGACCAGCAAGCGGCACAGCATGGCCGATTTGTAACAAGCCACGCCTCCGGAGAGACCCAGCACCAGATGTTTGCCTGCGAACACGTCATTCATGCTGCGCAATTTATCAGACCTGAGCGGCTTTGCCGCCGCACAAGCATCCCTGTACGCCACGCCGAAATTCGTGGCGAACCTATAATCCTGTTTTACCACCACCAAAAAAAGACATGACCAAGTTCGTCTTCGTCACCGGCGGTGTGGTGTCTTCCCTCGGTAAGGGAATCGCCTCAGCCTCCCTTGCAGCGATCCTCGAGTCGCGCGGTCTCAAAGTCACCCTCATCAAGCTCGATCCCTACATCAACGTGGACCCGGGCACCATGTCGCCCTTCCAGCACGGCGAAGTGTTTGTGACCGATGACGGAGCCGAGACCGATCTGGACCTGGGCCACTATGAGCGTTTCATCGAAACGCGCATGCGTCAGAGCAACAACTTCACCACGGGCCGCATCTATCAGTCCGTGCTGGAAAAAGAACGCCGTGGCGACTATCTGGGCAAGACCGTGCAGGTCATCCCCCATGTCACCAACGAGATTCAGGAATACATCAAGCGCGGCGCGGGCCTGGGCACCGACCACGAAGTGGATGTGGCCATCTGCGAAGTCGGCGGCACCGTGGGCGACATCGAGTCCCTGCCCTTCCTGGAAGCTGCGCGCCAGCTGGCCCTGAAGCTCGGTCCCAACAACTCCGCCTTTGTGCACCTGACCTACCTGCCGTTCATCGAGACGGCCGGCGAGCTCAAGACCAAGCCCACCCAGCACACCGTGCAGAAGCTGCGCGAAATCGGCATCCAGCCCGATGCGCTGCTGTGCCGCGCCAAGCACCAGGTGCCCGAAGAGGAAAAGAGCAAGATCTCCCTCTTCACCAATGTGCCCGAGTGGGGCGTGATCTCCATGTGGGACGTGGACACCATCTACAAGGTGCCGCGCATGCTGCACGAGCAGGGTCTGGACGGCCTGATCTGCGACAAGCTGCGCCTGAACACGCCTCCCACCAATCTCAAGCGCTGGGACGATCTGGTCTATGAGACCGAGCATCCCCAGGGCGAAGTCAAGATTGCCATGGTGGGCAAGTACGTGGAGCTGTCCGACGCCTACAAGTCGGTCAACGAAGCGCTCAAGCACGCCGGCATGCGCAACCATGTGCGCGTGAAGATCACGCATGTGGACTCGGAGACCATCCACGACGCGGATGCCACCAAGCTACTCAAGGATTACGACGGCATTCTGGTGCCCGGCGGCTTCGGCTCGCGCGGCGTGGAAGGCAAGATCTCGACGGCCAAGTTCGCCCGCGAAAACAAGGTGCCCTACCTGGGCATCTGCCTGGGCATGCAGGTCGCCACCATCGAGTACGCCCGCCATGTGGCCGGCCTCGCTGGCGCCAACTCCACCGAGTTCGACTCTGCCACCCCCAACCCCGTGATCGCACTGATCACCGAGTGGAAGGACGCGGACGGCACGATCAAGACCCGTGACGAGAACTCCGACCTGGGCGGCACCATGCGTCTGGGCGCACAGTCTTCCGACGTGCAAAAGGGCACGCTGGCGCACAGCATCTACGGCGACGTGGTGACCGAGCGTCACCGCCACCGCTATGAAGCCAACACCCAGTATCTGGACCAGCTGCGCGACGCCGGTCTGGTGATCTCGGCCCTGACCCAGCGCGAACAGCTGACCGAAATCGTCGAGCTGCCCGCCAAGGTTCACCCCTGGTACATCGGCGTGCAGTTCCACCCCGAGTTCAAGTCCACTCCCTGGGATGGTCACCCGCTGTTCAACGCCTTCATCAAGGCGGCCATGGACAACAAGGCCCAGTCGGGCAAGAAGGCCTGATTCCCTTCCTCCGGAATCAATCCTGAAATAGGAGCTGCCAGCGCTTGAAAATCAATGAATTCAGCATCAAATGATGTTGAAGTCATTCAACATAGAGCGCTGGCAGCTTCAGTTTTTGAAGCATGCACGGCGTGCAAAAAGGAACCCCCATGAAACTCTGCGGCTTTGATATTGGTCTGGACAAGCGCTTCTTTCTGATCGCCGGCCCTTGCGTGGTCGAATCCGAACAGCTGCAGATGGATGTGGCCGGGCAACTCAAGGAAATCACGTCCTCGCTGGGCATCCACTTCATCTTCAAGAGCAGCTTCGACAAGGCCAACCGTTCCTCGGGTACCAGCTTTCGCGGCCCCGGCATGGAAAAAGGCCTGGAAATCCTCGCCAAGGTGAAGAAGGAATTGAACGTGCCCATCCTCACCGATGTGCACACCGAAGCCGAAGTGCCTTATGTGGCGTCTGTGGTCGACATGCTGCAGACCCCCGCCTTCCTGTGCCGCCAGACGGACTTCATCCGCGCCGTGGCCCAGTCGGGCAAGCCCGTGAACATCAAGAAGGGTCAGTTCCTGGCCCCGCATGACATGAAGAATGTCATCGACAAGGCCCGTGCTGCAGCGGTGGAAGCGGGCCTGCCCGCAGACAGCTTCACGGCCTGCGAACGCGGCGCCAGCTTTGGCTACAACAATCTGGTCAGCGACATGCGCTCGCTGGCCATCATGCGCGAGACAGGCGCCCCTGTCGTGTTCGACGCCACCCACAGCGTGCAGCTGCCCGGCGGCAACGGCACATCCAGCGGCGGCATGCGCGAGATGGTGCCCGTGCTCTCGCGTGCGGCCGTGGCCGTGGGCGTGGCAGGCCTGTTCATGGAAACCCATCCCGATCCCTGCAATGCCCTGTCGGACGGCCCCAATGCCGTGCCGCTCAAGCACATGAAGGCCCTGCTCGAAACCCTGGTGGCGCTGGACGATGTGACCAAGCGCAACGGCTTCCTGGAAGACCACTTCCAGGCCTGAGCATGCATACACAAGGCATCAGCACCGGCATGAAGGCCTCGCTGCAGGCACTCAGACCCCTACGCCCGGGCCGCCCCAAGGCGGCCCCCGGAGTCTGAACAGATGATGCACCCCGGCATGACCGACACGATGAAGCGTGGCGTCATGCCTTTTTTGTATCCGCTTTTGTGTCCGAATGCTTGCACAGAAACGTCTTGCGCAAGAAATTCGACGGCTGCAACACGTCAAGGCAAAAGCGGCCCACCAAATTTGTGCACAATAGCCGCCGCAGCCTCTTCCATACTCGTCGCGTGCATGGCGCGCGCGCAGCATGTGGAGAAGAGTCGGCTTCACAATTTTGATAGCAGCTTGCGCTTCATGCACAAGCGCTTGGGCGTGATTTCATGAAAGAAGTCAGCCTGCACGTACCGATTTCAGAAACCCAAAGGAAATGCAATGAGTGCCATTGTTGACATCGTAGGCCGCGAAGTGCTGGACAGCCGCGGCAACCCCACCGTTGAGTGCGACGTGCTGCTGGAATCCGGCGTGATGGGCCGTGCCGCCGTGCCCTCGGGCGCATCCACCGGCTCGCGCGAAGCCATTGAACTGCGTGATGGCGACAAGAGCCGTTACCTGGGCAAGGGTGTCCTGAAGGCTGTTGAGCACATCAACACCGAAATCTCCGAAGCCGTGCTGGGCCTGGACGCTTCCGAGCAGGCTTTCCTGGACAAGACCCTGATCGACCTGGATGGCACCGACAACAAGAGCCGCCTGGGCGCCAACGCCATGCTGGCAGTCTCCATGGCCGTGGCCCGCGCCGCAGCCGAAGAAGCCGGCCTGCCCCTGTACCGCTACTTCGGCGGCATGGGCGGTGTGCAGTTGCCCGTGCCCATGATGAACGTGATCAACGGCGGCGCCCACGCGAACAATTCGCTGGACCTGCAAGAGTTCATGATCATCCCCGTGGGTGCCCCCACCTTCCGTGAAGCCGTGCGCTGGGGCGCCGAAGTCTTCCACGCGCTGAAGGCCATCATCCACCACAATGGCATGTCCACCGCCGTGGGCGACGAAGGCGGTTTCGCACCTTCCGTGGAAAACCACGAAGCCGCGATCCAGCTGATCATCGAAGCCATCGAAAAGGCCGGCTACAAGCCCGGCGAGCAGATCGCCCTGGGCCTGGACTGCGCTGCATCCGAGTTCTACAAGGACGGCATGTACGTGCTGGCCGGCGAAGGCAATATGACACTGACTTCGACCCAGTGGACCGACATGCTGGCCGGCTGGTGCGACAAGTACCCCATCATCTCCATCGAAGACGGCATGCACGAAGGCGACTGGGATGGCTGGAAGATCCTGACCGAGCGCCTGGGCGCCAAGGTTCAGCTGGTGGGTGACGACCTGTTCGTGACCAACACCAAGATCCTCAAGGAAGGCATCGAAAAGCGCATCGCCAACTCGATCCTGATCAAGATCAACCAGATCGGCACCCTGACCGAGACCTTCGCCGCCATCGAAATGGCCAAGCGCGCCGGCTACACCGCCGTGATCTCGCACCGTTCGGGCGAAACCGAAGACAGCACCATTGCCGACATCGCCGTGGGCCTGAATGCTGGTCAAATCAAGACTGGCTCCATGAGCCGCTCCGACCGTATCGCCAAGTACAACCAGCTGCTGCGCATCGAGGAAGACCTGGGCGATGTCGCCGAGTACCCCGGCCGCGCTGCCTTCTACAACCTGCGCTAAAGTGCGCAGCTGAAGTAAGTGCCCGGCAACCGCTTTGCGGCCAGGGCACTTACCCTTGATTCCACAGGTTTTAGTATGGTCAACCGCGTCGTCTGTGTCACTTTGCTGGTCTTGCTGACCGCCATTCATGCCCAGCTCTGGCTGGGCAATGGCAGCATGGCCTATGTGCACGAGCTGCAGCAGCAGATCAACGATCAGTACGCGGCCAACGCCCTCGAAAAATCGGAAAACGACAGATTGCAGTCCGAGGTCAACGACCTCAAGGACGGCCTGTCCACCGTGGAAGAAAAGGCCCGCTACGAGCTGGGCATGGTCAAACCCAATGAAATCTATATTCAGGTTTCCAGGCGCTGATCCGGCGCCCGCTCCTTCCCGAAGCCAGCCCCGCGCTGGCTTTGCTGTTCCTGCACCCACGGTGGTGCTGCTGGGCGCTCCCCATGCCCTGGCGCGCAGCATGGCGCATGGCTTGCTGCAGGCCCGTCTGGATGCGGGCCTGGTCGGCCCCTGGCAATGCACGGCCCCTGCGGCCGGTGATGAATGGCCGGCCGATGCCCTGGTCTATGTGCTGGGACAGGATTGGCGCGATACCGACCCGGAGCCGGCCATCGCGCAGCAGATCAGCCGGTGGCGTGAACTGCTGCACGCACGTGCACAGAGCTATGTGATGCTCTACGGCAGGCCGTCTGCCCAATGGCAGCAACTGTCCGCATCTCTCAAGTTCACGGCCCCGACCGCAGACTGGGACTGGATCTCAAGCCAGAACCCCTGGAACTCCAGCCAGAAAATACGCCGCAAGGCCTGTGAGCAATGCGGCGATCCCGAGTGCGAACTGGCGCTGTTCGAAGCCCTGAAGAACGCCTCCTGAGGCGCATCCCGGCGCCGAGACTGGCGGGTCTTGCGCCATGCCCGCATGCTGCCCCCCCCGGTTCCAAGGCCTGCTGCGACAGCAGGCACCAGGCAGCGGGCCTTACTGCACTGCGCTGGAGCTGGGAGGCTGTTTTTGCACGTCGGTGAACAGGCGCGCCGCATCGATGGCATCGAACTGGTATTGCTGGCCGCAGAAGTCGCAACCCACTTCGATCTTGCCGCGCTCGGCCACGATGGAATCCACCTCTTCCTCGCCCAGCGAGGTCAGCATGGCAGCCACCCGGTCACGACTGCAGGTGCAGGCGAAGCGCGGAGCCTGCTCGTCGGCCTGAGGAGCGAAGCGCAGCAGCTTCTCCTCCCAGAACAGGCGCCGCAAAATGGTTTCCACGTCCAGCGTCAACAGCTCCTGCTGCGTCAGGCTGGAGGCCAGCGTGGCAATGCGGTTGTATTCCTCGTTCAGGCCCTGGGCATCGTGCTCGGCATCACCGCTTTCGGTAGCTGCGGCCAGATTCGCCTCGCCCTTCACAGGCATGCGCTGCAGCATCAGGCCGGCAGCGATCTGGTCATTGGCGGCCAGCACCATCACGGTGTCGAGCTGCTCGGACTGCATCATGTAGAACTGCAGCGCATCCGACAGGCGCTCGAAACGGCCACCGGCAGCATCGTTGAGCGGCACCACGCCCTGATAAGGGTTCTGACCGGGCTGACGGTCCTTGGGGTCCAGCGTGACGGCACAGCGGCCCGCGCCATGGGCATTGACCAGCTCTGCCAGCGGAGCCAACTGGCCGCGCAGGGGCAGATTGGCCTCACCCACCAGCGATGCCGTGGCGCGCATGCTCAGATCCGACTGCACTTCGGCCACGGCCAGCTTGACCGGACCGTCACCCATGACCTGAAACACCAGCGCGCCATTGAACTTGATGTTGGACTGCATGAGCACACCGGCTGCCGTCATCTCGCCAAGCAAGGTGCTGACGGCCTCGGGGTAGGCACCGGTGTCCTTGTTGCCGGCACGGCGCCGCAAGATCTCCTGCCAGGAGTCAGTCAGGCGGACGATGGCACCACGCACGGGCAGGCCGTCAAAAATGAATTTATGCAGTTCAGACACGCTAATCGATTCCGGTAAAAAGCCGGGCCCTCAGCCCAGCTTGCGCAAGCCGCGCTTGAAGCGGCGAGCATTTTCAACATAGTTTCTGGCGCTCTGGCCCAGACCTTCGATCTGCTCGGGCGAGAGCTCGCGCACGACCTTGGCAGGACTGCCGAGGATCATGGAGCCGTCGGGGAACTCCTTGCCCTCGGTCACCAGCGAGCCAGCGCCCACCAGGCAGTTCCTGCCGATCCTGGCGCCGTTGAGCACCACTGCACCGATACCGATGAGCGAGCCATCGCCAATCGTGCAGCCATGCAGCATTACTTGGTGGCCAACCGTCACATTGCAACCCACCGTCAGCGGTTTGCCGAAATCGGCATGCAGCACGCTGGCATCCTGGATGTTGGAGCCCGCACCGATGCTGATGTTTTCGGTATCCCCACGAATGACGGTTCCGAACCAGACGCTGGCGTCCCGGTCCAGCTTGACGCGGCCCATGACCTCGGCGCTGTCGGCCACCCAGGCGGTCTCGTCGACCTGCGGCGCAACGCCGTCGAGTTCGTAAATTGCCATGTGCTTGTCTCCCAGTGGGTTGCTTCTTTATAGAACCTAGAATTGTAGGGATGGAGTTACGTCATCGCGCGCTAGAGGTCTTGTGTCTTGCAGACCCAGAGCAGAAAGCGGCTGCAGCCATTGAGCTGCATGCGCAAAAAGCTCTCTATTCAATAGCAGAAACAGCCCCGGTACCGGTTGTTGCCGAATCCGAGCTGCCCGGCCGTCCGGCCCGACCCGAGCTCAGGCACCACACGGCCGTGGCGCGCCGCTCGCCGGCCACCCTCGAAGGCCGGGCCGTGCTCATTCACGCCATAGCGCACATCGAGTTCAATGCCATCAACCTCGCACTGGATGCCGTCTGGCGCTTCGACGGCATGCCCGAGCAGTACTACCACGACTGGCTGCAGGTGGCCGCTGAGGAAGCAAAGCATTTCCGCCTGCTGCGCGACCACCTGCGCCAGCACCACGGACAGGACTATGGCGACCACCCGGCCCACCAGGGCATGTGGACCATGTGCGAGAAAACCGCGGGCGACATTGTGGCCCGCATGGCCCTGGTTCCCAGAACCCTGGAAGCGCGCGGCCTGGACGCCACGCCGCAGATCCAGAACAAGCTGCGCAACACCCATGCGCCCGATGCGCTGGCGGCCTGCGACATCCTGGACATCATCCTGCGCGAGGAAGTCGGCCATGTCGCCATAGGCAACCACTGGTATCGCTGGCTGTGCGAGAAAAACGGCCTCGACCCCGAGTCCTGGTATCTGGAGCTGACGGCCCGCTATGAAGCGCCGCGCCTGCGACCGCCCTTCAACGAGAAGGCGCGCCGCGCCGCAGGCTTCACCGCGACCGAAATCGCCTGGCTGCAACAGATCTAGGCTGTTTTCTTGACTCGAATCAAAAATCGACAGTGAGTTCAGGGCCACTTGCCGAAGTTGTTTGCGCAAACTGCCTGAACGGATGAAGCTGACACTATGATCGGCTCATTCTTACAATAACCGGCACCGCCAACCATTTCTCACACAGATGTCATGCAGCAATGAGTGAACAAACCATAGAGGACCAGGCATTCGCCTCGCCGCGCAACCTGTCCAAAGGCATGATTGCACGTCAGCCCATCGTCAACGGGCTGCAGCAAATCATTGGCTACGAGCTGTTCAACCGCTCGCGCTCGCCCTATGGTCACACCATGGCCTCAGACGCGACGCTGATCTTTGCGGCCCTCACGCATGCGGGCGAGGAAGATCTGGTCGGCACCAAGCTCATGTTCGTGAACTGCACTCACGAAGGTCTGACCGGCGAGCACCTGGAGCTGCTGCCGGCCGACAAGGTGGTGCTGGAGATCCCTCCTCTGGGCCATGCCGCCGTGCATGAGGTCGCGGCCCGCCTGCCCACGCTGCTGGCACTCAAGGACCAGGGCTTTCATCTGGCCTTCAACCACACGGTGCTGGAGTCGGTGTATGCGGCCTGGCTGCCGCTGGCCGACTACATCAAGCTCGATCTTTCCACGCTGGCGCCGGACCAGCTCACGGTGCTGGTCAAGTTTGCCAACCGCCACACCCGCGCCGAACTGATTGCCGAAAAAGTCGAAAGCGCCCACCAGCATGAGCTGGGCCAGCGCCTGGGCATCGAGCTTTTCCAGGGTTTCTGGTTTGCCCGCCCAACGGTGATGCAGACCCGCCTGTTGACCCCCACGCAGCAAAGCATCATCCAGTTGCTGACACTGGTGCGCGAGCAGGCCAGCACCGATGCGATCGAGGAAGTTCTCAAGAAGGACGCAGCCCTGGCCTTCAACCTGCTGCGCCTCATCAACTCGGCCAGCTTTGGGGCCCATCGCCAGATCACCTCATTCAAGCAGGCCGTGATGATGCTCGGCCTGAACAAGCTGTTCCGCTGGGCCGCCATGCTGCTGACAGCCGCCCGCGATGGCGGCCCGCCACCGGCCGTGGGCCAGACCGCCGTGATTCGCGGCCGCCTGATGGAGCTGCTGGCCAAGCACTCGCTGACCGAAACCGACGCCGATCTGGCCTTCATCTGCGGCATGTTCTCCATGCTGGACCGCATGCTGGGCATGCCCTTGCCTGCGGCACTGGCACTGATTCCGGTATCCGAATCGGTATCTGCCGCCCTGCTGCATCACGAAGGCATTCTGGGCGAGCTGCTGATGCTCACCAAGGCTTGCGAGAGTCATGACCAGGAGCAGTTCGACCGCAGCGCCTGCAGCCTGGAGCTGGAGCACCGGGACATCAATCACGCACATCTGCAGGCGCTGAGCTGGACGGAGTGTCTGTCCGAGTGACAGCGCTCCCCCACCCCACACCCAAGCGATAACCGACATGGATACCTCTGACACAAACGCCTCTTCACCGGCTGCCAGCCCTGTTACAGACAGGGACGAGGCCAATATGGCCAGCATTGCGCGCCAGGCCATCGTCGATGAAAAACGGGATGTCTATGGCTACGAGCTGTTTGACCGTTCGGTGGCACATAACGCGCACACCGCGGCATCCGATGCGGCACTGCTGTTCAACGCCCTGTCCTATGCCGGCGCCGAAGCCCTGGTGGGCAAGAAGACGGTTTTCATCAACTGCACCCATGACAGTCTGAGCGGCGGCCACCTGGAGCTGATTCACCCCGACCGCGTGGTACTGGAGGTGCCGGCCCTGCCCGCCGAGGCCACGCAGGAAAACATCGAAGCCTGCCTGCCCACGTTCGCGGCCCTGCGCCAGCGCGGCTTTCGCCTGGCCTTTGACCAGAACCTGCTGCGCCGCAACTATGCGTCCTGGCTGCCCATGGCCTCCTTCGTCAAGCTGGACATGCAGAGCTTCGCGATCGAGCATGCCGAAAAGCTGGTGAAGTTTGCCCAGACCTATACGCGTGCCCAGATCGTGGCCGAGAAGGTCGAGACGTCCGAGCAGTTCGAGCATATGCTGGGCCTGGGCGTGAAGCTGTTCCAGGGCTACTGGTTCGCCCAGCCCCAGCTCGTGCAGGCGCGCACCATCCGCCCCACGCAGACCACCATCATCCAGCTCATCAACCTGGTGCGCCAGCAGGCCAGCACGGAAGAAATCGAAGAGCTTCTCAAGAAGGACCCCACGCTGTCCTTCAACCTGCTGCGCTTCATCAACAGCTCGGGCTTCGGCCTGTCCTGCGAGATCACCTCCTTCCGCCACGCGGTGATGATTCTGGGACTCAAGAAGCTGTTCCGCTGGGCAGCCCTGCTGCTGACCACCTCACGCGCCGGCGGCACACCGCCAGCCGTGGGCCAGACCGCCGTGGTGCGCGGCCGGCTCATGGAACTGCTGACCGCCGAGCTGCTGCCACCCGAGGAATGCGACCACGCGTTCGTCGTGGGCGTTTTCTCGCTGCTCGATGTGATGCTGAGCCAGCCCATGGCCAAGGCCCTTGAATCCGTGGCCCTGCCCCAGTCCGTGGTCGATGCACTGGTACACAACCAGGGTGTTTTTGCGCCCTTCCTGGATCTGACGCGCGCCTGCGAGTCGGGCGACGAAGCGGCTTTTGCCCGCGCGGCCAATGCACTGCAGCTGTCCAACCATCAGGTCAACTGGGCCCATCTGCAGGCACTGAGCTGGGCCGACAACCTGGCCAGCGAAGTGATCTGAGCCAGTCCGCCTGGCGACACTTCAGTGCGCTTGATGCGCACAATGACAAAGGGCTTGCGGCCGATGTGACCGCAAGCCCTTTGTCATTGCAGAGTGTCCCGATCAGTTGGTCTGGATGCCTGCAGCCTTGATGATCTGGGCGTTGGACCTGGACTCGGCCTCGATCTGCTTGGCAAAGTCCGCAGCCTTGCCGCCGGTAGGCACATTGTCCGTGGCCTCCAGACGCTGACGAATCTCGGGCAGCGCCAGCGCCTTGTTCACCTCGGCATTCAGTCGAGCCAGCACGGCAGCGGGCACACCCGCAGGAGCGAAGATGCCGAAGACCGATGTGGTGTTGGCGTTCTTGTAGCCCAGCTCGGCCAGCGTGGGCACCTGGGGCAGCGAGTCCAGACGCGCCGGAGCGCCCACGGCCAGGGCCTTGAACTTGCCGGCCTTGATATGCTGCATCACGGCCGGGCCGGCATTCGTGGACAACACCTCGAACTGTGCGCTCAGCCCGTCATTGAGCTGCTGGCCGCCGCCCTTGTAAGGCACATGGGTGATCTGCACCTTGCCCTGATCGGCAATCTGCTCGAGCATGATGTGACCCAGCGACGCCAGACCGGCCGTGGCCCAGCGCACATCGCCGGGATGGGCCTTGGCCTGGGTCATCAGCTCGGGAAAGCTCTTGGCAGTCAGGCGGGTCGTGCCCAGTAGCAGCACGGGCGAGTACATCACGCTGACCACCGGAACGATATCCTTGTGCGGATCGAACAGCGGCTTGCCCAGATGGGGACTCAGCGTCAGCGGGCTGATGGACGAAAAGCCCAGCGTATAGCCATCGGGGTTGGACTTGGCGACCTGATCCAGGCCAATCGCGCCACCCGCACCGGCCTTGTTGTCGATCACCACCGACTGGCCCAGCGACTGCGACAGCTTTTCACCCAGAGCACGGGCCACCACATCGCTCACCCCCCCGGCAGGGTAGGACACCACCAGACGAATGGGACGGCTGGGCCAGCCAGCCGCGTCGGCTTTGTCGGCCGCCTGGACATTCAGGGACAAGGTGGCAGGCAGCACGGCTGCCAGGGCACAGGTCAGCATGCTGCGACGCAGAAAGTTAGTCATCACTCGAATCCAAAAATCAAGACCTGCATTTTTGACCAAAGTGAATTCCCAGGTTGATTTGAACGACGATTCGTCAATTCATTGGACAGAAAACATCAAAATAAAACTTCAAACATTCAAATAGACCAACACTGCAGCTGGCCAGCGTCTTGTCGCTTGCCGCAATGACGGCCGCAAGCCTTGCCGCTAGACTGCAGCCATCACCACAGAGAAAGCACCCATGGCAGAACAAAACCCTCTATCACGTCGCTCCCTGCTGCTGCAAGGCGGTGCTGCGGGCGCTGCACTGGGCGCCATGGCCCTGCCCGCATCGGCAACGACCACGCGCAAGGCCTCGCGCCCCTGCGTGCTCGATGGTTTGCAACCCGCAGTGCTTACCATCAGCGGCCCCGGCGTGCAAGCCAATCGTGGCAAGCCTCAGCCCGTGGCGGACCGCATGCTGATCATGCATGGCTATCTGTTCGATGCAGCCTGGTCCTGCGGCATGGATGCGCTCAACAGCCTGGAGCAGCAGACGCTCAGGACCACGCTTGAATACGACGAAGCCGAGCACAGCCTGCAAGGCCCGCTGCTGGAGCAGGTGCTGCAGGCCGCCGGCGTGGACGTGGGCCAGGCCATGGCTCAAGGCCGGCAGCTGACCTTGCAGGGCATAGACGGCTATCGCAGCCAGATACCGCTGGCCCAGGCCGTGCGCTGGCACATGCTGATCGCCACCCAGCTGGACGGCGTGCCGTTGGCCATGGGCGGCGTGGGCCCGCTCTGGGCCATTTTTGCTGCCCATCAGATTCCGGAGCTCGGCCAGTTGCCCGTCAAGCAACGCTTTCCTGCCGCCGTCTGGGGGCTCTACCACCTGCAGCTGGCCAGCCCGGCTGTCTAGGCCTGATCAGCCTCGCGGGTGATGCTCGGCGTGCAGGGCCTTGAGCCGCTCGCGCGCCACATGGGTGTAGATGGTGGTGGTGGAGATATCGGCATGTCCCAGCAGCATCTGCACCACGCGCAGATCGGCGCCATGGTTGAGCAAATGCGTGGCAAATGCATGGCGCAGCGTATGCGGTGAGAGGGGCGAGTTGATCCCCGCGATCTGCGCACATTTCTTGACGATGACCCAGAACATCACGCGGCTCATGCCCGCGCCGCGCTGGGTCACAAACACCTCCTCGGTCTGCTGCCCTCCCAGAATCGCCGCTCGCGCCTGCAGCAGGTAGCGCTCCAGCCAGTGCTGCGCCTCCTGACCGAACGGCACCAGCCGCTCCTTGCGCCCCTTGCCCGTCACGCGCAACACGCCTGAGCGCAAGTCCAGCTCATGCATGCGCACACCCACCAGCTCGCTGACGCGCAGACCGCTGGCATACATCAGCTCCAGCATGGCGCGATCGCGCAGACCCAGCGCAGTCTCCACATCAGGTGCATCAAGCAGGGCCTCGACCTGCTCCTGGGTCAGGGTCTTGGGCGTGCGCGGCGGTTGCTTGGCAGCCAGCATGCGCACCGTGGGGTCGGCAGCGATGCGCTTTTCGCGCAGCGCCCAATGAAAGTAGCGGCGCAGGACCGTCAGCCGCCGGTTCGAGGAAGTGGCCTTGGTGCCCTCCACTCGGGCCGTGAAGTAGCTCTGCAAATCCGCTTCCAGCGCTGCATCCAGCGCCTTGGGTGGCTGCAACTGCGCCAGCCAGCGCGCAGCCGCCGTCAGATCACGCCGGTAGGCGGACAAGGTATTGCGCGAAAGCCCGTCCTCCAACAGCAGGGCATCGATGAACTCATCAAGCGCATCCTGACTCTGCGGCAAGGGCTGCGGCCAGTCCTCGGGAATCTGGGACTCGCGTGCTTTTTTAGGGGCTTCTGACATGGGGCTAGCGTACACGCTGGCGAGGGGTGCGCTGAGCCTGCTTCAGCTGATGCCTGCTGATGGGCCATCGAAAGCCTCGGCCAGGAACTGCGCAACCGCTCTCACCCTGGCCGTGCGCTGGAGATCGGGATGCATGACCTGCCAGACTTCGTAGTCGTTCGGGCGTCGGCGTTGCGGCCAGATACGCACCAGCCCTTCTCGCTCCCCCATCCACAACGGCATTTCCCCAATCCCGATGCCTGCAGCAACCGCCTTGCGCACGAGGAGACTGGAGCGGACCGACATGGCAATCTTGGCCTGACGCGCCGGCACCCCAGCCATGCTCAGAAACGGACTCTGCTCCAGATAAGGCCCGTATGCGACCAGATGGTGACCGCGCAACTCGTCTTCAGGGGCGGGCTCGCCAAAGCGAGCCAGATAGCTCGTGCTTGCGAACAGCCCCACAGGCCACGAAGCCACACGGCGAACCACCAGCTCCGGGGTATCAGGCCTGACGTTGCGAAAAGCAATATCCGCCTGCCGGCGACCGAGGCTGAGCAACTGGGTCGAGACTTCCAGATCCACGCGGATATTCGGCCAGTGCTGCTGCAAACGCTCGACAGCGGGCAGCAACAGGTCAATCGCGATGGAATCGGTGCTTGTCACGCGCACCAGCCCGCCGGGATTTTCATCCTGACCCTCGATCTTGGTGCGCAAGTCCAGAGCTGCACTCTCCATACGCTTTGCCGCAGCCAGTGCCACCTCGCCAGCGGCAGTGAGAAGGTATCCATCCTTGGCGCGCAGAAACAGCTTGGCTCCGAGCTCGGACTCCAGCGCATTCAGGCGTCGCCCTACCGTTGCCTGATCAATGCCCAGGCTGCGCGCTGCGGCGCGCAATGAGTGCGTGCGGCTCAGGGCGAGAAAGATGCGGGTATCGTCCCAGTTCATGGCTCATCAGTTGATGCAGATTTGCATCAATGTAGAGCGAAATCGCTGCATTGCAAACAACGCTTTGCGTCGTAATCTTCAGCGCTCAGAGATATTTCGAGAACGACGCATATGCCCACCTTTTTGACAGACTCCATCCCCGCCGCAAAGCCCGCCACCATGCAGGCCATTGTTTTTGACGACTTTGGCGGGCCCGAGGTGCTGGTGACCCGCGAGCTGCCGGCTCCTGAGCTTCGTCCCCATGACTTGCTGGTACGCAACGCCTCCATCGGCGTCAATCGTGCCGACCTCTATCACCGCAAGGGCGCCTACGGCCGAGCTTCCTTTGGTGACGCAGACACCATGGGCCTGGAGATCGCCGGAACCGTGATTGAGGCCGGTCCCTTGGTGCAGGGCTTCTCCGTGGGTGACCGGGTCATGGGGATCGTGGGCGGCGGCGCTTATGCCGAGATTTCGCGCATAGACCACCGCATGGCGATACATGTCCCCGGGAATTTAGACCTGGTGGATGCCGGTGCGATACCCGAGGTGTTCGTGACCGCGCACGAGGCCCTGTTTCATCTGGCTGGCTTGTGCGCCGGTGAGTCGGTGCTGATCCATGCGGCGGCGGGTGGTGTCGGATCGGCTGCCGTTCAGCTTGCACATGCTGCGGGCGCCCGGGTTTTTGCGACGGCCAGCGGCGACAAGCGCGAAGCGGTCCTGGGTTTTGGAGCCGATGTCTTCATCGACTATCGCAGCGAGGACTTCCAGACCGTGGTCGCCCAGGCCACCGATGGCAAAGGCGTGGACGTCGTGATCGATTTCGTCGGTGCCCCCTACCTGGAGCCCAATGTGCGATCGCTGGCCGTCGGCGGGCGCATGGTGATGGTGGGGCTGCTGGGCGGCTCCCAGGGCGCTGCATTGCCCATGGACCTGGTGCTGTACCGCCATCTGCGGATCTTCGGAACCGTGATGAAGTCACGCTCGCCCGAAGTCAAGCAGGCGATGGTCCAGCGCTTTGCCCAGCGATGGCTTGGCGGATTGGAGAGCGGGGCGCTACGGCCCGTGATCGATAGCTCCTTCGCTTTGGCAGACGCTGCCCAGGCGCACAGGCATATGGAGTCCGGGGTCAGCATCGGCAAGATTCTGCTGCTGCCCGGGAACGGCAAATAATATAAAAAACAAAGCCCGAATGGCCTCGACGGCAATTCGGGCTTGCGGCGTCCGCTACTGCACCAGCAGCGGATCAGCAGCTTAGTCCAGTGTCAGCTTCTGCTTGGCCACGACCTGCTTGTAGGTTTCGTACTCTTCCTTCAGTTCCTTGGCGAATTCCTGAGGCGAGTTGCCCACCACCAGCGAACCGGTGTCTTCGATGCGCTTCTTGACTGCGGGGTCCTGCAGCACCTTCTTCACGGCGGCGTTGATCTTTTCGACCATGGCCTTGTCCATGCCCTTGGGGCCCAGGATGCCGTAGGAAGCCATGCGATTGACCTGGGGCAGACCCACTTCCTTAAAGGTGGGCACGTCAGGCAGCACAGCCAGACGCTGGGGAGCGGCCACGGCGATGGCCTTGAGGCGGTTGTCCTTGATGAAAGGCAGTGCCGAAGGCAGGTTGTCCAGAATCATGGGGATCTGGCCGGCAACCGCGTCGTTCAGGGCTGGGCCCGCGCCGCGGTAGGGCACGTGGGTCATCTGGATGCCGGTCAGCGATTTGTACAGCTCCATCAGCATGTGCTGGATGCCGCCCGTGCCGGACGAGCCATAGGAGTACTTGCCGGGATTGGCCTTGAGTTCAGCCTCGAAAGCCTTGTAGCTGGCCGCACCGGGGAACTTGGGATTCACGGCGATCACATTGGGCGTGGCCGCAATGTTGATGATGGGCGTGAAGTCGGTCAGCGGGTTGTAGGGAGTCTTGGGGTTGATGGCCGGATTGGTGGCCATGGTCGACAGGGTGGAAATGCCCAGGTTGTAGCCATCGGGCTTCTGACGCGCGGTTTCCTGTGCACCGATGACGCCGCCGCCACCGCCCTTGTTGTCCACCACCACGGACTGGCCCAGCTCCCGGCTCAGAGGTTCGGCAATCACACGCGCAATGATGTCGGTCGTGCCGCCTGCGGCGAAGGGCACCAGCAGCTTGATGGGCTTGGTGGGGTAATTGGCCTCGGCCATCACGCCGGTGGAAAAACCTACAGTTGCCAGAGCCATTGTCAGGCCCATGCACATACGACGATTCATGAAGGGGTCTCCCTATGAGTTCTGAAATTAACGGTTGATAGTACGTGCCGCAAAAAACCCGACATATTCTTGTTAGCCCTGATTTATCAGTAATTACCCTAGATTCATGCCGTTTCCTTGAACTGCATCAAGCCTGGATACAAAGCGGCCAAGTGGCGACAGCAAGTACTGCCAGATAGAAACTTGGTGACAGGTTTCTCCCAGCAAATTCGCAACCGGCTCTATGCTTGCGGGCCGTGAACTATCTAGAACTGCTTTTCCCCGATTTCGCGCTCATCGTGCTGGGCTATGTGCTGTGCCGCTTCACGCCCATCAATCGCAGCGTCTGGCAACCCGTGGAGCAGCTCGTCTACTACCTGCTGTTTCCGGTGCTGCTGTTTCATTCCATCACGCGCAACCCCATCCAATGGGGCGAGGCCAGCCAGTTGCTGGCCGCTGGCGTGTTGGGAGGCCTGCTGGGTATTGCGCTGACCTACAGCCTGCCGCACCTGCCGTTTCTGGGCCGACGCATCGATGCCCGCAGCTATGCGGGTGCAGCGCAGGTGGCGTTTCGCTTCAACTCGTTCATCGCACTGGCGCTGGTTTCACGCCTGGCAGGGCCCGATGGGCTGCTCTATGTCTCGGTGCTGATCGGCGTGTCCGTGCCGCTGTTCAATGTGGCTGCGGTCTGGCCCATGGTGCGCGGCAGCGGCCAGCATTTTGTCGGGCATCTGCTGCGCAACCCGCTGATCATCGCCACCGTCAGCGCACTGCTGTTCAATGCCGCCGGACTGAAGATTCCAGCCCTGCTGGAAGCCCCCGTGGCCCGTATCGGCGCAGCCTCGATTGCCCTGGGCCTGATGGCCGCCGGCGCCGGCCTCAAGCTCAGCGCCCTGACCAGCAACAAGCTGCTGGCAGGCGAGTTGCTGCTGATACGCCATGCCATCCAGCCGCTGATCGCCTTTGCCATGGTGCGGCTGTTCCAGCTGAACCAGCCGCAGGCGATTGCGCTGATGGCGTTCTCCAGCCTGCCCACGGCCTCGTCCTGCTATGTGCTGGCCGTGCGCATGGGCTATGAGGGCTCGTTTGTGGCCAGCCTGATTTCACTGTCCACCATGCTGGGCGTGCTCAGCCTGCCCCTCGGGCTCTGGCTGATAGGAATCTGAATTTGATAGCTGCCTGCGCTTATGAGGTAAGCGTTTCCGGCTAATTTCATTGAAATTCAGGCACGCTGGGCCAGCGCCCAGGCCACATGTTCGGCCACCACGGAGTCGGAATCAGCGGCCCGGCTCTGCAGCGCGGCACGGAGTGCAGGGTTGCCGGTTTCGCGCCAGGCATTGCCCAGAGCAACGGCCACATTGCGCAGCCAGCGCGCATGTCCGATGCGGCGAATCGGGCTGCCCTCGGTCACCCGCAAAAACGTGGCCTCATCCCAGGCAAAGAAATGCACCAGCTGCGTGCCCGCCAGTCCGGCGCGGGCATCAAAGTCGGGCAAGACGCTGGGATGGGCAAACTTGTTCCAGGGGCATGCCAGCTGACAGTCATCGCAGCCATAGATGCGGTTGGCCATCAAGGGACGCAGCTCCTCGGGAATGCTGCCCGCATGCTCGATGGTCAGATAGGAGATGCAGCGCCGCGCATCGACCTTGTACGGCGCGATGATGGCGCCCGTGGGGCAGGCATCCATGCATGAGGAGCAACTGCCGCAGTGCGCCGTGACCGGGGCCGTGGGTTCAAGCGCAAAGTCCACATAGATTTCGCCCAGAAAGAACATCGATCCGGCTTCGCGGCTCAGCACCAGCGTGTGCTTGCCGCGCCAGCCCTGCCCGCTGCGGCTGGCCAGTTCGGCCTCCAGCACTGGCGCGGAGTCGGTAAAGGCGCGGTGGCCGAACGGACCCATTTCCTGCGCGATGCGCTCGGCCAGTTTCTGCAGGCGATTGCGCAGCACCTTGTGATAGTCGCGGCCCCTGGCGTAGAGGGAGACAATGCCTTCCTCGGGACGTTGGAGCCTGTCCCATTCCACGGTCTGCCAGCCGTCCCCGGTCTCGCGCGGCAGATAATCCATGCGCGCAGTGATCACGCTCACCGTGCCGGGAACTAATTCCGCAGGCCGGGCTCGTTTCAAACCATGGGCCTGCATGTAATGCATCTCGCCATGGAAGCCCTGCGCCAACCATTGCAGCAAACCGGGCTCTGCCGAGGACAAATCCACGCCAGCCACGCCGATTTGGGAGAATCCCAACTCGCGAGCCCAGGCTTGCATCAAAGGAACCAATTGACTGCTGCTCAACATACACCCCGAATTGTAGGAAGCGAGCCCACACCGGCGCTGGCGCAGCGCCAGATACTCTGGCAGAGCGAACAGGATACCGAGCGCTTCGCCCAGCAACTGGCCACCCTGCCCGAGCTGCGCAACGCCTATGTGACCCTGCATGGCGACCTGGGTGCGGGCAAGACCACGCTGGTGCGCCACTGGTTGCGCGCCCTGGGCGTGCAGGGCCGCATCAAGAGCCCTACCTATGCGGTGGTGGAGCCGCACGAGGCCGGCGACCTCTCGATCTGGCACTTCGACTTCTACCGCTTCGACGATCCGCGTGAATGGGAAGATGCAGGTTTTCGTGACATTTTTGCCAGTGCCGGGCTCAAGCTGGCAGAATGGCCCGAAAAGGCTGCAGCGGTTACACCTGTTGCGGATATAGCTATCCATATCGAAGCAATTGACGATGTGCAACGGCAGGTGACGCTCAAGGCTGGCACCCCCGCAGGCTGCACCGTGCTTGAAGCATTGACGGCATGAGCAAAACAACTTCCTCCACGGATTTTCCGGACCTGTCCCGGCCGGGTCTTTCCCGCCGCAATCTGCTGCAGGCAGGCGGCGTGGTTCTGCTGCTGGGCCGCCAGCATATTGCGCAGGGCGCGAGCATCGTGGCCGTGCGCGTCTGGCCCGCACCCGACTACTCGCGCGTCACGCTGGAATCCGATATTCCGTTGACGGCCAAGCCGGTCTTCGTGCCCAGCCCGCCACGGCTGGCCGTCGACATCGAGGGCCTGGATCTGAACCCGGCACTCAAGGAGCTCGTGGCCAAGGTCCGCTCCGACGATCCCAATATCGCCAGCATCCGTGTCGGCCAGTTTGCGCCCGGCGTGGTGCGCCTGGTGATCGACCTCAAGCAGGAAGCCAGGCCCCAGGTCTTCACGCTGGCCCCGATTGCGCCCTACAAGCACCGGCTGGTTCTGGATCTCTATCCCGCCAAGGCCGTGGATCCGCTGGAAGCCCTGATCAGCGAGCGCCTGCGCGACGCCGGCAGCTCGGCCGCCGCGCCAGCTGCGAACAATCCCGCCATCACGACACCGCCCCCGGTGGCAATTGCAACAGCCCCCCAGGCCGACCCTCTCGGTGACCTGATTGCCCAGCGCAACCAGCGCCCCAGCGCTCCTGCACCGGCTCCTGCGGTGATTGCTCAGGCACCAGCGCCCGTGCAGCCGCCACCGGCTCCCGCGCCACGCCCGGCACCGGCCCCAAGGCCCGCCCCCAATATCGCCACCTCGCAAAGCACGGACCGCATCATCATCGTGGCGCTGGACCCCGGCCATGGCGGCGAAGACCCTGGTGCCACCGGGCCCAGCGGGCTGCGCGAGAAGGATGTGGTGCTCAAGGTCGCCCATCTGCTGCGCGAGCGCATCAACAACTCGCGCATCGGCGGCAGCCCCATGCGGGCCTTCATGACGCGCGATGCCGACTTCTTCGTGCCCCTGGCCACGCGTGTGGAAAAAGCCCGTCGAGTCCAGGCCGATCTGTTCATCAGCATCCATGCCGATGCCTTCACCACCCCTGCTGCGCGCGGTGCCAGCGTGTTTGCGCTCAGCGAACGCGGCGCCTCGAGCACGGCCGCACGCTGGCTGGCCAACAAGGAAAATCAGGCCGACCTGGTGGGCGGCCTGAACGTGGGCGGACTGCAGGATCAGCACGTGCAGCGCATGCTGCTGGACATGAGCACCACCGCCCAGATCAAGGACAGCCTCAAGCTGGGCACTTCGCTGCTGGGAGAGATTGGCAGCATGGCCAAGCTGCACAAGGCCCGTGTGGAGCAGGCCGGCTTTGCCGTGCTGAAGGCGCCCGATATTCCCAGCGTGTTGGTGGAAACCGCTTTCATCAGCAACCCCGAAGAGGAAGCCAAGCTGGCCTCTGCCGCCTACCGCGAGCAACTGGCCGATGCGCTGATGACGGGCATCCGCAAGTACTTCGCCCACAACCCGCCCCTGGCGCGTAGCCGATCGGTTTAAGTACGCACTTACACAAAACCGCCGCACCGGCTGTCAGCCGGCAAGCCGGCTTGATGACAGTCGCCAAGCCTGAATGACACGGGCTTGGCCCTCTCTCCTACCTGAAAGCCGGGGCAAAAGGTTCAAGATCAAGGCGTGTTCTTATGAAAGCTGGCCTGTTTGGCAGCTGTACAGGAGAGACCTCATGAAACTGCGAACTCTTGCCATCACCGTATCTGCAGCCTTCACGCTTGCCATGGCTGGCTGCTCCACCTCGCCCACCAATGCCCAGATCGGCACCGGTGTCGGCGCCGTTGCCGGCGGCGTGGTCGGTGATGCACTGTTTGGTTCCACTTTGGGCACCGTAGGCGGCGCTGCAGCAGGCGCGCTGATCGGTAACGAGGTAGGTAAGCGCAAATAAGCGCCTCGATCCGATCTGAATGTCCAACGAAAAAGCCCCGGCATGCCGGGGCTTTTTCATGGAGCAGCGCTTTGGCGATCGTTGCCAGATGCCGTCAAGCGCACAAATCAGGCAGCATCAGGCAGCCCTGGCCTTTTCGGCCTTGCCGGCGCGCCAGGCGCCGAAGTCTTCGTGCTCCCGGCATCTCGCTGCAAAACCCGATCGGCTACACAGCACAGCCTTGTGCGCCAGCCTCAGCTATCTAAGTAATCGCAGCAAATGGCTACTCATTTGATGCAACGCAAACGAACATCCAAGTCATTGCTTACGCTCAGCTTGCCTTTATTGAAGGTCTGTATTCCTTTGCCACGCGCATTGGCATAGCTCAAAAAGGCGCTGCCCACTACCCAGCAGCGCAAGAAAAATAATCGCAAGGGGAGCCTTCAACCCTGATTCGTCAACGATACACAGCTGTCAGCCGACAACACCATCTCCTGCGCCAGGCAACGCCAAAAGTCATTGGTAGCCCCGTGGCATACAGGGGCGGCTGAGCAAGCTCAACATGCCCGGCGTACTCAACAGCATCAGCTCGGCTGCACGGCCCCAGAGCTGGACAAGAAATACATCATCCACTTCCTGTACACCTTGATTGGCGAACTCGATAGCCGGCCACTGGAGGCTTGGACTCACGAACCCTGAACACGCTATGAAAACAGAATCAATACCCAGGCGTGGCTTGCTGCACTGGGGCTATGCGCTGGCTCCACTGCTGCTGATCGCCTTACTGGTGTTTCTGATGCTGCAGACCCGCGCCATCCATCTCAGCGACAGCAATGAAATCATTGGCACGCTGCGCAAGCTCAAACAGGTCGACGCGGAGTGGAACGTGAACGTGCTGCGCGCCAAGGCCGGCCTGAGCGCCAACCACGACCAAGTGGCCAGCCCTTTGCCGCTGATCGCCCAGCTCAACAAGCAGTTGAGCGAAACCCCCGTCGAATACTGGCTGGGCAAGCACGGGAACTTCTCCCGCACGCGCCGGCTGCTCGACCACTTCAGCGAACTGATGGAGCAGAAAATTGCGGCGATCGAGCACTTCAAATCGCAAAACGCGATCTTTCAGAACTCATCACGCTCACTACCCCTGGCTGCCATCGAGCTGGCGCAGGCAATGCGCAATAGCCCGCTGACCCCGACCCAGCGACAGCACGCCGAAGAGATACTCAACCAGATACTGGCCGCCTCCATGAGCTACGCCCAGATGCCCGATCAGGCTCTGGGCGGATTGATCAGTGAAAACGCCGCCGCCCTGCAAGCCCTGGCCCAGAACCATGATCTGCAGACGCTGGCAAACACCTTTGTCGCCCTTGTCCACACCATGCTGCGCCAGCAAGACCGAAGCGTCCAATTGCTTCAGGCGCTGGCTAGCCTGCCGACAGCGAAGGCTATCGACGATCTGTCCGACGCCCAGACGCAGGAAAACGGCCAGTTGCTCGCAGGCCTGCAGGGCCTGACCATTTACTCGACCCTGTTGTTGCTGCTGCTGGCTTTTGCAGGTTGGAAACTGCTGCGCAACGATCAGTTGTTCAATCAGACCAGTGACACGCTGGCCCAGGCCAATACCGCACTGGCACGCAGCCACCAGGAGCTCAGAGAATCGCAGATCCAGCTGGTGCAATCCGAAAAAAATTCCGCCCTGGGCCAGATGGTGACCGGTATCGCCCATGAGATCACCGCGCCGCTGGCCTATGTCAAAAGCATTTTCAATGTTGTCAGCGACCGGTTGGGGCTCTTCGACGAACTGAGCCAGCACAGCAAGGCCTTTACCCAGGCCATGCGAGCGCCACAGTGCGACCAACGGCTGCGGAACCAATATTTCCGGCGCATTGAGCAGTTGGTTACCGACATCAATGAACAGCAGGTGACATCCGAGATGAACAGGCTGCTCGACGATGGCGTGCACGGCATCGAACAGATTTCCGAGATCGTGCTGAATCTCAGAAATTTCAGCCGCCTCGACCGCGAACGCGTCACCAACTTCTCGGTCGAGGCTGGTCTGGAAAGCACCTTGCAGCTGGCACGCCACCTGCTCAAGGACCGTATAGCAGTCCACAAAGACTACGGCCAAGTGCCAGAGATCTCAGCCTCCCCATCCCAGATCAATCAGGTGTTCCTGAATCTGATCACTAATGCTGCCCAAGCCATGCTCGGGCGCGAGCCGCCCTACATCATCACACTGTACACCGCCGTTACGCCCGAGGGCGACATGGTTCAAATCGAGATTCAGGACAACGGCAGCGGCATTCCCGATGAGGTGCTGCCCCATATCTTCGACATGTTCTACACCACCAAGCCCACAGGCCGGGGCTCGGGCATGGGCCTGTCCATCTCCTGCAAGATCATCGAGGAGCACGGAGGTCGCATCCTGGTCGACACGGTCCAGGACGCAGGCACCGTCTTTACCATCTTGCTGCCCCTAAGCAAGGCAGCCGCTGCCACCGATAAGACTGCAAACAGAGCAGATGCATTGCTTGCAGACTGAGCGCAGTCCCGAGGAAGCAAGCCAGATAAGATCCCCACCATAAGCACGCGTCCCGGCATTCTTTTCGCAGACCGCGAGAAGCGCGTAGTCATCCAGCTACGCATGATCTTCCATCAAAGCTATGAGGTTCATACCGCCGCCTCCGGTGCTGCAGATCTCCAGATTCTGCAGAGCACGCCGATCAATATGCTCATCGGTGACCAGCACATGCTCGACATGATGGACATCAAATCAACGAGCACCAGCCGCACCTGCCCGTAAAATGCAAAACGCCCGATGCAGTACATCGGGCGTTTCTTGCCTGCCAGCTTGGGCTGGAGATCAGTGCCGGATAGGTGTCAATCTATGGCAGGACGGGACAGCCCATCGTTGCCTCAGGCAGGCTCGCCAGTTTTTGCCTTACGACCGGCGCGCCAGGCTCCGAAGATGGCGATCAGGCCCGGCACCAGGATCAGGCCCCAGATGATTTTTTCAAGATTGTTCTTCACCCACTCCATATTGCCGAAGAAGTAGCCTGCGGCGCTGATGCCTACCACCCACAGCACGGCACCCACGACATTGAACAGGCTGAACTTGGCACGGCTCATATGGGCGACTCCGGCCACAAAGGGTGCAAAGGTGCGGATAAAGGGCATGAAGCGCGCCAGAATGATGGTCACGCCGCCATAGCGCTCATAGAAGTTGTGGGCCTGATCGAAGGCCTTGCGGTTGAACCAGCGCGAATCCTCCCACTGGAACACCTTGGGCCCCAGGTAGCGGCCTATCGTGTAATTGCTCTGGTCGCCCAGGATGGCCGCTGCCAGCAACACCACCACCGCCAGCGGATAACTCATATAGCCGGCACCGCACAGCGCACCGACGATGAACATCAGCGAGTCCCCGGGCAGAAAAGGCATGACCACCACACCGGTTTCGACAAACACGATGATGAACAGCAGGGCATACACCCAGGGCCCGTAGGCCACGACAAAGGCTTCCAGATGCTTGTCGATATGCAGTATGAAGTCGATCAGAAACTGAATGATTTCCAAAACACGGTCCTCGAAAATGGATTGGCATACCGGCGTATGCCGGCCAGTAATGTACTGCGCCCCCAAAGCCCGCAGACGCTCCCCCCCTTGCTGGAGTGCCATGTTTTTGAGAGCAAACTCACAGCTGCTTGCAGACTGCAACAAGAGCAGCCGGTTCAAGGTGGTTTGTTACAAGTTTTGATAAAACTAAACGTCAACAATACGTCAGCTTGCCAATTCTGCTGGCACAGTAGAGCTGTGTCGCCGCAAGCCGTGCATTGCAAATCACGACATCGGCCCCCTGGCCAACAAAGTCCGCCGTCTCCAGCCTCCCTCGGCGCAGAGACCAGACCGCTTTCCATAACTAGCACGACGAGAGGAATACGAACATGAAGACATTCACCATGCGCTATGGCAAGGCCCTGACTCTGGCTGCCGCACTGACCGGCGCCCTGGCTATGGGCGGCTGCGCTCACGGCCCCAGCCGTCAGCAAGTCGGTATCGGTGCTGGCGCCGTGGCCGGCGGTGCAGTGGGCAATGTGCTGTTTGGCGGCCCTGTCGGCACCATCGGCGGTGCAGCCGCCGGTGCTCTGATCGGTAACGAACTGACCAAGGGCGGCTACCGCCGCCGCTAAGCCCGGCGCCCGCCGCGGACTGAACAAGGAGCTGCCTGAGCGATGCCGGCAGCTCTTTGTGTTTTCAGCGTTCAAAAAAACTCACTTCCTGGCCGGTTTGTGCACCGCCCTAGAATGGTCGTCGTGAACGCATCCAGCCCCGAACTCTCCCCCTCCCCTACCGAAACCACCGACCAGGCTGCTCCCGTGCGCCGGCCGATTCGCGATCTGCCCGACGAGCTGATCAGCCAGATCGCTGCCGGCGAAGTGGTCGAGCGCCCCGCCTCCGTGGTGCGCGAACTGGTGGACAACGCTCTGGACTCGGGCGCCGGCCAGATCACCGTGCGCCTGTTGGCCGGCGGTGTGCGCCTGATCGCGGTGGAAGACGACGGCTGCGGCATCCCGCGCGACGAGCTGCCCGTGGCCCTGCGCCGCCATGCCACCAGCAAGATCAGCGATCTGCACGATCTGGAGACCGTGGCCACCATGGGCTTTCGCGGCGAGGCACTGGCCGCCATTGCCTCGGTATCGGAAACCTCCATCTTCTCGCGTCCCGCAGGTCAGGACTCGGCCTATCTGCTGGACGCGCGCAGCGGCGAGCTGCGCCCCGCCGCACGCAACCAGGGCACGACCGTGGAGGTCAAGGAGCTGTTCTTCTCCACGCCTGCGCGCCGCAAATTCCTCAAGACCGATGCCACCGAACTCGCGCATTGCATAGAGTCCGTGCGCCGCCATGCGCTGGCCCGCCCTGATGTGGGCTTTGCCATCTGGCATGAAGGCAAGCTGGTCGAGCAATGGCGCGCCGCCGGCAGCACGCCCGACGAAGCCTTGTCGCGCCGCCTGGCCGATGTGCTGAACGACAAGTTTGTCGACAACTCGGTGGCCGTCGATCACTGGGCCGGCCCCGTCCATGTCACGGGCCGCGCCGGCATTCCCGACGCGGCGCGCTCGCGCCCCGACCAGCAGTTCTGCTATGTCAACGGCCGCTTTGTGCGCGACAAGGTATTGACGCATGCGGCCCGCTCTGCTTACGAGGACGTGCTGCATGGCAACAAGCAGCCGGTCTACGCGCTCTACATCGAAATCGACCCCGCGCGTGTGGACGTGAACGTGCACCCCACCAAGATCGAAGTGCGCTTTCGCGACAGCCGCGAAGTCCACCAGGCGGTGCGCCACGCGATCGAGAACGCGCTGGCCACGCCGCGCGCCGCAGCCGTGGTCGAGGCGGCAGCTCAGGAAGCCGCACGCCAGCCCGGCCTGATCGACGAGAGCACTGCCACGCCTGTCACGGCCAAGGCCGCAACCAAGGCCGCCACAGCCCCGGCCTGGCCGCAAACCCGCATGAGCTTTGGCGAACCCGCCATCGGAAATCCCGTGCGCGACCTGGCCAAGCTCTGGGAGCCCATGCGCGAGGCCACCGCGGAAACCTCACCCGCGCCCCAGATGGCGACTGCGGCCCCAGCCCCTGCGGGCGCTGCAGCTGAGGTGCCTGAATCGGCCACCGGCGCGACCACGATCACCAACACCACGGCCATGCCAAGCCCCGTGCCTCAACCCGAGGACGAAGGCATCAGACTGCGCCCTTCGGGCCAGTCCAGCTACTTTCAGCGCAAAGCGCCTGCCCCCCAGATGCAGGAAGCGCCAGCCGCCACAGTGATCGTCGCCGCTGCGCAACCATCAGCGACAGCCAGGCCGACGGCAGAAGCCGCCGTGCCCGCCGCTGTTGCAACACAGCAGCCCGCAACCGCCGCAGCTGACTCGGCCCCGGTCTGGCCGCTGGGCCGTGCCGTGGCCCAGTTGCACGGCGTCTATATCCTGGCCGAAAACAGCCAGGGCATGGTCATCGTGGACATGCATGCCGCCCATGAGCGCATCGTCTACGAGCAGCTCAAGAATGCCGTGAATACGGAAAATGGCGACGAACAGATTCCGAGCCAGCCGCTGCTGATTCCCGCCACCTTTGCCGCAACGCCCGAGGAAGTCGCCACGGCTGAGGCCCATGCCGAAACCTTGGTGACCCTGGGCATGGAGGTTTCGCCCTTCTCGCCCAAGACCCTGGCCGTGCGCGCCGTGCCGGCCACGCTGGCCCAGGGCGATGCCGTGGAGCTGGCGCGCAGCGTGCTGGCCGAACTGGCCCAGCATGACGCCAGCACCGTGGTGCAGCGCGCGCGCAACGAGATTCTGGCCACCATGGCCTGCCATGGCGCGGTGCGCGCCAACCGCAAGCTCACGCTGGACGAGATGAATGCGCTGCTGCGCCAGATGGAGGTGACCGAGCGCTCCGACCAGTGCAATCACGGCCGCCCCACCTGGCGCCAGCTCAGCATGAAGGAGCTGGATGCGCTGTTTCTGCGCGGGCGCTGACGGCAGCTCGGCAATGGCCGCCAAATAGCCGCTACATTGCCGATATCGACAAAAAACAGCGGGCCGGCAGATCAGCGGGCCCGCCTGCCATCCGCCGTCATGAACCCCAGCTCCTCCACCCCGGACCATTCCTTCATCGCCCGCGTGCGTGCGGCCCTGCCGCAGCTGCCGCCCTCGGAGCGACGGCTGGCGGAATTCCTGCTGGACTTCCCCGGCAATCTGTCGAGCTACGCGGCCGCCGAGATGGCCAAGCTCACGGGGGTATCGAATGCCACGGTCACGCGCTTCATACAGCGGCTGGGCTACGAAGGCTACGAGGATGCGCGCCGACATGCCCGTGCTCAGGGCGACAATGGCTCGCCGCTGTTTCTGGCCGCCGCATCGGCCCAGGGCAAGCCCACGGCGGATGTGATTGCCACGCATCTGCGCCAGGCCTCGGAGAATCTGGCCGTCACCATCGGACAGATCTCGGCACAGCAGCTGGAGGACATCGCCACAGCCCTGATCGGCGCCCGACAGCTGTTCTTCGTGGGCTATCGCCAGAACCGCAACTTTGCGGCCTATCTGCGCTGGCAGCTGCTGCAGGCACTCGAGATGCCCAGCCAAGTCATCCCCGGCGCCGGCGAGACCCTGGGCGAATATGCGGCCCAGATCGGCGCCCAGGATGTGGTGGTGATCTTTGCCCTGCGCCGCAGCGTGCGCGTGGTCAGCGAGTTCGCGCGCCAGGCCAGGCTGCTGGGCGCACGCCTGATCTGCATCACCGACCATGCCAGCCCGGCCCCCGAGGCGGACTGGCTGCTGCGCGTGCAGACCTCCGCTCCTGGACCGCTGGACAATCACACGGCACTTTTCATGCTCTGCCACCTGATTGCCACGGCCACCTTGCAGCAAAGTGGGCAACCGGGGCGCAGACATATGGCGGCCATCGAGACCAGCCACGATGCGCTGGACGAGATGCTATGAAATTAAAAGCTTGTTGCGCTTGTTATTCATAGGTTTCAGATACTTTTCAACCTGAAATCAATGATTGACTGGCGATAGAAGCTCTTTAATCAATAGCACCCAACCGCATCCAACAGCATTCAGTGGGTGACGGCGAGCGCCAGGCCCGCCAGCGCCGCCTGCACTGCGGCCACCACCGGCGACAGCACCGGCACCTGAAAGCGCGGTGCCAACCACAGCGCGGCTTCGGACAGCGGGCCGCCGCCGATCACCACGGCCTGCGCGCCATCGCTTTGCACGCATTGGGCCACGGCATCGCCCAGGCGCTCGCACTGCAGAGCCGGGTCTGCAGCTAAGGCCAGCGGCTCGCCCAACGCAATGCGCGTGCCGCAGAACCAGGGCGTCAGGCCCAGCGCCGCGACCGAGGCGGCAATCGAAGCCTCCAGCCCCGGCGTGGTCGTCGCAATGCCGAAGCGACGCGGGCGGCCCTGCTCATCCCGTGCGGCCTGCAGCATGGCGGCTTCGCCGATGCCAAAGGCGGCAACCCGCTGCGGCAGGGCCACACGCAGCAACTCCAATCCGGGATTGCCGAAGGCGGCCACGATGATGGCCCGGCCGGCCTGGCTGTCATCGCCCCGGGCAAAGGCCAGGCCCAGACGCAGCACCTCCTGCTCGGCGATCTTCAGCCCCGCCTCGTCGGTAATCATGGCCGCCCCCCTCTCGGCCGTCGCGCCGTGCAGCAGCACGCCGGGCGGCAGACAGGCCCGCGCCTGTCTGAGCATCAGCGCCGTGGTCTGCTGCGAGGTATTGGGGTTGATCAGCAGAATATGCATGCCAGCCTTCATGCCGTGCGCTCCTGGCCAGCAGCGACCACGCCTGCAGCAGCGGCAGACTCCTGCTCGGCATGGGATTCGCCGCCCGCACCTTCCTCGATGGAACGACCAAAGGTCTCGGGGGCAAACTGCACGGCAATCGCAAAGATGAAATACATGGCGGCGATCATGCCGAACATTCCGGAGACGCCGTGCAGATCGAACATCTTGCCCGCCAGCACCTGGGACATGGCTCCGCCGATCGTGCCCAGGGCCAGCAGGAAGGAGGTGCCCAGCGCACGAATGCGCGTCGGGTAGAGCTCGGGCGCGAAGATCCAGATGGAGGTGTTGAGCGTCAGCACACAGAACTGGAACAGCGCACCGCAGACCAGGATCATGGCCACGCTATCGGTGAAGTTGCCGAACGCCAGGCCCGCCAGACAGGCAGCAATCGCCCCAACCGTCAGCACCCGTTTGCGCGGAAAGTAATAGCCCATGGTCGATGCCGCGATCGCGCCGGCCAGGCTGCCCATCTGCATGACGATGGTGAAGCTGAAGCTCTTGGTGATGGAGTAACCCTGTGCGACCAGAATCGTCGGCATCAGCGTGAGCACCGAGAGCTGCGCGCCAAACGTCATCCACGAAGCCACACCCACGGCAATCGTGCGCCGCGCATAGCCGCCCCTGAAGATGTCGGTGAAGGAGCTGCGCTGCACGGTCTGCGCGGCAGCCGTCTGCGCCTGCGCACTGCCTGGGCTGATGAACTCGCGCAGCTCGTACTGGGCATTGGCCAGCTTGCCGGCCGCCAGCATGCTCAGCACCTGATTGGCTTCCTCGACCCGCCCTTTGGAGAGCAGAAAGCGCGGCGTCTCCGGCACGAAGCGGCGGTAGAACACGATGAAGATGGCCGGCATGACCAGACAGCCGAACAGCCAGCGCCAGGAATCATCGCCCGGAAACAGCGTGAACACGCCCAAGGCAAATGCCGGCGCCAGCATATTGCCCAGACCGCCGCCACCGACGTTGATGAGACCGACTGCCGTGCCGCGAAAGCGGGCCGAGCAAAACTCGGCCAGCATGGTCACGGCCGTGGTGATTTCACCGCCCAGACCAAAGCCCACGATGGCACGCGCCACGGCAAGGAAAGCGTAGTCGGGTGCCAGTGCGCAGCCGACGGCACCCAGCGTGAACAGCGCGAGGTTCACATTGAGCATGAAGCGCCGTCCCATGCGGTCGGCCAGGTAGCCCGAAAGCAGGCGCCCCATGGCTGCAGCAAAGAAAGTGATGGTGTTGAGAAAGGCAATGTCCGTCGCGTCCAGCCCCCATTGCTGCCGCAGCAGAGGGCCGACCAGGCCGACCGCGTTCTGCTCGAACACATCGAAGAGCACGCCGCAGACCACCAGAAAGATGATGCTTTTGTGCGAGCGCGTCACGCCGATCTGGTTGAGCGCGTTTTCGAGCTGCTGCATCTGCGCCGCACTGGCCTTGCCTGACGCCGAGGGCGTCACGGGAATCTCAGCTGCCATATCCACCTCCTCTTGGGTGAGGGCTGGCCTGGCGCTGGGCCGGCAAGCCGATTGAAATTAAGTTTTCTTATTAAAAAATATGAAATTTAAATTTCAAATCCAGATTTACCCAGGCACTGAAGCTGGCTGCGCAGTCCGCCTGCTGAGTCGTGCGCCTGGATTCATGAAAATCAGTTTTCACGATTGCAGATTTCGTGCCTGAAATCACATGCACCACGATGGTGCTATCACAGATAAGACATTGCGGACGGATGAAGCCGGACGTCACGGAAGAAAAACACTTGTGTGACAAGCCGCAAAAATGTTTTTACGACACCGGAATGAAAAATCCTTTACTTCAAATGCACCATCCAAGTGCCTGAAAACTAAGAACAAATACAGAAGAGGCGCTCCAAATTCGGGCATGCGCGCACCACAATTGCGCTTTCATGCACCGAATCCATGCATGACGGCATAACTTTTTGGCATAATTTTGGTTTCGCGAGTTTCAGCGCATTCCCCTGTCCCTGTCAGAAAGTTCTCTATGAAGTACGAGTCCGTAGGCCAATTCCTGGAAGAAGTGGCACAACGCAACCCCGGTCAGCCCGAATTCTTGCAAGCCGTCACCGAAGTGATGGAAAGCCTGTGGCCCTTCATCGAGAAGAATCCCAAGTACGCCGAGCACGCCCTGCTGGAGCGCTTGGTCGAGCCCGAGCGCATCATCCAGTTCCGCGTGAGCTGGACTGACGACAAGGGCCAGGTGCAAGTGAACCGCGGCTTCCGCATCCAGCACAGCATGGCCATCGGCCCCTTCAAGGGCGGTCTGCGCTTCCACCCCTCGGTCAACCAGTCCGTGCTGAAGTTCCTGGCTTTCGAGCAGACCTTCAAGAACGCACTGACCACTCTGCCCATGGGCGGCGGCAAGGGCGGCTCCGACTTCGACCCCAAGGGCAAGAGCCCTGCCGAAGTCATGCGCTTCTGCCAGGCTTTCGTGTCCGAGCTGTTCCGCCACGTGGGTCCCGACACCGATGTGCCCGCAGGCGACATCGGCGTGGGCGGCCGTGAAGTGGGCTATATGGCCGGCATGTACAAGAAGCTGTCGAACACTGCGGCTTCCGTGTTCACGGGCAAGGGCCTGTCCTTCGGCGGCTCGCTGATTCGCCCCGAAGCCACTGGCTACGGCACCGTGTACTTCGCCCGTGAAATGCTGGCCACTCGCGGCCAGTCCTTTGAAGGCAAGACCGTGTCCGTGTCCGGTTCGGGCAATGTGGCTCAGTACGCCGTGGAAAAGGCCATGGAGCTGGGCGCCAAGGTCGTGACCGTGTCCGACTCCTCGGGCACCGTGTATGACGCCGCCGGTTTCACCACCGAAAAGCTGGCCATCCTGATGGATGTGAAGAACCACAAGTACGGCCGCGTCAGCGACTACGCCAAGCTGGTTTCCGGCGTGGAATTCCTGGCCGGCAAGAGCCCCTGGTCCATCAAGGTGGACGTGGCCCTGCCTTGCGCCACTCAGAACGAGCTGGACGAAGCCGATGCCAAGACCCTGATCGCCAATGGCGTGCTGTGCGTGGCTGAAGGCGCGAACATGCCCTCCACCAACGAAGCCGCCCGCGCCTTCGAAACTGCCGGCGTGCTGTACGCACCCGGCAAGGCATCCAACGCCGGTGGCGTGGCCACTTCGGGCCTGGAAATGTCGCAAAACTCGGCCCGCCTGTCCTGGCCGGCCGAAGAAGTGGACGCCCGTCTGCTGCAAATCATGCAAAGCATCCACGCTGCTTGCGTGAAGCACGGCAAGCGCGAAGACGGCACCATCAGCTACATCGACGGCGCCAACATCGCCGGCTTTGTGAAGGTGGCCGACGCCATGCTGGCACAAGGCGTGATCTAAGCGCCAAGCGCTCAGCAATCGCAAGAAAGGCCCTTCGGGGCCTTTTTTCATGCCCTCGGCCAGGCGGTGAAACGACGGCTTGAATGCCTTGCGTGCACAGTGCTCTAGGCCCTCGTGCCCAGTCTCATCCAGCGCACCAGGAGCTTCTCGACCTCCAGCAACAGCAGCAGGGCAACACCCAGCCCTATCGCCAGCAGTCCGGCCGCCAGGTCCACAGGACGGCTGTCGAACAGCGCCTGCATGGGCGCGGTATAGGTGAACAGCAGTTGCACCAGGGTGACGCCGGCCACGCCCAGCAGCACCGCCGGGGTGCCCACGACGCCGCGCAGGCTGAGCGAGGTGCCTTGCGTGTAGCGCACGCTGAACAGATAGAAGATCTCCATGATCACCAGCGCATTGACCACGATGGTGCGAGCCAGCTCGACCGAGTCGCCGCGGCGCAGCGACCACTCGAACATGCCGAAGCAGCCCAGGGCAAACAGCACCGAGACCAGGGCGACGCGCCACAGCAGATAGGGCTGCAGCAGTTGCTCGTCGGGCGAGCGCGGCTTGCGCTGCATCAGCGTGGCCTCGGGTGGTTCGAAGGCCAGCGTCAGTCCCAGAGCCACGGCAGTGACCAGATTGACCCAGAGAATCTGCACCGGAGTGACGGGCAGGGACAGGCCCAGAAGAATCGCCACGACGATGACGATCGCCTGTCCTCCATTGGTCGGCAAGGTCCAGGCAATGACCTTGCGCAGGTTTTCGTAGACAGTGCGCCCTTCCTTGACGGCGGCGACGATGGTGGCGAAGTTGTCGTCGGCCAGCACCATGCCTGCAGCCTCCTTGGCCGCGGCCGTGCCGGTAATGCCCATGGCCACGCCGATGTCGGCACGCTTGAGCGCCGGTGCGTCGTTGACGCCGTCACCGGTCATGGCGATGACGCTGCGATCGGCCTGCAGGGCCTGCACCAGACGCAGCTTGTGTTCGGGGCTGGTACGCGCGAATACCGTGGAGGCACGGGCCACATCGATCAGCTGGGCATCGTTGAGCCCGTCCAGCTCATGGCCCGAGGTGACGCGGATGGTGTCTGCCAGCGCGAGTTCCCGGGCAATGGCGGCGGCCGTGGCGGCGTGGTCGCCGGTGATCATCTTCACGGCAATGCCGGCGCTGCGGCATTCGCGAACGGCCGTCTTCGCCGAGTCGCGCGGCGGATCTATCATGCCCAGCACGCCAAGAAGGCTGAGGTCCTTGATGTCGGCCATGTCCACGCTGTCCTTGCCGTCTGCCGGGACACGGCTGGCCAGCCCCAGCACGCGATAGCCTTTGGCAGCCAGGGCATCGATCTGCTCCAGCCAGTAGGCAGTATCCAGCGCCTGCACGCCCTCGGCGCCCTGCTGGTCTCGGCACATGGCCAGCACCTGCTCTGGAGCCCCTTTGACAAACACCACGGGAGCAGTAGCCAGCGGCCGGTGCAGTGTGGCCATATAGCGGTGGACGGCATCAAACGGCACCTCGTCGAGCCGATGCCAGTCCTGGCGCAGCTGATCGACATCCAGACCGGCCCGTGCTGCCAGCGTCACCAAAGCGCCCTCCATGGGATCGCCCTCGACCGCCCAGACCTTGCCTTCGGCATGTCTGACATGGGCGTCGTTGCAAAGCGCCGCGCCTGTGGCGAAGTGCAGCAACTGCGGATGCCGCGCAGGCTCGGTCTCCTCGCCCTTGAGGCTGAAACGCCCCTGGGGCGCATAGCCCTCGCCATCTATGTCGAAGCTGGCCCCTGGCAACACCACGGCACGCACGCTCATTTCATTGCGCGTCAGAGTACCGGTCTTGTCGGAGCAGATGACGGAGACGGCGCCCAGTGTCTCCACCGCCGGCAGATTGCGCACGATGGCATAGCGTGCGGCCATGCGCTGCACGCCAATGGCCAGCGCAATCGTCATGACCACGGGCAGGCCTTCAGGGATGGCAGATACGGCAATACCCACCACGGCGATGAAGGCGTCGGCCGTGTCGTAGTCGCGCACCCATAGCGCGAAGCAGAACATCAGCGCGGACAGGCTCAGTATGGTGATGGTGAGCTGGCGCGCGAAGCGGTCCATGAGCCGCGTCAGCGGGGTGGCCAGTGTCTGCACCGAGCCCAGCATGGTGCTGATCAGGCCCAGCTCGGTGCGCGGGCCGGTGGCCACCACCACACCCAGGCCCTGCCCGGCAGCCACCAGGGTGCCGGAATAGGCCATGGAGAAGCGGTCACCGAGAGCGGCATCGGCAGCCACCGGATCGACCGACTTGTCGACGGCGACCGATTCACCGGTCAGCATGGCTTCGTCCAGCTTCAGGCTGCTGGCGCGCAGCAGCCGCACATCGGCCGGGACGCGGTCGCCGGCTTCGAGCAGCACGCAGTCGCCGGCGACCAGCTCCTCTGCAGGCACCGCCATGCGCAAACCGTCGCGCAGCACATTGGCGCGGCTGGAAACCATGGCTTTAACGGCATCCAGCGCCTTTTCGGCGCGGCCTTCCTGCACGAATCCGAAGACTGCATTGATCAGTACCACTGCGAGGATCACCCCCGTATCGACCCAATGCTGCAACAGTGCGGTAACGACGGTCGAGCCCAGCAGGACATAGATCAGCAGATTGTTGAATTGCGACAGAAAGCGGGCCAGCATGCCGCGTGAAGCGGCGGCGGGCAAGGCATTGGGGCCCTGCTGCTGCAAGCGCTCGCGGGCCTGGTCGGAGCTCAGTCCGGCGGCAGTCGATTGCAATTGAGTGAGTACGGCATCGGTCGGCAACGCGTGCCAGGCGGCAACGCGGGTCTGTTCCTGCATCTGAGACTCCCTGACGATTCAACTGAAACGCTTGTGAGCCGGATCTGCGCCCGGTTGGCTTGACGCTTGCATGGTATGCGCTTGAAACGCTTTGCAACCGACTATATGCAGGATTTTCGATAGCTCGATGGCTGTCTGGGACTGTCTCGTGCCGCCTGCCAGCACGGTTGCAAGGGCTGGTTTTCTGGCGGTTCTGAAGGGCGGCTCGACTGCTGACCAGAGCTTTACTGCCCAAGGCAGCGACAGCGAATTCTGAATTTGCAAGCCTCCCGGATCTGGCTTTGCGGCACCGGGCACGAGCTGGAAATCATGCGAACTGCTGGTTTTCATGGATTCTTTCTTTGCATCGATTTCATGACAATTCGTTTAATTTTGTTGAGCAATTCAACATCAATCACCGAATCAACCTTAGCCACCCCTCTGTGGACCCCCATGAATCCAGATCGCGCCTTTCTTTCCCGCCGCCTTTGCATCGCCTGTGCCATGACCAGCCTGGTCACCGTCGCGGCGCAGGCACAGGATGCCTATCCCAGCAAGCCCATCCGCATCGTGATTGGCTATGCTCCGGGCGGCTCGGTCGACATGGTCGGCCGCGTGGTCGGGGACATACTGGCCAGGCAGTTGAACGCCACCGTCGTGGTGGAGAACGTGCCGGGTGCCGCGGGCGTGGTGGGAGCGCAGCGCGTGGTCTCGGCCAAGCCCGACGGCTACACCTTGCTGGCCGGCTCCAGCAACGAAATGGCGGGCACCAAATTTGTGAATGCGGCGCAAAAGTACGATCCGGCAACGGACCTGACTCCGGTGAGTCTGACCGCCATGGCCCCCAACCTCTGGGTGGCCGGAGCGCATGTCCCCGTCAAGACCGTGGATGACTTCGTCAAGCTGGCCAAGGCCCATCCCGGCAAATACAGCTACGGCAGCCCCGGCATTGGCTCGACACCGCATTTCTCGGGAGAGCTGATCAAGAAGACTGCGGGCGTTTACCTGGTTCACATCCCCTACAAGGGCTCTCCTGCCATGACCAGCGATCTGGGCGGCGGGAATCTGGACTTCGCCATCCTCTCGCCCACCGCTGCGGCCCCACTGGCGCAGTCCGGAAAGATCAGGATTCTGGGCGCCACCACGGCCACCCGCATCGCCACGCTCAAGGAGATTCCGGCGCTGGCAGAACATCCCGCGCTCAAGGGCTATGCCCTGAGCGGCTGGTTCGCCCTGGCCGCCCCCAAGGGTCTGCCTCCGGAAGTTCTGACCAAGCTGCAAAAAGCGATACAGACAGGTCTTGCCGACCCGGCCATCCGCCAGAAGCTGGAAGCTGCGGGAACCCCGCCCGCCAAGGGCAATGAAAGCCTTGCCCAGGTGATGCGCACAGACATGGACAAATACGCCGAGCTGGTGAAGTTCGCAAGGATCAGCGCAGACAACTAAAGCGGCGGCCTGCGACGCCAGGCGCCTTCCCGTCCGGATGCTTTTGTGCAATGGCACCCGGGCTGGCTTTCGGCAGCCCTTCGACTAGGGCTGCCCCCATGGCATGGCCGCACTCCTTCCCGGTACAAGTGACAGGTTTCACCACCTGTCTCCGTCAAAAACCTTGGAGGGTAATTTCATGTCCTTGATTCGCCGCGCCAGCTTTTCCAGCCTGCTTTGCAGCAGCGCCTTCATGCTGTTCAGCCAAAGCGCCCTGGCCCAGGCGGGCATGCCCCAGCCGAGTGCGGCCCAGCCAGGTGCGGCCCAAACCGGAGGCCTGTCCCGGACCATGGTCGGCAAGGCCGATGTGTCAGTACCGGGCCGCGAAGCCGTGGTCGCCAAGGTGGAGGTTGCCCCCGGCTCGCGCGCGGGCCGCCATACCCACCCCGGCGACGAGATCAGCTATATCAGCGAGGGCGAGGTCGATCTGCTGATCGACGGCCAGCCGCCGCGCACGCTCAAGGCCGGCGAGAGCTTTGTCGTGCCGGCTGGCGTGATCCATGACGCACACAATGCCAGCAATGGCACGGTCAAGCTGATTGGTGTGTATGTGGTGGAGAAGGGCAAGCCGCTGGCCACACCGGCCCCCTGAGCGCCAAACGACGGTGCCCGGCGGCGGAATGGCGCAGCACTTCCGGCCTCCGGCATGGCTGAGGCATTGACGGCATGAGCGGGGTCAGACCTGCATGATTGGACTGCCTCCGCCGAAGCGGTCGCAGGCGCGGTGAATATGCTGCCGCCATGGCGAGCTCAGGCGGCAGGGCCTGATGCGGCTGCTCGGCGAGAAAGGCCTGCCGATAGCCGCAGCTGCCCGTCAGACAGCCCGCCTCGATCCGATATACCCTTCCGGCCCGGCCCACAGTGGATGCCAGAAAATCCGCATCCTGCGACAATTCGCCGCGCATGCGGCGCCGCTCTATTGCAGTGCCACGGCCCCGACCATCGCCGAGCAGCGGATCCGCTGCCGTGCATTGCTCCTGGCCAGTCGGCTCTCACACGGAGCCGCCTGCGTCGATACATTCATCGTCCATGGCTCTCGACCCCTTCACCCTGCTCGTCCTCACCTCGGCCATGGCTGCCGCCTCGGCGTTGTACCTGGCCGCCGAATGGAGCAGCGTACGCGAACGTTCGCTGCTGCTCTGGGGCGCAGGGTTTGCCATCATCGCCGTGGGCTGTGTGCTGGCACTGCTGCGCTCCCGTGGCTATGTGCTGTTCGGCATCTGGTTTCCCAACGGCATGCTGATCACCGCCCACTGGCTGTTCCTGGCAGGCGTCGCCCGATTCACACGCGTCCGGCTGCCGCGCGCCTGGTGGCTGCTGGCCGTCGTCTGGCTGGCGATGCTGTTTCTGCCCGAGGGACCCTGGTGGTCCAGGGCGATGCTGGGCATCCAGTCGCTGCTCATTGCCATCATCACCTTGCGCGCCGGCCTGCTGCTGCGCCCGCAGGGCGGCGCGCTGAGCGTGGGGGCGGCGCAGCTGCGCTTCGTGCTGCTGGCACACGGACTGTTCTACCTCGCCAAGGCCGCCTCGCCCGTGGTGCTGGACACTTTTGTCAACCTGGCCGGTTTCCGCGGCACGGTCATTCTGGTGTCACTGGTGGAAGGCGCGATGGCGATCATGCTGCTCGCAATGTCCATGATCGGCACCGAGCGCCATCGCCGCGAGGAACGCATCGCACAGATCGCCGCCCGCGACCCGCTGACCGCTCTGGACAACCGTCGCGCTCTCTATCTGCGCGCACCTCAGCTGCTGAAGCAGGCCTCACTGGCCAGTCCTGGCGCCCTGCTGCTGATAGACATAGACCACTTCAAGCAGGTCAACGACCTGCACGGGCACGACGCCGGCGACCGGCTGCTGGTGACCCTCGCCGACCTCATCCGTGGCGCGCTGCCCCACGGCTCGCTGGCCGCTAGGCTGGGCGGGGACGAGTTCGTGATTCTGCTGCGCGGCATCTCGGGTGCCGCCGCGCAGGCACTGGGCCAGGACTTGCGCGAGGCGTTCGCGCAGCAGGCGCGCACGATGTTCGCGACACCGGAGCCGGTATCCCTGAGCATAGGCGCGTCCTTGTTCGATCAGCCCGACATGGAGTTGTCGCACTGGCTCAAGCGAGCCGATGACGCGCTCTACGCATCGAAACGAAAGGGACGGGACCGGATGGAGCTCACCCCTTTCTCAGCCGGACTAAGGCACTGATGCCTCCTGAGCCCGGCGGCCAGAAAAGCGAAAGTCCGGCGATGCACCAACGAAAGTGAAGTGACGCCAAAAGCTGCCGCCCGCTATTGCAAGCCTGGTGCCTTCCGGACTTTTGTACGATCTGCTCCATGAAGCACACCATTACCGCCTTGCTGCTGTCTGCAGCCAGCGCCTTGAGCCTCGCCGCATCGCCTGCACCTGGGGCAACTCAGGAGATCGAGCACCTGATCGGCCATCTCAAAAACTCGGGCTGCGAGTTCCAGCGCAATGGCAGCTGGCATGACAGCAACAAGGCCGCCGAGCATCTGCGCAGCAAATACGACTATCTGCTCAAAAAGGGCTGGGTGGAAACGGCCGAGGACTTCATTGCCCGCGCAGGCACGCAAAGCAGCATCAGCCACAAGCCCTATCTGGTGCGCTGCAGCGGCAAGGAAGCTGAATCCAGCGCCAGCTGGCTGCAGGCCGAGCTCAAGCGCTACCGCAGCCGCCAGTAGCGCTCAGCGGCTCGCCTCAGCCCGCACGCTTTACGGCCGCATCGCACCAGCGCTGCGCCACCTGGGGCGAGGTGCTGCAGACGGCATCGTGCGTGACCGTTGTCACGGCGCGCTCCAGCAGCTGGATATCGGCTTCGTGCTGGCGTGCCACATGCGGGTCTTCGAAGAAGATGGCGCGGTGGCAACGCTTTTCCAGCACCAGATCGGCAATCTGCGCATCGCCGCCCAGCGGGCCGCTGTTGTAACGATCCACCCAGGGCTTGTCGGCAGGCCAGCCCTTGCTCCATGCCATCTCGTTGAGCTTCTGACCCGTGGTGCCCGTGCCCACGCGGCGGCGGTAGCGGCTGAGCAGCTCGAAATTGCGCGCGGCAAAGTCCAGCATCGTGGGCTTCATGGCATCGTGGGCGATCAGCGCCAGCGTCTGGTTCTCATAGTCGTGAAAGCGGTCGGCATTGCGGTCACGCGCCAGACCGGCGTGAATGCGCTCCATCTCGATCCAGTCGCGCGTGGAGGCGACCGTGGAAAGAAAAGGCTTGCCGTGAATCACGCACTGGCGCTTCAAGGCCAGGGCTTCGGGGAAGATGGACGACGGGTCCACCGGGTCCATCAGGTAGATGGCGCCATCGAGAGTGCGCTCGTCACCCTCCATGCCGACCACTTCGGCCACCAGCCTCATGAGACCGCCCTCGCGGCCATAGGGGTAGCGCACCAGGCCTCTGTAGCCCTGGAGCATGCTGGCCGCCGTGATGGCGTCATAGGTGCGGCCCACGGTATGGAAGCCCAGCTTGAGCTCGCGAATTCCGGCCTCGCAGGCGCGCAGCAGGGCAAACAGCGCGGCGTCCTCGGTTTGGTGGTGGAGTTTGTTGGCGGCAAGACCCAGGCAGATCGACATAGTGAACTAATCCTTCAGACAGGCTTCAAACGCTCGCAAACTCTGCGCAACCAGCTATGCATTTGCGGTTTGAAACACCCGCAAGAATATCGCCAATTCATGCACTCCAGATGACTGAGGCCAGGTCAGACAGCCATACTTGCACAGCACTTGACAGCCGCCCTCTTCCGTCGCACTCCTTCCATGTCCAAGACCCCACGCTTCTGCAGCCCCCGCCGCCTCGCGGCAGCACTCGGTCTGGCCTTGCTGCTGGCGCTCGCGATCTGGGGCATGCGCGAGATCGATGCCCGGCAGCGGGTCTGGATTTTTCAGCCCAGCGACCGCAGCTGGCCCGGAGCCAACACGGCCGGCATGCAGGAGCAATGGATAGACTTTCGCAGCCGCGACGGCAGCACCGCCAGGCTGCACGCCCTCTGGATGCCATCCAGCGATGCACGTGCCCCGCTGCTGCTGTTTCTGCATGGAGCGCGCTGGAATGTGACGGGCTCCTCGCCCCGCATACGGCGCCTGCAGGCCATGGGCTTTTCGGTGCTGGCCGTGGACTACCGCGGCTTTGGCAAGAGCAGCGCGGCCCTGCCCTCGCAGGCCTCGGCCGCCGAGGACGCGCGCGCTGCCTGGGACTGGCTGGGCCGCAAGGCCGCAGGCAGGCCGCGCTATATCTTTGGCCACTCGCTGGGCGGCGCCGTCGCTATCGATCTGGCCAGCTCCGTCAAGGACGAAAGCGGGGTGCTGGTCGAGTCCACCTTCACCAGCATTCCCGATGTCTTCGACTCCATGCGCTGGGGCTGGCTGCCCGTGAACTGGTTGATCACGCAGCGCTTTAACTCCGTCGACAGGGTGGCAGACATCGGCTCGCCGCTGCTGGTCGTGCACGGCACGGCAGACCCGCTGATTCCGGCCCGGCTGGGCCAGCAGCTGTTCGATGCAGCGCGCGAGCCCAAGCGCCTGATCCTGGTCGAGGGCGCCAGCCATCACAACACCCAGTCCAGGGCACTGGTGCAATATCGCCAGGCACTGCATGAGCTGTTCGGCCTGAATCCGCGCTGAGCGACATCGCCACATACTGTCTCGTCAGCATACGGATCAATCGACAGGCTCTGATAGTCTGTCTGGCTATGTCTGCTCCGCCTGCCCTTAATTCAAAGCCAAATCCCGCTCAATCTCTTGATGAGCAAGCGAAGAGTGCTCCTGAATCTGCAGTTTTCGTGATTCTCACACTGGGGCTGCTGCTAGGCCTTCAGCCACTGGCAACCGATCTCTATCTGCCCGCCCTGCCTCAGCTGCAGCAAGGCTTTGGCGCCCATGTCTCCCAGGCCCAGCTGACACTGACCGGCTTTTTGCTGGCCTTTGGCTGCTCGCAGATTCTCTGGGGCCCGCTGTCTGACCGGCTGGGCCGCCGCCCCGTCCTGCTGCTGGGCATCAGCGGCTATGTGATCGCCGCTCTGGGCTGCGCCAGCGCCCAGAGCATGGAAGCCTTGATTGCCTGGCGCAGCCTGCAAGGCGCAGCCCTGGGCGCCGGTGTGATGTGCGCGCGTGCCGTGGTCCGCGATCTCTATGCCCCGCATATGGGCGCTCAAGTCATGTCCAAGGCGCTGACGGGCCTGGGCGTGCTGGCCTTTCTGGCGCCCATCAGCGGCAGCTTGCTCGTGGGCTGGCTGGGCTGGCTGGGCTGGCGCTCCACCATGCTGGCCCAGGCCTTCATGGGCTGCCTGGCCTGGCTGCTGGTGGTACTGCGCTTCAGGGAATCGATTCCCCAGCGCAACCCGCAGGCGCTGCAAGCGGGCAATCTGCTGCGCACCTGGTCGCGCATTGTGCGCAACCCCATGTTCCAGGCCTACAACCTGCTGACCTGCTTCAGCTATGCGGGCCTGTTCACCAATCTGGCGGCCTCTTCGTTCACCTACATCAACGTGCTGCATATGGAGCGTACGCAATACGGGCTGATGCTGGGCGGCAACGCGCTGTGCTATATCGCCGGCACCTTTGCCTGCCGCCGTCTGCTGCGCAGCATGAGCGTGCGGCGCGCCGTGGCCGTAGCGGGGGTGCTGTCGCTGACGGCCGGCTCCATCATGGGCCTGGCGGCCCTGACTGATCTGCGCAGCATCTGGGCCTATGCCCTGCCCTTCTGCCTCTACCAGATCGCCCACGGCATTCACATGCCCTGCGGACAAAGCAATGCCATCGCGCCTTTCCCCCAGGCAGCGGGTACGGCCTCGGCGATCAACGGCCTGGTGATGATGCTCATGGCGTTTGCCATGGGACATTGGCTGGGACTGAATCTGGATGCGGATTCCACCATGCCGCTGGCCTTTGGCATCTGGTTCTGGTCAGCCTGCACGGCGATCACGGCATGGACGCTGGTACAGCGTTTTGGCATCAGCAAATCATGATTTGAAATAAGATGTTTAGGTTATTTAAAAACCAATTTTTATTATTTTTCTTTTTATAGAGATTTTTTGAGAATGCCTGGACTGGCCAAAGCGCCGCACTTCCGTGATCTCCAGCCATGCATTCCCGCCGCTCTTTTCTGCAGCAATCGCTGCTCGCCGCCAGCTCTGCTGGTTTTTCCCTGAACTCTCTGGCCAAGGCCGCCGAGAGCTCCGCCGTTCCTCAGGCCAGCCGCATTCTGGTGGGCTTTGGCGCAGGCGGTGGCATCGATCTGCTGGCACGTGTGCTGGCCGAAAGCATCGCCGCACAGCTGGGCAAGAGCCACTATGTGGTGGTGGACAACAAGCCCGGCGCCAACGGCCAGATTGCCGCACAGACCCTGCTCAACGCCCCCAGCGACGGCAGCACCTATCTGATCGCCCCGCTGATCACCCCGGTGCTCTCGCAGATCGTCTACAAAAAGCCCGGCTACGATCCTGCTCGCGACTTCTCTCCGGTGGGTCTGCTCGCGCATTTCCAGTTCGGGCTGGCCGTCCCCGCCAGGCATCCGGCGCGCAATATTCAGGAATATGTGGCCTGGCTCAAGGCCAACCCCGAAAAAGCCAACTTTGGCAGCCCTGCCGTGGGCAGCCTGCCGCATTTCTTCGGTCTGCTGCTGGGCGAAGCGGCCGGCGTCAACATCGTGCATGTGCCCTACAAGGGTGGCCCGGCCATGATGACCGATCTGATCAGCGGCCAGCTGGCCTCCGCCATCCAGACCACCAGCGAGCTGGCGCCGCTGCACAAGGAAGGCAAGGTCCGCATTCTGGGCACTTTCGGCAGCCAGCGCGGCCGCGAACTGCCCGATGTGCCGACCTTTGCCGAAGCCGGCTACCCCAAGGCCACAGGCAGCGGCTGGTACAGCCTGTGGGCACGCAAAGGCACTTCGCCCGAAGCCATTGCCACCGTCAACCGCGCCGTCAACCACGCGTTGCTGGACCCCAAGCTGCAGCCCAAATGGGCCGAGCTGTCCCTGCAGCCCGATCCGCGCACGCCGCAGGCGCTGGAACAGCTGCGCGTGGCCGAAGTCGCCAAGTGGCGTCCCGTGATCACCAACTCCGGCTTTGCCATCGAATAAGCACAACGACCGACTCATGACTGCACCGAATATCGTTTTCATCCTGGCCGACGATCTGGGCTGGGCCGACCTGGGCGTCTATGGCGCCACCGATTTCAAGACCCCGCACCTGGACCGCCTCGCCGCTCAGGGCGTGCGCTTCAATCAGGCCTATGCCAACTCGGCCGTCTGCTCGGCCACACGCATTGCGCTGATCACCGGGCGCTATCAGTACCGGCTTCAGGCCGGGCTCGAAGAGCCGCTGGCCCGCCATGGTGCGCAACTCGGCCTGCCGGCCGATCACCCCACGCTGCCATCGCTGCTCAAGCAAGCGGGCTACGACACGGCACTGATAGGCAAATGGCACCTGGGCAAGCCGCCCGCCTATGGCCCGCAGCGCAGCGGCTACGACTATTTCTTCGGCAACCACAGCGGCGCCATCGACTACTTCACGCACAAGCCCGGTGTGGGCGAGCAGTTCAGCCCCGACCTCTGGCAAGGCAACGAGCCCGTGGAGCGCACGGGCTACTACACCTACATCCTGGGGGATGAAGCCACGCGCTATGTGCAGGAGCGCAAGGGCCAGGACAAGCCATTTTTCCTGTCGCTGCACTTCACGGCACCGCACTGGCCCTGGGAAGGGCCCGACGACGAGCATGTCGCGCACAGCATCAAGGACCTGTTCCACTACGACGGCGGCAGCCTGAAGAAATATGGCGAGATCGTCGAGGCCCTGGACAAGGCCGTGGGCCAGGTGCTGCAGGCGCTTGATGACACCGGTCAGGCCGACAACACCATCGTCATCTTCACCAGCGACAACGGCGGCGAACGCTTTTCCAAGACCTGGCCCTTCACGGGCCAGAAGACCGAGCTGCTGGAAGGCGGCATCCGCGTACCTACGCTGCTGCGCTGGAGCGCCCGCATCCAGCCCCAGGTTCAGGAACAGGTCACCGCCAGCTTTGACTGGCTGCCCACGCTGCTGGCCGCGGCAGGTGCCAGGCCGCATCCCGACTTCCCAAGCGATGGCCAGAACATCCTGCCCATACTGGAAGGCCATGCGGCTCACACCGAGCGCAGCCTGTTCTGGCGCTACAAATCACAGGCCCAGCGTGCCGTGCGCCAGGGGCCCTGGAAATACCTCAAGATCAACGACAACGAGTTCTTGTTCAATGTGGAGGAGGACACCCGCGAGCGCGCCAATCTCAAGGAGCATCAGCCAGAAATCTTTGCCAATCTGCGCAGGCAATGGGAGGAGTGGAACGAGCAATTGCTGCCCATCACGGCCGAAAGCTACAGCCACGGCCTCTCGCCCGATATTCAGGCCGACCGCTATGTGCCGGCACGGCTGAGCCAGGGCTAGGCTGGGCAGGTCACTAAGTCCCGCCGCAGCCGCAAGGCGGTAGGCTGCGTTATCCTTCACCACCAGCAAGAACCAATGACCGACGGTCATTGGTTCTTGTGCTTTGACCTGTACGGATTTCGCCCCATGACTGCTGCCCACGCCCTGCCCTGTATCGCCATTGCCGGCCCCACTGCCTCGGGCAAGACTGCGGCAGCGCTGGCATTGGCCGAGCGGCTGGCGCAACGCGGTCAGAAGGCCGAGATCATCAGCGTGGATTCGGCCCTGGTCTACAAAGGCATGGACATCGGCACGGCCAAGCCCACGGCGGCAGAGCTGGCCGCCGTCCCGCATCACCTCATCGACATCATTGATCCGCTGCAGGCCTACAGTGCGGCCGAGTTCGTGCGGGACACGCAGGCGCTGGTGGACGCCATCCGTGCCCGCCAGGCCATACCTCTGCTGGTGGGAGGCACCATGCTGTACTTCAAGGCGCTGATGGACGGGCTGGACGATATGCCCGCAGCGAACCCCGAAGTGCGCGCCATGCTGGACGCGCAGGCCGCCGAGCTGGGCTGGCCCGCCATGCATGTCAGACTGGCCGAGGTGGACCCCGTCACGGCAGCACGCCTGGCACCCGGCGACAGCCAGCGCATCCAGCGCGCACTCGAGGTCTGGCATGTCTCGGGCAAACCGCTTTCAAGCTTTCACACGACCAGGAAAAAGACGGGCCCTGCCGAACAGATGGGACTTGCAACGCTTTTCTCTCTGGAGCCTGCAGAGCGAGCCTGGCTGCACCAGCGCATTGCGCTGCGCTTTGATCTGATGCTGGAGCAAGGCTTCCTCGACGAAGTGCGCGGCCTGCGCGCGCGCGGCGACCTGCATCTGGACCTGCCCTCGATGCGCTGCGTGGGCTATCGCCAGGCCTGGGAAGTGCTGGACGCTCTGGAGGCCGATCCCGGCAAACCCCTGGACATGACGGGCCTGCGCGAGCGCGGCATCGCCTCCACACGCCAGCTGGCCAAGCGCCAGATCACCTGGTTGCGCTCCATGCCCCAGCGCCATGCCATTGCCTGCGATGCGCCCAGCGCCCAGCAGCAATTGCTGGATGCTGCCATGGCAGCCATTGACGCAGCACAGCAGGCCGCAGGCTAAGGACCTTCCGCAGCAGCGTCCATCGTTAAGATCGCTGCATGACTGCCACCGACTCACCCCACGCCCATCCGCTGCTGCAGGTCAGCGACCTTGCCAAACGCTATGGCGAGGCAGAGGCCCAGACCACAGTCTTCGCGCAGGTGAGCTGCGAGATCGCCGCCGGCGAATTTGTCGCCATCGTCGGCAACTCCGGCGTGGGCAAGTCCACCTTTCTCAACTGTCTGGCCGGGCTGGACAGCTGGCAGCAAGGCCGGGTTCTGCACAGCGGCACGGATCTGTCCACGCTCGATGAAGCCCGGCGCGCCATCTGGCGGCGCGCGCATCTGGGCTTTGTGTTCCAGGCCTTTCATGTCCTGCCCCATCTCGATGTGGCGCAGAACATTGCCCTGCCGCTGATGCTGCTGGGACGCATGGATGACCAGGGTCAGCAGCGCGTGCAGCAGGTACTGCAAGCCGTGGGACTCGCAGGTCTGGGCCAGCGCCTGCCCCAGCAGCTCAGCGGCGGCCAGCTGCAGCGCGTAGCCATAGCACGTGCCCTGGTGCATTCACCGCCTCTGCTGCTGGCCGATGAGCCCACGGGCAATCTGGATCCGTCTACTGCTCAGCAGATCATGGATTTGCTGCTGCAGCAAACCCGCGAAAACGGCACGGCGCTGGTGCTGGTCACCCATTCCGCAGAAGCGGCCAGGCGCGCCGACCGCGTGCTGCGGCTGACGGCCGACGGAATGCAGGCCGAGCTCTCGACATCGCAGCAAAGTGCGCTAAGCCTGTGACTTCACGCGCCCCGCTTCTATCGCTGCTGACCAGCTTCTCCTGGCAGGAGTTGCGCCAGCACCCCTGGCGTACGGCCACGGCGCTGATTGCCATTATGCTGGGCGTGGCGCTGGGCTTTGCCGTCCATGTGATCAACCAGTCGGCACTGGACGAATTCTCCAGGGCGGTGCGCAGCGTCAACGGCCAGCCTGATCTGCAGCTGCACGCCATGCAGGGCGGCCTGCCGCTGGCGCTCTACCCCCAGGTGGCGCAGACCCCGGGCGTCGCCAGCGCCGTGCCCTGGGTCGAAACCACGGTGCTGCTGCCCGGCAGCAGCGCAGACCCGCAGACGCGCGGCACGCAAGGGGCAGCGCAGGGCGTGAGCTTGCGCGTGCTCGGCAGCGATGCCCTCAAGTTAACCCCTGTCGCCCCGGCACTGATGCCGCGTTTGTTTGAGGGCGGCGACCGTCTTGATCTGTTTGCTCCCGACGCCGTGTTTCTCAATGCCGCCGCCTTGCAGGCCCTGCGACTGAGTCCTGAGCAGGCCGTCAACGCTCCCATGCAATGGCTGCTCAACGGCCAGGCCCAGCAGTTGCGCATTGCGGGCACGGTCGCCGCCAGCGGCGCACCAGTCGCAGTCATGGACATTGCCGCACTACAGCAGAAGCTCGGCCTGTTTGACCGCATCGACCGGCTGGACCTATTGCTGACCGACAGCGCCAGCCGCAGCCAGGTAAGCGTCGCCCTGCACGCATTGGCGGCCTGGCAAGACCAGATACTGATCCAGCAGCCCAGCGACGATCAGCAGCGCGTGCGCGAGATGTCGCGCGCCTACCGCGTCAACCTCACGGTGCTGGCGCTGGTGGCCTTGTTCACGGGAGCGTTTCTGGTGTTCTCGGTACTGGCACTCAGCGTGGCTCAGCGCGCGCCGCAGTTTGCGCTGCTGGCCGTGCTGGGTGCCACGCCGCGCCAGCGCATGGCACTGGTGCTGCTGGAAGCGCTGGCGCTGGGAACTCTGGGCAGCCTGGCCGGTATTGCGCTGGGTACGGCACTGGCATGGCTGGCGCTGCAGGTGCTGGGCGGCGATCTGGGCGGCGGATTCTTTGCCGGCGTGCAGCCCGCCCTGCACTGGAGTCCTGCGGCAGCGCTGATCTTCGGCCTGCTGGGCCTTGCCGCCACGCTGGCCGGCGCCTGGTGGCCTGCACGCGCCGCCATGGACCTGCCACCCGCGGCCACGCTCAAGGGGCTGGGCAGCACGCACGAGAGCGCTCCGCGCCTGTGGCCCGCTGTCACACTGCTCGCAGCCAGCCTGGCGCTGGCCTTTATGCCGCCGGTCGCAGGTGTCCCGCTGGCCGCCTATGTGGCCGTGGGCCTGCTGTTGCTGGGCGGCATGTCAGCCCTGCCCTGGTTGCTGGGTGCGGTGCTGGCACTGGTACCCAATGCCTTTTCACGCCAGCCGCTGGCCATGCTGGCACTGGAGCGAGCGCGGCGCATGCGCCACGCCACCACCGTGGCCGTAGGCGGCGTGGTGGCCAGCCTGAGCCTGGCCGTAGCCCTGACGGTGATGGTCACCAGCTTTCGCGGCAGCATGATGGAGTGGCTGGATGCCGTGTTGCCCGCTCCCCTGTATGTACGCGCGGCAGGCGGCTCCAGCCGTGTCGATGCTGCCCTGCTGCCGGCCGATGCGGCGCAGCGCCTGGAGCTGCTGCCCGGCATAGCGCGTGCCCAGGCCATGCGCAGCAGCCAGCTGGTACTGAGCCCCGAGCGCCCGGCCATCAGCCTGCTGATTCGCCCGCTGCGAGGCGAGCAGGCCATGCAGCTGCCCTGGGTCGAGGGCCCCATCCAGGAAACGCGCCCGGGCATTGCCGTGCACATCAGCGAAGCCGTGGCCCAGCTCTATGGCCTGAAGCCCGGCGACACCTGGCCGCTGCTTTCCAAGGCTTTCAGCCATCAAACCCTTGACCAGCAATCGCCAGCAGCTTCCTTTTACATAGCATCCGTGTGGCGCGACTATGTGCGTCAGTTCGGTGCCGTCGCCCTGGACTGGCAGGACTATCTGGCGCTCGTGGGCAAAGCAGGCAATGCGGCGCAGATAAGCGAGATTGCCATCTGGCCGGAGACCCCGGGTCCCAATCTGCAAGCGGCGATAGAGCAGGCCCTCAGCACGCCGGGACAGCCGCCCCCAGCGCTGGAATTTGTCAGCAGCCAGGCGCTGCGCGAGCGCTCCTTGCGCATTTTTGATCGAAGCTTTGCCGTCACCTACTGGCTGCAGGCCGTGGCCATAGGCATAGGCCTGTTCGGCATTGCGGCCAGCTTCAGCGCCCAGGTACTGGCCAGACGCAAGGAATTCGGGCTGCTGGCCCATCTGGGCCTGACACGGCGCAATGTGCTGAGCGTGGTTGCCGCCGAGGGTCTGGCCTGGACCCTGCTGGGCACCATCGCCGGCACGCTGCTGGGCCTGGGCGTGGCGGTGATCCTGGTGCATGTGGTCAATCCGCAGAGCTTTCACTGGACCATGGAGCTTCGCCTGCCTATGCTGCGCCTGCTGGCAATGGGCGCTGCCGTGGTGCTGGCCGGCGTCGTCACCGCGTGGCTGGCCGGACGCCGAGCCGCCAGTGCCGATGCCGTGCTGGCCGTCAAGGAGGACTGGTAGCTATACCTGCACCCCTGTCACCGTTTTTCACACGATTGCGCCATGGCGCAGCGCACAATCAAACCTTAACCGCTGCGAGGAGTTCGTATGCAGATTCAGCCCTATCTCTTTTTCGATGGCCGCTGCGAAGAGGCCCTGGATTTCTACCAGGCCGCTCTGGGGGCAGAGATCACCATGCTGATGCGCTACAAGGATGCTCCGCCGCAACCCGAGTCATCGAGCCAGCAAGGCTGTGGCCCGGGACAGATGGATCCCGAAAAAATCATGCACGCCAATATCCAGATTGGCGAGACGCAGATCATGGCATCCGACGGCATGAACGGCGGCAAGCCGGACTTCAAAGGTTTTTCACTGTCCATCACCGCGCCCAGCGAGAATGAGGCCGATCGTATCTTTGCTGCCATCGGCGAGGGCGGCCAAGTACAGATGGCGCTGGACACCACGTTTTTTGCACGCCGTTTTGGCATGGTGACCGACCGCTTCGGGGTCTGCTGGATGGTGATCGTTCCCCTGGTCGATATCGGCTGAGGCCGCGCAAAGCAGGATCTTCGGGTCATGGCTTTGCGCTGATCGGCTGGGCGACAATCGGTCATGCCTTACCAGCCCGCGACCTCCCAGCTCCCGCAACCGTCGTCTCATGCCCTTTCACGCAGGCAGTCCCTGCAGACGCTGGCTGCAGCCGGTCTGGGGTGGGCGGGCCTGAGCCTGCCTCTGCCAGCCTCGGCTTTGCCGCTCAAGACCCTGCAGTTTCCGCGCGACTTCGGCAGCCACCCCGAGCTGCAGACCGAATGGTGGTACATCACCGGCCGGCTGCAGGCTGGCGGCAGGCCCTGGGGCTTTCAGCTGACCTTCTTTCGCTCGCGCATCGAAGCCGCGCAAGGCCTGCAATCGACACTCGCGGCCAAGCAGCTGATCTTTGCCCATGCGGCCTTGTGCGATGTCGAGGGCCGCAAGCTGCTGCACGACCAGCGCATGGCGCGCGCGGGCCTGGGTCTGGCCGGAGCCAGCGAGAGCGATACCGATGTGCATATCAACGACTGGTATCTCCAGCGTCGCTCCGTGCAAGGCCAAAGCGCCGTGCAGGCCAGCCGTTACCAGGCTTTGCTGACAACCAAGGACTTCACGCTGGATCTTGAATTTGACAGCACGCAGCCATTGCTGCTGCAGGGGAGCAACGGTCTGTCACGCAAAGGTCCACGAGAGGAACAGGCCAGCTATTACTACAGCCAGCCTCAGCTCAAGGTCGGCGGCTCCATCACCGTGGCCGGCCAGTCGCTGCCTGTGCAAGCCAGCGCACACAACCGCGCCTGGCTCGACCATGAATGCAGCGCTGCCATCATGGACCCGGAAGCCCAAGGCTGGGACTGGATAGGCATGAATCTCGATGACGGCAGCGCCCTCACTGCCTTTCATCTGCGCCGACGCAATGGATCGGCACTCTGGGCAGGCGGCTCATTTCGCGCACCGAACCAGAGCGCGCAAATCTTTGGCGCCGATCAGGTGCGGTTCGAGCCGCTGCGCCACTGGAGCAGCCCGCACAGCAAGGCCAGCTATCCCGTGGCCTGGAGCGTGCAGACACCGGCGGGCCGTTTCGAAGTTCAGGCACTGGTGGACGACCAGGAACTGGACAGCCGCGCCAGCACCGGCGCCATTTACTGGGAGGGCCTGTGCGAGCTGCGGCGCATAGGCACCGATGGCACAAGCCGTCGCGTGGGCCAGGGCTACCTGGAGATGACAGGCTATGCGAACGCGCTACGGCTTTAGAACCTGGGACTTGCACACCAGAGCACCGAGCTGATCGAGCAGCAGCTGCAGATGGCGCTCGCGCAAGTTCTCCCCCAGCAGATCGACCTGCAGCAGGCTCTGCCAGGTCGCGGCATGATCCACGCGGAAGCCGGACAGGGCCGAAATCAGATAGTGGACATCGACAGCGGTCGGCTGCTCCCTGAACAGGCCCTGCGCCACGCCGCGCTGCAGGATGCGCTCGATAGGCTCCAGCGCCGCCTTGCGCAACAGCTCGGTCTTGGAGATCTGACCCAGCATCTCTCCGCTCTGGAAATTCTCGTGCAGCACCAGACGCGTGAACTCCCGGTTCTGCTCGTGATACTCGAAACTCTTGCGCGCCAGCGCATGCAGCGCCTGCAAGGGCTCCAGCGCATCGAGATTGAGCAGCTCCTCGGACTCGCGGATATCCGAATAGCTCTGCTCTATGACCGCGAGATACACATCCTTCTTGTTGCCGAAGTAGTAATACAGCATGCGCTTGGCGCAGCCCGCCCTGGCGGCAATGCGCTCCAGCCGCGCCCCGTCATAGCCGTAGTTGGCAAACTCGGTCTTGCCCGCATCCAACAGGGCCTGGCGCATATCGGCCGAGGCCTCGTCTGCCGAAGGCTGCTGGCTCAGTGAATTTTCAGGACCTTGCTGCTCGCTCACGACCACATCTCCATTGACTCAAGCGCGCCAGCGTACATGAAAAAAGGGCCCCCACACTTCCCACTGCGTATGGCCGCTACCCCTCGGGGAGAAGGCGCTTTTCATCTTGGGGCTGCACGGCGATGAAAAAAGCCATGGCTCTGACGAGCCATGGCTTTTCGGTTCAGTGCCTGCGTCGCTTATTTGCCGCTGTCGGGCAATGCGTAGGCAATCACATAGTCACCGCGGTCGGGCGACTGGCGGGCACCGCCGGCCGAGATCACCACGTACTGCTTGCCGGTTCTGGGCGACTTGTAGGTCATGGGGCCGCCCTGGCTGCCCACAGGCAGACGGCTCTTCCAGATTTCCCGGCCAGTGGCGCTATCCCAGGCGCGCAGATAGTAATCCTGCGTGCCAGCAAAGAACACCAGGCCGCCTTGCGTCGCCAGCGTACCGCCCAGCGTGGGCAAGCCCACCGGCATGGGCATGCGCATCTTGATGCCCATGGGACCCTGATCCTGCACCGTACCCACAGGCACCTGCCAGACCACTTGCTGGGTCTTCATGTCGATGGCGGTCAGCGTGCCGAACGGGGGTTTCTGGCAAGGGATACCCAGCGGCGACATGAAGCGGTCCTTGATCACCGCATAGGGAGTGCCGCCCAGCGGCACCTGGCCCATGCCGGTGTTGGGCGCCTCGCCGCCGTCGGACAGCTTGTCCTTTTTCTGCTGCGGCATCATCTGCACCCACAGGCCCAGACGCATGTCGTTCACAAAGATCAGGTTGTTGCCGGGGTCCGCAGACAGACCACCCCAGTTCATGCCTCCCAGCGAGCCCGGAAAGCTCAACGACACATCGGTGCCTGGCGCGGTGAACAGGCCTTCATAGCGCATGGACCTGAACTTGATGCGGCAGATCAGCTGATCCACCGGCGTCGCGCCCCACATATCGGCTTCGGTCAGGGTCTTGGTACCGATCTGCGGCATGCCCACGGAAAGAGGCTGGGTCGGAGCATATTTTTCGCCTGGAATATGACCGGGCTTGACGGCAATGTCTTCCACCTTGGTCAGCGGCTTGCCACTGTGGCGGTCCAGTACGAAGATCTGACCGGCCTTGGTGCCGACCACCAGCGCGGGAGTGCTTGTGCCGTCCTGCCGGGGTAAATCGATCAGCGTTGGCGCCATGGGAATGTCGAAGTCCCACAGATCGTTGTGCACGGTCTGGTACACCCATTTTTCCTTGCCCGTGGCGGCATCCAGCGCAAGGATGGAGGCACCGTACTTCAGGTCCACCGCAGAGCGCGTGGCGCCATACAGATCCACCGAGGGCGAACCCATGGGCAGGTAGACGGTGTTGGAGCCGGGGTCGTAGGTCGTGCCTGCCCAGACATTGGCCGAGGAGCGGGTGTAGGTCTGGCCAGGCTTGAGCACTTCATTGGGCGTGGCCGATCCGGAATCGAATGCCCAACGCTGCGCACCGCTCACCACATCGAAGCCGCGGATCACGCCACCAGGCATGTCCACCTGCACGTTGTCGGCCACGCGACCGCCGACCACCACCGTGGTGCCGGCCACCGTGGGGGCCGATGTCAGGGTGTAGAACGCGGGATTGGAAACAGTGCCGACGCCCTGCTTGAGGTCAACCACGCCGTGATCGCCGAACTCGTCGCAGAGCTCGCCATTGTCTGCATTGATAGCAAACAGGCGCGCGTCGATGGTGTTCATGAGAATGCGGCGCTTACAGGCTGCGCCGGCAGGCAGACTCACTGCCTGCACTGGCGTCGATCCCGGCACGCTGGGCTGGGCCAGTGCTGCATCCGCATCGAAGTAGGCCAGGCCGCGGCAACGCTCCCACACACCGCCCACATGGGAGTTGGTGTCATGGCGCCACAGCTGCTTGCCGGTGTCGGCGTCGAGTGCAATCACATTGTTGCTGGGCGTGCAGACAAACACCTTGTCGCCCACCTGCAGCGGCGTGGTCTGGTCTTCGGCGCCAGCACCCGTGGATTGGGGAACATCGCCGGTGTGGAAAGTCCAGGCCACCTGCAACCGGTTCACGTTGTCCGCGTTGATCTGATCCAGCGCGGCAAAGCGGTCATTGTTGCTGCTGTTGCCGTAATGGCTCCAGTCCTTTTGCTCACTGGCTGCATCCACGGGCTTGCGGGTCACGGCAGACTGGGTCTGCACCTCGGGGTGGATCTGGAACATGGACACAAAGGCCGCCATGCCAGCCAGAAGCAGGACCGCTGCGCCAGCAAACGGCGCCTTGCTGGTCGGGGCATTGATCGGCCCGCCAGCCTTGCGCAGCAAAGGCATGCTGGCCAGCACCGCCACTGCGGCAAAGGTCAAGGCCAGCAGCCGCGAAATCAGGCTCCAGTAATCGAGGCCGACTTCAGCCAGCGCCCACAGTACGGTGGCGGCAAAAGTGGCCAGATAGAACCATGCACCGCTCGCTCGGCGGCGAATCAGTTGCAGGCCGGACAGCAGCAGTCCCAGGCCAGCGAGCAGGAAGTACCAGCTGCCGCCCAGGCTGATGAGCTTGCCACCGCCTATCAAGAAGAACAGGCCGGCAAGCGCCAGCGCCGCCCCCAATACCCAGAGCCAGATGCGCGCAGCCAAGGGCTGCGCCTGCTCCTGATGTGTCATATCGAACCTCGAACTGTATGAGCCCGCGTGCGCACCGACATCCGGTCGCAGCTAGGCATTTTCTTGAATGAGAAAAAAAGTCCATTGTTGTGAGAAATAAAGTCCATCGCTTGCAAACGTGTACCAACAATTTCAGGAATTTCTGAAATTTCTATTTCCACGCGGTAATCCGGGCAACAAAAAAGGCCGCAGATGCGGCCTTTGGAGAGAGGACGAAACGCCTTATTTGCGACGCTGCAGCCAGGCGATCAGCTCGCCCATGATGCCCTTGCGGAACAGCAGCACACACAGCACAAAGATCAGGCCGGTGACGATGGTGACCGATTCGCCCAGCGTGCCAAACCATTCCACTCCCGTGATGTGCGCAAGAAAGGTACCGAACTCGCCGATCTTGTTTTCCAGCGCCACGACGACGGCCGAACCCAGCAGCGGGCCCGACAGCGTGCCCAGGCCACCCATCAGCGTCATCAGAATCACATGCCCGGAGGTGGTCCAGTGCACATCGGACAGGGTGGCAAAGCCCAGCACCAGGGTCTTGAGGGAACCGGCCAGACCCGTCAGGGCCGCAGAGATGACAAAGGCCAGCAGCTTGAAGCGGTTGACGTCATAGCCCAGCGAAATGGCGCGCGGTTCGTTCTCCTTGATGGCCTTGAGCACCTGCCCGAACGGCGAATGGATGGTGCGCACGATGAGCAGAAAGGCAGCCACCACGATGACCAGCGCCACGTAGTACATGACCATATCGCTGCTCAGGTCGATCACGCCGAACAGCTTGCCGCGCGGCACGCCCTGCAAACCGTCTTCGCCGCCCGTGAACTTGGCCTGCAGTGCGACAAAGAACAGCATCTGGGCCAGCGCCAGCGTGATCATGGAGAAATAAATGCCCTGGCGACGAATGGCCAGCCAGCCAAAGATCAGACCCAGCAGACCGCCGACCAAGGTGCCCAGCAGCATGCCGACTTCGGGCGTGAAGCCCCAGGCCTTGATGCTGTAGCCCGCCACATAGGCGGCGCCGCCCAGAAAAGCCGCATGGCCGAAGGACAGCAGCCCCGTATAGCCCAGCAGCAGATTGAAGGCCGAAGCAAACAGTGCAAAGCACATCAGCTTCATGACGAAAACGGGATAGGCACCGAGGAAGGGCGCGACGATCAGGCCCAGCAGCAGCAGGCCGTAGCCCACGGGGGCAATGCGTTGAACAAGCGTCTTGGATTTCATGTCGTGCCCCTCTTATTTTTCTTTACCGAACAAGCCAGCGGGGCGAATCAGCAAAACAATCACCATGATGAAAAACACGACGGTAGACGATGCTTCGGGCCAGAAAACCTTGGTCAGTCCCTCGATGACGCCCAGCGCCAGACCGGTGAGGATGGAGCCCATGATGGAGCCCATGCCGCCGATCACCACCACGGCAAACACCACGATGATGAGGTTCTGCCCCATCAGTGGCGTGACCTGGTAGACGGGAGCGGCCAGCACGCCGGCAAAAGCCGCCAGCGCGGCACCGAAGGCATAGGTCAGCGTGATCATCACGGGCACGTTGACACCGAACGCCTCGACCAGACGCGGGTTTTCGGTGCCGGCACGCAGATAGGCGCCGATGCGCGTCTTCTCGATCACAAACCAGGTTGCCACACACACCACGATGGAAGCCACGACCACCCAGGCACGGTAATTGGGCAGGATCATGAAGCCCAGATTGGTTGCGCCTTCGAGCAGCTCGGGCGTGTCATAGCCCAGGCCCGAGACGCCATACACGGATCGGAACACCCCCTCGATCAGCAGCGACAGCCCCAGCGTCAGCAGCAGGCCGTAGAGATGATCGAGCTTGTAGATCCAGCGCAGCAAAAAGCGCTCGATCAACACCCCCAGAATCCCCACCAGCACCGGCGACAGGATCAGCATCACCCAGTAGTTGATGCCGAAATAGCTCATGGCCATCCAGGTGCACATGGCCCCCAGCATGAACAGGGCGCCATGCGCAAAGTTGATGACATTGAGCAGGCCGAAGATCACGGCCAGGCCCAGACTCAGAATTGCGTAGAACGAACCGTTGACCAGCCCCAGAAGGAGCTGGCTCATCAGGCCGGGCAATGAAACGCCGAAGATTTCCATGAGAGATACGCTGGTGAGGGTGAGGTCTGCATCAAACCGGTAGTGCCATTACTTCCAGAGCGCGCACTTGGTTTCGGCCTTGGTCGTCCAGACCGTCTCGGCAGGCAGCTTGGTCAGTACCTTGAGGTAGTCCCAGGGCTTGGTGGATTCGCTGGGCTTCTTGGCTTCGACCAGATACATATCGTGGGCAAACGTACCGTCGGGACGGATCACGCCCTTGCCGTAAAAGTCGTTGATGGGCGTGCTCTTGAGGTGGGCCATCACCTTGTCGGCATTGGTGGTCTTCACCGCTTCGACAGCCTTCAGATAGTTCATCACGGCCGAGTAGTCGGCGGCCTGCACATCGGTAGGCATGCGCTTGGTCTTGGCAAAGAACTTGTTGGCGAACTTGCGCGATTCGTCGTTCATGTCCCAGTACCAGCTGGTGGTGTGCAGCAGGCCTTCTGTGTTCTTCAGACCCAGGCTGTGGATGTCGGTCAGGAAGACCAGCAGACCGGCGGTCTTCATGGTCTTGTTGATGCCGAACTCCTTGGCAGCCTTGATGGCATTGATGGTGTCGCCGCCCGCATTGGCCAGACCCAGGATATGGGCCTTGGAGCTTTGCGCCTGCAGCAGGAAGGACGAGAAGTCCGAAGCATTGAGCGGATGCTTGACCGAGCCCAGCACCTTGCCGCCCTTGGCGTTGATGACCTTGGTGGTGTCGGCCTCCAGCGCCTGACCGAAGGCGTAGTCGGCCGTCAGGAAGAACCAGTCCTTGCCGCCGCGATCCACCACGGCACCGCCCGTGCCCTTGGCCAGGGCCACGGTGTCGTAGGCGTAGTGCACGGTATAGGGATTGCACTGCTCGTTGGTCAGCGCGGAAGAGCCCGCGCCGCTGTTGAAGTGAACGCGCTTTTTCTCGTTGGCGATCTGGGAAACCGCCAGTGCCGTGCCGGAGTTGGTGCCGCTGAAGACCATGGAGATGCCCTGCGTATCAATCCATTCGCGCACCTTGGAGGCAGCGATGTCGGCCTTGTTCTGGTGGTCTGCGCTGACCAGCTCGATGGGCTGGCCCAGGACCTTGCCGCCGAAGTCGTCGATCGCCATCTGCATGGCGACCGCACCGTTCTTGCCCTCCACGTCGGCGTACAGGCTGGACATATCGGTGACGAAACCGATCTTCACCTTTTCCTGGGCCTGGGCCAGGGGGCTGGACAGACCGGCCACGGCCAGCATGCACGAGAGAACGCTCAGTTTTGCTTTCATCTTTATCTCCACGGGTTGGGTCTTTGTTGTGAACGAATGGAAAGTGCTTGAAGGCTCAGACGCCCAGCAGCTCGTTGAGCACGGACATCTTCTCGTCCAGTTCGCTGGCTCCGAAGCGCAGGGCTACATGGCCGTGCTCGACCACATAGAAGCGGTCGGCCAGCGGGGCGGCAAAGCGGAAGTTCTGCTCCACCATCACCACGGTGTAGCCTTTCTCGCGCAGCGTGGTGATCATCCGAGCCAGGGTCTGGACGATGACGGGGGCCAGGCCTTCGGAAATCTCGTCGAGCAGCAGCAGGCGCGCACCCGTGCGCAGAATCCGCGCCACGGCCAGCATCTGCTGTTCGCCGCCCGACAGGCGCGTGCCCTGGCTGTTCCTGCGCTCATAGAGGTTGGGGAACATCTGATAGATCTCGTCGATGCTCATACCCGGTTCGCCGGTCTTGAGCGGCGGCGGCAACATCAGGTTCTCTTCGCAGGACAGGCTGGAGAAAATGCCGCGCTCCTCGGGGCAATAGCCCACGCCCAGGTGCGCGATCTTGTGCGTGGGCATGTGAATGGTTTCCACGCCGTTGATCCTGATCGAGCCCTTGCGCGAGCCGGTCAGCCCCATGATGGCGCGCAACGTGGAAGTGCGTCCCGCGCCATTGCGGCCCAGCAGGGTCACCACCTCGCCGGGGTTGACCACCAGATCCATGCCATGCAGCACATGGGATTCGCCATACCAGGCATTGAGTCCCGAAATTTCCAGCGCCGGAGTACTTGTCTTTTTCATTCGTATCACTCAAATCACGCACGAAACCATCAAAGAGGCAGCGAGGAAGAGCCGCCCCGCACCGAGGCTGCCGTCCCCCTCAGGGGGAAGCCGCGTGAGCGGCACAGGGGGAGCATTCAATGCGCCCCCTGGAGCTGCCCGTCCGTGGTCCCCATATAGGCCTCCATCACCTGCGGATTGCGGGAAACCTCTTCATAGCGACCTTCGGCCAGAACCGCGCCACGCTGCAGCACGGTGATGCGATCGGCGATGGTGGCGATCACCTTCATGTTGTGCTCCACCATCAGGATGGTGCGACCGGCCGAGACCTTCTTGATGAGCTGGGTCACGCGGTCCACGTCTTCATGGCCCATGCCCTGCGTGGGCTCGTCCAGCAGCATCAGCTCGGGCTCCATGGCCAGCGTGGTGGCAATTTCCAGGGCGCGCTTGCGTCCATAGGGCAGGTTCACGGTCACTTCGTCGGCCAGGTCCTGCAGACCGACTTCGGTCAGCAACTCCATGGCGCGGTCGTTGAGCTGATTGAGCGTCTTTTCGCTGGTCCAGAACTGGTAGGCCGTGCCCAGCTTGCGCTGCAGGCCGATGCGCACGTTCTCCAGCAAGGTGCAATGCGGAAAGACGGCGGAAATCTGAAACGAACGAATCACGCCGCGTCGCGCAATCTGTGCCGGCGCCTCGCGGGTAATGTCTGCCCCGTTGAACTGAATGCTCCCGGAAGTGGGCTCCAGAAACTTGGTCAGCAGATTGAAGCAAGTGGTCTTGCCCGCGCCATTGGGCCCGATCAGCGCGTGAATGGAGCCACGCTGCACGGCCAGATCCACCTTGCTGACCGCGGTAAAGCCTTTGAACTCTTTGGTGAGTTGCCTGGTTTCGAGAATAAGGTCGCTCATGCGCTGGCCGTCAGTCCTGAATGCTGCAAAACAAAGAGGGCAGCACCTTGCCGTGCTTCCTCTGCCTGAGCGGCATCTTGGTCTTTCATGCTGCAGTGCCGCAGCGGGAAACTCCTAGGAGTGGTGCCCGGCGATACTTATGCTTTCCCTAATCCCTTGTAAAACAAGTATCCAAAACAGGAGTAATTACAAACTTCAGAATACCGGCAGCAAACCGGTCGCACTGGAGGCAGCGGCAATCCAAAGGATGTCAGCATCCACTTCGGAAGCTGCAAAAAGCTTATCCCTTATATGTATTGCGCTATCAATATTAATGAGACGAAATGGAATATGCACCCGCAGCACAGCACTCCCCTGATTGCCCCTGATGCCGTAAACCCTGAGTTTCTCAATGCCCACTGGAGTAACTAGGTTACTAGCCCAATGCGCGCAAATATGCTTGCTATTTGTCGCCCTCAAAAACCCAGGGCGACAAAGATCAGCCATTCCGCTATTGATTCAGAAGCTGCTTTCGCTTTATTTATATGAGTTTCACATGGTTTTATTTTTGAAATACATAGCTAACGTGCGATAGAAGCTATCAAAATATTTTTTCATCGATGCGAAAGCGCATGTCTGAAAAACCGGCTGCGCTGCTCTTGAGTTCCTGCCTGAAAACGCATGGAATAAAACCCCGTGCAGAACTGTTTACTGCTGGTCAACCACAAGGAGAGACCTCATGTTTCGCATCGCTTCGCTGACGCTCGCTTCTGCCGCCCTGCTGGCGGCCTGCTCGACCGGCCCGGCCGCCCCGGCCAAGTCCCCTGCCACCACCCTCAATGGCGTGCTGGTAGGACCGACCCAGATGACGCTCTACGTCTTTGACAAGGATGCCGCAGGCTCCGGCAAAAGCGTCTGCAACGGCGGCTGCGCCACCAACTGGCCGCCTCTGATGGCTCCGGCGAATGCGGCGCCGATCGGCGACTGGACCGTGGTGATGCGCGACGACGGCAGCAAGCAATGGGCCTACAAGGGCCGCCCCCTCTATCACTGGGTCAAGGATGCCAAGCCCGGCGACATGACGGGTGACGGCTTCCTCAACAATAGCTGGCATGTCGCCAAGCCTTGAGTGAAGGTCGACGCCGCTCTGGTCCATATTCCCCGCCTGCGTCGCTATGCGCGCGCGCTGGCGGGCGATGCTGCGCTGGCAGACGATCTGGTCCAGGACACCCTGGAGCGCGCCTGCCAGAAGTGGGCCCTGTGGCAGCCGCCGGCCGCCGCTACGGCCGAGCAGGTGCAAAAGGCCTTGCTCAGCTGGCTGCTGACCTTGATGCACAACCTCTACGCCAATCAGTGGCAGCAGTCCTCGCGGCATCGTATGGTGGCGCTTGACGAGGCCCAGGACACGCCCCACGACCCCATGCCCAGACTGGCACTGCAGCTGGATCTGGAGCGGGCCCTGGCCCATCTCACGCCGCAGGCCCGCGAGGTATTGCTGCTGATCGGCATGGAGCAGTTCAGCTATGGCGAAGCCGCACAGATGCTGGGTGTTCCCGTGGGAACGGTGATGTCGCGCCTCTCGCGCGCCCGCGAGCAGCTCAGACGCCTCATGGAAGGAGAAAGACCCGCGACGACCGTGTTGAGGGCTGTCAAATGAAGGAAAGTGCAATGACAACCCAGCGCCCCGATGAAGCCACGCTGCATGCCTGGGTGGATGGAGAGTTGCAGCCCGATGCCGCTGCGGCCGTGGCGCAATGGCTGGCCGAACACCCCGAAGAAGCAGCGCGCATGGCCGCCATTCAGGCCCAGAATGCCGGCCTTCAGGCTCTGCATGCGCAATTGCTCGAAGAGCCGGTACCGCCCCGGCTCATCCGATCCCTGCAAAAACCGGCCCTGCAGTGGCACTGGCCGCATGCGCTGGCCGCAGGCATCATGCTCAGCGTGGGCCTGGGACTGGGCTATGGTGCAGGTCGGCAGACATCGGTTTCGCAGCCCGCTGCGACGCTTGCGCAGCTGCCGGGCTTTGTGCGCGAGGCGGCCGCTGCCCATGCCGTCTATGTGCCCGAGCAGCGCCACCCCGTCGAGGTAGCGGCGCAGCAGCAGGCGCATCTGGTGCAGTGGCTGTCCAAGCGGCTGGGCGTTGCGCTCAAGCCCCCGGTGCTGGAAGCCCAGGGCTTTCATCTCATGGGCGGGCGGCTGCTGCCCGGAGAGACCGGCCAGGCCCGCGCCCAGTTCATGTACGAGGATCAGGCAGGCCAGCGCGTCACCCTGTATGTCTCGGTGCTCAATCCCGAGACGGCCGCCGCTTCCGCCCCAGCCTCCTTTCAGTGGAGCAGCGACGGCGCAAGCCATGGCTTTTACTGGATAGAGGGCCGGCAAGGCTATGCCTTGAGTGCTTCCCTGCCGCGCGAGCGCCTGCAGGCTCTGGCCAACGCGGTCTATCAGCAGCGGAACTGAAACCGCAGGCCTCCGACCGGAGGCCCGGTTGTCCTATTGCAGGCTGCCGCTGCCGCCTTCACCGCTGGCCGACTCGGGCAAGGCCAGAGGCAGGACACCAATGCCCTCTTCGATCAGCTCCATGGCCTCCCGGGCACTGGTCTGACCGCGAATGGCGCGCTCCTCGGTTTCCCCGTAGTGAATGCGGCGCGCTTCTTCGGCAAATTTTTTGCCGACATCCTCGCTGCTTTGCGCGACCTTGCGCGACCACTGCATCCATGCAGCCTGCATGGACTGAAGATGTGCGCGCGCCTCGGCGCTGATTTCGGGACTGGCCGCGGGAACTGCCGGCGCTGCGGCAGGGGCCGGTTGCGAAGCCTGAGCAGCTTTGGGCGGCTGTGCGCCCAGATTGAGACGGGGAGCACTCAAGCGCTTGGTCACATCGCTGTCGCCGCAAACAGGGCATTGCACCAGCTTGCGCTGCAGCTGATTCTGAAAATCATCTTCCGAAGCAAACCAGCCTTCGAAGACATGGCCTGCAGGGCAGTGAAGATCAAGCACTTTCATGGCGCCACTCAACCCTTGCGGTGAACCAGATAGCGATAAACAAAGCCGGGAAATGCCAGCGTCAGAAACAGCGTAGCAGTGATGGCATAGAACTCCCAGCCTTGGGGAGATATCTGGCCGGCGCGGCGCTCCAGCAGCAAGCCCAGGCCGCCCACCAGCAGATACAGGGCAATCATTTCCAGCAGGCGCACCCACAGCGGTTTGCGACCGGCCATGACGGGGCCGACAATGCCCAGACGCTGGTTGATAAAAGGCAAATTGGCTGCCACAAGGGCAGCCAAGATGATGAGCCAGATAGAGGCGGTTATAGACACAAAGCCATTCCTAGAAAAAGTGATGAGGGCATCAAGCCCTCATCACGTTCGTCTTATCAGGAAGCCAGGGCACGCACAACGGCGTCAGCGCACAAGGCCATCAGCCCGCCAGGCAGGATACCCAGCAGCAGAACCAGCGCACCGTTGATCGTCAGCACAACGCGCACATCCAGAGGAGCAGACACGCTGGTAGCAGTGATTGGAGCATCAAAGTACATGACCTTGACCACGCGCAGGTAATAGAAGGCACCGATCAGCGACATGATCACGGCAAACACGGCCAGACCGATGTACAGGCTGCTGCCCGAAGCGACCAGGGCCTGCAGCACGGACAGCTTGGCGTAGAAGCCGACCAGCGGAGGAATACCGGCCATGGAGAACAGGCAGATGGCCATCACGCCGGCGTACAGCGGGCTGCGCTGGTTCAGGCCGGCCAGATCGGCGATCTCTTCGCTTTCAAAGCCTTCACGGGCCAGCAGCAGGATCACGCCGAAGGAAGCCAGAGCGGTCAGCACATAGGTCACGATGTAGAACATCGCCGAGCTGTAGGCGTTTTCGACGGTGGCAGGATCGACCTTGCCATCCACCACACCCGACATCAGGCCCAGCAGCACAAAGCCCATCTGGGAAATCGTCGAGTAAGCCAGCATGCGCTTGAGGCTGGTCTGCTGCAGACCGGCCAGATTGCCGATGAGCAGCGAGCAGACGGCCAGAACCATCAGCATCTGTTGCCAGTCGATGGCCAGGGGCAGCAGGCCGTCCACCAGCAGGCGGATGGTCATGGCAAAGGCAGCCAGCTTGGGCGCGCCGCCGATCAGGGCGGTGATGGCCGTAGGTGCACCCTGGTAGACGTCGGGCACCCACATGTGGAAGGGAACCACGCCCAGCTTGAAGGCCAGACCGGCAACCACGAAGACCAGACCGAAGACCAGCACCTGGTGCTTGATTTCACCGGAATTGATGGCCTTGAAGACTTGGCCGATATCCAGCGAACCGGTAGCGCCATAGAGCATGGACATGCCGTAGAGCAGGAAACCGGAAGCCATGGCACCCAGCACGAAGTACTTCATGGCGGCTTCGACGGCCACGGTGTGGTCGCGGCGCAGAGCAACCAGCGCATAGCTCGACAGGGTCAGCAGCTCTAGGCCCAGGTACAGAACCAGGAAGTTGTTGCCGCTGATCATGATGAACATGCCCAGCAAGGCCAGCATGGACAGCGTGAAGAACTCACCGCCACGCAGCATGTCGCGCTCGGCCGCATAAGGGCGACCGTAGACCATGGTGATCATCATGGCGATAGTGGCAAAGCACTTGAGCCAGTTACCCATGGCGTCCGAGACAACCATGTTGCCCCAGCCGTAGAAGGTATTGCCGCTTGCGGCATACATGCCCTGCATCACCGCCACGACAAGCAGGGTGAGCATGGTCAGAACATAGGTGCCGGTGCGACGGGCGCTATTGATGCCCAGGTCCACCAAGGCAATGACGCAGGCCATGACCAGGAGAGTGATCTCCGGGTAGATCGCCAGCCAGCTGATGTTGTCAATCATCTCGTGTCTCTCGTTTCAGTCTGGTCAGTTGAGCTTGCTCACAGCCACATGCTTGATGAGCTCTGCCACAGACACATCCATCACATCGGTGAAGGGCTTGGGATACAGACCCATGACCAGCACAGCCGCAGCCAGCACACCCAGCACCAGGAATTCGCGGCAGTTGATGTCCTTGAGTTCAGCCACATGGTCGTTGGCCACGTCACCCAGGTACACGCGCTTGTACATCCACAGGGTGTAGGCGGCGCCGAAGATCAGGGCGGTTGCCGCACCCAGACCAATCCAGAAGTTGTATTGCACGGCGCCCAGGATCACCATCCACTCGCCGACGAAACCGGCAGTGGCAGGCAGACCGCAGTTGGCCATGGCGAACAGCAGGGCAAAGGCAGCGAACTTGGGCATGGTGTTGACCACGCCGCCGTAAGCGGCGATCTCACGCGAGTGAACGCGGTCGTACAGCACGCCGATGCACAGGAACATCGCGCCGGACACGAAGCCGTGGGCGATCATCTGCACCAGGCCGCCGGCAATGCCCAGGCTGTTGAACATGAAGAAACCCAGGGTCACGAAACCCATGTGCGCCACGGACGAATAAGCCACCAGCTTCTTCATGTCCTTTTGCACCAGAGCCACCACACCCACATAGATCACGGCAATCAGCGACAGCGTGATCATCAGGCCCGACCACTCATGCGCCGCATCGGGAGCGATGGGCAGCGAGAAGCGCAGGAAGCCATAGGCACCGAGCTTCAGCATGATGGCGGCCAGCACGGCGGAACCACCGGTAGGCGCTTCGACGTGAACGTCGGGCAGCCAGGTGTGAACCGGGAACATGGGCACCTTCACGGCAAAAGCGGCGAAGAAGGCGAAGAAGATCAGCGTCTGTGCGGTGCCGGACAGGGGCAGCTTGTGCCAGTCCAGGATCTCGAAGCTGCCGCCCGACTGGGTGTACAGATAGATCAGTGCGACCAGCGTGAGCAGCGAGCCCATCAAGGTGTACAGGAAGAACTTGAAAGCCGCGTAGATACGGTTCGGGCCGCCCCAGATACCGATGATCAGATACATCGGGATCAGGGTTGCTTCGAAGAACACGTAGAACAGCATGCCGTCCATGGCGGCGAACACACCGATCATCAGACCCGACAGGATCAGGAACGCGCCCATGTACTGGTTCACGCGCTCGGTGATGTTGGCCCAGGAGGCGATCACCACGATGACGGTGATGAAGGCTGTCAGCGGCACAAACCACATGGAGATGCCATCCACGCCCAGATGGTAGTGGATGTTGAAGCGCTCAATCCAGAGTGCATTTTCCACAAACTGCATATTGGCAGTCGTGGTGTCGAAGCCGGTGATCAGAGGAATGGTCACCGCAAAGCCGATCAGCGCGCCGATCAGGGCCAGCCAGCGCACCGCGTTGGCCTGCCCTTCTTTGCTGAAGGCCAGCAGGAGGGCGCCGAAAGCGATCGGCACCCAGATAGAAAGACTCAACAAACCCATTTTTGTTTTTCCCCTACTACTTGTTGAGCCACACGAAGTACGTCATGAGGGCAACGATACCCAGCAGCATGACCAACGCGTAGTGATAGAGATAGCCTGTTTGCAGGCCACGCACCCACTGACCGAATTTGGCCATGAGCTTCCAGGAGCCATTGACGATGGCGCCATCGATGATGGCCTGATCGCCGGCCTTCCAGAAGAAGGTACCGAAGGCACGGGCGCCGCGGGCGAAGATGTTCTCGTACACCCAGTCCACGCCGTACTTGCCTTCCAGAACCTGGTACAGACCAATCTTCTTGGAGAAAGCCATGATGGCGGCAGGAATCTCGGGCTTGACCATGTAGAACACATAGGACACCACCACACCGGCCAGAGCCAGCCAGAACGGCGCGGCCGTGAAGCCGTGCAGTGCCATCGGCACCCAGCCGTGAATCTGCTCGGCCAGTTCGGCCATGGCGCCGTGCTTGGAGCCATCGACGTGGATCACGCCCTTGAAGAAGTCGCCAAACAGCATCGGCATCAGCGCAATCGCACCGATCACCACCGAAGGAATGGCCAGCAGCATCAGGGGACCTGTCACCACCAGAGGCGACTCATGGGGCTTGGCGTCATGGCCGTGCCCGTGGTCGTCATGACCATGGTGGTCATCATGGTGCGCATCGGGGTTCTGGTCGTAGCGCTCCTTGCCGTGGAAGACGATGAAGTACAGGCGGAAGGAGTAGAAAGCCGTGATGAACACACCGGCCAGCACGGCAAAGTTGGCAAAGCCGGCTGCGGGCAGGTTGGAAGCGTGAACCGCCTCGATGATGGCGTCCTTGGAGTAGAAGCCCGAGAAGAAAGGCGTGCCGATCAGCGCGAGGTTACCCAGCAGGAAGGTGATCCAGGTGATGGGCATGTACTTGCGCACGCCGCCCATCCAGCGGATGTCCTGATTGTGGTGCATGCCCATGATGACGGAGCCGGCACCGAGGAACAGCAGAGCCTTGAAGAAGGCGTGGGTCATCAGGTGGAACACGGACACCGAGTAGGCCGAAACGCCCAGAGCGATGGTCATGTAGCCCAGCTGGGACAGCGTGGAGTACGCGATCACGCGCTTGATGTCGTTCTGGATGATGCCCAGGATACCCATGAACAGCGCCGTGATGGAGCCGATCACCAGGATGAAGTTCAGCGCAGCGTCCGACAGCTCGTACAGGGGAGACATGCGCGACACCATGAAGATGCCGGCCGTCACCATGGTCGCCGCGTGAATCAGCGCGGAGATAGGCGTGGGGCCTTCCATGGAGTCCGGCAGCCATGCGTGCAGCGGGAACTGGGCCGACTTGCCCATCGCGCCGATGAACAGGCAGATGGCAGTCACGGTCACCAGCAGCCAGCCCGTGCCGGGCAGCTGGGTATTCTGGATCTCGGGCAGCTTGGCGAAGATTTCAGAATAGTTCAGCGTGCCGGTGTAGGCAGCGATCAGACCAATGCCCAGAATGAAGCCGAAGTCACCCACGCGGTTGACCAGGAAGGCCTTCATGTTGGCGAAAATGGCCGTGGGCTTCTTGTAGTAGAAGCCGATCAGCAGGTAGGACACCAGGCCCACGGCTTCCCAGCCGAAGAACAGCTGCAGCAGGTTGTTGCTCATGACAAGCATCAACATGGAGAAGGTGAACAGCGAGATATAGGAAAAGAAACGGTTGTAGCCGTCGTCTTCCTCCATGTAGCCCATGGTGTAGATGTGCACCATCAGCGACACAAAGGTCACCACGCACATCATCATCACCGTGATGGAGTCGATCAGGAAACCGACTTCCATCTTCAGACCGCCGACGACCATCCAGGTGTAGATGGTCTCGTTGAACGTTGCGCCGTCGAACACGACAGCCTGGAACGTGAGGGCCGACAGAACGAAGGCCACGAGCACGCCCAGAATCGTCAGGGAGCTGCTGCCGGTGCGACCAATCTTGTTGCCGCCAAAGGCCGTGCCCCAGATACCCGCGAGTGCGGAGCCGACCAGCGGTGCCAACGGCACCGCAAGCAGCATGGATGCAGAAAGGGTTTGACTCATTTCTTGAGAACCTTGCAAGTTACGGCGGACTCAACCCTTGAGGGCGTTGAGATCTTCCGCATCGATGCTTGTCTTGTTACGGAACAGCAGCACCAAGATCGCCAGACCGATGGCCGATTCAGCAGCAGCCACTGTCAGGATGAAAAACACGAACACCTGGCCGTGCATGTCGCCCAGATAGCTGGAAAACGCGACAAAGTTCATGTTCACGGCCAGCAGCATCAGCTCGATGGCCATGAGCAAGACGATCAGGTTCTTGCGGTTCAGAAAGATGCCAACCACGGAGAGTGCAAACAGCATGGCACCCAGCGTCAGGAAGTGGCCCAAAGTCAGCGTCATGCTTTTGTCTCCACAGCAGGCGCTGCAGCCGCAGCTTCAGCGTCAGGTTTTTGTGCAGGCTTGGTGCTGTCGACCTTGACCAGCTTGATGCGGTCGGAGGCGCGCACACGGATTTGATCTGCAGGGTTCATGGCCTTGCTGTCCTTGCGCTTGCGCAGCGTCAGGGCAATTGCGGCAATCATGGCCACCAGCAGGATCACGGCTGCAATTTCCACGGGATACAGGTATTCCGTGTACAGCAGCTTGCCCAGAGCCTGTGTGTTCGAGTAGGGAACGGTCTGACCGGCGGCATTGACCATGGTCGTGCCAACGGCCTTGGCGTCTTCGACGTCGCCGAAGCCACCCATCAGCACCATGCCCATTTCAAAGGCGATCAGCACACCGATCAGGGCGGCGAACGGGAAATGCTTCCAGAAGCCACGGCGCATGGCGTCGATACGGATATCGAGCATCATCACCACGAACAGGAACAGCACCATCACAGCGCCCAGATAGACCAGCACCAGAGCGATGCCGAGGAATTCAGCCTTGAGCAGCAGCCAGATGGCAGCCGCTTGCGAGAAGGCCAGAATCAGATTGAGCACGGCATGCACAGGGTTGCGGGCCGTGACAACCCGGAAGGCTGCAAACAGCAGCACGACCGAGAACAGATAGAAAAAACCAGTTTTGGCGTCCATGGATCGAATCTTTTCAAGTGATCAAGGAGCCGCTTCAGCGGTACTTGGCATCTGCCGCCTTGTTGGCAGCGATCTCGGCTTCATAACGGTCACCCACTGCCAAGAGCATGTCCTTGGTGAAGTAGAGATCACCGCGCTTTTCGCCGTGGTATTCGAAGATGTGCGTCTCCACGATGGAGTCCACCGGGCAGCTTTCTTCACAGAAGCCACAGAAGATGCACTTGGTCAGATCGATGTCGTAGCGCGTGGTACGGCGTGAGCCGTCGTCACGCACATCGGACTCGATGGTGATGGCCATGGCAGGGCACACGGCCTCGCAAAGCTTGCAGGCAATGCAGCGCTCTTCGCCGTTTTCATAACGGCGCAGGGCGTGCAGACCACGGAAGCGTGGCGACTGAGGTGTTTTTTCCTCAGGGAACTGCACCGTGATCTTGCGACGGAAGGTGTAGCGGCCAGTCAGGGCCATGCCCTTGGCCAGTTCCCAGAGCATGAAGCTCTTGAGGAAATCCTTGAAGGAGAAAGGTGTTGCAGCTACTGCAGACATACGTACTCCGCTTATTTCCAGATGTTCCAGGGCGAGTACAGCCAAGCACCCACAACCACCAGCCACACCAGGGTGACGGGAATGAAGATCTTCCAACCCAGACGCATGATCTGGTCATAACGGAAGCGCGGGAAGGTAGCGCGAATCCAGATGAAGCACGACACCACCAGGAAGGTCTTGATCGCCAGCCAGATCCAACCGGGGATGAAGCCCAGGAAGTCGAACGGAGGCAGCCAGCCGCCCAGGAACATGATCACAGCCAGGATGGAGACCAGCCACATGCTCGCGTATTCGGCCAGGAAGAAGACCGCAAAGCCCATGCCCGAGTACTCGACCATGTGACCGGCCACGATTTCGGCTTCGCCTTCGACCACGTCAAACGGGTGACGATTGGTTTCGGCAACGACCGAGATCAGGTAGACGATGAAGATGGGCAGCAGAGGCAGCCAGTTCCAGGACAGGATGCTCATGCCCATGGATGCGAACTGACCTTGACCCTGGCTCATCACGATGGCCGACAGATTCATGCTGCCCGTGACCATGATGACCACCAGGAAACAGAAGCCCAGCGCGATTTCGTAGCTCACCATCTGAGCCGAGGCACGCAGTGCGCCCAGGAAGGCGTACTTGGAGTTGGAAGCCCAGCCCGCAATGATCACGCCATAGACTTCGATGGAAGTGATCGCCATCAGCAGCAGCAGACCTGCGTTCACGTTGGCCAGGGCCACATCGGGAGCGAAAGGAATCACCACCCAGGCCGCCAGGGCCGGCATGATGGCCATGACCGGACCCACATAGAACAGGCCCTTGGCAGCTGCCGTGGGCTGAATCAGTTCCTTGGTCAGCAGCTTCAGGCCGTCAGCCAGAGGCTGCAGCAGACCCGAAGGACCCACGCGGTTGGGGCCCAGACGGATTTGCATGAAACCCAGCAGCTTGCGCTCCCACAGTGTGAGGTAGGCCACGGCACCCATCAGGGGAGCCACGATGGCCACGATGCCGAGCAGAATCCAGATGAGGGGCCAGGCCACATCGGTCCAGAAAGGAGCAGCGGACAGGCCCGCGCCCCAGGCTTTCAATGCGTCGATCATGCGGCGCCTCCCTCACGAACCTGACGAGCGTCAGCCGTCAATTGCAGCGACGTAGCGCGGCGCACGATGCTGTCGAGCTGGTAAATGCTGGCGACTGCAGGCGCAGTCACAGAGCCTGCAGGCACTGCGCTCACGGCCTGGGCCGCATTGCTCAGCACATTGGCGGGCACTTGGGCAGCGCCGCCAGTGGCCTCAGCCAGCACGTCTTGCGACGTTTCATAGTCCACGCCCTGAACACCCATCAGGTTGGCCAGCACGCGCAGCACCTTCCATGCGGGACGTGTGTCGGCCAGTGGCTTGACCACGGCATGGAAGCTCTGCAGACGGCCTTCGGCGTTGACGAAGCTGCCCGAGGTTTCCGTGAACGGAGCAATGGGCAACAGCACATCGCTGAATTCCAGGTTGGCCTTGAAGGGGCTCAGTGTCACCACCATCTCGGCCTTGTTCAGACCTGCGATGGCGGCCTTGCCGGCAGCACTGTCGAACTCGGGCTCGTTGTTCAGCAAGATGGCAGCCTTCAGGCCACCATCAATCATCTGAGCCGCATTCAGACCGTTGCCAGCAGGCATGGCCTTGACCCATTGCGCGCCCACGGTGTTGGCGGCTTCGGTCAGATAGCCCACGGCGGCGCCGGTCTGCTCGGCAACCCAGTTAGCCAGAGCCAGCAGTGCGGAAGCCTGAGCATGGTGCGCTGCAGCATTGCCCAGCAGCACGGCCTTCTGCTCGCCGGCCAGCAGGGCGGCGGCAATCGCCTTGGCTTCGTCATGAACCTGACCTGCCACGGGAGCCGAGACACCCTTGGCTTCGGCCACGGCAGCGGCCACATCGGCCAGGGCCTGAGCCCAGTCGCCGGCTGCGACCACCGATGCGTTGACGGGCAAGGCCCAGTCATAGACACGATCGTTGATGGCGAAGACCTTGCAGCCCTTCTTGGCAGCCTGGCGGATGCGCTGTGCGAACAGCGGATGGTCCTTGCGCAGGTTGGAGCCCACGATCAGAGCCGACTGCAGAGTGCTCAGTGCTGCGATGGGCAGACCCAGCCACTGCACGCCTTGCGTGGCAGCAAACTCGGCATTGCGCAGACGGTAGTCGATGTTGTCGCTGCCGATACCGCGCACCAGCTTGCCAGCCAGGAACAGCTCTTCCACCGTGCTGTGCGGGCTGACCAGAGCGCCGATGGCGCTGGCGCCATGGTTGTTCTTGATCTGCTGCAGGCCGTTGGCCACATATTCCAGAGCAGTCTGCCAGTCGACTTCCTTCCACTCGCCGCCCTGCTTGAGCATGGGCTTGGTGAGGCGTTCGTCGCTGTTCAGCGCTTCGTAGGAGAAGCGGTCACGGTCGGCAATCCAGCATTCGTTGACTTCTTCGTTCTCGAAGGGCACAACGCGCATGACCTTGTGGTTCTTGACCTGAACGATCAGGTTGGAACCCGTGGAGTCGTGCGGAGCTACCGACTTGCGGCGCGACAGTTCCCAGGTACGGGCGCTGTAGCGGAAGGGCTTGCTGGTCAACGCGCCCACGGGGCAGATGTCGATCATATTGCCCGACAGCTCGGAGTCCACGCTATCGCCCACCACCGTGGTGATTTCGGAGTGCTCGCCGCGGTGAATCATGCCCAGTTCCATGACGCCGGCCACTTCCTGGCCAAAGCGCACGCAACGTGTGCAGTGAATGCAGCGGCTCATTTCCTCCATGGAAATCAGCGGCCCCACGTTCTTGTGGAAGACCACACGCTTTTCTTCTTCGTAGCGCGAAGAGCTGCTGCCATAACCCACTGCCAGATCCTGGAGCTGGCATTCGCCGCCCTGGTCGCAGATGGGGCAGTCCAGCGGGTGATTGATGAGCAGGAACTCCATCACCGACTGTTGTGCCTTGATGGCCTTCTCGCTCTTGGTGCGCACGATCATGCCCTGCGTCACTGGCGTGGCGCAGGCGGGCATGGGCTTGGGAGCCTTTTCCACATCCACAAGGCACATGCGGCAGTTGGCCGCAATGGATAGCTTCTTGTGGTAGCAGAAGTGAGGAATGTAGGTGCCGGCCTTTTCGGCTGCATGCATGACCATGCTGCCTTCCGTCACCTCGACCTTTTTTCCGTCCAGTTCAATTTCAACCATATGCTTGTCTCGCGATCAGGCGCTCATGCAGCCTGTTTGGAAGCGTTCTGGATCTTCGCTTCGAACTCGTGGCGGAAGTGCTTGATCATGGCGCGAACCGGCATGGCTGCCGCGTCGCCGAGCGCACAGATGGTGCGGCCCATGATGTTCACGGATACCGAGTCCAACAGCTCGATATCTTCCGGACGGCCTTCGCCGTGCTGAATACGGTTCACCACACGCCACAGCCAGCCCGTGCCTTCACGGCAGGGCGTGCACTGGCCGCAGGACTCGTGCGAATAGAAGTACGACAGACGCAGCAGGCACTCGACCATGTCGCGCGAATCATCCATCACGATCACGGCGCCCGAACCCAGCATGGAACCCGCCTTGGAGATGGAGTCATAGTCCATCGTGCAGTCCATGATGATGTCGGCAGGCAGCACGGGCGACGAAGAGCCGCCGGGGATCACTGCCTTGAGCTTGCGACCGGTGCGCACGCCGCCCGCCAGCTCCAGCAACTTGCTGAAAGGCGTGCCCATGGGAACTTCGTAGTTGCCGGGCAGGTTCACGTCGCCGCTGACCGAGAAGATCTTGGTGCCGCCGTTGTTGGGCTTGCCGCATTCCAGATAGGCCTGGCCACCATTGCGGATGATCCAGGGAACGGCCGCGAAAGTCTCGGTGTTGTTGATGGTCGTGGGCTTGCCGTACAGACCGAAGCTGGCAGGGAACGGCGGCTTGAAGCGGGGCTGGCCCTTCTTGCCTTCCAGCGATTCCAGCAGCGCGGTTTCCTCGCCGCAGATGTAGGCGCCAAAGCCATGGTGGGCATGCAGCTGGAAGCTGAAGCTGCTGCCAAGGATGTTGTCACCCAGGTAGCCGGCAGCGCGGGCTTCTTCCAGGGCTGCCTCGAAGCGATCATAGACTTCGAAGATTTCACCGTGGATGTAGTTGTAGCCGATGCTGATACCCATCGCGAAAGCGGCAATGATCATGCCTTCGATCACGATGTGCGGGTTGAACATCAGGATGTCGCGGTCCTTGCAGGTACCGGGTTCGCCCTCATCCGAGTTGCAGACCAGATGCTTCTGACCGGGGAACTGGCGGGGCATGAAGCTCCACTTCAGACCCGTGGGGAAGCCCGCACCGCCACGGCCGCGCAGACCGGATTCCTTGAGCGTCGCGATGACCTGATCCTGTGTCAGGCCCTCGCCGCCATCCTTGCCCAGCAGCTTGCGCAGTGCTTGATAGCCGCCGCGTGCTTCGTAGTCCTTGATGGACCAGTTGCTGCCGTTCAGATCCGCATAGATCTGGGGGTTGATGTGACGGTCGTGGAAGCAGGTTTCGTTGCCGGTCGATGCGAACTTGGCCAGCACGGCATTGGCGGCAGGATTGTTCAGAATCGTGCTCATGCCTTGCCCTCCGCTGCGCGCAGACCGTCGACCAGCTCGTCGAGCTTTTCGTTGCTCATGAAGCTGCACATGCAACGGTCGTTGACCAGCATCACGGGCGAATCGGCGCAGGCGCCCAGGCACTCGGACTGCTGCAGCGTGAACAGGCCATCCTTGGTGGTCTCGCCCATCTTGATGCCCAGCTTGTGCTCCAGGTGGTGCAAGGCCTTGTAGCCGTCGCGCAGCTGGCATGGCAGATTGGTGCAGACATTCAGCTTGTACTTGCCAACGGGTTGCTGGTTGTACATGTTGTAGAAAGTGGTGACTTCGTGCACCGCAATCTCGGCCATGCCCAGGACTTCGGCAATCACTGCCTCGCTTTCCTGGCTGACCCAGCCCTGCTCCTGCTGCACGATAGACAGGCAAGCCATGACGGCAGACTGTTTCTGGTCAGCCGGATACTTTGCCACCTCACGCGCAAAGCGTTCTCTGGTCGCTTCGGTAATCATCGGTCAACGTCTCCAAACACGATGTCCAGGGTACTGAGCACCATCACGGCGTCAGCCAGCATATGGCCACGGCTCAGTTCATCGAGAGCAGCCATGTGCGCAAATCCTGGTGGACGAATCTTCAGTCGATAGGGCTTGTTGGCGCCATCGCTGATCAAATAAATGCCGAACTCACCCTTGGGATGCTCGACGGAGGCATAAGCCTCGCCTTCGGGAACCTTGAAGCCTTCGGTAAAGAGCTTGAAGTGGTGAATCAGCTCTTCCATGTTGGACTTCATGGCTTCACGGCTTGCGGGCGCAACCTTGTGATTGTCCGTGATCACCGGGCCGGGATTGACACGCAGCCAGTCCACGCATTGCTTGATGATCTTGTTGGACTCGCGCATCTCGGCCATGCGAACCAGATAGCGGTCGTAGCAATCGCCCGTGGCACCCACCGGAATATCGAAATCCAGCTTGTCGTAGACCTCGTAGGGCTGGGTCTTGCGCATGTCCCAGGGCAGGCCCGAAGCGCGCAGCATGGGACCGGTCAGGCCCAGATTGATGGCACGCTCTGCAGACACCACACCGATGCCGACATTACGCTGCTTCCAGATACGGTTGTCGGTGAGCAGGGTTTCGTACTCGTCCGCGCACTTGGGGAAGCGCTGCGTGAAAGCATCGATGAAGTCCAGCAGCGAGCCCTTGCGGTCTTCGTTCATGGCCTCCATGGAGCGCACATTGCGCACCTTGCTGGCCTTGTACTGGGGCATGCTGTCCGGCAGATCGCGGTACACGCCACCGGGACGGAAGTAGGCCGCGTGCATGCGCGCACCCGACACCGCTTCGTACATGTCCATCAGCGCTTCACGCTCGCGGAAGCTGTAGATCAGGATGGTCGAGCTGCCAGCATCGTTACCCGAGGAACCCAGCCACATCAGGTGATTCATGATGCGGGTGATTTCCGAGAACATCACGCGGATGTACTGGGCGCGAATAGGCACTTCGATGCCCATCAGCTTTTCGATGGCCAGGCAGTAAGCATGCTCGTTGCTCATCATCGAGCAGTAGTCCAGGCGGTCCATATAGGGCAGCGACTGGATGTAGGTCTTGCTTTCGGCCAGTTTTTCGGTCGCGCGGTGCAGCAGACCGATGTGCGGGTCGGCGCGCTGCACCACTTCGCCATCGAGCTCCAACACCAGACGCAGCACACCGTGCGCTGCAGGGTGCTGCGGACCAAAGTTCAGGGAATAGTTCTTGATTTCAGCCATGGTCTTCCGTCAAAAGGCAACGTGCGCCTTTAGTGCAGGCCTCCGCCGTAGTTTTCTTCACGAATGATGCGCGGCGTGATTTCGCGCGGCTCGATCGTGACGGGCTGGTACACCACACGTTGCTGTTCGGCGTCGTAGCGCATTTCCACGTGGCCGGACAGGGGGAAATCCTTGCGGAACGGATGGCCGATGAAGCCATAGTCGGTCAGGATGCGGCGCAGGTCCTCGTGACCTTCGAACACGATGCCGAACAGATCGAAGGCTTCGCGCTCGAACCAGTTGGCCGAGTTCCAGATGGGGTTGATCGAGGCCACCACGGGGAAATCGTCATCCGCGCAGTACACACGCACACGCAGACGCTGGTTCAGCGTCAGGGACATCAGGTGAGACACCACGGCAAAACGCGGACCGTCCTTGCCGACTTCCGCATAAGTGGAGTAGTCCACGCCGCACAGATCCAGCAGCATCTCGAACTGGCAGTCCGGCGCATTGCGCAGGATCTGCATCACGTCCAGATACTGGCCAGCAGACACTTCCACCGTCACTTCGCCGTAGGCCAGAGTGACAGAGCGCACCTTGTCACCCAAGGCAGCCGTAACCACATCCCGAAGCTTTTCGGGGTGAATAGCAATTGCAGTCATCTCAGCCCTTTAAACGCGAGCGATGGTGTGGGTACGACGAATCTTCTGCTGCAGCTGGATGATGCCGTAGATCAGCGCTTCCGCTGTCGGAGGGCAACCAGGCACATAGACGTCGACGGGAACAATGCGATCGCAACCGCGCACCACCGAGTAGCTGTAGTGATAGTAACCACCACCATTGGCACAGGAGCCCATGGAGATGACCCAGCGCGGCTCGGACATCTGGTCATAGACCTTGCGCATCGCGGGAGCCATCTTGTTGCACAGCGTGCCGGCAACAATCATCAGGTCAGAGTGGCGGGGGCTGGCACGGAACACTTCGGAGCCGAAGCGACCGATGTCATAGCGGGCAGCAGCTGCGTGCATCATCTCCACCGCACAGCAGGCCAGGCCAAACGTCATGGGCCAGATCGACCCTGTCTTGGCCCAGTTCACCACCGTGTCATAACTGGTGGTGACGAAGCCTTCCTTCATCACGCCTTCGATCATCGTGTTTCCTCAGAAAAGCTGCTTATTCCCAATCCAGGGCGCCTTTTTTCCACTCGTAGGCAAAGCCCACGACCAGAATGGCCAGGAAAATCAGGACAGCAACAAAACCCACGCCGCCAACATCTTTGAGTGCGACAGCCCAGGGCAGCAGAAATGCGATTTCCAAGTCAAACAGAATGAACAGGATGGCGACCAGGTAATAGCGCACATCGAATTTCATTCGAGCGTCGTCAAACGCCTCGAAACCGCATTCGTAGGGAGAGTTCTTGGCGGCATCAGGGCGGTTGGGACCCAGCACGTAGCCGAGAGCCAGGGGTACTACACCCACAGCCATGCCGATAAGAATGAACAGAAGAACGGGAAGGTACTGATCGATGTTCATCGAGTGGGCCTTGTTATGAAAACATGCCTCACCGATCACTGCCTGATCAGCAGGGCAGGTTTTTAGTTATGTGTTGGTGCCGTCGGCGAGACTCGAACTCGCACAGCTTTCGCCACTACCCCCTCAAGATAGCGTGTCTACCAATTCCACCACGACGGCTTCGTCTCAAAGTCCGGCAATCTCTGGAACCTTCGTTGCAAAGATTCTGATCCCCAGACAATCCCTAGATTCTAGCCTGAAAAACCCCACTCTTCGGGGTTCTTCAGGATTTTCTTAATTTATTTTGTTGGGATCTGGGCTGCACCCTCTGCAGGAGCAGCCGGAGGCACGGCGGCATCACCGGTGGTTGCAGGCGGCACAGCTGCAGCAGGCGCAGGAGCCGACACAGGAGCGCCCTCAAGCACGCTGCCCGAGCTCACCGGACGGGCATTGCCCAGATAAGCCAGTGCCAATGTCGCCACAAAGAACACCGTGGCCAGAGCCGCCGTGGAACGCGACAGGAAGTTGGCACTGCCCGAGGCGCCAAACAGGCTGCCCGACGAGCCGCTGCCAAAGGAAGCACCCATATCGGCACCCTTGCCGTGCTGCATGAGGATGAGGCCGATCATGCCCAGAGCGGCCAGCATCTGGACCGCGAGAATGACGCTGGAAAAGACGTTCATATCAAAACCTAAAAGTCTGAATCATTGCGCACCGCACCGGAGTGCGGTGCAGACGAATTATTGCGCTGCCGCAATAATGGTGAGGAAATCCGGAGCCTTGAGAGCCGCGCCACCGATCAGGCCACCGTCAATATCCGCCTGAGCCAGCAGCTGCGCCGCATTGCCTGCATTCATGCTGCCGCCGTAAAGCACAGGCACGCGAGCGGCCTTGTCGCTGGCTGCAGCCAGTTGCGCACGCAGCACGGCATGCACCTGCTGAGCCTGCTCGGGCGAGGCGGTCTTGCCGGTACCTATGGCCCAGACAGGCTCGTAGGCCACGACCAGCTCGCTCACGCAGTGGCCAACCTGATGAATCACGGCTGCCAGCTGACGCTTGACCACGGCTTCGGTCTGACCGGCTTCACGCTCCGCCAGGGTCTCGCCCACGCAGACGATGGGCGTGATGCCCTTGGCCAAGGCAGCTTGAGCCTTGGCGGCAACCACTGCATCAGTCTCGCCATGATACTGACGACGCTCGGAGTGACCGACCAGCGCATAGCGCACACCGAACTCCTTGAGCATGGTGGCCGAAACCTCGCCCGTGAATGCACCCTGCTCGTGCTGGGACACATCCTGCGCGCCCACGCCGATGGAAGTACCCGCTAGTTCCGCCTGGACCTGGGCCAGATAGGGAGCAGGAGCAGCCACGGCCACACCCGCCTTGTTGTCAGCAGGCAAGCCCTGCTTGATGGCCTGCAGCAAAGCGGCATTGGCAGCCAGGCTGCCGTTCATCTTCCAGTTGCCAACAATGAGTTTTTGCTTCATGTTTCCCAAGTCAAAACGATTTTTCCGGTGTGCTGGCTGGATTCCATCAGCGCATGAGCCTGCGCCGCATCAGCAGCATCGAATTCACGATAAATGGCTGGACGCACCTTGCCGGACTCCAGCAGGGGCCAGACATTGCGCTTGAGCGCCTCGGCGATCGCCGCCTTGAAGGCCACGGAGCGCGGGCGCAGCGTGGAGCCGGTCACGGTCAGTCGCTTGCGCAGCACCAGGCCGGCATCGAACTCGGCCTTGACACCGCCCTGCACCGCAATGATGACCAGGCGGCCATCAGGAGCGAGGCACTGGACTTCGCGCGCCACATAGCTGCCGGCGACCATGTCGAGGATGACGTTGACGCCTTCGCCCGACGTGATGCGCAGCACCTCTGCCGCAAAATCCTGCGTCTTGTAGTTGATGGCGTGATCGGCACCGAGCTTGAGGCAGTCATCGCACTTGGCATCGCTGCCCGCCGTGACAATGACCGTCGCACCCCAGGCCTTGGCCAGCTGAATCGCCGTCACGCCAATGCCGCTGCTGCCGCCCTGCACCAGCAAGGTTTCGCCGGGCTGCAGAGCCCCCCGGTCGAACACATTGCTCCAGACCGTGAAAAAAGTCTCGGGCAAGGCCGCCGCCTGCACGTCGCTGAAGCCCGCCGGCACCGGCAGGCACTGGTCCACGGGCGCTGCGCAGAAACTCGCATAGCCGCCACCAGCCACCAGCGCGCAGACGCGGTCGCCGAGCTTGAAGCCCGCCTTGGCCATGGCCGCCTCGTCGCCCGCCACGATCACACCCGCCACCTCCAGCCCCGGAAGATCGGAGGCGCCGGGAGGTGGTGCGTAATGACCTTTGCGCTGCAACACATCGGGGCGATTGATGCCGCTCGCGGCAACGCGAATCAGCACCTCCCCCTCAGCCGCTACCGGCATGGGACGTACACCCATGCGCAGCACGTCTGGCGCACCATAGCCGGTGATTTCCACCGCTCGCATTGTGTTGGCTTCCATAGTCAGGCTTTGCTTTATCAAAGAAATCAGGCTCAAACGCTTATGCAGAAAGCGCTGACAGCTACAAAATCAGGATCAGCCAGCAAACGACAAAACAGGAGACCACCTCACGACGGCCTCCTGCTCAGCCATTACTGCTGCTGCTGTTGCTGCTCGTCAGCGGCTGCGCGGTTCTCGCGCGGCTCGCGGTTTTCGCGGGGTTCGCGATTCTGACGAGGAGCACGTTCGCGGTACTCGCGATCGCCACGGGGTTCACGCGGCTCGCGCTCGGGCATGCCGGCGGGACGCTCGGTCAGCGCCTTCATGGACAGCTTGACGCGACCCTTGTCGTCGGTTTCCAGAACCTTGACCTTGACCACCTGACCTTCCTGCAGGTAGTCAGTGACCTTTTCCACGCGCTCGTGAGCGATCTGGCTGATATGCAGCAGACCGTCCTTGCCGGGCAGCAGATTGACCAGGGCACCGAATTCCAGGATCTTGACGATGGGGCCTTCGTAGATCTTGCCGATCTCGACTTCGGCCGTGATCTGCTCGATGCGCAGCTTGGCAGCTTCAGCCTTGGCGCCGTCGGTGGCGGCAATGGTGATGGTGCCGTCTTCCTCGATGTTGATCTGGGTGCCGGTCTCTTCGGTCAGCGCACGGATGGTGGCGCCGCCCTTGCCGATCACGTCACGGATCTTCTCGGGGTTGATCTTCATGGTGTAGAGCTTGGGCGCGAAGCTGGAGACTTCGGTCTTGGCTTCGCCCATGGCTTCCTGCATCTTGCCCAGGATGTGCATGCGCGCTTCCTTGGCCTGAGCCAGGGCAACCTGCATGATTTCCTTGGTAATGCCCTGGATCTTGATGTCCATCTGCAGGGCGGTGATGCCGTTGGTGGTACCGGCCACCTTGAAGTCCATGTCACCCAGGTGATCTTCGTCACCCAGGATGTCGGTCAGCACGGCGAACTTGTTGTCTTCCTTGATCAGACCCATGGCGATACCGGCCACATGCGCCTTCATGGGCACGCCGGCGTCCATCATGGACAGGCAGCCGCCGCAGACCGAAGCCATGGACGAGGAGCCGTTGGACTCGGTGATTTCCGACACCACGCGGATGGTGTAGGGGAATTCTTCCTTGGTCGGCAGGCAAGCGGCCAGAGCGCGCTTGGCCAGACGGCCGTGGCCGATTTCACGGCGCTTGGTCGAGCCCATGCGGCCCACTTCGCCGGTGGCAAAGGGAGGCATGTTGTAGTGGAACAGGAAGCGGTCTTCGAACTCGCCAGCCAGTGCGTCGATCTTCTGAGCGTCGCGCTCGGTACCCAGCGTAGAGATCACCAGGGCCTGGGTTTCACCACGCGTGAACAGCGCGGAACCGTGAGTACGGGGCAGCACGGAGTTACGGATCTCGATGGGGCGCACGGTACGGGTGTCGCGGCCGTCGATACGGGGCTCGCCCGCCAGGATCTGCGAACGCACGATGCCGGCTTCGATGTCGAACAGCATGCCTTCAACCTTGACGCCGTCGAACGCCACGCCTTGCTCGGTCAAGGCGGCCTTGACGTCGGCGTAGGCAGTGCGGCAAGCCAGGGTACGCACCTGCTTGTTACGCTCCTGGTAAGCGGCGCGCAGCTTGGCTTCGCCCAGCTCGACCACCTTGGCGATCAGCGCTTCGTCCTTGGCCGGAGCAGTCCAGTCCCATGCGGGCTTGCCGCCTTCGCGCACCAGGTCATGGATGGCGTCGATGGCGATCTTGCCTTGCTCGTGGCCGAACACCACGGCGCCCAGCATCACTTCTTCAGGCAGCTGCAGAGCTTCGGACTCCACCATCAGCACGGCGGATTCGGTGCCGGCAACGACCAGATCCATCTGCGAATCCTTGCGCTGGGTCTGACCGGGGTTCAGCACGTATTCGCCGTTGATGTAACCCACGCGGGCTGCACCAATAGGACCGTTGAAAGGCAGGCCCGACACTGCCAGGGCAGCGGAGACAGCAATCATGGCAGCGATGTCGGCGTCGACTTCGGGATTCAACGAGATGGTGTGGATGACCACATGCACGTCGTTGTAGAAGCCTTCGGGGAACAGGGGACGGATGGGACGGTCGATCAGACGCGAGGTCAGCGTCTCCAGCTCGGAAGGCTTGGCTTCGCGCTTGAAGAAGCTGCCGGGGATCTTGCCGGCGGCATAAGTCTTCTCGATGTAGTCAACGGTCAGGGGAAAGAAGTCCTGGCCGGCCTTGGCGATCTTGGAACCCACGACAGTGGCCAGCACCACGGTGTCGTCGATGTTGACCAGCACGGCGCCGGAGGCCTGACGGGCGATTTCGCCGGTTTCCATGGTGACCGTATGCTGGCCCCACTGGAAGGTCTTGGTAACTTTGTTGAACATGGTCATATTGACTCCTTTATGAATAGCTGGATGCGCTTATCCAGTCTTGATTTGGAGTGCAAACAGAACACGATGCCATTCCAGTGCTGCGCTATGCGCTACAAATAATGCAGCATTGGAATGACACAGCTTCGCTCTGTTTTGCGAACTCCGAAGTAAAAAACGCCTGAGCTAGGCAATCTAACTCAGGCGTTTCGATCTTTCACCGTGCTTACTTGCGCAGGCCCAGCTTGGCGATCAGTGCTGTGTAGCGGTCAGCGTCCTTGGACTTCAGGTAGTCCAGCAGCTTGCGGCGACGGCTCACCATGCGCAGCAGACCGCGACGACCGTGGTGGTCCTTGGCGTTAGCCTTGAAGTGGGGAGTCAGTTCGTTGATGCGAGCTGTCAGCAGAGCCACTTGCACTTCGGGGCTACCAGTGTCGTTTTCGGAACGGGCATTGGCCTTGACAACTTCAGCCTTCTTATCGGCAGCGATCATTTTGTTTTCCTTAGGATTTGGCACTCGACGAGGAGCACCTTGGTTACTTGCGCCAAGACTGGAAAGGCCTCAGCGTGCGTCTTGCACCATGCAAAACCTGGTGATTATATCAAGAGGCGATTTATTCCCGATGCAACCGCAGGGCAAGCCTTTGGACCAAGGCAGGCAAACCCGCTTGTCCATGCATGAGGCTGACCCGGACAATGCGCCCATCCACTCCAGACAAGGACGCGCCATGGCCAGATTTCTGAGACGCCGTTCGCTTGCCCAGCTCTGCACCGCAGCCCTGGCAGCCGTCGCATTCGCCAACCTGCCAGCGCTCGCCGCCAATGCATCCGGTGAGCGCAGCCACAAGGCAGCCAAGAAGCAAAGCGGCAAGGTCAAGATTCAGAACATCCGCAGCAGCTCGGAGGAGACCACCGCCGAACGCGACAGGCGGCTGTACCGGGAATGCCAGGGAAGGCCTAACTCCGGGGCATGCGCGGGATTTACACAGAGACCACCACCCGGAAGGCGCTGATAGGCACCGCAGGTCTAGCAAAATCAACCGTCAGTCCCGCCCATGGTTACAAAGTGCTGCATCTATCTACCATGCAAGCATGCACCTTTCTTCGTATTTTTCAGGTCAGCCCCCCCGCCTACGAAGGCAAGCCCATGGCTTTACCTTGATCGAGCTGTTGACCGTGATTGCCGTGCTGGCCGTGCTTACCGCAGTTGTCGCACCCAGTTTTACACCCATGATTCAGCGATGGAATGTCAAATCGACTACTGAAAGCATGGTGAGCACATTGTATTTGGCCCGCACAGAAGCCATAAAACGCGGCGGGGGGGTCACCATAAAGAAAACCCCAAATAATACCGATGGCTGTACGGTCGCCAGCACCAACGAAGACTGGGGATGCGGCTGGAGCATTTTTTATGCTGACTCGGCAGGAAACTCAATTAGCATAAAAAATATACCCCCGCCAAAGGGGATAGAAGTAACAGTAAAAAGCAGTAGTGGAACTATCTCTTTAGATCGCTGGGGAAAGATGAGCGGAATTAACGCAAAAGGCATATACATACTTCCTGCAGGAGGAAACTTAAATCCACCCGCTCAAGGCATATGCACAAGTTCCGGGGGAAGAATTCAAGTAATCGGGGACCCTCCATGCGCTTGAATAAACAAAATGGCTTCACCTTACTTGAGTCATTAATAGCAATCCTATTAACGGCACTTGGAATATTAGGCATATTGGGTGTTCAGATGCGCACGCTTTCCAATACGCAAGATACCATGCGAAGAACTCAAAGCATTCGCTTGGTCAATGATTTAAGTGAAAGAATAAAGAATCAAACCAGCGGCATCGCCAATTCCAGCCAATACACCATCACCTGGACAGACCTTACTCAATCAATTACAGCGCCATCGGTGGACTGCTCCTCGAGTGGAGCCTCTTGTACAGCTACACAGCTCGCCGCTTACGACAAATACATTTGGCTAAATTCAGCAAAGAATGCGCTCCCACTGGGGAAAGCAAGGATTTTCGCCACCGCCGATGGGAAGTCTCTAGGAGTGATGCTTGCCTGGCGCTCCAATGAAGATGCTGCAGGGGTTTCTTCATCAACCAGCGCCACGGACTCGACCGGCACAGCCGTTCAATGCCCAAAGATCGATGCCAATAACTCGCAGAGCCCTTATATGAGTTGCCATCTGCAATATATCAGCCTTGATGAACGCTGCCAAACCGTTGCCTCTACAGCCTACTGCTCACAATAGTTACCAATATTGATATGCAGAAAGATCCTCATTCCTTTAGGACCTCCAATCGCCTGCAACAGCAAGGCGTGACTCTTATTGAGTTGATGGTAGGTATTGCAATTGGACTTCTAACTGTCGCAGTTGCAATTGGCGCATTGCTGGCTTCAAAAAATGCAAGCATATCCACCAGCGACAGCACAACAATGCAGCAGCAAGCGGCTTATGCATTTCGTGTGATTGGACAACAGATTCGACAAGCAGGCAGTCTCTCTTTGGAGCCATCCACCAGCTATCTGGAGTCAGCATACTTTCGGAATAACCTAGCTATAGCAAGCTATCCGCCTATCTCAGGAAAGGACAGCCCCGGAAGCAATGAATACAAATTAACTGTCACTTATCAAAATGCTCCGATTGATAAAATTTATCCACTTGCAGCAGACGGAACTGCAAGCACAGGCTCCTTGCTAAGAAACTGCCTGGGAGAAAATCCGTCAAGCTCTCCACCAGAGGCTCTTCAAAGTGCATTCAAGCTGGACAGCAATATTCTGTATTGTGCCGGCACAAGCTCCAAACAACCTATTATTGGAGGCTCCCAGACAAGCGACATCAAGGTCAAGGATTTCGTTGTTCGCTATGTAAGTCAGCAAGGCTATACCAATCCGACTTTCGCTTACTCTAATGCATCTGCATTCACTGACAATACGGCTTGGTCAAAAGTTCAGTCAGTAGAGGTGTGTATTGAACTGGAAGGATCCGACAGCATTGACACTGTGGGCAGCAACTATATCAACTGCAGCAATGAAACGGTATCCCGTGGAAATCGCTTACGCATGGTATTCAGAAACACTTTCCGTTCTCGCAGCCATGCCTGGCCAACAAGCAGCTAAATATGAAGACACCAAACAAAAATCTGCAACAGGGAGCCGCTCTCTATATTGTTGTAATTTTTATTCTACTTTCCATGCTCGTTGCTCTATGGGCTTCTCGTTCAGCAATTTTCAATGAATTGGTAGCTGGCAATGATGCCGATTACCAAAGAGCCATGGAATCCGCACAAGCCATGGTTCAGGATGCTCAGGATGATATATACCGACATCTTTACGACAGCACAAAAACTTCACTAAGAACGGGTAGTACACAGCAGTTCCCTGGAAGCCAGGATGTTTTTTTTGGACCGTGGAGTGACAGCCTCGCAGCTCAAACCAATCAATGCAAGAATGCCATCTGCCTGAGGCGAACCATCGCAGAGGATTTCTGGAATGACCCCAGTACCTTGCAAGCCATGCTTAGCCTAGGAGCGAGATATGGCCAATTTTCAGGCGCCAACCAAAGTGGCTCGGAAACAATTACACCGCCCAATCCAATTTTGGCATTGACCGATGCCAATAAGGGAGCGTGGTACTGGATAGAGCCAATGCCATACGGGACACTTGGATTAAATCCCGGCGGAAATATCGGAAAAATAGTGCAAGGCACAGCAACGCCGGCGACAAACGCAGAAATGATTTTCAGAATTACAGCCCTGGCCTTTGGCATCAAGGGATCGAGCAGCAGCACTGATTTTAGCGACCATTCCCCTACCATGGCCGTAATCCAGACAGTCATCTCCATGCCTGTGATTAAAGGTGAATAATATGAAAAGAAAAATAATTATCAAGAACCTCGCCTATTCTTTGGCAGCCGCAGGTCTTGCCACGCATATTTACACAAATGCAGCGCCACTTAATTTTGCGACATACCCTGCAGGCAGTGCAAGCATAGAACCGGCACCCAATGTCATCATTTCGGTTGACGACTCTGGAAGTATGGGCGATTCTGGCATTAGTGCACTCAAAACTGCACTAAAGGATACATTTGCAGCAAGCAATATTCCCGACAAAAGACTCCGTATTGCATGGCAATCCATGAATCGATGCAATGGCATCCCTAGCAACAGCACATCTTGTGGCAGCAGGAATTCCATGAAAGTTCTGGAGGGCACACATCGCACCAATTTCTTGACTTGGGTGGATACGCTTACTGCAAAGGATGGAACTCCATCTCATCAGATGGTAAGAAATGCCGGAGATTATTTAAAAAATACACCGTTGAATAGTGATTCCCCGTGGGCAGAAGTGCCCGGAACCCGGTTGGGCAATGTACTCTCTTGCCGGAAATCCTTCCATATTTTCATGACGGATGGTGGCTGGAACAGCTCCACCAGCAACACAAATACAAATATTGATGGAGACAGAAACCTTACGGGCTACAAGACAATATCCCCGGGTAATATTGACGGAACAAATGCAACATTTGCAGATCAAAAATCGTACGTAGCAAGCTCCACTCAAACAAAAATATACTCAGACTTGTGGGGGTCAACCAGTCAAACCTGCTCCAACAGAACCAGTTGCTCGACAGATGGCATAAATACCTTAGCCGATCTTTCATTTTATTATTGGGCAACCGACCTGAGAGACGATATCCCAAATCAAGTCAAACCAATCATAAAAAAAAGTGGCTCAGAAATATTCAAGAACTCCAGAAATCAGAATATTGAAATTGAAGAATACTGGAATCCAAAGAATAATCCAGCAACATGGCAAAGCTTAACGACATATACCATTGGATTTAATAGCGCAGCGACCTGGACAGGCACCCCGACCTGGGGAGGAGACACCTTCTCAGGCGATTACAGCAAATTGATTACAGGAGATTTATCTTGGCCAAGCCCGCTCTGCAAATCCGATAACACACCTTCCGACACCGGGACATTTTCTTGCGATGGTGTTTACAACAGAACCTCCGGGTACAACGCAAACGAAAATAATAGAAAAAAAGAGTTATGGCATATGGCCATCAATGGGCGCGGAAAGTTCATTCCTGCCTCGACCAGTGACGATCTAAAAAATGCGTTCAAGGACATTGTTAGCAATATTATTGAAGACACGTCCCAACCCCTAACGGGCTATGCAAGCTCATCGAGCTCCATCAGCACGCAGGATGCCAAGCTCTATACAGCAACCTACGACGCAAGTGGATGGAAAGGAGCTATTTATTCCCAGATTGCGGCAACGGATACGGGAGTCCTTTCCGCAAACTCAGCTTGGGGAAACAATATAAACAACCGCCTACCTACCACGGCAGACAAGCTTGATGCCCGTACAGGTCAGATAGCAAGTAGATTGGTATTGACAACCAATGGCAGCAGCGGTATCAGCTTTAACTACGCAAACCTATCGGATGCACAGAAATCCAGCTTGACCACGTCTCTGGGAGCCAATGCGACAACCGCAAACAAAACAAGCCTTGGAACAGCCATAGCGGATTTCATACGTGGAGATATCACCAACAATGGCGGGACTGTTCAGAATTTCAATTTCAGGACACGTAACTCCATTCAAGGCGACATCGTCAACTCGGCTATATGGTATACGGGTTCTCCAAGTCAAGGCTACAATCAATCAGGATACTCCGCATTTGCAGCGCGCTATAAAACACGGATACCCATGCTTTATGTCGGCGGAAATGACGGAATGCTGCATGGATTTTCCGCAATAGATGGCCAAGAGAAGATTTCCTATATCCCAGAAGGAATAATAGCCAGACTTCCGCAGCTCGCCAACAGCTCTTATACACACCAATATTATGTAGATGGCTCCGCATTCACCGGTGACATTGTCGTCAATTCCACGAGTTCGGATTTGGCCGATCGATGGCGCACCATGCTTGTTGGAAGCCTTGGCGCAGGCGGAAAAGGCTATTTTGTTCTCGATGTAACCCAGCCCGGCTCCACCGTCAACAATGGATATGCCAGTAACTTCTCAACGGCAAATGCGGGAAGTATCGTTGTCCTGGATAAAACTGCGACAACGGATGCAGATATTGGATATATTTTCAGCACTCCAGTCGTGAGTGAGTACAGCCCTCAGATTTCGACGCAAATTGTCAAAATGAACAATGACCGATGGGCTGTTGTCATGGGCAATGGCATTAATAGCGCCAATGAACGCCCTGTTCTACTGGTCCAGTATCTTGACGGGCAAAAGGAACTGGTAAAAATCACCGCTGCATCATCAGGAGCCAATGCCAGCAGCAATGGTCTCTCCGCTCCTCGTCTGGTTGATTTGAATGGCGACGGTACGCCTGACATCATTTATGCAGGAGATCTTAGAGGAAATCTGTGGAAATTTGATCTTTCTAGTTCAAATCCGCAAAACTGGGGGATTGCATTTTCAGGCCAGCCACTTTTTACAGCAAGCTATACAGCCAATAACGCGACCACCTTGCAGCCCATCACTACAGCACCACTGGTTAGAGTCAGCGAAAGCACGGCAGGACTCATGGTCGCCTTTGGCACTGGAATAAATGTGACCGAAGGTGATAGAACAGACGCATCTGTCCAAAGCTTCTATTCTGTAATTGACAATACACGGTATAAGCTATGCGCGGCCGATCAAACATCATGCACGGCCGGAAAGGTAATTATCGATACCAATGCAGCAACCCCGACTGTAGTAGCAAAGTCAAATCTGGTTGCACGAACATTCTCAAACACCGCAACAGCAGGCACCGGAAATAGCCAAGGTCAAAATTTCTGGGGTATGGGAACTCAATCCGAACTCAATTATCTCAACAGCAAGGGTTGGTATTTTAATTTCCCGGAAACTGGTGAGCGAGTTCTTAGGAATCCAAAATTTTATTCGGCAGCAAGCAACATCATAGATATTCTTTCAGATGTACCAGCCTCCGGCGGAAATGTAGAAGGGGAAACATGCGAGCCAACCTCCACTCCAGCCAAAGCATGGCGCAGCCTTTTAGGTATCGAATTCGGGCTTAAGCCAACTCAGCAACTTCTGGATACCAATGGAGATGGTCTTTATAATAGCGCCGATGGTGGAACGAATAGAACCTCATCCTCTTCGCGCGAAATATCTTTAGGCACTCGGGCGGGAAAGATTAACATTGGCACTCAGCAAACCTCTAATACAGGAAAGCTTAGCAACCCAGTAACCTCCCTTAACTGGCGACAGCTTCAGTAAGGAATTACTCTCAATGAACTACATAAAAAAACAAAATGGTTTCACCCTCATCGAATTGATGATTACGGTTGCCGTCATAGGGATTCTGGCTGCAATTGCTTACCCGAGTTATGGCGAATACACGCGACGAGGATTTAGAAACGAGGCCAAAGCAGGCTTGCAGCAAGCGGCCTTATGGATGGAGCGTGCGGCAACCGCCAACGGCATCTACCCAATCACCAGTGACAGCACGCAGAAGACAGCCATGGACAAGATGCTGGCCCAGTACAGCACCAGCAGGTATACCTTTAGCTTTGCGAGCTCCAGCACATCGGCCTATGTCATTCAAGCAGCCCCCCAAGGAGGACAAGCCGTTGACAAATGCAAGACTCTTACCTTGAATCAATCAGGCGTTACCGGTGCCAACAGCAAAGTACAGGGAGACACAGGCTACAACACCGACTGCTGGGGCAAGTAAGCCCGACGCCTCTGCATTACCATCCTGGGCATGACACCCTCTGCCCATTTCATGAACAAGGCGCTTGAGCAGGCTGCTCAGGCGCTTTTTCTTTCCTCACCCAATCCGCGCGTCGGCTGCGTGATCGTCGATGCCTCGGACCGCATCATCGGCCAGGGCTTTACCCAGCAGGCCGGCGGCCCGCACGCCGAGGTGATGGCATTGCGTGATGCGGCTTCCAAAGGAAACGATGTGCGCGGCGCCACGGCCTATGTGACGCTGGAGCCCTGCTCGCACCATGGCCGCACCGGCCCCTGCTGCGACGCATTGATCGCAGCCGGCATCGGCAAGGTGGTGGGTGCGCTGACGGACCCCAATCCGCAGGTGGCCGGCCAGGGTTTCGAGCGGCTGCGCGCTGCAGGTGTTGAAGTGGAGATCGGCCCCGACGGAGCCGAATCACGTGAGCTCAATATCGGCTTTTTCAGCCGCATGATTCGCGGCACGCCCTGGGTGCGCATGAAGGCAGCCAGCTCGCTGGATGGCGTCACGGCCTTGCACAATGGCCAAAGCCAGTGGATCACCTCGGCGGCCGCCCGGGCCGACGGACATGCCTGGCGTGCCCGTGCCTGCACGATTCTGACCGGTATAGGCACGGTGCTCGAAGACAATCCGCGCCTAAATGTGCGGGATGTAGACACGCCGCGGCAGCCACGCATTGCCGTGGTGGACAGCAAGCTGGACATCCCGCTGGATGCTCATGTTTTGAAAGCACCTAACGGTTGCCTTATATACACCTGCAGCACAAATCAATCCAAGATCGAGCAATTGCAGGCGCTAGGCGCTACGGTTATTGATATGCCGAACGCAGCGGGCAAGGTGGATCTGGCGGCCATGCTGCGGGATCTGGCCCAGCGCGGCACGAATGAGCTGCATGTGGAAGCGGGCTTCAAACTCAACGGCTCCCTGATTCGCGAAGGCCTGGTCGATGAGCTTCTCTTCTATCAAGCCCCCAAACTACTGGGCACGGGAGCCATGGGTATTGCCAACTTCGGCCCGCTCGACAGCCTGGACCAGGGCCTGCCACTGGTGTTCCATGATGTCGCCCGCCTGGGACCAGACCTGCGCATTGTTGCCAGAGTCCAGGGACGAGAGCAGTTCTAGCGCAGTCTGTGTCCGACATGTGAACTCGGTCATCATGGGTTACAAAGCAGCAATGACGGCTTCTATCTCCACATCGTCACGACTGCAACCATCAGGGCCGCAAACGCATCTGGCGCTGCTTGCCGGCGCTATTGCAGCGATGTTGCTCACGGGTTGCGCGGCGTCGCTACCCAAGGATGTGGAGCGCCCCGTCAGCACGGCACTGAGCCAGCCTCAGAACACCGAGTTGGGCGTGTTCGTCTCTCAGGCTCGCCCGACCAAGGCAAAGCCAGATGCCTCGGCGTTTGCCTTGATCTCCGGCCCCAAGCATGCGCTCAGCAGCCGCATGGCGCTGGTGGAAAACGCACAGAAGACGCTGGATCTGCAGTACTACGCCATCCATGCAGACCAAAGCACCGGGCGACTGCTACGCGCCGTAGTCCAGGCTGCCAGGCGCGGTGTGCGTGTACGCGTGCTGCTGGACGACTTCCACAGCACCGGGCCGGATGCGCAGGTCATGCGCCTGGCTTTTGTGCCCAATGTGGAGATGCGCATGTTCAATCCGCTGGCCGGCTCGCGCGCCTCCACCATCGGCCGGGCCTGGACGCTGCTGACCGACTTTCAGCGTGCGCAGCAGCGCATGCACAACAAGCTGTTCGTGGCCGACAACACCCTGGCCGTGATTGGCGGACGCAATCTGGGCGACGCCTACTTCGACGCCTCCAATGTGGGCAATTTTGTCGATCTCGATGTCCTGGCCGCCGGCCCCGTCGTCAAAGACCTGTCGCTCAGTTTTGACCGCTACTGGAACAATGTGCGCGCCTACCCCGTGCAGTCGCTGATCAGCGAGCCGGACCTGCTCAAACTCAAGACACAGTTCGACCAGGAAGACGCCAGCAGCAAGACCGAACCAGCCCAGGGCGCCAACGCCCCCGAAGACAGCTCCCTGAATCTGAGCCAGGTCCCGTGGATCTGGGCCCAGGCCATGGTGCTGGCAGATAGCCCCACCAAGATCCCCGTCGAAGGCGCGGAACGCTCTGCCGCCAGCGAGCCCGTCGGGGCAGCCTTGCTCAAGACCGACGAAGCCTCCAGTCCGCCCCCCTCAGCCACACCGGCGCTGAATGCCGAATCGGTGGTCGACGGTCTGCTGGCCCTGATCCGCTCCGCCAGGCAGGACTTGCTGGTGGTTTCGCCCTATTTCGTGCCGGGGCAGGAGATCATGGATGCCTTTCGCACCGCACGCAGCAAAGGTGTCCGCATCCGGGTACTGACCAATTCGCTGGCCTCCAACGATGCGCCGCTGGCCCATGCCGGCTATGCGCGCCATCGCAAGGCCCTGCTGGAGATGGGCATCGAGCTCTACGAAATGCGCAGCGAAGCCGCCAATGTACGCTCGGCATTGCGCGCAGGCACCACGGGCTCCAGCGGGGGCAGCGCCGGGGCTTCGCGGGCCATGCTGCACACCAAGCTGCTGGTCATAGACGGGCGTCTGGTCGCCGTGGGCTCCATGAATCTGGACATGCGCTCACAGCTGCAAAATACCGAGATCGCCGTGCTGATCGCCAGCCGCCGATTCAGCCAGCTGGCCGGCGACAGCATCGACGAAAGCCTGCCCGAAAACAGCTGGCGCCTGGATCTGGACCCCAAGGGAAAGCTGGTCTGGCGTGCCCCCCAGGAAAGCGGGCTAGCGGACTCCTACTCGGAGCCCGATGCCAGCCTCGGACTGCGCCTCATGCTGCAGCTGCTCGGGCCTCTGGCTCCGGACAGTCTGCTGTAGACACGGACTGCGGCCAGGCCCATTCCTGCTGCAAATCGCGCAGCGGCAGCGCCTGCACCCAATCGCTGATGGCGCGTTGATCGGTCTGGGTGCGCACTTCCTGATAGGCCAGCTCGGCTTCGGGAAAGCGTCTGCGCATGAGATTGAGCCATTGCTTGAGGCGGCCCGCACGCTGGCGCGGCTCCAGATCCTCGCAGACCATATGCCAGAAACGCTGCACCTGTGGCACCAGCTCAAGCCAATCAATGCCCGCCGCCACCGTGCCACTGCCCTGCTCCACAGCGCGGCGCACCGCCAGTGCCAGACCGGGGTCGGCCACAATGCCGCGTCCCAGCATCAGGTCGTCGCAGCCCGAGACTTCGCGGCAGCGCAAGGCCTCCTCCACGGTCCAGATCTCGCCATTGGCCACCACATTCACGCCCACCGCCTCGCGGATGCGCGGAATTTCCTCCCAGTAGGCCGGGGGGCGATAGCCATCCAGCTTGGTGCGTGCATGGACGACTATTTCGCAGGCTCCGCCGCTTTCCATGGCCTGGGCGCACTCGGTCATCAGCGCCCGGTCGTTGAAACCCAGCCTCATCTTGGCCGATACCGGCAGCTGCGCCGGAACCGCCTTGCGCACGGCTTCGACCACGCGGGCAATCTGCATGGGGTCCTGCAGCAGCGATGCACCACCGCCATGGCGGTTGACGACCTTGGCCGGGCAGCCGAAATTCAGATCGATGCCCTCGGGCCCCAGACGTGCCAGATTGGCCGCGTTTTCGGCCATGCTGACGGGATCGGAACCCAGCAACTGCGCCCGCACCGGCACTCCGGCCAGCGTCCGGCTGCCGTTACGCAGCTCTGGCATGGTGCGCAGATAGACCTTGTCCGGCAGCAGCGAGCCGCTGATGCGAATGAACTCGGACACGCAGCGATCCGCGCCGCCCACCCGGGTCAGCACATCGCGCAGCACAAAATCCAGCAGCCCTTCCATGGGCGCGAGCAGCAGTCTCATTTCAGATTCAAATCAGATTGACCTACAGCGCTTATTCAGAAAACGCCAGCAGCTATTAATTCAGAAGCAATTGGCAAGCTTGGACAGTAATGACTGGCCGATCCACTGCGAATTGGCGCAGATTCACACCAGTGTCATCGTCAGCTCATGCAATAGCGCATCCGCACTTGTAATGCGCCAGACAGAACCAGCCATGATTTTGCAGAAAACCGCCAAGGCCCAGGAGGAACTTCAGCCCGGATCGCGCCAGCTGCCGCAGCGCGCGCGCTCCCTGCTGTTGCTGGCCGGCGGCAAGAGCATGGAAGAACTTGCCACCATGCTGGGCAGCGATCATGCCGCACTGGCCCAGCAATTGGTGGAGCAGGGATATCTTCAGCTGGTGGCTTCATCCAGCGCCCCCAGGGAGCGCGGCATGGCCCTCCACCCAGCGGCGGCTCTCGCCACCCTTGGCGCAAGCCCTGCCGCGCCGGCCCTGGCACCAGCCGAGCAAACCGCCAGCGCGTTGCCGGCCATCAATATGGCAGGCACGCGCATGTATTTATTCGATATGTGCGAGCGCCTGTTTGCCAACCGTCATGAGGCACTGGCCCAGACATTGCGCACCCAGCTGCGCGAAGCCAGAGACCTGAGCAGCCTGCGCAGTGCCGGCCTCAGCCTGCTGACAGCGGTAGAGGAATATGCCGGCGAAGAGCGCGCCCAGTCGCTGCGCGAAAGGCTGGCCGCCCTGCTGGCGCATGGCGAGTCCGCCGATCCGTCGAGCCAGGAACTGCAAGGCGCGATGGCCTAACTTTCTGGCGGCCGACGGACGACGCCCGCGGTCAAGCGGCAGCAGCCAGACGCCAGAGCGAGGTCACTTCGGCCGCGCGCGCAGTGTGCAAGGGGTCCTCACGGTCCTGCACCTTGCCATGATGCGGGCGAACGTCATCGCGGCCCAGTACCTTGAGGCCGGCCACTTCAATCCAGCCCAGCAACTCATCACGCGTACGCAACTTCAGATGCTCGGCCAGGTCCGATAGGATGAGCCAGCCTTCGCCACCCGGCAGCAGGTGTGCTGCCAGCCCTTGCAGAAAGCCGCGCAACATGCGGCTGTCTTCGTCATAAATGGCCTGATCGAGCACCGATGCTGCCTTGCCCGGCAGCCAGGGCGGGTTGCAGACAATCAGGCCTGCCTGTCCTTGCGCAAACAGATCGGCACGCTGCAGCTCCACCCGGGAAGCATGACCCAGACGCTGCAGATTCTCGGTGGCACAGGCCAGCGCACGCTCGCTGGTATCGGTGGCAACCACCGACTTCACGCCGCGCTTGAGCAGCAATGCCGAGAGCACGCCCGTACCGACACCGATATCCCAGGCCTGTTGCAGACCGGCAGCGGGAATGCTCGCACGCGCCACCAGATCGAGATACTCGCCGCGCACGGGCGAGAAAACACCGTAGTGCGCATGAATGCGGGCGCCATCCAGGGTGGGAATCTCCACCCCCTTCTTGCGCCATTCATGGGCGCCGACCACACCCAGCAGATCGCGCAGCGGCACCAGTACGGACTGCGCAGGTGCTTCGGCCGCAACGGCGCCCCAGGCCTCGGAGCAGGCCAGGCTCCAGTCCGGAGCCCGGCGCAAGGCGCAATGCCATTGCACATCCAGCTCGATCAGAATGCTGCCCAGCATGCGTGCGCGCTGGGCCTGGGACTGGCGGTACAGATGAAACGCGTGGGGAAAGCCTGCCGCAGCAGGGCCCTTTGCCGGGCTCTTGCGGCGCGACTTCTTGTCCAGCCGACGGCCCAGTGCCAGCAACAGCTGGCGCGCATTCTGAAAATCACCGCGCCACAGCAGCGACGCACCTTCGCTGATATGGCGAAACGCCGTATCAGCGGGCATGGTGTCATCGGCAACTTCGATGCGGCGGGGCTTGGGCAGGCTGCTTTCGCTGCGCCACAAGGCCGTATGGGCCTGGACTTGCTCCTGCCATTGCAGCAGGTCGAAAGCAGATGCGGGAGCGCAGACTGAGGCCGCGAGCTTGCTATTGGGAGACGTCACGGCCTGTCTTTCAGTGAGGGTTGAACGCTGTGATCAGCCGTTCAGAGGGCGCTTGACGCGCACTTCTTCAATCTTGATGCTGCCAATCACAGCCGTCTTGGCCGTGGACATTTCACGCTTGAAACCTGCCATTTCATGGAAACGCAGGGCACGCTCGTTGCGCAGCGGAATCCAGGCTGTCACATTGGTGCAGCCTTCTTCCAGCAGACCATCTCGGGCGGCATCCCACAGGGCAACGCCAACACCTTGATTCCAGTGCGAAGGGGCTGCATAGATAGCCCAGATCTCGCCGGTGGTCTGGCGGGACTTTTCATCACGGGAGCGGTCAAAGCCGACAAAGCCAACGATCTTGTCGCCGTCAATGGCGACCTGGACCTGTGGCTCACAGTATTCAATAGCTTCGCGCCAGTAAGCCTGGCGCTTTTCAACCGAGGACATGGCCTTCAGTTGATCATCGGGAACCAGACCTCGATAAGCCTCCAGTGCGGAAGCAGTATGGATCTGGGCAATCGCTTTTGCATCGCGAAGAGTAGCGGGACGGACCTGGATACTAGACATGGAAAAACCGGGGCGGAAACATGTAAGAATAGAAGGGCGTAATTGTCTACAGATTCAGAGTTTTGGCACGCGGTGCAGTGGTTAGCCATTTGCTCAACTGCGGCTGTTCGCTATTTCTTGCTATGGCGCAATCTATGTGCTATGCGCTCCACTAAGCAGAGCAGCAAGCCCGCAACCATCAATGGTTTGCGTCACATTTGATGACAATATGGCAAGCGCTCACCACAGCATGCAAGCGCTCAGTCCCTGAATCGCAGTCAAGGAAATTCAGAGCCAGCGCCGCATGAATTCCATCACCCGGTCGAATTTCTCCCCGAATGGCGGGTACAGCAGGGACGTCGCCGCCCAGCGTGACTGCACGAAAACTGCCTTCTGGTGCACAAAGCGCAAAAAGCCCTGCTCTGCGTGATAGGCACCCCAGCCGCTGTCGCCGACACCGCCGAAGGGCAGGTTCTCATGCGCCACATGCAGCAAGGTGTCGTTCACACAGACGCCTCCGCTGACGGTGCGCGTCAGCACCGCATCGCGCTCGGCCTCGCCATTGCCGAACCAGTACAGCGCCAGCGGGCGCGGGCTGGCGTTGATGGCATTGATCACGTCCTCGATATGCTCGTACGAGATCACGGGCAGGATGGGGCCGAAGATTTCCTCCTGCATCAGCTGCATCTCGCCCGTGGCGCCAAACACCAGCGCCGGAGCGAACTGGCGCTCCACCGCCTCGCCCCAGGCCGTGGTGTCGCCATCGACCGCGGGGGCTGCGGCCTCATGCATCCAGTGCACCTGCGCTCCCAGGCTTTGCGCCTGACGCAGCATCTGCTTGAGCCGGGCCAGATGGCGCTTGCTGATGATGGCCGTGTAGTCCGGGTTGCCCGAGATGCGCGGGTACAGCCGCTGCACCGCCGCCTGGTAGGCCTCGGCAAACTCCTGCTCCTTGCCGCGCGGCAGCAACACATAGTCGGGAGCGATGCAGGTCTGCCCGGCATTGACCAGCTTGCCGTAGGCCACCTTGAGCGCAGCGGCCTGCATATCGCAGTCCTGCGCAATGATGCAGGGAGACTTGCCCCCGAGCTCCAGCGTGGTGGGCGTCAGGTGCACGGCCGCTGCCTGCGCCACACGCCGCCCCACGGCCGTGGAGCCGGTGAACAGCAGATGGTCAAACTGCAGGCCCGAGAACTGCGTGGCCACGGCCACATCACCCTCGATCACGCAGAACTCTTCGGGTGCGAAGAACTGGGCGACCAGCTCGGACATTTTGGCCGAGGTATGCGGTGTCAGCTCGCTGGGCTTGAGCATCACGCGATTGCCCGCCGCCAGCGCCGTGATGGCCGGCGCCAGCGATAGCTGCAGCGGATAGTTCCAGGGCGAAATGATGCCCACCACGCCCAGAGGCTGGCGCTCCACCCAGGCCTTGCCGGGCTGCAGCATCAGCGGCGTGCGCACGCGCTGGCGCTTGCTCCATCTGGGCAGGTGCTTGAGCGTGTGCCTGAGCATATTGCGCACCAGCATCAGATCCAGCATCTCGGTCCAGCGCTCGGAGCGCACGCCAAAGTCCTGCTCCACCGCCGCGCACAAGGCAGGACCGTTCTGGTCCAGCAGCTTCTGCAGACGCAGCAGCCTCTCCCGGCGCACCAGCAAAGGTACATCGACCTGCGTGCGGCTGGCTTGGTACTGCAAGTCAAAAATGCGGTGCAAGTCCATGTAGTTCATGCCTGTCTGAAAATCCCAAGATCACAATCCCGACCATACCGCGAGACTGCGTAAACACAGCGTAAAAAAAGAGCCTGATGCAACACTGCACAGGCTCTTGTGTGTTGACCGCGAAACCAGCCTGCGGCCCTTTGCTGCCTCACTGGCTCCAAAGTATGAAGCCTGCGCAAGCGCTTGTCATCACGACTCGTGCACCTCACGCGGCTGCACATCGGTCACATCGCCGGTACCGGGCAGAACGCCGCGGCGCCCGCGGGTTTCACGCCCATCCTTCTTGGCATCGGCATTGCCCGACGATTGCGCCATCCACTCGGCTCCCGAGCGGTACACCGTCTGCCAACCGGCAAAAGGACTCATGGAACCCATGCTCATGGGCACCACGGGCTGGCCCGTGAGTCTGGCCCACAGGGCGCGCACGCCCCAGGCCAGGGCGATGAGACAGGCCACGGCCATCAGGCACAGGAAGAACACCAGGCCCACCAGCATCAGCATGATGCGGACGGCCCAACGGGTTGCAGTGGCGGCGAAATCGTTCAAAGCAATACCTCTTTCTAGGGTTCGGGACCTCAGGCAGTGCCTGCGGACTCGAACCGGAACACCCCGGGATCATTCACCGGGTCGACTGTCACAGCTATCGTACTCTTGGGCGGGAACTTTCCTTCGAGTAACAACTTGGACAGCGGGTTTTCAATACGCTGCTGGATGGCGCGCTTGAGCGGACGGGCACCAAACACGGGATCGAAGCCCACCTTGGCCAGCTCGGCCAGGGCCTGCTCGGACACCTGCATGCTCAGTTCCATCTTCTGCAGACGGCTTTCCAGCAACTTCAACTGAATCCTGGCAATCGCCTCGATGTTCTTGGCATCCAGTGCATGGAAGACCACGGTTTCATCGATACGGTTCAAGAATTCGGGTCGGAAATGGTTTTTAAGTTCCCCCCAGACCGCTTCCTTCACATCATCGGCATCCTCGCCAACCATGGCCTGTATCAGATGCGAGCCGATATTGCTGGTCATCACGATCACGGTGTTCTTGAAGTCCACCGTGCGCCCCTGGCCGTCGGTCAATCGACCATCGTCCAGAACCTGAAGCAACACATTGAAGACATCGGGGTGGGCTTTTTCCACCTCGTCCAGCAGCAGCACGCTATAGGGCTTGCGGCGCACGGCTTCCGTCAGGTAGCCGCCCTCTTCATAACCCACATAGCCGGGAGGCGCACCGATCAAGCGTGCCACAGAGTGCTTTTCCATGAACTCACTCATGTCAATGCGCACCAGATGGTCCTCGCTGTCGAACAGGAATCCTGCCAACGCCTTGCACAGCTCGGTCTTGCCCACGCCCGTGGGGCCCAGGAACAGGAAGGAGCCGGTGGGGCGGTTGGGATCTGACAGGCCCGAACGCGAGCGCCGGATGGCATTGGCCACAGCCGAGATCGCCTCCTCCTGGCCCACCACACGCTCGTGCAGCTTGTCTTCCATGTGCAGCAGCTTGTCTTTTTCGCCCTGCATCATCTTGGCCACGGGGATGCCCGTGGCGCGGCTCACCACCTCGGCAATCTCTTCGGCTCCGACCTGGGTCCGCAGCAGCTTGTTGGCCGGCGCGCCATCCTGGCCTTCTTCCTTGGCCTGGGCCTCATGCAGCTGCTTTTCGAGTGCGGGCAGCTTGCCGTACTGCAGCTCGGCCACCTTGTTGAAATCGCCCTTGCGCTTGAACTCCTCGATCTGAATACGCAGCTGATCCACTTCCTTACGGATCTGCTCCGAGCCCAGTGCGCTGGCTTTCTCGGCCTTCCAGATTTCCTCGAGGTCGGCGTACTCGCGCTCCAGGCTCTCCAGCTCTTCCTCGATCAGCTGCAGACGCTTTTGCGAAGCCTCGTCCTTTTCGCGCTTCATGGCTTCGCGCTCGATCTTGAGCTGAATCATGCGGCGCTCGAGCTTGTCCATCACCTCGGGCTTGGAGTCCATTTCGATCTTGATCTTGGCCGCAGCCTCGTCGATCAGGTCGATAGCCTTGTCAGGCAGAAAGCGGTCGGTGATGTAGCGATGGCTCAGCTCCGCAGCGGCAACGATGGCGGGGTCGGTGATATCGACGTTGTGATGCGCCTCGTACTTCACCTGCAAGCCGCGCAGAATGGCAATCGTGTCCTCCACCGAAGGCTCATCCACAATGACCTTCTGGAAGCGGCGCTCCAGCGCTGCATCCTTTTCGATGTATTTGCGGTATTCATCGAGCGTGGTCGCACCCACGCAATGCAGCTCGCCGCGCGCCAGTGCGGGCTTGAGCATGTTGCCGGCGTCCATGGCGCCATCGGCCTTGCCGGCACCCACCATGGTGTGGATTTCGTCGATGAAAAGAATGATGCGGCCTTCGTCCTGTGCGATTTCCTTAAGCACGGATTTGAGGCGCTCCTCGAAGTCGCCGCGGTACTTGGCACCAGCCAGCAGACCGGCCATGTCCAGCGACAGCACGCGCTTGTTCTGCAGGCTCTCGGGCACTTCGCCGGCCACGATGCGCTGGGCCAGGCCTTCGACAATGGCAGTCTTGCCCACGCCGGGCTCGCCGATGAGCACGGGGTTGTTCTTGCTGCGGCGCTGCAGCACCTGGATGGCGCGGCGGATTTCATCGTCGCGGCCAATCACCGGGTCCAGCTTGCCGCTGCGGGCACGCTCGGTCAGGTCCAGCGTGTATTTCTTGAGCGCTTCGCGCTGGCCTTCGGCTTCCGCACTGTCCACGTTCTGACCTCCTCGCACGGCATTGATGGCCGCTTCCAGGCTGGACTTGCTCACGCCGCTTTGCTTGAGCAAGGCACCGGCACGCGTGGCCGAGCCTGCGGCATCGGCCAGCGCCAGCAGAAACAGCTCGCTGGCGATGAACTGGTCACCGCGCTTGAGGGCTTCTTTCTCCGAGGCCTGCAGCAGACGGGCCAGCTCGGAGCCGACCTGCACATCGCCTTGCTGCTGCACGCGCGGCAGATCAGCCATGGCCTGTTCTGCCAGGTTCTTGAGTTGTTGCACATTGCCGCCGGCGCGCTGCAGCAGTGCACGCGGGCCGTCGTCCTGGCGCAGCATGGCCACCAGCAGGTGCAGAGGGTCGATGGTGGATTGATCAGCACCGAGCGCCAGGGACTGCGCGTCGGCCAAGGCTTCTTGGAATTTGGTCGTCAGTTTGTCAATTCGCATGGTTTGTCGCTTTCGCTCCAATCAGATTCATTGCCATTTATCTGATAGTCAAACAGGGGGTTTCAAGACCCGAATGCGCAAAAAACAGCAAAAAGCAGATCCGCAACCGCCCTGCTTGCGGTATATCAAGTTCAAGCATCGCGCCAGCACCGAGCCAGTTGCGTAGGAGTAAGCCCATAGTGCTTGCGAAAACTGCGCAGCAAATGACTGGCATTGGCAAACCCCGTTTCGGCGGCCAGCCATGCAAGCTGCGGCGTGCGTCCTCTTGCACCGCCTGCGCTGCCCTGCAGGCGGGCGCAGACCTGCTGCAGACGCCGCTGCATGACCCAGTCATGCACGGTGCAACCCATGCTTTGATGGAACATACGGGCAAAGTGATATTCGGACAAGGCCACGACCTGCGCCAGCGCAGGCAAGCTCAGGGCTTTGCTGTCGGCCAGATGAGCCTCCACATAGTCAAGCACCTTGCGCCGGGCCGTGGATGACAGGCCACCCAACGGTTTCAGCAGCTTGTGCCGCTGCCAAGGCGCCGCCGATTGCAGCACCAGCCGGTCCAGCACTTGCTGGCTCAGGCAGTCCGCCTGCCATATGTCGTGAGCCTCACTCCAGTCCAATCGCCACAGCGCCTGCGACCATTGCGCATAGATTGGATCCTGGGAATAAATCTGCGGTGTCAGCGTAATGCTGCGCGGCTCGGCATCCAGCAGGCGCACCACACGGTCGGCCCAGGCAATATCAGAGACATACAGGTGCAGAAACTGCACGGGCTCACGCACCAGCCAGCGCGATTCATGCTCGGCAGGGAGAACGCAAAAGCGCCCTGCTTCGCCCCGAGCCAGTGCATCGTCCTTGAGTTGCGATCCCCGACCTCCGGCCAGATAGACAGACAGCGTGTGATGGCCTTGCTGGCGGTAGTGCACCTCATCATCGTGATTGGTCCAGATTGCCAATTCCAGCGACTGACTCAAACCCGCTCGGCGCCTGATCCGGGCGCGTGACCGAGCCAGTACATGACTCAGATGCAATGGGGCGGATACAGCGCTGGCGGGCATGCCTGCATTGTGGCGCCTGCCATCTGGCCGCGCTTGCTGCAGCGCCACAAAACCGCAGGAATGTGCAATGCAGAGCCAATCCAGGCGCGCAAGATCTGGTTCTTCCAAGCACCAAGACTTGCCATGCTTTTACCTCTTTACGCCCTGGTCGTGCTGATCTGGGGCTCCACCTGGATCGCTCTCAAGATGCAGCTGGGCAGCGTACCCGTAGAGCTGTCCATCGCCTACCGCTTTGGTCTTGCCTCCCTGGTGCTTTTTGCCTGGCTGCTGCTGACCCGCCAGTGGCGCGTCCCCCGCGGCGCAGCCATTCCACGCGTGCTGGGCCAGGGACTATGCCTGTTCAGCCTGAACTTTGTCTGCTTCATGCACGCCAGCGAGACACTGACCAGCGGTCTGGCTGCCGTGGTGTTCTCCAGTGCCAGCATCTGGAATGCATTTCTGGCGCGAGTCATCCATGGCCGCAGGCTTGCACCCAATGTGCTCGCAGGCAGCGCTCTGGGCCTGACGGGTCTGGTGATTCTGTTCTGGCCAGAGCTGCAACAAGGTCAGCACGCCAGCTGGCAAGGTCTGTTGTGGGCGCTGGGTGGAACGCTGTGCTTTTCCTGCGGGAACATGCTTTCTGCATCGCTGCAGGGCCTGGGCTACAAGCCGCTGCACACCAATGCCTGGGGCATGCTGGCCGGCACGCTGCTGCTGGTGGCGTATGCACTGATCGCCGGTCTGCCCTGGCACTTTGACACCAGCCCGCAATATGCAAGCGCACTGCTGTATCTGGCCATTCCCGGCTCGGTGATTGCCTTTACTGCCTACCTCACATTGGTGGGTCGACTGGGCCCCGAGAAAGCCGCTTATGCCACGGTGCTGTTCCCCATAGTGGCGCTCAATATCTCGGCCATGGTGGAAGGCTATGAATGGACTGCTGTGGGACTGCTGGGCCTGGCCCTGGTGATGGCCGGCAATGTGCTGGTCTTCAAACCACCCCGCTGGCTGCAGCCGAGCGATCTACAAAAAGCATAGCATCTACCGCTCTTATTTACTTCGCCTCAGATGATTTTCCAACTGAAACTCAATGAATAAATGCGAAAGCAGCTATCAATTCATAGAATTATTGCCATCGCGCCAATGCCTGCTCGTCGCTGACACGCGCATCCACCCAGCGAGCGCCCTGCCCGGTCTGCTCTTTCTTCCAGAACGGCGCTTCGGACTTCAGATAGTCCATGATGTATTCGCAGGCCTCGAAGGATTTGCCGCGGTGGGCGCTGGTCACGGCCACCAGCACGATCTGCTCCATGGGCTGCAGCAGGCCGATACGGTGAATCACGCGCGCGCCATAGATGCCAAAGCGCGCCACGGCCTTGTCGATGATGGCTTCGATCGACTTCTCGGTCATGCCGGGATAATGCTCGAGCTCCATGCTGGAGACGGCATCGCCCTCGTTGCGGTCGCGCACTGTGCCGACAAAGCTGCAGACGGCGCCCACGCGTGCATCGCCGGCGCGCAAGGCGGCAATCTCGGCCGAGAGGTCAAAGTCCTGGGTCTGAATGGATACACGTGAGGCAGTCATGCCTGCATTGTCGCAGGCCAGCATGGGCATGTCCGGCGCATTAGCATTGCGCCATGGCCACACAAACCATCAATCTGCCGGAGTACACGCTGTACCCATCTCCGCGCAACGAGCACCGGATGATCTTCGAGTTCCAGCTCTTTGTGCCCTATCCCTACGAGCTGATCCATCTGCCCGACTACAACTTCAAGGGCAAGGCCACGCTGTTTGCCGCCCACCGCAAGCGCGACAACAAATCGGGCCAGCTCATTACCTGCGAGCTGGCCGTGGACATCGAGCGTTTCGAACGCCTGTTCGAACCGAGCTAAAGGTCGAGGCTCTATGGACGACACCAGCCAGATTCAGCCGCCGCCCAGCTTTGCCGAGCTGTTTCGCACACGCAGCGGCAAGCTTTCCGCCCCGATTGCCGAGGTCGTCGCACGCTATGAGCTATGCGAAGACCTGGCAAGCCATCTGACCGAGCAGGCACAGACGCTTTATCACTCGGGCAACTCCTCCGAAGAACAGGTGCTGCTGGGCATGCATGCGGGCCTGGCCGCGGAGGGCTCGGTCGTCACGGCGCTTGAGGCGGGCTGGATCGTGCAGCGTCTGGCCGAGCTGCTGGAATGGCGTGCACCGCAGTTCTCCGCTCCTGCAGACCGGGCCTGAAAGCCCGGGCGAAACCGGTTTCTAGCGCTTTAGATCAGCATTTTTCGCTTCAAACTCCGGAGCTAGATCAGAAGGCTCCGGCAGGCGCATGCAGACGCTGCCAGGCCAGGGCCCGCCAGGCAGGCGTTCCATAGGCAGCGACAAGATCGCGCCCGATGACGGACCAGGCCGGGTCGACCGGGTTCAAGCCCAAGGCCTCGATGAATGGCGCTTGCACGATGAAGCACTGGCGCCGATAAGGCAGCAAAAAACCATCCGCCTGCTGTGCAAGCACGCTGCGCGCCTGTGCATGCTCGCTGAACCAGATGTGCAGAAGAATGCCGCTACGCGGCACATGCCAGAAGCTGCCCATGTCATCTCCCGGTGCCGCCAGCGCTCCCAGCACCCGACGCGCCTGCTCCCAGCCGGCAAAGCCGACCTCGCGCGCCGCCTGATGCAAGTGGTCGCGCAAGGTGGCCGAGCCCCCAGTCCCCTCGCGACGCGCACGGCTCAAGCGCACACGGGCACGCACCTTGATCTCGTCGACCAGGGCCTGCTGCGACAGGAATCCGGAAACAGAACTTGCCTCCATGGCCGAACCCGACGGGTCAATGGCTGCAGCACCAGCGGGCAGCGCTTGGCCTGAGCTCATGGCATTCACGGCTTCGCTGCTCATGGCTGCACCCCTTGCAGCTCTTGCTGCCACAGGGACAGCAGGGCCTGAAGTTCGGCGTCATAGTCGAACAAGGGGTCGTCGCGTTCCTTCACGCGGTCCAGTACTTCAAAACGGAATGCCTGTGCGCCGTGGCGGGCCCAGGCCTGGGCCAGTGCCGCATCGCGCCGGGAGCCATTGCTCAGCTCGAACCGCAGGCGGTTGAGCATTGCGTCCACATTGCGGCTGGCACCCAGGCGCAACAAGTCGGCGGCATCGCAGCGCACCGCGTAGATACCCATGGCGGGAAACGCCTGTTTGTAGTCCCGCGCCAGCGCGCGCCGCGCCTGGGGAAGAAGAGGTGAAGTCATGACAGTGCTCCAGGTTGCATCGGAGCCTCCCGCGCTGGGCCCTTAGAACAACCATGGTCTGACAGAACATCGATCGAGCGTGAACACGCTGCTTAAAGCAAGGGTGAGAGCCTCTTGTGCGGGCAGGCGCCCCTTTGCACCTGTGAGCCGCGATTCTAGAGCAAGCGCCTCAGGCCTGCTCGGACGTCAGGTGGTCGACCAGCTTGCGCCCGAAAGCCACATCGGGCTGCAGACCGTAAAGAATGCGATAGACGATGGGTGCCACCAGCTGGTCCAGCATGGTGTCCACATCAGGACCCGACTCGCCACGCGCCCCGGCCCGACTCAGCACAATGCCAAGCTGGTCGCGGATGATGTCCACGCAGGCGCAGGTCACCTGGTCTTCCTGGGTCGCCACCAAGGTATCGCGCAGCAAGGTGCGCCCCAGAGGCGAGCCCATTTCCTCGATGTATTGCTCGGTCCAGGCCTGCAGATCGCCATGCAGGCTGCCCGTGTCCGCAGGCTCGGCAATGGGACGGATGCGCTCCAGCGCCACGTCGGCCAGCAGTTGCGGCAGGTCACCCCAGCGTCGGTACAGCGTGGAAGGCGTCACGCCGGCTTCGGTGGCTATCAGGGGGAAGGTCAGCTCCTCGCGCGGCATGTGCTCCAGCAGTTTCCTCACCGCCTGATGCACGCTGGCCTGTACACGGGAGCTGCGCCCGCCCGGCCGGGATTGGACTGGGTCTTTTGCAATCATGGTCATTAAAGCTAAATATTTGCGTTAATAAGAAATTAACGCAGAATACGCAAACGCAAAAAATTTGCTTTTATGGTAGCGGAGCCTGCTTTTCCATGTCCACATCCTCTGTATCCCTGACTGCGGTGTCCAGCACCCGCAATATGGCTGCTGTCGCCCTGACCCTGGCCAGCTTTTTGGCGGCATCCAGCGCTCCCACGCCCTTGTATCGCCTCTACCAGCAGGCCTGGGGCTTTTCGTCGGGCATGCTGACCCTGATCTTCGCGGTCTACGCCTTCAGCCTGCTCGTCGCCCTGCTCACCATGGGCGCACTGTCCGATTACCTGGGACGACGCCCCGTCATTCTTGCCGCCCTGGGACTGGAGGCAGTTTCCATGCTGATGTTTGCCCATGCACAGGATGCGCAAGCCCTGCTCTGGTCTCGCGTAGTGCAGGGCTTTGCCACCGGCATGGCCAGTGCGGCCCTGGGCGCGGCCCTGCTCGATATGGACCGCGAACGCGGTGCGCTGATCAACACCCTGTCTCCCATGATCGGCATGGCAGCCGGCGTGTTCGGCGCCAACCAGTTGGCCAGCCACGGCCATGACGGGCTGCATCAGATCTACTGGTGGCTGTTGCTGGTCTTTGCCGCATCAGCCTGGGCCATTGCCGTGATGCCTGAAACCGTCAGCCGCCGCAGCGGAGCCCTGGCCTCCATGCGCCCTCGCATCCGCCTTCCCGCGCATATCCGCCCGGCCTTCCTGCGTATGGCGCCGCTGGATATCGCCGCCTGGGCGCTGGCAGGCTTTTATCTGTCTCTAGGCCCCACCCTGCTGCGCGTGATCACCGGCTCCACCCTGATGGCAGGCCTGGCCGTGTGCATCAACACCCTGAGCGCCGCGGCGGCCATCTGGCTGCTGCGCCACTGGACGGCCCAGCGCATGCTGCGCTTTGGCGGCTCGGTGCTGCCGCTGGGCATCGTGATACTGCTGCTGGGCGTGGCCAGCCACAGCCTGACGCTGATGGTGGCAGCCTCCGTCATTGCCGGCGCGGGCTTTGGCGTGGGATTTCAGGGCGCGCTGCGCAGCGTGCTGCCGCTGGCCGAGCCGCATGAACGCGGCGGCCTGCTGTCCACCATCTATGTGCTGAGCTATCTGGCCTTCAGCCTGCCTGCCATCGCCGCAGGGCTGCTGACCCAAAGCCTGGGGCTGGTGCCCACCACCTATGGCTATGGTCTGATGCTGATCGTGCTGGGCTTGCTGGCACTGGCAGCCACAAGGCAGCAAGCCGTCGTGCAGCAGGCCGCCTGAACCCCTAGCTGTCGCCTGCGCGCCGCGTGGCCTGACAGCTTTTCTGCTACCCCATCAAAAAAGCCGTGCAGCAGACGCAGCACGGCTCGGCTCGAGGATCGGTCTGACGGCTTCAGGCCTGAGCCGAGTCGGCAGCCTTCCAGTCCGCATAGCGGTTCAGAATGCGCTGCACCTGACCATGGGTCCACTCGCCGCCCTTGGCCGCCGCAATACCCCGTGCATTGAGTTCGGCCGCCATGGCGCGATGGGTCAGTCCTTGTTCCTGCAACGCGGCAAACAGCGCTTCATGCTGTCTGGCAAAGGCATCGGCTGCCGATTTGCGCTTTTCCACCGTGGCGCGGATATTGGCCGCACCGGCCGTACCCAGCTTGACGCCGCGCTCACGTGCTTCGGCCAACGCCTTGCGGGTGCGGGCGCTGATCTCGGGATTGACTTCGGGCGTGGGCGGATCGGCGGTTTCGGTCATGGCATTAGAGATGGGTATATGACTCCGGAGCTGGGAACAGCACAGCAGCGGTGTGTGAGGCAACAGGCGGCAAGGCTAATCAGCCGCCCGTCACAGGCGGGAAGAACGCCACTTCGTCGCCATTGCTGAGCACGGCATCTGCATCACAGATATCCTGGTTCAGCGCCATGCGCACAGCCTTGCCGGCAGCCAGCGCCTGGGCAGCCGCATCGCTGCGGCTCATCAGTTGCTCGCGCAATGCTCCCACGGTGGCTGCCGGAGTCTGCAGGCTTTCGCTGCCCGTGCCCAGGGCCTCCCGAATCGAGGCGAAATATCGAATCGTAACGGTCTTCATCTCCAACTCCATCAGGCCATGAGTTCGGCAAACGGGATAAAGCGCACGCTGTCTCCCATGGCAATCGTGGTGCCTGCGGGATTGTCCACCACACCGTCGCCCCAGGCCGTGGAAGTCAACACCCCCGAACTCTGGTTTCTGAACAACTCCAGCCCGCCACGCTCGTTGTAGCGCACCCGCAGAAACTCTCTGCGCTTGTCGCCCTTTGGCCACTCGAAATCGGCGCGCGCCGAGATGGCTCGTGGCAGCACGTTCTCAACGCCCTGCAGACGCAGCAGGAAGGGGCGCACCAGCACCTGGAAGGTGACAAAGCTGGAGACCGGGTTGCCCGGCAGCCCGATGAAATGCGCAAAGCCTGTGCCGGACTCGCGATTGACGCGGCCGTAGGCAAAAGGCTTGCCGGGCTTGATGTTGATCTGCCAGAGATCCAGCTGCCCCAGCTCCTGCACGGCAGGCTTGATATGGTCTTCCTCGCCCACGGAGACACCGCCGCTGGTGACGATCACGTCGTGGTCCATGGCGGCATCGGCCAGTGCGGCAATCGTGGCCTCGCGGTCGTCGGGAACAATGCCCAGATCCGTCACCTCGCAGCCCATGCGCAGCAGCAATGCACGCAAGAAGAAGCGGTTGCTGTTGTAGATGCTGCCCGCCGGCATGTCCTGCGGAGCGACGGTGCCGGGCATGACCAGTTCATCGCCGGTAGAGAACAAGGCCACTCGCGGCTTGCGTGCCACCTGCAGGCGGGCAAAGCCCATGCTGGCGGCCAGACCCAGGTGGGCCGGCGTGAGGCGGGTGCCGGCCTCGATCACGGTCGCTCCCTGCGTGATGTCCTCACCCGCACGGCGAATCCACTGGCCGGCACGAGGCTCGGCCTTGATGCGCACGCGGCCGTCCTCGAGCAACTCGCAATCTTCCTGCATGACGATGGCATCGGCCCCGGCCGGCACGGGCGCGCCCGTGAAGATGCGGGCAACGGAGCCTGCAACCAGGGCCTCAGGCGAGGTGCCGGCGGGAATGCGCTGCGACACCGGCAGCACCGCCGTGCCGCCCGCGCATTCGGCGGCGCGCACTGCATAGCCGTCCATGGCCGAGTTGTCCTGAGGCGGCACCTGCAGCGGCGAGACGGCGGCCTGCAGCAGCACGCGGCCATCGGCATCGAAGGTGTCCACCAGCTGTGCGCCGGCATGGGGCCGGGCATGGGCCAGCAGCTCCTGCAGGGCCTCGTCCAGAGGCTTGAGCGGCTTGCGGGGCGTCTGTGATGCTTGCATTGCTGTGTCTTTCCTTAGTTCTTGTATTGCAGAGAATCCGAATGCGCCAGCAGCCATTGCAGCACAAGCTGGGGCTGGTTCAGGTCCAGCACGGGCTGGACAGGCGTTTGCGGCAGATCCCGGGCAGCATCGGTGGCCACGGCCAGCACCCGAGGGTCGTGCGCAAACAGCGGCTCCAGGCTCTTGCCCTTGTCCAGCCTGTCCTGCTGCTGACGCCAGACCTCGATCTTGGGCAGCTCGCCATGCTTGAAGCCTTCGACCAGCACCCAGTCCACGCTGGGGTCCAGCTGCGCCAGCATGTCGTGCACGCTGGGCTGCGCGGGCTGCTCGTATTCGCGCATCAACGCCATGCGCCTGTCGGACGCGAGCAGCACTTCATAGGCTCCCGCCTTGCGGTGACGCCAGCTGTCCTTGCCTTCGCGATCCACATCAAAGTCATGATGGGCATGCTTGATGACCGAGACCCGCAGCCCGCGCTGCCTCATCAGCATCACCAGCGCCTCGACCAGGGCCGTCTTGCCCGCGCCCGAATATCCGGCAAAGCCTATGACCTTCATATTGATTTCAATATAATTTTGATAGCTAACAGCGCTTTATGGATAAGCGGATGACGACTATTTTATTCAAAGAAAAAAGCACCTGTCGCCAAGCCACAGGTGCTTTTCAAGCTTAACGCCGCAAGGCTTTATTTGCAGTTTTCGGCAATAAAGGCCTTGACCTGGTCCACATCGGAAGCCATGACGACCACACGCTTGGGCAGGTCTTCGATGCCGTTGAACTTGGCGGGACGGTCGGGCTGGCGGCCCAATGCTTCTTCGATAGTCGCCGCAAACTTGATGGGCAGAGCGGTTTCCAGCACCAGCATGGGCTCTGCGCCCAGATGCTCGCGCGCCACCTTCACGCCGTCAGCGGTATGGGTGTCGATCATCTGATCAAAGCGCTCGAAAGTGTCCTTGATGGTGGCCAGACGGTCGGCATGGGTGCTCTTGCCACTCACAAAACCGTACTTGCCGGCCGCATCCTTGAAAGCGGGATCTGTGCTCAGATCGAACTTGCCCGCCTTGGCCACGCCTTCGGCGAACAGCTGCCTGGTGCGCACGCCGTCGCGGCCCACCAGATCGAACACAAAGCGCTCGAAATTGCTGGCCTTGGAGATGTCCATCGAGGGGCTCGATGTCTCGTAGGTATTGGCCGAGCCTCGCACCTGGTAGACGCCTGTGCGGAAGAACTCGTCCAGCACATCGTTCTCATTGGTGGCCACGACCAGCTTGGCAATCGGCAGGCCCATCTGGCGCGCCACATGGCCTGCACAGATATTGCCGAAGTTGCCCGAAGGCACGGTGAAGCTCACCTTCTGGTCATTGGAGCGGGTGGCCTGCAGATAGCCGGCAAAGTAGTAGACCACCTGGGCCAGCAGACGTGCCCAATTGATGGAGTTGACCGTGCCAATCTTGTACTGGGCCTTGAAGGCGTGGTCGTTGGAGACGGCCTTGACGATGTCCTGGCAGTCGTCAAACACACCTTCGATGGCGATGTTGTGGATGTTCTCGTCCTGAAGGCTGAACATCTGCGCCTGCTGGAAGGGGCTCATGCGGCCGTGGGGACTGGTCATGAAGACGCGCACGCCCTTCTTGCCGCGCATGGCGTATTCGGCCGCGCTGCCGGTGTCCCCGCTGGTGGCACCCAGGATATTCAGTTCCTCGTTGCGGCGGGCCAGTTCGTACTCGAACAGATTGCCCAGCAGCTGCATGGCCATGTCCTTGAAGGCCAGCGTGGGGCCGTTGGACAGGGCTTCGATGTGCAGCACGCCATCCAGCTGACGCACGGGCACGATGGCGTCGCTGCCAAAAACTTCCTTGGTATAGGTCTTAGCACACAGGGCGCGCAGATCTTCGGCCGGAATGTCGTCGATATAGAGCGACAGAATCTCGAAGGCCAGGGCCGCATAGCCCTTGGTGGCCAGCGTCTCGCGCAGCTGGCTCAGCTTGGCATCGTCGATCCGGGGATACTCGACGGGCAGGTACAGGCCGCCATCGGGAGCCAGACCTTCGAGCAAAATGTCGCAAAAACGCTTGCGGTCAGCATGGCCGCGGGTGGACAGATACAGCATCTCAAACTCGCCAAAAACTAAAATTCGGAACCAGCAGCCAAACGGACAGAAGTCGTGCCGCCAAGCCGACCATTATCGGTCAGCAAGCCCGATTTGACTGCGCGCGAATGCAGAGACCGGCCAACGCCATTGCCTCATATCGCACGGAACGGGGACTCAGGGTTGGAAATAGCGCTGCGCCCCCGGCTTGATATAGGGCTTCAGCTCCTTGAACGGGACACTGACGCCACTGCCCAGGCACACTCCCATGGCATGGCCTATGCCTGAAATCACAAAGCTCATCTTGTCGGGCTTGTCGAACATCAGCGCCATGTACTGAGGCAGGAGCTCGGTGCACTCCTTGTCATCCTCTGAATACCGGCTCACTGCCTTGCTCAGAAAACGCGACAGCCGATCACCGTATTCCAGCTTGTACTCGCCATATTTCACGTCCTTGAGCAGGCGGGTGAAGTCCATATAGCCGCCCCGCAGCAAATCCAGCACAAAAGGGTCGTAATGATTGTTGGGGTGCGCGCCGCCGCAACCGGTTGAACCGGACTCCACCACACTCATCAAGGCGCTTGAGAGGTACGTCACCTTGATCGACTCGTTATTGAAGTCCCCCAGCGAGCCTGCCGCCGGGCCAGCGTTCTGGTAGATCGAGCCCACACAGGCCAGCGCCTCCAGACTCATGCCCCAGTGGCGCTGCTCCAGAACGGTATTGGTCTGGGCCAGAATTTTGGTATCCGGATGGCGCGTGAGGCGCGGATACCAGAACTGGGTACGCGCATCGCGCACCGGCCTCCAGGCCAGATTGGGGCTGACCACCACTTCCTTGCCCTGCTCCAGCTTTTGCTCGACCACTTTCAGATAGTCGTAGGGCGTGGCCTGTGCCGAGATGGCAACGCCCGATGCAATACCGCTGCCCGCACCTTGCACAATCGCCAACGTCACGGCCTCCACACCGAATGGCGCTATCTTTTCAGGGTCGTACTGCGCAATATGGGTAAGGGCTAACGGCAGTTTTTTGCCATGAATATCATCCACCCACTCACCAGCCAAAGCACTGCCTTGCTGGCGCAGTTGCCAGACGATGCGGCGCTGTTGGGAGTCGGTCAACACGGGAGGCTCGCCACCGCTTTCACGCGCCCAGTCGTTATTCAAAGGACGTGCCTCAGACAGCGCATTCAGCGCGCCCCGGAGCGGAATATCCACTCCATGGCGCAGATAGAAATAGCGCCCCTGGCGTTCACCATCCGCACCCGGTTTGCTCAGCTCCATCACCACCGCCGAGCCGCCCAGCGTGCCACGATAGACATCGACGGGCGCCGCTTGCGCACCCGCTGCCACCAAAAGCAAAAAGGCTGGCGCCATAGGGCGCCAGCCTTTGAAGGAGTTTGCAATACCGACATCGCACTGAACAGGAAATAAACCGGTTTGAGTGCGACGGTACATGCTCAAGTCCTTAGTTCAGCTCTTCCTTGCGGATGCGGGTGATGGGAGCCAGCACCGTGGGCAGGCCCTGGATTTCGGCCAGCGCCTTGTCCATATCCCCTTCGCGCGTGTCGTGTGTGAGGATGATCAGGTCGGTCTGGGTCGAGCCTTCGCCGCCCACTTCGTCGGCCTCGCGCTGCAGCACCGCATCGATGCTGATGCCAGCACCGGCCAGCAGGCCGGTGATCTTGGCCAGCACTCCGGCTTCGTCAGCCACGCGGATGCGCAGGTAGTAGCTGGTCACGACCTCGGCCATGGGCAGCACCGGCAGCTCGCTGCCGGCGGCAGCCAGGCTGCTGCTCTGGAAGGCCAGGGCAGGCACGCGGTGGGCAGGATCGGAGCCGTCCATGCGGGCGATATCCACCAGATCGGCCACCACGGCGGAAGCGGTGGGCTCGGAGCCGGCTCCCTTGCCGTAGTACAGCGTGGTGCCCACGGCATCGCCGTTCACCACCACGGCGTTCATCGCGCCTTCCACATTGGCGATCAGACGCTTGGAAGGCACCAGCGAGGGGTGCACACGCAGCTCGATGCCCTTGTCCGTGCGCTTGGTGATGCCCAGCAGCTTGATGCGGTAGCCCAGTTGCTCGGCGTAACGGATATCGGCACCGGCCAGCTTGGTGATGCCTTCCACATAGGCCTTGTCGAACTGCACGGGAATGCCGAAGGCAATCGCGCTCATCAGCGTGGCCTTGTGGGCAGCGTCCACACCCTCGATGTCGAAGGTGGGGTCGGCTTCGGCGTAGCCCAGACGCTGTGCTTCCTTGAGCACCACATCGAAGTCCAGGCCCTTGTCGCGCATCTCGGACAGGATGAAGTTGGTCGTGCCGTTGATGATGCCGGCCACCCACTGGATGGAGTTGGCGGTCAGGCCTTCGCGCAGGGCCTTGATGATGGGAATGCCACCGGCCACAGCGGCTTCATAGGCCACCATCACGCCCTTCTCGGCCGCAGCCTTGAAGATTTCCGTGCCGTGCACTGCCAGCAGGGCCTTGTTGGCGGTCACCACATGCTTGCCAGCCGCGATGGCTTCCAGCACCAGGGCCTTGGCAATGCCGTAGCCACCGATCAGCTCGACCACCACATCGATATCGGGGTTGGCGATGACTTCACGTGCGTCGCCGACCACCTTCACCTTGTCACCCACCACGCTCTTGGCGCGTTCGGTATCCAAGTCGGCGACCATGGTAATTTCAATGCCGCGACCCGCACGACGGCGAATCTCGTCTTGATTGCGTTCCAGCACATTGAAAGTACCGCTGCCTACGGTGCCAATGCCCAACAGGCCTACTTGGATGGGTTTCATAAGTTCTAAGGTCAAAAAAGCGCTGAAGCGCTTGAAAATCAAGCGCCACCAGCTATCAAAAAGATGTGTTACGCGGCTTTCTCAGCCTTGGCAGGCTTGAGAGCCTTTTCTGCCGGCACTGCCTTGGGCTTGTCCGTGCCATGGCGCTTGCGGTACTTCTCGAGGAAGGCTGCCAGCCGGTTGATGGCCTCGCGCAGATCTGCCTCATGCGGCAGGAACACGATGCGGAAATGATCAGGCTCGGGCCAGTTGAAACCCGTGCCCTGCACCAGCATGACCTTGGTTTCCTGCAGCACTTCGAGGAAGAATTCCTGGTCGTCCTGGATCGGGTAGACGGCGGGATCCAGGCGCGGGAACATGTACAGCGCACCCTGAGGCTTGACGCAGCTCACGCCGGGAATAGCGTTGATCAGCTCCCAGGCCAGATCGCGCTGCACGCGCAGGCGACCGCCCTCCTGCACCAGAGCATCGATGCTCTGATGACCGCCCAGTGCCGTCTGCACCGCCCATTGGCCGGGCACATTGGCGCACAGGCGCATGTTGGAGAGCATGTTCAGGCCCTCGATGTAATCCTTGGCGGGCTTTTTGTCGCCCGAGATCACCATCCATCCGGCACGGTAGCCGCAGGAGCGGTAGGCCTTGGACAGGGAATTGAAGGTGATGGTCAGCACGTCGATGGACAGGCTGCCCAGCGGCGTGTGCTTGGCATCCTCGTACAGCACCTTGTCGTAGACCTCGTCCGCGAAGATGACCAGGCCATGCTCGCGCGCCAACTCCACGATCTGCAGCAGCAGCTCCTTGGAGTACAGCGCACCCGTGGGGTTGTTGGGGTTGATGACGACGATGCCCTTGGTGCGCGGCGTGATCTTGGCGCGGATGTCGTCCATATTGGGCATCCAGCCATTGGACTCATCGCACATGTAATGCACGGGCGTGCCGCCGGACAGGCTGGTGGCAGCCGTCCACAGCGGATAGTCGGGCGCAGGCAGCAGCATCTCGTCGCCGTTGTCCAGCAGCGCGTTGGTGGCCAGGCTGATCAGTTCCGAAGCACCGTTGCCCAGATAGATATCGTCCAGTGTCACGCCCTTGATGCCCTGGCGCTGGGTTTCGTGCATCACGGCCTTGCGCGCCGCGAAGATGCCCTTGCTGTCGGAGTAGCCTGCCGAGTTGGGCAGGTTGCGGATCATGTCCTGCTGCACTTCCTCGGGGGCGTCGAAGCCGAACACGGCCAGATTGCCGATGTTGAGCTTGATGATCTTCTGGCCGTCGTCCTCCATCTTCTTCGCCGCGTCCATGATCGGCCCGCGGATGTCGTAACAGACGTTTGCTAACTTGGCGGATTTTTGAACGGTTTTCATGCGAATCAATACAAAAGGATTTCAGGCACGCCAGGGCGCATTAAGTGCCATGGTGAAACCTATAATTTAAGCACAGTTCCGCGCTGCAGCAATGTCCCCACCCTCTCTGTATGGAGACAGCAGCCATCGCACCCGTCCAGTGCGCCGATTACGCACACTCTCCATCATGAAATTTCATGCAGACAAATCCGATGCGCAAACCATCACCGGCTATGGCCCGGGCTGGATCGCCGTTGACAAGCAAAACCATGAAACCAGTCTGCTGGTCGGGGCCCGCGGCCTGCTGACCGAGTGGAACTGCACTCGCTTCGAAGACCTGACCGCCGAGCATTTCGAGGAACTTGCCAAGCTGGATGCGGAAGTCGTGCTCTTCGGCAGCGGCAGCAAGAACCGCTTTCCGCCTGTGGCCTGGCTCAAGCCGCTGATCGCCAAACGCATTGGCCTGGAGAGCATGGACACTGCTTCGGCCTGCCGCACCTATAACGTCCTGGCCAGCGAAGGCCGTAACGTGGTCGCAGCCCTGCTGCTAGCATAGACTTCTGAGCTTACATTGAGAGAAATACGTATTTCAGGGTAAAATCGCAGGTTGCGGTTGGGGGCGATCGATTGATAAAAACAAAAATACCACCGACGCCCTCGGCATTTCAACGAACACACCCGAGAGATACAAGCGCATGGCGATCGTTGTCAACAAACCACTCCCAGAATTTGAAGCCAACGCCACCGGCGGCGTCAAGGTGTCCAACACCTCGCACAACGGCCAGATTCTGATCCTGTATTTCTACCCCAAGGACAACACGCCGGGTTGTACCACGGAAGCAATGCAATTCCGCGATAAGTACAAGGATTTCGTGAAGGCTGGCGCCACCGTGTTCGGTGTGTCGCGCGACAACATGAACTCGCACAACGACTTCAAGGAAAAGCTGGAACTGCCGTTCGAGCTGATTGCCGACACCGAAGAGAAGATGTGCCACATGTTTGGCGTGGTCAAGAACAAGATCATGTACGGCAAGAAGGTCAAGGGCATCGAGCGCTCCACCTTCCTGATCGGCGCAGACGGCATCCTGATGCAGGAATGGCGCGGCCTGAAGGTTCCCGGCCACGTGGACGAAGTGCTCAAGGCCGTCAAAAGCCTGAAGACTCAGGACAAGAAGGTGGCCTGATCCCCGCCCGGGACTGAAAACCTTGCAATTATCTACACGCAAAGTATTTCAAAGTCTTTAAACAAGGCAAAACAGGAAATACTGCGTTCAGGCCCCCGCGGCCTATGCATAATGGGGCATGCCTCAGTGCTACGCAGTATTCTCTGTTCACCCCACCAAAGCCGCCTCGGTTTCCAGGCGGCTTTGTGCTTTTTGAATCTTGTTGAGAACGGTTCGTCCACTATGCCCCTGCCCCCCGCACCCGGCCACCGCGCCGCAAAGCTCCCCGCAGAAGCCTTTTCGTCCACCCGCAAGTCTGCCAAGACTGCAGAGCTTGACGAGGATCTGAACCCCTCCACCGGAGCTGCCCTGAGCGCAGCTCCAGAGACCGCTCCCGCTGCCACCAAGCCGCGCCGCAGCACCAGCAAGCCCGCCGCCTCCGCCAAGCCGCGCAAGACTGCTGCTGCAACACCCACTGCGGCAGCATCGGCTGGCGCAGCAACGGCTGCCGCAGCCAAGACAGGACCAGCTGCCGCAGCCCCCGCCAAACCCGCCGAAGCGGCTGCCAAGCCTGCCCGCCGCGCCCGCAATACGCGTACCGGCCCGACCACACTGTTCGTGCTGGACACCAATGTGCTGCTGCACGACCCCAGCAGCCTGTTCCGCTTCGAGGAACATGACATCTTCCTGCCCATGGTGGTGCTGGAAGAGCTGGACAACCACAAGAAGGGCATGACCGAAGTGGCGCGCAACGGCCGCCAGGTCAGCCGCACGCTGGACTCCCTGGTTGCCTCCCAACCCGCCGACGGTCTGGAAAAAGGTCTGCCGCTCAATGCCACGGGCCAGCGCAGCGCCACCGGCACGCTGTACTTCCAGACCAATCCCCTGGATGCCTCCCTGCCCGAGAGCCTGCCCCAGGGCAAGGCCGACAACCAGATTCTGGGTGTGGTCGCAGCCTTGCGCGAGCAGCACAAGGACCGTGAAGTGGTGCTGGTGTCCAAGGACATCAATATGCGCGTCAAGGCGCGCGCACTGGGCCTGGCTGCCGAGGACTACCAGAACGACAAGGTGCTGGAAGACGGCGATCTGCTGTACTCGGGCGCCCTCGCCCTGCCGCACGACTTCTGGACCAAGGCCGGCAAGAATGTGGAGAGCTGGCAGGAAGGCGCCATCACCTACTACCGCGTCAGCGGCGTCATCGTCGATCAGTTGATGATCAACCAGTTCGTCTACTACGAGGCGCCGGGCGAACCCAGCCTCTACATGCGCGTGACCGAAATCCGCGACAAGACGGCCGTGCTCAAGACGCTGCGCGACTTCGGCAATCCCAAGAATGCCGTCTGGGGCGTTTCCACACGCAATCGCGAGCAGAACTTCGCGATGAACCTGCTGGTCAACCCCGAAGTCGACTTTGTCACGCTGACCGGTACGGCCGGCACCGGCAAGACCCTGCTGGCACTGGCCGCCGGCCTGGCCCAGGTACTGGACGAGCGCCGTTACACCGAGATCATCATGACCCGCGCCACGGTGAGCGTGGGCGAGGATATCGGCTTCCTGCCCGGCACCGAAGAGGAAAAGATGGGCCCCTGGATGGGCGCCCTGGACGACAACCTGGAGTTCCTGGCCAAGGGCGACGGCGGCAATGCCGGTGAATGGGGGCGCGCAGCCACCAATGAGCTGATCCGCAGCCGCATCAAGATCAAGAGCATGAACTTCATGCGCGGTCGCACCTTCCTGAACAAGTACGTCATCATCGACGAGGCCCAGAATCTGACGCCCAAGCAGATGAAAACCCTGATCACCCGTGCCGGCCCCGGCACCAAGATCATCTGCATGGGCAATCTGGCCCAGATCGACACCCCCTATCTGACCGAAGGAAGCTCGGGCCTGACCTATGTGGTGGACCGCTTCAAGGGCTGGCCCCACAGCGGTCACATCACCCTGGCGCGTGGCGAACGCTCGCGCCTTGCGGACTTCGCCAGCGAGGTGCTGTAAGTGACCAGCTGGATCGCGGCGCTCAAGCTCGTGCCCTGGGGCGAGGTCATCAAGGCCACGCCCCAGGTGGTGAAGGCTGCCCAGGGCATGCTCAAGAAGAAAGAGGCCCAGGCCGAAGCGCGCGAGCAGGATGCCAGCGCGGACAGCGCCAGGCAGCGCATTTCGCCACCGGCTTCCGCCGGCGAGCAGGCGCTGCTGCTGATCCAGCAACAGGAAGAGCGCATCGCCCAGCTGGAGCAGTCGCAACGCCAGTCGCTGGAGATCATCGAGAAGCTGGCCCAGCAAAACGCCCAGATCGTCGCGACCGTGGGGGCGCTGCGCATAGGCGCACAGCGCCTGGCCTGGGCCTGCGGCGTGCTGGGACTGTGCGTGATCGGTCTTGGCATCTACCTGTTCACACGCTAGCGCCGCAATCACTCAAAAACAAAGCCCGCAAGGTCTGTGCCTTGCGGGCTTTTCTTATATCCACATTCAATTTGATAGCTGCCAGCGCCCGTTATTCATAGATTTCATATTCATAGAGTTCTGAAATCCATACGCTACAAGCGCTAGAAGCTATGTATTTTAGTATTCGTCCGTGCCGTAGCCTTGTGCCAGATTCTCGAAACGCGTCTGGTTCTTCTGGAAGAAGAGCTTCACCGTGCCCGTCGGCCCGTTACGCTGCTTACCGATGATGACCTCGGCAATATTGGGCTCCTTGCTCTCTTTGTTGTAGTAATCGTCGCGGTAGATGAACATGATGATGTCCGCATCCTGCTCGATGGCGCCCGATTCACGCAGGTCGGACATCATGGGGCGCTTGTCGGTACGCTGCTCCACCGAGCGGTTGAGCTGGGACAGCGCAATCACCGGGCATTGCAACTCCTTGGCCAGCATCTTCAAGCCCCGCGAGATTTCGCCCAGCTCGGTCGCGCGGTTGTCGGAACTGGCGGCCGATCCCGAGCCGCTCATCAGCTGCAGGTAATCGACCACGATCAGGCCCAGCTTGCCACACTGGCGCGCCAGACGACGTGCATTGGCACGCAGCTCGGTCGGGGACAGGCCCGGGGTTTCGTCGATATGCAGCGACACCGTGCGCAGGCGCTCGATGGCCTCGGTCAGACGCGGCCACTCGTCGTCGCTGAGCTTGCCGGTACGCAGATTGCCCTGGTTGACGCGGCCGATGGAGCCGACGATACGAACCGCCAGCTGGGCCGCGCCCATTTCCATGGAGAAGATGGCGACCGGCAAGCCTTCATTGAGCGCCACATGCTCGGCAATATTCACGGCAAACGAGGTCTTGCCCATGGAGGGACGCGCCGCCAGCACCACCATGTCGCCAGCCTGCAGGCCCGAGGTCATGCGATCCAGATCGACAAAGCCCGTGGGGACGCCGGTCACATCCATGGGGTTGTCGGCCATCTCCTGGACCCGGTCCAGCAGATCCACCACCAGCGTGTCCAGCGACTGGAAGCCCTGCTTATTGCGCGCCCCCTCCTCGCCGATCGCCATGATCTTCTGCTCGGCCTCGTCGAGGATGCGCTCGACGGTCTTGCCCTGAGGATTGAAGGCATTGGTCGCGATGTCGTCGCTGGCCGTGACCAGCTTGCGCAAGATGGCGCGCTCACGCACGATTTCCGCATAGCGGCGGATATTGCTGGCACTGGGCACATACTGCGCCAGCTGGTTCAAATACATCAGGCCGCCGACTTCCTCGGCCTTGCCCATGCCCTGCAGATGCTCGTAGACCGTGATCACGTCAGCCGGCTTGCTGGCATTGATCAGCTTGCCGATGGCTTCGAAGATCAGCTTGTGCTCGTGCCGATAGAAGTCGCCGTCGTTCAGCAGGTCGCCCACGCGCTCCCAGGCATTGTTGTCCAGCAGCAGACCACCGAGCACCGAAGATTCCGACTCCATGGAGTGCGGCGGCACACGCAGTTGCGCCACCTGCTGGTCTGCAGGCGGAACCGGGGCGAATGCATCATCTTGCAGATCAAGCGGGGGCATTACTGACGACATGAGACTCCTAGAGACAAGTCCTCCATCGTAGCGGGAGGCGGTGGCAACGTCACGGCGGGCGACGAGAAAAACGCTGGCGAGACAAACAATTACCGGAAAACAAAAAACCGCCCGAAGGCGGCTTTTTGCCAATTCAGAACAGAGCCTGAATTAGGAGTGGTCGCCGTACACGGAGACAGCCACTTCTGCAGCCACGTCGGTGTGCAGAGCCACCACCACAGTGGCGTCGCCAACGGTCTTGATGGGGCCGTTGGGCATGCGCACTTGCGACTTGTTCACTGCGAAACCGGCCTTGACCAGTTCTTCAGCGATGTCGGCGTTGGTGATGGAGCCGAACAGACGACCGTCAACGCCGGCCTTCTGAGTGATCTTCACGTTGGCGCCGTTCAGCTTTTCGCTCAGTTCTTGAGCGGCAGCCAGCTTCTCGGCAGCAGCCTTTTCCAGCTCAGCGCGCTTGGCTTCGAATTCAGCCTTGGCAGCAGCTGTTGCACGACGTGCAGCGCCGGAGGGGATCAGGAAGTTACGAGCGTAACCGTCCTTGACCTTGACGATATCGCCCAGGTTACCCAGGTTCACAACCTTTTCGAGCAGAATGATTTGCATAGTCGTGCTCCTTAGATCTTGTGCTGGTCAGAGTAGGGCAGCATAGCCAGGAAGCGAGCGCGCTTGATGGCTGTGTTCAGCTGACGCTGATAGATGGCGCGCGTGCCGGTCAGGCGTGCGGGCACAATCTTGCCGTTTTCGGCGATGAAGTCACGCAGGGTGTCGACATCCTTGTAGTCGATTTCTTCGACGCCGGCGACTGTGAAGCGGCAGAAACGCTTGCGCTTGAACAGCAGCGACTGGGTGTTGCGCTTAGGACGCTTGTCCTTGTTGAATTTCTTGAACGTGGCCATTGCTGGACCTCTTGAAAATTAATTTTGTTGAATATCCTGAATGTGTAAAACCAGCATCTTGCTATTGCGCGGCGTGGCCAGAAAACCTTGAAAGGTCCATTGGCTACCGGGTGCTTGGCGGGCCAGCTTTTCAGCCAGGGCGCCAAAGGCAACAGCCTTGACAGATGCATTCACGTTGCGCGCACTGCCCAGCTCTTGTTGCTGCGAACTGTGTTCAATTCGCAAATCCAGGGCCGGCAATCCGGCGGGCGTGTAGCGCAAAGCAGCTTGCTCTGCGAGAAGGCCCGTCAATACAACGCGGTTTTCCACTCCTTCAGTGTCTGATGCTATTAAGCGTGCTCAGCCTGGTTGGCCTTGCGGGCTTCTTCGCGCTCAACGCTCTTCATCATGGCGGAAGCAGCTGTATCAGCCTTCTTCTTCTGCACAGTCAGGTGACGCAGCACGGCATCATTGAACTTGAAGGCGTGTTCCAGTTCAGCCATCACAGCCTGGTCGGCTTCGATGTTCAGGCACAGGTAGTGAGCCTTAGCGAGCTTGTTGATCATGTAAGCCAGCTGACGACGGCCCCAATCTTCTTCGCGGTGCACCTTGCCGCCACCAGCAGCAATCATGCCCTTGTAGCGCTCCAGCATCGCGGGAACTTGTTCGCTTTGATCCGGATGGATCAACAAAATGATTTCGTAATGACGCATAACGACTCCTTTTGGGTAAACGCCGCCCACTGCGTCTGTAGCGGTGCGGCAAGGCAAAACGTTAGATTCTAGCCGAGTGGCAGACTATCTGTACACTCTGGGGCCTATAAACCTGCGATTAGCATTGGTCAATCAAGGCGAGAGGTACTGAAATCACAAGCACTTACTCTCCTAGAATGCTCCGCAAATCCTGCAGGCTCACTTCAGCCGCTGCGCCCTTCGCCCTTGTCGGGCGGCACGGGTCTTGAAATAGACCTGCCGGAGCGCATCTGGAAGACAGATTGTCTTAAGTTTTGAGAAACCTTCACCAACTATGACCGAGAACCAAAACCCCAACACCATCAACGACGCCAGCCCCGAGGAACTGGAAGCGGCCCTGGCAGCCAATGCGTCGGACGAACTGGGTCGTCTGCAGGCCGAGCTGGAAGAACTCAAGGCCAAGAGCGCCGAGCTGGCCGATCAATACCTGCGTGCCAAGGCCGAAGCCGAGAACATGCGCCGCCGCGCCGAAGAAGAAGTGACCAAGGCCCGCAAGTTCGGCATCGAGAGCTTTGCCGAAAGCCTGCTGCCCGTGATCGACAGCCTGGATGCCGCACTGGCCATCCAGAACGCCACGCCCGAGCAGCTGCGCGAAGGCTCGGACGCCACGCTGCGCCAGCTGACTTCGGCCCTGGAACGCAACAAGGTGCAGGCCATCAACCCGGCTGCGGGCGAGAAGTTCGATCCTCACCATCACCAGGCCATCTCCATGGTTCCCGCCGACCAGCCCGCCAACACCGTGGTGGCCGTGCTGCAAAAGGGCTATGTGATCGCTGACCGCATCCTGCGCCCCGCGCTGGTGACCGTGGCCCAGGGCTGAGCTGCAAAGACACCAATAACCCCACCGTCAGGGCAAAAATTGTGAGTGACGGCTCTTGAAGCCGGCCGCAGTGCCCACAAGTGACGAATCAAGCAAACATTCAACAGATTACGGAGAGAATTATGGGAAAAATCATCGGTATTGACCTGGGCACCACCAACAGCTGCGTCGCCATCATGGAGGGTAACAACACCCGCGTGATCGAAAACAGCGAAGGCGCCCGTACCACCCCCTCCATCGTCGCCTATCAAGAAGACGGCGAAATCCTGGTGGGCGCATCCGCCAAGCGCCAGGCCGTCACCAACCCCAAGAACACCATTTACGCTGCCAAGCGCCTGATCGGCCGCAAGTTCGCCGAAGCCGAGGTGCAAAAGGACATCGACCTGATGCCCTTCCAGATCGTCAAGGCCGACAACGGCGACGCCTGGGTGCAAGTGCGCGACCAGAAGCTGGCTCCCCCCCAGATCAGCGCCGAAGTGCTGCGCAAGATGAAGAAGACCGCCGAGGACTTCCTGGGCGAGCCCGTGACCGAGGCCGTCATCACCGTGCCCGCCTACTTCAACGACGCCCAGCGTCAGGCCACCAAGGATGCCGGCCGCATCGCCGGCCTGGAAGTCAAGCGCATCATCAACGAACCTACCGCTGCTGCCCTGGCCTTCGGCCTGGACAAGGTGGGCAAGGGCGACCGCAAGGTGGCCGTGTATGACCTGGGTGGCGGCACTTTTGACGTCTCCATCATCGAAATCGCCGACGTGGACGGCGAAAAGCAGTTCGAAGTGCTGTCGACCAACGGCGACACCTTCCTGGGCGGCGAAGATTTCGACCAGCGCATCATCAACTACATCATCGACGAGTTCAAGAAGGAACAAGGCGTTGATCTGTCCAAGGACGTGCTGGCCCTGCAGCGCCTGAAGGAAGCCGCTGAAAAGGCCAAGATCGAGCTGTCGAACTCCGCACAGACCGACATCAACCTGCCCTACATCACCGCCGATGCCACAGGTCCCAAGCACCTGAACATCAAGCTGACCCGCGCCAAGCTGGAGTCGCTGGTGGACGACCTGATCGAGCGCACGATTGCGCCTTGCCGCACCGCCATCAAGGATGCAGGCATCTCGGTGTCCGACATCCACGACGTGATCCTGGTCGGCGGCATGAGCCGCATGCCCAAGGTGCAGGAAAAGGTCAAGGAATTCTTCGGCAAGGATCCCCGCAAGGACGTGAACCCCGACGAAGCCGTGGCCGTGGGCGCTGCCGTGCAGGGCCAGGTGCTGGGCGGTGAGCGCTCCGACGTGCTGCTGCTGGACGTGACTCCCCTGTCCCTGGGTATCGAAACCCTGGGCGGCGTCATGACCAAGATGATCAGCAAGAACACGACCATCCCGACCAAGTTCGCGCAGACTTTCTCCACGGCTGAAGACAACCAGCCTGCCGTGACCATCAAGGTGTTCCAGGGCGAGCGCGAGATTGCCAGCGCCAACAAGATGCTGGGCGAGTTCAACCTGGAAGGCATTCCACCCGCAGGTCGTGGCGTGCCCCAGATCGAAGTGACCTTCGACATCGACGCCAACGGCATCCTGAACGTGTCGGCCAAGGACAAGGCTTCCGGCAAGGAAAACAAGATCACCATCAAGGCGAACTCGGGCCTGTCGGAAGAGGAAATCCAGAACATGGTCAAGGATGCGGAACTGAACGCCGCCGATGACAAGAAGAAGCTGGAACTGGTGACTGCCAAGAACCAGGGCGAAGCTGCTGTTCACAGCGTCAACAAGAGCCTGGCCGAACATGGCGACAAGCTGGATGCGGCCGAAAAGGGCGCCATCGAAACCGCCGTCAAGGAGCTGGAAGAAGCGCTCAAGGGCGAGGACAAGGACGCCATCGACGCCAAGACCACAGCCCTGATGACCGCCAGCCAGAAGCTGGGCGAGAAGATGTACGCCGACGCACAGGCCGCTGGCGGTGCCGAAGCCGCTGCTGCCGCAGCAGGTGCCTCCGCCGGTGCCGGCGCCTCGGCTGCCGCTGACGACAACGTGGTTGACGCCGAAGTCAAGGAAGTCAAGAAGGACTAAGCGCGGGCAGGTCCTGGCCTCAAACCATTGACCGCTTGCCGCCGCGCCGGGCTCCCAGGAGCTGGCGCGGCGTTCCTGTTCCATCCGACCGAAAACTCACATGTCCAAACGTGACTACTATGAAGTTCTGGGCGTTGCCAAAAGCGCCTCGGACGATGACATCAAGAAGGCCTATCGCAAGCTGGCGATGAAGTTCCACCCTGACCGCAATCAGGGCGACAAGGCCAAGGAAGCCGAGGAAAAGTTCAAGGAGGTCAAAGAGGCCTACGAGATGCTTTCCGACAGCCAGAAACGCGCGGCCTACGACCAGTACGGCCATGCTGGCGTGGACCCGAACCGCGGCATGGGTGGCGGCGAGGGCTTCGGCGGCTTTGCCGAGGCCTTTGGCGACATCTTTGGCGATATGTTCAACGGCGGCGGCGGCCGCGGCGGTCGCGGCGGCCGTCAGGTCTACCGCGGCAACGACCTCAGCTACTCCATGGAAATCACCCTGGAAGAGGCTGCCAAGGGCAAGGATGCCCAGATCCGCATCCCGAGCTGGGACAGCTGCGACACCTGCAGCGGCAGCGGCGCCAAGCCCGGCACCAGCACCAAGACCTGCTCCACCTGCAACGGCATGGGCACGGTGCAGATGCGCCAAGGCTTTTTCAGCGTGCAGCAGACCTGCCCGCACTGCCGTGGCACGGGCAAGATCATTCCCGAGCCCTGCACCTCCTGCGGCGGCCAGGGCAAGGTCAAGCGCCAGAAGACGCTGGAAGTGAAGATTCCCGCCGGCATCGACGACGGCATGCGCATCCGCTCGGCCGGCAACGGCGAGCCCGGCACCAATGGCGGCCCGGCAGGCGACCTCTATATCGAGATTCGCGTCAAGGATCACGACATCTTCGAGCGCGACGGCGACGATCTGCACTGCAATGTCCCCGTGAGCTTCATCACCGCTGCCCTGGGTGGCGAGATCGAAGTGCCCACACTGCAGGGCAAGGCGGCGATCGACATCCCCGAAGGCACGCAAGCCGGCAAGCAGTTCCGCCTGCGCGGCAAGGGCATCAAGGGCATTCGCTCCAGCTACCCCGGTGATCTCTATTGCCACATCGTGGTGGAGACCCCGGTCAAGCTCACCGAGTACCAGCGCAAGCTGCTCAAGGATCTGGATGAATCGCTCAAGAAAGGCGGCTCCAAGCATTCGCCCAGCGGCGAGAGCTGGACGGATCGCCTGAAAAGCTTCTTCAGCTAAGCACTGACGCTCAACAAAAAAGCCCATCGGCCATGCGCCTGATGGGCTTTTTTTTCAGAGGGCGGAAATCACTCCTTGCCCGGCTTCCAGCTACGCACCTCGCGCTGAACCTTCAGCCGCTCCGACGGGCTCAACGCCTGCTCGGCCGCCTGCATGCGGCTTTGCAGCGAGGGATCCTTGACCTGGGCGATGGTCAGCCAGAAATAGGCCCTGCCCATGTCCTTCTGCACGCCCTGGCCGCTGGCATACATGGCCGCCAGATTCGACTGCGCCAGCGTGTAGCCCTGCTTGGCCGCGCGATCGAACCAGCGCGCCGCCTGGCCGGCATCCTGCGCCACGCCCTGGCCGTTGGCATAGAGAAAACCCAGAGACGACTGCGCCGCCGCATTGCCCTGGCCGGCAGACTTCTCCAGCCAGCGTGCAGCGCGCGTCAGATCCTGGGGCACCAGGGCACCCACGGCATAAATCATGCCGGCGTTGTACTGGGCATCGGCATGGCCTTTCTCGGCCGCCTGCTCAAACCATTGCAGGGCGGCACGCCCGTCTTCCTTGACACCCCGGCCGCTGGAGAGCATCACGCCCAGACTGTACTGACCCGCAGCCTCGCCGCTTTTGGCCGAGCGCTCGAACCATTTCACGGCCTGCGCATCGTCTGCGGCCACGCCACGCCCCTCGGCATACATCAGCCCCAGATTGTTCTGAGCAATGCCGTCGCCCTGATCTGCCGCCTTGCGGTACCAGCTCACGGCCTGCGCCTCGTCCAGCGTCACACCCCGCCCATTCGCGTAGAGCACCCCCAGATCGGATTGCGCAGGCGCATAGCCCTGCTCGGCCGACTGGCGATACCAGTGCACGGCCTGGGCCAGATCCTGATTCACACCCTTGCCGAAACGATAGCGCGAGCCCAGCAGATACTGGGCCTTGGCATCGCCCGTCTGGGCTTCGGCTCGCATGGCGGCCAGCTCCTTGGCATCCTCGGCCTGATTGTTTCTGGCCTCCGGCGTCCAATGCTCGCGGCCCAGCGGAGCGGCCGCTGCAGCACCGGCTGCCGCAGCCCCGGCCGCCGCCGCATGGCGACCGGCACGGCCTTTCTTGCCGGCCTTGGCTGCTGAAGATTTGGCAGCGCCTGAAGTCGCGCTCTTGGCGGGCTTGGACGATTTGGCTGGTGCGGCCGCGCTGGACTTGGCCGGGGTCTTGCCCTTGGCCGCCGCCGGCAGGGCCATGCCACCACCCAGAGCCAGGGCCGCCGCCAGCAGGCAGGCATGGCTCCAGCAGCGGCTGCGGTTCAAGAGGGGTGCCCCGGCCGAAGCCAGGGCTGGCAACTCGGAAGGCTCACTATCGGACATCGGATGGTTCGGAACTCTCATAACTCACATTTTTGCAGCGAATAGCGGCGCTTCCAGACTGCTTTACTGACGATTTACTTTGTAAAAAATGCAGGGCCCTGACGCCGGGAAGACCTCCTGCGCCCCAAGGCCGGATCGGGCTTGCACGATTCCAGTATCTAGAGCCTGCGCTATGAAAATGCAAGTACGCGAAACCGGCAAATGCAACATTGCTGCTCCAGCTCACGCCAAACCATCGCAAAACAAGAAATCACCCATCGCCAAAATTTACCCATCGCCAACCAAGACATCTCATTCAAAGATGGATTCACCTGAATTAATCGGTAAAAATGCTGAAAACTTCTCGAAACGAGAAGACTTGAGCCTACCCCATGAAGAATTCAGAGCGCAGTTTTGCGCGCCGCATTGATCTCACCTCGCTTCAGCTGTTCGTCGCCGTGTGCGAACTGGGCAGCATTGGCCGCGCCGCTGAACGCGAGTTCATTGCGGCCTCGGCCGTCAGCAAGCGCCTGTCCGACCTGGAAGCGACGGTGGATACCGCCCTGCTCTATCGCCACAGCCGCGGCGTGACGCTGACGCCGGCCGGCGAAAGCCTGCTGCACCATGCCCGCAATGTGCTGTACGGGCTGGAGCGCATGCAGGGCGAGCTCTCCGAATACGCCGACGGCGTGCGCGGCCATGTGCGCATGCACGCCAATATGTCGGCCATCGTGCAGTTTCTGCCCGAGGACCTGGGGGCGTTTGCACGCGAGCACAGCCAGATCAAGATCGACCTGCAGGAACACCTGAGCCCCGACGTGCTGAGTGCGGTGGCCGAGGGCACGGCCGATATCGGCATCTGCACGCTGGGCAACATCAGAAGCAGCGAAGGCCAGCAGGCCACCGTGCAACTGAGCCAGGGCAATGTGCCGCTGCAATACCGCAGCTATCGCGAAGACAGGCTGGTCGTCGTCGTGCCCGAGCGCCATGCCCTGGCCGATCGCGAGAGCGTGGCCTTCACGGAAGTGCTGGAATGGGACATCGTCGGCCTGCATGCGGGCTCCTCCATCAGCCTGGCCATGCGCTCTGCCGCTGCTCAGGCCGGCCACCCGCTGCACCAGCGCATCCAGGTCACCAGCCTGGACGCCATGTGCCGCATGATCGACAACGGACTGGGACTGGGTCTGCTGCCCGACCGCGCGTTCGAGTTGATGCATGGCGTGGGCCATCTGCGCGCCGTGCGGCTCACCGACGACTGGGCACACCGCGAACTCTGCGTGGTGGCGCGCGACTTTGAAGCGCTGCCGGTGACCACCCGTCTGCTGGTCGATCACCTCTGCCCCGCCAGCGCCAAGGCTTGAAGCACTGCTCAGGCCCGCCACAGAACACAGAATCCTCCCAACAAACCAACCTCACGAGACCACCATGGGACGCACCCTCTACGACAAGATTTTTGACGAGCACGTCGTTCACACCGAGGAAGACGGCACCTCCGTCCTCTATATCGACCGCCATCTGGTGCACGAAGTCACCAGCCCCCAGGCCTTTGAAGGCCTGCGCATGGCCGGCCGCAAGCTGTGGCGCGTCAGCTCGGTCGTGGCCACGGCCGACCACAACACGCCCACCGACGGCTGGGAGCGCGGCTATGACGGCATTGCCGACCCCATCAGCAAGGAACAGATCACCACGCTGAACAGCAACATCGCCGAGTTCGGTTCGGCGGCCTTCTTTCCCTTCATGGACAAGGGCCAGGGCATTGTTCACGTCATGGGCCCCGAGCAAGGCGCGACCCTGCCCGGCATGACCGTGGTCTGCGGCGACAGCCACACCTCCACCCATGGCGCTTTCGGCGCGCTGGCCCACGGCATCGGCACCTCCGAGGTCGAGCACGTGATGGCCACCCAGACCCTGCTGGCCAAGAAGGCCAAGAACATGCTGGTGCAGGTCAACGGCAAGGTCGCACCCGGCATCACCGCCAAGGACATCGTGCTGGCCATCATCGGCAAGATCGGCACCGCCGGCGGCACGGGCTACACCATCGAGTTTGCCGGCGAAGCCATCCGCGACCTGAGCGTGGAAGGCCGCATGACGGTCTGCAACATGGCCATCGAAGGCGGCGCTCGTGCAGGTCTCGTCGCCGTGGACGACAAGACCATCAACTACATCAAGGGCCGCCCCCTGGCGCCCACGGGTGGCGAATGGGATGCCGCCGTCAGCTACTGGAAGACACTGCATTCCGACGCCGATGCGAAGTTCGACCGTGTGGTGGAGCTGAACGCCGCCGACATCGTGCCGCAGGTGACCTGGGGCACCAGCCCCGAGATGGTGCTGGGCATCGATGCCGCCGTTCCCGATCCCGACAAGGAAAAGGACTCCAACAAGCGCGGCGCCATCGAACGTGCGCTGACCTATATGGCACTGGAACCCGGCAAGCCCATCAACGACATCTTTGTCGACAAGGTGTTCATCGGCTCCTGCACCAACAGCCGCATCGAAGACATGCGCGAAGCCGCGGCCGTGGTCAAGAACCTGGGCCAGAAGGTCGCCAAGAACATCAAGCTGGCCATGGTGGTGCCCGGCTCCGGTCTGGTCAAGGAACAGGCCGAGCGCGAAGGCCTGGACCAGATCTTCAAGGCCGCCGGCTTTGAATGGCGCGAACCCGGCTGCTCCATGTGCCTGGCCATGAATGCCGACCGCCTGGAGCCCGGCGAGCGCTGCGCGTCGACCTCGAACCGCAATTTCGAAGGCCGTCAGGGCGCCGGTGGCCGCACCCACCTCGTCAGCCCCGCCATGGCTGCTGCGGCAGCCATCCACGGCCACTTTGTCGACATCCGCAAGTTCTCCTAAACCATTTCTTCAGCGAGACAGAGCATGAAGCCTTCCGTCACGATTCTCCTGATCGGCCTGGCCTTCACCATGGCCGCCTGCAACACCGTCAAGGGCCTGGGCCAGGACGGCAGCGCCATCGAACGAGCCGCTCGCTGAACCCTTGATCCCTGGAATTCACGCCATGCAAAAATTCACCGTGCACAAGGGCCTTGTCGCCCCCATGGACCGCGAGAACGTCGACACCGACGCCATCATTCCCAAGCAGTTCCTGAAGTCCATCAAGAAGACCGGCTTCGGCCCCAACCTGTTTGACGAGTGGCGCTATCTGGACCAGCCCGGCCAGCCCGGCGTGCCCGAAGCCGACCGCAAGCCCAACCCCGACTTCGTGCTCAACCAGCCCCGCTTCAAGGGCGCCAGCATCCTGATCGCGCGCAAGAACTTCGGCTGCGGCTCCAGCCGCGAGCACGCGCCCTGGGCCCTGGACCAGTACGGCTTCCGAGCCATCCTGGCCCCCAGCTTTGCCGACATCTTCTTCAACAACAGCTTCAAGAACGGTCTGCTGCCCATCGTGCTGCCCGAGGCCACGATCGACCAGCTGTTCAACGACGTCGCGGCCTTCCCCGGCTACGAGCTGACCATCGACCTGGAGCGCCAGGTCATCATCCGCCCTCAGGGCGAAGAGATCGCCTTCGACGTCATCGCCTTTCGCAAGTACTGCCTGCTCAACGGCTTCGACGATATCGGCCTGACCATGCGCCATGCCGACAAGATCAAGGCCTTCGAAGCCGAGCGCCTGGCGCAAAAGCCCTGGCTGGCGCATACGTTGATTCAGAAATAAAGCTCCCCCTGGGCCGCTTTGCCTAGGCGGCCCCGCGGCTTCCCCCAGAGGGGGACGACGGCCTTGCCGCGAGGCGGCTCTTGTTGGCCATCTCTCACTTGGGCCGAGCTGGAGATAAGGTTCTCTGCTGTGCCGGTCTCACTCAGTTGAGGGATGCGAGTCGCTAGGGTCTGAAGTGAAACTATCAATAAATGAGCTGCTTGCGCTTGCCATCAATAGCTTTCAATAGATATTTAATCTGAAATCTATGAATAACAAGCACTTGCAGCTATCAAATTAATCAAAGGAACATCATGAAGATTGCAGTTTTGCCCGGTGATGGCATCGGTCCCGAAATCGTCGCGGAAGCCGTCAAGGTGCTCGAGGCCCTGAACCTGGGTCTGGAGATGGAAACCGCTCCCGTGGGCGGCGCCGGCTACGAAGCTGCCGGCCACCCCCTGCCTCCCGCCACGCTGAAGCTGGCCCAGGAAGCCGATGCGATTCTGTTCGGCGCCGTGGGCGACTGGAAGTACGACACGCTGGACCGCCCCCTGCGTCCCGAGCAGGCCATTCTGGGCCTGCGCAAGGCCCTGGGTCTGTTCGCCAACTTCCGCCCCGCCATCTGCTACAAGGAACTGACCCATGCTTCCAGCCTCAAGCCCGAGCTGGTGGCAGGCCTGGACATCCTCATCATCCGCGAGCTGACCGGCGACATCTACTTCGGCCAGCCGCGCGGCCGCCGTGTGGCTCCCGACGGCCATTTCCCCGGCGCCGAGGAAGCCTTCGACACCATGCGCTACACCCGCCCCGAGATCGAGCGTATCGCCCATGTCGCCTTCCAGGCCGCCCAGAAGCGCAGCAAGCGCGTGACCAGCGTGGACAAGGCCAATGTGCTGGAAACCTTCCAGCTGTGGAAGGACGTGGTCAGCGAAGTCGCCAAGCAGTATCCCGACGTGGCCCTGGACCATATGTATGTGGACAACGCTGCCATGCAACTGGTCAAGGAACCCAAGCGCTTCGACGTGGTGGTGACCGGCAATATGTTCGGCGACATCCTCTCCGACGAAGCCTCCATGCTGACCGGCTCCATCGGCATGCTGCCCAGCGCCAGCCTGAACGACAAGAAGCAAGGCCTGTACGAACCCAGCCACGGCTCGGCTCCCGACATCGCCGGCAAGGGCATCGCCAATCCCCTGGCCACCATTCTGTCGGCCGCCATGATGCTGCGCTTCAGCCTGGGCCAGGAAGCAGCCGCCCAGAAGATCGAAGCCGCCGTGCAAAAAGTGCTGGCCGACGGCCTGCGCACTGCCGACATCTACAGCGAAGGCACGACCAAGGTCAGCACCCGTGAAATGGGTGATGCCGTGGTCAAGGCACTGGCCGGCGTCTGAGGCACCGAAACCGTTGAAGCCCAGCCGCCGCCGCAAGCGGCGGCTTTGGGTTTGACGCAAATTTCGGCACCAAATAAAACAAAACGTCAAAAATAAATCATTTATTTCGACGTTTTGACTAGAGTTTCAAGCACTTTTAGTTCTTCAAGCTTTTTCTCTAGTCGCTAGAATGACAACTCTTATGTTTGCCGCACGCACCTTCGCTCCCGAAATCGTCACACCCGCAAAGACTGCCGGTGTGAATGCGCGCGCAATCACCATTAAGACGATTACAGGCTGACCCAGCCCGGTTCGTCGCGCGCCCCTTCCGGCCCTGACGAGCCGGCCGAAGCAGTCTCAAGCTACTGTTTTCAAAACTGAAAGGGCGTTTCAAATGAGCAAGCAATTGGTAGGTTTGGTGGGCTGGCGCGGCATGGTCGGCTCCGTGCTGATGGACCGTATGCAGGCCGAAGGCGACTTCGCGCTGATCGAGCCCGTGTTCTTCTCCACCTCCAATGCCGGCGGCAAGGCTCCGGCCATGGCCACGGTGCACACCGAGCTGAAGGACGCCAACGACATCGCCGAGCTGTCCAAGTGCGACATCATCATCACCTGCCAGGGTGGCGACTACACCAAGGAAGTCTTCCCCAAGATCCGCGCTGCCGGCTGGAACGGTCACTGGATTGACGCCGCCTCCTCGCTGCGCATGGAGAGCGACGCCGTCATCGTGCTGGACCCCGTCAACGACGGCCTGATCCAGCAAAAGCTGGCCGCCGGCGGCAAGAACTGGATCGGTGGCAACTGCACCAACTCCATCCTGCTGATGGGTCTGGGCGGTCTGTTCAAGGCCGGCCTGGTGGAATGGGTCTCTTCCATGACCTACCAGGCCGCATCGGGCGGTGGCGCCAACCATATGCGCGAGCTGCTCAAGGGCATGGGCGTGGTGCACGCCGCCGTCGCCGACGAGCTGGCGACTCCCGCTTCGGCGATTCTGGAAATCGACCGCAAGGTGGCCCAGACCATCCGCGAAGATGTGCCCACCGAATTCTTCGGCGCACCTCTGGCCGGCGGCCTGATCCCCTGGATCGACGCGCAGCTGCCCAACGGCCAGTCCAAGGAAGAATGGAAGGGCCAGGCCGAAGTCAACAAGATTCTCGGCACCGAAGCCACCATCCCCGTCGACGGCCTGTGCGTGCGCATTGGCGCCATGCGCTGCCACAGCCTGGCTCTGACCCTGAAGCTGAAGAAGGACCTGCCCCTGGAAGAGATCGAAGCCTTGATCAAGGCTGGCAATCCCTGGGTCAAGTTCGTGGCCAACGACCGCGCCGAGACCGTCAAGGAGCTGACTCCTGCTGCCACCACCGGCGGTCTGGAGGTGGCCGTGGGCCGCGTGCGCAAGCTGAACATGGGCCCCGAGTACGTCTCGGCCTTCGTGATCGGCGACCAGCTGCTGTGGGGTGCTGCCGAGCCTCTGCGCCGCATGCTGCGCATCCTGCTGGCAGCCTGATACCGGCCGCCATCAAGCCGCCTAACGGCTTGATCCAGCGCAGCAAAGCGCCGGTCATCCGCGTGATGACTGGCGCTTTTTTCATCCCCGGGCTCCGGGCTTGGGCGACAATTGCCCGCTTATTCGGGCGAATGCAAACCGTCAGCCAACCTACATTAGGTTTCATCTCGTTGCCAATCGACAACAATTCAGCGCCTTGCCAGCCATGCTTTTGCTCACATTGCAATAGCGTCGTTGACAATGCAAACTGTGTCCGCCGGCCCGAGAGACCTTTGCCGCCTGCTGGAATTTCCAATTTTTATGTGCACCGCAGCCACAAACCCGATCAAGAACAAGAGGGCTGTAGGCTGCACGAATCAAGTCTGAGCCCTATGCAACGCTGGAAACTCTCTGCGCTAGCCGCAGCCACCCTCGCACTGTCAAGCCTCTCGGCCACCGATGCATGGGCATTGGCATTGGGGCGCATCACGGTGCAGTCGGCTCTGGGTGAGCCTCTGCGTGCCGAGGTTGAAATCCCTCAGCTCAGCGCAGCCGAAGCCGACAGCCTGCAGGCGGCCATTGCATCGCCAGCCGCCTTCCGCGCCCAGGGCATGGAATTCACAGGCACGGCCAATTCGGTGCGCGTGCAGGTGCAAAAGCGCGCCAACGGCACGGCCGTGCTCAAGCTCAGCAGCTTTCAGCCGGTCAACGATCCCTTCGTCGATCTGGTGATCGATGCCAACTGGGCATCGGGCAAGCTACAGCGCAACTACACCTTGCTGCTTGACCCCCCGGCAACGCGCCGCCCTGCTCCTGTGCCCACGACTGCGGCTCAGGCCACGCCTGCCGCAGTGCCTGCACCTGCGCCAGCACGTGCCGCCGTGACCACACGGGCGGCCTCCAGCCCTGTCAGCAGCGCCGGCCGCGACCTGCGCAATGACCGCGACCAGGACGAAGCCGCTGCGAAACCGCAGCGCAAGCGCCAGGCCGCCGCTGCAGCACCCGCAGGCAGCGGTGACGAAGTCCGTGTCAGAACCGGCGACACCGCCGGGCGCCTTGCTGCGGCGCACAAGCCCGCAGGCGTCTCGCTCGACCAGATGCTGGTGGCCATGCTGCGCAGCAACCCCCAGGCCTTTGTCAATGGCAATATCAACCGCATGCGCAGTGGCGTCGTGGTTCAGATGCCCGATCAGGCTGCGGCCCAGGCCACCTCGGCCAAGGAAGCACGCCAGATCATGGCGGCCCAGTCTCAGGATTTCAACCAGTTCCGCCGTCAACTCGCAGGCGTGGCACCTGTGGCCACCGTGGAAGCCGCATCGCGCAGCGCCTCCGGCCAGGTTCAGGCCCATGTCGCAGATGCCAAGGCCGCTACCGCCGCCCCCGACAAGCTGACCCTGTCCAAGGGTTCCGTCAAGGGCGTTGCCGCCGACGAGCAGATGGCCCAGCAAAAGCAGGCTGCCGACCAGTCTGCGCGCGCCGATGAACTCAAGCGCAACATGGCCGAGCTGAGCCAGATTGCGGCCGCCACCAAACCCGCCGGTACGGCTGCAGCTCCCGCGGCTGGCACACCGGCAGCCGCTGCGCCTGCGGCAGGCCCCGGCGTCGCCGTGCCCGCGACCGGTGCCGCCAATGTGGCAGCGCCTGCTTCTGCTCCGGTTGCCGATGCCGCTGCAACACCTGCAGCGCCAGCCCCGGCGCCGACCTTGGCAACCGATGCTGTGACAGCCACAGCTGCGGCAGCCGGAGCGGCACCAGCCGAGGCCGGCAAGCCTGGCGACGCCGCGCCCGCACCGGAGACGCAAGCCGCAGCCGAGCCTGCAGCGCCTGCACCGGCACCGGTTGCCCCTCCCAAGCCTGTGGCGGCACCTGCCCCCATTCCCGAAGAGCCCAGCTTTATCGACAGCCTGATGGAAGATCCCACCATCCCGCTGGCAGGTGCGGCACTGCTGGCCCTGCTGCTGGGCTATGGCGGCTACCGTGTTTCTCAGCGTCGCAAGGCCGCTGCGGCAAGCGCGGACAGCACGCTGGGCGACAGCCAGCTGTCGGCGGACTCCTTCTTCGGCGCCAGCGGCGGCCAGCGCGTGGACACCACGACCAGCAGCAGCCAGATGTCGGGCCAGTCCATGCAGTACTCTCCCAGCCAGCTCGACGCCGGCGATGTGGACCCGCTGGCCGAAGCCGATGTGTACCTGGCCTACGGCCGCGACCTGCAGGCCGAAGAAATCCTCAAGGAAGCACTGCGTACCGACCCCAACCGCCTGGTGCTGCACCAGAAGCTGGCTGAAATCTATGCCAAGCGCCATGACCGCATGGCCTACGCCTCGGTTGCCAACAACGTCTTTGCGCTGACCCAGGGCAAGGGCCCCGAATGGCAGCGACTGGCCGATCAGGGCCGCATCCTGGATCCCGACAATCTGACCTACCAGTTGGGCGGCGCTCCCCAACCCCAGGCAGGCGCAGCGGCTGCGCCCAACGCCTTCAGCCCCACCGATCCATCGACCGCGCTGCAAGGCGGCGTCGCCGCCGCCGTAGGTTTCGGCTCGGCATTGGCTGCTGCACAGGCCGCCGAAGCGGCTGCCAGCCGCGAAGGCCCTCCTACTGAGCCAGCCGGCATGGACTTCGACATGGATCTGGAACTGCCAGCAGGCCTGCCCGACACTGCGGCCAGCGCAGCGCCCGTGGCCTCCGAGCCCGTTTCCTTGCCCAACGAGCAGGATTTCGCGGCACTGGCACAGTGGGACACCCCTGTCACCGCATCCGAGCCGGCACCCGCAGCAGACAATAGCCTGAACCTGAACCTCGACGATCTGGCTTCGTTCAGCCTGCCCGCCACGGCTTCTCAGGCTCCGGCTCCCGTCACTGGCCCTGCCCCCGCCGAGCCAGGCACCCTGAATGCCCTCGAGTTCGACCTCGACAGCTTCGCCCTGCCTTCGCAATCCCAGCCCGAGCCGGAAAGCGGACAGGAAACGACCCCGCTGGAGCTCTCTTCCAGCCAGGAGGGCCCTGGCGCAGAGCAGGACATCGAAGCGCTGACCTTGCAGCAGCCTGCCGAGGAGAGCGACAGCCCCGCCGCCGCCCCTGCACAGCCCGAGGTGACTTTCGACCTCAGCGGCCTGTCGCTGGATCTGGGAACCTCCGACGACACCGCAACCATCGATGCCGTGCCAGCGCCTTCCGAGCCCGAGGACCCGCTGGCCACCAAGCTGGCCCTGGCCGAAGAGTTCAATGCCATCGGCGACAGCGACGGAGCGCGTACACTGATCGAGGAAGTGATCGCCGAGGCACATGGCGATCTCAAGGCCAAGGCTCACAGCCTTCTCTCTCAGATTGGTTGATTGATTTGATGCATTCAGACCCCGCGCCGGGAGCCATGCCATGCGCATAGCTCTCGGCGTCAGCTACAACGGTCAAGCCTATCGCGGCTGGCAAAGCCAACCCGATGGCAACACCGTACAAGACAAACTCGAAGCGGCCCTGGGCCGCTTTGCTGCTCAAGAAGTCTCCACCATCTGCGCCGGTCGCACCGATTCCGGTGTGCACGGCCTGATGCAGGTCGTGCACTTTGACACCGAGCTGCAGCGTGCGCCCAACTCCTGGGTGCGCGGCACCAACACCTTCCTGCCCAAGGACATTGCCGTGCAATGGGCGGCCGAGGTGGCCGACGGCCCGGATGGCTTCCATTCCCGCGCCTGTGCCACCGCACGTCGCTATGCCTATGTGCTGCTGCAGTCTCCCGTGCGCCCCAGCGTGGACCAGGGCCGGGTCGGCTGGGTGTTTCAGACGCTGGATGCGCAGCGCATGCGCGCAGCCGCCGATCTGCTGCTGGGCGAGCATGATTTTTCGTCCTTTCGCGCCGCGGGCTGCCAGGCCAAGAGCCCGGTCAAGACCCTGCGCCGCATCGACATCCACTACCGCCCCGCCGGCCAGGCCCCCATGCGCGAAGCGCAGATGGAATGCGGCTACTGGCGCTTCGAGTTCGAGGGCAGCGCTTTTCTGCACCACATGATCCGCAACATCATGGGCTGCCTGATCTACGTTGGCCAGGGCTCCAAGCCTGTGGAATGGATGCAGCAGGTGCTGGAGGCACGCTCGCGCGAGGTGGCCGCCCCCACCTTCTCCCCTGACGGCCTGTACTTTCTCGGCCCCATTTACGATACACGCTGGGGTCTGCCTGCCGACACCCCTCCGTTTGCCTGGCTGCCCTGAGCGGCCACCCGCCAACGATTGCTGCAACGCCAGGGATTAGTCATGCCTTCCATTGCCTCCCGCACCCGCATCAAGATCTGCGGCCTGACCCGCGAGCAGGATGTCGACACCGCGGTGGCCGCCGGCGCCGACGCCATCGGCTTCGTGCTCTATGCGCCAAGCCCGCGTGCCGTGACGCTGCAGCGCGCGGCCGAGCTGGCCCGGCGACTGCCGCCCTTCGTCACACCTGTTTTGCTCTTTGTGAATGAAACAGCTACCAATGTGATAGCTGCTTGCGACCTAATACCAAACGCCTGCGTGCAATTTCACGGTGATGAATCGGCTGCGGATTGCGAAGCCTCCACCCGGGGCGTCCAGCCCTGGTTGCGCGCGGCGCGCATACCCCTTGGAGACGATGCGGCCCAGTTTGACCTCGTAGAATATGCCCAACGTTATTCAAAGGCCCAAGCCATCCTTCTCGACGCCCATGTCGATGGTTATGGTGGCGGCGGCAAGGCATTCAATTGGTCACTTCTGCCAACAAGCGTCGACTCTCACCTCGTTTTGTCTGGTGGACTCACGCCTGCAAACGTGACCGATGGCATCTTGCAAGTGCGCCCTCGCGGGTTGTCTCTGGCCGTTGATGTGAGCTCTGGTGTCGAGGCCGAAGGTCCCGACGGCAAGCCCCTCAAAGGCATCAAGGATGCCCACAAGATTCACCGCTTCATTGCTGCCGTACGCGCAGCTGATGCCCAAATTTTGCAGACTGACACATGTTTGAATACCAGTATCCCGACGTCCACGGCCATTTCGGCCGCTACGGCGGCAGCTTCGCCAGCGAAACCCTGACTCACGCCCTCACCGAGCTGCGTGAGGCCTACGCAAAGTATCAGAACGACCCCGAATTTGTCGCCGAATTCCAGTCCGAGCTGGCCCACTATGTAGGCCGTCCCTCGCCCGTCTATCACGCCTCGCGCATGAGCCGTGAAATGGGCGGCGCACAGATCTATCTGAAGCGCGAGGACCTCAACCACACGGGTGCACACAAGATCAACAATGTGATCGGCCAGGCCATGCTCGCCAAGCGCATGGGCAAGCCGCGCATCATTGCCGAGACAGGCGCCGGCCAGCACGGCGTAGCCACGGCCACCATCTGCGCGCGTTACGGCCTCGAGTGCATCGTCTACATGGGCGCCGAGGACGTGAAGCGCCAAAGCCCCAATGTCTACCGCATGAAGCTGCTCGGTGCGACCGTGGTGCCCGTGGAGTCCGGCTCCCGAACGCTCAAGGATGCGCTCAACGAAGCCATGCGCGACTGGGTGGCCAATGTGGACAACACCTTCTACATCATCGGTACCGTGGCCGGCCCCCATCCCTACCCCATGATGGTGCGCGACTTCCAGAAGGTCATCGGCGACGAGTGCCTGACGCAGATGCCCGAGTTCCTGGGCGCCGACACACAGCCCGATGCCGTGGTCGCCTGCGTGGGCGGCGGCAGCAATGCCATGGGCATCTTCTACCCCTATATCCCCTACGAGAACACCAAACTGTTCGGCGTGGAAGCGGCGGGCGAGGGCCTGGAATCCGGCAAACACTCGGCTTCGCTGCAAAAAGGCAGCTCGGGCGTGCTGCATGGCAACCGCACCTTCATCCTGCAGGACGAGAACGGCCAGATCACCGAGACTCACTCGGTGAGCGCCGGCCTGGATTACCCCGGCGTGGGACCTGAACATGCCTGGCTGCAGGAAATCGGTCGCGCCCAGTACGTGGGCATTACCGACCAGGAAGCACTGGACGCCTTCCACTACCTGTGCCGCGCCGAAGGCATCATCCCGGCTCTGGAGTCCAGCCACGCCGTGGCCTATGCCATGAAGCTGGCCAAGACCATGCGCGCCGACCAGTCCATTCTCGTCAGCCTCTCCGGCCGCGGCGACAAGGACATCGGCACCGTGGCCGACCTGTCGGGTGCCGAATACTTCGACCGCCCTTCCATGCGCGGCCTCACCGTCAAGGGCGCTCCCGGACATGATGCAGCCAAGGCTGCCGCAGGGGGCAACAAGTTATGAGCCGAATTACCGCCACCTTCAACAAGCTCAAGGAAGAAGGCCGCAAGGCCTTGATTCCCTATGTGACAGCAGGCTTTCCGTTCGCTGCCATCACCCCGCCCCTCATGCACGGCATGGTGGAAGCCGGTGCCGACGTGATCGAGCTGGGCGTGCCCTTCTCCGACCCCATGGCCGACGGCCCCACCATCCAGCGTGCAGGCGACAAGGCCATTGCCAACGGCGTGGGTCTGAGCCAGGTGCTGGCCTATGTGGCCGAGTTCCGCAAAAAGGACCAGACCACGCCCGTGGTGCTCATGGGCTATGCCAACCCCGTGGAGCGCTACGATCAGATCCATGGCGAAGATGCCTTCGTCAACCATGCCGCCGCAGCCGGCGTCGATGGCGTGCTGATCGTGGACTATCCGCCCGAGGAATGCGAAGAGTTTGCAGCCAAGCTCCAGGCCCGCGACATGGACCTGATCTTCCTGCTGGCTCCCACCAGCACGGACGAGCGCATGCAACAGGTGGCCCGCGTGGCCAGCGGCTATGTCTACTATGTCTCGCTCAAGGGCGTGACCGGTTCGGGCGCTCTGGACACCTCGGCCGTGGAGGCCATGCTGCCGCGCATTCGCCAGCATGTCAGCGTGCCCGTGGGCGTGGGTTTCGGCATTCGCGATGCCCAGACCGCACAGACCGTGGGCCAGGTGGCCGACGCCGTCATCATCGGCAGCCGCATCATTGACCTGCTCGACAACCAGCCCCACGAGAAGATCGTGCCTCTGGCAATAGACTTTCTGCGTGGTGTGCGAAAGGCTCTCGACGCATAATGCACCCCTAGAAATTAGCCACCCCCTGAGCGGCTGCGCCGCTTCCCCCTTGAAGGGGAACGACAGCTTCGCGGCGGGGCGGCCCTTGATCGCTGTCTCTGATGAGATTGCGCCAGTGCCTGTACCACGCTGCTCTCACGGGTTGCGAGTAGCGTGCAGTGCAGTGGAAACTGAAAAGGAAACACCATGTCTTGGCTTGAAAAACTTCTGCCTGCAAAAATCCAGCAGACCAATCCGACGGAACGCCACCAGCAGATTCCCGAAGGTCTGTGGATCAAGTGCCCCAGCTGCGAAACCGTTCTGTACAAGACCGATCTGGAAAAGAACCAGAACGTCTGCCCGACCTGCGGCCACCACCACCGCATCGGTGCACGCGCACGTCTGAACCATTTCCTCGACGCCGAAGGCCGCTATGAAATCGCACAGGAAGTCATTCCTGTCGACCCGCTGAAATTCAAGGACAGCCGCAAGTACCCCGAGCGTCTGAAGGAAGCGCTGGAGAACACCGGCGAGACCGATGCACTGATCGTCATGGGCGGCTCCGTCAAGAGCATCAATGTGGTCGTGGCCTGCTTCGAGTTCGACTTCATGGGCGGCTCCATGGGCTCCGTGGTCGGCGAACGCTTTGTGCGCGGCGTGGAAACCGCCATTGAGCAGAAGGTGCCTTTCATCTGCTTCACCGCCACCGGTGGTGCCCGCATGCAGGAAGGTCTGCTGTCGCTGATGCAAATGGCCAAGACCAATGCTGCGCTGACACGTCTGGCCAAGAAGGGTCTGCCCTATATCTCCGTGCTGACCGACCCGACCATGGGCGGTGTGTCCGCCGGCTTCGCCTTCGTGGGCGATATCGTGATCGCCGAGCCCAAGGCCCTGATCGGCTTTGCCGGCCCTCGCGTGATCGAAACCACCGTGCGCGTGAAGCTGCCCGAAGGCTTCCAGCGCGCCGAATTCCTGCAGGATAAGGGCGCAGTGGACATGATCGTCGACCGCCGCGAGCTGCGTGACCGCGTCTCCAGCTCTCTGGCCATGCTGCAACGTCTGCCTGCGGACGCCGTGGAATAAGCACCGAAGGAGCTAAAAGCAAAACGGCTGACGCAGTATTCATCTGCGTCAGCCGTTTTTTTGTGGGTTTCCATGCCTCGGGAATTTCACAAAGCACCTGAGAGCAGGCTTTGGAATGGACGAGGTTATCCGCAAACCTCAAGGCGATGCGGCTTTCCCGGCCCGGGCGGCTCCCCTAGCGCACACCGGCAATCATGGACAGACCGCCGGCCTGCACATAGTTGAGCACCATCAGCAGCACCTGCAGGCCGATCAGGGCGATCAGCGCCGAAAAATCCACATTGCCGATCAGGGGCACCACCTTGCGGATAGGCGCCACCAGCGGCTCCGCCAGACGCTGCAGCACGCCGTAGATGGGGGAATAGGGCTGGACCCAGGACAGGATGGCGTAGATCAGCAAGATGCCCATCATGCCGGACAGGATGACCTTGACCAGTCCGCAAATGGCCAGCCACGGCAGTGCCAGCAGCGAGCCCTTGCCGCCCAGCAGCAGCCATATCAGCAGCACCTGCGACAGTTGCAGCAGCAAGGCCGCAATCAGGCTGGACTTGTCCCAGCGCCCCTTGGCAGGAACGACCTTGCGCAGCGGCATGACGATCCAGTCGCTCAGCGCAAAGACCAGCTGCCCCACGGGGTTGCCGAACGGCACACGCTGCGCCTGCATATACATGCGCAGCAGACAGGCGCCGCTGATCAAGCCGACGACGACATCCAGCAGAAACAAAACGATTTCAAACAGCATGTGACCCAATTCAGAAAACAGTGAGCAACTCACCTATTCATGGGATGATAGCCGGGCACCATGACCGATACGCAAAGTCTGCATTCCCTGCCCCTGTTCCCGCTGAACACGGTGCTGTTTCCCGAAGGCCTGCTGAGTCTGCAGGTCTTCGAGGTGCGTTATCTGGACATGATCCGCAAATGCCAGCATGCCGACGCTCCTTTCGGCGTGGTTGCGCTGCAGGCGGGACAGGAGGTGCGCAAGGCCGGCGCCCAGACCGAGCGCCTGCACTCGGAAGGCGTGCTGGCCCGCATCGCCCGGCTCGACTCGCCCCAGCCCGGGCTGCTGCATCTGCAATGCAAGGGCGCCCAGCGCTTTCACATCCAGCGCTGCTGGCAACTGCCGCATGGCCTGTGGGTGGCCGATGTCGCCATGCTGCCCGATGACCCCAAGGTCGCTGTCCCCAAGCATTTGCAGAGCACCTCCCATGCACTGGCTCAGGCCTTGCTGAACCTGCACGACCACGACCCCGACCACGCTCAGTTGCCCACGCCGGCGCAGATGCACGACTGCGCCTGGGTTGCCAATCGCTGGGCCGAGATGCTGCCCCTGCCGGTGCGGATCAAGCAGCAGCTGATGACGCTGGACGCCCCGCTGCTGCGGCTGGAGCTGATCGCCGATGTCCTGGAGCAAAGCGGCATTACCGGATCGCCCCCACAGGACGATGCCTGAAAACATCTAATCCCCTTTTCTGGCGGTCGATAAAAGCTATTATTTGATAGCACAAGGCTGACTTGCTCGAATGCAGCCTGAGCCATCGAGGCCGCATACCGCAGCTCCCGTCAGCGCTTTGCCCGGTCGCCTACCGCTGCTTCGGCAAAAAACTTAAAATCACCGGTTTCGGGCAGCTGCCATCTTGGCTGCCCCTTATTTCTGGCCTCCAACCGGCGCTTGTCGCTGGCGCTCTCTTTTCATGACTGAACAAAACACCTCTTCTGCGGCAGAAAACACCGCCCCTCAGGACGAAAACAAACTCATCGCCGAGCGCCGCGAAAAACTCAAGGCCCTGCGCGAGTCTTCCAAGGCCAATGGCGGCGTCGCCTTCCCCAACGACTTCAAGCCCGAGCACCGCGCCGCAGCCCTGATTGCAGAACACAGCGACAAGGACGCCGAAGCCCTGGACGCCGCAGCCATCGCCGTCAGCGTGGCGGGCCGCATGATGCTCAAGCGCGTGATGGGCAAGGCCAGCTTTGCCACCGTGCAGGACGCCACGGGCCGCATCCAGGCCTATGTCACCCGCGACGCCGTGGGTGAAGAGGTGTATGCCGACTTCAAGAAGTGGGATCTGGGCGACATCATCGCTGTCGAAGGTCAGTTGATGAAGACCAAGACCGGCGAGCTGTCGATCAAGGCCACGAAAATCCGCCTGCTCACCAAGAGCCTGCGCCCCATGCCCGACAAGTTCCACGGCATGGCCGACCTGGAGCAGAAGGTGCGCCAGCGCTATGTGGACCTGATGACCGACGAAGAAGCCCGCAAGCGCTTCGTGGCCCGCAGCAAGGCGGTGGCCGGCATCCGCGACTTCATGGTCGAACACGGCTTCCTGGAAGTCGAGACCCCCATGCTGCACCCCATTCCCGGCGGTGCCAATGCCAAGCCCTTCATCACCCACCACAATGCGCTGGATCAGGAGATGTACCTGCGCATCGCGCCCGAGCTCTATCTCAAGCGCCTGATCGTCGGCGGCTTCGAGCGCGTGTTCGAGATCAACCGCAACTTCCGCAACGAAGGTATCTCGGTGCGCCACAACCCCGAGTTCACCATGATGGAGTTCTACGCGGCCTACTGGAACTACCAGGACCTGATGGACTACACCGAAAAGCTGATCCGCGATGCAGCCATCAAGGCCGTGGGCACGCTGGAGCTGAGCTACGGCGGCAAGCCTGTGGATCTGGCCAAGCCCTTCGAGCGCCTGACCATCCCCGAAGCCATCATCAAGTACACCGAAGCCGGCGACAACGTGGCCAACCGCGAATGGCTGACCAATGCCCTGAAGAAGCTGGGCATGAAGGAAGACAAGGACAAGCTGTCCACACGCACCCTGGCCAGCCTGCAGGTGCTGTATTTCGAAGAGGTGGTGGAAGAGAAGCTGTGGAACCCCACCTTCATCATGGAACACCCCACCGAAATCTCGCCGCTGGCGCGTGCCAACGACGAGCGTCCCGAAGTGACCGAGCGCTTCGAGCTCTACATCACCGGCCGCGAATTCGGCAACGGCTTCTCCGAGCTCAATGACGCAGAAGACCAGGCTGCCCGCTTCAATGCCCAGGTGGAAGCCAAGGACGGCGGCGACGACGAAGCCATGTACTTCGACCACGACTTTGTGCGCGCCCTGGAATACGGCATGCCTCCCACCGGCGGCTGCGGCATCGGTATCGACCGCTTCATGATGCTGCTGACCGACAGCGCCAGCATCCGCGACGTGATTCTGTTCCCCGCCCTGCGTCGCGAACAGTAAGCCTGAAAATTGATAGCTTTTAGCGCTTGACTGTCTTGGTTTTCAGATATTTTCATTGCTGAAATCCAAGCAGAGCAAGCGCCGCCCGCTATCAAAGATTTGGCAAAAACAGGCTTTGCCCGGCAGGCACCTGGAACCGATAGGATGAATCCTCGGTTCCATGTCTCAAGGAGAGTGCCATGTGTCGCTGGCTGGCCTATACGGGCAATCCTGTTTCGCTGGAAACAATGCTGTTCCATGCGCGCCATTCGCTGATCGACCAAAGCCTGCATTCGAGATTCGGAGCGACGACGACCAATGGCGATGGCTTCGGACTGGGCTGGTACCAGCATCCGCACGACATGCCCTTTCGCTATCGCTGCATCCAGCCGGCCTGGCACGACCACAACCTGCGCGAGCTGTCGCGCGCCGTGTCGGCGCCCATGTTTCTCGCGCATGTGCGCGCGGCAACGCACACGCCGGTGCAGGAGACCAACTGCCATCCGTTCCGCCACCGGCGCTGGATGTTCATGCACAACGGCATGATCGAGGACTTTCCGCGGGTGAGGCGCGACCTGCTCGTGGCCATCGATCCACAGCTCTTCGCCTCGCTGGAAGGCTCGACGGACTCGGAGGCCATGTTCCTTCTGGCCATGAGCTTCGGGCTGGAGCACACTCCTGTGCCGGCCATCGCGCGCATGGCGGGCTCTGTCGAGGCCACGGCGCGCAGCCACGGGATAGCACACCCGCTCAGCATGACCGTGTGCGCCAGCGATGGCGAGCAACTGGTGGCCGTGCGCTACGCGAGCGAAGGCCAGTCGCCGCGCTCGCTCTATCACAGCACCTCCTTCAAGCATCTTCACGCGCTCTACCCCGACGACCCGCGCATTGCGGCCGTTGGCGATGATGCCTATCTGATCGTTTCCGAGCCGCTGGTCGATCTGCCGCTGGCCTGGGCCCAGGTGCCCGAGTCCACGGCAATCGTCGTGCGTGGCACGCAGATCGACTACCTGCCGTTCGCACCCATTCAACCCTGAGGGCGCGTTCAGCCGCACAAGCCCAAACCCGGCGCACGCTCATCCAGTCGCTGCCACCGTCCGGGCGACGGCTGCGCCATCAACCCCGTGGCTATACTGGCCCACCATGCATATCCCTCAATACTGGGCGCAAGCGCGGCTGCGCCATGCAACCGGCCAACGCCACGGCGCGACCGTCCAGCGTTGGGGCTGGTCCGACCACAGCCAGCAGGAAGCCGAGAGCCATGCGCAGCAACGAGCCCAGCAAGCGCTGGACGCCGTGCTGGCCGCTCCCACGCAACGCCACCTCGATGCGGGATTCGAGCGCATGGAATGGCGTGGTGAATACGGTCTGGACGGCGGCACGCCCATTCGCGAAGAGGTGCTGGAGCGGCGTGATGAATCCGTCATGACCCGCAACAGCTATGGCGCACACTGCCTGAACACAGAGCATGTGGCCATTGCCGATATCGACTTTCCACCGCAGAAAAAGCCTGCACGCTTCCCTCTCATCTCGTCGCTGCTGCTGGCCCTGGCCCTGCCCTGGCTGTGGGTGACCCCGCTGACCTGGAGCCTGGGTCCTGCAGTGTTGATGCTGCTGGTGGCCGGCATCGGCCTGGTCTTCTGGTCGGGCCTGAAGCAATGGCTGCATGCCCGCCAGGCGCAGCGCAACAATGCCCCGCAGCCATCGCCTGTCGATATTGCGCTGGCAAGGATTCAGGCGTTCTCCGCCAGCCACCCTGACTGGGGCCTGCGCATCTACGAAACACCCAAGGGCTTGCGCGTCATCGTCACTCACGCCGCATTCAGCCCCTCCTCCCCCGAGGTTCAGGCGCTCTTCCAGCAACTCGAGGTCGACCCGTTGTATGCCATGCTGTGCCAGCAGCAGCAGTGCTTTCGCGCTCGCGTCAGCGGCAAGCCCTGGCGCATGGGCCTGAATGGCCTGTCCACCCAGGAAAGGCGCTGGCCCCTGCCTGCTGCCTCCCAGGCTTCGCGCCAGCAGTGGGTGTCGGACTATGAGGCCAGATCGGCACAGTTCGCGGCCTGTCGCTATATCGATCAGCTGGGCGCAACGGCGCAGTGCTCGGCGGCACGGACTTTTGTGCTCTGGCACGATGAATCCAGCAAGGCGCACTCCGCCCTGGCATTGGCCTGAGTGTCTGCGTGACCATTCGCAAAGCCTGTTGCTCTAAACCGGCGTATAAAGTAACAATATATTTCCCGGCACATGCCTGAACTACAGATGCGTCCGATCCTGATCTTCCTCCCATGACAGCTCTGCCATCTTCTGCATCAGCTTTGTCTGCCATCGAATCCAGCGGGGCACGGTTCTCGGCGCCCGATTCCGCGACCCCGTTCTCCGTGCTGGTTGTCGAGGATCAGGCCGTCATGCGCGCCGCCCTGGTGACCGAACTGCGCCAGGCCGGTGTGACCCATGTGCTGGAAGCCGAAAACGGCCGCACCGCACTGGCACTGTTTCGCAGCGAAAGACCCGATCTGGTGCTGCTGGACATCCGCCTTCCCGGCGAGGACGGCTACTGGGTCGCTCGTCAGCTGCGCGAGGCCGAACCCGGCGAGTGGACGCCCATCATCTTTCTCTCCGGGCTGGATAACGACCTGGACGTCTGGCGCGGCATCGAAGCGGGCGGTGACGACTATCTGGTCAAACCCGTCAAGCCCATTGTGCTGGTCGCCAAGCTGCGCGCCATGCGCCGCCTGCTGGACATGCGTCGCCGCCTGGTCTCCGTATCTGCAGAGCTGCATCTGGCGAATCAGAAACTCAACGAGATGGTGGAGCTCGATGCGCTCACGGGCCTGGTCAATCGCAGAGGGCTGGACCGCATGCTGCATGCCGAAATTGCAGCGGCAAGGCGCGAGAGCAGACCGCTGACGCTGATGCTTTGCGACCTCGATCACTTCAAGCATTTCAACGATACCTACGGCCATGTCCAGGGTGACGAATGCCTCAAGCAGGTCGGGCGTCTGCTGCGCGAAGTCTGCGTGCGCCCGCGCGACATCGCTGCGCGCTACGGCGGTGAAGAGTTTGCCCTGATCCTGCCCAACACCCCGCGCTCCGGCTCGATGACGTTCGCACGTGCGCTTGGCCAGATGCTCAAGTTCCTCAAGATTCGCCCGCCAGGAACGGTCGAGGACATTCCGCTGACCCTCTCCGGCGGCATCACCACCTGCATTCCCGACGAACACACCAGCGCCGAATCCATGCTGATGCGCGCCGACGAAGCCCTGTACGCCGCCAAGTCACAAGGACGCAACCGCTTCTTCAGCTTCGAGATGCAGATGGACACCATAGAGCAAAGGCAGATCTAGTCGTCCACGCGGCAGCGTTGCGGCTCTGGCTGCAGCTGCCTGGAGCCTGCAAGGTCGACACTTGTCAGCTCCGCTCTCAAGAGACGCTAGGATTGGTGCATTGTCCTGTCAGACCCTCCGGGTCTGACCTCTGCCGTTTTTCTCGAGTGACTGGTTATGCGTCGTCTTCAAATGCACCTGCCCGATTGGATGCAGGACTGGCTTGAAATCCTGATTCCCGGGATTCAGATCTTTCTCATCATCCTGGTGGCCTGGCTGATCAACTGGCTCATCAAGCGCATCATCTCGCGCGCAGGCAAGGCCTATGACCTGCCGCATGAGCTGCTCATGCCGTTGCGCGGCGTGTTTCGCTGGATCATCATCGCCGCCGCCGTGCTGGCGATTCTCGAGCGCCTGGGCATGTCGGCCACCGTGCTCTGGACGGCCTTCACCGGCTTTGCCACCGTGGGCGCGGTTGCCTTCTTCGCGGCCTGGAGCGTGCTCTCCAACCTGTTCTGTGCGTTGTTGATCGTCACCGTCGGCCCATTCAGGCTGGGCGACTATATCGAGGTGCTCGACACCGCCGAGAAGCCCGGAGCCAAGGGCCGCGTGATCGACCTCAATATGCTCTACATCACCTTGCAGGATGACAGCGCCCCGGCGGGCATGCCCAATCTGCTGCAGATTCCCAACTCCCTGATCTTCCAGCGCGTCATTCGCCGCTGGAAAGGCGGCATGCCGGTGGTGACGGAGAACACGCCGGCCTCCAGCCAGGAGGAGGCTTGCGCCGTGGCCATCACGACTCCTGGCGGCAGCGCCGCTGCCTCGGGCTGAGACCGGCTGATATCGGCCGATACCCGGCCTCCATGCAAAAGGGCTTCCTGAGAAGCCCTTTTTGATTCCCTCAAGGCAGGCGCGGCTTGACCTTGCTGGCGGCCAGCTTGGCATTCACGCGGGCCTGCTCCACATCACCAGCGCGTGCCAGGGCCACGCCCATGCGGCGCTTGACGAAGCTCTCGGGCTTGCCGAAGAGGCGCAGATCGGTGTCGGGCACGGCCAGGGCCTGCTCCACGCCATCAAACACCAGGCCTTCGGCGTCCTGACCGCCGTAGATCACGGCACTGGCACCGGGGTTGCGCAGGCTGGCATCCACGGGCAGACCCAGAATCGCGCGGGCATGCAACTCGAACTCGCTTTGCCATTGCGTGCACAGCGTCACCAGACCTGTGTCGTGGGGACGCGGCGAGACTTCGCTGAACCAGACCTGCTCGCCCTTGACAAACAGCTCCACGCCAAACAGGCCCAGGCCGCCCAGGTCATCGGTGACCGCCTTGGCAATCTGGCGCGATTTCTCCAGCGCAGCAGGGTGCATGGGGTGAGGCTGCCAGCTTTCCACATAATCGCCGGCCTGCTGGATATGGCCTACGGGATCGCAGAAATGGGTTTCGATCCGGCCATCCGCCCCCTTGGCGCGCACGGTCAGCTGGGTGATTTCGTAGTCGAAGTCGATAAAGCCTTCGACGATCACGCGGCCCTTGGCCACACGACCGCCGGCCATGGCGTAATCCCAGGCCTTGGCCACATCGGCTGGGCCGTCGATCTTGCTCTGTCCCTTGCCCGAGCTGCTCATCACGGGCTTGACCACACAGGGGTAGCCGATGGCGGGCTGGCCGTCGCTGCCGTCGATCGCGGCCTGCAGCTCGGCCAAAGAGTCGCAGAAACGATAGGGGCTGGTGGGCAGGCCCAGGGTTTCAGCGGCCAGACGGCGAATACCTTCACGGTCCATGGTCAGACGCGCGGCGCGGGCCGTGGGAATGCAGGTGATGACGCCTGCGGCCTCCAGCTCTTCCAGCATGGGCGTGGCAATGGCCTCTATCTCGGGCACGACCAGATCGGGCTTGACCTCTTCGATCAGTGCCTTGAGCTGGGCCGGATCGCTCATGGTGATGGTGCGCGCATGGTGGGCCACCTGCTGGCCAGGCGCGTTTTCATAGCGGTCCACGGCAATGGTTTCCACGCCCAGGCGCTGCAGGGCAATCAGCACTTCCTTGCCCAGCTCGCCGCTGCCCAGCAGCATGACTTTGGTGGCATTGGGGGAGAGAGGGGTTCCTAGGGTGGTCATGGTTGCATCCTGCATATAAGGGGGCCGAGCCCCCGATCATAGGCGAGCAGGCAAGCCTCTCTTGGTTGCTGCTTGGCAATTCGGTCGCTTTCAGCGCCGAGCTATGAAGCGCATGGCGCGGCCGATGGAAGATTCAGTGCGGCATCGGCGAGTAATGCTCGATGCGGCAGGCGCCGCGATTCTTGCATTGCCCGTCCAGATAGCGAAAGCGTACCGTCACGGCAGCACCGGGACTGGGCCATTGCTTGCGCGGCAGCTCGCTTTGATAGTCCGCCGTTTCGGGCCTGAAGCTCAGCGCCGTGCCCGGTTGCGGGCATTCGGCATCGCCGCTGGCTTTGGCTTCGAGCACGCGGGTCTGCAGCGCTCGGCCACCGCTTTGCTTTTCTCGCACCTGCACCTTGAGATCGCAGATCTGCCAGTCTGCAGCCTGGGCGGCAGCGGCGCAGGCTGCCAAGGCCGCCGCGATAAGAATTCGGAAAAGAGTCATCTGCCTACCTGCAAGTGAGTGGTGTTCATGGACCTTCATCTCTATCAAATCGATAGCTTCTATCGCTTTAAGACAAAGGGATCAAGACCGATTTCATGGAATTTTTCGATGGCTATCAGTGCGTCAGACCGACAGCCTTGCCGCCACGCTGCGGAATACTTCCCGCGTCGAACCGCATCTCGGAAGTCCAGACCGCATCGTCCCAGACCCAGGGGCTGCTGGCCTGCTCCAGACCCAGCACATGCACGCCGCTCAGGTCCTTGACGCGTTCCTTGAGCCAGTCGATCTGATCGCTGCGCACAAACACCAGGCAGGCAATCTCCCAGTCGGGCTGAGTGATGCCCAGGCCGTGCAGCTGCGACAGCAGCGGGGCATACCATTTCTCGACCCGCTCGTTGAGACGGTTGACCAGCGCCAGCGGATAGCCGGAAGCCGATACCTCGACCACATAGACCTGGCGACGCGCCGGGCGCAATGCCACGAAAGCCGGACATTGCCAGCCATCGGCCACCTCGTACTTGGGGGCCACAAAAGTCTCACCGTTGGCCGTGAGCAGCTGCATCACGGCTTCTTCATGTCGGTCCATGCTGAATTTCTCCGGCGCGCCGAAAGTGCGCGCAGGCTCACACCTTAGCGCAGCTCAGGCCTCGCCAAAGCAAATTCCGATATCGCGCGCCATGGTCAGCAGCGGGCTGTCCAGCGGCACGGTGCGCTGGGTATTGGCCACATCGGCAATCGCCACACTGCCGATGCGGCCGTTCTGCAGCGTGACCATATGGCCCAGCTGGCCGCCCAGCACCAGCTGCGCCGCATGGTGGCCGAACTGCGTGGCCAGTACCCGGTCAAACGGCGTCGGATCGCCGCCGCGCTGCACATGTCCCAGCACCGTGGTGCGCACCTCGCTCTGGAGATGAGGTTGCAGGCGCTCGCGCAGCACATGGCCGACGCCGCCCAGGCGCACGGGGTCGGGACTGTGTGCGATCCGTTCGCGCACCGTCAGGCTCTGGCCGCTTTCCTTGGCCCCCTCGCCGATGCAGATGATGGTGTAGCGCTGACGCCGCTCGCGCTCCTGGCAGACCTTGATGATGGACTGCAGGTCGTAATCGATCTCGGGCAGCAAAATGATGTCGGCAGCACCGGCGATGCCGGACTCCAGCGCCAGCCAGCCCGCGTGGCGACCCATGGTCTCCACGATCATCACCCGGTGGTGGCTCATGGCCGTGCTCTCGATGCGGCGCAGGCTTTCGGTCACCGTGGCCACGGCCGTATCGAAGCCAAAGCTGCGCTCGCAATTGGCAATGTCGTTATCGATGGTCTTGGGCACGCCCACGCATTGCAGTCCCACCTGCGCCAGGCCATGGGCCAGGCTCATGGTGCCGTCACCGCCGATGGCGACCACCACATCCAGTGCCAGCGCCTGAACGTTACGCCCCACCTGGGCCAGCGTGGCCGCATCGCGCAATGGATTGGCGCTGTTGCTGGTGCCCAGGATCGTGCCACCGATATGCAGAATGCCGCTAACCTCGTCCCAGCTCAGCGCTCTGACGCGCGGACTGGCATCCATCAGCCCTTCAAAGCCGTCGGCAATGCCCAGTACCTCGCACTGGCCATGGTTGATCAGGGACTTGGTGACCGCACGGATCACCGCATTGAGGCCGGGGCAATCGCCGCCACCGGTCAGCACACCAACGCGCATGGGCTCGCTCTCCAAAGATTCTCGAATGCACATCATCCCACGAGAAAGTCGCCGCCAAAGCCTCCCGGGCCTGCACTGCGGTTGAGACTGCCTGTCCTCGAACCCGCCTGCTTCAGCGGCTTCCGGGCAGGTCGGCCTCCCGGATCCCTTGCTGCGGCTGCAGCAGCCAGCGGGCCGTGTGGAACTCCGTCACGCTGTCGCGGTGCGCCACCGAAACCAGTGCCCCGCCTTTGCTCTGCACCAGTTGCACCAGCCGGCTGTAGATCTGGGCTTCGGCGGCATTGTCCAGCGCGCTCGTGGCCTCGTCCGCAAACACCCAGGCCGGACGCTTGAGCAGGACCCGCGCCACGGACAGCCGCTGCTGCTCGCCTCCCGACAAGCTGCTGTTCCAGGCCGCCTGGCTGTCCAGCCGCTCCTGCAGCTGCGGCAGCTGCGCTTCGCGCAAGACCTGTTTGAGCTCGGCATCGCTGTAGCTTGCCGCCGGCTCCGGATAGGCCAGGGCATCGCGCAGGCTGCCGTCGGGAAAATAGGGACGCTGAGGAATGAACATGGCGTCCAGAGGCCGCTCCACCTGGCCTCGCGCATAGGGCCAGATGCCCGCAAACGTCCGCAGCAAGGTGGACTTGCCGCTGCCCGAGGGCCCGCTGATCAACAGCCTCTGGCCCGGGCGTATCTGCAGCCCGGCGTCCGCCACGATGGGGTTTCCTGCGGGCAGTGATACATCGAGATTCCGGGTCTGCAGCTGGTTCGACGCTGCAAGCTGTACGCCAACCGGGTGCTCCTCCTGCTCGCGCAGGCTCTCGTCGAAACCGGCCAGACGCAAGGTCGTGGCCCGCCAGGCCGCGATATCGGAGTAGTTGTTGACGATCCAGCTCAGCGAGTCCTGCACCTGATTGAAGGCCGAGCCTATCTGCATCAGCTGACCCAGCTGGATGGCGCCACTGAAAAAACGCGGTGCGGCAATGATGAAGGGAAAGACCACGGCCGCCTGGCCGAAGAAATTGGTAAACCAGCCCAGGCTCTTCTGCTTCTTGATCAGGTTCAGGTAGTTGCCCAGGGCATCGCCAAAACGCAGGCCGATCTGCGTCCCCTCGACACGCTCGCCACCGTCCAGGGCGATGGCTTCGGCGTGCTCGCGCACGCGGATCAGGTGGTGGCGGAAATTGGCCTCCAGCTGCTGCTGGCGGCTGTTGAGCCAGACCTGGGGTTTGCCGATCCAGAAAGTGATCGCACTGCCGACCAGGCAATACAGCACCGCCATCCAGACCATGAAGCCGGAAACCTGCAGCTGCCCGCCGCCGAACAGGGCAGGCAGACCGATATCGACGACGGAACTCAGGCCCCACAGAATGCCGACGAAGCTCACAAAGGTGACGGCCGCATTCAGCAGCCCCATGGACAGCGACACGGTATAGGTGGTGAACAGATTCAGGTCCTCCTGAATCCGCTGGTCGGGGTTGTCGGGGGCCTTGGCATGGCCGTCCACGCCATAGCGCCCCAGCTCCAGCCGATAGAACGCCTTGGCCGACAGCCAGCGCTGCAACATGTGCTCGGTCAGCCAGCGCCGCCAGTTGAGCTGCAGCAACTGCGTCAGATAGAACTTGTAGACCGCGATGACGATATACACCAGGGCCAGCCAGAGAAAGCGCCAGAGCTGCTGCCAGAACACCTCGGCCTGCTTGTTCTGCAATGCGTCATAGAACACCCGGTTCCATTCATTGATCTGCACCAGCATGAACACCGCAGCGAGATTGAGGCCCACGATGGCGGCCAACAGCCCCCAGGCCTTCCATTTCTCCTCGGACTGAAAATAGGGCCGGGTCAGGGAAAAGGCCTGGCGCAGCACGCCTGGCCGGTGTTTGCAGGACTCAGGTCCTGGGCTCTTGGAATTCATGCGGACTTTCGGTGATTCATGAACAGCTGGCGCCGCGGCGATGCCGCTGCCAGGCTCCTGAGCTCACCCTAAGCCGGCTGGCTGAGGCCAGACTTAAATGCCGGCAGCCGCCCTGCCCGGCCTTCGAAAGACATAAAAAAATCCGCTGCCCTTGCGTCAAAGGCAGCGGATGGCGGGGCCGGCTCAGTGCCGCCTAGGGCAACAGATCCAGCGCCTGCAGATAGGCGGGCTGGCGCATCAGATCGTCCCAGGCCTGGGGCTCGGTGTCGGGCAGCAGCGAGACACGGCGCGATTCGGAGTCGATATCTGGCACCCAGCGGCCATCGCGCAGCGCGGCATCCATGCCGTCCAGCAACTCGTCCACATGCTCGCCCAGACCCAGGCTCTGGTTGCACAGCAGCACCATGTCGCAGCCCGCATTCAGGGCCGTCAACGCGGCATCGGTGTAGCTGATGAGTGCGCCATCGATGCGGCGTGCGCCCTCCATGCTGAGGTCGTCGCTGAAAATGGCTCCGTCATAACGCAAACGGGCGCGCAGGATGTCCTTGAGCCATTTCTCGCTGAAGCCTGCCGGGCGCTTGTCCACCTTGGGATAGATCACATGGGCGGGCATGACGGCGGTCAGCACGCTGGACAGCCAGGGATAGGGAGCGGCGTCTTCGTCGAGAATGGTCGTCAGGCTGCGCTTGTCGACGGGAATGTCCACATGCGAATCGGCCTTCACAAAACCATGGCCGGGGAAGTGCTTGCCGCAGTTGCCCATGCCAGCCTGCAACAGGCCGTGCATCAGGCTCCTGGCCAGAGCGGCCACCACGCGCGGGTCGCGGTGAAAGCTGCGGTCGCCGATGACCGAGGATTCTCCATAGTCCAGATCCAGCACGGGCGTGAAGCTGAAATCCACACCACAGGCGCGCAGCTCCGTACCCAGCACATAGCCGGCGGCCGTGGCGGCGTTCATGGCGCGCATGGCACCGCTGCCTTCACGGTATTTCTTGCCTTGACCGCTGCGCACGCCGTCATCCATCCACATCTCGCCAAAGGCGCGCATCGGCGGGATGTGCGTGAAGCCATCGGTGCGAAAGCGCTGCACGCGGCCGCCCTCGTGGTCCACGCTGATCAGCAGGTCGGGCTTGACGGCCTTGATATCGGCGCACATCTGGACCAGCGCGCTGCGGTCCTGCCAGTTGCGCTTGAAGAGAATGATGCCGCCCACCAGCGGATGGGCCAGGCGCGCGCGGTCCACATCGGTCAGCGATGTGCCGGCAATATCAATGATCAGAGGTGCATGCATGCTCATGAAGTACTTTGTTTTTGATAGCTGCTAGCGCTTATCCATCAAGCGCCAGTACCACATTTCATTCTTTTCTTTCGACGACACAAAAGCTGGCTGCGTAGTCGGACTCATCGGTGACGGACAGGTGCGCCGTCAGATTGTTCTTCTCAAACCACTCCTTGAGTTCGCCATGCAGACGAATCGCAGGCTGGCCGCTGGGCAGCTTGATGACTTCGCAATGGCGCCAGGTCATGGGCATGACCATGCCCATTCCCACGGCCTTGCTGAACGCTTCCTTGGCAGAAAAGCGCGTGGCCAGATAACGGATGCCGCGCTCGGGCCAGCGCTCGCTGCGCGCCTTCCAGGTCGCCAGTTCGCCATCGGCCAGAACCTTGCGGGCAAAGCGCTCGCCATGCTTTTCCAGGCTGGCGCGAATGCGGCGCACATCGCAGATATCGGTGCCGATGCCGTAAATCATCCATGACTCCTTATAGAGAAAAATGCCTCAAACGCTTATCTACAAAGCGTTAGCAGCTATCTTTTCAGGAATTCTTGCCTGCCATGCCTGAGTCGATACACGCCTGATAGGCCTTGACGGTCTCGGCATAGCCCAGCTCCAGCGCATCGGCGATCAGGGCATGGCCGATGGAGACTTCGGCCAGACCCGGCACCCGGGCCACAAAGGCGGCCAGATTGTCGCGGTTCAGGTCATGGCCGGCATTGATGCCCAGCCCGGCGTCCAGCGCGGCCTGCGCGGCCCTGGCATAGGTTTGCAGTTGCTGCTCCTGCTCGGCCTTGCCCCAGTTGGCGGCAAAGGGCTCGGTGTAGAGCTCCACGCGGTCGGCGCCGACGGCCTTGGCAGCCGCCATCTGCTCGGGGATGGGGTCCATGAACAGGCTCACGCGCACGCCCAAGGCCCTGCATTCGGCAATCAGCGGCTTGAGGCGCTCGGCATCCTGGGGAAAGCTCCAGCCATGGTCGCTGGTGAACTGGTCTTCGCTGTCGGGCACGAAGGTGGCCTGATGGGGACGCGTCTGGCGGATGAAATCCATCAGGTTCTGCGTGGGATTGCCTTCGATATTGAATTCGGCCTCAGGCCAGCTCTTGAGCAGCTCGTGCAGCTCGAACACATCCTGCGCACGGATATGGCGCTCGTCGGGACGCGGGTGGATGGTGATGCCCTGCGCTCCCGCTTCAAGGCAGATCTGCGCCGCACGCGTCACCGATGGAATGCCCAGATGGCGGGTGTTGCGCAACAGCGCCACCTTGTTGACATTGACCGAAAGCGCGGTGCGTGGGAAGGCAGAGGTATTCATAGCGATTGCAGATCCATCATCAGCTGGCGGGTGCGCAGCATGGTTGAGCCGCAATGGTATTGCAGAAGATGGCGCAATTGCGGCTTCAGGGCCTGGGCCACTTCGGGCGCGGCCAGCGCATTCAGGGTTCGCGGAAACGGCTGCTCGGCCTGCAGCGCCAGCTCTATGCCCTGCCACTGCAGGCCGGTCAGCGCCGCGCGTTCGTAGCCTGCGGCCTGGCGCAGGCCGCCATCGGCCACCAGGGTGTAGCGCAAAACACTGTTGAGCTGGCTGAGCGTGGTGCTTTCCTGCCTCAGATCGGGCAGATGGCCGAGCTCGCGCAGCAGCACCAGCTCGAAGGCGCGCAGCACGGGCTCGATGGCCTCGGTCGTGCCGCCATGCTGGCCCGCCAGCACGCGCACCACACCGGCATAGATGTCGAACAGCGCCGCATACGGGTCGTCGCGCGCCAGCAGACGCAGCAGCAGCTCGTTCAGGTACATGCCCGACCACAGCGCATCGCCCTGGGGCATGACATGGCCGCCCGCCCATTCAGCGCCCTTGAGCGTGTGAATCTCGGCATTGCCCTCCGCCCCCAGCGTGTAGCTGAGCTTGAGCGGCTGCAGCGGCAGCAGCACAGGGCGAAAGTTGGAGGTATGGCGCTTGACGCCCTTGGCCGCGAGCGCCACCCGCCCGCGATGGCGTGTGAACACCTCCAGGATCAGGCTGGATTCACTCCAGTCGTACTGGTGCAGGATGTATGCGGGTTCGTCGCCGACGCGTTTGGCGCTAGCCATGACTTGCTCCGTACCACAACAAAAATGTGAAGGAGGCGGTTTTGCCGCCGGGCCGCCCCAAGGCAAAACCCGGCCTAAGCCGGGTCAGGACCCCCTCGGGGGGCGGCGAGCACACGCAGTGAGCGAGTGTGGGGGTCAAGAAGTTTTACTCGTAGCCGAAGGATTTGACCCGGGCCTCGTCGTCGGCCCAGCCGGACTTGACCTTGACCCAGACTTCGAGGAACACCTTGGCATTGAGCAGCTTTTCCAGCTCCTGGCGGGTTTCGGTGGAGATGCGCTTGAGGCGCTCGCCGCCCTGGCCGATCACCATGGCCTTGTGGCCGTCGCGCTCGACCACGATGGTGGCGGCAACGCGCATGAAGCGGCCGAACTTGGGGCTCGGCTCCTCCTCGAACTTGTCGATGACCACCGTCGAGGTATAGGGCAGCTCGTCGCCCGTGAAGCGGAACAGCTTCTCGCGCAGGGTCTCGGAAGCCAAAAACTTCTCGCTGCGGTCGGTCAGTTCGTCCTCACCGTAGAACCAGGGCTGCTGCGGCAGGTATTTGGCGCAGATGCCATACATGCGCTCGATATCCTTTTTGTTCTTGGCCGACATGGGCACGAACTCGGCAAAAGGATGACGCTCCTGCATATCGCGCAGCCAGGGCGCGATCTCGGCGCGGCGCCCCACGGTGTCGAGCTTGTTGGCGATCAGGAGCGTGGGAATGCCGGGCTTGAAAAGGCTCAGCACCTTGGCATCGGCCAGCGTGAAGCTGCCCGCCTCCACCACGAACAGGATCAGGTCCACATCGCCGATCGCGCCCATCACGGTCTTGTTGAGCGACTTGTTCAGGGCGGTGGAATGCTTGGTCTGGAAACCGGGGGTATCCACAAAGACGAACTGGGTCTCGTCCTTGGTGCGGATGCCGGTGATGCGGTGGCGCGTGGTTTGGGCCTTGCGCGACGTGATGGAGATCTTCTGGCCTACCAGCGCGTTCATCAGCGTGGACTTGCCCACGTTGGGCTTGCCGACGATGGCGATCAGGCCGCAGCGCTGCTCTTCGGGCGCGTAGACGCGTGCCGGAGCCTCTTCCTCCTGGTCGCGGATGGCAGTCGGCGTGCTGCCGGGCTTGGCAGCGGCCAGCATGGCGCTGATGTAGTCCAGGCTGGGGTCGCTGATATCGGTAGTCACAGACTTGGGGCCTTTCTGGCCCTTGGCTTTTTCTGCACCTGCGGTGCCCGCTATCTTTTTCTTAGCAGCATCGGTCATGGATTTTTGGCTTTCACTTTTTCCAGCAAGGCAGCGGCAGCTGCCTGCTCGCCCATGCGACGGGATGCTCCCGAGCCCTGGGCGCTGATATTCCATTCGGCAATCGTGCACTCGACCTTGAAGGTCTGCTTGTGCGCCGCGCCACTGATTTCCACCACATGGTATTGCGGCAGCTTCATGCGCTTGCCCTGTAGCAATTCCTGCAGTGCGGTCTTGGGGTCTTTGTCGGCCGCACGCATATGGGGGTTGATGTCCACGCCCTCGAAGAGGTGGTGAACGACTTTCTCGCCCGCGGCAAAGCCGGCATCGAGGTATACGGCACCGATCAGCGCCTCCACGGCATCGGCCAGGATGGACGGGCGCTGCTTGCCACCGGACTTGGCCTCGCCCTCGCCCAGACGCAGCAGATCGGGCAGCTGCAGCTTCAGCGCGATCTTGTGCAGCGTGCCTTCCTTGACGAGATTGGCCCGAACACGCGAGAGATCGCCTTCGGGCATGGAGGCTAGCTTGGCATAGAGCAAGCTGGAGATGGCCAGACTGAGCACCGAGTCGCCCAGAAACTCCAGTCGCTCGTTGTTGTCGGCCGAAAAGCTGCGGTGCGTGATGGCACGCTGCAGCAGCGCCGGATTGGCAAATTGATGTTGCAGCCTTTGCTGCAGAGCGACTAGAGCAGGTTCCACCTGAAAGGTCTATTTCTTGAAACGGTAAACAAGGTAGGCAGGGCCTGCCAGATGAATCTCACGGGAATACTCGAAGCCCACGACGATCTTGTCGTTGACCTTGGTCACGTTCAGATCGTTGCCGGTGATGGACTTGAAGTCATCAATGGAGGCCGAACGATCGAAGCTGGCCTTGACTTCGGCAACGGTACTGCCTTCAGCGGCGGCCTTGTTGGCCGCCTTGGTGATGGCCTGGTACTCCAGGAAGACGGGCACCGATTGTGCGCCAATTGCGGCAACCGCCACGATGATGGCCACGAGAAACACCAGACCGATGAAGGACAGACCACGCTGCCTGGAGCGCATTGCCAGATTTTTCATGCTTTTCCCCTCTCAAGCCGGGCATGTTCCTGCCCGTGTATCCCAGAAAAATGACGAAACGATTGCCGGTGCTCAGTGGAAACGGCCGATACGGCTCAGATCACCGAAGTTCATCCAGACAAAGAATGCCTTGCCCACGATGTTCTGGTCCGGCACAAAGCCCCAGTAGCGCGAATCCAGCGAGTTGTCGCGGTTGTCGCCCATCATGAAGTAATAGCCTTCGGGTACCTTGCAGGTCACGCCTTCAACGCTGTAGCGGCAGTTTTCCTTGTACTCGAAGTTGCTCGCCCCCTGAATGAAGGCCGGCACATCGTTGTTGACGATGGCACGGTGCGGCTGCTCGCCAAGGGTTTCCTCGAACTGCTTGAAGTAACGCATCACGTCGCGGTCCAGAAAGTCCGGCAGATCGCGCACAGGCAGCTCCTTGCCGTTGATGCTCAGGCGCTTGTTGATATAGGCCACTTCATCACCGGGCACACCCACCACACGCTTGATGTAGTCCAGCGTGGGTTGGGGGGGGTAGCGGAACACCATCACATCGCCACGCTGGGGCTTGTTGCCTTCGGTGATCTTCTTGTTGATCACGGGCAGACGGATGCCATAGGTGAACTTGTTGACCAGGATCAGGTCGCCCACCATCAGCGTCGGAATCATGGAGCCCGAGGGAATCTTGAACGGCTCGAACAGGAAGGAACGCAGCACGAAGACGATGGCGATCACCGGGAACAGACCGGCAGTCCAGTCCAGCCACCAGGGTTGCATGAGAATGCGACCTTTGGCGTCTTCGGAGACTTCGATGTCAGTCTTGGCAATGCCCATGCGGTCCAGCTCGGCGCGGCGCTCAACGGCAGCCTGCTCCAGCGCGGCCGCAGCCGCCCGGCGCCGAGGCCAGAAGTAAAAGCGCTCGGCCAGCCAGTACACACCGGTCACCACGGTTGCCAGAAACAGCAGCAATGCGAAGTTGCCTTCGATGGAGCCGGTGTACCAGGCCGCGATATAGCCTACAAAGGCCGCCAGGATGGCGGCCGTGATCCACTGCATGACTTGCATCAATCCTCCACTTGCAGAATGGCCAGGAAGGCTTCCTGCGGCACTTCTACCGAACCGATCTGCTTCATACGCTTCTTGCCGGCCTTCTGCTTTTCGAGCAGCTTGCGCTTACGCGTGATGTCGCCGCCGTAGCACTTGGCCAGCACGTTCTTGCGCATGGCCTTGACGGTCTCACGCGCAATGATGTTGGCGCCGATGGCGGCCTGAATGGCCACGTCGAACATCTGGCGGCTGATGATCTCGCGCATCTTCGCCACCACGGCACGGCCGCGATAGACGGACTGCGAGCGGTGCACGATGATGGACAGGGCGTCGACCTTCTCGCCGTTGAGCAAGATATCGACCTTCACCACATCGGACGCGCGATATTCCTTGAATTCGTAGTCCATGGAGGCATAGCCGCGCGAGACGCTCTTGAGCTTGTCGAAGAAGTCCAGCACGATTTCGCCCAGCGGCATCTCGTAGGTCAGCATGACCTGACGACCGTGGTACTGCATATTCATCTGCACGCCACGCTTCTGGTTGGCCAGCGTCATCACCGGACCCACATAGTCTTGCGGCATGTACAGGTGCACGGTCACGATGGGCTCGCGGATCTCCTGGATGCGGCCGATATCGGGCATCTTGGAGGGGTTCTCCACGTCGATCAGCTCGCCATCGCCCTTGATCACCTGGTAGACCACGCTGGGGGCCGTGGTGATCAGATCCTGGTCGAATTCACGCTCCAGTCGCTCCTGCACGATTTCCATGTGCAGCAGACCCAGGAAGCCGCAGCGGAAGCCAAAGCCCAGCGCCTGCGAGACCTCGGGCTCGAACTGCAGCGCCGCATCATTGAGCTGCAGCTTTTCCAGCGCATCACGCAGCTGGTCGTATTCAGAGGCTTCGGTGGGGTACAGACCCGCGAAAACCTGGGGCTTGACCTCCTTAAAGCCCGGCAGAGGCTTCTCGGCAGGACCCAGGTTGTTGGGCAGCTTTTTTTCCAACGTGATGGTGTCACCGACCTTGGCGGCCTTCAGCTCCTTGATGCCGGCAATGATGTAGCCCACCTCGCCGGCCCTGAGCATCTCGCGCGGCTGGTTGGCCGGGGTGAACACGCCGATGTTGTTGGCTTCATAGGCAGCTCCGCTGGCCATCATCTTGAAGCGCTCATTCTTCTTGAGCTCGCCATCCACCACGCGCACCAGCATCACGACGCCCACATAGGGATCGAACCAGCTGTCCACGATCATGGCACGCAGAGGGCCATCGGGATTGCCCTTGGGAGCCGGCACCTTGGCCACGATGGCTTCCAGAATCTCGTCGATGCCCATGCCGGTCTTGGCCGAACAGGGAATGGCGTCGCTGGCATCGATACCGATCACGTCCTCGATCTCGGCCTTGGCATTCTCGGGATCGGCCTGAGGCAGGTCCATCTTGTTGAGGACGGCGAACACCTCCACGCCCAGGTCAAGCGCGGTGTAGCAATTGGCCACGGTCTGGGCTTCCACGCCCTGAGAGGCATCGACCACCAGCAGACCGCCTTCGCAGGCCGACAACGAGCGCGAGACTTCGTAGGAGAAGTCCACGTGGCCGGGGGTATCGATCAGGTTCAGGTTGTAGACCTGCCCGTCCTTGGCCTTGTATTGCAGGGCCGCGGTCTGGGCCTTGATGGTGATGCCGCGCTCTTTCTCGATGTCCATCGAGTCCAGCACCTGGGCTTCCATATCGCGGTCGGCGAGGCCTCCGCAGCGCTGGATCAGGCGGTCCGCCAGCGTGGACTTGCCATGGTCGATATGCGCAATGATGGAGAAATTACGGATGTGATTCATCAACGAGAAAGACAGCTTGGAATTGAAAAAAGTGGCCTGCAGCAGCAAGAAAAAAGGGCGCGTCCCTCAAGCGGCGCGCCCTTAACCAACAATCTCTGGCAACTGCGATAGTTGGGACTTTATTGTAGGCAAAACTGGCCGCAAACCAAGACCCAGCAAGGCTTGACAAGTTCCGGTTTGTGATTTTCAAATTCATTTATCAACAAATTATCCACAGACCGAAAAACGCCGTTTAGCCATCAGTAGCAGGAGATTGCAAAGGCTTTTGCACCGCTTGAAAACCGCTTGTCAGCGTGATTTTTTGCGTCCAACCACCATGCATTTGCGTGGGATTCTACCCAATGGCATAGGGGCACTGGCAGGCTGAGGGCTTGTTGCCATTTCAGATCGCGAAATGACAACAAGCTCTTGCCGACTTTTCATTACCCTTATTTGGCAGGGCGAATGAGCACATATTGCGCCCAGTCACCTCGGCGTACCAGCACATTCACGGGTTTGGACTTGTCGGCCTTGGCCCAGGCCGCCTCGAAGCTCTTGAGATCGGAGACTTCCACGTTGGCCAGTTGCAGGATCACATCGCCCTCGCGCAGGCCGGCACGGGCTGCAGCATCCACCGCAGCCGACACGCGCACGCCGCCCTTGATGGCCAACTCCTTCTTCTGCGCAGCCGTCAGCTCGCTCAGCGTCAGGCCCAGAGCCTTGTTCTCCAGCGTGCCGGAGGGAGGAGTCTTGCCTGCCCCGCCGCTGCCGGCCTTGGCCTTGGCAGATTCGTCGGAAGGCACCTCGGCAATCACCATGCTCAGCTCCTTGAGCTTGCCGCGGCGCAGCACGGTAATGGTGCTCTTGGTGCCGGGCTTGGTATTGCCCACGAGACGCGGCAGATCGGAGACCTTCTCGATGGCCTTGCCATCGAACTTGGTGATCACGTCACCCGCCTCCACACCGGCCTTGGCCGCAGGAGAGTCCGGCTCGACAGCCGACACCAGTGCGCCTTCGGGCTTGCCAAGGCCGATGGACTCGGCTACATCCTTGGTCACGGGGCCGATCTGCACGCCGATACGGCCGCGCGTGACCTTGCCGGTGGCACGCAGCTGATCGCTGACACGGATTGCTTCATCCACGGGAATCGCAAAGCTGATGCCCATGAAGCCGCCCGAACGGGAGTAGATCTGGCTGTTGATCCCCACCACCTCGCCTCGCATATTGATCAGCGGGCCACCCGAGTTGCCGGGGTTGATGGCCACATCGGTCTGGATAAAGGGCAGATAGTCACCGGTATCGCGCTGCTTGGCCGAGACAATGCCGGCCGTCACCGAGTTTTCGAGTCCGAAGGGCGAGCCAATCGCCATGACCCACTCGCCCACGCGCAGCTTGCTCACATCACCGATCTTGACTGCGGGAAGGCCTTTGGCATCGATCTTGACCACGGCCACATCGGTGCGCTTGTCCGCGCCGACTATCTTTGCCTTGAACTCGCGTTTGTCGGTCAGCGTGACGATGACCTCATCGGCGCCATCGACCACATGGGCATTGGTCATCACGTAGCCATCGGCTGTGAGGATGAAGCCCGAGCCCACGCCACGCGGCTGCTCTTCCTCGGACTGGCCGCCCTTGGGCGTGCGCTGGCGCGGCACATTGGGCACGGGCAGGCCGAAGCGGCGGAAGAACTCCAGCATGTCTTCATCCATGCCCAGGGCTTCGGCGCTGTTGTTGGAGACCTTCTCCAGCGTTCGGATGTTGACCACCGAAGGGCCGACCTGATCGACCAGATCCGTGAAGTCCGGAAGGCCGCGCGCCGTTGCAGCACTTTGGGCATGGGCGGCGGTGACCGGCAGCATGACTCCTGCGGCCAGGGCCGCGACTGCCATGGCGCTGGCAAGGGCTGTAGCCGAAACACGGGACTTGAACGTCATCCGGGCGGGTGTGCGCATCGTTTCTATTCCTTGTTCGAATCGTCTGACACAAGCGGTCATGAAATCAGACCCATGAGAGAAAGCGGGTAGGAGCGTCGAACGTTCATTCTGGCAAAAGCCGGCATCGGCCGAAAGTGCCCTGCCCCATCGAATTGACCGCAGATGAGACAGCATCTGCGGTCAAATGTATTGAAATCAATAGCAGCTTGCGTAGTCTGCGCAAGACTCAAGGCTGAAAAGCCATGAATCCAGACGGAGGGCCACCATACCGAGAAGCATCAATGGCGGGTAGTCGTGGCAAAGCTTGCATTGCGCAGGAAGCTGGCCGGCATCTGCAGATTCGGTGCGCTGCTTTGCTGAGGGTGCGAAGCCAGCAATTCGTCCAGGCGCGGATCACGCAGCATCACGGTCTGGCCGTTGGGGCCGGCAACTGCCACCACGGTGGACGATTGGGCTTCCGAGCTCAGCGGCATGACCGCTTCCTCAGTGCCGGAGACCGGCTGGCTCAAACCCAGCGATGCGGCGGGCGCGGCAGCCACGACGACATTCGGGCTCAGAGCCGCAAGCTGAGCGCCACCCTGGCGACCGTACAGGCCGCCAGAGCCCGCGAGCATCGCGCCCCACCCCACGGCGGCCACGGCAGCCACCGAGGCAAAGCCGGCTGCCATCTTCCAGCGAAAGACGGATGCATTGGCCGCCTGACGACCGGGCAGGCTGACCACGGTTGCGCCATTGCCCAGCGCCCGCTCGCGTTCCTCGGCAGCTGTGATCTGCTCCAGACTGCCCAGACCCAGGGAACTTGCCGCATCTGCGCTCACACCGGGCAGATGAATGCCACGGATAGGCTCGCGCTCCATATGGGCGCGCACACCGCTCAAAATATCGTGCTGACTGTGATGAGCCAGCTCGGGAGAACGCAGCACATCGCCAATCAGGTGATACATGGCCCAGGACTGCTGGCCTTCGTCGCTTTCCGCATAGGAAAGCACGGCCTGCATCTGGACCGAGGTAGCCTCGCCATCCACCAGGGCCGACAACTGTTCCTGCTTGATCAGATCGTCATTCATGAAGTTCACCTGCTCGTCTTGCCTGTACTACCAACGCTTCCCGCCCTGGCGCTCCAGCAGGGGCTTGACCCTGGCCGAGATCGCCTCGCGTGCCCGAAAGATGCGCGAGCGCACCGTGCCTATGGGACAGTCCATCGCCTGAGCGATTTCTTCATAGCTGAGCCCTTCGATTTCACGTAGGGTGACCGCCTGACGCAAATCCTCGGGCAAAGCTTCCATGGCGGCATTGACGGCTTCGGCAATTTCACGCGCCGCCAATACTGTTTCCGGGGTTTCCTGAGTCGTTAGTTCCTGTCTGTGAACAGAAGTTTCATCCTCATCATCCCCAGTGTGTAACGCGCTCTCGGTCATCACCGGCGAGCGATGCATTTCCATCAAGGCCTTCTTGGCCGTGTTGACGGCGATGCGGTACAGCCAGGTATAGAACTGGGCCTCGCCGCGAAACTGGTGCAAGGCCTTGTAGGCGCGGATGAAGGTTTCCTGCGTGATATCAGGCACCAGATCGACATCGCGCACCATGCGGCCCACCAGACGTTCGATGCGACGCTGGTATTTGATGACCAGCAGCTCAAAAGCCCGTGTGTCGCCAGCATTGGCTCGTTCGACCAGAGCCAGATCGCTGTCGGCAGAGGGAGTGGGGAAATCGGGTGGTGTCATGAAAGGCCAAGCGGCGTGCTGCCATAACCGGCGAAGGCCTAGCCTTGCTCTGCCAGCGGCACGATGGAGGAATATACCGCACGCCGCAAGTCTCCCCATTGCTCGGGGCTGTGTCGCTGAGACAGGAAAATCCATAGCACTCTGCGCCTGCCGCCCTTGGCCCTGAGCACCACGACATCCGAAACGCTGAGCCAAAGCCAGTGACCGCCATCAAGCCCCACTCCCAGCCGCACGGGCAATGACTGTGCAGTTGACAGGTTTTTGGCCTCCAGCGACCAATGCCCGCCATTCCAGAGCAGACGTCCTTGAGGCCAGTTACGCCACTGTGCGCAAAGCAGCACCGCGGCCAACGCCAGAGCCGACAGGGTCAGCAGCAGTTGTAGACCGTTTTCCCTTGCCTGCAGACACCAGGCCAGCAGGACCGTCAAAAGGCCTGCCCCAATCAACAGCAGCACCCCGACGGCCCAGACTGGCCGCTCGAAGACGTAGGCAACGGCGGGAGCATGGTAGCGAGCACTCATGGGCAGACCATGTGCGAAAACCCGGCTGCCGCAAAGCTAGGGAAAGCACGATCAGCCCGCACATGGAACAAAGCCCGCAAGGCCTGGGCCTGTGCGGGCTTGTACAGAAGCGGCTCGAAGCGACTTAGACGCGCTTGAAAACCAGCGTGCCGTTGGTGCCGCCGAAACCGAAGTTGTTCTTCACAGCCACTTCCAGCTTGGCGTCACGCGCCGTGTTGGCGCAATAGTCCAGATCACACTCGGGATCCTGGTTGATCAGGTTGATGGTCGGGGGAATCTTCTGGTCGTGCAGCGCCATCACGGTGAAAACGCTCTCGATGCCACCCGCGCCACCCAGCAGGTGACCCGTCATGGACTTGGTCGAGCTGACCACCAGATTCTTCTTCGCAAACTCGCCCATGGCCGCCTTGATGGCATTGGACTCGTTCGCATCGCCCAGCGGCGTGGACGTGCCATGCGCATTCAGGTAATTGACCTGATCCTGGTTCACACCGGCATTGCGCAAAGCATTGAGCATGGCGCGGCGGGGGCCATCCATGTTGGGAGCCGTCATGTGACCGGCATCGGCACTCATGCCAAAGCCTGCCAGCTCCGCGTAAATCTTGGCGCCACGGGCCTTGGCGTGTTCGTACTCTTCGAGCACCAGCACACCGGCACCTTCGCCGAGTACAAAGCCGTCACGGTCCTTGTCCCAGGGGCGCGAGGCAGCCTTGGGGTCGTCGTTGCGCGTGGACAGCGCACGCATGGCAGCAAAGCCGCCAACACCCAGAGGCGAGACAGTGGCTTCCGTGCCACCGGCCACGACGATGTCCGCATCGCCGTATTCGATCATGCGTCCGGCTTCGCCGATGCAGTGCAGACCTGTGGTGCAGGCTGTCACGATCGACAGATTCGGCCCCTTGAAGCCAAATCGCATGGACACATGCCCTGCCACCATATTGATGATGGAAGCAGGCACGAAGAACGGCGTGATGCGGCGAGGACCGCGGGCAGCCAGTTCTGCGTGAGTGTTCTCGATCAGCGGCAGGCCGCCAATGCCCGAGCCGATCACGCAGGCAATGCGTGTGGCTAGGTCTTCGGACAGGGCTTCGCCTGTGGGCAGGCCTGCGTCCAGAACGGCTTGCTCCGCAGCCGCGATGCCGTAATGAATGAAGGTATCCATGGAGCGCGCATCTTTGGCGCTCATGTACTTCTCCACATCAAATCCCTTGACCTCACCCGCAATCTTGCAGGAGAAGTTCGACGCATCGAACTTGGTGATGAGGTCAATACCGGACTGGCCGGCCAAAAGATTGGCCCAGGCTTCGCCCACCGTGTTACCCACGGGGGAGATGCAGCCCAGACCGGTCACGACAACGCGACGACGGCTCATGCGTTCAAACCTTTAACTGATCGCTGAAAAAAGACCTTAGGCCTTTTGGTGGGTATTGGCGTAGTCGATGGCGTTTTGCACCGTCGTGATCTTCTCTGCGTCTTCGTCAGGGATCTCGATGCCGAATTCATCTTCCAGGGCCATCACCAGTTCCACTGTGTCCAGGGAGTCAGCGCCCAGGTCAGCCACGAAGGCCTTTTCGTTGGTCACTTGGGACTCTTCAACGCCGAGTTGTTCAGCAATGATTTTTTTGACACGTGCTTCGATATCGCTCATGGTTTCCCTCAGGGGGTTGTGAATGAACCCGCGATTCTAGCCGTTTCGGGAGAAGCCCCTTGGCGGCTGGCCGTCGCGAGGAAACGGCCACTGAACTTGCAAAAATGTTCAGCCTCTGGCAGCAAGTGTGGCAAACACCACGCTAGCTGCCGAAATCTCTTACATGTACATGCCGCCGTTGACGTGCAATTCCTGCCCCGTCACATAGCCGGCACCGGCAGAGGCCAGATAGGCCACGGCATGTGCGATGTCGCTGGGTTGACCCAGGTCGCCCATGGCGATCTGCGCCTTGAGCGCAGCCTTCTGCGCCTCTGGCAGGTCTGCCGTCATGTCCGTGGCGATGAAGCCGGGAGCCACGCAGTTCACGGTGATGCCGCGGCTGCCCAGTTCCTTGGCCAGAGCACGGGTCATACCTGCCACACCGGCCTTGGCTGCCGCGTAGTTGGCCTGACCGGCATTGCCCGAGGCACCCACCACGCTGGTGATGCTGATGATGCGGCCGAAACGCTGCTTCATCATGGGGCGAATAGCCGCACGGCTGACTCGGAAAACAGCCTTCAGATTGGTGTCGGTGACGGCATCCCAGTCGTCATCCTTCATGCGCATGGCCAGGGTGTCGCGCGTGATGCCGGCATTGTTGACCAGCACATGCAGGCCGCCGTCGTTCTTGACGATGGAGTCGATCAGGGCATCCACGGCAGCGCCGTCGGTCACGTTCAGCATGACACCGCGGCCGCCGAAGGCGGACAGCGCCTGGCTGATCTTCTCGGCACCGGCATCCGAGGTGGCCGTACCGATCACTTGATAGCCCTTGGAGGCCAGCTCCTGCGCGATGGCGGCACCAATGCCACGAGTGGCTCCGGTGACCAGGGCAACCTGGGGCTTGGTCTGGTTATCAGTCATGCGAGCAATTCTTTCACGTCAGCCAGGGTGGCTGTATCAAACAGGGGAGCACCCGTCAGGTCGGCGTCAATACGCTTGACCATGCCGGCCAGCACCTTGCCGGGTCCACATTCCACGATATGGGTCACGCCGCGCGCCTTGATGGCCTGCACGCATTCCACCCAGCGCACCGGGCCAAAGGCCTGACGGTACAGGGCATCACGAATCGAATCAGCGTCCGTCTGGACGGTGACGTCGATATTGTTGATGACGGGAATCAAGGTGGTAGCCAACGTCAGTTCGGCCAGCGCGGCCTTGAGCTTTTCTGCAGCGGGCTTCATCAGGCTGGAGTGGAAAGGCGCGGAGACCGGCAGAGGCAGGGCGCGCTTGGCACCGGCCGCCTTGACCGCTTCACAGGCTTTTTCCACGGCCAACTTGCTGCCAGCGATCACGGTCTGACCGGGATCGTTGAAGTTCACGGCTTCCACCACTTCGGCGCCGCCCAGCTGGGCCGTCACCTCGGCGCAGACCGCCTTTACCTTTTCGGCATCCAGCGCCAGCACGGCCGCCATGCCGCCCGTGCCCACGGGCACAGCATCCTGCATGGCTGCGGCGCGCAGACGCACCAGGGGAGCGGCCTGAGCCAGCGTCAGTACGCCGGACGCAACCAGCGCCGAGTACTCACCCAGGGAGTGACCAGCCACTGCATCGGGCAGCGCACCGCCCTCGGCCTGCCAGACACGCCAGGCCGCCACACCGGCCACCAGCATCACGGGCTGGGTATTGGTGGTCAGAGCCAGCGCTTCCTTGGGGCCTTGCTTGATCAGCAGACCTACATCCTCACCCAGAGCTTCGGAGGCTTCGGCCACGGTCTGAGCCACGACTGGATGATCACCCCAGCCGTCCAGCATGCCTACGGACTGAGAGCCCTGGCCAGGAAATACAAACGCGAATTTCTTCATATTTCTTAGTATAAAAACTGCCTTAAACGCTCATCCAGCTTGCGTTTATAGCTACATCTTGAGGAGCACAGCACCCCAGGTGAAGCCACCGCCCACACCTTCGAGCAGCACGGTCTGGCCTTTTTTGACCTGGCCGCTGCGCACGCCATGGTCCAGCGCCAGGGGAATCGAGGCCGCCGAGGTGTTGCCATGCTGATCGACGGTCACCACCACCTTGTCCATGGACAGCTTGAGCTTGCGCGCCGTGCTTTGCATGATGCGGATATTGGCCTGGTGCGGAATCAGCCAATCAATGTCGGCATCCGTCAGGCCCGCCTTTTCCAGCGCGGAGCGAGCAGCCTTGTCCAGCACGCTCACTGCCAGCTTGAACACGGCCTGACCGTCCATCTTGAGCAAGGGGTCGCCCAGCACGTTGCCGCCGGAGACGTTGCCAGGCACGCAGAGAATGCCGACATGGCTGCCATCGGCATGCAATTCGGTGGACAGGATGCCGGGCTCATCGGAGGCCTCCAGCACCACGGCGCCGGCGCCATCGCCGAACAGCACGCAGGTCGTGCGGTCGTTGAAATCCAGGATGCGGCTGAAGACTTCGGAGCCCACCACCAGCACGCGCTTGGCAGCGCCGGACTGGATCATGGAGTCCGCCACCGTCAGGGCATAGACGAAACCGCTGCACACCGCCTGCACATCAAAGGCAGGACAGCCATTGCTGATGCCCAGCTTGTGCTGAAGGATGGCTGCCGTCGAGGGAAACACCATGTCCGGTGTGGACGTGGCGACAATGATCAGATCGATGTCCGAAGCCTCTATGCCTGCAGCCTCGATGGCCTTGCGGCTGGCTTCCAGAGCCAGATCGCTGCTGGTCACATCGGGCTCGGCAAAGTGGCGAGCACGGATACCGGTGCGCTCGACGATCCATTCGTCCGAGGTTTCCAGGCCACGCTGAGCCAGCTCGGCTGCGAGGTCGTTATTGGTCAGGCGGCGGGGCGGCAGGTAACTGCCGGTGCCGATGATGCGTGCGTAGCGTCTCATGTCTTCTATCAGGGCGCCGAAGTTCCAGATTCCGTCTGCGCTGCCAGCAACAAGGGTGCGGCAGCAGCAATACGGCTGCGGACACGGTCAAGCAGGTTGTTGCGTGCCGCATCATACGCGCGGTTCAAAGCATGCTCGAATGCCATTGCATCGGCCGAGCCATGGCTTTTGAAGACCAGCCCGCGCAGACCCAGCAAGGCAGCGCCGTTGTAACGACGGTGATCGACACGCTTCATCAGCGCAGATAGCACCGGATAGGCAATGATGGCGGCAATCTTGGTGAAGATATTGCGTTTGAACTCCTCCTTGAGAATCCCCGAGATCATCGAGGCAACCCCCTCGGTGGTCTTGAGCGCAACGTTACCAACGAAACCATCGCACACCACAATGTCCACCACGCCCTTGAAGGTGTCGTTGCCCTCGACATTGCCGTAGAAGTTGAGATTGCCCGCATCGCCTGCAGCGCGCAGCAGCTCGCCGGCGCGCTTGATGACTTCGCTGCCCTTGATCAGCTCTTCGCCAATATTGAGCAGGCCGACGCTGGGCGCCTCGGTGTTCTTGAGCGCCGACACCAGGGCCGAGCCCATGACCGCAAACTGCAGCAGATGCTCCGCCGTGCAGTCCACATTGGCTCCCAGGTCCAGCATGGTGGTGTCGCTGCCCTTGGCATTGGGCAAACCAAAGGCAATGGCAGGACGGTCAATTCCATCCAGAGTCTTGAGCAGATAGCGCGAGATCGCCATCAGCGCTCCGGTATTGCCAGCAGACACTGCAGCCTGAGCCGCACCGTTCTTGACCTGCTGCACAGCCACGCGCATGGACGAGTCCTTTTTCTTGCGCAGGGCTATTTCAACGGGGTCATCCATGCTCACCACTTCCGTGGCGGGGACAACGGTCACACGCTCGTGCTTGAAGCCAGCCAACTCATCGGCCTTGCCGACCAGCAGCAGATGCGCATCGGGGTGTAAATTCAGAAACTGACGACACGCGGCCAGCGTGACGCGGGGGCCATGATCGCCCCCCATGCAGTCAACAGCCAAAGTAATCATGGGCGACTGACAGGTCCAATCGGGTTTGGGGTAATGAACTGAATGGTCCAGGGACCACCACAGGAGTTATCTGCAAAACCAGCCCTGGAATTGTGCAGCAAGGCCAGCCAAGGCTGATTTTGCAAATATCTCCCATAAAAACAAAAGCCTGCCGCTACAAAAAATGTAGCAACAGGCTTTGCGAATGCAGTCGTCGCTTAGGCTTCGGACTTGTTCTTCAGCACTTGACGGCCACGGTACACGCCGTTGGGGCTGATGTGGTGGCGCAGATGTGTCTCGCCGGTAGTGGCTTCGACAGCAATGCCAGGCACATTCAGTGCATTGTGCGAACGGTGCATGCCGCGCTTGGAGGGAGACTTCTTGTTTTGCTGAACAGCCATGATGGCTCCTGTGTATCTTGAAAGGGTTGGTAACACGACCCACACAGCAAGACCAGGCAAAAAAAACTCTGCCTTTCGACGCACCCACCGAGAGTAAGTGCGCCCTTGTCTGTGCAAGTCCTAAAAAAACGCGATCAGCCCATTAAAGACACGAGGGGGTTTCGCGCGAAGCTCACGATTATAGCGCAAACGCTTTTCGTGGCCTACGCAAAATCAAATCCCCACCGTGCTCCGGGCTGGATCAGTCGGCAGACTTGCCTACATTGAGAGATTGCAGCACTGCAAAAGGGTTCTCCTTTTGCTCATTGGCCTGCTCGAAGGCGTCATCGCTGACCTCCAGCTTGACGGGTACCGGGCAAACCTCATGGCGAGGCACCACCGGCACTTCCATCAGCAACTCGTCCTCGATCAGCTCCAGCAGATTGAACTCGCTGCTCAATGCCAGCACATCCTCATCGCTGTCGTCATCTTCCAGTTCTGCCGTCGCCTCGTCCGGAACGAAGCGAAATGACCGATCCACATAAAGGGGAATATCGGCCTCGGTCAGGCAGCGCTGGCAGGTCAGTGGCAAATCCACCTCGGCACTCAGGTGCAGCCACACATGGCCGCTGCCGCCCTTTTGCTCGACCAGTTCGCCTTCGGCTTCCCAGCGCACCAGGGGCTGCTCGCCAGTAATCGCCAGCGCATCGGCCGCCAGACGCTTGAAGTCCGACAATGGTGCCTGACCATGCAGATGACCTGCAGCCTGCGCGAAAGCACGCACGTCCAGCCGGGTCGCAGAAAAATCCTTGCTCATGCAGCCAGTGTAAGAGAATCCCGCAATGCCCGACTTATTGATTGCCGGACGACTTGAGCGTCCATTGATTCTTGGCTCCACCTCGCGCTACCGCCGCGAGTTGCTCAGCCGCCTGCAACTGCCGTTCGAGACGGTGTCTCCCGAAGTGGATGAAACCCCGCTCAGCGGCGAAACGCCCTACGAGCTAAGCCTGCGTCTGGCCATAGCCAAGGCACAGGCCGTGGCCCAGTTGCACCCCGGCGCCATCGTGATCGGCTCCGACCAGGTGCCCGAGCTCGACGGCCAGCCCCTGTCCAAGCCAGGCACCCACGAGCGCGCCACCGAGCAGCTGCGCCAGATGAGCGGCCGCCAGATGAATTTCCACACCGGCGTCTGCGTGAGCTGCGCCGAAACCGGCTTTGTGGAATCCAGCGTGGTCACGGTGCAAGTGCGCTTTCGCGAGCTGAACGACCTTGAGATCGAGCGCTATCTGCGTGCCGAGCAGCCTTATGACTGCGCAGGCTCGGCCAAGAGCGAGGGCCTGGGCATCGCCCTGCTGGATGCCATCGTCAGCGACGACCCCACGGCACTGATAGGCCTGCCGCTGATCCGCACCTGCCAGTTGCTGCGTTCTGCAGGAGTGGTTCTGCCATGAGCGACACATCTAAAAGCAAGGCCGGCACCCTTTATCTGGTGCCCGCTCCACTCGATTTCGGCTGCGAAAGCCAGACCGCACTGACCGAGGTGCTGCCCGAAGGCACGCTGCGCCGCGCCGCCTCCCTGACTCACTGGATCAGCGAAAATGCCAAGACGGCACGCGCCTATCTCAAGCGCATCGACGCCTTGTTCCCGCTCGCTGCGCCGCTGCAGGCCCAGAACATTGCCGAGCTGCCACGCGAAGCCCACAAAAAAGGCGACCACGGCAACAAGGGCGGCGCCGTCTTCGACCCCAAGCCCCTGTTGGCACCGGCACTGGCCGGGCAGGACATGGGCTTGATCAGCGAGGCGGGCATGCCCGCCGTGGCCGACCCGGGCAGCTCCATCGTGCGTGCCGCCCATGATCTGGGCATTCGCGTCGTACCGCTGACGGGACCCGTCTCGCTGCTGCTGGGCCTGGCTGCCAGCGGCCTCAACGGCCAGAACTTCGCCTTTGTCGGCTATGTGCCTCAGGATGGCGCCGAGCGCACGACCCGCATCAAGGAGCTGGAGAGCCTGGCCCTGCGCCAAGGCCAGACCCAGCAGTTCATCGAGACGCCTTACCGCAACGCAGCCCTCTGGCAGGCACTGCTGCAAACCTTGCAACCCAATACCAGACTGGCCCTGGCCAGCGGATTGACGCTCGAGACGGCACGCATCGAAAGCCATCTGGTGCGCGAGTGGCGCCAGCGCAATACACCTCCCGACAACCGAACACCGGTGGTGTTTGCCATAGGCCGCTAAGCGCCTGAGATAAAAAAGCCTGCGGCCAATACCACAGGCTTTTTTGATAGCTACCGACGCTTACCTGGTAAAGGTTAGCGGCCTTCCTTATGCTTTATCAGCGAATGCTGGGCATCAGGCCGCGCATGGCTTTGACCGAGCCCTCGCCGATGGCGGCGCCAAAGCGCTTGGCCAGACGTTCGGCCACATTGTCGCGGCGGGTGTAGTCGATGACTTCCTCGGCCTTGACCACCTCACGCGCCACATAGTCAAGGCTGCCCAGCTTGTCGGCCAGACCCAGCTCCACGGCCTGCTGACCGGTCCAGAACAGTCCGCTGAACATTTCGGGGGTCTCATGCAGGCGGTCACCGCGACCGGCCTTGACCACGCCGATGAACTGCTGGTGAATCTGCTCCAGCATCTGCAGCGCAAATTCCTTTTGCTGTGCCGACATGGGGCTGAAGGGGTCGAGAAAGCCCTTGTTCTCACCGGCCGTCAGCAGGCGACGCTCAACGCCGACCTTGTCCATCACGCCGGTAAAGCCAAAGCCGTCCATGAGCACGCCGATGCTGCCCACGATGCTGGCCTTGTCGACGAAGATCTCGTCGGCCGCCGCCGCAATGTAGTAGGCCGCCGAGGCGCAAGACTCCTCAACCACCGCATACAGAGGCTTGTTGTACTTGGCCTTGAGACGCGTCATCTCGTCGTTGATGATGCCCGCCTGCACGGGGCTGCCACCGGGCGAGTTGATCAGCAGCACCACGGCGCGCGAGCCGGAATCCTCAAAGGCGCTGCGCATGGCCGCCACCACGAACTCGGCACTGGCGTCCGCTCCCGAGGCGATCTCGCCCTTGATCTCCACCACCGCGGTATGGGGTGAGGTGCTGGTCTTGGTGGCCGTGTCCTTGAAGAACACCGCCCACAGCACCAGGAGCACCACCACGGACCACAGCAGACGGCTGAAAAAGCGCCAGCGCCGGGCCGCCCGCTGCTCCTTGATGGAGGCGAACACCAGCTTTTCCAGCACATCGCGCTCCCAGCCCCCGTTCCCGGAGGCCTTGGCCGCAGCGGCGGGCGCCTCAGCGGACGCAGCAGGCGCCTTGGACCAGAGGTCCGCGCCCGGCGTCACATGCGACTGGGAATCATGGTTGTCAGGAGTACTCATCTCAAAACTTCAGAGGTTTCAGTTGTGGCCCAGTATGCCAGTGCACCAAGCCACCGCTTTCGCTCAAGGCGATTTTTACCAGCCCGCCGCGGCAAGGACCGCCTGTACAGGCACCGCTGTCAGGTTCGTAGGCAGCTCCGTGGGTAGAACACAACAGCCAGCGACCGGAATCGTCAAAAAACTGACCTTCCTGGTAGTCCATTTCCATGGGGATATGGCTGCAGCGATTCAGATAGGCATGAACCTGCCCCTGGTAGCGAATCGCAAAAGCGCGGCTGCTCTGACCGGCATACAGCACATCAAAGCCCACCGCCCGGCCACCGTCGACCAGATCCGCACTGGCGCACAGCTCCACGGCATCTGTCATATCTGGCTTCACGCGTTGGCCAACAGCCAGGCCCGCAGTTGCGCTGCGGAATCGGCCACGAACAGCGGATCGAACTGGGCAAAGCCGTCGGGTGCATGGGCACCATAGGACACCCCTACACAGGCACAGCCGGCATTCTGCGCCATCTGCAAGTCATGCGTGGTGTCGCCGATCATCAGCGTGCGCTCGGGCTCCACACCGAATTCGGCCATCAGCTCGTGCAACATCAGCGGACTGGGCTTGCCGGCGGTCTCGTCGGCCGTGCGCGATCCGTCGAACAATCCCTTGAGCTGCGGGTCCTGAAGCGCATGGTTGAGCCCCATGCGGCTCTTGCCCGTGGCCACGGTCAGCCAGTGGCCGCGCTCGCGCAGCTCGGCAAGCAGAGGCAGGATGCCGTCAAACACGCAGATATCGTCCTGATGCTTGAAGAAGTGAAAGCGATAGCGATTGGCCAGCTCCGGGTATTTTTCGGGCGGTACATCGGGTGCCGCGCGGGCCAGGGCCGGCATCAGCGCCATGCCGATCACATAGGCTGCCTGCTCGTCGCTGGGCACGGTGCCACCCACATCACGCACCGCTTCCTGGATGCTGCGACTGATGATGGCCGTCGAGTCCGCCACGGTCCCATCCCAGTCGAATGCGATCAGATCGAAGCGGCGTGGTCGCCGGGCGCTATGGTTTTCAGTAGTCATGAAGCCTAGTCAGTTCACAAAATCCGCCAGCTCCGGCGGCAGCTCGGCGCGCAGCTCGACACGCTCGCCGCTGGCGGGATGATTGAACTGTAGCCGCCAGGCGTGCAGAAACATGCGTTTGAGCCCCTGCTTTTGCACACGACGGTTGAGATCAAAATCACCATATTTGTCGTCGCCCACGATGGGATGACCCTGCGATGACAGATGCACGCGAATCTGGTGGGTACGACCTGTCTTGATGGTCACCTCCAGCAGACTCATGGCAGGCAGACCCTGCAAGGGGCGCGGTTCGATCAGCTTTCTGACCTTGACCAGGGTGATGGAGCGCATTCCGTCCGGGTCATCGGCCGTGGTCACGCGCACGCGGCGCTCGCCGTCGGCCTGCAGATACTTGTGCAGCGGCAGGTCGATGACCTTCTTGTTGGCCGGCCAGGCCCCCTGCACCAGTGCCAGATAGGTCTTGCCGGTCTCGCGTTCGCGAAACTGGTCCTGCAGATTGATGAGTGCGGAGCGCTTTTTGGCGACCAGCAAAATGCCCGAGGTTTCGCGATCCAGTCGGTGCACCAGCTCGAGAAACTTGGCATCGGGACGCGCCTGGCGCAGTTGCTCGATGACGCCAAAGCTCACACCCGAGCCTCCATGCACGGCCACGCCGGCAGGCTTGGACAGAGCGATCATGTGTTCGTCATCCAACAGGGCGGGAAAGTCCTTAGCCGGTGCCGGGCGTTCCGCTTTTTCAGCCACTTTGTCGGAAATCCGGACCGGGGGAAGACGCACCACATCGCCGGGCTGAACCCGGGTCTCTGCACTCACGCGCCCCTTGTTGATCCGCACTTCACCACTGCGGATGATGCGGTAGACATGGGTCTTGGGCACCCCCTTGAGATGGCGCATGAGAAAGTTGTCGAGTCGCTGTCCGGCGGAGTCTTCATCGACCTCGATCAGCCGTACCGTGGCCGTGGCCGTATTCTGGGACCGGTCCTGTGCCGGTTTGCCCTCTATAATGTGTTTCACCTGTGCCGAGCTTAGTTGTAAGTGATTGATTCGCATGGAGTTTAGTCCAAACAATCATTTCCCACCGCACAGGCAGGTCGATGCCCGCCAGTTTTGCACACGCAAATTGCAGTCAAGATGAACTGCAGCAGCCTGTGAAAGCCTGGCAAAGGCTGACGAATTGAAACACTGATACGGAATCTCATACCGTGCAGTTGACCAGGCAAAAGCAGCCTGCAACTGTCGGTTCTCTCAACGAGCATGTGGATCTTTTGGACATTGCTGATCAACCTCTGGGGCAAGGCACGGCCGGCCCCCGGGACGAGTCATGTCTCGAAGAAACCACCCACCTCCCTAGCACGCGCGTCGGCTTCTTTTGTACCCCGTCTGCATGCGCGTCCTCTCCCGCTCGTCCCCCGGCCTGTACCTCCGCTACTGACTTGAGATCAGGCCAGTAGCGCCGCCCTGTACCGCCCCAGATTCCTCATCCGTTTCAACGCGTTCGTCTGGCATCACGGCTCCTGTTGAGCCTGTCTTTGATTACCAGTCAAAGGCACGTTGGTCTGTGACCAGCGTGCCCCATAAAACGAATAAAGGAAGCGCATCATGAAACGGATGCTGATTAACGCGACGCAGTCTGAAGAACGCCGCCTGGCCATTGTGGACGGCCAGAAGCTGCTGGACTACGAGATCGAAATCGAAGGTCGCGAACAACGCAAGGGCAATATTTACAAGGCCGTCGTGACCCGCGTCGAGCCTTCCCTCGAAGCCTGCTTCGTGGACTATGGCGAAGACCGCCACGGCTTTCTGCCCTTCAAGGAAATCTCCAAGCAATACTTTGCCGAAGGCGTCTCGCCCAGCCAGGCCCGCATCAACGACGTGATCCGAGAGGGTCAGGAGCTGATCGTCCAGGTCGAAAAGGAAGAGCGCGGCAACAAGGGCGCAGCCCTGACCACCTTCATCTCGCTGGCCGGCCGCTATGTGGTGCTGATGCCCAACAACCCCCGTGGCGGTGGCGTTTCGCGCCGCATCGAGGGCGAGGACCGCGCCGAGCTCAAGGAGGCCATGGACCAGCTCGAGTACCCCAAGGGCATGTCCATCATTGCGCGCACCGCCGGCATCGGCCGCTCGGCTCCCGAGCTGCAGTGGGACCTGAACTACCTGCTCAAGCTGTGGAGCGCCATCGACGGTGCCGCCAAGGCCTCCAAGGGCGCCTTCCTGATCTATCAGGAATCCAGCCTGGTGATCCGCGCCATCCGCGACTATTTCAACAATGACATCGGCGACATCCTGATCGACACCGATGACATCTACGAACAGGCCCAGCAGTTCATGGCACATGTGATGCCCGAGCATGCTGCCCGCGTCAAGCGCTACCGCGACGATGCCCCCCTGTTCTCGCGCTTCCAGATCGAGCATCAGATCGAGTCCGCCTATTCGCGTACCGTGACCCTGCCCTCGGGCGGCGCCATCGTGATCGACCACACCGAAGCCCTGGTCTCCGTGGACGTGAACTCGGCCCGCGCCATCAAGGGCGGCGATATCGAGGAAACCGCGACCCGCACCAACCTCGAGGCAGCCGACGAAGTGGCGCGCCAGATGCGCCTGCGCGACCTGGGCGGCCTGATCGTGATCGACTTCATCGACATGGAAGAGGCCAAGAACCGCCGCGAAGTGGAAAACCGCCTGCGCGATGCCCTGCGCCAGGACCGCGCCCGCGTGCAGTTCGGCACCATCAGCAAGTTCGGCCTGATGGAAATGAGCCGCCAGCGCCTCAAGCCCGCCTTGTCCGAGGGCGCCCACATCAACTGCCCGCGCTGCGGCGGCTCCGGCCACATCCGCGACACGGAAAGCTCTGCGCTGCAGATTCTGCGCATCATCCAGGAAGAGTCCATGAAGGACAACACGGCCGCCGTGCACTGCCAGGTGCCCGTGGAAGTGGCCTCCTTCCTGCTCAATGAGAAGCGCAGCGAAATCACCAAGATCGAGCTCAAGCAGCGCGTCAACGTGATCATGGTGCCCAACAAGTCCATGGACACGCCGCACTACAAGCTCGAGCGCCTCAAGCACGACGACTCGCGCCTGGAATCCATGGAAGCCAGCTACAAGCTGGCCGACGAGCCCGAAGAGGTGACCACCGTCACCCGCCGCTCGCAGGAACCCACCAACAAGCAGACTCCCGTCATCAAGGGGGTGCTGCCCGATGCTCCCGCGCCGATTGCCGAGCCACGTCCGCCCCGCCAGCCTCGCGCTGCCGCCGCGACACCCGCTCCCGTCGCGGCCCGCCCCGTGGTGCGCGAGCAAGGCTTCTTTGCCTGGCTCAAGAATCTGTTCGGCTTTGGCGCACCGGCTCCCGTGGCAGCGCCCGCCCCCGCAGCCGAGGCTGCCGCTCCCGCCGCCCGTGAAGGCAGCCGCGACGGCCGCCGAAGCGAAGGCCGTGGCGGTGACCGCAACCGCCGTGGCGGCGACCGCAACAGCACCGAGCGCACTGGTGCCGAACGTGGAGACCGCAACAACCGCCGCAATGCCCAGGGCCGTGACGAGCAGCAACGCAACGAGCGTCCCGAGCAGCAACAGCGCCAGGACCGCCCCGAGCGCGGCAACCGCCGCGGTGGCGAACGCAACGAGCGCCGCGACGACCGCCAGCCCCAGGTGGCAGAAGCCGCGCTGAATGGCGAAGAGTTCAATACTCAGGCCGCAGCCCCCAAGCCCGAGCGCAACCGCCAGGAACGCGGTGAACGTTCGGAACGCAATGAGCGCGGCGAACGCGGTGAAGGCCGCCGCGAGCGCCAGAATCGCAACGCCGATGCCCAGCCTGCCATGCAGCAGGCCGTGGCCGACGAAGCGGCGCTGAACACTGCCCAAGTCGAGGGTTCTGACGCTCAGGTGCAGGATGGCGCACAAGGCGGCGAGGCTCGCGAGCCCCGTCAGCGCCGTTCGCGCGACCGCTATGGCCGTGACCGCCGCGACCGTGCACCGCGCGACGCCCAGGCAGAAGGCCAGGCTGCCGAGCAGACAGCCGAAGCCCAGGCCCCGGTCGAAGTGCCTGCCGCAGACGCTGGCGAGCAGCCGGCACGCCGCAGCTACTTTGATGCTGTTGCACCTCAGGCTCAGGCAGAACAAGTGCCTGTTGCTGCAGAAGTGCAGGCACCCGTGGTTGCAGAAGAAGCCGCGGTGGCTGTCGCTCCTGCGGCAGAGCCCGTGCAGCCCGTGCAGGCAGAGCCTGCCGCAGCCGCAGTCGAGCCTGTGGCTGAGACCGTGGCTCCTGCCCCCGCAGTCGCAACGCCCAAGGCACAGAGCTATGCGCTGCCGATTGCAGAGCTGCAAGCCCTGGCAGCCGCATCGGGTCTGGAATGGATCAACTCCGATGCCGAAAAGATCGCCGCCGTCCAGGCTGCGATTGCCGCCGAGCCCAAGCCTGTGCGCATTCCGCGCGAGCGCCCGCCCGTGGTGGTGCTCGACGAAGGCCCGCTGATTCTCGTCGAGACCCGCAAGGATCTGAGCCTGATGCAGCTGCCGTTCGAGAAGGAAGAACAGGCTGCAGGCGCCAACGCCTAAGCAGACTGCCTTCCGGCATCACAGGGCCAAGGGGACTGTCCACTTCCGTGGATGGGGCCTTGGCCCTTTTTCATGCGCCCTTTCTTTGATTGAGTGAACGTCAAGCCATGTTGTTTCTGATCTCTCCGGCCAAATCGCTGGACTATGAAAGCCCTATTCCCGCCGAGCTGCCACACACGCTGCCGGTATTCAAGAAGCAGCCCCTGGAACTGATCGAAGTGCTGCGCGAGAAGTCGCCCCAGCAGATTTCCGAGCTCATGAGCATCAGCGACAAGCTGGCCGTGCTCAATGTCGGCCGCTACGAAGCGTTCAGTGCCAGGTTCACCGTCAAGAACTCGCGCCAGGCCGTGCTGGCCTTCAATGGCGATGTCTACGAAGGCCTGGATGCCGCCAGCCTCAAGCCCCGGGAGCTGGACTGGGCCCAGGAGCATGTCGTGATCCTGAGCGGCCTCTATGGCGTGCTGCGCCCGCTGGACCTGCTGCAGCCTTATCGCCTGGAGATGGGCACCCGGCTGGAAAACGCCAAGGGCAGCAACCTCTATCAGTTCTGGGGAACCCAGATTGCCGATTATCTGAACGAGCGTGGTGACGCCCAGGCCGAGCCCATTGTCGTCAACCTGGCATCGCAGGAATATTTCAAGGCCGTGGATCTCAAGACGCTCAAGGCCCCCGTGGTCGAATGCGTTTTCGAGGACTTCAAGGGCGGCAAGTACAAGATCATCAGCTTCCATGCCAAGCGCGCGCGCGGGCTGATGGTGCGCTGGGCCGTACAGCACAAGGCCAGGAAGGTGGCCGACCTGCGCAAGTTCGATCTGGAAGGCTATGCGCTGGCCGAGCAGGCCAGCACGCCCGGCAAGCTGGTGTTCCGCCGCAAGCTGCAAGACTGACGCCGCGCATTGAAATCGGCATCAGTGCACACTAGCATTGTCGACATGAGCACCTCCACCCAAGACGAGTTCGTCACACCTCCCGGCCTGACACCCGAGCTGATGCAATGGGTGCGCACGCAAAGCGCCTCCGGCGTGCCGCTGCCATCGCTGCTGCAATCCATGCGCAAGGCGGGCTGGGCCGAGCATCTGGCACGCCGGGCACTGGCCCTGCCCGAAGAAGGCGAGCTGCCCCAGGCGTTCGCGGCAGCCAGGCCCGAGGCCGGGGTGAGCGTGCAGATTCACGAGTCCGGCGTGCCCGAGCCCGATCTGCACACCGATCCCTGTTGCATCAACACCGGCGATCGCGAGGTCCATGTGCTGATGAATATGCGTCACCCCAGGGTCGTGGTGTTCGGCAACCTGCTCTCCGACGAGGAGTGCGATGCCATCATCGCCGCCGCCGGCCCGCGCATGCAGCGCTCGCTGACCGTGGACAACCAGAGCGGTGGCGAGGCCGTCAACGACGATCGCACCAGCAATGGCATGTTCTTCCAGCGCGGAGAAAACGAGCTCATCGGCCGTGTGGAGCAGCGCATTGCCAAGCTGCTGAACTGGCCGCTGGAAAACGGCGAAGGCATGCAGGTGCTGCACTACCGGCCAGGTGCCGAATACAAGCCGCATTACGATTACTTCGCCCCCAACGAGCCCGGCACGCCGACCATACTCAAGCGTGGCGGCCAGCGTGTGGGAACCCTGGTCATGTATCTCAACGAGCCCGCGCGCGGCGGCGCAACCACCTTTCCCGATGTAGGGCTGCAGGTCGTGCCGCGCCGTGGCAATGCCGTATTCTTCAGCTACAACCGGCCCGACCCGGCGACCAAGACCCTGCACGGCGGCGCTCCCGTGCTGGAAGGCGAAAAATGGATTGCCACCAAGTGGCTACGCGAACGAGAGTTCAAGTAAAAACAGGCTCTAGCCCTTACCCATAAAGCGCCAGCAGCTATCTTTTTTACTGCTGGCCATTTTGTTTTTGAATCATGCACACCCCTGAACAATCGCAGCTGGGCAAAAGCTCGGCCTATGTGGACCAGTACGACGCGTCCCTGCTCTTTCCCCTGCCACGCCTGACCAAGCGCGAGGAAATCGGCGCCGCCATCAACCCGCCGTTCTTTGGCGCCGATCTGTGGACCTCATTCGAAGTTTCCTGGCTCAATCTGCGCGGCAAGCCTCAGGTGGCACTGGCGCATTTCACCATCCCCTGCGAAACGCCCAACCTGATCGAAAGCAAGTCCTTCAAGCTGTATCTGAACAGCTTCAACAACACCCGCTTTGCCGATGCCAGCGAGGTGCTGGCGCGCCTGCGCACCGATCTGTCCGAAGCCACCTGGCGCGGCAGCGAGGCCCAGGGCAGCGTGGGCGTGCGGCTGCTGGAAGTGGAGCAGTTCGATGCCCAGCAAGTGCATGAGCTGGACGGTCTGCTGCTGGACCGCCTCGATGTGGAATGCACACGGTACACGCCGGCTCCCGAGCTGCTGCGTGCCAACCACGACGAAGCCCCCGTCAGCGAGACCCTGGTCAGCAATCTGCTCAAGAGCAACTGCCTGGTCACCGGCCAGCCCGACTGGGGCAGCGTGCAGATTCAATACAGCGGTGCGCAAATCGAGCAGGAAGGTCTGCTGCAGTACCTGGTGAGCTTTCGCAACCACAACGAATTCCATGAGCAATGCGTGGAGCGCATCTTCATGGACATCTGGACCCGCTGCAAACCCATCAAGCTGGCCGTCTACGCCCGCTACACGCGCCGCGGCGGCCTGGACATCAACCCCTTCCGCACCAGCCACCCGGGCGCCCTGCCCGCCAATGTGCGCACGGCACGCCAGTAACACCGACACGACCCAATAATCAGGGGCAGCAATCAAGGGCCGCCCCGTCGCAAGGCTGCCATCCCCTCAGCGAGAAGCCGCAAAGCGGCTCAGGGAGATCAATTCTTCCAAGGGCAGTCATCCTGCCCCAGCAAAGCCTCTGCATAGCGCAGATCCTGAATGCGCAGCCACAGCCCGTTCATGCCCTGGCGCAGAGGCTCGACGGCAGCACGCTGCCAGGTCTGCGCCACCACCAGCTGACGCGCCGCTGCGGGCTCTGACGGGGGCTTGTGAACCGCACTGGCCTCGCCCTGCAGCCCCGCTTCCTCAGGCAAGGGCAGATCCTGCCAATGCAGGCCCTGAGCATCCCAGCCCTGCAGCACCGGCATGCGCGCCTTGAGCGTCAGCGTGCGCACTTCCTTTTCCACGGGGTTGAGCCAGTGCAGCTGCCATTGACCCAGCTCGCCGTAGCGTGTCTCCACCGGCTCCAGCAAGGCCCAGCCCTCGCCTGAAGGATGAGGACAGGCGCAGGGCCCGACACCGCAGAACGCCAGGCCGCTGCGCGTCATGATCACGCCGTCCTTGCGAGGTTCATCATGCTGCCAATAGTGGTTGACGCGCTCGTTCACGCCGCCCCACCACCAGACGGTGTCACCGCGCACATCGTCGCGCCAGACATAGTCACCGTCGGAGCAGGGATGCTGGATCTGCCCGACCTCGCGCCAGCGCGGCAGCAACTGCCAGCGCCCTTGCGCATCGGGCGCCAGTTCACGCTCGGAGTAAAGCGGGCGCCAGTCGGGTCTTGCCAGATGGCTGGCCGATACGGACTGCAAAGGCCAGCGCCAGGATGCCGTCGAGGGGTCCCAGTCCTTGTCCGCCAGACTGGCCGTCAGCGCCAGCACGCGCAGGCGAGCGGCCATGCCGCCCTTGACCGACGGCACAGCGGCCAGCCGCACCACGGGCCAGGGCAGGTCCACGCTTTGCAGGCGCTCCCCGTCCCAGACCTGCAGGCTGCCGCTGCCACCGCGAATCGGTGCACGGCCGTGCGGCATGAGAATCGCCCAGCGCCCCTGCACGATCACATGTTCCAGCGCCCAGGTGCCGGGCAAATGGCGTTCACCCCATTGCAGGTTGTAGGCCGCCGTTTCGCCCAGCTCCTCCCGGGCGGGCTTGGACAGGGTCCAGATCAGGCGCTGCCCCTTGAGGGGCTTGCTCTGCGCGCGCCACAGCGCGGGCTGCGCCGGATCACGCAGCCAGTCGAAGCACAAGGGAAGCGAGGGTTTGAGGATGGGCAGGCCATCGCGCTGATGGGCAGCGCAGACATCCACTTCGCTCATGGCGCAACTGATGCTGGTGCCATCGTGCAGGCGCTCGGTCTCGGGCATATCGAGCTGCACTCTCTGCAGCAGCAGTTCATTGAGCCAGCTCAGCGGCAAAACCGCTGGCGCTTGCGGCTCGCTCGGCGGCTCAAAATCCGGCAGGCCCAGGGCCCAGGGCTTGCGATCCTCGGGCATCAGCTGCGGCCATTGCTGCCAGCCTCGCTCCATGGTCCAGACGGCCAGCCGCAGGCTGGCCTGGCTGGCATCGCCCTGGGTAGGGTAGGCATAGAGCGCAAAGGCCTGGGCATCGGCACGCCAGACCATGCTGTGGCTCTCGTCCAGCACCCAGGGCTGGGCGGCCTCACCCAGCATCAGTTGCCAGTGCGGATTCTGCAGCGGAGCCATGGGGTAGCGCAGCTTGCGCAGCGAAGCCGGCCAGTGGCGCTGCAGCAGCACCGGCGGCACCGGAGTGGGCTGAGCCGGTTGCGGCAGAGTCGGCATGGGCCGGGCGACTTCGGCCGGCAGGCAGTCTGCCGGCACCCAGAGATCCACCACCTGCAGCAGAGGCTGCGGCTGCGCAGCCATATGCTCGCCCAGCCAGGCCTCGAAGCTGGCATCGGACATGATCACATGCGCATCGTCGGCAATGCCGCTTTCGTTGATGCTCTCGCCACTCCAGCGCGGCATGCGCCAATGGATGGCATCCAGCAGCTCGCCTTCAGGCTTGCTGATCACCCAGCTGCGACGTGATTTGCGGTCGACCAGATGAGCGGCCTCGCTGTCGTAAAAGCCCGTGCGCAGCCAGCGCCCGTCATAGGAGGTGTGCATGTCCATCTCCCAGACATGGGGCAGATAGACGCCGTCCGCACACAGCACGTCGCCATAGATGGGGCCTCCCATGCCGCGCTCGCCATGGGGGCGAAAATTCACATCCCGGTTGGACTCCGACGCCGTATCCGCCTGCGCCGCAAGCTCTTGATCGGAGAGCGTCTGCGCCGCAACCTCCGACGCCGTTCTGGCCTGGGCCACGGACGGCTCGGCCTCCTGCTGGGCAGTTGCAGACGACGTGGGTCTGGCGTCAGCGCGCAAACGCGATATCAGCCAGATCAGCAAACACAGGGCCAGCGCCGCAATGGCGATCAGGGTCAGCACAACACTCATGCCGCAATCCTACCGAAAGCCGATGCGAAAAAGGCAGCTCCACGGCTGCCTTTTCAGAGCAAGACCACAAAAGCCTAGAGATGGAACACGTCCACCGAACGCTCCAGTGTCTTGGCACTCTGGCGCAGCGATTGCGCTGCACTGGTCGACTGCTCCACCAGCGCCGCATTCTGTTGAGTCACGGAGTCGAGCTGGGCCACGGCCTCGTTGACCTGGGAGATGCCTATCGACTGCTCACGCGTGGCAATGCTGATCTGGTGCACCAGGGAGCCGACCTTGTCCACGGCCTGCACCATGCCGTCTATGGTCTGGCCTGCGGCACGCATGCGCGCGTTGCCGTCGTTGATGCCATCGACCGTGCGGTTGATGAGCACGCTGATCTCCTTGGCCGCCTCGGCACTGCGCTGGGCCAGTGCCCGCACCTCGCCCGCCACCACGGCAAAGCCGCGCCCCTGCTCGCCAGCCCGCGCCGCTTCCACGGCCGCGTTCAGCGCCAGCAGATTGGTCTGGAAGGCAATGCTCTCGATCACGCCAATGATTTCGCTCATGCGGGTGGAGGAGCCGCGGATATGCTCCATAGCCTGCCCCACTTCGCTGATGGCCGTGCCGCTGCGGCTGGCCACCTTGCTGCTCTCGTCGCTGGCGCCGGCCATGAACTGTGCCGTATCGGCCGTCTGCGACACGGTGCCCGAAATTTCCTCCATCGAGGCCGCCGTCTGCTGCAGGCTGGTGGCCTGCGACTCGGTACGCCCCGCCAGATCGAAACTGCTCTGGGCGATTTCATGGGCGGTCTGGGCAAAACCTTGCACCTCGGTACGCACATCGCCCACCACGGCGCGCAGATTGATCTGAATCTGCTGCAGCCTCAGCATCAGCGCCCCCATGGCGCCGCTATAGCTCTGGTTGCATTCGGTGCTCAGATTGCAGGCCGCCACATCGGCTGCAAAGCGGCTGGCTTCCTCCAGCCCCGCCACACAGCGCTGCTGAAAGCGCCACAGCACGAACGCACCGCCGACAACCAGGCTTGCAGCACGCCAGCCCCAGGCCGCCGCGCCCTGCCAGCCCAGCATATCGGGCAGCATGGCGATCAAGGCCACGATGGCCAGCAGCCAGGCCATGCGCGCCACCAGGCCCACATCCTTGCGGCCATCCCACCAGCCCATCAGCCCCAGACGGCGCACCGCACCTGCGCGCAGGCGGAAACTGGTCCGGGCCTGCTTTTCCTCGTCACGCATGCGCGCGTACAGCGCTTCGGCTGCGGCCACTTCGGCGACCGAAGGCTTGGTGCGTACCGACAGATAGCCGCTGGGTTTGCCGCCCTCCATGATGGGCGTGACATTGGCGCGCACCCAGTAGTGATCGCCGTTCTTGCGGCGGTTCTTGACCAGTGCCGTCCAGGGGTAGCCATGGGCGATGGTGCGCCACATGTCCTTGAAGGCGGCGGCCGGCATGTCGGGATGGCGGATCAGATTGTGCGGCTGGCCGATCAGCTCTTCATAGCCATAACCGCTGACGCGCACGAAGGCCGGGTTGCAATGCGTGATCTCGCCCTTGGTGTTGGTGCTGGAGACCAGCAGCTCATCGCCCGGAAAGTCGTAGTTTTGTTGAGATACCGGCAGGTTCAGGCGCATGCTTTGCACTCCTCCAATAGGCCTATGTAGTTTTTGTTCGAGAGTGAGCGATCAGGCATCCCGTCGACAGCTGGTTAACCAGATACACAAATTCACACTTGGATCATCGCACAGCGATGATTCCCGAGCCTACAGGCTCAGAACAGAGATGCGGTATAGGGATCCAAATGCTTGACCGAGGTCAAACCATGAGGCCTGAGCAGCAACTCTCGCGCCACCGGATCGTGGGCACTGGCGTGCCAGAGCGGTTCGGCTATCAGGCCCGAGACCTTGACCCCCAGCAACCTGATGCGCTTGCCAAGCGGCACGCGCTTGAGGCATTGGCCTGCGGTCAGGCGGATGGCGGCCGCATCCTGTATCGGCAGGTTCAGGGTCTGGTCCCGCGTGGCGATCCTGAAATCGTCATAGCGCAGCTTGATGCCCACCGTGCGCCCCACATAGCCCTTGCGCCGCAGATCCTCGGCCAGCCGCTCGCACAGGTCCGTGAAGATGGCACCCAGCTCGGCCTTGTCGCGCACGGCATGCAGATCGCGCTCGAAGGTGGTCTCGCGGCTCATGGACACCGGTTCGCTCTCGGTCACCACGGCGCGTTCGTCGCGCCCCCAGGCCGACTCGTGCAGCCAGTGGCCATAGCTTTTGCCAAACCAGTGCAGCAGTTGCGGCAGGCTTTGCGCGGCCAGGTCGCCGATGGTTTCGATACCCAGACCCTTGAGCTTGGCATCGGCCTTGGGCCCTATGCCGTTGACCTTGCGGCAGGCCAGCGGCCAGATCCGGCTTTGCAGATCTTCGGGCTGGACGATGGAGATGCCGTTGGGCTTGTTGAACTCGCTGGCCATCTTGGCCAGCAGCTTGTTGGGCGCCACGCCGACCGAGCAGGTCAGGCCCGTGGCGTCGAAGATGGATTTCTGGATCAGCCGGGCCAGCACGCGCCCGCCTTCGCGCTGGCCACCGGGCACGTCGGTGAAGTCGATGTAGACCTCGTCCACGCCACGGTTCTCCATGAGCGGCGCAATCGACACGATGATCTCTTTGAAGGCCCGCGAAAAGCGCCGGTACTCGCCAAAGTCCACGGGCAGAAGAATCGCCTGCGGGCACAGCCTGGCGGCCTTCATCATGCCCATGGCCGAGCCCACGCCGAACTGCCGGGCCGCATAGGTGGCCGTGGTGATCACGCCGCGCCCCGTGTAATCGCGCAGCAGCGGAAAGTCAGCCACCGGGATCTCGGACAGCGGCCGCCCCGCATGGCGCGCCAGCAGTTCCTCGTCAAAGCTGCGCCGCCCTCCACCGATCACCACCGGCAGCCCCTTGAGCTGCGGGTAGCGCAGCAGCTCCACGGAGGCGTAGAACGCATCCATGTCCAGATGCGCTATGCGCCTGGGCCTGGACTCGGGGCTGGTGGGTAGATCGCTCACAGTGCCGATTTTGCCTGCGCTGGCAAGAGACGGCAGCCATGCGTCAAACAAGCACACGGGCACCGGGAAACAGCAAGCAGCGCCAGCCCCTGCCGCTACCCCTTCCCGCCTGGAGAAGGGGAAGGCTTAAACCGCCTCAGGACGACACCTTGCCCTGCTTGATGTCTTCGAGCTCGTCAAAGCGCATATCGGCATAGCTGACCCAGGTCTTGCGCTTGACCAGCCAGTAACCCAGCCAGAACAACAGGAACAGCGGAATGCCCAGATAGGTCGAGACCACGCCGCCCCAATCGATGCGATCTTCCAGGAAGGCCTGGTAGTTCTGGCCCAGCGTCACCACCAGACACAGCACAAAGGCAAAGATGGGTCCGAAGGGGAAGGCGCCGGCCTTGTAGGGCAGCAGGCCCACATCATGACCATGCATGACATAGCCGCGACGGAAGCGATAGTGGCTGACGGCAATGCCCAGCCAGACGATGAACTCCGTCATGCCGGCCAGGTTCAGCAGCCAGATATAGACGGCCTGCGGGCTGTAGAGCGAGGAAAACAGGCACAGGCTGGCGACCAGCGTGCTGCCGATCAAGGCCACCAGCGGCACGCCGTTCTGGGTCAGCCGGGAGAAGATGCGCGGTGCATTGCCCTCGGTTGCCATGTTGTAGAGCATGCGCGTGGCCGCATACATGCCCGAGTTGCCGGCCGACAGCACTGAGGTCAGGATCACCGCATTCATCACCGTGGCCGCCGACAGCAGGCCCGCATGCTGGAACACCAGCGTGAACGGGCTCACGGCAATATCGGCCACATCGGTGCGCAGCAGCTGCGGATCGGTATAGGGAATCAGAAAGCCGATGACGATAATCGCCAGCACATAGAAGAGCAGGATGCGCCAGAACACCTGACGAATCGCACGCGGCACGTTCTCGCGCGGATTCTCGGATTCGCCCGCCGCCACGCCCACCAGCTCCGTGCCCTGGAAGGAATAGGCCACGATCATGGCCACGCCCACAAAGGTCGCGAAATTGCCGACGAATGGCGCATCGCCCGTGGTCCAGTTCTCAAAACCGGGAACATGGCCGTTGCTGATGATGCCGAACAGAATCAGCACGCCGGTGATCAGAAAGGCCACCACGGCCAGCACCTTGATCAGCGCGAACCAGTACTCGGCCTCGGCAAAGCCGCGCGCGGAAAACGCGTTCAGCCCCACCATCAGCAGCAGGAACAGGCCGCTCCAGAGGATGCCCGGCACATTGGGAAACCAGTAGGCCATGACCAGCTGCGAGGCCACCAGATCCACCGCCACCACCACGGCCCAGCTGAACCAGAAGTTCCAGCCCAGCGCAAAGCCGAAGCCTCGATCCACATAGCGCGAGGCATAGGTCGAGAAGGAACCAGCCACCGGCATGAAGGCGGCCAGCTCGCCCAGGCTGGTCATGATGTAGTAGACCATGATGCCGATGAGCAGATAGGTGAGCACGGCACCGCCCGGGCCGATCTGGGCGATGGCCGAGCCGGAGGCCACAAACAGGCCCGTGCCGATGGCGCCGCCAATGGCGATCATGCTCAGGTGGCGCTGCTTGAGCACCCGGTGCAAGCGGGGCTGGTTATCGTCACCATCGCCAGTCGGCGCGAGCTGCTGGCTTGAGTTGGGTTGGGACATAAATGTCTTGTTGTAATGGTTTGCGCCCATCCGGACAAAACACCCAACCATCCCGCAGGCGCTGCGACAGGCAACGCAAAAAGGCGACCATGACGGTCGCGGGCAACAAGGACAAAGGAACGAAGCCATGACAGCAGAACGCCATGGCGGATAGGCCAGTTGCATCCTGAATCGGCAGCCACCCCGGTCGGGCGCTTCAATGGCAAAGCGGTGATATCGCCGGGCCCATTGACAGGCAAAGACGATATTTTGCCCAAATCCACCGCAGGCCATGAGCCGTCATGTCAATGCAGGGGTTGACTCTGGGGCTGCTCAGCGGCACTTGACAGCGCCTGACGCTATGAATTCGGAAGCGTCTTACGCTTGAATAAATTCACTTTCCTTATGAAAACACATGAAAATCTTTAAAGAGCAAGCGCTAGCCGCTATCAAATAAAAGAATCGCAGCACGACCTGCCCCGGCGCAGAACCCTAGAAAACCCGAATATCCAGGCGCCGCCATTCTTCCTACATTCGCCACAGGCTCTCAGCCCGGTGATGCCGAGAGAGACTGCAGCGCAAACTTGGCGCATGCAGCGCCGAAGGAGCAACCGCCCCGGAAACTCTCAGGCCAAAGGATCGGCATCGCTTTCACACACTCTGAAGAATGTCCGGACGTCATCGTCCGCCGGGCATACCGAAGGAGCAAGCGAGCAGCGCCCCAGGGTGCTGCCTCGTGAATCTCTCAGGTCCAGAACAGAGGGGGCGTCCGCTGCGCATGTTGCGCACGGGCTCCACCCTTGACGTTTCTGGAATCTGAATCATGAAGACAATCGCCGTCATCGGCGGTGGCATCACGGGCGTGACCACCGCCTACGCCCTCGCACGCCGCGGATTTTCCGTCACCCTGTTCGAGAAGCAGCGCTATGCCGCCATGGAGACCTCGTTCGCCAATGGCGGCCAGCTCTCGGCCTCGAATGCCGAGGTCTGGACCCACTGGTCCACCATCGTCAAAGGCCTCAAGTGGATGCTCAAGAGCGATGCTCCGCTGCTGCTCAACCCCAAGCCCGGCTGGCACAAGATTTCCTGGTTCTGCCAGTTTCTCGCTGCCATCCCCCACTACCAGAAGAACACCGTGGAGACCGCCAGGCTGGCGATTGCGGCACGCGAGCACCTGTTCGAATGGGCTGCCGCCGAAGGCATTGACTTCGATCTGAAGCAAAAAGGCATCCTGCATATCTACCGCGACCGCGCCGGCTTCGAACATGCGGGAAAGGTCTCGCAGCTGCTCGCCCTGGGCGGGCTGGAGCGCCGCGCCGTCACGCCCGATGAAATGAAGGCCATCGAGCCGACCCTGTCCGGAACCTTCTATGGCGGCTACTTCACCGAGAGCGACTCCACCGGCGACATCCACAAGTTCACCAGCGGCCTGGCCGCCGCCTGCGAGCGACTGGGCGTGCAATGCCGCTACGGCCAGGAAATCGTGTCGGTGAACAGCAACGGCAAACAGGCCAGCGTGACCGTGCGCCAGGGTCTGGAGGCCGAGACCTCGACCTTCGACGCCATGGTGGTCTGCGCGGGCACGGCCAGCCGCGCGCTGGCCGCCCAGCTGGGCGACAGCGTCAACATCTACCCTGTCAAAGGCTACTCCATCACGGTCAATCTGCCGGACCAAGCCAGCCGCGCCGCAGCTCCCGTCGTGAGCCTGCTGGACGACGAGACCAAGCTGGTCACCAGCCGCCTGGGCGAGGATCGCTTCCGCGTGGCCGGCACGGCGGAGTTCAACGGCTACAACAAGGACATCCGCGCCGACCGCATCCGCCCGCTCATCGAATGGGTGCAGCAATGCTTCCCGGGCGTCAGCACGCGCAGCGTCGTGCCCTGGGCGGGCCTGCGCCCCATGATGCCGGACATGCTGCCGCGCGTGGGCCCTGGCAACAAGCCCTGCGTGTTCTACAACACCGGCCACGGCCATCTGGGCTGGACCTTGTCGGCCGTCACCGCCGACATGGTCGGCGACCTCGTGCTGCAGTCCATGGGCAGCGCCAGCAGGCAGCCCCGACCGGCCACGCTGACCACCGCCAGCGCCTGACCACGACCTGAAAACCTCATCAACAAGCCAGACACGGCAGCCGCAGCGCCCCGTGAGGGACGGCTGTTGCCGTGTGAATGGCAAAACGGAGACATACAACATGAGTCGAAATCATCCAAGCGCAGCCGGGGAGTCGCTGCAGCAGACAGGTGAGCTGGAGCGCGGCCTCAAGGACCGGCATATCCAGCTGATCGCCCTGGGCGGCGCCATTGGCGTGGGCCTGTTCCTGGGCTCGGCCAAGGCAATCCACAAGGCCGGGCCGCTGCTGCTGGTCAGCTACGCCATCGCGGGGCTGGCCATCTTCTTCATCATGCGGGCGCTGGGCGAGTTGCTGGTGCACCGCCCGGTGGCCGGCTCTTTTGCCACCTATGCCGAAACCTATGTCAGCCCCTGGGCCGGATTCGTCACCGGCTGGACCTACTGGTTCACCTGGGTGGTGACGGGCATGGCCGAGCTCACGGCCATAGGCATCTACACCCACTACTGGTTTCCGGCCATTCCGCAATGGGTTCCGGCGCTCGCCACCCTGGCCCTGCTGCTGGGCGTGAATCTGATTGCGGTCAAGGTCTTTGGCGAGCTGGAATTCTGGTTCGCGCTGATCAAGGTCGTGACCATCGTGGCCACGCTGGTGCTGGGCGTGGCCATCATCACCACGGGCTGGGGACCGCTGGGCCAGACGGCAAGCTTCGCCAATCTCTGGTCGCACGGAGGCTTCGCGCCCGTGGGCATGGTGGGCGTGGTCTTCACCTTGCAGATCGCCTGCTTTGCCTATACCGGCGTGGAGCTGATAGGCGTGACGGCGGGCGAGGCCGAGTCGCCCGAGAAAGTGCTGCCCCGTGCCACCAACAGCATCGTCTACCGGATTCTGATCTTCTATATCGGCGCCCTGGTGGTCATCATGTCGCTGGTGCCCTGGAACGAGCTAAGCCCCGACATGAGCCCCTTCGTCCATGTCTTCGACAAGCTGGGCATTCCTGCAGCCGCCGGCATCATCAACTTCGTGGTCATCACCGCCGCCGCCTCTTCATGCAACAGCGGCATCTTCAGCACGGGCCGCATGCTCTACACGCTGGCGCAATTCAAGCAGGCGCCCGCCAGGCTGGGCCGGGTCAATGCGCGCCATGTGCCTGCGGCCGGCATTGTGATCTCTGCGGCATTCATGCTGCTTGGCGTGGTGCTGAACTATCTGGTGCCCGAGGAGGCCTTCATCTACGTGACCAGCATTGCCACCATCGGCGCCGTCTGGACCTGGGGCATCATCGTCTTTGCCCATCTGCGCTATCGCCGCGCCGTCAGGCTGGGTCATGCCGCTGCCGTGGCCTATCGCATGCCCGGCGCGCCGTTCACCAACTGGTTTGTGCTGGCCTTTCTGGCCGTGGTGCTGGTCTGCCTGTCGCTGGATGCCAGCACCCGCGTGGCGCTGTATATCGCGCCCCTGTGGTTTGCCCTGCTGACGATCGGATACCGGCTCTATGCGGTCAAGCCCGAGCGCCGCCAAAGCCTGGCGCAGACACAACAGCAAGCCGCCTGAGGCGCAGTACAGCCGTACCGTGGATGCCATGGATGCCAGGGCAGAACGCTATTGATTCAGGAGCTTCTTGCGCTCTTTCTTGCTTTATTTAAAGGACTTTTTGCTTTGAAAATGAGCAGTGGAAAGCGCAGGAAGCTATTGAAATCAGAGCTGCAGACAGATCAGCACCAGGCCCAGCATCATCAGCGCCATGCCCAGCTTTTCCGTCGGCGACAGCTTCTCGCTGAACACCTTGCGCGAGACGATATAGCTGAACACCACCTCCACCATGCCCAGGGTGCGCACGGCAGCGGCCCCCTGCATGGCATAGGCGGTGAACCAGGCCAGCGAGGCTGCAGCGCCCATGCTGCCGGCCAGCAGCGAGATGCGCCAGGCCTTGAAGATGGGACGCAGGCCCTGCTCATGGGTTCTGGCAATCCAGGCGCTCATGACGACGGACTGCATGGTCTGCGCGATCAGCACGCCCCAGGCCCCGGACAGCCAGGGCGAGCTCACGCCCAGTGTTGCGATCTCGACCGCGCCGCCGCGAAAGCCCACCGTGGCCAGCGCAAAGCAGGCACCGCAGATCAGACCGTACACCGAGGATTTGCTGGTCCAGGCCGAGAGCGTGAAAAGCTGCCCGCGCGGCGGCAGCGACAGCATCAGCACGCCCACCGTGGCCAGCACCATGGCCAGCAGCGCCAGACGGGTCGGCAGCTCATGCAGGAACATGGCGGCAAACAGGGCCACCTGCAGCACCTCGGTCTTGGACAGCGTGACCGCCACGGCAAAGTTGCGCTCCTTCATGGCCATCAGCAAGGCCGCCGTGGCCGCGACCTGAAAGAAGGCTCCGAGCGCAATCCAGCCCAGATAGGCGGCACTGAACTTCGGCAGCACCAGGGACGGATCGCCCAGCGCATACAGCGCCAGCAGATAGACGGCGGCGAACGGCAGGCCGTAGAGAAAGCGCACCAGCGTGGCCGGCAGGGTGCCGACCTGTGCCGTCAGCGAGCGCTGGGCCGTGTTGCGCACCGTCTGCGCCGCCGCGGCAAACAGCACCACGCCCACCCACAAATATTCCATTCCTATGCCCGACATGACACGCCTTCTCTCTCGTTAGCGCGCCAGCATAGCGCCGGCTGCCGGACGGCGCTGACGTGATTCGTGCAGTCCACCCGCTTGAGCCAAGGCGACGCGAACCGCGAGAGGCAACCGTCCTGATGGCGAAGTCTGCTTCCCCGCAAATAAACCCCATATCCAGACCATTGCTGCATCTTTAGCTACAATTCCAGCCGGGTGCCCGTCACACAAGGTGGCGATGGCAGGTGAATGTTCATGCGCAGGTCGGGCCGCCAGCGCGCCAGTCGTTTGCAGTGCTGACTGCACCAAGAGGCATGAGCTCGGGTGCAATACACCTGTCGGCAGACGACTTCAGACACCTACCGACACATGGACCCACAAACACTTGTGCAGGCCCCTGCGCCTTCTGCATCCCAAAATTCACCCCGCATCCCCGCGCTGCAATCCGCCACCGAACGCGTGCAGGCGCAAATCTCGCACCTGCTGCATATCGAATCCTTTGCCGGCATGGTGCTCATGCTGGCCGCCGCCGTCGCCCTGATCTGGGCCAATTCGGCTGCGGCGCCAAGCTACTTTGCACTGTGGCATGCGCCCGTCGCGCTGACGCTGGGGCCGTGGAGCTTCAGCACCGATCTGCATTTCATCGTCAACGATGTGCTGATGACGGTGTTCTTCCTGGTCGTGGGCATGGAGATCCGGCGCGAGCTGCACAACGGCGCGCTGGCCAGCCTGCGCCAGGCCAGTCTGCCGCTGATCGCTGCCATCGGCGGCGTGGCCGTGCCCGCGCTCATCTACGTGGCCCTGGCGGGCAATGACAGGACGCTGCTCAACGGCTGGGCAATTCCGACGGCGACCGACATCGCGTTTGCCGTGGGCGTGCTGGCCTTGCTGGGTCGCAATATTCCGGGAGCGCTGCGCATCTTCCTGCTGGCCCTGGCCATCATCGACGACATCGTGGCCGTGCTCATCATCGCCTTCTTCTACTCGGGCGGGCTGCAGGCCATGGGCTTTGTGGTGGCCGCAGCCGGCGTACTGCTGGTGCTGCTGTTCAACCGCATGGGCATTGCCGCCGCTCCTCTGTATGTGCTGCCCGGAGCCGTTCTCTGGTTCGGCCTGCTCAAGACCGGTGCACATCCCACCCTGGCAGGCGTGGTGCTGGGCCTGATGACGCCCGTCTTTACCCGCCCTACCCCCATGCCACTGCTGATCACCGCACAGACGGCCATGCGCAAGGCCGGCGAGCAGGTGCTCAGCGGGCGGCCCGATCCGCAACACCTGCTGCAGGAGTTGCGTACCGCCCAGTTCGCACAGCGCGACCTGCTGCCGCCTGCGCTGCGCCTGCCCATGATTCTTCATCCCTGGGTGGCTTTCTGCGTCATGCCCATCTTTGCGCTGGCCAATGCCGGCGTGCAGTTCTCGGGCATAGACCTGAGCGCTGCTGCACCGCAGACCACGGCCATGGCCGTGCTGGTGGCCCTGGTGCTGGGCAAGCCCCTGGGGGTCTTCATCTGTACCTGGCTGGCCGTCAGAAGCGGGCTGTGCAGCCTGCCCGAGGGCCTGAACTGGCGCGGCGTGCTGCTGGTGGGCCTGCTGGCCGGCATCGGCTTTACCATGTCCATCTTTGTCGGCGGTCTGGCCTTTGCGGATGCCTCCCTGCTGGGTGCGGCCAAGCTGGGCATTCTGGCCGGCTCGGCCGTCGCCGCCTTGCTGGGACTGGGCTATGGCTTTGCCATGCGCAAGCGCCTGCGGTGCACATAAGCACTTCCCGATCACGATGCCCGACCGGACTCGGGGCTGACAAGCGCCCCTGATCAACGAACTGCAGCCGCCAGGCGCGATGAGCGACTGGCGGCTGCAGTTCGTTAGGTGACTAGAATGCCTCCTCGCCCTGGCCCGGCAGTCCGGACATCGGAATGCCTGTGCCATGAAGGGCGCCGACTGATGCTCCAGACGTTCCAGACCCATAACCGGCGTGAATCAGCGATGACCCGATGGTCGGCGCTCTCGCCATGCTGCTTTGCGGCACGCTCACGCTCTGCCGACTGCTGAACCGTGGGTATGCCCGAGCATTCAGGGCAAGACATCAGGGCAGTCTGAAATCAGGAGCCGCCTTGCCGTTACAGGCGGGGCACGGCCCATCTATTGCAAGAACATCAAAAGAAATGCAGAAAAAAAAGCTTCACCTTTACTCCACTGCCGCATTGTTGCTTGCCAGCACCTTGGCAATGGCTCAGCCATCGGACCTGCTGCACAAAGCGCAAGCGGGGGATGCACAGGCACAGCTGGATCTCGGCCAGATATACGTGGAAGGCCGAGGTGTGGCGCAAAGCGACGAAAGAGCCGCTCATTGGTTTGGTCTTGCGGCAGCACAAGGCAATGCATTGAGCCAGAGCAATCTCGGCTTGATGTATGACCGGGGCCGTGGCGTGAAGCAAAGCGACCAGGAGGCCGTCAGGTGGTACCGTCTTTCGGCTGCGCAGGGAGAGGCCAACGGCCAGTTCAATCTGGGCGTGATGTATGACGATGGTCGTGGCGTCGAGCAAAGCGATCAGGAGGCCGTCAAGTGGTATCGGCTCGCTGCAGCGCAAAACCATCTCGATGCCCAGTACAACCTGGGACTGATGTATGTCAGCGGCCGTGGCGTGGAACAAAGCGATCAGGAGGCCGCCAGATGGTTTGGCATAACGGCCGCAAAAGGTCATGACTCGGGCCAGGCCAACCTCGCCGTGATGTATGCCGCCGGTCGCGGCGTGCCACTCGACGAAAAGGAAGCAGCCAGACTGCTGGGCCTGGCCGCAGAACAAGGCAATGCGACGGCTCAGGTCAACCTCGGCACGATGTTCGAGGAAGGCCGTGGCGTCAGACGCAGCCTGTCTCAGGCCTATTTCTGGTACGCCCTGGCGGCCGCCCAAGACCTGGAAGACACGGTGTCGCTGCGCGATGCTGCGGCCCGCAAGCTCAAGCCCGCAGAGCGAGCTGCACAGGACTCAAGAATCAGCCGCTGGAAACCCAAGCCGCAAATGCGCTGAATCTGCACACTCGAAACCGCAACTCCCCATTGACAAGCAGGCCATGAAAAAGCCCTTCAGCCGTCTCCTTTGCGCAGCCGCCTTGCTGCTCTGCAGCACTTTGTCCATCGCACAATCGCCCGAACTGCTGCAAGCAGCCGAGGGCGGCGACGCCCAGTCACAGTTCAAACTCGCAGCCGCCTACCTCACAGGCCGTGGAGCCCCCAAAAACGATGAGGAAGCAGCCAGGTGGTTCCTGCTGGCAGCAAAGCAGGGCCACGCCGAGAGCCAGTCCAATATCTGCCTGATGTACGGCCGCGGGCGCGGCGTTCAGCAAAGCGATGAGGAAGCGGTCAAATGGTATCGCCTGGCCGCAGAACAAGGCGATGCCGACGGTCTGTTCAACCTCGCGGTGATGTACGACGACGGCCGGGGCGTGGCTGAGAACCAGGAAGAGGCCGTCAGGCTGTATCGCCTTGCCGTGGCACAAAACCATGTGTCGAGCCAGAGCAATCTCGGATACATGTACGACCATGGCCGTGGCGTGGCGCAAGACAGCAAGGAGGCCTTCAGGTGGTACATGACTGCGGCAGAACAAGGGGATGCCAACAGCCAGTTCAACGTGGGCTCCATGTATGCCCTGGGACGCGGCGTCAAGCAAAGCTGGCCTCAGGCCTACTTCTGGGCGTTGTTGGCAGCCAAGGATGGCGAGAAGGATTCGGCCAAGCAGCAGGAAATCATCGCCAAGAAATTGAAGCCGGCGCAACGGGCCAAGATCCAGCTGCAGGTTCAGGAATGGAAGCCCAAGACCGGTAACTCCTGACCTGCGGGCAGAGGTCGCGACGGCTCGCAGTACAGCAAGCCGCCGACAACGCAGATCAGATCACTGCAAACGGCTTGGGGTAGGTGCCAGGCAGCAGAATCTCCTTGCCGACCTGGTCGATATGGGTGTGACCGCAGAAGGCCATGGTCGTATCCAGCTCCTTGTGGATGATCTGCAGCGCCTTGCTCACGCCGGCCTGGCCATAGGCCCCCAGACCGTAAAGAAAGCTGCGACCTATCATCGTGCCCTGCGCGCCCAGGGCCCGGGCCTTGAGCACGTCCTGCCCGCTGCGAATGCCGCCATCCATCCAGACTTCGATGTCCTTGCCCGCGGCCTCGGCAATCGATGGCAAGGCGGCAATCGAGGACGGCGCACCGTCGAGCTGACGGCCGCCATGGTTGCTGACCACCAGCGCGTCAGCACCGCTTTGCGCCGCCAGACGCGCGTCTTCGGCATCCATCACACCCTTGAGGATGATCTTGCCGCCCCAGAGCTTCTTGATCCATTCCACATCGTTCCAGTTCAGCGAGGGGTCGAACTGATCTGTCGTCCAGGACGACAGCGAGGACACATCACCCACGCCATCCACGTGGCCGACGATATTGCCGAAGCTGCGGCGCTTGGTACCCAGCATTCCAAGGCACCAGTGCGGCTTGGTCGCCAGATTGAGCAGGTTGGCAAGCGTGGGCTTGGGAGGAGTGGACAGTCCGTTCTTGATGTCCTTGTGACGCTGGCCCAGGATCTGCAGATCCAGCGTCACCACCAGCGCCGAGCAGTTGGCCGCCTTGGCGCGGTTGATCAGACGTTCCATGAAGGCCTTGTCGCGCATCACATAGAGCTGAAACCAGAACGGATGGTGATCGGTGTGCTCGGCAATGTCCTCCAGCGAACAGATGCTCATGGTGGACAGCGTGAACGGCACACCAAAGGCCTTGGCGGCCTTGGCCCCGAGAATCTCGCCATCGGCATGCTGCATGCCGGTCAGGCCCGTGGGCGCAATCGCCACCGGCATGGCGACCTCCTCGCCGATCATGGTGGTGCGCGTGCTGCGCCCTTCCATGTTCACGGCCACACGCTGACGCAGCTTGATGGTCTGGAACTCGTCTTCGTTGGCCCGGTACGTGCCCTGGGTATAGGAGCCCGAGTCGGCGTAGTCATAAAACATGCGCGGCACACGGCGCTTGGCCACCACGCGCAGGTCTTCGATACAGGTGATTTTGGAGAGATCGCTCACGACTTCTAGCCTTGTAATGGGAGTTGAGCCCGATGGTAGCCCTCATCGCACCTATCGGCGTTGCGCTCTGGTTTGAAGTGATTTATGCCGCTTTTGAAATTTTCTTCAGCGAGGGCAAATCAAGGGCTAATGCTAGGTGTGCAAGCCTATTCGTCCAGCGACCATCCTTGTTATCACAACAAGCAGGAGAGAAGAGAGATGGTTTGGCAACAGGTCTACGACCCCCTATCGAATATGTGGCTGTCCACATTGCTTGCGGCCATTCCGGTCGTGGTGATGCTGGTGGGCCTGGGCTTTCTGCACATGAAGGCCCACCTGGCCGCAGGCGCAGGCCTGATTGCCGCGCTGCTGATTGCAGTCTTTGTCTACAACATGCCCGGCGAAATGGCGGGGCGTGCCGCCTTGTTCGGCGGCTTCACCGGCCTGCTGCCCATTGGCTGGATCGTGCTGAACATCATCTTCCTGCACCAGCTGACCGAGCAGAACGGCAGCTTCAAGGTGCTGCAGGATTCGCTTTCGGGCATCACCGAAGACCGCCGCATCCAGCTGCTGCTGATTGCCTTCTCCTTCGGCGCCTTTTTCGAAGGCGCTGCCGGCTTCGGCACGCCCGTGGCCGTGACCGCCGCCATCCTGATCGGCCTGGGCTTTTCGCCACTGGCGGCATCCGGTCTGTCGCTGATCGCCAATACCGCTCCCGTGGCCTTTGGCGCCCTGGGCACCCCCGTCATCACGCTGGCCAAGGTCCATGGCTACGACCTGATGGAAGTGACCGCCATGATCGGCCGCCAACTGCCCTTCTTCTCGGTGCTGGTGCCGTTCTGGCTGATCTGGGCCTTTGCCGGTCGCAAGGGAATGATGGAGATCTGGCCCGCGATTCTGGTCACCGGCCTGTCGTTTGCGATTCCTCAGTATCTGGTCTCCAACTTCATCGGCCCCGAGCTGGTGGACATCATCGCGGCCATTGTTTCCATGGCCAGTCTGATCCTGTTCCTGCGCGTCTGGCAGCCCAAGAAGATCTGGACCTCGGCCTCGCTGCGCGGCAAGGATGTCAGCGCCTCCGAAGTCAAGCCGCCCCAGCCCGTGGCCAAGCACAGCAAGAGCGAGCTGATCGCCGCCTGGACGCCCTGGATCATTCTCTCGGTGTTTGTCTTCATCTGGGGTCTGCCGCCGGTCAAGGCCTGGCTCAACAGCCTGTTTGCCCCCGCCTTCCCCATGACGGGCCTGCACAATCTGATCGAGAAAATGCCGCCCGTGGTGCCCCAGCCGACCAAGGAAGGCGCGGTCTACACGCTGAACCTGCTGTCGGCCACCGGAACCGCCATTCTGCTGTCGGCCATCGTCAGCGCCTTCGTCATGAAGTACAACCCGGTCACCATCGTGCGCACCTTCTTCAAGACCACCTGGCTGGTGCGCTACTCGCTGCTGACCATCGTGCTGATGCTGGCTCTGGGCACGCTGACACGCTACTCGGGCACCGATACCACCCTGGGCCTGGCCTTTGCCAATACCGGCGTGTTCTACCCCTTCTTCGGCACGCTGATGGGCTGGCTGGGCGTGGCGCTCACGGGCTCGGACACAGCGTCCAACGTGCTGTTTGGCGGCATGCAGAAGGTCGCCGCCGACCAGTTGGGCCTGTCGCCCAACCTCATGGGTGCCGCCAACAGCTCGGGCGGCGTGATGGGCAAGATGATCGATGCGCAATCCATTGTCGTGGCTTCGACCGCCACACGCTGGTTCAACCGCGAGGGCGACATCCTGCGCTATGTGTTCTTCCACTCGATCGCCCTGGCCTGCCTGATGGGCCTGTTCGTCACCATGCAGGCCTATGTCTGGCCGTTCAAGCTGATGGTGAACTGAGTCCCCGAGCCGCTTCGCGGCTCGCCTCGACGGAGCATCCCGGGGGAATCCGAGCAGGCCATCCAGGCCGCTCGGTATCTCCGGCCCGGGCCGAGGCGATTTCCCGCTTCCCCCCTTCTCAGCCCATCAAGTGGGCACCCCAGCAGCCGCAGCGCCTTCGGGCCTGCGGTTTTTTTGCGCTCTTTGAGAAGGATCGGTGGAATACCAATTCACACATTGGTATTACCAATTAATTACAAAAATCAAGGGAAAACCACTAATTTATGAATAAAACCTCATTCCTATAATCCATCCGACCCAAAACCGCCGCATATTGGTAATACCAATTCAGTAGACGGAGCCGAACCAGATTGCATGTCAGCGTCCGGCGCAGGGTGACACGGTTGTTCAAAGAATTGACGGGGAAGCTTCTGGACGCTCAGGAGGGTTGCCCTCCCCGCGCATATCCAGGAGATCAAGGCAATGCAAGAAATCTGGTCGCAGAACTACGACCCCGCAGGCAATGTGTGGGTGTCAGCGCTGGTGGCGCTGATACCCATCATCTTTTTCTTTCTCGCGCTGACCAAGCTGCGCCTCAAGGGCTATGTGGCAGGCACCATCACGGTGGCGCTGTCTCTGGCCGTGGCGCTGCTGTTCTATCGCATGCCGGTGGCCAATGCGCTGGCCGCAGGCGTCTATGGCTTCTTCTACGGCCTGTGGCCGATTGCCTGGATCATTGTCGCGGCGGTCTTTCTCTACAAGGTCTCGGTCAAGACCGGACAGTTCGACATCATCCGCTCGTCCATTCTCTCGGTCACCGAAGACCAGCGCCTGCAGCTGATCCTGGTGGGCTTTTGCTTCGGTGCCTTCCTCGAGGGAGCCGCCGGTTTCGGCGCCCCTGTCGCCATCACGGCAGCACTGCTGGTGGGCCTGGGTTTCAGGCCTCTGTATGCAGCGGGCCTATGCCTGATCGGCAATACCGCTCCCGTGGCCTTCGGCGCCATGGGCATTCCCGTCATCGTGGCCGGTCAGGTCTCGGGCGTCGATGTCATGGCCATCAGCCAGATGGCCGGCCGCCAGCTGCCGTTCATGACCATCATCGTGCTGTTCTGGCTCATGGCCATCATGGACGGCTGGCGCGGCGTGAAGGAAACCTGGCCTGCGGTGCTGGTCGGCGGCGGCAGCTTTGCACTCGGACAGTTTCTGACGGCCAACTACATCGGCCCCGAACTGCCGGACATCACTTCGGCCATCTTCGCCCTGGTGACACTGACCACCTTTCTCAAGTTCTGGCAGCCCAAGCGCATCTTCCGCTTCGACACCGAGCCGGGCGCAGCCAAGATCCAGACTACGGCCCCCATCAAGCTGACGACCGGCATGGTGATCAAGGCCTGGTCGCCCTTCATCATCCTCACCGCCATGGTTACCATCTGGAGCCTCAAGCCCTTCAAGGCGCTGTTCGCCTCGGGTGGCGCGTTGTCCGGCACGGTCTTCAGCATTCCCGTGCCCATGCTGCACAATCTGGTGCAGAAAATGGCGCCCGTCGTTGCCACGCCCACGCCTTATGGCGCGGTCTACTCCTTCAACTGGCTATCGGCCACGGGGACCGCGATCCTGATCGCTGCCGTGCTCGCCATTCTTTTGCTGCGCCTCAAGCCAGCCGTAGCAGTCCGGACCCTGGGCGAGACCTTCAGGGAACTGGCTCTGCCCATCTACTCCATCGGCATGGTGCTGGCCTTCGCCTTCATCGCCAACTACTCCGGCCTATCCACCACGCTGGCCATGGCGCTGGCCCATACAGGCAAGGCCTTTGCGTTCTTCTCGCCCTTCCTGGGTTGGGTCGGCGTGTTCCTCACGGGATCCGACACCTCGGCCAATGCGCTGTTCGGCGCCCTGCAGGCCACGACGGCAGCGCAGCTGGGGCTGCCCGAGGTTCTGGCCGTGACTGCCAACACCACCGGCGGCGTGACCGGCAAGATGATCTCGCCCCAGTCCATCGCCATTGCTTGCGCGGCCGTCGGCCTGGCCGGCAAGGAATCGGACCTGTTCCGCTTTACCGTCAAGCACAGTCTGGCCTTCCTGGTGCTGATCGGCATCATCTGCACGCTGCAGGCTTATGTGTTTCCGTGGATGATTCCCACCACCTGAAACTCCTGCCAGACCCCATGCCCGCCATCCGCCTGTCCGACCGCGTTGCCCAGCAGTTGCTGGAGCTGATCCAGAGCACCCAGCTCCAGAGCGGCGCCAAGCTGCCGACCGAGCGGGCGCTGGCCGAGCAGTTGGGGGTCTCGCGCACGGCGCTGCGCGAGGCCATACAGAAGCTTGCCAGTCGCGGCGTGCTCGAAAGCCGCGTGGGGGCCGGCACCTTTGTCGGCTCGCGCGTGCCCCTGTGGCACGAGCAGGCCGTCGCACCGCTGGAGTCCTTGCTGCGCGACGACCCCCAATACCGCTACGACGTGCTGGAAGCCAGGCAGGCACTGGAGCTCAGCACCGCCTGGTATGCGGCCCAGCGAGCCACCGACAAGGACCGGGACCGCATCCGCCACTGCTTCGACGACATGCTTCACCACCAGCAGGCGCGCGATGCTGCCAGTGCGGCCCGCTCCGATGCGCAGTTTCATCTGGCGATTGCCGAAGCCTCGCACAATGCCGTGCTGGTACAGCTCATGGGCAGCCTGTTCGAGCTGGTGCTGGGTACCGTGGCCCAGAATCGACGCCTGATGTTCGTGCATGATGATCCCTCGACGCTGGAGCATCTGACTGCGCAGCACCGCAATCTCATGCAGGCCATTGTCGACGGCGAGCCAGAGCAGGCCAGAAGCGCTATCGGCCAGCACCTGGCCTATGTTCACGAAAAGCTGTCCGAGTCGGATGCCGAGGCGGCCCGACGCAAGCGGCTGGATCGTTTCTCCTCTTCCTCCGCCATTTTTTCATGATCATCTCCTCCACCACCGACTACCGCGCGGCTGCGCAAAAGCGCCTGCCGCCCTTTCTGTTCCACTATCTTGACGGCGGCGCCTATGCCGAGAAGACGCTGGCCCGCAATGTCGACGACCTGGCCGACGTGGCCCTGCGCCAGCGCGTGCTCAAGGACATGAGCCAGCTGGACACCAGCATCGAGCTGTTCGGCGAGAAGTTCTCGATTCCCGTGGCGCTGGCTCCGGTGGGGCTGACCGGCATGTTCGCCCGCCGCGGCGAAGTGCAGGCCGCCATGGCTGCCGACAAGAAGGGGATTCCCTTCACCATGTCCAGCGTCTCGGTCTGTCCCATCGAGGAAGTTGCGCCCAGGCTGGGCCGCCCGATGTGGTTCCAGCTCTATGTGCTCAAGGACCGGGGCTTCATGAAGAACGCGCTGGAGCGTGCCCAGGCTGCTGGCGTCTCCACCCTGGTCTTCACCGTGGACATGCCCGTACCCGGCGCCCGCTACCGCGATGCGCACTCGGGCATGAGCGGCCCCAACGCCGCCATGCGCCGCTACCTGCAGGCCGTGACCCATCCACACTGGGCCCTGGACGTGGGCCTGATGGGCCGCCCGCACACGCTGGGCAATATCTCCACCTACAAGGGTCAGAACGTCTCGCTCGAAGACTATATGGGCTATCTGGGCGCGAACTTCGATCCCTCAATCTCGTGGTCGGACCTGGAGTGGATCCGTGACTTCTGGAAGGGTCCCATGCTGATCAAGGGCATTCTCGATCCCGAGGACGCCAGGGATGCCGTGCGTTTCGGGGCCGACGGCATCATCGTCTCCAACCACGGCGGGCGCCAGCTCGACGGCGTGCTCTCGTCGGCACGCGCCCTGCCTGCCATTGCCGATGCCGTCAAGGGCCAGATCAAGATCCTGGCCGACTCGGGCGTGCGCAACGGCCTGGACATCGTGCGCCTGCTGGCCCTTGGCGCAGACTGCACCATGATAGGCCGCGCCTTCGTCTATGCGCTGGCTGCAGAAGGCGAAGCCGGTGTGACCAACCTGCTGAACCTGCTCGAAAAGGAAATGCGCGTGGCCATGACGCTGACCAGCGTCAAGAACGTCTCTGAGATCACTGGCGATCTGCTGGTTCGGGACTGATCCCGCACAGGCTCCGGCCCTGGGCCGGGCCTTGCGGGGATCAGCGCGCCGCGCCCCGCTGCCCCAGCCAGATCCCGCCCATGACCAGGGCCACACCAGCCATCTGCACGGCCGTCAGCGTCTGGTCCAGGAATGCCCAGCCCAGCAAAATAGCCGTCAGCGGACTCAGAAAGCCCAGCGGCGCCACCATGTTCGGCTCCAGCCGGGCAATGCCGCGAAACCACAGCACATAGGTCAACGCCGCGCCCACCAGACCCAGCCAGGCCAGTCCGATCAGATGGCCCAGTGTGGGCGCCGGAAAATCCGGTCCGGCCCACAGCGCCACCGGCAGCAGCAACACTCCTCCGGCCGTGAGCTGCCAGGCGGTGAAGGTCAGCAGCGGTACGGGAGGACGCCACTTGCGCGTGAGCACCGTACCGCAGGCCATGGAAACCGCTCCGGCCAGGCCCGCCGCAATCCCCATCGCATCCAGCCTCACACCAGGCGTGAGCACCAGCAAGGCCACACCCACCAGACCGGCCAGGGCTCCCAGCACCGAGGCCGGCCGCAGCGCGCTGCCCAGCACCCAGGCCGCAAGAAACACCACCACCAGCGGCTGCACGGCCCCGACGGTGGCGGCGGCCCCTCCCGGCAGGCGGTAGGCCGAGACGAACAGCATGCTCCAGAACACCGAGAAATTGAGCGCTCCCAGAATGAACACCCGCAGCCACCACACGCCCTGCGGCAGGCGCCGTGCAAATGCCAGCAACAACAGGCCTGCGGGCAGCGCGCGCAGCAAGGCCACAGTCATCGCGGGCGCCTGCGGCAGCAACTGCGTGGTGACGATGTAGCTGCTGCCCCAGATGGCGGGTGCCAGCGCCGTCAGCAGCAGATCGCGTGCCTGGGTCCGCCTGGACCCAGGCGCAGATTGGCCGGCACTCATGCGAACTCCAGCACCTGATCCAGCGGCCGGCGTGGCTTCTGCGGCCAGTTGCCGGGCGCAGCACGGCCCACGGTGACGAGCATGACCGGCACCTCCTCGCTCGCCAGACCGAAGCTGGCCGCCACGCCTTCGGCGTCGAAGCCGGTCATCGCACAGGATGCCAGGCCCAGCGCCTGCGCCGCGTGCATCAGCGTCATGGCGCCGAAGCTGGCCGAACGCAGGGCCTCGTCGCGCACCGCCTGCGCGCTGGCGTACTGCTGCTGCGCGGCCTGCAGCCATCCCTGCGCCATGGCGGCAGGCATGAAGCCAGCGTCCACAGAGGGCTGCAGCCGTTCGGCAAGCGCCTCGGGGTCGGCCAGCACGCCGCAGACGATGAAGCAGACGGCCGCTTCCTGCACCTTGGCCTGGTCCTGCGCCACGGCGCGCAGCCTGGCCTTGGCCCCAGGCGTGCGCACGGCGATGAAGCGCCAGTTCTGAAGGTTGTAGGCCGTGGGTGCGCGCGTAGCCAGCTGCACCAGCCTTGATATGTCGGCATCCGCCAGATGGTGGGAGGTATCGAAGCGGTTGGCCGAGATGCGCTGCTCGATGAGGGTGAGCGTGGGATGAAGTGTTGTCATGGCACGACTGTAGATAATTCACTTCTAATTGATAATTGGCAATTATCAAAATAAACCATTCACCAACAGAGAAGAATCATATGGACCGACTGACCGCCTTGCAAGTCTTTCATCGCATCGCGCAGTGCGGCAGCTTTGCCGAGGCGGGCCGCAGCCTGGGCCTGTCGCCGGCTGCGATCAGCAAGAACATCGCCGAGCTGGAGGCCCATGTGGGCACACGCCTCATTCAGCGCACCACTCGGCGCATGGCGCTGACGGAAGAAGGCCGCCTGTATCTCGAGCATGTCACGCGGGCGCTCGATGCGCTGGCCGATGCAGACTCGGCACTATGCCCGTTCAAGGCTGCGCCCAGCGGCCTGCTCAAGGTCAGCGCGCCCATGACATTCACGCTGACGCAGATCTCTTGCGCCCTACCCGCCTTCCTGGAGCGCCACCCCGGGCTGCAGCTGGACCTGCACCTGGACGACAGGCGCGTCGATATCGTGCGCGAAGGCTTCGATCTGGCCATACGCGGCAGTGACCGGCTCGAGGACTCCTCGCTGATTGCGCGACCGCTGACCTCGATGTCGCATGTGCTGTGCGCCGCGCCCGGCTATTTCGAGAAGCGCGGCCGCCCGCACACGCCTGCCGACCTCAACGGCCTCGAGCACATACGCTTCAGCCTCTCGGGCCATGCAGATGTCTGGGAATTTGAGCAAGGCGGGCGCATGGAGCGCGTGGCGGTCAATGCGCGCTACTCGGTGTCCTCTAGCCTTGCAGTGCGCGATGCATTGCGCGCGGGCTTTGGCGTCAGCCTGATCCCGCTGCCCTATGTCGAGGAAGACCTGCGCTCAGGCCGGCTGCAGGCCGCCCTGGAAGACTGGAGCACGGTGAAGACCGCGCTCTATGCCATTTATCCGTCGCGCCAGCATATGACGCCCAAGCTGCGGGCGCTGCTGGACTTTCTGGTAGCGCAGTTCGATTCTGGTAACTGAGCGCCTGGCCGGCTGACCGGCCGGCATTCAGCGCCGGCGCTGGCCCGGGATCTGCTCCGGCCCGGCCACCAGGGCACCGGCGCCGCGCACTTCCAGCGCGATGCTGTCCAGCACCTTGCCGGATGCATCGAGCAGCTCCAGCTTGTGGCGCCCCGGCCAGGGCAGCCAGCCCAGCTGACTGCCACGCCCCAGCTCGCGCTGCACTTCCCGCATCACGGGTTGCGCATTTTTGTCGGCAGCCGCAGGCGGGCCGTACTGCCGGGTTACCAGCCGCCAGCGCAAGCTGCCGTCACGCCAGTCCTGCTCGGCCGCCATACCGGCCTGACGCGCCACCAGCTGCACGCGCTGGCTGTCGGGTGGAATATCGGGGTCCAGCGCCAGAATCGTGCCATTGGCCGGACGCGAGATACGCACAGCCGCAGCACTGCCGGACTTGCTGCCTTTTTGCCTGGCCAGGCTTTTTTGCTCTGCACTGCCCGCCACGTGATCCATGGCAAACAGCGACTGCTGCGTGCCTTCCACAAACCATTCGCCACGCGCGCTTTCGATGGGCGTGCCGCCACTGGCCAGCGCGCCAAACTGCACTTGTTGCTGCAGCACGCCAGCGGGTGGCCGGGGTGCATGGCTGGACACATTGCGATGCAGGAAGCCCATGATCTCGGCCCAGATGGGCGCTGCGCCGCTGGTGCCGCTCACGGAATGCATGGCTTCGCCACCGGCATTGCCGACCCAGACGCCCACGGTATAGCGCTCGGACCAGCCTACGGCCCAGTTGTCGCGCAAATCCTTGCTGGTGCCGGTTTTCACGGCCGTCCAGAAGCGCGTGGCCAGCACGCTGTCGGTGCCGAAGGTCGGGGCCCGCGCCATATTGTCGGAAAGAATGTCGCCGACGATGAAGGCGGCGCGCGCATCCAGTGCCTGCAGCGGCGCCTCGTTGCCCGGCGCTGCATCGCCGGATCTGCGGCCGTCTGTCCGGGGCAGGGCCCAGCTCACGGGGCGGTATTGACCACCATTGCCCAGTGCCCTGTAGGCATTGGTCAGATTGAGCAGCGCGACCTCGCTGCTGCCCAGCGCCAGGCTGAAGCCGTAGTAGCCGCCGCTTTCACGCAGCGGCAGGCCCAGCTTCTTGAGTTGCTCGAAAAACGCATCGGGCGTGACCATGACCAGCGTGCGCACTGCAGGCACATTGAGCGAGGATGCCAGCGCCGTGCGCGCCGACACCCAACCCTTGAAGCGCCGGTCGTAGTTCTGCGGAATGTAGAGGCCGTTCTGCGTGGGGATATGGGCCGACGAATCCTCGATCAGCGAGGCGGCCGTGATGCGCTTTTCGGCCATCGCCTGGGCATAGAGAAAGGGCTTGAGCGTGGAGCCGGGCTGGCGCAAAGCGGTGACGCCATCGACCTCGGATGCCTGGCTCAGCGTGCCCGAGGATCCCACCCAGGCCAGAATCTCGCCGCTGCGGTTGTCCAGCACCACGGCCGCACCATCTTCCACATTGCGGCCCTGCAGCTCACGCAGATGCTGCTGCAGGCTGGCCACGGCAAAGCGCTGCAAGGCAGCGTTCAAGGTCGAGCGCACCTGCTCGTGCCCCCGGTTCTGCGGCAGCGCCAGCCAGCGCCGCGCAAAATGCGGAGCAACACCCTCGCTGGCCAGCCATTGGCGCCGCTGCAGCACGCTGGAGGTATAGAGCTGCATGGCCGAGCAATCCTTGGCCGCCACATCGTCGGGCACCATCACCTGCAGCACGCCACAGGCACGCTGTGCGACGCGCTCCACCGACGCATTGGGCGCACGCACCAGGGCCGCGGCAATGGCCGCCTCGCGCGCATCCAGCCCATGGGCTGCCTTGCCGTACAGGCTTTGCGACAGCGCGTCGATGCCCACGATCTCGCCGCGGAACGGCACCATGTTCAGATAGGCCTCGAGAATCTGGTCCTTGCGCCAGCGCCTGTCCAGCACCTGGGCCGCCACGGCCTGCCCCACCTTCTGCACCACGCTGCGCCCACCCGGTCCCTGACGCCAGTCGCCGTCGAGCAGACCTGCGAGCTGCATGGTGATGGTGCTCGCGCCGCGCGTGCGCGTGTTCCAGAGATTGCCCCAGGCGGCGGCGGTGACGGCAGCCCAGTCCACGCCGCTGTGCTCATAGAAACGCCTATCCTCACTGAGCACCAGGGCCGTGCGCAGCGCCGGCGATACATCGGCCAATGCCACCCAGGGACCGCGGCGCACCGTGCTGTCGGTGCGCAGGCGCTGCAGCAGCTCGCCCTCTCGCGACAGCAGCAGGGTCTCCGAGGAGCGATGCTCGCTGCGCACCTCGTCGTAGCTGGGCACGGCATGGCTGCTGGAGGCAAGACCCAGCCACAAGGCGGCCGTCATGCCGACGGCCCGCCAGGACTGTTTCATTCTCGGGGGCTGGAAATACCGCTGCATGCCTTGTTCCATGTCGTTGTGCGCTGTTGGAAGTCAGCAGGCATTGTCCCAAAGATGGCCCGGCAAACAGACTGCTCAGACAAGCGGCAACAAAAAAGCGGCTTCTGCGAGCCGCTTTTTCCCGAAGTCACTGCCTCTCGGAACAAGCTTAAGTGCTCAGGCCGTGAACTTCTTGATCTTGAACGCCAGTATCACCATCAGCACACCGAAGATCACGGCATAGGTCGCCAGCACCCACAGCATGGCCATCATGCCCGCGCCGGGCTGCATCAGCACGAAGATGCCGAAGAGTACCGACAGCAGCCCGCCGAGCACCAGCAGCCATTCGCCCTGAATTTCCTTGCGCAAGCGCAGCGCCGCGACGATCTGCAGCACACCGGTCATCAGAGCCCAGACACCGATATAGATGGTCAACACCAATGCGGTGATCGCCGGGTTGACGACCGTGAGCACCCCCACCACCACCCCCGTCAGCCCCCACAGCAGAACCACCCACCAGTGACGCGACTGCTGGCGGCTCTTGATGGCGGTGTAGATGCCCAGCAAGCCATCGACAAACACATAGGCGCCGAACACCAGCACCAGTGCGGCCGCGGATGCTGCGGGCTGCATCCAGGTCAGCACGCCGAAGATGATGGCGGCGGCACCGCGCAGCAACAGCACCCACCAGCTACGGTGCAACATGATGGACATGGACGGAATTTCTACAGGCATGAAGACTCCTCTCTTTCAGGGTTCCACATCACTGCGACTGGCGCAGCAGCAGGTATCTCGAATCCAGCTCCGACCCTAACAATAAGTTCAGCCCAGCGTCAACATCACCGGCTGGTGATCGGACGCCTCTGTGGTGCTGTCCACACGCCAGGCCTGCACATGCTGGCACAGGCTGTCGCTCACCCACAGCAGATCGCAGGCTCCGGGCTCGGCGCCCCAGGTCCGGTCCACCAGCCTGAAGGTGGGCGGCTGCGGCAAGCCGGGGTGCAGCAGATCCCAGCTATTGCGCCACTGGCCGGCCTGCAGGCAGCCCTGTTCACCGGCCGCCCACGGGGCGGACAGGACGGCATATTCGGGCTCGTGCGGCTCGAAGTTGAAGTCCCCGCAAAGCACGGCATGGCGGGTATGCGGCTTGGTCTGGTAGGGCGAGCCGTCGCTGGCCGGCTGCGGCGGGGCATCGGCCAGTGCACAGGCCTGCATCTGCAGGTCGCGCAGGGCGCCGGCCTGGGCCATGCGCTGGCGCTTCGAAAAATACTCGAGGTGCGTGGTCATGATGCGTACCGGCCCCAATGCCGCGTCAGCGACCGTGACCACCGAGCACATGCGCTGCATGCAGCGCACATCGGCATCGGCCGGCATGGGCAGCGGATGGTGCTGCAGCTGCAGCAGCGGCAGGCGCGTGGCGACCAGATTGCCAAAGCGCTGATGTCCCCGGGGCGTGAACTCGTCGACCGAGGCACCAAAGACAATCTGCCAGCCCGGCAGCAGCGCCTTCAACTCGGCCGGCTGATCGCCGGGTCGGCCCTGCAGATCGGGGTAGTTGACGGCGATCTCCTGCAGGCACAGCACATCCAGTCCGCCGGACTGCTCGCCCATTTGCAGCGCGTGGCGCACGATGCGCTCCACACTGACCTGTCCATCCATGCCACAGCACCATTGCACATTCCAGCTCAGGATATTCATCTTGTCGCTTCTTTCTACATCGAAAAAGACTGCTGCGCCTGCCTGCGCAGCGCTGGCAGCGGCTATTTTCAGAGCAGCCGATCAGGCCAGGGTCTCGCGCAGCTGAAACACATTGCCTTCGCAGTCCATGGCATTGCAGACCGCAAAGCCGGGGCCTTGCCAGCGCTCGTCAAACACCTGGCCGCCCAGTGCCTGCGCGACGCTTGCGGCCTCGGCGATCGCGGGCACGGTGACGAAGAACTTGAGCGCCACATCGGCACGGCACTGCGGCGGCCTGCCGACCTGGACCCGCGCCGCGATCTCGGCAGGCAGGGCGTGAATCAGCAGTTGCAGGGCGGCGGACTCCAGCACGATGATGTGCTCATCCTCATGCAGCCGCTGCATGTCCAGCACCTGTTCGTAAAAGCGCGCCAGGGCCTGGAAGTCCTTGGCATAGATCAGCACACCAGCAGCAGCGGGACCGGGCATCGTCAGCTCCTCAAAGAGTCTGACTGTATCCCGTTCACTTGATTCCCGCGCGCATGAAGCTCTGCACGAACTGGCGCTGGAAGATGAGAAAGGCAAGCAGCAGCGGCCCCGAAGTCATCAGCGTGGCAGCGCAGATGGTCGACCATTCCACGCCCGACTCCACGCTGGAGAAAACCTGCAGGCCCACGGTGAGCGGACGCGCCTGCACGCTGTTGGTGACGATCAGCGGCCAGAGGAAATTGTTCCAGTGAAAGCTCACCGAAACCAGCGCAAACGCGGTGTAGACCGGCCTGGCCAACGGGACGTAGACGCGCCAGAGAATCTGCAGCGTGCCCGCACCTTCCACGCGCGCGGCCTCGTCCAGTTCGCGGGGTATGCCCATAAAGGTCTGGCGCAGCAAGAAGATGGCAAAGGCCGAGGCGAAATACGGCAGCCCCATGCCCACCAGGGTATCGACCGCGCCCAGCCTGGACATGGTCTGATAGTTCGCCACCAGCAGAATGTCCGGCATGATCATCAGCTGTACCAGCACCAGCGCAAACGCCACATTGCTGCCGCGAAAGCGCAAGCGCGCAAAAGCAAACGCAGCCAGCGTGGACAGCAGCAGCTGCACCGCCAGAATCATGGCCACCAACAAGATGGTGTTGAGGAAATAGCGCGCAAACGGCGCGGCTTCCCAGGCATGGCGGAAGTTCTGCAGCGTCCAGGGCGCGGACAGATCCAGGCGCGTGGACGCATCGGACGGGTGAAACGCCGTCCAGACCGCATAGGCAAGCGGCAGCAGCCACAGCAGGGCCAGCGTCCAGGCGGCCAGGGTGTCCAGCCATGAAGAGCCATAAAAGCTCAGGCCCCGGTCCGTCCCGGCGCTGCTGCGCGTTGATGGAAAGGCAGCAGCAGTCATTGATAGTGCACCTTTTTGTCGAGCACGAAGAACTGGAACAGCGCCACGGCAGCCAGCACCGTGACCAGCACCACGGTGATGGCTGCGGCATAGCCGGTGTCCCAGAATTTGAAGCCCACTTCGTAGAGGTGATAGAGCAGCAGCGTGGAGGCATTGTCCGGCCCGCCGCGCGTGAGAATGAACACATGATCCACCAGCCGGAAGGCATTGATCACGGCGTTGACCAGAATGAAAAGCGTGGTCGGCATGAGCAGTGGCCACTGCACGCGGCGCAGGAAATACCAGCGCGATGCGCCTTCGATGGCCGCCGCCTCCTTGAGGCTGGGATTGAGCGTCTGCAGCGCGGCCAGATAGAAGATCATGAAAAAGCCGGCCTCCTTCCACACGGCCACCAGCGTGATGCAGGCCAGGGCCGTGGAAGGATCGCCCAGCCAGTTGTGCGCGTCCAGGCCCAGTGCGCCGCGCACCTGCTCCAGCAGTCCGTACTGGGGGGTGTAGAAGAACAGCCAGATATTGGCCACGGCAATCATGGGCAGCACCGTGGGCGTGAAATACGCCATGCGCAGCCAGGCCCGCCCCGCGAGCCTCTCGTTGACCCACAGCGCCATCAGCAAGGCCAGTCCCATGGACAGCGGAATGGTGGCTGCGGCAAACCAGAGGTTGTTGCGCACGGCCTGCCAGAACACGGGGTCGTCGACCATGAGCGCATAGTTTTCCAATCCCACCCATTCGCCGGACTGGCCGCCACGCGCCGTGGCGTGCAGGCTGTCGATCAGCGTGGACAAGGCCGGCCAGTGCGTAAAGCCCAGCAGCAGCACCAGTGCCGGCATGAGCAGCAGCCAGGCATGCACGGCCTGCCGGCGTGCCGCGGCCTGCGCCAGCCTGCGGGCGGCCCTGGATGACAAGGGCGCCGCCATGGCGCCACTGCCGGTGTCAAGCGCCGGACTGCTCATTACTGGTAGCGACGCAGAATGCGGTCGGATTCCTTCTGCGCATCGTCCATGGCCTGGGCTGCGGTCTTGGTGCCGTTCAGGGCCGCCTGGATCGCATCGTTGAGCACCTTGGTCACGCGCTGATTCTCATGGGTGGAATACTCGGCCACCGACACGGGCAGCTGATCGCGCGCCACCAGGGCCTGGGGAAATTCCTGGCCGTACTTCTTGAGCGCAGGCGTCTCGTAAGCCGCAGGCGAAACCGCCACATAGCCGCTGTCCATGCTCCACTGCGCGGCACGCTCGGGCTGGGTCACCCATTTGGCAAACTCGAACGCAGCCTGCTGCTGCTCCCTGGGCGCGTTCTTGAAGATGTAGAAATTGCCCCCGCCCGTGGGCGAGCCCTTGCGGACATTGCCGGCGATCTGGCCGACGCCGAAGTCGAACTTGGCATTGGCGCGGATATTGGTGAGATTGCCCGTGGTCGTCACGATGATGGCGGCCTTCTTTTCCATGAAGTCCCTGGGCGTCGTGCCCCACTCCACCACGCCGGCCGGATGCACGCCGTCCTTGACCAGACTCACCCAGAAGTTCAGCGCTTCCACCACCTTGGGGTTGTTGAGGGTGACGCGGGTGCCGGACTCGTTGGCCAGCAGCACATCATTGGGCGTGGTCAGGGTCTGCAGCATCCAGTAGCCAAAGCCCGTGGACGGAATCTGGATGCCGTATTGCACGACCTTGCCGCTGGCGTCCTTCCTGGTCAGCTTGTGGGCTGCCTCCCTGAGTTCCTTCCAGTTCTGGGGTGCCTTGTCGGGGTTCAGGCCGGCCTCCTTGAAGGCCTGCTTGTTGTAGTACATCACCACGGTGGAGCGCTGAAAGGGCACGCCCCAGGTCTTGCCACCGGTCTGGCTGTTGGCCATGAAGGCCGGGTAGAAGCCCTTGAGCCAGGCCTTGTCGGCATCGGTCTTCACAAAGTCGTCGATGGGCACGATGGCGCCCTCGTCCATCAACGTGAACATATCGGTGGACAGCAGCACCGAGGTCGCAGGCGCCTTGCCCGCCTTGTGCGCCGTCAACGCCTTGACGATGGTTTCCTGATACGTGCCCGCATAGATGGGCGTGAGCTTGTACTGCGGATGCGCCTTGTTGAAGTCCGCCGCATAGCCATCGATCACCTTGGTGATGGGGCCTCCCACGGCCACGGGGTAATAGAAAGGCACTTCCAGTGGGGACTGCGCAAGAGCAGTGCCCGCCAGGCCAAGGCCGGCGGCAGCGGCGAACAGGCCGTGAACAAAGGTTTGACGACGCATGGGAATCTCTCCTCGGGATTTGCAGACAATGGAAAACGCTGGCGGCTCAGGCTGCGGCCAGCAAGGAGCGGGCGGATTCCACCGCCTGCCCGCACACATGAATGCGCCCGCCCTGCGCATCGAACCAGTGCGCAGCCTGCTGCGGCCAGCACAGGAACACGGCCTGCCCGGGCTGCAGTTCGGAATGGGCATGGCCGGGCACACGCGCCGTCAGCAGCTCGCTGCCCACCCGGCAGCGCAGCACCAGATCGGCGCCCAGATATTCAAAGCCCTGCACGGTGGCCGGAATGCGCTTGCCATCGCCCTCGACGGCGCCATCGGCATCGCGTGCCACGGCAATCACCTCGGGGCGCACGCCCAGAGCCTGCGGATAGGCGCCGCCCGCCACCAGATCCGGGGCCACAACCACATCGCTGTCGGCAATCCGGTTGCCTTGCAGGGCCACGATGTTCATGGCGGGTGTGCCGATAAAGCGCGCGGCAAACGTGGTTGCGGGCCGGGCATAGATTTCACGCGGCCCGGCGGCCTGCTCCACCAGGCCCTTGTTGAGCAGCACCACCTGATCGGCCATGCTCATGGCCTCGGCCTGATCGTGGGTCACATAGACCACTGTCAGCCCCAGACGCTGCTGCAGCTCGCGCAGCTCGGCGCGCATTTCCTGGCGCAACTGGGCATCGAGATTGGACAGCGGTTCGTCCATCAGGCAGACCCTGGCCTGCGCCACCAGCGCACGACCCAGTGCCACGCGCTGCTGCTGGCCGCCCGAGAGCTGTGCTGGCCGACGGTCCAGCAGTGCCGTCAGCCCCAGCAGCTCGGCCGTTTGCTCAAGACGCTGCCTGCGCTCGACCTTACCAACCTTGCGCACCTGCAGACCGAACTGAATGTTGTCGGCCACGCTCAGATGCGGGAACAGCGCATAGTTCTGGAACACCATGGCAATGCCGCGCTGCGCAGGCGGCAGATGGGTGACGTCGCGACCATCGATGCGCACCGCCCCCGAGGTGGGAATGTCCAGCCCGGCAATCATGCGCAAGGTGGTGGATTTGCCGCAGCCCGAAGGACCAAGCAGGACGCAGAACGAGCCTGGTTCAATGCGCAGATTCACGGCATGCAGGGCCGTGGCGTCACCCCAGGATTTGGCGACGTTCTCCAGCTCGATCAAAGACATCGCGCCAGTCTAGAAAGACTGGATGACAGCCGCGTGTCATCCCGGGTATTGTCAAAAACAGGAGCTTCTATCGCTTTCCATTCATTGATTTCAGATAGAAATGCCTTTGAATCATCCTTTTCAAAGGCGAAAGCAGCTTCTGCATCGATAGCACCAGTGCATGAAAAAGCCCCGGCTGCTGGCGCAGACCGGGGCTTGGCGTAGGGCCGAGAAACCGCCGAGGGCTTACTTGGGCATCACCACCTTGAGCTTGGCATTGGGAATCTCGCCAAACATCTCGGGCGCATACAGCGCTTCTGCACGCGTGGGTGGCAGTGCAAACTCACCGGCATTGTTCAGGCGCACGGTGTATTCGACCTTGGTCGTCCCTGCGGGCAGGTACTGGTAGTAGGCACGGTAGGACTCGAAGCTTCGCTCTTCGTAGGCCAGCCAGCCGGCACCCTCCTGCTTCTCGCCCTTGGACGCGATCTCCGAATCACGGCCCAGGCCGCCGCCCAGAATCGTCGCCCCCGTGGGTACGGGATCGGTGATCGCCACCCAGGTCATATCGGTCTTGGCCTGCACTTCCAGCGTCACGCGCAGCACATCGCCGCGCGTGTACTGGCCGCCACCAAACAGACCCTTGTCCGCCTGCTCCACGGGCGTGACGGTCTTCTTGATGGTGTAGCCGGCGCTGAACGGCGCCTTGAGAGCCACGGCCGCCACGGACTGCACGGTCAGCCAGGGCTTGCCCGTGCCTTGCTGCGTCACGCTGAGCTGACCCTTGCCGGCCTTGGCCCAGGGCATGAACATGGTGTTGTTCATCAGACCGCCGGCGCGCACGGGTTCACCGAAGACGCTGTTGGCATGGGCAGTGCCCTGCGCATCCTCGGCAGTGGCGCGCCTGACATCGGCCCAGTTCACCTTGGCCTCGTTACCGTTCATGCTGGCCACGGTGCTGCCGGCCACGGGCTCGGACTCGAACTTCTGCGAGAAGCGGCGCAGCGCCAGAGCTCCCCAGAGGTTGGCCGTGGTCGTGTTCCAGGCACCGGACTGCTGGCGCGCGATAAAGCCGCTGACCAGACGCGGCATGTCTTCGGTCCAGGTCGGATCGTTGATGGTCGCCAGAATCAGGCGTGCCAGATTCACGTCCGGGCCCTGCATCAGCCACCACCAGCTATCGTCCTGGTCGGTCGAGAAGCCGGCACGCGTGCCGTTGTAGGTCAGGCGGGCACGCAGAATCTGCATGGCCTGGGCCAGGCGCTCATCGCGCTGCGGCGCATCGCTCATGCGTTGCAGCAGCATCACCCAGTCGATGACCGTGTGCGTAGGCCACTGGTTGGGTGTGGCATTGATGCTGTCGAGCATGCGCGGCGTGGCCTTGCCCGACAGTGCCAGCGCGCTGATGGCCGCCAGCTTGCGCATTTCCAGATCCTTGCGCGGGCTCCAGAAGTTGCGCTGGATGCGGCCTTCCACGAACGCGATCAGGCCGTCCTCCATGCGCGCGCGCTCTGCGGCCGGGATCACGAAGCGCTTGTCAACGCCCTGTGCCATGGCCGACATATTGAGCAGATGCGCGGTCAGGGTGTCGCTGCCGCGGCTGGCCGAGCCGTCCTGCGGCGGGAAGTAGTTGGCCAGGCCGTCACCGTCCAGATAGTTGGGCAGCTGGGCCATGGTGCTGCCCCAAAGCTCGGCGTTGTTCATGCCAACGGCCTTGCTGGTGGTCTGCTCCAGGCAGGAGTAGGGGTAGCGGGCCCACCAGTCGCGCACGCCGGGCAGACCTTCGGTCAGCTTGGGTACCAGCGACATCTGCAGGCCGCCACGGCCTGGCAGCGCGTCAGCGGGCGGATTCACGGGCACGCTGTAGCTGCCGTTGACCTGCACCAGCGTGGCCTGCTGCACCGACAGCGGCACGGCTGGCACGATGCGCTGGCTGATCTTGAGCGCATCCTGCGCCGCGTCGGCGCCGCCAGCGGTATCGCGCGCGGAAATCTCCCAGATCAGCGCTTCGGCACGCGTGCCGGAGAGCTGGGCCGGAGCCTTCACGTCCCAGGCCACTTCACGCGCCTCGCCGGCGGGAATTTCCACGGTCTGGGCCTTGAGCTCCAGCATGGTGGCGCGCGGCGTGACCTCCACCTTCATGGCCTTGGCCGAGGTGTTGCGCAGCGTGACCTGGGCGCGGAACTGATCGTCCTCGCGCACCAGCGGCGGCAGGCCGCTGATGATCTGCAGATCCTGCGTGGTGCGAATCGCCGCCTGGCCGGTACCGAACAGGCTCACGCCCGCATCGGCCACGGCCACCACCTGGAAGGTGGTCAGGGCATCGTTGAGCGGCACCTCGATCAGGGCCATGCCGTTGCCGTCCAGCACCACATCGGGCTTCCACAGCAGCAAGGTGTCCAGCAGTTCGCGTGTGGGGCTGCGGCCTCCGCCACCGCCCGCAGGCACGGCCTTCTTGCCATAGTGGCGTCGGCCAATCACCTCCATCTGGGCGGTTGCCGTCTGCACGCCCCATTCGCGGCGTGTCAACATGGCATCGAGCAGATTCCAGCTGCTGTTGGGCATCAGCTCCAGCAAGGCCTGGTCCACGGCCGCCAGCGCCACATGGGCACCTGCAGCAGGCTTGCCATCGGGCAGCGTGGCCTTGATGGTGACCTTGGCCGTGCCGCGCACCTTGTAGCTGGACTTGTCCGAGGACACCTTCACATCCAGCGTATTGCTCTTCAGGCCCACGCGAATTTCGGACATGCCGAAACGGAAGGCGGGCTTGGAGAGGTCCACCATGGAAGTCGGGGCGATGAATTCCTTGCCATCATTCCAGAAGGCACGCCACCATTCCAGCGGCGACTTGAAGCCCCAGGTGAAGAAGCTGTACCAGGGCACTTCCATCAGGCGGCCGCGCAGCGCCAGCACGCTGACATAGGCGTTGGGACCCCAGTTGTCTTCGACCTTGACGTCCACCGTGGGGTTCTCGCCCGTCAGCTCCACCACCTGGGTGCTGACGACGCCCTCGCGCTCCACGGCCACCAGCGCCGTGGCGCGGCGGAAAGGCATGCGCACCTGGAAGCGCGCGGTCTCGCCGGGCTCATAGCTCTTGCGCTCGGACAGCACGTCCATGCGGTCATGGTCTTCGCCACCGAACCAGAGCTCGCCCTGGCCCGTGACCCACACCGAGGTCGCGGCCTGGCTGCTGCGGCCGTCCTTGTCGGCAGCCTTGACGATCAGCTCCACCTCGCCGGGCTGGGACAACTGGGCCTCGCATTGCACCAGGCCATGGCTGTCGCTGGTGCCCGAGCACACGGTGCCCAGATTCTTGAGAGTGGTCTGGTTGTCGTAGCTGTAGAAGCCACCCACCAGTCGCTTGCGGCTGGAGGTGGTGATGCGCGCCACGGCCTCGACCTTGACCGGCACGCCGGCCTGGGCCTTGCCTGCCGTATCCAGTGTCAGCGCCTGGAAGCGCAGCTTGCGATCCACCGAGATCCAGTTCTCGGAGCGCACGCCCGCCACCACGGCGGCAGGCCAGATGGTGCGCGTGCTGCGCAGGGTCTGCACCTCGCCGTTCGGGTCGGCGTAGGTCGCTTCCATCAGCAGCTCGCGCGGCTCGCCGGACTTGGGCAGCTTGTCGATGCTGACCTTGCCCAGACCGTTCTTGTCCAGCGTCACGGGCAGCTTGTCGGCCACCACCTTGGTCTCGTCGGCCGCCGTGCTTTCCTCGTCGTCGCTGCTGCCCATGTCCTGGGCACTGCGCGGCGGGTTGAAGCTGAAGCCGTCCCAGTCCGCGAAATTGAGCGACTTGGAACGCAGCAGCGCCGAAACCTTGACCGGCAGGTTGGCGGCAGCACCGCCGGAGACATAGTTGATCTGCACCTCGGCAGGCACGCTGCTGACCGCATAGAGCTGATCCTTACCGGCAGGCCCCACGCGACCTTCCATCACGGGCAGTCGGAACTCCTCGACACGGAAGATGCCGGTGCTGAAGCTGGAGCGGCGGCCGTTGCCATTGGTATAGCCCAGCTCCACCGCATATTCGCCCAGCTTGGCGGCCTTGGAGATGGGGAACTCGCTGGTCGCGCTGCCGTTGGCATTCCAGCTCAGGGCCTGGGTGAAGCGCTGGCCGCTGCCCAGATGGGTGATGGTCAGGCGGTCGGGCTTGTCCTGGGTCTGCTCAAAGCCCGTGGAGTTCTTGCCGGGCCCGGTCAGGGCACGCAGAAAGTGCTTCATGGACACGGTTTCGCCGGCACGGAACAGCATGCGGTCAAACACCGTATGCGCGACTTCGTCGCGCTTGTTGCTGGAGCTGGTCGGCACATTGAAGCGCCAGGACTCGATGCCCTTGTTCCAGTTGCTCCAGACGAAAGCCAGCTCTTCACCGGCATCGGTCTTGGCCCGCGCACTCACGAAATAGGAACTGCTGCGGTAGTAGCCGTCTTCGTTGCTGCAGGAGGGCGGATTGGGGTTGAGGCCGTTGAAGGTCACAATGCCTTGCGCGTCGCTCACGGCCGATGCAATGGCCTGGCCGTTGCAGTCCGAGACCTGCACCGTGGCGCCCGGCACCACCTTGCCCTTGTCCAGCGTCGTCACCCAGGCCACGGAGTTTTCGCGGCCCAGCTTGAAGTGCACGGCCAGATTGGTCACCAGCACCGAGGTGCGCACATACATGGTGCGGCCCGCGCCATAGCCTTCGTCGAGCAGCGACTGGCCCAGCATGGGCGAGGCAATCTCCACCACCTGGAAGCCCGGGTTCAGCGGAATGCCGACGACCTCGAAGGGACGCGGATCGTTTCTGGCAGCCTTGGGCAGCTCCAGCGTCTGGGTCTGGCTCTGACCGTCCAGCAGCGACAGCATGCGGGTCTGCACCCAGTGCTTGTCGTCGTTGATGACCGGTGGCAGCACCTTCACATCGCGCGCAGCGCGCTTGCGCTCCACGCTATAGCTGTCATAGCGCTCGACCTTTTTGAGCCAGGCGATGATGTCGGCATCCGAGCCGCCTTTCTTGGTGCGCACCACGCTGGCGTCCAGCGACTTGCCCAGGAGCTGCGGCTCCACATTGCGCAGCGTCACGGGCAGCAGCGCCGGGCCCTTGGGGCCTTCGGCAAAACGCTCGACGATGCCGAAGGGTGCGGCAGCAAACTTCACCAGCGGCGGCATATTGCCCGTGGCCGTGGCCAGCGGGAACATATTGGCATTGCTCAGCGTGCGACCCGCGGCATCCTTGAACTGCGGCGGCAGCTCCACCACATACTTGGAGTTCGGCTGCATGGTGGCGGGGAAGGTCACGCTATCCACCAGCGAATCCTCGGCCAGCTTGTCGCCGTTCTGCTCGATGATGGGTGCCACGGCCGAGGCACCGCTCTTGAGGCGTATGCCCTCGATCAGCTTGCGCGGCACCGGCGCGCTGAAGGACAGCCGCATGGGGCGGATCGGCAGACAGGCGGCATTGGCGTTCTCGCGCTCGCAGCTGAAGTCGGCGCTGAACGGCTGGCGCACCTGATACTCGTAGCGCTGCTCGTCCTTGCTGGCCAGGCCGTTGGCCATGGCCACGCCCTTGCCATAGACCAGGGTCATCTTGCTGCCCGAGGTCAGGCGGCGGTTACAGGCCAGCACCGCATAGTTCTGCGGATTCTGGGCCGCATCCTTGTCCCAGTGGCGCTGCTTGAGCACGGCCTCGCGGTCCTTGCCCTCGATCAGCTGCACGGGAATGCGCTCGCCCACGCCTTCGGAGGTACACCAGACACGCTGCTTGAGGCTGTCGACGGATGCTGCTCCCGTCAGGCGCAGCGCGAAATACTGCTGCTCGTCCACCTCTTCATAGGTGTCGGGCGCGATGCGGGCCACCTGCGGGCCGCCGGTCTGGAACTGATAGCTGGCAGCACCTGTCAGTGCCCCGCCCGAGACGCTCTTGAACTGCGGGTTGAGCTGGGCCGTGCAGCGCACGCCTGCGGGCAGGTTCTGGGCAAAGTCGAAGACCCATTCCTTTTCGCTGTTCCAGCGCCCCGTGCCCTTGGCGGCCTGGGCATTGCTGCACTGCAGATTGACCGGCGCCTCGGCCTTGGGGTCGCCAAAGCGCACGGCAGGTGCATCGAACTGCACCACCACCTGCCCCACCTTGCTCACATCGCCTTGCGGGCTGAACTGGCGCACCCCGACGGCGTGAGCCGCCGTGGCCGCCAGACCCCATAACAGGCCTGCCTTCAGCAGCCCGCGCCAAAGCGGCGCGACCTGCTCCCTCTTCCTTCCCTCTGCATAAGGCACAGTCATACAGTCACTTCCTTTTGGGGCAGGCATGCCGCCGGCCCTGGCTGTTTGAATCTGAAGTCTGGAATCAGCGACGCAGCAGTGCGGGGCGGCAGAATGCAAAAAGCCCTGCCTCACAGGTGAAGCAGGGCCTTGAGCATGTGCTGCACGCGCGAAACTACTGCGGCTGGAAACCGCTGCGCTGAATGATACCGGCCCAGACCTTGGAATAAGCAGCCTCGCGCTCCCCCAACTGGCGGGGATTCATGTATCCAACTGTAAGGCCCAGTGCCGTCAGCTGCGCGTAGACGTCACGCTGCTTGAGCACATTGCCCACCGCTGCGGAGAAGCGCTCGACAAAGGCCTGGGGCACGCCGCGGGGCGCAAAAATGCCGTAGTAAGGCATGTCTTCAAAGCCCTTGATGCCCTGCTCCAGCAAGGTCGGAACCTCGGGCATGGAAGCCTGGCGCTTGGCGCCAAGCACGCCGATCACGCGCAGCTTGCCCGCCTTCTGGTTCTCCATGAAGTCGGGCACCGAAGCAATGCCGGCCGGAATCTGATTGCCCAACATATCGGCCAGCAGCGGAGCGCTGCCGCGATATGGTGCGGCCACCAGATCGAGATGGTAATGATCGGCCAGGATCTTGACCAGAAATTCGGGGGTCGATGCCGGCGCCGGAATGCCGATGGTGCCGTTCTTGGCACTGCCTCTGGCCCAGGCTGCGTACTCGGCCAGATTCCTGGCCGGCGTGTTGCTGGGGACGGCCAGCGCATTCACGAAAGTGGCGACCCCGGCCACGGGGATGAAGTCCTGCTGCGGATCAAAGCCCGGCTTTTTCACGACCTTGGGCAGGATGGAGATGGTGTGGTCATGCGTGAGAAACAGCGTATGGCCATCGGCAGGCGAGGCCTTGAGCAGCTGCGCTGCAATCTGGCCGCCGGCTCCAGGGCGGTTCTCCACCAGCACCGTCACGCCGCCCAGCTCGTCCTTGAGCTTGTCGGCCAGCAGGCGCGCAATCGCGTCCGAGCCACCACCGGGCGGAAAGCCCACCAGAATGCGGATGGGCTGGCCCGACGAGGCCCAGGCCAGCGGCCCCAGAGCCGATGCTGCAACCGCTCCCGCACCGGCTTTCAGCAATTGACGACGAGATTGCGTCATGTGTTTTCTCCTTATCTTTTGCAGACTAACCAAAACAAAAGCGCCCGGCAAAGGGCGCTTTCAAGGCGTCAACGTTACGCCACAGTGCCGGGGCCCATCAGGCCAGGCGAGCCTGGTGCTTGGCCAGTTGCGCACGCACCTGAGCCGGGGCCGTACCGCCCAGCGTGTTGCGGGCGTTGAGCGAGCCTTCCAGGCTCAGGGCCTCGAACACATCGGCCTCGATGTTGGGATTGAAGGCCTGCAGCTCGGCCAGTGGCAGCTCGGTCAGGTCCACACCCTTCATGGTGGCCAGCTTCACGGCGTGGGCCACGGTTTCGTGGGCGTCGCGGAAGGGCAGACCCTTCTTGACCAGATAGTCGGCCAGGTCGGTGGCCGTGGCATAGCCCTTCAGGGCAGCAGCGCGCATGTTCTCGGCATTCACGGTGATGCCGCCTTCCTTGACGCCGCTGGCGGGGTTGAGCTGGCCGCCGATCATCTCGGCGAAGATGCGCAGTGTGTCCTTGAGGGTGTCCACCGTGTCGAACAGCGGCTCCTTGTCTTCCTGGTTGTCCTTGTTGTAGGCCAGGGGCTGGCCCTTCATCAGCGTGATCAGACCCATCAGATGACCGACCACGCGGCCGGTCTTGCCGCGTGCCAGTTCGGGCACATCGGGGTTCTTCTTCTGGGGCATGATGGACGAGCCGGTGGTGAAGCGGTCGGCGATCTTGATGAAGCCGAAGTTCTGGCTCATCCAGATGATCAGCTCTTCCGACAGACGGCTCACGTGCACCATGCACAGCGAGGCCGCTGCGGTGAACTCGATGGCGAAGTCGCGGTCGGACACGCCGTCCAGCGAGTTCTGGCTCACGCCTTCCATGCCCAGGGTCTTGGCCACGCGCTCGCGGTCCAGCGGGTAGGTGGTGCCGGCCAGGGCGGCAGAGCCCAGGGGCAGCACGTTGACGCGCTTGCGCACGTCCAGCATGCGCTCGGCGTCGCGCTTGAACATTTCCACATAGGCCAGCATATGGTGGCCGAAGCTCACGGGCTGGGCCACCTGCAGATGGGTGAAGCCGGGCAGGATCACGTCCACGTTCTTGGTGGCCACGTCGACCAGCGAGCGCTGCAGTTCCTTGAGCAGGCCTTCGATCAGGTCGATCTCGCTGCGCAGCCACAGACGCACGTCGGTGGCCACCTGGTCGTTGCGGCTGCGGCCTGTGTGGAGGCGCTTGCCGGCATCGCCGACCAGCTGGGTCAGGCGCGCTTCGATATTCAGGTGCACGTCTTCCAGATCCAGCTTCCACTCGAAGGTGCCGGCCTCGATTTCGGCCGTGATCTGCGCCATGCCCTTCTGGATGGAGGCGAAATCTTCGGCTGCAATGATCTTCTGGGCCGACAGCATTTCGGCATGTGCCAGAGAACCCTGGATGTCGGCCTGCCACATGCGCTTGTCAAAGAACACGCTGGAGGTGTAGCGCTTGACCAGGTCGCTCATGGGTTCGGAGAACAGGGCAGACCAGGCTTCGGCCTTGGAATCGAGCTGGTTGTGCGAAGGAGCAGATGTAGACATGTGAGGGCAACAATCCCGTAAAACCACAGGCCGCCCAATGCAGAAGTTTGGCGTGACGGCTGTGCAAAGCAGAAACAGGGATTTTATCGGCCTGACCCGGCTTGGGCGCCAGAGCGTCCCAGAGCCATTGCCGGCCACTGCGACAAAGCGCTGTTCGCGCACCACACTCTCACGATTCAATAGCACACTGCGATTGATAGATAAGGCCTGCAAGCCTTATCCCGCCAAGCTGGCAAATCCGGTGGCAGCCACCCGGTTTCTGGCCTTCGCGGACAATCATGCCGTCTTCGCTCACCCTCCCTTCACGGCCGCTGCCCAGGCGGCCGATGCGCCGCCCGGCATGCATTCCCGCTCTTCCCTGATTTCCGGCCTCGGTTTTGCGCTGGCCGCCTGCGCGCTCTGGGGCGCGATTTTTCTCGTGCCGGCCATGCTGCCGGAATTCTCGCCGCTGCAGATCACCTTTGGCCGCTTCGTGCTCTATGGCGTGGTGGCCTTATGCGTTTTTCTGCCCCGGGCCACCAGGCTGCTGCCCAGGCTGCAAGCGGCCGATATCCGGCATCTGGTATGGCTGGCCCTGACGGGCAATGTGGTGTATTTCGCCCTGGTCGCCACTGCCGTGCAATGGATAGGCATGGCCGTGACCTCGCTGATCGTGGGCCTGGTTCCCGTCACCGTGCCGCTTCTGGGCCGCAACACCCATGGCGCGCTTCCGCTGCGCCGCATGCTGGCACCCATGGCGCTGATTCTGGCCGGCATCGTGCTTGTCAACGCCCATGCGCTGACCACGGGGCCCGCAGGCAACCAGGGGCGCTATCTGCTGGGCGTGCTGATGGCCGTACTGGCCATGCTCTGCTGGAGCCGCTATGCGCTGGACAACACCCGCTATCTGGCACAAAGCCGCTTCAACGGCACGGAGTGGTCCACGCTCTGGGGTCTGGTCGTCGGGCTGATCAGCGCCTTGCTCTGGTTGCTGCTGTGGCTGATATCGCCTGAGGCCAGCGGCGCCGGCAGCCCCGACATTCCGGCCCAGCGCTGGCAGCTGTTCTGGCTGTTGAATCTGGCCGTGGCCATCCTCTCGTCCTGGCTGGGCAACTGGATGTGGAATGCCGCCAGCCAGCGCCTTCCCATCACCTTCGTGGGCCAGTTGCTGGTGTTCGAGACCCTGTTTGCCCTGGCCTACCACTTCCTCTATGAACAGCGCCTGCCCCTGCTCGCGGAACTGGCCCCCATGCTGCTGATTCTGGCGGGCGTGGTCTGGTCGCTCAGACGCTATCAGGCCGCCAGCCGGGCGGCGGCCTCGGTTTGAGTCAGCACAAAGCTGATGCATCGAACCGACAGATGCCGCGCGAATTGACGCTGCAGCGCAGCTGCTGGCCAATAATCGCAGGACTTGCACCAATTCGGACCGGGCATGCTGCCCTGTCGGCAGGAATGCCCTTGGTGCATTTTCAGCCCGCTCCAGTCTGCATCCCAAACACCGTCCTGCTCCAGACCGCCCGTGCCCATCTCACCGCTCATCGCTGCCACACCAGCCTCGGCCCGCCCGGTCCTGGTGTTCGACGCCTGCAATGCCGGCGTGGTGCTGCGCGCCGTGCTGTTTGTACAGGTGGTGGTGGGCACGGCGGCCATCTATGGTGCGGACTCGCTCTGGGAGTGGTTTACCAGCGCGGCTCTGCTCACCGGTGCCTGCCTGCCAGGCACCCTGGTCTGGCTGATCGCCGCCTGCAGCCTCAAGCACCAGTTGCAGCGTCTGGACACACGCGGCCAATATCTGGCCGGCGTGCTGCTGGGCGCGCTCGCAGGGCTTTATGCCTGCGGCATGCTGTTCTTCATCGGCATCGACAAAGCCCCCTGGCTGGCCAGCGCCGTCACGGGAGGCCTGCTGGCCGCGCTGCTCGTGACGGCGCTGGTGCTGCGCGCGCGCGGCAACACGCCGGCGCAGACTCAGGCCCGTCTCACCGAGCTGCAGTCACGCATCAGACCGCACTTTCTGTTCAACACCCTCAACAGCGCGATTGCGCTGGTGCGCGCCGAGCCGGCCAAGGCCGAGGCCTTGCTCGAGGACCTCAGCGATCTGTTTCGCTATGCGCTGGCCGAACCCCATCTGACCACCACGCTGGCGCAGGAGATAGAGCTGGCCCAGCGCTATCTGTCCATAGAGCAGGTACGCTTTGGCGAGCGTCTGCAGATGCAGTGGCAGCTCGATGAAAGCGTGCATGGCGCGCTGCTGCCGCCGCTGCTGCTGCAGCCGCTGGTGGAGAACGCCATCCGCCATGGGGTGGAGCCCAATGCGCGCGGCGGCAAGCTGCAGGTACGCACCGAAAGGCGCGGCAACGAAGCGCTGATCCAGATCATCAACACCTTGCCGCCGGCCAGTGCCGAGCATCAAAGCACCGGCCATGGCATGGCCCTGGACAACGTCAGGGCCAGGCTGTCGCTGCTGCACGACCTGCAAGGCAGTTTCAGCGCCAAGGTGCGCGACGGGCTGTATGTGGTGCGCCTGAGCGTACCTTTGCAGCAGAGCGCGCCAAAACCGGGAGAATCCCGTCATGCACATTCTGATCGTTGATGACGAAGCTCTGGCTCGCGCCAGACTGCGCACTCTGCTCGGCGACTGCGCACATGGCCCCCACCATATTCAGGAAGCCGCCGATGCCGACCAGGCCCTGCAGATGCTGCAGGCCGCGCAGCCCGCCCCCGTCCAGCTGGTGCTGCTGGACATCCACATGCCCGGCCACAACGGGCTGCAGCTGGCTGCGTCCCTGGCGGAACTGGCCAACCCGCCCGCCATCGTGTTCGTGACGGCGCATGCCAGCCATGCGGTACAGGCTTTCGAGCTGGATGCCGTGGACTATCTGACCAAGCCCGTACGCCTGGAACGCCTGCAGCAATCGCTGCAGAAGGCAGAACGTGCGCTGAGCACGCGCAGCGTCGTGGACAGCGGCCCCGTGCTACTGATTCAGGAGCGCGGCGGCACGCTGCGGCTGCCGCTGTCCGAAGTGCGTTTTCTCAAGGCCGAGCAGAAATACATCACCGTGCGCACCGTGCAGCGCAACTACATCCTCGATGGAGCGCTGGCCGATCTCGAAACCCGCCATGGCGAGCATCTGCTGCGCATACACCGCAACGCCCTGGTGCTGCGTGCGGCCCTGCGCGGCCTCGAAAAATATGACGACCCGCAGGAAGGCGAAGGCTGGGGCCTGCGCCTGCAGGGCGTGAGCGAGCTGCTGCCGGTCTCGCGCCGCCAGCTGGCGGCGGTCAAGACCGAACTGAAAGATATTTCCTGAATGAAAAAACCGGCTGAAAGCCGGTTTTTTTACGACTGCAGTTGCAATCAATGCTCGTGCTTGTGCGCCGCTTCATGGGCAGCCGCGGGCGCGGGGGCGGGCTCGTGCGAATGCCCGACCTCGGCGCCATGATCGTGGTCATGCTCGTGTCCATGGTTGTGCGCAGCACCGCTCATCACCGTCACGATGACGATGCCCAGCAGCAGCCAGAAGACCTGGGCTGCAGTTTCCTTGGCACTCAGGCGCTTTTGCAGCTGGGGAATCAGGTCGGCCAGCGCCACATAGATGAAGCTGCTCGACGCAACGACCAGGAAATACGGCAGCAGCTCGTGCAGCTGTCCGATCAGGAAATAGCCGGCCACCCCGCCCAGCGTGGTCACGGCTCCCGCCATGGACACCTTGACCAGCGCCACGCGGCGATTGCTGCTGGACTGGCGCAGCACCACGATATCGCCCATGTGGTGAGGCACCTCGTGCGCCAGCACCGACAGTGCAGCAATCAGGCCCAGGCGGATATCGGCCACGAAGGCCGATGCAATCAGCACGCCATCGCCAAAGCAATGCACGCTGTCGCCCGTCAGAATCGCCCAGCCGCCCTTGCCATGGCTGTGACCATGCGCGTGCTCGCCATGGTCATGGTGGGCGTGACCATGCTGATGGTCGTGGCCATGACTGTGAGCATGGTGCACGGCAACAGGCTGGTGGGAGTCGCCATGCGAATGCTCATGGCCGTGGTGCCAGAGTTCGGCCTTGGACAGCAGAAAGAAAAACACCAGCCCGATCAACAGCACCACGAACAGATCATGGGACTTGCCGTGGCTCTCGAACGCTTCGGGCAGCAAATGCATGAAGGCTGTGGCGAGCAAGGCTCCCGCAGCCAGGCTCAGCAGACGCTGGGGCATCAGCCCTGGCGTGCGCCCCCCTCCCAGACTCATCAACAACGCGGCCACCCAGACACTGCCGATACCAGCAGCCAGGGTGGCCAGAATAATTGCTACCAATGTCATAGCTTTATATGGCTTAACCGCAACCTTTTACAGGCGAATCTTGAGGATTTTCGCAGAATGCGCCACCCAACGCGGCCCGCTTGCGACTATCCCCATACCGTCAGCCCCGGATGCGCATGACATGCATGGCACGCCGGGACTTCTTTCACCTTAGCAAAGCTGTCAAGCCCCCCGGGCCGAAAATTTCAGCGTATGAGACATCAAGCCACGCCATACTGGTTGAACCAGGTCAGCATGCGGGTCCAGCCGTCCTGCGCGGCCTGCTCGCGGTAGCTGGGGCGGTAGTCGGCATGAAAGGCATGGGGCGCCTCGGGGAAGATCACGAACTCCGAGGCCCTGGCCGCCGCAGAGCCGGTCTTGAGCGCGGCCTTCATGGCTTCAACCGACTCCAGCGGAATGCCCGTGTCCTTGCCGCCGTACAGGCCCAGCACCGGCGCCTTGAGCTGCCCCACCAGATCCAGCGGATAGCTGGGCTGCAAATCGTTCTTGTTGCCCTGCAGACGCCCGTACCAGGCCACGCCGGCCTTGAGCGGGGCATGTGCGGCATACAGCCAGGTGATGCGCCCGCCCCAGCAAAAGCCGGTGATGGCCAGCTTCTTGACGTCGCCGCCCTGGGTGCCTGCCCATTGCACGGCAGCGTCCAGATCGCCCATGGCCTGGGCATCGGGCACCTTGGCGATCACCTCGCTCATGAGCTTGGCCATCTCGGCATAGGCCATGGGATCGCCCTGGCGCACGAACAGGTCGGGCGCTATTGCCAGATAGCCGGCACGAGCCAGGCGGCGGCAGGTATCGGCAATGTATTCATGCACGCCGAAGATTTCGGAGATCACCAGCACAACGGGCAGATTCTGCTTGCCCGCAGGCATGGCCCGGTAGGCCGGCAGCTTGAAGCCTTTGACATCGATGCTGACTTCGCCTGCCGTCAGGCCGTCGACCGGGGTCTTGATGGCCGTCTGAGCCATGACCGGGCCCGCGGCGCAGGCATAGCCCACGCCCAGGCCCGCCCCAAGGGCTGCGCGCAAGGCCGTGCGGCGGCTGGGCTGGGCATCGGCGCGAGCGCCGAGCAGCCCCTGCATATCCTGAGCGATGTCTTCGTACTTCATGGATCCTCCTTGGGTTGATGGAATTTCAGAACGTGTTGACGATCTCGAGCCTGGCTAGCCATGCAGTCTAAGGCCAGCGCGCTGCAGCCACCTCAGGCCAGCCAGCGCAGCAGCGCCGCAGCCACAGCCCCCAGAATCACCACCAGCAAGAATGGTGCCCGCAGCCACAGGGCCAGCGCCGCCACCAGCAAGGCGCCCAGGCGCGCATCCAGGCTGATGCGTGTGCCGCTGGCCAGGGTGTTCATCACCGTCAGCGAAGCCAGCAACGCCACCGTCAGACAGGCCGCGATCTGGGCCATGCGCGGGCTGCGCATCCAGCGCTCGGGCAGGCTGTAGCCCAGCAGCTTGGTCACAAAGGCCAGCGCGCAGGCCAGCAAAATCCAGTGCCACAGGGACAACGTCATTGCTCGGCCTCCGAAGGGCGCACCCAGCCCCAGAAGGCGCCCAGGGCCGCGGCCAGCAGAATCGGCACGCCTGCGGGCACCCAGGGTATGGCCAGGGCCGTGACCAGCCCGCAGGCCAGCGCCAGCGCCACCGGCTCGCGCGCGTTCAGGCGCGGCCAGAGCAAGCCGAGAAAGGCCGCCACGGCAGCCCCGTCGAGACCGAAGCGGCGCGTGTCGCCCAGCGCATTGCCCATCAGCGCGCCCAGCAATGTGAACAGATTCCAGAGCAGGAACACGCCCGCCCCGGCGACCCAGAAACCGCGCCGCTGCTCGGCCAGCTCTTCCTGCCCCGATGCCGTGGCCGCGGATTCGTCGATCGTCCAATGCGCCGCCAGCCAGCGCTGCAGCCCCTGGACGCCCAGCAGGCGACTCATCTGCATGCCGTAGATGGCATTGCGCACGCCCAGCAGCGAGGCCGCACTCACGGCCGCCATGCCGCTGCCGCCGCCCGCCACCACGCCGATAAAGGCGAACTGCGAACCGCCCGTGAACATCAGCGCGCTCAGCGCCATGGTCTGCCAGAGGTTGAGGCCGGCCGCCACGGACAGTGCGCCGAAGGAGATGCCGTACAGCCCCGTCGCCACCGAAATCGACAGCCCCATGCGTACGGCGGGCGTCATTGCAAAGCCTTTGAACAAGATATTTCCCGCAACAACCTAGAACAATTCAGGAGCTGTCAGCGCTTGTAAACAAAGCACTTCAGGTCGAAAACAACCTGAAGTGCTTTTTCAGAAAGCGCAAGCAGCTCTCTTTTTTAAGGAGCCACCTCGGCAACACCTAGGCGCCCCCGGGACGACAGCGTATCAATGCGCCTTTTCCCAGCTGCTGCCAAAGCCGATCTCGGCCAGCAGCGGCACGGACAGATCGGCCACGCCGGCCATGATGGCAGGGATCTCGGCCTGCACCCAGTCCCTGGCGGCTTCGGGCAGCTCGAACACCAGTTCGTCGTGCACCTGCATGATGACCAGCACCTCGGGCTTTTCGGCATCCAGCCTGGCCTGCACGGCCACCATGGCCTTCTTGATCAGATCGGCCGCCGTGCCCTGCATGGGGGCGTTGATGGCCGCGCGCTCGGCCGCTTTCTTGCGCGGGCCGTTGCCGCCATTGATCTCGGGCAGCACCAGGCGGCGACCGAACACGGTCTCCACATAGCCCTGGGCGTGAGCCAGTTCCACGGTCTGGTCCATATAGCGCTTCACGCCGGGATAGCGCTGGAAGTATTTGTCGATATAGGCAGCCGCAGCCTTGGTTTCGATGCCCAGGTTCTTGGCCAGGCCGAAGCTGCTCATGCCGTAGATCAGGCCGAAGTTGATCACCTTGGCATAGCGGCGCTGCTCGCTGCTGACCTCGTCCACACTCACGCCGAAGACTTCGGCGGCCGTGGCGCGGTGCACGTCCAGGCCGTTCTTGAAGGCGCTCAGCAAGGCTTCGTCGCCCGACAGGTGGGCCATGATGCGCAGCTCGATCTGCGAATAGTCGGCGCTGGCAATGAGCTTGCCTTCGGGGGCCACAAAGGCTTCGCGCACGCGGCGGCCTTCGGGCGTGCGCACGGGAATGTTCTGCAGATTGGGGTCGTTGCTGGACAGACGCCCCGTCACCGCCACGGCCTGGGCGTAGTGGGTGTGCACGCGGCCGTCGCTGGGCAAGGCCATCTGCGCCAGCTTGTCGGTGTAGGTTCCCTTGAGCTTGGAGAGGCTGCGGTGCTCGAGCAGCTTGGCGGGCAGCGGATAGTCCTCGGCCAGCTTTTCCAGCACTTCCTCGTCCGTGCTGCGCGCGCCGGTGGCGGTCTTCTTCACGACGGGCATGCCCAGCTTGTCGAAGAAGATCTCGCCCAGCTGCTTGGGCGAGGACAGATTGAAGGGCTGGCCCGCAATCTCGTAAGCCTCTTCCTCGAGCTTCAGGATGCGTGCGCCCAGATCATTGCTCTGGCGTGCCAGCTCACCCGCGTCGATGCTCACGCCATTGCGCTCGATGCGAAACAGCGCTTCGCTGGTCTGCATTTCCAGCTCGTAGATATGCAGCAGCCCGGCATGGGCCTGGATGCGCGGCCACAAGGTGTTGTGCACGTCCAGCGTCTGGTCGGAGTCCTCGCAGCTGTACGCTGCGGCCTTGTCCACGGGCACCTGGGCAAACGGAATCTGGCTCTTGCCCTTGCCGCACAGGTCTTCGTAGCTGATGCCGCTGCGATTCACATGGCGCAGCGCCAGGCTGGTCAGGTTGTGCGGGCGGTCGGCTTCGAGCACATAGGACTGCAGCATGGTGTCGTGCGCATAGCCGCGCACGGTGATGCCGTGGTTGGCAAACACATGCTGGTCATATTTGACATGCTGGCCCAGCTTCTTTCTGGACGCATCCTCGAGCCAGGGCTTGAGCCTGGCCAGCACCTTGTCCAGATCGAGCTGCTCGGGCACGTCCATGCCTTCGTGACGCAGCGGAATATAGGCGGCCTCGCCCACCGCCACGCTGAAGGAGATGCCGACGATGCGGGCCACCATCTCGTCCAGCGAATCGGTCTCGGTATCCAGCGCCGTCAGCTCGGCGGCCTCGATCTTGGCCAGCCATTCATCGAGCTGCGCCTCGCTCAGGATGGTGGTGTAGAGCACATCGCGCTGCTGGGCCACAACGGCCACCTCGGTGGCCGCTGCGTCATCGGCATCGAACAGGCCGCCCTGGGCACTGTCGACCTTGGCGGCCTTGCCTGGCTTGGCCGCCTTGGTGTCGGCCGCTGCAGCGCCCAGGGTGCGCACCAGGCCCTTGAAGCCGTATTTCTCGTAGAACGGCGCGAGTGCGGCGCTATCGGGCTCGGCCAGCGTGACGGCATCGAGCTGCGGCAGACCGCCGATGTAGGCGGACAGATCGCAGTCGGTCTTCATGGTCACCAGCTGGCGGCTCAGCGCCAGCTGGCCGCTGGCAATCGCATCGCGCAGGTTCTGGCCTGCGACGCCCTTGATGCCTGCCGCGTTGGCAATCAGATTGTCCAGCGTGCCGAACTCCTCCAGCCATTTGGCGGCGGTCTTGGGTCCGACCTTGGTCACGCCGGGCACGTTGTCCACGGTGTCGCCCACCAGGGCCTGGTAGTCGATCATCAGCGCCGGCGGCACGCCGAACTCGGCCGTCACGCCGGCCACGTCGCGCTTCTTTCCGTTCATGGTGTCGATGATGGTCACATGCTCGTTGACCAACTGGCTCAAGTCCTTGTCGCCGCTGGAGACGATGACCTGTATGCCCTGAGCCGCGGCGGTCTGCGCCAGCGTCGCGATCACGTCGTCGGCTTCCACGCCGGGCACGGCCACCACCTTCCAGCCCAGCATGGCCACCACCTCGTGGATGGGCTCGATCTGGCTGCGCAGATCGTCGGGCATGGGCGAGCGCGTGGCCTTGTACTCGGTGTACATCTCGTCGCGGAAGGTCGGCCCCGAGGCATCGAACACGCAGACGGCGTAATCGGCCTGCACGTCCTTCCTCAGCGCCTGCATCATGTTCACCATGCCGCGGATGGCACCCGTGGCCGGGCTGGCCGGGTCGCCGGGAATCGCCCTCAGATCGGGCATGGCATGGTAGGCGCGGTAGAGGTAGCTGGAGCCGTCCACCAGCACCAGGGTCTTGGAATTGCTCATACCCCGGATTGTGCACGCGAGCCCGGCTCCGCCGGTCCGCAGACCCGAGACGGATAGCGCCTGGTGGGACAATTCGAAGTCGCCCTACAATCCACACTATGCGCGCTGCACCACTTTTCATCATCCTGAGCCTGGCCGCCGGATCCGTTCTGGCCCAGTCCCCCACCCCTGCGCCGGCCGATGCCGCAGTCGCTCCTGCGCCCCAGGGCCAGCAGGACAATGCGGCGGCGACCGGCAAGCACAACCAGCGGATCGAACATATCCGCGTGGAGGACGCCGGCAGCCGTGTCGATGAAACCCGCGTGGGCGGCCAGACCCAGAGCATCACCGTGCAACCCAAGGTAGGCTCCATGCCCGAGTACGAGGTGCAGTCCAACGACGGCGCCCGCGCGGCCCGCAACCGCGACAGCAACAGCGGCGACACCACAGGCACCCGCGTCTGGAATTTCCTCAAGTTCTGAAGCGCGGCGCGCTTTTCCCCCATTCATGACAGGGCAGTGCTTCAAAGCACTGCCCTGTTGCATATAGACACCTTCTCCCTGCTAGTTCGGTCGGTCGCCCCAGACCGGCGTATTCACCATGGCTGTTTTCACCGAAGTTTCCGATAAAGATGCGCGCGACCTGCTGCGCCGCATGTCCCTAGGCTCGTTCAAGGAATTGCGCGGCATTCAAGGCGGCATCGAAAACACCAACTACTTTCTGACGACCGACCAGGGTGAGTGGGTGCTGACACTGTTCGAACGCCTGAGCGCCGAGCAGCTGCCGTTCTATCTGTACCTGATGAAGCATCTGGCACGGGCCGGCATTCCCGTGCCGGACCCGCAAAGCGAGACACGCAGCGGCGACATTCTGCTCAAGGTCTGCGGCAAGCCTGCGTCCATCGTCAACCGCCTGGCCGGCAAGAGCCAGCTGGCCCCGGCTGCCGTGCACTGCGCGGCCGTGGGCGACATGCTGGCGCGCATGCATCTGGTCGGTCAGGACTACGACCGCCAGCAGCCCAATCTGCGCGGCCTGCCCTGGTGGAATGAAACCGTGCCCGTGGTCCTGCCGCATCTGGGCGAGGAAACTGCCGCCATGTTGCGCGCCGAGCTGGCCTATCAGAACCATGTCGCGGCCTCGGCCAGCTATGCGGCCCTGCCGCGCGGCCCCGTCCATGCCGATCTGTTCCGTGACAACGTGATGTTCGACGGCGACCGGCTCACCGGTTTCTTCGACTTCTATTTCGCGGGCGTGGACACCTGGCTCTTCGATCTGGCGGTCTGCCTCAACGATTGGTGTATCGATCACGCAACAGGTGCCCATGATGCCGAGCGCGCCAAGGCCATGCTTGCGGCCTACCAGGCCGTGCGCCCGCTGGCCGCAGCCGAGCGCGAACTGCTCAACGCCCAGCTGCGTGCCGGCGCCCTGCGTTTCTGGATCTCCCGCCTCTGGGACTTCCATCTGCCGCGTGAGGCCGCCCTGCTGCAGCCCCACGACCCCACCCACTTCGAGCGCGTGCTGAGCCAGCGCATCGCCCATCCGTTGACGCTGGACTGAGCGCCAGCCCGGCGCCAAGAAGTTGGGTGCCCCGGGGCTTTTGATGGCCCCGCCCAGCCGTCTCGGGTACAGTGCAAGAGCGACTTTTGCACGCTCTCGCAAAAGTATTTCAGCCTCTTCCATGAAACTTCAAATCGTTCCACCCGGCACCGGTCTGCAATGGGTGCTGCAGGGCCTGCGCACTTTCAGAAGCCAGCCCCTGGCCCTGGCCGCCCTGTTCTTTCTGGGCATGGCCAGCATGTCGCTGATCTCGGCCCTGCCGCTGATCGGCCCTGTCATCGCGCTGGCACTGCTGCCCTGCATCTCGCTGAGCATGATGGTCGCAGCCTCCGAAGCCGCCCACGGCCGCAAGCCCACACCGGCGCTGCTGCTGGTGTCCTTTCGCTCCGGCAGCCAGCATCTGCACTCCATGCTGATCCTGGGCGGCCTCTATGCCGCCGGCTTTCTGCTCATCATCGGTGCCTCCAGCCTGGTCGATGGCGGCACGTTTGCCAGCGTCTACCTGGGCCAGACCCCCATGACCCGCGAGCTCGCCGAGGAGCCCGAGTTCCAGTCCGCCATGTGGCTGAGCATGTTTCTCTACCTGCCGCTGTCACTGGCCTTCTGGCATGCACCGGCGCTGATTCACTGGCATGGCATCAGCCCCGTCAAGTCGCTGTTCTTCAGCTTTGTCGGCTGCATTCGCAATATCGGTGCCTATCTGGTGTTCGGTGTCTGCTGGATCGGCGTGTTCATCGTCTCCGGCATGGCCCTGGCCATCGTCACCGGCATTCTGGCCATGCTCATCGGCAGCATTGCCGGGGGTCTGATGGTGGCAACAGCGCTGATGCTGGCTGCCATCTTTTTTACCTCCATCGTGTTTACCTTCCGTGACAGCTTCAGCCCTCCCGACGCCGAGCAGACGCTGATCGACAGCGCACCGCCCGCGCCGGATCTGTAAGCGCCAGCGGCAGACCTCAGCAGCCCCGCCCTCCCAGGTCGGGGCTTTTTTTATGGGCCGCACGCCGGCCCGCGCCCGGCAGCAGCGCAAACCATCATTCATGCCGATGTCATCAAGCAGCCACGCCGCTGTCATATTCGTTTCCTAGGATTCGCAGGACTGACCAGGGCATGCATCTCATGTCCTGGCATTCATCCAATTCAGCGCGGCCCCAAGTCTGCGCTTCACCCCACACTGCGAAACTCTCATGGCACAAAATCTGCTCAGCCGTCGTAAGGCCCTGCAACTCTTTTCCGGCGCTCCCCTGCTCCCCCTGGGTTCGGTCGTGTCCGCATCCAGCCTGCTGGCCGCATGTGGTGGTGGCGATGACGACACCCCGACAACGCCTACGACGCCTCCCGTCACCAAGAACTATGTCTCGGCCAGCTTCACTGCCATGGCTGCGCCTTCGCTGACCACGCCCGCCAATATGGCCACCATGTATGTGGCCTCCCAGCTCAAGGTCGCATTCGACGACAAGAGCGAGCAGGTCTACGACCTGGGCTACCAGCCCTTCTTCGTGACCGGCGACATGGTCTCCGACGGCAAGGGCGGCCAGCTGCTGGCCGGCGGCTACTACGACATCTACAACAACAAGATCATCGACAAGACCGTCTCCGGCAAGGAGCGCCACTTCTTCTCCGACTCGCCCGACGGCACCTCGCTGCTGACCGTGCCCAATGCCAAGGTCGACGGCGTCAAGGGCCAGCCCGTGTTTGCCGTGGTGCAGTTCGAATACACCACCTGGGCCCAGGACGGCACGACCGATATGTACGGCAAGCTGCCATCGCCCATTGCCGTGCTGACGCTGGACCAGGACCAGACCACAGGCAAGCTGAGCCTGGTCAAGTACCACAATGTGGACACCTCCAAGGTCCACGGCCTGTGGATCACCTGCGGCGCCAGCCTGTCGCCCTGGGGCACCCATCTGTCCTCGGAAGAGTACGAACCCGATGCCTTCAGCATCGCCAGCAACACCATGTTCCAGGCCTATAGCCAGAACCTGTACGGCGACTCCAGCAAGGCCAACCCCTACCACTACGGCCACATGCCCGAAGTGATCGTCAATGTCGACGGCACGGCCACCATCAAGAAGCACTTCTGCATGGGCCGCATCTCGCACGAGCTGGTGCAGGTCATGCCCGACCAGCGCACCGCGCTCATGGGTGACGACGCCACCAACAGCGGCTACTTCGTCTTCGTCGCCGACAAGGAAAAAGACCTGTCCTCGGGCACGCTGTACGCCGCCAAGGTCGGTGCGGGCTTCTCCATCGACCCTGCCGCCAAGAGCGCCGCGCCGCTGACCTGGATCAAGCTGGGCTCGGCCACCAGCGCCGAGATCGAAAACCTGGCCAACACGCTCAAGCCCACGGACATCATGACCGTGTCCAAGACCGACCCCAGCGACTCCAGCTACACCAAGATCGTGGCCAACGGCAAGACCGAGTGGATCAAGATCAACGCCGGCATGGACAAGGCCGCCGCCTTCCTCGAAACCCATCGCTATGCCGCCTTCAAGGGTGCCAGCCTGGGCTTCACCAAGATGGAAGGCACGACTGTCAACGCCAAGGACAAGATCGCCTACTCCGCACTGCAGAACGTGCAGTCCTCCATGGTGGCCGGCAATGCCGCCAACGTGGCAGGCAACGGCGTCTCGGTGCCCAAGCAGCTGGTGGCCGGCGTCGTGATGGCGCTGAACCTCAAGGGCGGCCAGAAGGACACGACCGGCACCGCCATCAACAGCGAATGGATGCCCGTGGACACGGCTGCCCTGCTGGCCGGCGAGGATCTGCTGGACACCGACGGCAAGACCCTCAAGGGCGACGCCCTGGGCAACACCGCCAACCCCAACAAGATCGCCAACCCCGACAACCTCAAGTTCTCGGAAAAAATGCGCACCCTGTTCATCGGCGAGGACAGCAGCCAGCACGTCAACAACTTCATGTGGGCCTACAACGTGGACACCAAGCAGCTGTCGCGCGTGCTGTCCGTGCCCGCCGGCGGCGAATCCACGGGCCTGCATGCCGTGGACGAAATCAACGGCTGGACCTACATCATGAGCAACTTCCAGCACGCCGGTGACTGGGGCGGCATCCATGCCAACGTCAAGACCCAGCTGGATCCGCTGATCAAGGCCAACTACAAGGACAAGTTCGGCTCCGCCGTGGGCTACATCACGGCCTCGCCCGCCCAGATGAAGCTCAGCGCCAAGTAAGCGCCGCCCCCGGGCCTCGACAAAAAAGCCGCGCCTTGCAAAAGGCCGCGGCTTTTTTCATGGGCCAGGGACCTCGGGCAACTCAGTCCACGATTGTCAGCTTGGCAATCGCCAGCGCCAGCCACTTGGTGCCATGGCGGCCGAAGCTGACCTGGGCGCGCGCATCGTCACCCGAGCCTTCCACCGCCAGCACCTTGCCTTCGCCGAACTTGTTGTGAAACACCGCGATACCGGCCTTGATGCCGTGCGCGGGCTCGGCCTTTTGCTGCGGCACGGGCGGGCTGGCAAAGACTTCGGTCTGCTTGCCGCCCCAGCCCGAGCCGGAGCCGAACTGGCCTGCGCCCCTGGAGCCCCAGGCGCCGCCAGCGCCCGAGGAAGGGGCGAAGCTGCCAAAGCCGCTCTGCCTGGGCGTGATCCACTTGAGCGCTTCCTCAGGCAGCTCGTCAAAGAAGCGACTCTTGACGTTGTAGCGCGTCTGACCATGCAGCATGCGCGTCTGCGAATGGCTCAGATACAGACGCTTGCGCGCACGCGTGATGGCCACATAGGCCAGGCGCCGCTCCTCCTCCAGACCGCCACGATCCATCATGGCGTTCTCGTGCGGGAACAGGCCTTCCTCCACACCGCCTATGAACACGGCATCGAACTCCAGGCCCTTGGAGGCATGCACGGTCATCAGCTGCACGGCATCCTGGCCGGCCTGGGCCTGGTTGTCGCCGGCTTCCAGCGCCGCATGCACCAGAAAGGCCTGCAGCGGCGACAGCGTCTCGCCGGTATCGGCATTGACCATGGAGGCTGCCGTACCGGCCGGCGCCCTGAGCGCCTCGTCCAGCAGCGGCTGATTCGGATCCAGCCCCTGGCTGACGGGCGACTGGCTCAGCTGCGGCGCATTCTGCTGTTCGTCCAACGGCATGGCCACGGCATCGCGGCCAAAGCCTTCCTGGGTCACAAAGCTTTCGGCAGCCGTGACCAGTTCCTGCAAGTTCTCGATGCGGTCCGCACCTTCCTTCTCGTTGCGGTAATGCTCGATCAGGCCGCTTTGCTCTTCCACGGTCTCGATGATTTCACGCAGCGTGCGCCCTTGCGTCTGCTCACGCAGCACATCGATCTGTGCCACAAAGCCCTGCAGCTTGGTGCCGGCCGCGCCACCCACGGCGGTGACGGCGTCGCTCAGCGAAGTGCCGCTGCTGCGCGCCGTGTCCTGCAGGACTTCGATCGTGCGCGCGCCGATCCCGCGTGCGGGGAAATTCACCACGCGCAGGAAACTGGTGTCGTCGTGCGGATTCTCCAGCAGGCGCAGATAGGCCAGGGCGTGCTTGATTTCGGCGCGCTCGAAAAAGCGCAGACCGCCGTACACACGGTAGGGAATTTTGGAATTGAACAGCGCCGACTCGATCACCCGGCTTTGCGCATTGCTGCGGTAGAGCACGGCAATTTCCTGGCGCGTGAAGCCATCGTTTCTGACCAGCTGCTTGATCTCGTCGACCATCCACGCAGCCTCGGCCAGATCGCTGGGCGCTTCGTAGATGCGCACCGGCTCGCCCGGGCCCTGGCTGGTGCGCAGGTTCTTGCCAAGGCGGTTGCTGTTGTGGCTGATGAGCGCGTTGGCGCAGTCGAGGATGTTGCTGTAGCTGCGGTAGTTCTGCTCCAGCTTGATCTGGTTTTTGACGTCGAACTCGCGGATGAAGTCCGCCATATTGCCCACGCGCGCTCCGCGAAAGGCATAGATGCTCTGGTCGTCGTCACCCACGGCAATCACGCTGGCAGCCGACTCGTAGCGCCCGCCCACATCGTCGCCCGCCAGTTGCTTGAGCCACTGGTACTGCAGCTTGTTGGTGTCCTGGAACTCGTCCACCAGGATGTGCTGAAAGCGGCGCTGATAGTGGTGGCGCAGATGGGCATCCTCACGCAGCAGCTCGTAGCTGCGCAGCATCAGCTCGCCAAAATCGACCACGCCTTCGCGCTGGCATTGCTCTTCGTAGAGCTGGTACAGCTCCACTTTCTTGCGAGTGTCGGGGTCGGTAGCCACCACATCGCCAGGGCGCATGCCCTCTTCCTTGCAGCCCGCAATGAAGTACATCAGCTGCTTGGGCGGAAAGCGCTCGTCATCCACATTGAACTGTTTGCACAGGCGCTTGATGGCCGAGAGCTGGTCCTGCGTATCCAGAATCTGGAACGCCTGCGGCAGCTTGGCCGCCTGATAGTGGGCGCGCAGCAGTCGGTTGCACAAGCCGTGGAACGTGCCGATCCACATGCCGCGCACGTTGTAGGGCAGCATGGCCGACAGACGCGTGAGCATCTCCTTGGCGGCCTTGTTGGTGAAGGTCACGGCCATGATGGAGCCGGGCGTGGCCTGCCCGGTCTGCAGCAGCCAGGCGATGCGCGTGGTCAGCACACGCGTCTTGCCCGAGCCGGCACCCGCCAGAATCAGCGCATGGCCCGCAGGCAGGGTCACCGCGGCCAGCTGCTCATCGTTGAGGCCGGTCAGCAGGGGCGAGTGAGAGGCGGGATTGGCGCCGGAATTTGCACCGTCTGGCGCGGAGTCAAGCAGGTCGATCGGGAACATAGCCCCCATTGTAGAAATGCTGGCGACTCCCTTCGACTTGCTGCTGCATTCGTGGCTTCATGCTCCTGAAAGAAAAGCTGCCTGCGCTTGATAAATATGGTTTTCAGATACTTCCATATCTGAAACGCACAAATATCAAGCGCAAGCAGCTATCAATTCATTCAAGCCACGGCACTCACACTCAGTGTCCGCCCGCACCGGGCTCTACCGTGCGGCTCGGCCTCGGTGCCAGCCAGATCGCGCAGGCCGCGAGCACAAAGCCGCCCGCGATGATGAACATGATCTGATTGGTGGCCAGCATCACGCTCTGGCTGGTGATGAGCTGATCGAGCGCCGACAGCGCCGCATCGGCACTCATGCCCGACTGCTGCAGTCCGTGCAGCACCTCGCCGCTGGCATCGCTCAAACCCACCAGATCCGCATGCTTGCGCGTCGTGCCGTTCTCCCAGGCCGTGTTGACCACGGAGACCGCGGCCGCGCCCGAGAGGGTGCGCAGAAAGTTCATCAGGCCGGCGGCGTTGTCCATCTCCCGCGGCTCCACGCTGGCCAGCGCCAGCCCGGTGGTCGGTATGAAGAAGAACGGCAGACCCAGCCCCATGAACATCAGCGGCAGGGCGATGTCCCAATAGCCCATGTCCGTAGTCGCAAACGCGCGCCAGCAGGTGATCACCCCCATCCAGAACACGCCGCCAAAGATCAGCCGGCGCGGGTCCACCCGGGCCGCCAGCCCGGCAGCGGCCGGCGCCACGAACAGCGCGAACAGCCCCGTCCAGGCCGTGACCAGACCCGCCAGCGTGGCCGTGTAGCCCATGAAGCTCTGCAGCCACAGCGGCGTGAGCACATTGACGGCGAAGAAGGCCGCAAACGCCAGACTGATGGTCAGCACGGCCATGGAAAAGCCGCGGTGCCTGAAGACGCGCAAATCCACGATCGGGTGCTCGGCATGCAGCTCCCAGATCATGAAGGCCGCAAAGCCCACCACGGCCACCGCAGCCAGCGCCACGATCATGGGCGAGGCAAACCAGTCCAGGTTCTTGCCTTCATCCAGCATCAGCTGCAGCGAGCCCACCCAGACGATGAGCAGAATCAGGCCCACGATGTCTATCGGGTTCTTGAGCAGCGGCTGCTCGTAGCGCCTGACCAGATGCCAGACCGCAAACGCGCAGACCAGGGCCACCGGGATGTTGATCAGAAAGATCCAGTGCCAGGTGTACTCGTCGCAGATCCAGCCGCCCACGATGGGGCCCAGCACGGGCGCGATCAGCGTGGTCATGGACCACAGGCCGATGGCCGCAGGCGCCATGCGCGGCGGAAAGATGCGCAGCAGCAGCGACTGGGACAGCGGCATCAGCGGGCCGCCGGCCAGACCCTGCAAGATGCGCGCAAACACCAGCATGCCCAGCGAATTGGCCAGGCCGCACAGCAGCGATGCCAGACCGAACAAACCCATGGCAGTGGCAAACACGCGCACCGCGCCGAAGCGCGCCGCCAGCCAGCCGGTCAGCGGCACGGTGATGGCTTCGGCCACCGCATAGCTGGTGATGACCCAGGTGCCCTGGCTGGTGGTCGCGCCCAGATTGCCGGCGATGCTGGGCACGGAGACATTGGCCACCGTCATATCCAGCACGGCCATGAAATTGGCCGCTGCCAGCACCAGGGCCGCCAGCCACAGCGTGCCTCCCGTCAGCGGCACCATGCCGGCGGCCATGGGCACGGCAGGCGCGCCGGCCGCTGCGGCCGCACTTGCGTTGTGATCGCTCATGAGGCACTCACTGCGCGGCCGTGGTCGCCACGCCGGCTGCGTCGGCAGGGCCGCTGCGGGTGTCCACCGTCACCTGCATGGACAGGCCCACGCGCAGCGGGTTCCTGTCCAGCTCGGCGGCATCCAGCTGAATGCGCACGGGCAGGCGCTGCACCACCTTGATCCAGTTGCCCGTGGCGTTCTGCGCGGGAATGGCCGCAAACGCCGAGCCGGAGCCGCCGCTGAAGCCCACCACAGTGCCGCTGTACTTCACATCGCTGCCGTACAGATCGGACTGCAGCTGCACGCGCTGGCCCACGCGCACCTTGCCCAGCTGGCCCTCTTTGAAGTTGGCATCCACATAGATCCGCTGCACCGGCACCACCGTCATCAAGGGCGCACCGGCCTGCACGCGCTGCCCGATCTGCACGCTGCGCTTGGCCACCACGCCATCGACGGGAGCGCGCACCGTGCTGCGATCCAGATCGACCTGAGCCTGATCGCGACGCGCCTGCGCCAGTTGCACCTCGGGATTGCTCTCTGCATCCGCGCCCTCGATCAAGGTGGCGTTGACCTGCTTGGCGCCAATGGCGGCTTCGCGGTTGGCCCTGGCCTGTGCCTGCGCGGCCACGGCCGATGCGAGCTGCGCCTTGGCTGCGGCAAAAGCGTTCTGCGCCTGCGTCAGCTCCTCGCCCGAGACCGAACCGCTCTTGGCCAGGGCCTGGCGGCGCTGCAAATCGATGGTGGCACGCTCCATATCGGCCTCGGCCGCCAGCAGCTGCGCGGCCGCGCGCTTTTCATCGGCCTCGCGGGCCGTCACCTGGGCCTTGAGGCCGCCATCATTGGCCACATAGCCCTTGACGCGGCGCATGGCGCGGGCCAGCTCGGCCTCGGCCTGGGCCAGTGCCAGCCTGGCGTCCGTGGGATCGATGCGCACCAGCACATCGCCTTGCTTCACGGCCTGGGTGTCCCTGACCAACACCTCCAGCACCGTGCCGCCTATGGACGGTGTGACCTGTGCCACCTCGGCCGCCGCATAGGCGTTGTCGGTGGAGACGAAGTGGGAAGCATGCAGCCACCAGTAAGCGCCGGCGGCCGCACCGGCAAGCAACACCACGCCTGCCAGCCCGGCCAGCAGCCGGTTGCGGCGCTGTTCGCGCACGGCAGGATTCGCGCTCACGGAAGAAGCGTTTTCAGTCATACAAAACCTCGGAAATATTCATGGGAGTCACGCAAACAGGACTGCAATCACGGCCTGCCTGCTGAGGCAGTCGTCTTGCCCGACCCTGTTTTGCGCAAGTCGTGATTCAGTTCTGGAAAGTGGCTCAGGCCTCTGGCACGGTCGCATCGGGGGCGCCGGCGGACTCGCTCCAGCCGCCGCCCAGTGCGCGGTGCAGACCGATATCGAGCGTCAGGGCACGCGACTGCACGTCGACCAGCTGGCGCACGCTGGCAAGCAGCTGGTCTTCCGCCGACAGCACATCGAGATAGCGCGCCAACCCGCCCTCATAGCGGTTGCGCGCCACACGATGCGCCTCGGTCGCGGCCGTCACGGCCTGCTGCATGGCCGTCAGCTGCTGCTGCAACGCCCGCTGGCTGACGGCGTTGTCCGCCACCTCCTGCAAGGCCCGGTTCAGCGTGCTGCGGTACTGGGCCACGGCCTCGTCATAACGGGCACGCGCTGCCCCCAGTTGCGAGCGCAAGCGGCCGCCATTGAAGATCGGCAGGCTGACGGCCGGGCCCACGCTGGCGATGCCGGAGCCGCTTCGGGTCAGCATGTCCAGGCCCAGCGACTGCACGCCGACAAAGGCGCTGAGATTCACATCGGGATAGAACTCGGCCTGCTGCGACGCCACGCGCGACTCCAGCGCCTGTGCCTGCAAACGGGCGGCCACCACATCGGGGCGACGGCCCAGCAGATGCGCCGGCAACTGCTCGGGCAAGGCCCATTGCTGCTGCCACGGTGATTGCAGGCGCCCGGCATCGAGCACGATGGCTGCACCACGATCGGGAGCAGCTCCCATCAGCGCAGCAATGCTGTTGCGCTGCAAGGCGACCTGTTCCTGCATCTGTGCCAGTTCGGCCTGCGCAGCGGCCAGACGCGCCCTGGCGCTGTACACGCTGCCCTGGTTTTCGAGCCCGTTGGCATAGCGCTGCTCAAACAACTCGGCCGTGGTCCGGCGCACCTGCACCGATTGCTCCAGCGTCTGCGTATTGGCAGCCAGGCGCAGCAGTTGTGCGTAGGCCAGGGCCACATTGCTGGACAGCAAGAGACGCGCCTGGGCTGCATCGGCCTCGCGCGCTGCCAGCTCGCCGGCAGCAGCGGCCACTGCGGCACGCTGCCTGCCCCACAGATCCAGCGACCAGCTCAGGTCCAGCGTGGCGCGACCATAGTCATTCATGCCGCGCGGCGCGAAGGCCTCTGGCGTCAGATGGTTGTAGCTGAGCTTGTCCTCGCTGACCGAGGCGCGGGCGGAAAGCTGCGGCGCAGAAGCCGCTTCGCTCACACCCAGCATGGCCCTGGCCTGCTGCACGCGGGCTGCGGCGGCCGCCATATCGGGAGCGCCCTCCAGAGCCTGGGCGATCAGCTGATCGAGCTGTGTATCGCCATAGCGCTGCCACCATTGCTCGGTGGGCCAGTCCATGGGCGGGGCATGGTTTGCAGCCTGCAGAGTCTCGGGCACGGGCTGCGCCAATACGGCCTTGCCCTCCCATTCGGGAACCTGGGCGCAGGCTGCCAGTAGCGCAGGCAAGCCCAGAACCCACCAGCCATGGCGCCCACGCCGAGTCCTCTGCGGCGCGGCGGCTATGCATTGAGTCATGAAATACTTTAATAATGAACTGTACGGTACAGTATATATTTTCAGGATTCGAGATCGCAAGCGCTACACTGAAAGACATCACAACCGCCCCAGGACATTTCGCCCCATGCGCACCAAAACGGAAGAAAAGCGACAAGCCATCATTGACGTTGCAGCGGCCACCTTTGGCGAACTGGGCTTCGAGCGCACTTCCATGTCCGAGATCTGCACGCGGCTGGGCGGCTCCAAGGCCACGCTCTACAACTACTTTCCGTCCAAGGAAGCGCTGTTTCTGGAGGTGATGTTCCAGGCCTCCGAAGCCGACTTCCAGAACACCATGCTGGCGCTGCAGGCCAGCAATGACGATGCGGCGCAGACGCTGCGCAACTTTGGCCAGCGTTTCCTGGGCCTGCTGTACTCGCCGGAGGTGATGGCCGTGCGCCGCCTGCTGGTCTGCGAAGGCGGGCGCGCCAATATCGGCCAGCGCTGCTGGGACATGGGACCGGCGCGCGGCAATGCCGCCATCAATGCCTTCTTGCAGCAGGGCATCGAGCTCCGCCTGCTGCGCAACGCAGACACCGAGGTCATGCGCCATCACCTGCTGGCGTTGCTGGAGGCCGAGTTGCTGCCGCGCTTCATGTTCCAGCACCTGCCCGCCCCTTCTGCGCAGGAGATTGCCCTGTGCACCGAGCGCGCTGTGGATGCCTTCATGAGGGTCTATGGCACACCCGCTAAGACGCAGGACAAGGCACCCCTATAAGAAAATCCTTATAACCCTCATAACGATGTCGGAACATACGATTTGCGTCGACGCCGTATAGAATCAATCACCGGGCCCAAGTTTTTTGAGGTCCGGTTTTTTTTGCCTGCTGCATGCCGGCACTGCCGAAAACCGGGCTCCAAGCCAAGCGCCTATCCTTGAAAATTGAGGTGGGTGAGATTCCCGCCGTGACCTTTTCCGGAGCTTGGAACCATGGAAATCTTCGACTACGACAACATTCTTCTGCTGCCCCGCATGTGCCGCGTGGAAAGCCGTTCGGAATGTGACACCAGCGTCATGCTGGGCAACCGCAGCTTCAAGCTGCCTGTGGTGCCCGCCAACATGAAGACGGTGGTGGACGAGAAGATCTGCACTTATCTGGCACAAAACGGTTTCTTCTATGTGATGCACCGTTTTGACATCGACAACGTGGCCTTCACCAAGGACATGCAGTCCAAGGGACTGTTTGCCTCGATCTCTCTGGGCGTCAAGCAGCCCGACTACGAAACGGTGGACCGTTTCGTGGCCGACGGCATCTGCCCCGAATACATCACCATCGACATTGCCCACGGCCATGCCGAGAGCGTGAAGAACATGATTGCCTACATCAAGGCCAAGATCCCTGCGGCCTTTGTGATTGCCGGCAACGTCGCCACGCCCGAAGCCGTGATCGACCTCGAAAACTGGGGTGCGGACGCCACCAAGGTCGGCGTGGGCCCCGGCAAGGTTTGCATCACCAAGCTCAAGACCGGCTTCGGCACGGGCGGCTGGCAGCTGTCGGCGCTCAAGTGGTGCGCCCGCGTGGCGACCAAGCCCATCATTGCCGACGGCGGCATCCGCAGCCACGGCGACATTGCCAAGAGCATCCGTTTCGGTGCCACCATGGTGATGATCGGCTCCCTGTTCGCGGGCCATGAAGAGTCGCCCGGCAAGACCGTGGAAGTGGACGGCCAGCTGTTCAAGGAATACTACGGCTCGGCCTCCGACTTCAACAAGGGCGAGTACAAGCATGTGGAAGGCAAGCGCATTCTGGAGCCCGTCAAGGGCCCGCTGATGAACACGCTGGTCGAGATGCAGCAGGACGTGCAGTCCTCCATCAGCTACGCAGGCGGCACCAAGCTCATGGACATCCGCAAGGTCAACTACGTCATCCTCGGCGGCGACAACGCCGGCGAGCATCTGCTGATGTAGGCCGTCAGGCGCGACTCACCAGCGCGAAGGTGAACCTCCAAAAAAAAGCATCAAGGGCAGCTCAGGCTGCCCTTGTTGTTGGTGGCCTTGCATTTTCCGCATCCCCCACGCACAACTGATCTGTGGTCATGACCGCGATTGCGGGCTGTGTAAGGGCTTAGCATGTCGTCATTCACAAGAACGTGCTGACGTTCCATAACTCCAGGGAAACAACGCCATGAACACACTGAAGATCGCCGTTCTGGGCACGGGCATGATGGGCCTGCCCATGGCCCGCCGCCTGGCCCAGGCCGGCCATAAGGTCCACGCCTGGAACCGCACCCGCGCCAAGGCCGAGCCGCTGGCTGCCGATGGCGTGAGCATCCACGACAGCGCGGCAGATGCCGTGCGCGGCGTGGACTTTGCCGTGAGCCTGCTGGAGAGCGGCGCCATCGTCGGCGAAGTGCTGTTCGACCTGGGCGTGGCCGAAGCCATGCCCAAGGGCTCGCTGTTCATCGACATGGCCTCCATCCAGCCACGCGAGGCGCGTGAACATGCCGGCAAGCTTGCCGCGCTGGGCCTGCGCCATCTGGATGCACCCGTCTCGGGCGGCACGCTGGGCGCAGAAGCCGGCACCCTGGCCATCATGGCCGGCGGCGATGCTGCGGATTTCGAACAAGCCCTGCCCGTCTTTGCGGCGCTGGGCCGTGCCACCCATGTGGGCCCGCATGGCGCAGGCCAGCTGGCGAAACTGGCCAACCAGATGATCGTGGGCATCACCATCGGTGCCGTGGCCGAAGCCCTGCTGCTGGCCGAACGCGGCGGCGCCGACCCGGCCAAGGTGCGTGAAGCCATCTCCGGCGGCTTTGCCGACAGCCGCATCCTGCAAGTGCATGGCGAACGCATGGTCAAGCACGACTTTGCGCCGCGCGGGCGCATGACGGTACAGCTCAAGGACATGCGCAACGCCACCGCCACGGCCGAGGAAATCGGCTTTGACGCACCCATCACCGGACTGCTGGAGCAGCTCTATGCCGAGGGCGTGAAAAACGGCCTGGGCGACCTGGACCAGGCGGGCCTGTTCGTGGAATTGCAACGCCGCAACGCACTGGATTAAAAAAACCCGCGGGTTTTCCTGCAAGCCCTCCAGAATTAGCGCATAATTGCGGTCTCGCTTGCAGCGCAGGCGTTGTGTGGGGCTCTTAGCTCAGNTGGTAGAGCAGCGGACTCTTAATCCGTTGGTCGAGTGTTCGAATCACTCAGGGCCCACCAAATTTNTTCNGTCTGATTCTTCAGATTGATCCTCCGGATTTACTCCGGCGGGCTCTTAGCTCAGTTGGTAGAGCAGCGGACTCTTAATCCGTTGGTCGAGTGTTCGAATCACTCAGGGCCCACCAAAATTCAAAAGCCAAAGTTCTCAGGAACTTTGGCTTTTTTCTTGGCCGCGCCCGAGCGCCGCCGAATCTGCAAAAGCATGGGCGCCGACATCAGAGCCGCGCCATATCAGGCATCATGCAGACATCCCCGGGCAGTATTTGCCCACCCAAGACTCACTATGCAAAACGACCTCTCCACGTTCTGGCGCGGACCGCGTTGGACTCTGGCCATGCTGCTTGCCATCCTCGGCATGCTGGGCCCGTTCTCGGTTGACACCTATATTCCCGCCTTCTCGGGCATTGCCAAGGCATTGGGCGCAACCCCCGTAGAAATGCAGCAGACCCTGTCTGCCTACCTGCTGGGTTTTGCCTTCATGAACCTGTTTCATGGCGCCCTGGCCGACAGCTTCGGACGCCGCCCCGTCATCCTCTGGGGATTGGTGATGTTCACCATCGCCTCGGCCGGCTGCGCGCTGTCGCAGAACATCACCCAGCTGGTGATCTTCCGCACGCTGCAGGGCCTGTCCACCGGTGCCGGCATCGTAGTCTCGCGCGCCATCGTGCGCGACATCTTTCCGCCGACCCAGGCCCAGGGCGTGATGGCGCAGATCACCATCTTCTTCGGCGTTGCGCCGGCACTGGCCCCGGTGATCGGCGGCTGGCTGTTCGTGCACCTGAGCTGGCAGGCCGTGTTCTGGTTCCTGACCATCGTGGGCGTGCTGCTCTGGCTCATCAACGTCAAGTTTCTGCCCGAATCGCTGCCGCCGCAAAAACGCCAGCCCTTCCAGTTCAGACCGCTGATGCAGGGCTATGGCATCTTGCTCACCGATCCGCGCTTTCTGCTGCTGGCCCTGGCCAGCGGCATTCCGTTCAACGGCATGTTTCTCTATCTGCTGTCGGCCCCGGCTTTTCTGGGCGATATCCTGCAGCTCGAGCCCACGCAGTTCTTCTGGTTCTTCATCGCCACCATCGGCGGCATCATGGCCGGCAGCTGGACCAGCGGCCGCCTGGCCGGACGCATTCCGCCCAAGCGCCAGATCCGCCACGGCTTTCTGGTGATGTGCGTGACCTCCATCATCAATCTGGTGGCCAATCTGATCTGGCCTGCCCATGTGAGCTGGGCCTTGATTCCCATCAGCCTGTTCGCCTACGGCTGGGCGCTGATGGTGCCCGTGGTGACGCTGCTGGTGCTGGACATCCACCCTGCGCGACGCGGCCTGGCCTCTTCGCTGCAAGCCGTGGTGGGCTCGGTGGCCAACGGCTTTGTGGCCGGTGTGATTGCGCCGCTGGTCATGCATTCGGCCGCACTGCTGGCCACGGGCTCGATTCTGATGATGCTGATCGGCCTGATCGCCTGGATCTATCTGCACCACCACTGGCCGGACATCGGCCGCCATGCCTCCGAACATTAAATAGAGGAGCAGCTACCGCACGTCATTCATAGACTTCAGATTGAAAAGTATCTGAAATCCTTGAATGACATGCGCTAGCAGCTCACTTTTCAAGAACAATCCCAGTCCTGTACGGGCAACAAAAAGCCGGCTTCAAGAGCCGGCTTTTTTCATGCTTCGGGCCGCAGCCCGAATCAGCGATCAACGCTCGTCGCGACGCGGTGCGCGGGGCTTGCGCTCGAAGCTGCGCTCGCCGCCACGTTCGCCATGGGGCTGGTAAGGCTTGCCGGCACCCTGACCAAAGGCAGGACGGCGATCGCCGCCGCCGAAGCCGCGCGATTCGCCACCACGGAAGCCGCCTTCGCGGGGAGCGCCGGCATGACCGCCTTCACGGCCACCACCAAAGCTCTTGCGGCCGAAATCGCCGCCTTCACGACGCTGGCCGCCACCGAAGCCGCCACGCGATTCGCCGCCGCCGAAGCCGCGCGATTCACCGCCGCGGAAGCCGCCGCGCTGCTCGCCACGATCGCCGCCACCGAAGCTGCCGCGGTCATCACGACGCTCGAAGCTGCGCTCCTGGCGTTGTTCGCCACCGAAGCCGGGACGACCGCCGCCGAAGCCGCGATCACCACCACGATCGCCGCCGCGATCGGCAAAGCGATCACCGCGAGGTGCACCAAAACCGGCGCGATCGCCACCGAAGCGGTCACCGCCACGGTCGCCACCGAAACCACCGCGATCATTGCCGCGGCCACCGCCGAAGCTGCCGAAGCCGGACTTGCGACCGTAGCCTTCGCCATCGCGACGACCACCGAAGCCACCACGACCACCGGCACCGCCGCCGCCACGGCGACCGTCACGCTCGCCGGAGGCAGGGAAGCGCTGCTGGGGTTCCATGCCGGGAATGGTCTCGGCCTTGAACTGCTGGCGGGTATAGCCTTCGATGTCGAACACGCGGCGACGGTCGCGGAATTCCGCAAACGTCACGGCCACGCCTTCGCGGCCGGCACGACCGGTACGGCCGATACGGTGGGTATAGTCCTCGGCCTTCATGGGCAGGCCGTAGTTGAAGACGTGGGTAATGGTGGGCACGTCGATACCGCGAGCTGCCACATCGGTGGCCACCAGGATCTGCACCTGACCGTTGCGCAGCGCCATCAGGCGGCGATTGCGCAGGCCCTGGCTCAGAGCACCGTGCAGGGCCACGGCAGAGAAGCCGTCCTGCTGCAGGTCGTTGGCCAGACCGTCGCACTCCACCTGGGTGGACGCAAACACGATGGCCTGGTTGATGCTGCTGTCACGCAGCCAGTGGTCGAGCAGCTTGCGCTTGTGCTGCATGTTGTCAGCCCAGAACAGCGCCTGCTTGATGTTGGCGTGCTTTTCCTGAGGCGTATCAACAGTCACCTTCTTCACGCCGGAGCCGTTGTCGTGCATCACACGCATGGCCAGCTGCTGCACGCGGGGAGCAAACGTGGCACTGAACATCATGGTCTGCTTGCGCTGGGCAGTCATTTGATTGACTTCAGCCAGGTCGTCGGAGAAGCCCAGGTCCAGCATGCGGTCGGCTTCGTCGACCACCAGGAACTGCACCTTGTCCAGCTTGATCTGCATGGAACGCTGCAGATCCAGCAGACGGCCGGGAGTGGCCACCACCAGATCGGCGTTCTGCAGCTTGGCGATCTGCAGCTGGTAGGGAATGCCACCCACCACGTTGGCGATGCGGATGCCGCGGCAGTGCTTGACCAGTTCGATGGCGTCATGCGCCACCTGCTGGGCCAGCTCACGCGTGGGGCACAGCACCAGGGCGCCGGGCACGGCAGCCTTGAAGTTGCGGGAGTTGGTAGGGTCCTTGCGCTTGTTGCGCTTGGGAGCCGGCTCGCCCTTGGCGGCAGCTTCGGCGCACAGGCGCTCGAATTCGGCCTTGGCTTCGGCATCGGCTTGAGCGCGCTGCTGAATCAGGGTGTGCAGCACGGGCAGCAGGAAAGCGGCGGTCTTGCCGGAGCCGGTCTGGCTGGACACCATCAGGTCGATGAAACCGCTGGCATCGGCGGCTTCACCCATGGCCAGAGGAATGGCCTTTTGCTGCACTTGTGTGGGCTGGGTGTAGCCCAGGTCGGCCACAGCCTGAACCAGCTCTGGGGCCAGGCCCAGTTCAACGAAGCCGTTAGGGACTTCTTCAGCAGCAGTTTCTTCTGCAGTGTTTTCTTCAGCAGCAGCGTCTTCTGCGTCCATATCAGCCAGCATGGCGTCCAGACGGGAATCGATTTCAGGCGAAGACAAAGCAATATCAGCAGCGGCCACTTGGCCCTGCTCCAGGGAGTTTTCTGTCATGAATAGCTCACGCAAAAAGCGACGCAGTCAGCGTGCTGCTCGCTTCTTTGACGGTTGGTTATCAACATCCACCGTCAGACTTTGACTGGCCCGTTCGCAAAACGGGGCAGATGGGCGTTATGGCTTGTCGTGTCGGCTGTATGCAGGCCGTTGCACGCAAGAAAGAACCCGGTGTGTGATGGAGATGCGCAAAAATTACCCATTGATCGGGTAAGCGGTGAATTGTCGCATGTACCGGGTTTTCCCGCAAGTAGCAGGGCTATACGACCCGCCACCGCACCATCAGACGCTGAGCAACTGCTGGCGGTAATGCTGCAGCTCGTCGATCGACTCGTGCACATCGGCCAGGGCCGTGTGCCGCTGCGCCTTCTTGAAGGAGGTATAGGCCTCGGGCTTCCAGCGCTTGGCCAGTTCCTTGAGCGTGCTCACGTCGATATTGCGATAGTGAAAGAAATTGTTGAGCTTGGGCATGTAGCGCTCCATGAAGCGCCGGTCCTGACCAATGCTGTTGCCGCACAGCGGCGTCTTGCCCTTGGGCACGTATTTGCCCAGAAAGGCAATCAGCGCGGCCTCCGCCTCGGCTTCGCTGATGGTCGAAGCCTTGACCTTGTCGATCAGACCGCTTTTGCCATGCGTGCCCTTGTTCCAGGCATCCATGCCGCCCAGCAGCTCGTCGGACTGATGAATGGCGAATACCGGGCCTTCGACGCGAATCTGCAGATCGGAGCTGCTGACCACCACGGCAATCTCGATGATGCGGTCGCGGTCGGGGTTCAGCCCCGTCATTTCGCAGTCCAGCCACACCATATTGAGGTCGGATTTGGGCAGAACCGGTGGGGTAGCAGCCACGGGTGCGGCGCTGACGGAATTCGTACAGGAAGCTTCAGACATGGCGCAAATTGTCGCCTACACTGCCAATACATGGCTTCCAGACTAGATTTCACATTGGCACTTTCGCTGCTGTTTGCGACGGCCGTGGCCTTGCAATGGCTGCTGCGCGTGTGGCTTGTTTCGCGCCAGGTGCGCCATGTGGCCGCCCATCGCGACGCTGTGCCGCCGGCATTCGCCCATCGCATCAGCCTGTCCGCCCACCAGAAGGCGGCCGACTACACGCTGGCCAAGGCCAAGGTGTCGCTGATCGACATCACGCTATCGGCCGCCGTGCTGCTGTGCTGGACGCTGCTGGGCGGGCTGGACTGGCTCAACCGCTGGCTGCTTGAGTCCATGGGCCCCGGCCTGTGGCAGCAACTGGCGCTGCTGACCGGCTTTGCCGTGATCTCAGCGCTGATCGAGCTGCCTTTGTCGCTCTATCAGACCTTCAGGCTGGAGCAGCGCTTCGGCTTCAACCAGATGACGCCAGCTCTGTGGCTGGGCGATCTGCTCAAGTCGACGCTGGTGGCTGCCATCATCGGCCTGCCGCTGGCGGCCCTGATTCTCTGGCTCATGGGATCGACCGGGCCGCTGTGGTGGCTCTGGGCCTGGGGCGCCTGGACGGCCTTCAATCTGCTGCTGATGTGGATTTTCCCCAGCTTTATCGCACCACTGTTCAACAAGTTCGAACCGCTGGCCGATGAAAGCCTCAAGAGCCGCGTGACCCGGCTGATGGAGCGCTGCGGCTTTGCGGCCAAAGGACTGTTCGTGATGGACGGAAGCCGCCGCTCGGCGCATGCCAACGCCTATTTCACGGGCTTCGGCAATTCCAAGCGCGTGGTCTTTTTTGACACCCTGCTCAAGCAGCTCAGCCCCGGCGAAGTCGAAGCCGTGCTGGCGCACGAGCTGGGTCACTTCAAGCACAAGCACATCAGCAAGCGCATGGTCCTGATGTTTGGCGTCTCGCTGCTAGGCTTTGCGCTGCTGGGCTGGCTCAGCCAGCAAATGTGGTTCTACACCGGACTCGGAGTCTCGGTGCTGCTGGGGCCGGAGATGGGCATCGCAGCCGACAACAATGCCCTGGCCCTGCTGCTGTTCATGCTGGCCGTGCCGGTGTTCAGCTTCTTCGTCACACCGCTGATGTCCGCCATGTCGCGCCGCGACGAGTTCGAGGCTGATGCCTATGCCATGCAGCAGGCCGATGGTGCACAGCTGGCTTCGGCACTGCTCAAGCTTTACGAGGACAATGCGTCCACACTCACGCCAGACCCCTGGTATGTGAGCTTTTACTATTCACATCCTCCTGCCGTGGATCGTCTGGCGCGCATGCCGGCTCCCGCAGGCAGCTTGTAACACCACAACGGTTTCAGACATGAGCACACCCACACTGCAACAGAAAGACTGGTCCCAGCTCAAGCGCAGCGCCTTGAGCACAGAGCAAGTGCAAGAGCAGCTGGCAGCCCTCGAGGGCTGGGAGCTGTCGGCCGGCCCTGCGGCCATCGGCAAGACCTTCCGTTTCGTGAACTTCTACGAAACCATGGCCTTTGTGAATGCACTGGCCCTGATTGCCCATCAGCAGGACCACCACCCCGATCTGGAAGTCGGCTACAACCGCTGCAAGGTCAGCCTCAACACCCATGATGTGGGCGGCATCTCCGAGACCGACATCGATTGCGCGCGCCGCATCGAAGCCCTGCTGAAGCCGGCCTGATCTCTATGGCAAAACAAGGACGGCGCCCAGGCGCCCAAGCAGCAGGCAGCACCCAGACAGGTCTGGTGGTCGCAAGTTATGGTCGCCACTGCGTGGTCGAAACCCCGGACGGCGAGCGCCGCATCTGCCATCCGCGCGGCAAGAAAAGCCAGGCCGTGGTGGGCGACCATGTGCAATGGCTGGCCCCCCCACCCGGCCAGGGCGATGAAGGCACGATCGAGAAAATCGTGGAGCGCCGCAACGTCTTCTACCGCCAGGATGACATTCGCACCAAGACTTTTGCAGCCAACCTGGACCAGCTCCTGATTCTGATAGCCGCCGAACCGGTATTCAGCGAAGTGCAGCTCGCCCGTGCGCTGATCGCCGCCGAGGCCGCGCACATCAAGCCCATCATTGCGCTCAACAAGATGGACCTGGAAGAGCCGTTCCTGCGCGCCTGGCAGCGGCTGGAGCCCTACCGGACCATGCGCGATGCAGCGGACGCAGCGCCGCACTACATGGTGCTGCCACTTTCGCTGGAAGATGCGGATGACGAGGATCGCGACGCCATCATCGGTCTGCTGCAAGGCAAGACAACCCTGGTTCTCGGTCCTTCGGGCGTAGGCAAAAGCACCTTGATCAACTTGCTGCTGCCCGATGCCAAGGTGGCGACCAACGAAATTTCGCAGGCGCTGAACACTGGCAAGCACACCACGACCAGCACCACCCTGTACTGGGTGGACGAGGCACGCACCACCGCCATCATTGACTCGCCGGGATTTCAGGAATTTGGCCTGTACCACATCGCCCCCACGCAGCTGGCCGCCTGCATGCCCGACATCGGTGCGCTGGCGGACCAGTGCAAGTTCTACAACTGCACCCATCTGCATGAGCCGGGCTGCGCCGTCATGGCCCAGGTAGAAGCACAGGACAGCCCCCACGCCATCCACGCCAACCGCTACCGGATCTATGGCGAGCTGTTTGATGAACTGAGTCAGGAACCACGCTACTGAGCGCAATGCCGCGCTCTTTGAGAGCTATTCAGTGTTTGCCACGCCGCCATCCCAAGCCCGATGAGCGCCCGCCGTCTGGCTTGGCTGCCGGCCACAACCCGGTGTTCACGTCATGAAGCCCAGAATTTTTCAGCCCTGCCTGCAAGCCGCCCTCGCCGTGGTGCTGTCTGCGGGCATGGGCCTGACCTGGGCCCAGGGCACGGACTCTGCCCCCAGCTGGGAGGACGAGCCGCCCACGCTGTCTCGCTGGATCGAAGAAGGCTACAAGGCCGAGCTGAGCCGGCAACCATGGCGCGCGGCGCAGCGCTATTGCGCGGCAGCACGCTATGGCAGCCTCGAGGCCCAATACCGGCTGGGCCGGCTGCTGTTGCTTGGGCGAGGCTTGACTCCCGACCCTGCCACGGGCACGACGCTGCTTGCTCTGGCCGCACAGCGCGGCCATGAGAAAGCCCGCTTGCTGCTGGCTGGCAAGCTCCCTGGCGACCGGCTGCCCGACTGCCTGACCCAGGGTGATGCGCCCGCACAGGAGTTTCTGGAGGCCAGCCAGGAGGCCGTCCCCCACGAGGTGGTGGCCAGCTATGTGAGCAGTCTGCCCAGGGAGAAGCGGCGCATGGCCGAACTCGTGCAGCGCCTCGCGCCCCGCTTCTCGATCGATCCGCGGCTGGCACTGGCCATCGTGCGCTCGGAGTCGAATTTCGAGGCGCAGGCGCTGTCGCCGCGCAATGCTCAGGGCCTCATGCAGCTCATTCCCGAGACGGCCGAGCGCTTTGGCGTGCGCGATGCCTGGAATCCCGAGCAGAACGTGCGCGGGGGCCTGGCCTATCTGCGCTGGCTGCTGGAGCGTTTCGAGGGCGACGTGGCACTGGTATCGGCCGCCTACAACGCGGGCGAGAAAACCGTGCAGCAATATGGCGGAGTGCCTCCTTATGCGGAGACGCGTGAATATGTGCGGCGCATACTGAGCTTTTATCGCGCCAGGCGCCACGAGCGCCCTGCCCACTAATCCGGGTCCAGGGAGATAGTTGGCCTCCCGACGGCAGGCTTTTCACCGCCGAAGTCCAGGCACGAAGACTCAGCCGAGCAGGCGTGCAAAGGTCAGCAAGGCCAGCAGCAGCAACCAGACCACCACCGAGCGCCAGACCAGCCCCACCACGCTGCGCAGATGGGCCATTTCCGGCTCCCGTCCCGGCGTGACATCGCTGCCCTCCGGCCACTGCGCGTCATCGCCCTCTTCGCCATAGGCCGAATCGCGGCGGCGCAAGGCCTCGCCCCCCAGACGTACATTGATGGCACCTGCGGTCGCCGCAAGAATCACGCCGTCGTTGTCATTGGGAAAGCGCTGGGCATAGACACGCCAGTTGTCTATGGCTTCCTCGAAGCTGCCCACCATGGCAAAGGAAAGCGCCGTCAGCCGCGCCGGCAGCCAGTCGATCACATACCAGGCCTTGGCGGCAGCCCAGTGCAAGCGCTCGCTGGTCGGCGCCCGCAACCCCTCTGCCCCCTTGCGTGACCAGGCCCGGGACAAATACTCGGCCATGCGGTAGAGGATGGCCCCCAGCGGCCCCAGCCCCAGGGCCGAGAGAATCGAAAACCAGAACAGCACGCCAAACACATGGCGGTGCGCGGCCAGCACCGAATACTCGATGACATGACGCACCACTTCGCTGCGCGGCACCTCGCTGGCATCGACCTGCTGCCAGTCGGCCAGGGCCTGGCGGGCAGCGAATTCATCGCCCGCATCGAGTGCATCCCGAATCCGCGTGAAGTGGTGGCTGAACTGGCGAAAGCCCAGCGTGACATAGAGCACGGCGACGTTCCACAGCATCGCGGCAGGCCAGCCTATGAACTCCATCAGCGCCCAGAATATGCCCAGCACGATAAGGCTGGGCAGCAGCACGGCCATGGCCCAGGCCAGCCAGCCGTGATGGGGTCTGCCGGCATCGAAGTTGCTGCGCACGGTCACGGTCCAGGCTCGGTAACCGGCCTGCACCAGGTTGGACCGGGCCAGCGGGCGCGCCTGCTCCAGCAGCAGCGCGATCAGGATGGCAAAAAAGCTCATTGCTTCATCATAGCGGCGCTGTTTGTCAGCTTGTTACAACTGCCCTTTCAAGCGGCCAAAAAACGGTAAAGATTGCGCAACATGCCCGCGGTTGCTCCCCAGATGTAGCGTTGCTGCTCACCATCCTGGTAGGGCATGGCAAACCATTCGCGATCCACGCCCTGCCACTGCATGGCATGACGCTCGTGATGCGCGGGATTGAGCAGATAGGATAGCGGAACCTCGAACAGATCCGCCACCTCTCCGGGATTGGGAAAGTAGCTGGCCTGAGGATGGACCAGGGCCACCACAGGGGTGATGTGAAACGCCGTGCCCGTCACATAAAGCGGCAGGCGCCCGAGCACCTCGACATTCCTGGGAGCCAGTCCGACTTCCTCGTGCGCCTCGCGCAATGCCGTCGCCTCGGCCGAGACATCCTGGGGATCACGCTTGCCGCCGGGAAAAGCCACCTGACCCGAGTGGGTGGACAGTCTGGCCGAGCGTACGGTCAGCAATACCGTGGGCTGCTCGCGCATGACGATGGGCACAAGCACGGCCGCATCGGAAGGCTGCCTGGCCGTGATGCGTTTTTCCTGCATGGCCTCGGGCAGCCACTGTGGCGGCTGGGCAAAGCGCGTGCGCAGAGCCTGCGGCGTCTGCGCATCCAGCGGAACGGCCGGCAACTGGCTATCGACACCCAGCAGGCGCGCCTGGCGAGGATCAACAATGCCCAACACGGGGAGCGGAGAATTATCAGATGCAGGCATGTAGGTGTTCAGCCAAAACCGAAAGCAAGAATCACGAAGCCAAGGCAGACATAAAAAAAGCCGCCACAGCGAACTGTAGCGGCTTTTACGGAATCGCTTCCGATACGCGTATTACTCGGCTGCAGCAGCAGTCTTGTTAACGCGTTGGGGCAGCTTTTCCTTGATACGAGCAGACTTGCCGCTGCGCTCACGCAGGTAGTACAGCTTGGCACGACGCACATCACCGCGACGCTTGACTTCGATCTTGGCGATCAGGGGAGAGTAGGTCTGGAACGTACGTTCCACGCCTTCACCGCTGGAGATCTTGCGCACTGTGAAGCCGCTGTTCAGGCCGCGATTACGCTTGGCAATCACCACGCCTTCGTAAGCCTGCACGCGCTTACGGCTACCTTCCACCACGTTCACGCTCACGATGACGGTGTCACCGGGGGCGAATTCGGGGATGGTCTTGTTCAGGCGAGCGATTTCTTCTTGCTCGAGGGTCTGGATCAGATTCATGATTTAGTCCACCTTGATCTTGTCCGCGCCAGAATTGGCAAGCACCGGGATTGGTGCTATTGCTGCATTACGAGAACCGCCAAAAGCGGCTCCGCCATTCCTTGCAGCGGCCGGATAGAGGATCAAAGAGCCTGAGATTATAGCTTGGACGCTGTTTTTGCCAAAAACCCTTCATCCTTGGCATTGAGCAGCCCTTGCTGGCGGGCCTGCTCTATCAGCTCGGGTCTATGTTCGGCAGTGATGCGCAGACGCTGATCGCGGCGCCAGCGCTCGATATTGGCATGATGGCCGGAGAGCAGCTCCGCCGGCACGTCCTGGCCATTCCAGACTTCGGGACGCGTGTAGTGAGGGCAGTCCAGCAAGCCGTCCAGCGCGGGATTGAAGCTGTCCTGCTGAAAGCTGCCTTCATCGTTGAGCACACCGGGCTGCAGACGCGCCAGGGAGTCCAGCAACACCATGGCCGCCAGCTCGCCGCCGGAAAGCACAAAGTCGCCCAGGCTGATCTGATGGCTGACATGGGCATCGATGAAGCGCTGGTCTATGCCCTCGTAGCGACCGCAGAGCAGCACCGCGCCACGGCTTTCGGCCCAGTCGGCCACCACCGCATGCCTGAGGGTGGTGCCGATGGGAGAGAACAGCACCACGGGAGCCGGCTCGGCCTGCTCCTGCACATCAGCCTCGACGCGGGCTGCACGAATCGCCTCCAGGCAATGCTGCAGCGGCTCCGCCATCATCACCATGCCGGGGCCGCCGCCAAACGGGCGGTCATCCACACGGCGGTAATTGCCCTCGGCCCAATCACGCGGATTCCACAGATGCACCGCCACCTGACCCGAGCTGTAGGCACGGCGTGTCACCCCGCTTTCAAGAAACGGCGCGAACAGTTCAGGGAACAGTGTAATGATGTCAAAACGCATGATCTAAAAGCGCTTACAGCTACGAAATCAATAGCTGCCGCGCATTCCAATTCAATAGTCGGGCTGCCAGTCGGCCACGATTTTCTTGCCGGCCAGATCCACCGAGTCCACATAGGCATCGACAAAGGGAATCAGGCGCTCCTGCTCCTTGCCATCCTGCTCATAGCCCAGAACCAGCACGGTCTGCGGGCCGGTGGCCATCAAGTCCTTGACCACGCCCAGCGCCACGCCTTCGCGGTTTACCACCTGCAGGCCCATCAGGTCCACCCAGTAGAACTCGCCATCATCGGTCTTGGGGAAATGCTCACGCGCCACAAAGATGCGGGCACCGCGCAGGGCCTCGGCGGCGTTGCGGTCGGCGACCTCCTGCGAAGTGGCTACGATGGTGTCGGCATGGAAACGGGCCTGCTTGACGGGCAGAACCACGGTGCCCGCGAAATGCTTGGCTCCTTTTTCCGCCGGCTGCAAAAACCAGTCCTTGGCGGCAAACAGGGCCTCGGGGGCGCTGCTGAAGGCATGAACCTTGAACCAGCCCTTGATGCCCCAGGCATCGGCAATGCGACCGACTTCAATGGCATCAGCAGGCAAGCTCGTGGCTTGAAGAACAGGCATGTGGCTCATGGGATCAGCAGAAAAATTGCAGAAATTCAATAAAAAACGGGTCCCGTCAGGCAAGCCAACGGAACCCGCTTTGGTAAAGGTGCCTAGAGAGCAACCGCCTAAATTAGGCAGCAACCTTCTTTGCAGCTTCCTTGATCAGGCGTTCAGCCGTATCGGAAGTTTGAGCACCAACGCTCTTCCAGTAGTTCACGCGGTCCAGAGCCAGACGCAGGCCTTCTTCGGCGCCACGAGCGCTAGGGTTGTAGAAACCCAGACGTTCGATGAAAGCACCGTCGCGACGCACGCGCTTGTCAGCTGCAACGATGTTGTAGAAAGGACGAGCCTTAGAGCCGCCGCGGGAGAGACGAATAACAACCATGATGTTTCCTTCGGGTGGTTACAGCCAGTGCCAACAAAAATTTGACCAGCTGCGCAGGTTTTCTTACAGCGTTTGAGACACGCGACATGACCACCCGGCCAGCGACACGCCGTAAAACCCGAAATTATATCGAGTTCTGCCGAAGCTGCCTATAGCTGCGGTAAATGGGCGTAATCCTCAATGAAGCTTCCCGGCATGTGAAGCGCAATTGCCCTGAGCCGCCCACGTCGGGTGCAGGGAATAATGGATGCGTTGCTTCGTTTTCTGCCTGCCCATCAGACATGAACCCATTTGCCTCCACCTCCGCCATGCCTGCTCGCCCCAAGAACAAGACGGTTGCCGCGTGGCTGGCCTTGATCGGCGGCCCCCTGGGGCTGCATCGCTTTTACCTGCACGGACTTGGGGACTGGCTTGGCTGGCTGCTGCCCATTCCCACGGCGCTCGGCATCTACGGCATCGAGCGCGTGCAGCAGCTGGGGCAGGACGACAGGCTGAGCTGGCTGCTGATCCCACTGTTCGGCTTCACCATTGCAGGCTGCGCCCTGCGCGCCATTCTCTACGGCCTGATGGAGCAGGGAAACTGGAACCGGCTCTTCAATCCCTCGATAGAGGCCGACGCGCCTGCGGGACGCACACAATGGGCCACGATTTTTGCAGTCAGCCTGTCCCTGATGCTGGGAGCCACCGTGCTGATGGCCAGTATTGCCTACAGCTTCCAGCACTACTTCGAATATCAGGTCGAAGAGGCACGCAAGATTTCGCAATAGGCCCAGCGTCTCAAGCACCGCGAAGCTGCTTCAGCCGTGCCGCTTTTGTAAGCAAAAGTCTAATTTTTCGCCTCCGGGCCCCAAAGCACCGCCTGCACATTCCACAGAACCCACAATGCCGATCTGAGGAACATCTTGCAACGACTGCATCCCAGCGGTTTTCGCAATGCGACGGCTTTGCTGCGCCAGCCTGAAGAGGTCTTATGTCTGCAACTAACGAAAAGTCTGCCAGATCCGACATGCACGGGCAAAGCGCCTTTCCCGCCGCCACCAGCCTGGTGGGCGTGTACGGAGAGCAGCTTTTCCGCATTCTCGAGCAGACCAGCAGCGGCTATGTGCTGCTGGATGCCCAGAACCGGGCTCAGCGCTGGAATGACGGTTATCTGCAGCTGTTTCCCTGGCTGGGGCCCACCCTCAAGGTAGGCACATCTCTGCAAACTGCTATACAGACAGCTGCAAGCGCAGCCCCGGCAAGCTCGGCCCCGGCTCTGAGCCAGATCGCCCAAAGCCATCAAGCACTGATTGCGCGCCAGCAGGCCAATGCCCAGTTTCAGTTGCCCAACGGACGCAGGCTCAATCTGTCGGCCCATGCCCTGTCGGCCAATTACACCGTGCTGGCATGCAAGGAGATGCTGCCTCATGCCAGCGAGGCTGAAAGCCTTTCCTTCTTCGACGTGCTGACCAACCTGCCCAACCGGCGCCTGCTGCTGGACCGGCTGTCCCAGGCCATGATCCAGTCCGAACGCACGGGCTGGCGCGGGGCCTTGCTGACCATCGATATGGAACCGGTGGCGGGCTCGCCCGCCAGCACGGGAGACAGCCAGGCCGGCCTGGCGCAGAACATCGCACAGCGTCTGCTCGGCTGCGTGCGCTCCTGCGATACCGTGGCCAGACTGGACGCCGCGCACTTTGTCATCATGGTCTCGGATCTCTCTCCGGATATCGAGATGAGCACGGTATTGGTGGAACGTCTGGGTGAGCGTCTGCAGGAAAGCCTGAACGGCAGCTACCCGCTCGGCAACAAAAGCGCGATTCTGGAAGCCAATATCGGCGCCACTTTGTTCGGCCCGCACTCCCGCTCCGCCACCGAGTTGCTGCAGCAGGCAGAGATCGCCATGTACCGCCTGCGCGACGAGGAAGCCCGCGGCCTGCACTTCTTCAGCCCCGAGCAGCGCATCCTGGCCAATGATCGCCAGCGCCTTGAGCCGGAGCTGCGCGAAGCCCTGCGTCTGGGCCAGTTCGAGCTGCATTACCAGGCCCAATACTCCGCCGGCGGCGACGTCAATGGCCTGGAAGCCCTGCTGCGCTGGCGCCACCCCAGGCGAGGACTGGTACCACCGAGCATCTTCCTGTCCGTGGCCGAGGAAACCGACATCATCGTTCCGCTGGGCCGCTGGAGCATTCAAGCCGCCTGCGAGCAATTGGCCAAATGGAAAGCCGATCCACAACTGGGCAAGCTGCCCATCTGCGTCAACATCAGCGCCAAGCAGCTCAGGCAAGCCGATCTGGCCGAGCAGGTGCAGGACATCATCAGCCGGACAGGGGCCGATCCGGCCTTGCTGCTGCTGGAGCTTTCCACCCAAGCGCTGAGCCCCTCGCACGCGGATATCGTTCCGACCCTTACCCGGCTTCGCACCATGGGGCTGCGGCTGTCACTCGACGACTTTGGCGACAGTTCCCATATACAGCAAGCGCTGCAGCAGCTTCCCCTGAACCAGCTCAAGCTCTCGCACTCCCTGGTGCAGCGCCTGGGCCCCAACAATGCCGCCGAAGCTGCCGTGCAGGCGGCCATCGCGCTGGCCGCACGCCATCAGATGACGATTGTCGGTGCAGGAGTGGAGACCCTGGAGCAGCGTGCCTTGCTGGCGCAATATGGCTGCAAGCATTTCATGGGCTATCTGCTCAGCCCCCCGGCACCGGTCGGCCAGCTCAGGTCGCTGCTGCAGCGACAGGTCGTATCCGGCCTGCAGGAAACCGTGGCCTGAGCCCATGTTTCAACCATGAAAAAAAGGCTTCGCAATGCGAAGCCTTTTTGGTATCAATCCCTTGATTGAAAAGCGTCAACAGCTATCAATCAAGGAGTACACAAGCTCAATACAGCTGCAGGCTGATCCAGTAGGCAATGGATGCCACAAAGGCGCTGGCAGGGATCGTCAGAATCCATGCCCAGACGATATTGCCTGCCACGCCCCAGCGCACCGCACTCGCGCGCTGCGTGGAACCCACGCCCACGATGGCACCGGTAATGGTGTGCGTGGTCGAGACGGGAACCCCCAGGAAGGTGGCGAAGAACAGTGTCAGTGCGCCACCGGATTCGGCGCAGAAGCCACCGACGGGCTTGAGCTTGGTGATCTTCTGGCCCATGGTCTTGACGATGCGCCAGCCACCAAACATGGTGCCCAGACCGATGGCCAGATAGCAGCTCACGATGGTCCACAAGGGAGGCTCGGCATCACCGGCATTGGCATAACCCGTGGCGATCAGCAGCAGCCAGATGATGCCGATGGTCTTTTGCGCATCGTTACCACCGTGACCCAGGCTGTAGGCACCGGCAGACACCAGTTGCAGACGGCGGAACCACTTGTCCACGCGATTCGGGCTGGCCCGGCGGAAAATCCAGGCCACCAGCACCATCATCAGCGAACCCAGCAGAAAGCCCAGCACGGGAGAGACGAAGATGAAGGCCACGGTCTTCCAGATGCCGCTGGCAATCAGCGCGCCCGCACCGGCCTTGGCAATCACCGCACCCACGATACCGCCAATCAGGGCATGCGAGGAGCTGCTGGGAATGCCGTAGATCCAGGTAATGACGTTCCAGGTGATGGCACCCACCAGAGCACCGAACACGACATGCGTGTCAACAATGCCCGGCTGAACAATACCCTTGCCCACGGTTGCCGCCACACTGAGGTGGAAGACGAAAACCGCCACAACGTTGAAGAACGCGGCAAATGCCACGGCCTGAGTAGGCTTGAGAACCCCCGTGGAAACCACGGTGGCAATCGAATTGGCAGCGTCGTGAAAGCCGTTCATGAAATCGAACAGCAAGGCGAGCACCACCAGCAAAATCACAACCCAGAGGGCTGCCTGTACCGGCTCCATGATCGGGCTCCAGCGAGAATCAGGAATTCTCGAGGACGATGCCCTCGATCAGGTTCGCCACGTCTTCGCAGCGGTCCGTGATGGTTTCCAGCAGCTCATAGATTGCCTTGAGCTTGATCACCTCACGCACATCGGGCTCCTCACGGAAAAGCTTGCTCATGGCCGCGCGCATCACGCGGTCGGCATCGCTTTCCAGGCGGTCGATCTCGTCGCAGGTCTTGCTGGCGGCATCCACGATCGTGGGGTCCGAGAGGCGGTCCAGCAGCTTGACGGCATCACGCACACGCTCGCAGCAGCGCACGCAAAGATCGGTCAGACGTGTGATTTCGTCTGTCATGTGACGCACGTCATACAGTGCCATGGTCTCGGCCGAGTCCTGAATCAGGTCGGCCACGTCGTCCATGGTGTTGATCAGCGAGTGGATATGTTCGCGATCCAGAGGCGTGATGAAGGTCTTGTGCAGCAGCTTGGTGACATCATGGGTCACACGGTCGGCTGCGCGCTCGGCGTTGTCCACATCGGCGTTGTATTTTTCGCGCAGATGGGGATCGTTGTAATTTGCAACGAGTTGCGAGAAAGCATGAGCTGCTTCAACGATGCGGTCCGCATGTTGATTGAACATCTCGAAAAAATTGCCTTCGCGCGGCAATAGCTTGCCAAACAGCATGAATGCTCCTTACCGGGGAAAAGAAACCAGGCGACTCACTGCAAAAAAAGTGCATGGTTCCCGGCTTAAACGGGGCGCAGTTTACTCTTGAGTCATTGTGCGTTTCAGCGCGTCTTCAAGACACCCCTTCAGGCACCACGAAAAATAAAATACAAGCTCCGCGCCATGCTAGGAACTGTCACAAAGCCCGTGATTCCTCCAGACAGCAGTGAAGAACAGAAATCCATCAGCCCACGCACCGACTGACGGAGGATGTCAACTTGCCACGCGAAAACGTTCCAAATACTTCTTTTTGTAATATGCAAATTCTATTCGATGACAAAAAAGAATTAAAAGGAATCGAAAAGAAATAAACAAAACAATCAACGAACCATGAAAATCGTCATTTTTTTGTCATTTTCTTGAATTTCAGGGGAATTAGGGTTCACCCTGCCTGCAGCAGAGCATCACGACTGGCCAGCGCACAGCGATCGAAGGCGCCAGCTTCCTTGTCGAGACTTACTCGCCCAGGTAGGCCGCTCGCACACGCGGATCGCTCAGCAAGGTCTGGCCCGGCCCCGTCATGGTGATGATGCCGGACTCCATGACATAGCCCCGATCGGCCAGCGCCAGCGCGCGACTGGCGTTCTGCTCCACCAGCACCATGGTCACACCCAGCGCATAGACATCGCTGACCACCTCGAAGATCTTGTCCACCATGATGGGTGACAAGCCCATGGACGGCTCGTCCAGCAGCAGCACCTTGGGCTGGCTCATGAGCGCGCGAGCCATGGCCAGCATCTGCTGCTCGCCCCCTGACATGGTGCCCGCCAGTTGATCCTTGCGCTCCTTCAGCCGCGGAAAGATGCCGAACATGCGCTCGATATCCGCCTGTATGCCGGCCTTGTCCTTGCGCGTGTAGGCACCCATGAGCAGATTTTCGGTAATCGTCATGCGGGCAAACACGCCGCGCCCCTCGGGCACCATGACCAGTCCTTCAGCCACCAGATCCCAGGCACCCTTGCCCTTGATACTTTGGCCCAGATAGAGAATTTCGCCATCGGCAATCGGCAACCCTCGCGTGACGGCCTTCATGGTCGTGGTTTTGCCCGCGCCGTTGGAGCCGATCAACGACACCAGCTCACCCTGATGCACCTGAAAGTCCACGCCCTTGACAGCCTGAATGCCGCCATAGCCCACCTTCAGGCCCTTCACCTGCAGCAATACCGGGGCCGTGGATTTGGAGGCCTGCGCCTGTTCCAGCACTTGATCCTGCATCTTCAATGGCCTCCCGTGCCCAGATAGGCTTCAATCACTTTTTCATTCTTCTGCACTTCGGCAGGCGTGCCTTCGGCAATCGGCTTGCCATAGTCCAGCACCGTCACGCGGTCGCACAGGCCCATGACCAGCTTCACATCATGCTCGATGAGCAGGATGGTGCGGTGGTCGTTGCGAATGCGGTCGATCAGCTCACGCAGCTGCACCTTCTCGGTTGCGTTCATGCCGGCAGCCGGCTCATCCAGCGCAATCAGCTGCGGGTCTGTCGCCAGTGCACGGGCAATCTCCAGGCGACGCTGGTCGCCATAGGACAAGGTGCGCGCCTTGAAGTCCGCATACTTGCCGATGCCGACATAGTCGAGCAGCTCGCGCGAGCGGGCCCGAATCGCGGCTTCCTCGGCCTTGAAGCCCTTGGTGCGAAACACCGCACCAAGCAGACCCGAATGCGTGCGCACATGGCGCCCGACCATGACGTTTTCCAGTGCCGTCATCTCGGCAAACAGGCGGATGTTCTGGAAGGTCCGGGCAATGCCGGCCCTAGCCACCTTGTGCACCGCCGTCGGCTCATAGGGCTTTCCGGCCAGCTCGAACTTGCCGGTGTCGGGCGTGTAGAGGCCGGTGATCACATTGAAAAACGTGGTCTTGCCGGCGCCATTGGGGCCGATCAGGCCATAGACCTGGCCCCTCTCAATCTTCATGCTCACACCGGACAGCGCCTGCAACCCGCCGAAGCGCTTGGAGATGTCCGAGACATGAAGGACCGCTGAAGTCGTGCTCTCTGCCATATCAGTTCACATTCCTTGTCTGTGCAGTCATCAGGACTGGCGATCCAGGCTTTTGGCATGCTCGGGCGTGGGCCAGAGGCCGCGCGGGCGCATCAGCATGATGACGATCATGGCCAGGGCAATCAGCAACTGGCGCAGGATGGAGGCATCGAGGCGTCCATCGGTCATCTGCTGCAGCGGCCCGGCCACATAGCGCAGCACCTCGGGCAGAGCCGACAGCAGCACCGCCCCCAGAATCACGCCGGGAATATGGCCCAGACCGCCGAGCACGACCATGGCCACGATCATCACGGACTCCATGAGGCTGAAGGACTCGGGCGAGACAAAGCCCTGGAAGGCAGCGAACATGGCGCCGGCCACGCCACCAAACGAAGCCCCCATGCCGAAGGCCAGCAGCTTCATATTGCGCACATTGATGCCCATGGCCTTGGCGGCGATTTCATCCTCCCGGATTGCCATCCAGGCGCGACCTATGCGCGAATCCTGCAAGCGGTAGCAGATCACGATGGTGGCCAGCACCAGCACCAGAAACAGGTAGTAGTACAGCGTGACGGAGGAGATGTCGTAGCCGAAGATCTCATGCCGCTTGGCCAGGTCGAAGCCGAAGATCTTGACCGAGTCGATCTGGCCAATGCCCTTGGGACCGTTGGTGATGTTGACGGGCTGATCCAGGTTGTTCAGGAAGATGCGGATGATCTCGCCGAAGCCCAGTGTCACGATGGCCAGATAGTCGCCGCGCAGCCGCAGCACCGGTAGCCCCAGCAACACCCCCGTACAGGCGGCCAGCAGCATGCCCAGCGGAATCACCAGCCAGATCGAGGTGTGCAGCCCGTTGGGAAACATGGCCACAAAACCTTCGAAGGTCTCAGCCAGATGCGGCGATGCCATGAGCGCAAACATATAGGCGCCCACGGCATAGAAAGCCACATAGCCCAGATCCAGCAGGCCGGCGTAACCGACCACGATGTTCAGGCCCAGCGCCAGCATCACGTAAAGCAGCGCCAAATCGGCAATACGCACCCAGGCATTGCCGAAATACTGCAGGATCAGCGGCAACACCAGCAGGCCTATGCCGCCCAGGATCCAGTGAAGTGTCTTGTTGTTCTTCATGGGCACTCCCTCAGGCACGGTCCGCCACACGCTCACCCAGCAGGCCCGAAGGACGCAGCGTCAGGATGATGATGAGCACGATGAAGGCAAAGATGTCGGTGTACTGGCTGCCCAGCACGCCGCCCGTCAGATCGCCGATATAGCCGGACCCGATGGACTCGATCAGCCCCAGCAGCAGGCCACCCACCACGGCTCCGGCCAGATTGCCGATGCCGCCGAACACGGCGGCCGTGAAGGCCTTGAGACCCGGCAGAAAGCCCATGGTGTGATGAGCTGTGCCGTAGTTGGAGGCATACATGATGCCGGCAATCGCGGCCAGCACGGCACCGATGATGAAGGTGGCGGAAATCACCATATCGGGCTTGACGCCCATCAGCGCTGCCACCCGCGGGTTCTCGGCCGTGGCCCGCATGGCGCGTCCCAGCTTGGTGTAGTTGACCAGGTACATCAGCGTTGCCAGTGCAATCGCCGTGACCGCCAGCACCAGAATCTGCGTGGGCGTGATCACCGCCGTGCCGATCTCATAGGGCGTTGACGACAGCAGCGTGGGATAAGCCTTGTAATTGGGCTTCCAGATGATCATGGCCAGGGTCTGCAGCAGGATGGAGACACCGATGGCCGTGATCAGCGGCGCAAGGCGCGGGCTGTTGCGCAGCGGCCGGTAGGCCACCTTCTCGATCACGAAGTTCAGCGATGCGGCCACCACGCAGGCGATGATGGCGGCGATCAAAAGCATGAGCCAGCCCGGCAGATAAGGCATGGCCTCCTGCATCAGGCCGATGCAGCTCCAGCTGGTCAAAGCCCCCACCATCAGCACCTCGCCATGCGCGAAGTTGATCAGCTGAATGATGCCGTACACCATGGTGTAGCCCAAGGCTATCAAGGCGTACATGCTGCCTAACACCAGACCATTGATGATCTGCTGCAGCAAGATATCCATAAGCGCGCTCCCCTTCCCTCGATCCAAGACGGAGACACTGCGAGCCTCTCATCCCGAACGACGGAGCCAGCGATGCCAAGGTTCCTCTTCTGCAGTCCGCCGCTTTGTGAGCTGCTTGCCGCAAAAGAGTGAATCGATTCTAGGGAGCTGTTTTCAGGACTCAGAACCGGGGTTTCCCGTGCGCAAGCCCAAAATGCTGCAACGCAATAATTTCATCGATAGCGCAAGCCCAATAAATACAGGCACTTAGTCACGGCTTGCCACCCGAACTAGCTAAAAACCCTAGAAACGCCGCAAAAAATGCAGCATTCAACTAGTGTCAGTGGTGCAACACCTGGGCAACTCGCGCTTTACAAGCCCGCCTGCTCATCATCTGCCGCGCGAGCGGCGTCGTTGAGCGCCTTGAGCTCTGCCAGCTTCTGGCCGATCTTGATTTCCAGCCCCCGCGCCACGGGTTGGTAGAAGCCGGGGTCTTCCATGCCTTCAGGCAGATAGCGCTCTCCGGCCGCAAAGCCGCCCTCCTCGCTGTGGGCATAGCGGTAATCCCGGCCGTAGTCCAGCTGCTTCATCAGCTTGGTGGGAGCATTGCGCAGATGCAGCGGCACAGGCCTTGTGGTGTCGCCCTTCACAAAGGCTTTGGCCTTGTTGTAGGCCATGTAACCGGCATTGCTCTTGGGCGCCACGGCCAGGTAGATCACGGCCTGGGCCAGGGCCAGTTCGCCCTCGGGACTGCCCAGGCGCTCATAGGTCGCAGCGGCATCGTTGCACATCTGCATGGCGCGCGGGTCGGCAAGCCCTATGTCCTCCCAGGCCATGCGCACGATGCGGCGCGCCAGATAGCGCGGATCGGCCCCGCCATCCAGCATGCGGCAAAACCAGTACAGCGCCGCATCGGGGTCCGAGCCGCGCACGGATTTGTGCAACGCGCTGATGGTGTCGTAGAACTGCTCGCCACCCTTGTCATAGCGGCGCATGCGCTCGCCCAGCACCTTGAGCAGCCAGCCATCGGTAATGCTTTCCACTCCGGCCTGCTCAGCCGTGATGGACAGGGTCTCCAGCGTGTTCAGCAAGCGGCGTGCATCGCCGTCAGCGTAGGCAATCAAGCGATCCAGCGCTTCATCTTCGATAGTGGGAACCGCCTTGATGACCTGGGCTTTGGCCACAATCTGCTTCAGATCGTCGGTCGTCAGACTTTGCAGCACATAGACAGCCGCCCGCGACAGCAGGGCCGAGTTGACCTCGAACGACGGGTTCTCCGTGGTCGCACCGATGAAGGTGAACAGTCCACTTTCCACATGGGGCAGAAAAGCGTCCTGCTGGCTTTTGTTGAAGCGGTGCACCTCGTCCACGAACACGATGGTGCGCTGCTGCAGCAAGCCGCTTCGCGCGGCCTGCGCCTGCTCCACGGCCTCGCGGATGTCCTTGACTCCACCCAGTACGGCGCTGATGGAAATGAACTGCGCATCAAAGGCATCGGCCATGAGCCGGGCAATCGTGGTCTTGCCCACGCCGGGCGGGCCCCAGAGTATGCAGCTGTGCGGGCGGCCCGACTCGAAAGCCAGGCGCAGCGGCATGCCCTCTCCCAGCACATGCTGCTGGCCAATGACTTCGGCCAGCGTGCGCGGCCGCAGGCGCTCAGCCAGGGGCTGATGGGGAATGGCAGAAGAGGAGGAGTTGTTGTGCGTAACCATGGCCCCTCAAGTATCCAACGCTACGGCCGCCTGTGCAGCCAAATGGGTCGGGACTGTTTTACGCACTGGATTGCAGCCACCGTCGATCACGCTTAACCCCAGCACTCTTATCAGAATTTTTCATAAGAGAAAATAGCGTTTTAACGGATTAAATCTCTCCATTAACGAGGCCACCCCTCGCCTTCATGGAGGTACTGCCCCCATCCGGCCTGCCAAAAACCAGGCCAGCCAGGCTTGGCAGCGCGTTCAGATTCATTGCGGGCCGCCTCATCTGCGCCGCGCAATGCCTGTGCCTGATAGGGCTACCGCCATCAGCCAGAAATCAATCGAAAGCATCCGCAAACTTTCCTTGGTTCCACATTGCTCCAGGGCGTGCCAGCGCTGCACGCCTGAGCCTACGCGTATGAAAAAACTCAAGACCTGGGACATTTTTGCCCTCGGTTTCATGACCTTTGCCCTGTTCCTCGGGGCAGGTAACATCATCTTTCCTCCGATGGTCGGCCTGGCCGCCGGTGAAAACCTGCTCGGCGCCTCGACCGGCTTTTTGCTGACCGGCGTCGGTCTGCCCCTGCTCGGGGTGATCGCCCTGGCCCGTGTGGGTGGCGGTCTGGACACCCTGACCAGCCCCATAGGCCGCATTGCCGGCCTGGTGCTGGCCGTGGCCATCTATCTGACCATAGGCCCTCTGTTTGCGACGCCACGCACGGCCACCGTGTCCTTCGAGATGGGCCTGGCCCCCTTCGTCGGAAACACGCCCGCCATGCTGCTGGCCTTCACCATCGCCTATTTCGTGGCCGTGGCGCTGCTGTCGCTGTTCCCCGGCAAGCTCATGGACAACGTGGGCAAGATCATCACGCCCGTGCTGATCCTGGCACTGGCCGTGCTCGGCGGCTCTGCCGTGCTGGCCCCCGTGGATGGCTACAGCGTCAGCACCGAGGCCTATGCCACTCAGGCAGCCGCCTTCTCCGAAGGCTTTCTGCAGGGCTATCAGACCATGGACGCGCTGGCCTCGCTGATCTTCGGCATCGTCATCGTCAACGCGATCAAGGCCGCCGGCGTGAGCGACAGCAGGCTTCATACGCGCTACTGCATCTATGCCGGCATCATTGCCGCGACCTGCCTGGGTCTGGTCTATGTATCGCTGATGTATCTGGGCGCCACCAACAGCCAACTGGCCGCCAACGCCTCCACCGGCGTGCAGATTCTCACGGCCTTTGTGCAGCAGACCTTTGGCCCCGCAGGTCTGTGGCTGCTGGCCACCGTCATCATGCTGGCCTGCCTAACCACCGGCGTGGGCCTGATCACGGCCTGCAGCAGCTTCTTCAGCGAACTGACCGGCATCTCCTATCGCACCATGGTCATCGGCCTGTCGATCTTCAGCACTGCCGTGGCCAACCAGGGCCTGGCCCAGCTGATTGCCGTGGCCGTGCCAGTGCTCGTGGGCCTGTATCCCGTAGCCATCGCCCTGATCGCCCTGAGCCTGCTGCATCCCTGGAACCAGCCGGCGCGCGTCTACATCCCCGTGATGAGCACTTCCCTGGTCTTCGGCCTGTTTGATGCCGCCAAGGCGGCCAAGCTCGACTTCCTGGTGCCCGCCTGGCTGGACATGCTGCCCGGTGCCGCCCTGGGCATGGGCTGGGTCACCCCGGTGGTCTGCGTGCTGGTGCTGGCAGGCCTGCTGGATTTCGCCCTCGGCAACAAGCGGGCTGCCGCAAACGCCACGCGCGCCTGATTTCAAGCTGGTGCATTGATTCCAAAAGCATAGCTATCGGCGCTTTACCCACAAGGGATTGACCCTTGTTTTACATAAAAAAGGCCTGCGGACACCATCCGCAGGCCTTTTTGCTGATGCGTGCCGCGCTTTTACTGCTTGAGCACATCGGCCCCCTTGGGCACCGTGAAGTGGAAGGTCGATGCCGGCAGCGAAGCCTGGGTTTGCAGACCCTTGAACTGCATCAGCGAGCGCTGGCCAAAGCTGTCCTCGATATCCAGCGCTGCCAGCTTGCCTTCGGGTGTGAAGCCTATGCGCACGCTCTTGAGCTGACCGCCTTTCTGCCTGGGACTGGCCAGCACCCATTCCAGACCATCGGCATCAGGCTGGTTGCCCAGCTCGAAATCGGCCTTCAAGGCCTTGAGGTCGGTGGCCGATGTCAGGATGGCCGCCGGTGTGCTGCCCAGCACCTGGGCCTGGGCGCGCTCCGTCACCTGGTTCAGGTCGGCGTCGTACAGCCACAGCGTCTTGCCGTCGGCCACGATGAGCTGCTCGAAAGGCTTGGTGTAGTTGAAGCGGAACTTGCCGGGCCGCTGGAATTCGAAGCTGCCGCTGGACACCTTGGTACGCGCTTCCTGCCCGGACTTGGGGGGCGAGGTCACGGACTGGGTGAAGTCGGCCTTGCCCGCCTGGGCGTTCTTCATGAAGGACTCAAGGCTTTTCAGACCATCAGCCATTGCAGCACTTGCGCTGCCCGCTATCAAAATTGCAGTCAAAAGACGTTTCATGACTCTCCTTCTTGTGCGCGGCTCACTCGCTGCGAGCCGGAACTAGAACATCGCGCTGCCCACTGGATGTGAGCGAGCTGACCAGGCCGGCCTTTTCCATCTGCTCGAGCAGATTGGCCGAGCGGTTGTAGCCGATGCGCAGTTTGCGCTGAACATAGGAAATGCTGGCCTTGCGGTCCTTCAGCACGATTTCGACGGCCTGATCGTACAGCTCGTCCTTTTCGCCGCCGCCCTCGCCATCGTCATCGCCACCCTCGCCGTCGACAGAACCGCCTTCCAGGATGCCTTCGATGTAGTCAGGATCGCCCTGTTCCTTGAGATAGCTGACCACACGGTGCACCTCGTCGTCGGAGACAAAAGCGCCATGCACGCGAATCGGCAGACCGGTGCCGCTGGCCATGTACAGCATGTCACCCATGCCCAGCAGGGTTTCGGCTCCCATCTGGTCCAGCACGGTGCGGCTGTCGATCTTGCTGGAGACCTGGAAGGCAATACGCGTTGGAATATTGGCCTTGATCAGGCCCGTGATCACGTCAACGCTGGGGCGCTGGGTCGCAAGAATCAGATGAATGCCGGCCGCCCGCGCCTTTTGCGCAAGGCGGGCGATGAGTTCTTCGATCTTCTTGCCCACCACCATCATCAGATCGGCCAGCTCGTCGATCACGATGACGATGTGCGGCAGGCGCTGCAGCGGCTCGGGCTCCTCGGGCGTCAGGCTGAAGGGGTTGGGAATCGACTCCTCGCGCGCCTTGGCCTCGTCGATCTTGCTGTTGTAGCCGGCCAGATTGCGCACACCGAGCTTGCTCATGAGCTTGTAGCGGCGCTCCATCTCGGCCACGCACCAGTTCAGGCCGTTGGCCGCCTGCTTCATGTCGGTAACCACAGGGCACAGCAGATGGGGAATGCCTTCATAAACCGACATTTCCAGCATCTTGGGGTCGATCATGAGCAGACGCACATCGCGCGCCTCTGCCTTGTAGAGCAGAGACAGAATCATGGCGTTGATACCCACGGACTTGCCCGAGCCGGTCGTGCCGGCAACCAGCACGTGAGGCATCTTGGCCAGATCGGCGACCACGGGATTGCCCACGATGTCCTTGCCCAGTCCCATGGTCAGCAGGCTCTTGGCATCGTGATAGACCTGCGAGCCCAGCACCTCGGACAAACGGATCGACTGGCGCTTGGCATTGGGCAGCTCCAGCGCCATGTAGTTCTTGCCGGGAATGGTCTCGATCACGCGGATCGACACCAGGGACAGCGAACGCGCCAGATCCTTGGCCAGATTGACGATCTGCGAGCCCTTGACGCCCGTGGCGGGTTCGATCTCGTAGCGCGTGATCACAGGGCCGGGCATGGCCGCAACCACACGCACTTCCACGCCAAAGTCCTTGAGGCGCTTCTCAATCAGCCGGCTGGTCATCTCCAGCGTCTCGGCAGACACCAGCTCCTGGCGCTGCTGGGCCTGGTCCAGCAGATCCACCTGAGGCAGCTTGCTGTCGAGATGATCGGTGAACAGCGGCTTCTGTCGCTCCTTGACCACCCGGGCGCTGGGCTGGCTGGCCTCCTGCAGCACGGGCTCGATGATCTGCACCGGCTGGTGCACCGGTGCCGTGATCGCGCCCTCGGTTCGGTCAAACACCACTTCCTCGCGTTCACGGGCGGCTTTCTTGCCCGCCGAGACATCCTTGGCAATTTCGCGGCGCTCACGCCCGAACTGCACCATGCCGTCCAGGCGCGCGCCCAGGCCCTCGGCCAGCTTGCCCCAGGAAAAGCCGAACACCATGGCGGCGCCCAGCACGAACAGGCAGATGCCGATCAGGCCCGAGCCGGCAAAACCCAGCCACTTGAGGGCGTTGAAGCCCATCATGTAACCAAACACGCCGCCAGCGGGGCCGGGCAGCAGGTTCTCGAAACGGTACAGGCGCGTCCATTCCAGCGCGCAGCTGGCAATCATCAGAATGGCCAGACCACCCCAGAACAGAAAGCGGCGGCGCCACAGCGGCATCAGCGCCAGAGGGCTGCCGTCCTTGTTCACCCCGCCACGCATCCAGCGCACCAGCGATGTCACCCAGGTCTGCACGGCGGCCAGCACCAGCCACCAGATGGACATGCCGAAGCCGAAGTAGCAGGCGTCGGCCAGCCAGGCCCCCACACGGCCCATCCAGTTATGTACAAACGGCCTCTGCCCGGCGCCCGAAGTGGACCAGGCTGCGTCTTGCGGCGAGTAGGTGAACATGGCCATGAGCCAGAACACCAGCGCCAGCAGGCCGATCAACAGCAAAACCTCCTGGCTGAAGCGAATCACTCCATAGCGCGGAGCGGCAGCGCGGGATTTTGATTTGCTGGAAGAAGACGCGTTCGAAGCGTTCAATGTATATGTCATACGCAGGCGCAAGCTTACCTTAGGCCCTTATCCAAGCGGTACATTCGGCCAAGACGATCGCTCAGCGTAATGCAAGCACATGCAACAAAACAGCCATACGGCAGCCCGATTCGCTTCATCACTATCATTTTTAACAATTCCGGTGATTAAAAACCGCTGCACGCGCAGACCTTGATCCGGAGCGATACTCCCACATCTTTCCAATGTTTTCATGACCGCGCGCCGGTTGTCGGCCTGCTTTTTCCAGAGTTCCGCTCCATGTCCTCTACCAAACACGCACAAGTTCTCATCCTGGGCTCCGGCCCTGCCGGCTACACCGCCGCCGTCTACGCCGCCCGTGCCAATCTCAAGCCTCTGCTGATCACCGGCATGGCCCAGGGCGGCCAGCTGATGACCACCACCGAAGTGGACAACTGGCCAGCCGACGTCATGGGCGTGCAGGGCCCCGAGCTGATGCAGCGGTTTCAGGAACATGCCGAGCGCTTCAAGACCGAAATCGTTTTCGACCACATCAACCAGGTCGACTTCTCCAAGCGTCCCTTCACCCTGACCGGCGACAGCGGCGTCTACACCTGCGACTCGCTGATCATCGCCACCGGCGCATCGGCCAAGTACCTGGGCCTGCCTTCCGAGGAAGCCTTCATGGGCCGCGGCGTTTCCGCCTGCGCCACCTGCGACGGCTTCTTCTATCGCGAGCAGCCCGTCTGCGTGATCGGCGGCGGCAACACGGCCGTGGAAGAGGCCCTGTATCTGTCCAATATCGCCAGCAAGGTCACCCTGGTGCACCGCCGCGACAAGTTCAAGGCCGAGCCCATCCTCGTGGACAAGCTGATGGACAAGGTCAAGGAAGGCAAGATCGAGCTCAAGACCCACTTCACCCTGGATGAAGTGCTGGGCGACCAGAGCGGCGTGACCGGCATCCGCATCAAGAGCACGCAGGATGGCCACACGGAAGAAGTCAAGCTGCAAGGCGCCTTCATCGCCATCGGCCACCACCCCAACACCGACATCTTCCAGGGTCAGCTGGAGCTGGAAAACGGCTACATCGTCACTCAGGGCGGCCTCAAGGGCTTTGCCACACAGACCAGCGTGCCCGGCGTTTTCGCCGCCGGCGACTGCCAGGATCATGTCTACCGCCAGGCCATCACCAGCGCCGGCACCGGCTGCATGGCGGCCCTGGACGCCCAGCGCTTCCTGGAACAGGAATCCTGATGACGCCAGGCCGCTTCGGCGTCTGAGCGACTGTTAGCGCATGTTCGGCGCAAAAGCCCTTGGGTTTGGCCAGTTTTGGCCGGCACCAGGGGCTTTTTTGCGAGAACGCTATAATCGCAGACTTTGCTGAATTCCAGGTTCGCGCTTTACCGTGCTTCGGGACTTCCGCAATCGGGCTACCGCCACCCATTACAAACTGGCGAGGTGAGGTTGTCGGCACCTCCTGCTCCTGCAGGATTCCAGAGCCGGCGGCCGATTCAACTATCGGAGTGTCCCAATGGCACGCGTATGTGAAGTTACGGGCAAGAAGCCCATGGTGGGCAACAATGTTTCCCACGCCAACAACAAGACCAAGCGTCGTTTCCTCCCCAACCTGCAATACCGCCGCTTCTGGGTGGAGAGCGAAAACCGTTGGGTGCGCCTGCGCGTTTCCAGCGCTGCTCTGCGCCTGATCGACAAGAACGGTATCGACTCCGTGCTCGCAGACATGCGCGCTCGTGGCCAAGCTTAATTTCCTGAAGGAGAAACACCATGGCTGCTAAAGGCGGACGCGAAAAGATCAAGCTGGCTTCCACTGCTGGTACCGGTCACTTCTACACAACGACCAAGAACAAGAAGACGATGCCTGAAAAGATGTCGATCATCAAGTTCGACCCCAAGGCTCGCAAGCACGTCGAGTACAAGGAAACCAAGCTGAAGTAATTCGGCCTGTTTCTTGAAAAACCGCCTCACGCAAGTGCAGGCGGTTTTTTTATGCCTTCGCCATGCCTGTCACGGTGCAAGAACCGGTGCCGCGAGCATCCCTATACTGGGCACTTTGCAACGAACAGGGATGGATCACATGAATCACAAGACGCTGAGCACATTGCTTTTTTCGCTTGCCGTGTCGCCAGCCGTCTTCGGCCAGACATTCGTCTGCCCCACGGGCCCCGGCCCCGGTCAGCGCCAGGTCGGCATGACAGGCGGCTCACCGGGTCTGGCCTCCGTGCCCGTCTGCGAACAATTCAGCAGCTCCGCGCCTGCCGCCCCCCAGCGCGCCGAACCCTCCCCTGCCGATGCCCTGGGCAGCCTGGCACGCGGCCAGCTGGAGCTGCTGCGCGAAGGCCAGGAGCTGATCAAGGAAGGACAGAGAATTGCACAAGACCCGCAGTACCAGAAGCTGCGCAAGGGCTACTGGATGTTCTCGCATGACGAGAAAAACCCGCGCTCGGGTCTTGGATGTGCGGCTATTTTTGGCAGCATGTCCGGTGCCGTTCAGCTCTCCGGCCCCACGGCCAAGCACGACGGTGCCCTGCTGACCTTTCTGGGCATGGACATTCCCCAGCCCGCCAGCCCGCGCAAGATCAGAACCACGCTGACCCAGAACCAGGACCGCCCCCAGGAGGTCGGCGCCATCAACTACACCATGTCCGGTGGCAAATGGGGAGCCATCGTCTACGCGCTGGGCGGACCCGAGGCGCTGGTCAAGGAACTGGGGGAAGAGGAGGAATCCCGCTTCAAGGTCTCCGTGGAAGGCAAGGAGGTCATCAGCACCTTCTACAAGGAGGGCAGCAAGGCCCGTGATTTCCTGCGCCAGTGCATGGCCGGTCAGCCGACGAAATAAAGACACGGGGCAGCGCTAGCTGCGCGGATTCTGCCCCAGTTGCCGGCACGCCATCTCACCCAGATCCTGCATCGCCCTCTCCATGAGTTCGTCGACCGGATGGGTGCAGGCCAGGCGCATGCAGTGCTCATACCTGCCGGAGTTGGAAAACATGCTGCCCGGCGCAATACGTATGCCGCGCGCCAGGGCTGCCGTGAACAAATCCGAGGTAGACATCTGCGCGGGGAACTCCAGCCACAGGCACAGGCCGCCGCCTGGCAGGCTCATGCGCGTGCCCAGCGGAAAATGGCGAGCCACCAGTCTGGCCATGGCCTCGCGCTGGCGCTTGAGTTGCTGCCTGAGCTTTTCCAGACTGCGCTGATGCGTGGGTGAGCCCAGCACCTCGGCCACGACCAGTTGCCCCAGCGTCTGGGTATTGCGGCTTTGCGCAAATTTCAGCATCTGGATACGGCCATGCCATTGGCCGCCATTCATCCAGCCCTGGCGCAGACCCGGCGCCAGGCTTTTGTTGAAGGCCTGGCAATAGATCACATGCCCGGAGACACTGTCCCAGGCCTTGAGCGGCTTCACCGGCAGCCCTTCGACAAACAGCCCGTAGGAGTCGTCTTCGATCAGCGCCGCCCCATGAGCTGCGCACAGGGCCACGAGTCTGGCCTTTTTTTCATCCGGCATGCGCGCGCCCAGCGGCATCTGCAGATCCGGCACCACCACCACGGCCTTCAGGCGCGGCTGGGTCTGAAAGGCCAGCTCCAGCGCCTCGATGGACATGCCGGTGCGTGGGCTGCAGGGAATCTCCAGCGTTTTCAGCTGCAGGGACTCCACCACCTGCAGCAGGCCGTAATAGGTTGGCGATTCGACGGCCACCGTATCCCCGGGGGATGCCACGGCAGCCAGCGCCAGACTCACCGCTTCGGAATTACCGGTGGTAGCCAGCACATCGGCAGGCGCCACACGGATACCGGAGGCCAGCGCCCGTCTGGCCATGGTCTGCTGAAACAGCGGGTGATTGCCCTGATTGGCCAGCAAAGAGCGCCCCTGCGAGAGCAGTGTCGGATGCTCGCGCAGCAGCCTGGTGACAGTCTTGTTCAGATAGTGATGATCGAACAAGGAAGCAGGCGGCGTGCAGCCGCCGATGTCCATATAGACCTCGGCCTGGCGGCCGCGCTCGAGCAACAGCGAAATATGCTCGTTGATGCCCACGAAATGCGCATGTGCGCCGGGAGCCAGCGGCTGGCTCAGGTCCGGCTCGCTTGTCAGAGGAATATCACCCGTCTTCGTCGCGCACACGAAGTAGCCCACACGGGGCCTGGCCTCCAGACAGCCCTGCGCTTCCAGAAAGCGCAGCACCTGCAAGGCCGTCGAGAGACTGATGTCATGCCGCACCATCAGCTCTCGCACCGACGGCATGCGCTCCCCGGGTTTCAGGCTCCCCAACTCTATGGCTGCACTGTAGTGCGCGGCCAGCCGTTGATACAGCGGCAGCAGCACAACGCTTGCCGCATCATCGACAGGCTGTGATTCGGAGATGGTGGAAGTCAGCATGATGACAAAAACGCAGGGCCGGACAGGCATCATGCCAGCAAGCTCTGTTCTGCAACAGATACAGATTGTCAGCAAACACAGCAGAACAGATGCACCGGAATCCGCGCTGCTACGCCTGCATAGAACGCTTGCTGTGCCTGTTCTGCCAAGCCGCTCTTCCCTACGCTTGAGGGCCTGAATCACAGACCTCCAGCCACCATGTCACAGCCGGACCTCACCCCGAAAACACATAGCCTCAACAGCGGCCAGGCCGCATCGCTGCTGTTTGAACCAGGCAGCGAACTGTTCTGCCAGCAGGGGCCGCTGCGTCTGGCCATAGGGCCACTGAGCTTTACCGACAATCACTTCGGCCAGCTCATGGTGCTGCAAACCGGGCAAAGCTGGCGTTGCCCCAGCCGCACCTGGGTGCAGCTGAGCACGCCGGCGGGCGCGGCCTGGATTCAATATCCGGCGGCGCAGATACAGCAAAGCCGCCCCCACCCGAACAGGGCAGCCAGGCGGCTTGAAGAGGGAAAAGGCCTGAGCCTCGCGCTTGCCAGAATCTGGCAGCAGCTAGGCAAGCTCACCCTCAGACGTGGGCAGCGCGCAGCTTGACGGAGAAATCCTTGAGTGCCGCGATGCCGCTGGCTTCGGCACGCTGGCACCAGGCCTGCAGCTGGCTTGTCAGCTGCTCGCGGCTCAGGCTGGTGTTGAGCCACAGCTGACGCAACTCTTCACGCATGACCAGCATCTGGTCAATCACCGGGTGCGCAGCGCGCGCCTGCGCCAGCTGGCCCTGGGCACGCTCGGGTACCTTGTCGGCATCGCGGTGCAGCCAGCGTTGCACGCCCTTGAGCAGGGAAACATCCGACTTCTGCGCCTGCTTCTGCTTGAGCAGATCCAGCTCGTGCTGAACCGCCGTGCGCACGCCGCGCGCATAACGGGCCATGACCTCGTAGCGATTGGCAATGACGGCTTCCAGCGTCAGCTCGTCAGCCACGGGCTTGACGGCGCCCATGCGCAGGCGCGGCGGGGTCTTCTTGACCTTGGCCCAGCCCAGCTTCTGCATCAGGCTGATATAGACCCAGCCGATATCGAACTCATAGGGCTTGACGGAGAACTTGGCCGAAGTGGGAAAGGTATGGTGGTTGTTGTGCAGCTCTTCGCCGCCGATGATGATGCCCCAGGGCACCAGATTGGTGGAGGCATCCGTCGCCTCATAGTTGCGATAGCCCCAGAAATGCCCCACGCCGTTAACCACGCCCGCAGCCCAGAATGGAATCCAGACCATCTGCACGGCCCAGATCGACAGGCCGATCGCGCCGAACAGCGCCACATTGAGGATGAGCATCAGCGAAGGGCCCATCACCGAATGGCGATAGATATTGCGCTCCATCCAGTCGTCGGGCGTGCCGTGACCGTATTTCTTGAGCGTTTCCTCGTTCTTGGCCTCGGCGCGGTAGAGTTCGGCACCTTCGCGCATCACCTTGGCCAGACCGCGCGTCTGCGGGCTGTGCGGGTCATCCGCGGTCTCGCACTTGGCGTGGTGCTTGCGGTGGATGGCCACCCACTCCTTGGTCACCATGCCCGTGCCCAGCCAGAGCCAGAACCGGAAGAAATGCGAGGGAACAGGCCCCAGATCCAGCGCCCGGTGCGCCTGGCTGCGGTGCAGAAAGATCGTGACACCCGCAATCGTGAAATGGGTGGTGATCAGGGTGTAGAGCAGCAGTTGCCACCACGACAGATCCCACAGGCCATTGGCCATCCAATCCACGACGGCATTCCAGATCGAGGCTATATCCAGCGACATAAATAACAAAGCCTTTGGCAAAAAACCGCACTCACCCGATAAGCACGGTCGTGCCATTTTAGGCGAGACGCCGATCAATCTGCTGCCGATTTCCCGGCAGCAGATACCGGATTTGCACCGAAGTTACGCCTTTTTCACCCAAACAGCGGCGAAAAATCCGTCAGTCTCGTGCTGGTGCGGCCACAGGCGCAGGTAGCGCCTGCCTTCGTCACCGCCGCTGCAGAGCTTGTCGCCGTCGGCAATCTTGAGTTGCTCCAGCACCTCGCCCGCGTCCAGCGGAACGAACTCTGGGTGAGCGGCGCTGAAGGCTTCGGCAATGGCTTCGTTTTCCTGCGGCAGGATGGAGCAGGTGGCATAGATCAGACGGCCGCCGGCCTTGACCAGACGGGCGCTGCTTTCCAGGATGGCCGCCTGTTTCTGCGTCAGCTCCTGCACGGCCTTGACGCTCTGGCGCCACTTGAGGTCGGGGTTGCGGCGCAGCGTACCCAGGCCCGAGCAGGGAGCATCGACCAGCACGCGGTCGATCTTGCCGGCCAGACGCTTGACGCGCTCATCGCGCTCATGGGCAATCGCAGCAGGGTGGACATTCGAGAGACCCGAGCGTGCCAGACGCGGCTTGAGCGCATCAAGGCGATGGCCCGAGACATCGAAGGCATACAGACGACCGGTATTGCGCATGGCCGCGCCAATGGCCAGGGTCTTGCCGCCGGCACCGGCGCAAAAGTCCACCACCATTTCGCCGCGCTTGGCGTCCAGCATCAGGGCCAGCAGCTGCGAGCCTTCGTCCTGCACCTCGATGGCACCGCGGTTGAAGGCATCGACCTTGGCCAGCGCAGGCTTGCCGTCCACACGCAGACCGATGGGCGAGAACGGTGTGGGCTCGGCCTTGATGCCGGCCTTTTCCAGTTCCTTGCGCAGATCGGAGCGCTTGTCGTTGAGCGTGTTGACGCGCAGATCCAGCGGAGCGGCCTGCTCCATGCTGGCAGCCAGTGTCCAGAACTCATCGCCCAGCTGGGCCTTGAGCGGCTCGACCAGCCATTCGGGAAGATTGTGGCGGTGCGCCTCCATCAGCTCTTCGGGCTTGACGCCGTCGCAGGCAGCCAGCCACTTGAGTTCCTGGGGCGTCAGCGCAGCCTTGATAAAGGTCTCGCTATCCTGGCCGTCCTTGTTCTTGACCTTGCCTTCCTTCTTGGCCTGCTCGCGCAGTACGGCGGCAAAGCCCAGAATGGCCAGCCGGCGCTCGCGTGCGCCGCTGCCCGAATGCGCGAGCGCTTCGAACAGCAGCTTCTTGCGCAGCACGGTGTAGACGGTTTCAGCCAGGGTGGCGCGCTCGCGCGGGCCCAGATAGCGGTTTTCGCGGAAAAAGCGGGACACCACGGCATCGGCCGGGTGTTCAAATGTCAGGGCACGCTTGACGAGTTCAGAGCAAGCGTCGAGAAGGGCTTTGGGATGCATGGGCGCAATTGTCCCACTCTCGCCCTGGCCCTGGCTGACACCAGAAATCTATGACGCCGGCCTGCCCCAAGCGATTCATAGTAAAAACAGGCTCCAGCCCTTTTCCTTCAAGCGCTGACAGCTCATATTTTAAAAGCATCATGTCCGACCACGATCTGCCTGCACTCATCACCACCGAGCCCGGTCTCTACGAACACTACAAAGGCATGCGCTATGAAGTCATAGCCACCGTGCGCCACAGCGAAACGCTGGAGCCCATGACGCTTTACCGCGCGCTCTATGGCAAGCATGGCCTGTGGGTGCGCCCTGCGGCCATGTTCAACGAAACGGTTGTGATCGACGGCGTGGAGCAGCCGCGCTTTCGCCGCCTGCCTGTCGAGCCGCAAAAATCAAGCTGAAATAAGTCTCAATCGCTTACCCGACAAGCGATTGAAGCTATCAAATCTGAATCAACCCTTGATCAGATTGAGCACAGCCTGCGGATAGATGATGTGCTCCTGCTCCAGCACGCGCGCGGCAAGCAGCTCGGCGGTGTCTCCTTGCAGCACGGGCACCACGGCCTGCTCCAGGATGGGGCCCACGTCGAGCTCGGCCGTCACGCGATGCACAGTGCAACCCGCAAACTTGCAGCCCGCATCGATGGCACGCTGATGGGTGTGCAGACCGGTGAACGCTGGCAGCAGCGAGGGATGGATGTTGATCAGCCGGCCCTCATAGTGCGCAACAAAGCCTGGCGTAAGAATGCGCATGAAACCGGCCAGCACCACCAGAGCGGGGGCATGACGGTCGATGACCTGCGCCAGCTCGGCATCAAAGGCCTCGCGGCTGTCGAACTGCTTGTGATCCAGCACCTCGGTGGCGATGCCGTTGTCCCGCGCGAACACCAGGCCTTGGGCATCGGCCTTGTTGCTCACCACGGCGCTCACGCGGGCGTTGTACTGCTTTGCCCAGTTCTGCTGCTGGGATGCACGCACAATGGCAGCCATGTTCGAGCCGCCGCCCGAGATGAGGATCACGATGTTTTTCATGGGCGGCGATTGTCGCATTGACGGACAAACCCTATCGGGTTTGCACCAGTTCCTGTGCGCTGCCCTAAGACTTTCGAGGAGATCCCATGCCGTTTGACCCACGCAACACCCCTTTGAGCGCCATCGAAGCCCGCGTTCTGGCCACGCTGATGGAAAAGGCCCGCACCGTGCCCGACAGCTATCCGCTCACGCTCAACAGCCTGGTCACGGGCTGCAACCAGAAGTCCAGCCGCGACCCGGTGATGGAGGTCAGCGAGGGCGAAGCCCAGGAGGCACTGGACAGCCTGCGCCTCAAGACCCTGTCGGTGCAGATCAGCAGCGTGCGCTCCACGCGCTGGGAGCACAACTTCCCGCGCGGCATTGGCGTCCCCGACCAGTCCGCCGTGCTGCTGTCCCTGCTGATGCTGCGTGGCCCCCAGACCGCTGGCGAGCTGCGCATCAACTCCGAGCGCTGGCACCGCTTTGCCGACATCTCCTCGGTCGAGGCCTTTCTTGACGAACTGCGCGAGCGCAGCGAAGAAAAAGGCGGTCCGCTGGTCGTGCAGCTGCCCCGCGCGCCCGGAGCCCGTGAACAGCGCTGGGCCCACCTGCTTTGCGGTCCGGTGGATGTCAACGCCCTGGCAAGCACCAGCAGCGCCAGCACAGGCGGCAATGCATCGGCCCTGCAGCAGCGAGTGGATGCACTCGAAGCCGAAGTCGCCCAGCTGCGCGCCACCGTGCAGATGCTGTGCGAATCGCTGGGCGTGGAGCCGCCTGCTGCCCCGGATGAATAAACCCAGACAAAATTTGATAGCTGCCAGCCTTTATCCAGCAAGCTCTGGCGGCCTTTTCATTACAAACGGCCCGCCGGTACCAAAAACTGGCGCACGCCAAGCAAAGGAAAGAAGGCAGGCGCAGCCGCTCAGGAGGTGCTCATCCCTGGGGTTTCCCACCATTTGTCGCAACCCGGACAGCCTGAAAAAGAACGTGCGTGCTACAAATCTCCAGCATTTGCAGGAGACAACGCATGGACTTGGCATTCACCCCTGAAGAACAGGCTTTTCGCGAAGAGATCCGCAGCTGGGTGCGGGCAAATCTGCCCGAGGATATTGCGCACAAGGTGCGCAACGATCTGCACTTGACGCGCGACGACATGCAGCGCTGGGCCAAGATTCTGGGCAAAAAAGGCTGGCTCGGCTACGGCTGGCCCAAGGAATTCGGCGGCCCCGGCTGGAGCGCCGTACAAAAGCATCTGTTCGAGGAAGAATGCGCACTTGCCGGCACGCCGCGCATCGTGCCCTTCGGCCCCGTGATGGTGGCGCCGGTGATCATGGCCTATGGCACACCGGAGCAGCACCGGCGCTTTCTACCCGGCATCGCCAGCGGCGAAGTCTGGTGGAGCCAGGGCTATTCCGAACCGGGCTCGGGCTCGGACCTCGCCAGCGTCAAGACCCGCGCCGAACGCGTGGGTGACAAATACATCGTCAACGGCCAGAAGACCTGGACCACGCTGGGCCAGTACGGCGAGTGGATCTTCTGCCTGGTGCGCACCAGCAACGAGGGCAAGCCCCAGACCGGCATCAGCTTCCTGCTGGTCGACATGAAGTCGCCCGGCGTGACCGTGCGCCCCATCAAGCTGCTGGACGGCTCGCATGAGGTCAACGAGGTCTTTTTCGACAATGTGGAAGTGCCTGCCGACCAGCTGATCGGCGAGGAAAACAAGGGCTGGACCTATGCCAAGCACCTGCTCAGCCACGAGCGCACGAACATTGCCGATGTGAACCGTGCCAAGCGCGAGCTGGAGCGCCTCAAGCGCATCGCCAAGACCGAAGGCGTCTGGGAAGACCAGCGCTTCCGTGATCAGATCGCCTTGCTGGAGATCGATGTGATCGCGCTGGAAATGCTGGTGCTGCGCGTGCTGTCGGCCATGAAATCGGGCAAGAACCCGCTGGACATCGCCGGCCTGCTCAAGATCAAGGGCAGCGAGATTCAGCAGCGCTACTCCGAGCTGATGATGCTGGCCGCCGGCCCTTATGCCCTGCCCTATATCCAGGAGGCCATGGAAGCCGGCTACCAGGGTGAGTTTCCCGGCGACGTGCTGGGCAATGCGCCGCTGGCCGCGACCTACTTCAATATGCGCAAGACCACCATCTATGGCGGCTCCAACGAGGTGCAGCGGAACATCGTCGCGCAGACGGTGCTGGGCTGATTCCGAACTGGCGGCAGCGCGGATATTTCGCTTGCGCGAACTCGCACTGCCACCCCGCGCCCCCTCCGGGAGGGGGTTCTTGCTAGAGCTTCGCTGAATGTGATTGTGCGCAAAGCGCACTCGCTTCGGCAGCAGGAGACAAATATGGATTTCGACTTTTCCGACGACCAGCAGCAACTGCGCGATGCCGTGGCCCGCTGGGTGGACAAGGGCTATACCTTCGAGCGCCGCCAGAGCATTGCCAAGCAGGGCGGCTTCTCGCGCGAGGTCTGGAACGAGCTGGCCGAACTGGGCCTGACAGCCCTCACGGTGCCCGAGCAATATGGCGGCCTGGGCCAGAGCGCGGTCGATGTGATGGTGGTCATGGAGGAGCTGGGCCGCGGTCTGGTGATGGAGCCGCTGACCCAGGCTTTCGTGGCCTCCGCCCTGCTCGGCCAATTTGGTGACGAAGCCGTCAAGCAAGCCTGGCTGCCCCGTATCGCCAGCGGTGAAAAGCTGGTGGTGCTCGCATCGCAGGAGCGCAAGGCGCGCTACCAGATTGATGTTTGCGCCGCAAAAGCCTCCAAATCCGGCGATGGCTATACGGTAGATGCCAGGAAAAACATTGTTCCTGCAGGCGACCAGGCCGACGCCTTCATCGTGCCGGCACAGCTTGACGGCAAGATTGCGCTCTTCCTCGTCGAGAACGGCCGCGAGGGCGTGAGCAGCAAACCCTATGCCACCCAGGACGAAGGGCGCGCGGCCGATCTGGTCTGCCATGGTGCATCGGCCACCCTGATCACCACCAACGGCGTGGCAGCCCTCACCCTGGCACAGGATGTGGCCAATGCCGCGCTGTGCGCCGAAGGTGTGGGCGTGATGGAGCAGACGCTCAAGCTCACCACCGAGTACATGAACCAGCGCAAGCAGTTCGGCGTGGTGATCTCCAGCTTCCAGGCCCTGCGCCACCGCGTGGCCGACATGAAGATGCAGCTGGAGCTGGCCCGCTCCATGAGCTACTACGGCACGCTCAAGCTGGTGGCGCCCGCCGAGGAGCGCCATGTCGCCATCGCTCGCGCCAAGGTGCAACTGGGTCAGTCCATGCGGTATGTGGGCCAGCAGGCCGTGCAGCTGCATGGCGGCATCGGCGTGACGGACGAATATGTGGGCAGCCACTATTTCAAACGCCTGACCCAGATGGAGATGACGGGCGGCGACACCTTGCACCACCTGGGCACGGTATCGGCCCATATGCAGGACAGCGCCGGCGTCTTTGCCTAAAAGCCTGCATCAACATTCATCAAAATCACGGCAACTGCATTCAACCCAAAACTAAAAGTCAACAGCACGCTTCGGCGTGCTGTTTTGCTTCCTGCATGCACTATGGGCCCTATGGCTCTTCCTATGATTCTTGCGCCACTCACAAGAATCAAAGGAGACATGTATGAGCAAGCAAGACAGCGAAAAGTATCTGCTGGAGTCCATCCGCCTGGCCATGGGCAATGTCAAGGGCCGCGAATCCGCGACCTGGCCCTTCGGTGCCGTGCTGGTGCGTGACGGCAAGATCCTGGCGCGCGCCGTCAACCAGGTCGATGATCTGTGCGATCCCTCGGCCCACGCCGAGATGCAGGCACTGCGCATTGCCGCCAAGGCCCTGGGCAGCACGGATCTGTCCAGGTCGGTCATGTATGCCAGCGGCTATCCCTGCTCCATGTGCCACACCGCCATGCTGCTGGCCGGCGTGAAGCAGGTGTATTTCGCCTACTCCAACGAAGACGGCGAGCCCTACGACCTGTCGGCTGCGCGCGGCTATGAGGAGCTGGCCCGACCCGAAGGCCGGCGCGAACTGCCCGTCATCGGCCACCGCGTGCGCGATGCCGGCGAGGACCTGTACCAGGCCTGGCAAAAGGCCGTGGACGAGGATCGCGCCACGGTCTAGGCGGCATTGGCGCCAGGCGCCATCAAAAAACAAAGCCCTGAATGATGAGTTCAGGGCCTTGCATTGCGGAGAGTCTCAGGTCAGCAGATAGTCCACCGGCTTGAGCGGTGCCGGCACCTGGGGGTCGCCCAGCGACTGGCTGAGGCTGATCTCGATGCTGCGGCAGATGCTGTCCAGCGCCAGATCGTTGCTTTCCATGCCGAACGGCTCCTCCAGCTCATCACCCAGCACATCGAGGCCGTAGAAGGTATAGGCCACGATGGCCACGACAAACGGCGTCATGAAGCCCGTGATGTCCACCAGACCGAACGGCAGCAAAAAGCAGTACAGATGGGCCGTACGGTGCAGCAGCAAGGTGTAGGAAAACGGAATCGGCGTGTTGCGGATGCGCTCGCAAGAGGCTGCGGCCGTCGTGAAGCCGTTGAGCGTGCGGTCCAGCTCCACGGCCAGGCAGGGGTCTATGCGTCTGTCGCGCACGCACTGCCCCAGATCCTGGCCCATGGCCAGCATCAGCGCATCGGTGCGCTGATTCAGTGGCAGCAGCTGCAGGCGCTGCCACTCGGCATGGGTCAGCCACTGCTGGGCGGCCACATCGTCCTTGAGGCCGCGCAGCTGGGCCCGCAGCACATGAGAAAAAGCCACGGCCCGGTGCACCATGCGCACCCGTACATCGTTGGCCCGCTGGCGCGGGTCCACGGGGTGATCGAGTTCGATCAGGCTCAGGCACTGGCGCGCCAGCGTGCGTGCATAGATCACGATCTCGCCCCAGAGCTTGCGCCCCTCCCAGTAGCGCGCATACGCGGTGTTGTTGCGAAAGCCCAGAAAAATCGCCAGCGGCAGACCGATCAGGGTGAACGGAATCGGTGTGATGGGAATCTTGGTGTGAAACAGCGTGCCATGCGCAACGGTGACGATGATGGCCAGCACGATATTGACGGCGAGCACGCCTTTGATGCGTTGCAGCACCGAGCCCCGGACAATCCACAGCAGCTTGAAGCCCGACGGGCGATCTCTGACGATCATGAAAACGAGAAATGAGGTCTAAACCCGAATTCAATCACAAGCATGCGGGGATTTCAGCCAGCGCAGAGAACTCCCACTGCGGCAGTAGGCAGCCTGGGCCGCGCCAGCACGATCCATGCGGCATCTGCTGCACATGGGCAGCAAACCCCGACATATGGTGCCAACCCGCCATCCAGCATAAGAAAAGCCCCGCATTGCGGGGCTTGGGCGGCGATAGGGGCTCAAGCAGCCTGCAGGCTGCTGGCACTACTCACGCGTTGCGACAGGCGCAGACGGCTGATGAAGCCGATCTGGCGCAGGGCTTCGGCAAACTCCTGCTCGGTGCCGCGCTCGGCACGCGAGGCCAGCTCGGCAAACAGGCCGGCGCGCGTGTAGTGGCGCACGCAGGCGATGAAGGGAAAGCCATGGCGCGTGCGATAGGCCTGGTTCAGCTCGGCCAGACGCTCTCCCTGCTCCTGCGCCAGATCCCCCAGGCCCGCGCTTTGCTGCTCCTGCTGGGAGTCAACGGTCAGCGTGCCGGAACGCACGGCGCTGACCGACAGCTCGGGGTGGCCACAGAGAAAGCGCAGGGTCTGCTCGCGCGGGCTGCCATGCACGGCGGCCAGCATGGCCTGGTGCAGTGCGTCCAGGCTGGCGAAGGGGCGCTGCTGCGCGGCCGCCTCGGCCACCCAGGGGGCGTATTCGAAAACCTCGCCGAGCGCGGCCGCAAAGGCCGCCTGCGTCATGGTGTTGAGCTCGTCGAGCGTGGGGATGGAGGGGGTAGTGGTGCTGGTCATGAGGCCAGTGTAGGAAGCGCGTTTGCCGCCTCACAGTGCTGGCTTGTTATAGCCCGTATAGCAGCCGGCTACGTCGTTGTCGTCAGCACCTGCGAGGCCTGATTCAGCAGGGCGCGCAGCCAGATGTGGGAGGCATCCCGGTGCCGGGACGAATGCCAGAGCTGGTAGAAGCGCATGACGCGGTTGCCCATGGGCAGAGGCACCATGGCCAGCGGCAGCCGCCTGGCGTGATAGGCCGCGAAATGGCGGCTGGTGGTCAGCAGCAGATCGGTGCCCACCAGCAGGTCCGGCGCCATCGAGAAATGCGAGCATTGCACGCGGCCGTCACGGCTCACGCGCATGGTGCCCAGACTGCTTTCCACCACGCCGCGCTGATCGGGCGAGTAAGGCGTGAACACCACATGCGCAGCCTGCAGATAGTGCTCGGCCGTGAGCCGGCCCGGCTGCGCCAGAGGATGCTTTTCATCGAGCAGGCAGACCACCTCGTCCTCGAGCAGCGTGGACATGTGCAAATGCTCAGGCGGACTCGGCCAGTTGCCGATGACGATATCCACCTCGCCGCTTTGCAGGGCCTGCTCGTAGTCGAAGTTCTGGCCCAGCGGCAGCAGGACCAGTCTCGCGCCCGGAGCCTGCGCACGCATGAGCTGGACCACGCGCGCCATGAAGGGCGGCGCCAGATAGTCGGGCATGGCGATGGTGAAGCGCAGCTGGGTGGTCTCGGCCACAAATTCCTTGCCGACGCTCAGCAGACCGTCGATCAGCCCCAGCGCCGCACGTGCCTGCTCCACCGCCTGGAGCGCACGCGCCGTCGGCACCATGCGGTTCTTGTCCCGCACCAGCAGCGGGTCGTTGAAGATGGCCCGCAAGCGCCGCAGCGCCGCGCTGATGGCCGGCTGTGACTGATTGAGGCGTATTGCCGCGCGCGACACGCTTTTCTCGCTGATCAAGGTGCACAGCACGCGCAGCAAATAGGTATCGAACGGTTCTTCGCTGCGAGACACGTGTTTTCCCTAGAGATATGCATTTTGCTATGCGGCTCATAGCAGGCGCTTAGTTTCGCATATCGCCACAAGTCGCGACCATGCAAGTGTCCGCAAACCCAACAACAAATTTCCGAGACAAGGACTTGCCATGAGTGCTCATCATGTGCCGATCAGCGGCACCGCTGCTTCCGTCGATCAGGTCGACGCCACCTATTCCAAGATTTCCTGGCGCCTGCTGCCCTTCCTGGGCGTGCTGTGGGTGCTGGCCTGGTTGGACCGCGTCAACATCGGCTTCGCCAAGCTGCAGATGCTCGACGACCTGAAGTTCAGCGAAGCCGTCTACGGCCTGGGCGCCGGCATCTTCTTCATCGGCTACTTCCTGTTCGAAGTGCCGTCCAACATGTTGCTGCAGAAGATAGGCGCCAAGAAGACGGTGATGCGCATCACCATAGGCTGGGGCCTGATCTGCATCCTCCAGGCCTGGGTGACGACACCGACCCAGTTCTACATCCTGCGCTTTCTGATGGGCGTGTTCGAGGCCGGCTTCTACCCCGGCATCATCCTCTATCTGACCTACTGGTATCCGTCCAAGCGCCGCGCCAAGGCCTTCGGCACCTTCATGTCGGCCTCGGCCATCGCCGGTGTCATCGGCGGCCCGCTGGCCGGCGGCATCATGACCTGGGCGGCAGGCGCGCACGGCATGCACGGCTGGCAATGGCTGTTCATCATCGAAGGCATCCCCTCGGTACTGGCCGGCATCTTTGCCTACTTCTACATGACCGATCGTCCAGAGGAAGCCAAATGGCTCACCGATACGGACCGCGCCGTCGTGCGCCAGCAGCTCGAGATCGACCAGAAGGCCCAGGGCGAACGCCACAGCGACTGGCGCACCCTGTTCGGCAACCCCATGGTGTGGCTGCTGATCGCGGTGTTCTTCTGCCTGCTGTGCGCCAACTCCACGTTGACCTTCTGGATTCCCACCGTGATTCGCGAAGCGGGCTTCACCTCGCCCATGCAGGTGGGCTGGATCGCCGGTGCCGCCTATCTGCTCGGCGCGGCCGGCATGATCATCAACGGTCGCCACTCCGACCACCGTGGCGAGGTGCGCTGGCACTTTGCGGGCTCTGTCCTGCTGGGCGCCGCAGGCATGCTGGCCCTGGCCGTCACCATGGGCATGGACAGCATCCCCGTGATCGTGGCGCTGACAGCCATGGTCCTGGCATTGGTGGGCACCATGAGTGCGATTCCCGTCTTCTGGCAGATGCCCAATATGCTGCTCAGCGGCGGCGCAGCCGCAGTGGGCGTGGCGCTGATCAACTCGGTGGCCAATCTGGCCGGCTTCGGCGCCCCTTATCTGATGGGCGTGATCAAGGCCTCTACCGGCAAGGTCGCCCCGGGCCTGTACCTGGTGGCCATCGTGGAAGCCCTGGCAGCGGTTCTCGCCATCGCCTTCGTCGCCCGCATCCAGCGCCGCAAGAACGCCTGAAGGAGTCATCCCGCATGCATTCCACACCCACATCAACCCCGTCGCGCCGGCAGTTCGCACTCTCGGGCCTGGCGCTCGGCGCCTCGGCCCTGACGGGCACACACGGCGCACTGGCCGCCGACAAGGCCCCGGTAGCGCCCGCCCAGGCCACCGGCCCCATCGTGCTGCATGGCGTCAGCCCGCGCCTGACCATGCATGCCGTGGACACCTTCCATGGTTCTGCGGCCACGGGCTTGCGCATCGACTTCTCGCGCTTCGACGGCGAGACCTATGTGCCGATACGCAGCTTTGTCGTGAATGCCAACGGCCGCGCCGACGAACCGCTGTTGATCGACGACAGCTACCGCAGCGGCCGCTACGAAATGCTGCTGCATGTGGACGAGTACTTTGCGGTCAAGGGCGCCAGGCTGCCGCGCCCGGCCTTTCTGTCCAAGGTGCCGGTGCGCTTCCAGATCGTGAACACGGCAGAGCGCATCCACCTGCCCATTCAGTTCGGCCCCTGGAGCTACACCTATTCGCGCGGCAGCTGAGCCGCCATACCCGCGCTCTATCGCAACCCACCGAAAGACCACCATGGCAGGCATCAGCACCCATGTACTCAACCTCACCAACGGACGTCCCATCGCCGGCATGCGGGTGGAACTCTACGACGTGGCGCAGACCCCGGCGCAGCGCCTGAGCAGCACCCGCACCAATGCCGACGGCCGCACCGACGCCCCCATGCTGCCCGCCGCCGCGGCCCGCACCGGGGACTTCGAGCTGCGCTTTTACACGGGCGAGCATTTCAAGGAGCCCACGGCGCTGTCGGAAGAAGTGCTGGTGCGCTTTTCCATCTTCGACGCGGCCCAGCACTACCACGTGCCCATGCTGTGCTCGCCGTGGTTCTTCAACACCTACCGCGGCAGCTGATTTTTACCAAGGAGAACAACTCTATGAACAACGAAAACGACAGCGGCAAATACCTGCTTGAATCCATTCGCCTGGCCATGGGCAATGTCAAGGGCCGCGAATCCGCGACCTGGCCCTTCGGCGCCGTGCTGGTCAGGGACGGCCAGGTGCTGGCCCGCGCCGTCAACCAGGTCGACGAGCTCTGCGACCCTTCGGCCCACGCTGAGATGCAGGCCCTGCGTATAGGCGCCAAGGACCAGGGCAGCACCGATCTGTCGGGAGCCATCATGTATGCCAGCGGCTACCCCTGCTCCATGTGCTACACGGCCATGCTGCTGGCCGGCGTGAAGCAGGTGTACTTCGCCTACTCCAACGAAGACGGCGAGCCCTACGATCTGTCGGCCGCGCGCGGCTATGTGGAACTGGCCAAGCCCGAAGACCAGCGCGAGATGGCCCTGATCGGCCAGCGCGTGCGCGATACGGGCGAAGATCTTTACGAAGCCTGGCAAAAAGCCGTCGCCACCACCGCCTGATCTCCTGCCTGCGTCCTCTCTTCACAGCCCCGCGCGTTCCAGCCCGGGGCTTTTTTCATGCCTTTTCAGCTGCGCCAGCGCGATCCACGCGGCACATGGGCTACGAGAAACTCCATCTGGTCGGCCAGAATGCGGCGGTTTCTCAGGATGAAATCCTCCCACAGCGTGGGCGTGTAGGGCGTGTAGAGCAGGGGCATGCGAGCCTGCTCCGGCGTTCTGGCCCCCTTGCGGTGGTTGCAGGCGCGGCAGGCCGTGACCAGATTCATCCAGCTGTGCTGTCCGCCTGTGCTCACGGGGACAATGTGCTCGCGAGTGAGATCGCCCTCGTGGAATTGCCGCCCGCAATAGGCGCAGACACAGCGGTCGCGTGCAAAAAGCTTGCCGTTCGTCAGCCCCGGCAGCAACTCGTGCGGGTTGATGTTCGGCATGCCCTTGGTGCCGATGATGGAGTTGATGTGAATGACTGACTGCTTGCCGGTCACCGCATTGTGGCCACCACGAAAACAGGCGATTTCGACACCGGCTTCCCAGCGCACCTCTTCTGCTGCGTAATGCAGCGCCGCCTGCTCCAGCGTTACCCAGGACTGCGGCAGCCCCTGGGCTGTCAGCTTCAAGACTTTCACAACCAGCCTCCATACAGTCAAACATCGACCACGGAAAACGGACAAGCGTCTTGGCGCTTTTGGGCACACTCATGCAGCCTGCACGGCTGCCTGATTTGAAGCAATATACTCTGAAACTATGTCAAATTGACGGCTTGTGTCGCATGCATCGGCGCCAGTTGCTATAAAGAACGAAGCAGTCCATGAAGATTTTCCGCGGTATCAATCATCCCGGCCTGGCCCCGGCCTGCGCTGTGACCATTGGCAATTTTGATGGTGTACACCGGGGACATCAAGCCATGCTGGGCCTGCTCAAGGCCGAGGCAGCCCAGCGCGGCATCCCCAGCTGCGCCATGACCTTCGAGCCGCACCCGCGCGACTACTTTGCCAAGAAGCTGGGCAAGCCTGAGATGGCCCCGGCCCGCGTGGGCACGCTGCGGGACAAGCTCAGCCAGCTCGAGGTCTGCGGCGTCGATCAGGTCGTGATCCTGCCCTTCAACCAGGCCCTGGCCAGCCAGAGCCCCGAAGACTTCATTCAGGATGTGCTGATCTCGGGCCTGGGCGCCAAATACGTGCTGGTGGGCGACGACTTCCGCTTCGGCGCCAGGCGCGCCGGTGATTACGCCATGCTGGACAACGCCGGTCAGGCCCTGGGCTTTGATGTGGCCCGCATGAACAGCTATGAAGTCCATGGCCTGCGCGTCTCCAGCACGGCCGTTCGCGAGGCACTGGCCGCCGGCGACATGCAGCAGGCCGCCAAGCTGCTGGGCCACCCCTATCGCATCTCCGGCCATGTGGTGCACGGTCGCAAGCTGGGCCGCAAGCTGGCCGAATCCAAAAGCGGAGCCGAGGACGGCTTTCGCACACTGAATCTGCGCTTCGACCACTGGAAGCCTGCCGCCAGCGGCATTTTTGCCGTGCTGGTGCATGGTCTGACGGACAAGCCGCTGCAGGGCGTGGCCAACCTCGGCGTGCGCCCCTCGCTGGACCCCAACGACATCAACGGCGGGCGGGTGCTGCTGGAGACCCACTGTTTCGATTGGCCCGCCCAACTGGGTGGAGAAGGTGCCTACGGTAAAATCATCCGCGTGGAACTTCTGCACAAACTGCACGACGAGCTGAAGTATGACAGTCTCGATGCCCTGACGGTCGGCATCGCCAAGGACTGCGATGACGCGCGCGCGTTTTTCGCCTCGGCCCACATACCGTCCCATACCTCGTCGCACACAGAGACCCGTCGCCAGACCACGCGCGACCGAATTTGACGCTCGCTGCTCGCACGTCCCAGGCGCAGCAGCGCACTGGCGCTCACCTCACCATTCACGCCCAGGCAGAACTGCCCGGGCATTGCATTGCTTTCAAGGTTTCCCATGTCTGATTCGAAGTCCAACAAGCCCGAAGCGTCCGCCTACCGCGCCACGCTGAATATGCCCGACACCCCCTTCCCCATGCGCGGCGACCTGCCCAAGCGCGAACCCGCCTGGGCCAAGGAATGGGACGACAACGGCATCTACAAGAAGCTGCGCGACGCCCGCAGCGGCGCGCCCAAGTTCATCCTGCACGACGGCCCTCCTTACGCCAACGGCAAGCTGCACATCGGCCATGCGGTGAACAAGATCCTCAAAGACATGATCGTCAAGAGCCGCCAGCTCGAAGGCTTCGACGCGCTCTACGCACCGGGCTGGGACTGCCATGGTCTGCCCATCGAGAACGCCATCGAAAAGCTGCATGGCCGCAATCTGCCGCGCGACGAGATGCAGGCCAAGAGCCGCGCCTTTGCCGCCGAACAGATCGAGCAGCAGATGGTGGACTTCAAGCGCCTGGGCGTGCTCGGCGACTGGGATCACCCCTACAAGACCATGAACTACGCCAACGAGGCCGCCGAGCTGCGCGCCTTGAAGAAGGTGATGGAGCGTGGCTTTGTCTACCGCGGCCTCAAGCCCGTGTACTGGTGCTTTGACTGCGCCTCCTCGCTGGCCGAGTTCGAGATCGAATACGCCGACAAGCAAAGCCAGACCCTGGACGTGATGTTCCCCGCTGCCGAGCCGGCCAAACTGGCCGCAGCATTCGGCCTGGACAAGCTCGACAAGGAGGCCTTCATCGTCATCTGGACGACGACAGCCTGGACCATCCCTGCCAACCAGGCGCTGAACGTCAACCCCGACCTGGAATACAGCCTGGTGGACACCGAGCGCGGCCTGCTGATCGTGGCCTCCGCCCTGGTCGAGAAATGCCTGACCCGCTGGAAGCTGGAAGGCCGCGTGCTCGCCACTGCCAAGGGCGAAAAGCTCGACCACATGCCCTTCAAGCACCCGCTGGCCCATGTGGACAAGGGCTTTGACCGCATCTCGCCCGTGTACCTGGCCGAATACGCCACCGCCGACGACGGTACCGGTATCGTGCACTCGGCCCCTGCCTATGGCGTGGACGACTTCAACAGCTGCATGTCCAACGGCATGGACTACAAGCAGATCCTGAACCCCGTGCAGGGCAACGGCGTGTACGCAGCCGACCTGCCCATGTTCGGCGGCCAGCATATCTGGAAGGCCGTGCCCGTCATCCTCGACGCCCTGAAGGTCGCGGGCCGCCTGATGGACACCACCACCATCAGCCACAGCTATCCGCACTGCTGGCGCCACAAGACGCCCGTCATCTACCGCGCGGCCGCCCAGTGGTTCATCCGCATGGACGAAGGCGAAGGCGTGTTCACCGATCCCGCGCAAAAGCCCGAGAAGACCCTGCGCCAGATCGCGCTGGACGCCATCGAGCAGACCAACTTCTACCCGCAAAACGGCCAGGACCGCCTGCGCGCCATGATCGCCGGCCGTCCCGACTGGTGCATCTCGCGTCAGCGCAGCTGGGGCGTGCCCATCCCCTTCTTCCTGCATGTGGACACGGGCGCCCTGCACCCGCGCACCATGGAGATCATCGACCAGGCGGCTGCCATGATCGAGCAGGGCGGCATCGAAGCCTGGAGCCGCGTCAGCACCGAAGACATCCTGGGCACCGAGGAAGCCAAGCACTACACCAAGAGCACCGACATTCTGGAAGTCTGGTTCGACTCGGGCTCCACCTTCTGGCATGTGCTGCGCGGCACCCATCCCGAACACCACCACGACAAGGGCCCCGAGGCCGACCTATACCTGGAAGGCCACGACCAGCACCGCGGCTGGTTCCACAGCTCGCTGCTGCTGGCGTCGGCCATCTTCGGCCGCGCGCCCTATCGCGGCCTGCTGACCCACGGCTTCACCGTGGACGGCCAGGGCAAGAAGATGTCCAAGTCGCTGGGCAACACCGTGGCCCCGCAAGACGTGTCCAGCAAGATGGGCGCGGAAATCATCCGTCTGTGGGTGGCCTCGACCGACTACTCGGGCGACCTGGGCATCGACGACAAGATCCTGGCCCGCGTGGTGGACGCCTATCGCCGCATCCGCAACACGCTGCGTTTCCTGCTGGCCAACACCAGCGACTTCGACGCGAGCAAGGATGCCGTGGCCTACGGCGAGATGCTGGAGATCGACCAGTTCGCGCTGGCCCGCTCGGCCCAGCTGCAGCAGGAAATCCTGGCCCACTACAAGGTCTACGAGTTCCACCCCGTGGTCGCCAAGATCCAGCTGTTCTGCTCCGAAGACCTGGGCGGCTTCTACCTGGACGTGCTCAAGGACCGCCTCTACACCAGCGCCCCCAAGAGCCTGGCACGCCGCTCGGCCCAGACCGCGCTCTACCAGATCACCCAGGCGCTGCTGCGCTGGATGTCGCCCTTCCTGTCCTTCACGGCCGAGGAAGCCTGGAAGATCGTGGGCCACAGCGAATCCATCTTCCTGGAGAAGTTCACCGAGCTGCCCGCCGGCGACGAAGGCCTGCTGGCCAAGTGGACGCGCCTGTGCGAGATCCGCAACCTGGTCAACAAGGACATCGAAGTGGTGCGCACCACCGGCGCCGTGGGTTCGTCCCTGCAGGCCGAAGTCACGCTCACGGCCGAGCCCGAAGACTTGGCCCTGCTGCAAAGCCTCAAGGACGATCTGAAGTTCGTCTTCATCACCTCGGCAGCGACTGCCGTGGCCGGCGATGCCCTGACCACCACCGTGAAGGCCAGCGAGCACGCCAAGTGCGAGCGCTGCTGGCACTACCGCGAAGACGTGGGCGTGAACCCCGAGCATCCCTCGATCTGCGGCCGCTGCGACAGCAATCTGCACGGCACGGGTGAAATCCGCACCAAGGCTTGATCCATTAAAAGTGAGCTGCCAGCGCTTGCTGGCAGCCATTTTCAGCATTGATTCATGCTGAAATCCTTTTTACTCAAGCGCTAGCCGCTATCAAAAAACCTTAGCAAAGAGCTGCCATGAGCAACACCCAGACCTCCTCCGCAGGCCTTGGCCGTATCTGGCCCTGGCTGCTGTGGGCGCTTGTCATCATCGGCGTGGATCAGATCACCAAGCAGATGATTTTGAGCCACTACCAGTATGGGGACTGGACTCCCATCACCAGCTTCTTCAACATCGTGCGCGCTCACAACACGGGCGCAGCCTTCTCCTTTCTTGCGGGCGGCAGCGGCTGGCAGCGCTGGCTGTTCGTGGCCATAGGCGTGATTGCCACCGTGCTCATCGTCTGGCAGCTGCGCAAGCACCCCGGCGAGAAGATGTTCTGCCTGTCGCTGTCCAGCATCCTGGGCGGAGCCATCGGCAATGTGGTGGACCGCCTGCAGCACGGCTATGTGGTGGACTTTCTGGACTTCTACTGGGGCAGCAGCCATTTCCCGGCCTTCAACGTGGCCGACATGGGCATCACCCTGGGGGCCATCCTGCTGATACTCGACGAGCTCTTGCGTGCAAGGCGTGCCAAGGCCCGGACCTCCTAGGCACCAGCCGCCCCCCATGCGCAAGGCCCGCTGTCTCTGAAGCAGACAGCGGGCTTTTTCATTGCGCCGTGCCCGGCCCGGATGCCGCCGACGCATAGACAGGCGCATCGGCCCAGATCAGCCTGTCGTCCTTCCAGTAGCGTACGTTGATCGGCGTGGTGATGAAGCAGGCATCAAACACCCAGTCCCTGAGCAACAGGCCGTTCAGGCGCCTGGGAAACAGGTTTTTGTCGAAGCTGCGGGGCTGCTCGCCGGCAGTCAGCTGCACCATGTTTCCGGGTTCGCAACTCACCGTCTGCCGGCCCGGCGCCGAGAATTCGTAGGGCCGGTCCAGCTCCAGCAGCACCTGGTGGTAGACGCTCAGGGCGTTGACCCAGATATCGCCCAGTTGCACAGGATGGGGAAAGCGTATCTCCTTCAGGCCTCGCAGATCGGGCTGCCCTCCCTGCTTCTCAGCGCCCTGGGGCGCTTCGCGCTGAATATGGCTGCCTGCGGGCAAGACGATGTCGCCCCAGACCACGGGCCGCTCCAGCGTGATGTGCGTGAGCCGCTGCTGCGCGGTCCTCTGCCGCTCCTGCCGGTGATCGACCCAGGCAATCTGCGCCAGCCCCACCAGCGTTGCAATGGGCAGTATGGACAGCCATACGGCCAGCTCCCACTGCCAGATACGCAGCGGCGGCCTGGGCCGGCCGCAGCGCACATGCCACTGCCGCCAGCCCCACCACAGCAGCAGGCCGACGGCCACCAGGGCCGCCAGCAGCGTCAAAAGAAAGCCCACAACAGCAGCGCTGGGCAGTGAAGGAATCATGAAACCACCTTTTTGATAGCAGCATAGGCAATGCTGACTTCAAAAAATTTCGGTTTTTTCCTATTTCGCATCCGTAGAAACGATGTTTTAAATATTTCGTTTTTGTTCTATTGTTTTCTTTATTCCGCACTTATTTGTGCGAGAAGAGGGAGGACTCCGGGCAGAACCGCCTCACTCAGGGGTATATTAGGTCGCTCCTTCGCGGGCAGAACATGAAGCATTTATTGAATCTTTTAGCAGCCATTGCCCTGTTGATCTGGGGCTCTCAGATGGTTCGCACCGGCGTTCTGCAGGTCTTCGGCGCCAACCTGCGCAATATTCTTGCCCGCAGCATGAGCAACCGTTTCTCGGCGGCGCTCTCGGGCATGGGCGTCACGGCCCTCGTGCAGTCGAGCACCGCCACCTCGCTGATGACCTCGTCCTTCGTCGGCCAGGGTCTGATCACCCTGCCCTCGGCCCTGGCCGTGATGCGCGGCGCCGATGTCGGCACGGCCCTGATGGCCGTGCTGTTCTCCACCGATCTTTCCTGGCTCTCGCCGCTGTTCATCTTTGTCGGCGTGGTGCTCTATATCTCGCGCAAGGATTCCAAGCCCGGGCGTATCGGCCGTGTGCTCATCGGCCTGGGCCTGATGCTGCTGGCCCTGCGCCTGGTGGTCGAAGCGACCGAGCCCTTGCTGCAGGCCCCGGCCGTGCGCACCCTGCTGGCTTCGGTCAGCAGCGATCTGTTCATGGAGTTGCTGCTGGGCGCGGTACTGGCCGTGCTGGCCTATTCCAGCCTGGCCGTGGTGCTGCTGATTGCGGCCATGGCCAGCTCGGGCGCCATTCCGCTGGATGTGGCACTGGGCCTGACCCTGGGCGCCAACCTGGGCAGCGGCCTGGTCGCGGCGCTCACCACCGCCAAGTCGGCGGTGGAAGAACGCCAGGTCACCGTGGGCAATCTGCTGTTCAAGATCATGGGCGTGGCCATCGTCGCGCCCTTCATCGGACTGTGGACGCAGTACGCCCAGCCCTATCTGGCCAATGCCGGCCAGAACGTGGTGATGTTCCACCTGGCCTTCAACATCTTCAACAGCCTGTGCTTCATCGGCCTGACCCAGCTCGTGGCCCGCTGGGTGACCGCCATGCTGCCCAAGCCCGAGGAAGAAAGCGCGGCCAAGCTGCTGCGCCCTCGCCACCTGGACCCGTCGGCCCTGTCCACGCCTTCGCTGGCCATCACCTGCGCCGTGCGCGAATCGCTGCACCAGGCCGACGTGGTGGAGTCCATGCTGATCGGCCTGCAGAAGGTCGCCGAGACCGACGATGCCAAGCTCTCCGAGGAAGTGCGCCACCTGGAATCCACGGTGGACGATCTGTACTCGGCCATCAAGTACTACATGACCAAGATCTCGCGCGCCGAACTCGACGAGCGCGAAGGTCAGCGCTGGACGGAAATCATCAGCTTCACCATCAATATGGAGCAGATCGGCGACATCATCGAGCGCGTGCTGCTGGATCTGGAAGACAAGAAGATCAAGAAGGGCCGTCAGTTCTCGGCCGCCGGCAAGCTGGAGATTCACGAGCTGACCCAGCATCTGCTGGACAATCTGCGCCTGGCCATGAGCGTCTTCCTCAACGGCAATGTGCGCGAGGCGCAAAAGCTGCTCGAGGAAAAAGCGCGCTTCCGCGATCTGGAGCTGGCCTACTCGGCCACCCATCTGGAGCGCCTGTCGCAGCACACGGTATCGAGCATAGAGACCAGCTCTCTGCATATCGACATGATCAGCGACCTCAAGCGCATCAACTCCCTGCTGTGCTCGGTGGCCTATCCGATTCTCGAGCAGGCCGGAGCCCTGGCGCCCAGCCGTCTCAAGTCCACCGCACTGGAGAGCCAGCGCTAGCGGCCTTGCCGCCCTACCAGCCCATGTAGGCGGCAAGCACCAGGGAGGCCTCGGGCGTGAAACAGCCCTGCAGCATCCAGCCCTGGACCTCGGCCAGATCCAGCCGCTCGAAACGCTGCACCTCGCCGTCCTGGTTCACAGGCTGCAGCGCATCGGGCACCAGGGCCGAGAACCAGTCTATGCGCTCGACCATATAGCCCTGACCCTCGGCTTCGTCGCTGGGCCTTGCGAACACCACCTCGCCACCATGCCTGAGCTCGCCCAGCTCGGCCACCCGCAGACCGGCCTCTTCCCAGGTCTCACGCGCCAGCGCCTCGGCCAGACTGTCTGCTGCCGAGACCATGCCCCCCATCAAGGTGTCCCACATGCCGGGGTTGTTGGCCTTGTCTTCTGCGCGCTGCTGCACCCAGAGCGCGCCGTCCGCGCAGACGCCCACCAGATGCACGGCCCGGGTGGCAATGCCCAGCGGCCGCACGGCACCTCGCTCGATGGTTGCCAGTTGCCGTCCCTGCGCATCGCAGACCGCCAGTTGCTCATTGCGCCAGGCACCGGCAAGACCGGCGCTGCGCATGGCCTGCGCCAGCCGGTTCAGCTTGTCCGTCGCCCCGCCCTGGCCTTCCAGCCGCCATTGCCCGGCCAGCAGCCTCAGCGCTATTCCGTGCGAAGCCAGCAGATCGCCCCCCAGCTTGCGCGCAAAGTCTTCCTCGATACTGCCGATCTGCTGCTCGTCAATGCACAGCGGCTGGCGCGGGCGCAGAGGATGCCTGCAGGCCATGGCCTGCTGTGCCTGCAGCCATTGTTGCTGCGGCGGCGTGGTTTGCTGCTTCATGAAAAATCTCCCAGGCCTGCATTGTGCTCAGCTTCGCAAAACGGGAAGGCTTGCATCACTATTGAGGAGCGCCAGCCACCGCAGCAAGGCGCAGCCGGGCTGCCCGCCAGCGACCTCGGGTTACAGTGACAATCCATGAATTCCCCCCTGAAACCTGCCACGGTCGCCATGCTCAGCCTGGCTCCGGCACTGTGGGCCGGCAATGCCATCGTGGGCCGACTCGCTCACGATCTGATCTCGCCGTTTGCACTTAACTTCTTTCGCTGGTGCATCGCCTTTGTGCTGCTGCTGCCGCTGGCGTGGCGGGTGCTGCGCAGGAACAGCCCGATCTGGCCCCTGTGGCGGCAATACATGCTGCTGGGGCTGCTGGGCATAGGCTGCTACAACGCCTTGCTGTATCTGGCGCTCAAGACCTCGACCCCGCTGAATGTGACGCTGGTGAGCTCCAGCATGCCGGTGTGGATGCTGGCCATAGGCCGGCTGTGCTGGGGCATTCGCGTCAGCCGCCGGCAGATGGGCGGGGCTTTGCTCTCGGTGCTGGGCGTGGCGGTGGTGATGTCGCGCGGCGACTGGCAGACGCTGCTCGATCTGCACTTTGTGCCCGGCGACCTGTTCATGGTGCTGGCCACCATCGCCTGGGCTTTCTACACCTGGCTGTTGTCGCGCAGCAGCGGCCCGCAGGAGGTGAAGTCGCACTGGGCCAGCTTCCTGCTCGCTCAGATCGTTTTCGGCCTGCTCTGGTCCGGTCTCTTCACGGGCGGCGAAGCCTTGCTGGGCGAATTCCGCCTGGTGCCGGGCTGGCCGCTACTGGGCAGCCTGCTGTTCATCGCCGTGGGCCCGGCCATTCTGGCCTACCGCTTCTGGGGCATGGGCGTGCAGCGCGCCACGCCCGCCATTGCAGGCTTCTTCGGCAACCTGATTCCGCTGTTCACGGCCCTGCTGTCGATTCCCGTGCTCGGCGAAACCCCGCACCTCTACCACGCGCTTGCATTTGCGCTGATCGTGACCGGCATCGTCGTGTCGTCCCGCAAATAGGCCGCCACCCCGGACAAAAGCCCCGCACTGCGGGGCTTTGTCGTTTCGGCCGTCGATCAAGGATCAGTAAGTGCCGGGGTACAGACCGCCGTCGGGCAGGATGTTCTGGCCCGTCATATAGCCAGCCTGGCGGCTGCACAGGAAGGCACAGATGGCGCCGAATTCTTCGGCCGTGCCAAAGCGCTTGGCAGGAATCTGGGCGGCCTGGGCCTGACGCACGGCATCCAGGTCCTGGCCGGTCTTGTTGGCCGCTGCCTGATGGGTTGCCACCAGACGATCGGTGTCGAACTTGCCGGGCAGGATGCTGTTGATGGTCACGCCCTTGGCGGCAATACCCGAACGCGCCAGGCCGGCCACAAAGCCCGTCAGACCGCTGCGCGCGCCGTTGGACAGACCCAGGATGTCGATAGGCGCCTTCACCGCGCTCGAGGTGATGTTGACGATGCGACCGAAGCCACGCGCGGCCATGCCGTCCACCGTGGCCTTGATCAGCTCGATGGGGGTCAGCATATTGGCGTCCACGGCCTTGATCCAGGCTTCACGATCCCAGGTGCGGAAGTCGCCAGGAGGCGGGCCGCCGGCGTTGGTCACGACGATGTCGTAGTCCTTGCCCGGGCCGCCGGCGGCTTCGAACACTGCCGTGCGACCTTCTGGCGTGGTGATGTCTGCAGCGACACCGATGACCTTGATCTGAGGAGCAATGGCTTGCAGCTTCTGCACTGCCAGCTGCAATGTCTCGGCACTTCTGGCATTGATGACCAGATTCACACCCTCTTCGGCCAGGGCCTTGGCGCAGCCAAAACCCAAACCTTTGCTGGCGCCGCAGACCAGAGCCCAGCGCCCGGAGATACCAAAGTCCATGTCAGTGTCCTTTCACACAGTTTCCAAGCCGGGCATGCTGCCCGACACTATCAAAATCCATAGCTGCCAGCGCTTTTTGTTCAAGCACCAGCAGTCAATTCAATGCTCAATGACTGCGACCATGAAACAGCTTGTGGTGCAGCCTGCGCAGCGACCACCAGACACCCAGGGCCACGACCGGAATGGCCATGGCCGCCGTCGACTCGGGCGACCAGGGCCAGCCCAGTTTCTGCCCGCCCTTGGCCAGGTAGCTGATCAGGCCGGTGATGTAGTAGGTGATGGCCGCGACCGACAGGCCTTCCACCGTGGATTGCAGCTTGAGCTGCGTGCCCTGGCGGTCGTTCATGGTGCCCAGCAGTTGCTGGCTGCTTTGCTGCTGCTCGATCTCGACGCGCGTGCGCAGCAGACTGCTGACGCGCGAGACCCGCTCGGACAGCGCATTCTGGCGGCGTGTCGCCCATTCGCAGGTCGCGCGCGCAGGCGTGAGGCGCCGGTCCATGAATTCGCGAATGGTCTGGATGCCATCCACCCGCGTCTCCTGAATTTCCTGAATGCGCCTGTCCACCAGCTCGAAATAGGCGGAGCTGGCCGAAAAGCGCGAATGCGTGGCCGCGTACTCGCTCTCCACCTGGCCGGCCAGCCGGGTCAGGCGGTCCAGCAGCGCCGGCTCGGTGTCGCGGTCGGCAGCGCGGATGGCATTGGCCAGCTCGGCCAGCTCACGCTCGGCCGTGGCCAGCACGGCGGCGGCCTTGCGCGCGGCCGGCAGGCCCAGCAGCGCCGCCATGCGATAGGTCTCGATCTCCAGCACGCGCTGCACCAGACGGCCCAGGCGGCGTGGCGACAGATCGGCGCCCGCCAGCAGCAGCATGCGCGAGAAGCCGTCGGGATGAATCGCAAAGTCGGTATAGATGGAGCCTGCGCCGCCGGAGACACGTGAGCCGACCAGGGTATCGGCATGCAGCATGTGACGCATCAGATAGTGCGGGTCCACATCCTGCTCGTTCAGCGCCCACAGGTGCAGGCTGCTCAGGCACTGCCCCGGCAGGGCGGCCAGCCAGTCGCGCGGCACGGCATCGATGGCGGTCTCGGGCTCGCGCACATCGGCCACGCCGGCCTGCGCCATGGGCGTGGTGAAGGTCCAGGCCACAAACTCGGTGTGCTGCTCCCAGCGCAGGCGAAACGCGCCCAGGTCGATCAGCACATGGGTGGTTGCCGCATCGGGCAGGGGACGGTGGTGATTGCGCAGCAGGGCCGCCACATGTTCGCGGCTGGCCTCGCGCTGGGCCGCATCGGTGAGCATCACGATATGCGTGATGGCCAGAGGGGCCTGCATGATTTCCGCAGGACGCGCGTGAATTTCGTTGTGCAGCAAGACCCGCTGGGGGTGCTGCGCGGGCAATAGAGACAAGGCCATGCAATCTTTCGAATAACTGCAGCTATTTTGCCGCCCTAATCCATGGCCCCCGAAACAAAGGTCCTCATATCAAAAAAGCGGCCCTTGCGGGCCGCTTTTGCGCTTGATTCAGCAATCAGGCAAGACCATCAGTCTTCCACGAAGGCTTCTTCACGCTTGTTCTTCACTGCAGGCATCAGCACCACGACCAGCAGCACCAGGGCAGCGGCCAGCAGGCAGGCAGAGATGGGGCGAGTCACGAAGACCGACCAGTCACCACGCGACAGCAGCAGGGCACGGCGCAGGTTTTCTTCCATCATCGGGCCCAGGATAAAGCCCAGCAGCAGAGGAGCAGGTTCGGTACCCAGCTTGTGGAACACATAGCCGATGAAACCGAAGATACCCACCATCCACACGTCCCAGGCGTTGTTGTTGGTACCGTACACGCCGATAGCACAGAACAACACGATGGACGGGAACAGCCAGCGGTAAGGCACTGTCAGCAGCTTGATCCAGACGCCGATCAGCGGCAGGTTCAAGATGATCAGCATCAGGTTACCAATCCACATGGAGGCGATCAGACCCCAGAACAGTTCCGGGTTGCTGGTCATCACCTGAGGACCGGGCTGGATGTTGTGAATCGTCATGGCACCCACCATCAGCGCCATCACGGCGTTGGGAGGAATACCCAGGGTCAGCAGAGGAATGAACGATGTCTGCGAACCGGCGTTGTTGGCCGACTCGGGAGCGCACACGCCACGGATATTGCCTTGACCGAAAGGAACTTCGCCGGGCTTCAGCTTGGTCTTCTTTTCGATGGTGTAGGCAGCAAAGGCCGACAGCATGGCACCGCCACCGGGCAAGATACCCAGGGCCGAACCCAGGGCCGTGCCGCGCAGCATGGCAGGAATCATGCGCTTGAAGTCTTCGCCTGTAGGCATCAGACCGGTCACCTTGGCGGCGAACACTTCGCGCTCGTCTTCAGGCTTGGACAGGTTGGCAATGATTTCGCCGTAACCGAACACACCCATGGCGATCACGACGAAGTCGATGCCGTCGGTCAGCTCAGGAATATCGAAGCTGTAACGGGCCACGCCGGAGTTCACGTCGGTACCGACCATGCCCAGCAGCAGACCCAGCACGATCATCGCGATCGCCTTGAGCAGCGAGCCGGAAGCCAGCACCACGGCACCGATCAGACCCAGGGTCATCAGCGAGAAGTACTCGGCAGGGCCGAACTTGAAAGCGACTTCGGTCAGGGGAGGAGCGAAGGCAGCCAGAATCACGGTACCCACGCAGCCTGCGAAGAAGGAGCCGATACCGGCTGCCGCCAACGCGGGCCCCGCCCGGCCTTTTCGGGCCATCTGGTAACCGTCGATCACGGTCACCACAGAGGACGATTCACCTGGCAGGTTCACCAGAATGGCGGTGGTGGAACCACCGTACTGGGCGCCGTAGTAAATACCGGCCAGCATGATCAGCGCCGCCACGGGAGGCAGTGCATAAGTTGCTGGCAGCAACATGGCGATGGTCGCCACAGGGCCAATGCCTGGCAGCACGCCGATCAGCGTACCGAGCAGACAGCCCACAAAGCAGTAGATCAGGTTCTGGAACGTGAAAGCCACGCCAAAACCCGTCGACAAGTTCTGAATCAGATCCATGGACGATGCTCCTGATTAGCCAGCGATGAAGCTAGGCCACACGGGGAACTGCAGATTCAGCGCCCACACGAAAGCGAAATAGCTGCCGACCGCCAAAATGGTGGCCAGAACGGCTGTTTCCTTGAGGTTGAAGGTCTGACCGGCCATGCTGGCGATAAAGACCAAAGCGTAGATCGCAATGATCAGACCGAACTGGGGGATGCCCACAGCCGGTACGCCCACCAACAGAATGCCGAAGGCAAAGTTGGCAGCCAGCACGAAGAACACAGGCTTCCAGGCCCACTTACCGATCTTGTCACCACCTTCGGGGCCCTTGGTCAGGCCGCCGACGCAGATGGCTGCACCCAGGATGGCCATGAGCACACCCAGGATCAGAGGGAAGTAACCTGGACCCATACGGGCGCCGGTGCCAATGGTGTAGTTGGACGCGCCGATCGCAAATGCGAGACCGACGGCCAAGAACATCAGACCGGAGAAAAAGTCTTTTTGGCTCTTGATTTTCACAAAACGTCTCCTTACGGAAATCACGACTTGGCGATTCTCGTTTCATAGATATGCCAAATTGATGTGGATTCCACCTACAAAGGGCATACCCTAATGCTGACGTTCTGCACCCATCTACCGTGGGCAAGCCCGATGCATGCCGGCCTTGCCTGGCTGCCCTGGCAGGACAGCAAGCACTTGCAGTCCTGCCTTCAGATTTCGCTCATCAGCGGCGTGCAGGCCAGCACCTCGGGCAAGGTGGTCAGACCTTCCGCAACCCGCAGGGCCCCTGCAAGACGCAGGGGACGCATTCCGTCCTGTACGGCCTGGCGACGCAGAACGTCCATCGACGGAGCATCGTGAATCTGCTTCTTGAGGGTCTCGGTGACCATCAGCAGCTCGTACAGTCCCATGCGGCCGCGATAGCCTGTCATGCGGCAGTCTTCGCAGCCCACGGGCTTGTAGGGCTGGTAGCTGCCGGTCAGCTTCCAGGGCCTGACCGATTCGGCCAGATCCTCGGGCTTGGCATCTTCATCGCGCACCTTGCAGCTGGGGCACAGCGTGCGCACCAGTCGCTGGGCCAGCACGCCCAGCAAGGTGGCATTGATCAGATACGAGGGCACGCCCAGCTCCATCAGGCGACTGACGGCGCTGGGTGCATCGTTGGTGTGCAGCGTGGAGAACACCAGATGGCCGGTCAGCGCGGCCTGCACCGCCATTTCGGCCGTGGCCAGATCGCGGATCTCGCCCACCATGATGATGTCCGGGTCCTGGCGCATCAGCGCGCGCAGGCCCTCGGTGAAGCCGAAGTCGAGCTGGGGTTGAACCTGGGTCTGGTTGAAGCTCGGCTCGATCATTTCGATGGGGTCTTCCACCGTGCTGACATTGACCTCCTCGGTCGCCACCCGCTTGAGCGTGGAATACAGCGTGGTGGTCTTGCCCGAGCCCGTGGGGCCGGTGACCAGGATGATGCCGTGCGGACGCTTGACCAGGTCTTCCCAGCGCTGGGCATCATGGGCGCTGAAGCCCAGCGCATCCAGATTCTTGACCGTGTTCTCGGGATCGAAGATGCGCATCACCATCTTCTCGCCAAAGGCCGTCGGCAAGGTGGACAAGCGCATTTCCACTTCTTCGCCGCGCGGATTGCGCGTCTTGATGCGCCCGTCCAGCGGGCGGCGCTTTTCGACCACGTCCATGCGCCCCAGCAGCTTGACGCGCGCCACCATCGCGTTCAGCACCCCCATGGGCATCTGATAGACCGGATGCAGCACACCGTCGATGCGAAAGCGGATCACGCCCTGCTCGCGCCGGGGCTCCAGGTGGATGTCGCTGGCGCGCTGGTCGAAGGCATATTGCCAAAGCCAGTCCACCACGCGCACCACGCCCTGGTCGTTGGCGTCGAGCTGCTTGTTGCTCTTGCCCAGCTCCACCAGTTGCTCGAAGCTCGCGCCGCCGGTCGCACCGCCGGCCTTCTCAGCGGCACGCACGGATTTGGCCAGCGCAAAGAACTCCGCCGTATAGCGCTTGATGTCCTGCGGATTGGCCACCACGCAGCGCACGCTGCGGTGCGACTGCCGCTCGACCTCGCTCACCCAGTCCTTGATGAAAGGCTCGGCCGTGGCGATCACCACCTCCTTGGCCGTGACCTGCACGGGCAGCACCTTGTGGCGCTCGGCGTAGCTGGCGCTCATGATCTCGCCCACGCGGCCCACATCCACGCGCAACGGGTCGATGCGCAGATAGGCCAGGCCGCTGCGCTGGGCCAGGTACTGGGTCAGGGTTTCCAGGTCCAGCGGCTGGTGCGTCAGGGCGCCGACAACGCCCACATTGGCCAGACGCACCAGCGGCAGTTGCGCACTCTCGGCGGCCGAGCAGCGCGCGACCGTGCGCCCTGCCTCCTGTGCCGTGATCACACCGTCTTCCTGCAGCCATTGCACGAGCGTGCGCCAGTCCAGAGGCCCGTGGTACTGGGCTGGCTTGACGGATCGAGGCAGGATGGTTTCAGTCAATGACATGGGCGGCTGCAGCAACAAAACTGCCCTGACTGTACCGCCATCGGCCCATGCTGCCGATCAGGAAGATGCATGACAGGCCGATGAAGCTCTGTTGTCTGATGCAGCTCAGGCGTATTCGTCCAGCAGACCGCCCAACCCGCCCTGACCCGGATTGCTGCGACTTCTGCTCTTCACCGCATCGTCCTGCTTTGACTGAACGGCTTCGGTGCCACGCTGAGCAGCCTGCTGGGCTTGCTGCGCCTGCTGGTTCTGCAGGGCCTCGATCTGGGCCTGCAGCATCTGGATCTTGGCCTGCAGCAGCTGCGTCTGCTGCTGCTTGGTCTTGGCATCCGCGTCGCTGTTGGCGACTTCCTTGAGCTCGTTGGTTGCATCCTTGATCTGCTTTTGCAGCTGCTGGATACGCGATGCCGCGCCGGCCCCCGAAGAGGCTGAGCTGGCAGAACTGGAGGAGATGGCACTGATCGTCATGTCTACATCATCGGCACAACACCGCTGCAATCAATGCTGCCCCCTCAGCTTTACTCAGGCTTTGCAATCATTCGGCTGCGCCCCGGCCGATTCGGGCGACCCTGGATCTGGCCGTCTTGCTGCCGGCCTCGGCATCGCGGGCCGGCACGAACACCTTGGCCCAGCGTGTGGTGTTCAGATCCCAGCGCGCCTGCACCTGGTCACAGGCCAGATCCAGCTCGGTGCCCTGCAGCACACGCGGCCTGCGCTGGGCCAGCACCACGGTATTGCCTTCGCGCGTGGGGCGGAAGGCCCAGAGCGCGTCCTCGCCAAAAGCCTGGGCCATCTGGTCCAGGCTTTTGTCAAAGCTTGAAGAGCGACCAAACAGATTGACGGTCATGATGCCGTCCTCAGTCAGCAGATTGCGGCAGTCGGTATAGAACTCGGCGCTGTCAAGAACAGGAGCCGCAGCCTCATGGTCGTAGAGATCGACCGCCAGCGCATCGACCGTGCCCTGCCATTCAGGCTTTTTGATTTCCTGGGCCGCATCGGCCAACACCACCTGAAGCGTGCTGCTGTCGGGCGGCAGCTTGAACCAGCTGCGGCACACGGCCAGCACCTGGGGATTGAGCTCGACCGCCGTGGTCTTCATGCGCAGCTTCTTGTGACAGAACTTGGTGATGGCGGCCGCCCCCAGCCCCAGTTGCATGGCGTGCATCCGGGGCACTTCGGCCGGCTCGGCAAACAGCAGCCAGCCCATCATGCGCTGCACATATTCCAGGTCGATATCAAAAGGGTCGCGAATGCGCATGGAGCCCTGCACCCAGGGCGTTCCCAGATGCAGATAGCGGATATCGCCATCGTCGGAGACGCTGACTTCGGGCAGCTCCTGCGCACTGCCCACATTCTTGTCCTGCGCGGATTTGGCACCGCCACGGGTTTTACGGATCACGTTTCACACCAATCTTCAAAGCAGGCCATGGGCCGCCAGCGCATGGTGCCAGGCCTGCAGTTTTTTATCGAAAGACCAACTGGCATTGGCCGGGCTGGTCGATGGCAGTTTGAGCGCCGTCAGCCCCAGCGCCTCGGTCTGGCGCGCATGCTTGTAGCTCTCGCCGCCGTTGTGCAATGCCAGCTGCAGATCCGGGCAACGCAGGCGCAGCCCGGCAAAGTCGTTGACCTGGGCACAGCGAATGGCGCTGTCCAGACTGCCCTCGCGCTCGCAGCTCGCATACACGTCCCACAGGCCCAGGCCACGCTCCAGCAGCCACTCGCAGCGGCCCGCGTAGTCGGCGCGCGGCGGCTGCGGATGCCGGGGCCACAAGGCCTGCAGCAAAGGCCAGAACTGGTTCTGCGGATGGGCGTAGTACTGCGCCAGCTGTAGCGACTTCAGGCCCGGAAAACTGCCCAGCACCAGTGCCCGCGTGCGCGCATCGGCCACGGCCGCCAGCCCCTGCCAGCGCGGGCCTGTCTCTGTCACTGTGGCAGAAGAATCCTCGGTCATGCCCTATTGTCGCCCAGCCATGCTAGACATGGCCCTTGGGCTGATATTCGAAAAGATGAGCAACCGCCACTTGGTCTGCAACGGCCAGATGCTGTTTTCCTACAAGAACGCCGGCAAGCCTGAGAGCGCTGCGCGTGCATTGGCCGTACTGGCCTGCGCCAGCTGCTCAATGCCCATGCCGCGCAGCTGCGCAATCTCCGCCGCAATGCGCGGCAGCTCGGCCGAGCTGTTGCGCCCCTGAGGCTGGCCGGCCGCGCGCTGCTCGGCCGTGGTGTAGAGCCAGTGCGGCGGGATATCGGGCGCGTCGGTCTCCAGCACCAAAGCCTGCAGCGGCAGGCTGGCCGCCAGCTCGCGCAGCTTGAGCGCGCGCTCATAGGTGATGGCGCCGCCAAAGCCCAGCTTGAAGCCCAGATCGATAAACGCCTGTGCCTGCTGGACGCTGCCGTTGAACGCATGGGCTATGCCACCTACCACCCGGTGCTGGCGCAAGGTCTTGAGCAAACGATCGCTGCTCTTGCGCACATGCAGGATGACGGGCAGCCCGAACTCGCGAGCCAGCCGGATCTGCTGCTCGTAAAACCAGATCTGGCGCTGCTCGTCCAGTCCGGGGACAAAAAAATCGAGGCCGATTTCGCCCACCGCCACCATATGCGGGTCGCCGCGCTGCTGGCTCAGCAACTCGCGCAGCGCCGCGATATCGGACTCCTGGGCGCCGGGCGTGTAAAGCGGATGAATGCCCAGCGCATAGCTGTCGCCATGACGATGCGCAAGTGCAATCACGTCCTGCCAGTGGCTGCGCTGCACGGCAGGAATGACCAGATGCTTGACGCCTGCGGCCTGCGCAGCGGCGCGCACGGCATCTCTGTCAGGCGCAAATTCGGGCGCATCCAGGTGGCAATGGGTATCTATCCAGGTGGGCATCTGCACATCATGCATCGGCCGGGCTGCTTGCGCAGGCTGGCCCCGGCATATGACACGTCAAGTGACTACAGACAGTTTCCAGTCTTGTCCTACGGTACACACATTGAAACAAATAAAACATTAAGCAACTTCACCCACTGCCCTGCGCTACCGGCCAAAGGAGCAAGTTATGACGGGACTTCTGCAAAGCACGCTCTGGCAACGCCTGAGTCAAAGTCATCAGCGCGCCGACATGCAGGGCAAGCTGGCTGCACTCGATCAGGTGCAGGCCGTGATCGAGTTCGATCTGCAAGGCCATGTGCTGACGGCCAATGACAACTTTCTGCGCACCATGGGCTACAGCGCCGAGCAGATCGTCGGCCAGCATCACCGCATGTTTGTGGACGAGGAAACCCGGGCCTCTGCCGAGTACGCCCAGTTCTGGCAGCGCCTGGCGGCAGGCCTGCATGACAGCGGCCGCTACCGTCGCATCAACAGCCAGGGCGAGGATGTGTGGCTGCAGGCCAGCTACAACCCGATCTTTGACAGCCAGGGGCAGCCGCGCAAAGTCATCAAGTACGCCACCGACATCACCGAACAGCAGCAGCATGAAGACGATGCCCGCGGCCAGCTCGAAGCCATTGCCAAGGTGCAGGCCATCATCGAGTTCGATCTGAACGGCAACATCCTCACGGCCAACGATCTGTTTCTGCAGACCATGGGCTACTCCCTTGCCGAAGTCGTGGGCAGACACCACAGCATGTTCGTCCAGCCGCACGAGCGCCAATCTCCGGCCTATCAGCATTTCTGGCACAAGCTGGCCCTGGGGCATCACGATGCAGGCCAGTATCTGCGCATAGGCAAGGCCGGTCGTCAGGTCTGGATCGAAGCCAGCTACAACCCCATACTCGACGCCGAAGGGCGGCCCTTCAAGGTCGTCAAGTTCGCCACCAACATCACACGCCGCGTGACCGCGGCGCAAACCCTGCGCGCCACGGTGGAAGGGCTGACCGAGAGTGCCAACCATGCACGCCAGGCCAACGAGCTGGCCCAGGACGCCTGCAGCGTGGCCGAAGCCGGCGGCCGCACCGTGCAGGATGTGGTGAGCACCATGGAATCCATCAGCGCCAGCTCGCGCAAGATCAGCGACATCATCGGCATGATGGACTCCATCGCCTTCCAGACCAATCTGCTGGCGCTCAACGCCGCCGTGGAAGCGGCCCGCGCCGGTGACCAGGGACGCGGCTTTGCCGTGGTGGCCAATGAGGTGCGCCAGTTGGCCCAGCACAGCGCCGAGGCCGCCAAAGAGATCAAGCAGTTGATCCAGACCTCGGTCACCCAGGTCACCCAGGGGGTGACCCAGGTGCGCGAAGCCGGCACCACCATGGCCGAGATCGTGAACTCCTCGCGCCAGGTCACGCAGATCATGGGCGAGGTGGTGCAGACCTCGCTGGCCCAGTCCGCCAGACTGCGCGAGGTCACCGACGATCTGACGGCGCAGGATGTTTCGGCCAAGCCGGGCTCGGCCAGGCCGCGCCCTGCCGTTCCGCTGCAGGCCTCGGCGCGTGAGCAGGCCACAATTGCTATCAGAAATGCAGCTGTCAGCGCTTACTGATCAAACGTTTGAGGCGCATTCTTCATAAAAAAGGCCCAGGTCGCTGCAGCAGCAGTGACCTGGGCCTTGCCGTCGCTTGATGACGCTCAGGCCAGTTGCCCGCGTCCCAGTCTGACCATGCGGTCACAGCGCGCCGCCAGTCCTTCATCATGGGTGACCATCACAAACGCCGTGCCATGGCTGCGCGCCAGCTCCAGCATCAGCGCAAACACCGTATCGGCCGTGCCGCGATCCAGGTTGCCCGTGGGCTCGTCGGCCAGCACACAGGCCGGGCGCGTGACCAGCGCACGTGCAATGGCCACGCGCTGACGCTCGCCGCCCGAGAGCTCTGCCGGGCGATGCGCCATGCGCTCGCACAGCCCCACGGCGCGCAGCATCTCGGCCGCGCGGTCCATGCAATCCTCCTTGACGTCGCGTCGAATGCGCAGCGGCATGGCCACATTCTCCTGGGCCGAGAACTCGGCCAGCAGGTGATGGAACTGGTAGATAAAGCCCAGATGCCGGTTGCGCAGCGCGCCCTGCTTTTGCGGGCTGAGCTGATGCAGAGGCTGACCCATGAGGCTGACGCTGCCCGTGGTGGGCGCATCCAGCCCGCCCAGCAAGTGCAGCAAGGTGGACTTGCCCGACCCCGAGGCGCCGACGATGGCCAGTGTCTCGCCCGCCTGAACCTGCAGATCCACACCCTGCAGCACGGTCACATCCAGCTTGCCTTCGGCAAAGCGCTTGGTCAGGCCGCGTGCCTCCAGCACGCTCTGGTCCATCACAACATCATTCATAACGCAGTGCCTCCGCAGGGTTCACGCGGCTGGCACGCCAGCTGGGGTAAATCGTGGCCACAAAAGAAAGAATCAGGGAAATCACGGCGATCGGCACGATGTCCGTGGACTGCGGCTCGCTGGGCATCTTGCTGATCAGGTAGATGTCCTTGGGCAGGAAGTTGGCATGCAGCGCATGCTCAATGGCAGGCACGATGACGTCGATATTGAAGGCAATCGCCAGCCCCAGCGCCAGACCGGCCAAGGTGCCGATGACGCCGACCATGGCGCCCTGCACCATGAAGATGCCCATGATGGACGAGGGCGAGGCTCCCAGGGTGCGCAGGATGGCAATGTCGGCACGCTTGTCCTGCACGCTCATCACCAGGGTAGACACCAGATTGAAAGCCGCCACGGCCACAATCAGGGTCAGGATGATGAACATCATGCGTTTTTCAAGCTGAACGGCGGCAAACCAGGTCTTGTTCTGCTGCGTCCAGTCACGGATGAATAAACGGTCCGTCAAGGTGTCAGCGAGTTCATGCGCCACGCGCGGCGCCTCGTGCAAGTCCTTGAGCTTGAGACGAATGCCGGTCGGCCCTTCCAGGCGGAAGATGCGCTGTGCATCCTCGTAATGCATCATCACCAGCGCCGAGTCATATTCGTAGTGGCCGGAATCGAAGGTCCCAGCCACCGTCATCTGCTTCATGCGCGGCAGCACGCCGGCCGGCGTGACCTGTCCACTGGGAGCGATCAGCGTGATCACATCGCCCTCGCTCACACCGAGACTGCGCGCCAGCTCGATGCCGAGCACCACCTTGAACTCGCCGGGCACCAGACGCTTGAGCACCTCGCCGCTGGTGGCCGCCAGATCGGTCACCTCGCCCTCACGCGCCGGATCGATACCGCGCACCAGGGCGCCTTTCATATCCTCGCCGCGTGCCAGCAATGCCTGAGCCGCCACAAAAGGCGCGGCCCCCACCACATCAGGGTTGGCTCTGGCCTCGCGCATGGTGCGCTCCACATCGGGCAGGGGTGCGCCCTGCGGGGCGTAGATTTCCACATGAGAGACGACGCTGAGCATGCGATCCCGCACTTCCTTCTGGAAGCCGTTCATCACGCTCAGCACAATGATCAGCGCCGCCACGCCCAGCGCAATGCCAAGCATGGAGACACCCGAGATAAAGGAGATGAAGCCATTGCGGCGTGTAGCGCGCCCTGCACGGGTATAGCGCCAGCCCACGGCCAGTTCGTAGGGAAATTGCATGTTGCCAGCATTGTGGCATTGCCGGCAATGCCCTGCCGACAGCGCCAGCCTTATGCGATCTGACTGCCCGCCGCCCCTCTACCGGGGCGGCCTGCTGCGCCCTATGCGCGGCAGATCCGCATACTGATCCTGCTGCTCCAGCGTCACCGCATGGGCCTGGAGCTTTGCCAGCAGGCCGTCAAACAAGGCCAGTTCCTCATCGCTGAGAACGGACACGATATCGGCATGAATCTTGACCATCTCGGGCAGTATCAGACCGTACATGCGCCGCCCCTCCTCGGTCAGATAGATGGCCACGTGCCGGCGGTCTCCATCCAGAGGCTTGCGCAGCACCCAGCCTTTTTCCTCCAGGCCGCTGAGCGCCCGCGAAGTGCGCGCCCTGTCCAGCTGCGCCTTCTGCGCCAGCTCGGATGACAGCAAACCCTCCTCGGTCGCCAGCGTCGCCATCACGCCCCATTCACGACGCGTGAGGCCGAAGCGGGCCTCGCACATGCGCATGGCCATGCCGCCCGCCACACCGAAGAAGCGGCTGATACGAAACAGCAGCATCTGCTGAATGGAGGTGGGCTGTCGGGTATTCACGGAGATGAGTTGATTAGATCAATTGTGGCCGACACTTCTACAGTGGGTGCTCCCAATACAGAGACAAGGGAAATGCTGGGATTTTCGCAAATGCCAGCACTTTCCTCAGACAAGAGAGTGATTCCATGGCCCGCCTGATTGCACCCCGCCGCCTTCTTCAAACCAGCCTGGCTCTGCTGCTGGGCTGCACGGCATTCGCCTCCCAGGGCCAGCCTGCCGATGGCGCCGCCGTCGCCGCCTGGCCCGGCAAGCCGGTTCGACTGATCGCCTCCTTCGCTCCCGGAGGGGCGGTGGACATATTGGCGCGCGGCGTGGGGGAAGTACTCCAACGCGAGACCAGGCAGCCGTTCGTGGTGGAAAACCGCACCGGCGCCGGCGGCAACATAGGAGCCGATTACGTAGCCAAGGCTGCCGCCGACGGATACACCATGCTGATCGGCCTGGACACCAGTCTCACGGTCAACCCGCTGATCTACAAAAGCATGCCCTTCAAGAATGGCGACCTGCGTCCCGTCATGGTGTTCGCCTCGCAAGGCATGCTGATGGCTGTCAGCCCCAAAACCAATATCAAGACGCTGGAGCAGTTCATCGCCCGCAGCAAGGACAAGGGTCTGACCCTGGGCTCCGCCGGCTATGGAACACCCGGCCATCTGGCCGCCAGCATGCTGAGCTATGCCACCGGAGCCAAGGTCAACCACGTGCCCTACAAAGGCAATGCACCTGCCACGCTGGCGATGCTCTCGGGCGAAGTGGATGGTGGCGTCATCAGCTCCACCGCAATGCTGCCCCATGTGAGCTCCGCCAAGATCACCGCGCTGGCGGTGACCACGGCCCAGCGCAACCCCTTGCTGCCGGAAGTTCCCTCGGTGGCCGAACTGGGACACAAGGAGCTGCAGCAGGAAGTGCTTTTCGCCGCCTGGGTGCCCAGCAGCACACCCGAGCCACTGGTGCAGAAAATCCAGGCCCTCTTCGAGAAGGCCATGAAGGACGGCACGCTGCGCGAGCGCATGCGTGTCAACGACATGGTCTACGAAGGACTGACAGGCGATGCAGCAGCCAAACGCATTCAGGCCCTGGCCGACCGCTACCGTGTTCTGGCCCAGGCCACCGGCATGAAGATGGAGTGAGCGCCTGCGCCAGCCATCAACCCCATGACAACGCCCCGTATTTCATGACTCGCCCCAATATCATCTTTATCGTCGCCGACGATCTCGGCTATGCCGACCTGGGCTGCTACGGCGGCCGCGATGCCGACTTCGGCCCGGTCTCCCCGGTGCTAGACCGCCTGGCCGCCAACGGCCTCAGGCTCACCCAGGGCTATGCCAATTCGCCCGTGTGCTCGCCCACGCGTTTTGCCTTGGCCACGGCCCGCTATCAATACCGCTTGCGCGGTGCGGCCGAGGAGCCCATCAACAGCAAGACGCGCGGCACGCCGCTGGGCGCCAGGCTGGGCCTGCCGCCCGAGATTCCCACGGTCGCCTCGCTGCTCAAGGGAGCGGGCTACCGCACGGCACTGATAGGCAAATGGCATCTGGGCTACCCACCCCACTTCGGCCCGCTGCGCTCGGGCTATGAGGAATACTTCGGCCCCATGTCGGGCGGCGTGGATTACTTCACCCATCTGAGCAGCTCGGGCCAGCACGATCTGTGGGTGGGCGAAGAGGAGCATCACGACGAAGGCTATCTGACCGATCTACTGTCCCAGCGCAGCGTGGACTTCGTCAACCGCATGAGCGAGGGCGATGCCCCCTTCTTCCTGAGCCTGCACTACACGGCCCCGCACTGGCCCTGGGAAACCCGTGATGACCGTGAGACCGCCGAGCAGCTGGGAGCGGGCATCACGCATCTGGCGGGAGGCAATATTCACCAGTACCGCCGCATGATTCATCACATGGATGAGGGCATAGGCTGGATCGTCGAAGCCCTGCGCAAGAACGGCCAGCTCGACAACACGCTGATCGTCTTCACCAGCGACAACGGCGGCGAGCGCTTCTCGGACAGCTGGCCTCTCGTCGGCGGTAAGATGGACCTGACCGAAGGCGGCATCCGCGTGCCCTGGATCGCCCACTGGCCTGCGGTGATCGAGGCCCATCGCAGCAGCACCCAACCATGCATGACCATGGACTGGTCGGCCACGGTCCTGGATGCAGCCGGTGTGAGCGCAGACCCGGATTACCCGCTGGATGGCGCCTCCCTGCTGCCCGTGCTGCGCACCGACGGGGCTGAGTTTGCCCGGCCGCTGTACTGGCGCATGCTCTACCGCAACCAGCGCGCGTTGCGCGAAGGCGACTGGAAATACCTGCGCGTGGAGGACAACGAATACCTGTTCAATCTGGCGCAGGACGAGCGCGAGCGTGCCAATCTGGCCGGCCAGCAACCTGAGCGCCTGCAAGCCATGCGCCAGCGCTGGGATGACTGGAATGCCGGCATGCCCGCCATCGCCGATGATGCGAGCTACAGCCTGGTCTACACCCTGAAAAATATGCCCGCGAGGTGACAAAGCCCCCCGCACCATGCCCAGGCGGCGGCCATGCCCGACAATAGCGCCCATGTCTTTGACCGCGCCTTTGCTGCCTGCCGCCCAAGCCCTGGGCACAGGCGCCTCTGAAATCATTGTTGCCTATGCCAGCGGCCCTGCCGACATTCCCCAGGCATGGGACGGTTTGCAACTCCCTCACCTGCAGGCCTTGCTAGCAACGCTGACGCCGACCTCGCTGGTGCAGGGCGACGAGATGGACTTCTCTCCTCCGCATGAGCGCGCCCTGGCCCGTGGCATGCAGCTGCCCGATACACCCGGGCTGATTCCCTGGGCTGCGCTGGCGGCTGGAGACAGCAGCCAGGCCTGCGCCTTCATCACGCCCTGCCACTGGCATATCACGCCGGACCAGGTCCATCAGACCGACCCGGCCGGCGCGCCACTGGACGAAGACGAATCCCGCCAGTTGCTGGCGCTGATCGCACCCTGGTTCAGCGACGACGGCATCACTCTGGAATATCTGCGCGCTGACCTCTGGCTGGCACGAGGCGCGGCCTTCAAGGGTCTGGCCACCGCCTCGATGGACCGCGCGCTGGGCCGTGACGTGCGCCCCTGGATGCCCGACCCGATTCAGGGAGCCATCATTCAGCGTCTGCAGACCGAGCTGCAGATGCTGCTCTACACCCATGTCTTCAACGACCGACGTGCCGAACGCGGCCTGCCGCCCATCAACTCCTTCTGGGTGCATGGCACCGGAGACCTTGCCAGCCTGCCAGCGTCGAACTCCCGGACCGTGTGCGTGGATGATCTGCGCCACACTGCGCTGCAAGGCAATGTGCAAGGCTGGCAAAAGGCCTGGCAGGCACTGGACAGCAGCCTGATCGCCGAGCTGCAGCAGCGGGCTGCCCGCGGAGAACCGGTCAAGCTCACGCTCTGCGGCGAGCGCAATGCCGTTCAATGGCAAAGCCAGCCACGCGGCCTGATGGACAGGATCAAGAGTGTTTTTGGCACGAAACGCTTGCCTGATCTGCGGGAAATGCTATGAAGATAATTCCCCGATCCATCCCCAACGACAGTGTCTCTGTACTGCTGCAGGCCAAGATTCATCCCTTGCTGGCCCAGCTCTATGCAGCGCGAGGCGTCTGCTCGGCCGATGAGCTGGACGATGCGCCGGCCCTGCTGCTGCCGCCCTCGGGCCTGCGCGGCATCGATGCTGCCGTGCAACTGCTGGCCGACGCCATAGCCGCGCAAAAGCGCCTGTGCATCGTCGCCGACTACGACTGCGATGGCGCAACCGCCTGCGCCGTGGGCCTGCGCGGCCTGCGCATGCTGGGCGCGGCCCATGCCGACTACCTCGTGCCCGACCGCGTGGTCGACGGCTACGGCCTGACCGCACCCATCTCGCGCCGCGTCAAGGAGACCGGTGCCGACATGCTGATCACCGTGGACAACGGCATTGCCAGCGTGGAAGGTGTGGCCGTGGCCAAGGAGCTGGGCATGTCGGTCGTGGTGACCGACCACCATCTGCCGGGCGACCACCTGCCGCCAGCGGACGCCATCGTCAACCCCAACCAGCCTGGCTGCGAGTTCGCCAGCAAGTCCATGGCCGGCGTGGGCGTCATGTTCTATGTGCTGCTGGCCCTGCGCACCGAGCTGCGCAACCGCGGCCGCTTTGATCGCCACAACCAGCCCAGGCTGGAGCAATTGCTGCCCCTGGTTGCACTGGGCACGGTGGCCGATGTGGTCAAGCTCGACGCCAACAACCGCCGCCTAGTGGCGCTGGGCCTCAAGCAGATTCGCAAAGGCAGCATGCAGCCCGGTATACGCGCGCTGTTCGAGGCATCGGGCCGCCGCTTTGACATGGCCTCCACCATCGACTTCGGTTTTGCCCTGGGACCGCGCATCAATGCCGCCGGTCGTCTTGCCGACATGACCATAGGCATCGAGTGCCTGACTACGGAAGATGTCAGCCGCGCCGACAATCTGGCACGCATGCTGGACAGCATCAACCGCGAGCGCCGCGAGATCGAGGTCAGCATGCGCGAGCATGCCCTGCTCATGGCCGAAGGCCTGTGCGAGGACGGCATGACACCGCCGCCTGCCATCAGCGTGTTCGACCCCGACTTTCACGAAGGCGTGGTCGGTGTGGTGGCCTCGCGCATCAAGGACAAGCTGCACCGGCCCACGTTTGTGTTTGCAGCCAGCGGCGCTCCGGGCAAGGAGCATGAGCTCAAGGGCTCGGGCCGCTCCATTCCAGGCTTTCATCTGCGCGATGCGCTGGACCTCGTCAGCAAGCGCCACCCCGGTCTGATACTGCGTTTTGGCGGCCACGCCATGGCAGCAGGCTGCACCATCACGGAAGCGCACTTTGACGAGTTCGAAAAGGCTTTTGCCCAGGTCGCCCGGGAATGGCTGGATGCTGCCACTCTGACACGCAGGCTGGAGACCGACGGGCCTCTTTCGCCCCAGTGGCTGGACACCGGCCTGATCGAACAAATGCAGCTGGCCGTCTGGGGTCAGGGCTTTGCCGCGCCGACTTTCAGCGAAGAGCTGGAAATCACCTCGCAGCGCCTGGTCGGCGAAAAGCATCTGAAGCTGGAGCTGTTGCACCACGGCTCCAAGATCGACGGCATCTGGTTCAACCACACCGACCCGCTGCCCGCGCGCACCACCCTGGCCTACCGCCTGGACATCAACGAATGGCGCGGCGAACGCAAGGTGCAGTTTCTCGTGGAAGCCGCGCAGGACTTCGAGGGCGGTGCCGGCAACATGGGCTTCTGATCTCACCAGCTATGCCACGCGGCCTGCTTGCTGGTCCCCGGTCTCCTCGCTACGTCAAGTAAGCATCAGCCTTAAAAACATGGGCCCTTCTCGGGCCCATGTTTATTTAGAACGTTTCCCAGTCCCCGTCGTCAGAGTCCGCAGCAGGCTTGGCCTTGCTGGCACTCAGTGCCGAAGGAGCCGGGCCGGCGGGCGCTTTCTTGATCGCTGGCCGAGCTGCAGCGGCAGTCTGCTTTACCGGGGCCATGGCCGGCATGGCACGGCTGGCCGGGCGCTGGGGAGCTACCGCCTTGGCATAGCCGGCCTCATGGCCAAGCTTGAAGACGGACACCACCTCTGCCAGGCGGCGCGCCTGCTCCTGCATGGACAGCGCCGCCGCGCTGGACTCCTCCACCAGCGCCGCGTTCTGCTGCGTCATCTGGTCCAGATTGCTCACTGCCTGATTGACCTGGTTGATGCCGTCGCGCTGCTCGGTGGACGAGGCCGTGATCTCGCCAATCAGGTCGCTGACGCGGCGCACGCTGGCCACGATCTCGCTCATGCTCTGTCCCGCCAGCTCCACCTGCTGCGAGCCCGACTGCACATTGTCCACGCTGGTGGTGATGAGCTGCTTGATCTCCTTGGCGGCTTCGGCACTGCGCTGTGCCAGGCTGCGCACCTCGCCAGCCACCACCGCAAAGCCACGGCCCTGCTCACCGGCACGCGCCGCTTCCACGGCCGCATTCAGGGCCAGGATATTGGTCTGGAAGGCGATGGAGTCGATCACGCCGATGATGTCGGCAATCTTGCGGCTGCTGTCGGTGATCTGGCCCATGCTCTGCACCACCTGCTGCACCACCCGACCGCCTTGCTCGGCGGCCTGGGCAGCGGTCGAGGCCAGCTGATTGGCCTGACGTGCCGTGTCGGCGGACTGGGTGACGGTGGCCGTCAGCTCTTCCATGCTGGCTGCGGTTTCCTCGAGATTGGCCGCCGTCTGCTCGGTGCGTGCCGACAGATCCTGGTTGCCCGTGGCAATCTGGCCCGAGGCCGAAGAGACGGATTCCACACCCGAACGCACCTGGCCGACGACGGAGCGCAGACGCTCGGCCATGGCGTTCAGGGACTTGAGCAGCAGGCCCAGTTCATCATGACGGTCATTGCGCACGGTCGCCGTCAAATCGCCGGCAGCGATGGAGTCGGCCAGAGCGACCGCCTCATTCAACGGAGCGATGATCGAGCGCAGGATCAGAGCCGCCATCGCCAGACCGAGCAGAACGATCATGCCGCAGACCAGACCGATAGCCACATAGGCCTGAGACTGGCGTGCTTCGCCATCGGCAATCGCACGCTGGCTGCGTTGCTCCTGCAGCTGCACAAACTTGCGCTGCGCATCCACGTAGACCTTGGCGTTGGGACGCAGCTGCTTTTCAACCAGATCGAAGGCCGCCGCAAAGTCATTGTCCTTGCGCGCGGCCTGGACGGCGGCATTGCTCTCCAGCGTCGCGCGCCTGCGCTCGGCGACTTCATCCAGCACCTTGCGCGATTCCTCGTCGGTGACCAGTTCGTTGAGCTTTTTCTGCAGCTCGGTGATATGCGCAATCCCGTCGCTCATCAGCTTGCGCTGCTGCTCCACCAGATTCTCCTCGGAAGAGATCGCTGCAACGATGGAGCGATCCACGCTTTGCTCGGTCAGGTGGCGCCACTCGCTGGCAATGTTGGCGGCCATTCGGGTGCGTGTGGCCTCCTTGGAGATGCTCACATAGACGCGATCCAGATAGATCAGGCTGCCTGCCGACACCAGCAGCAAGCCTGCCAGCAAGCCGATCACCAAAGCCCACAGCTTTTGTGACACCGAGAACTGATTCAATTTCATTTTTTATCCATCTCAATAAATCAAGCAATACCGTGGCAGCCGTAACGCTTTCTGAGTCTCACAAGCGCTGCAGCCAATCCTTCTTCGGCATGCGGGCGGCATATTTGAGCTTTGTTACAAGCGGCCGCCCCAAGCGTGCTCGCGCGATGACCCAGGTCATGATCGCCTGCAGCGGCCTACAATGAAGCCGTGCCAAAAACCTATCTCAACGCCGATCTGCACTGTCACTCCGTCGTCTCCGACGGCACCTTGACGCCCGAGCAGCTGGCTCTACGTGCTGCCGAGCGCGGAGTGGAGCTCTGGGCGCTGACCGACCACGACGAGGTCGGCGGCCAGCATCGCGCGGCAGCAGCCGCCAGATCAGCGGGACTGGACTATCTGACAGGCACGGAAATTTCCGTCAGCTTCTCGGGCCGCGGCGTGCACATCGTGGGCCTTGGCTTTGACGCCGACAATGCCGCGCTGACGCAAGGCCTCTACGACACGCGCCACGGCCGCGGCCCGCGCGCCCGCGAAATGGCCAGGCAGCTGGAACTGGCCGGCATTCCGGGGGCCTATGAAGGCGCGCTGCGCCACGCAGGCAACCCCGAGCTGATCTCGCGCACCCACTTTGCCCGTTCTCTCGTGGAGACCGGGGTCTGCGCCGACACCTATGAGGTCTTCAAACGCTATCTGACCGAAGGCAAGCCCGGCTATGTCGCCCATGTCTGGGCGAATCTGCACGACGCCGTGCGCTGGATCGTGGATGCTGGCGGCGTGGCCGTGATTGCGCATCCAGCGCGTTACGACCTGAGTCACAACGAGGAATATGCGCTGTTTTCCAAGTTCAAGGAGCTCGGCGGCCAGGGCGTGGAAGTTGTCACAGGCAGCCACCGCCCGCATGAATATGCAAGCTACGCCGATCTGGCTGTGGAATTCGGGCTGGCCGCCTCGCGCGGCAGCGACTTTCACAGCCCCGATGAATCGCAGATAGACCTGGGACAGCTGCCCTATCTGCCCAGCCAGCTCACACCCGTCTGGGAGCTGCTGGAGGAACGCATACAGCGCGCATAAAAAACAGAAAGAAGCCGCATGACCACCGTTTTTGAAGTCTATCCAGAGAACCCGCAGCCCCGCATCATCAAGCAGGCAGCGGACATGCTGCGCAAGGGCGCCATTCTTGCCGTTCCCACCGACTCCAGCTATGCCCTGGTCTGCCATCTGGACGACAAGAACGCCGTGGATCGCATGCGCCGCATCCGGCAGATCAACGACAAGCACCATCTGACGCTGCTGTGCCGCGATCTGTCCGAGCTGGCCAACTATGCCCGCGTGGACAACCGCCAGTACCGCCTGCTCAAGCTGGCCACGCCAGGCCCCTACACCTTTATTCTTGAAGCCAGCAAGGAAGTGCCCAAGCGCCTGAGCCACCCCTCGCGCAAGACCATAGGCCTGCGCGTGCCGGATCGCAAGGGCCTGCAACTGCTGCTGGAAGAACTGGGCGAGCCCTTGCTGGCCACCACCTTGATCGCGCCCGGCGAGACCGAGCCGCTCAATGATGCCGACTCCATCCTGGAGCGCTTTCCGCATGAGCTGGATGCCGTGGTCGACTCCGGTGCCTGCCCACAGCAACCCACCACGGTGCTGGACCTCACGCCCATGGCCTCGAACAATCCGCCCGTCGTGGTGCGCCAGGGCATGGGCAGCCTCAAGGACATCGGCCTGCAGCCCGAATAAGCACTGCCTCATGCAGAAAAGGCAGCCGCCGCAAGACTTGGTTCAGCGCCACTGGCCCTGGCTCATCGGCGTTCTCTGCACCTACTCGGTCATGGTGATGCTGCTGTTCTGGCAGGCATCTCTGTCATGGCTGATCTATGCCCTGGCCACCCTCTGGACGGCGTGGGCGATCCTGGCCTATGGCAAAGGCCAGTCATTCCATGTATCTCCAGGGCTGTCGGCGCAGGCGAATGATTCCATGCTGCGCCGCAGGGCCCTGCTGGCAACGGCCATCTGCCTGCACTGTGGCTTTACGGCCCTGGCCGTCTACGGCCATCTGCGCGCTTTGTCCTGAATCAGAACTCTTCGTAGGCCAGCTCTGGTGCACGAGCTGGCTGAGCCTGAGCCGCCGCAGCCCGGCGCGGTGCCGGCATGGCAGCAGGCGCCAGACCCGGTGCCTCATCATCATCGAGCTTGAAGGCACCCACGGCCTGCTGCAGATCCTGCGTGCGCGCATTGAGCGCCGCTGCGGCCTGCGTGGCCTGCATGACCAGGGCTGCGTTTTCCTGATTGGTGCTGTCCATATGGGCCACGGCCGTGTTCACATGGGCAATGCCCTCGCTTTGCTGCTGCAGCGCGCCCGAAATTTCACTCAGCAGCCCGGTGACCTGTCCCACGGACTGCATGATTTCCTTCATGGTGCTGCCGGCCTGACCCACCAGGCCCGAGCCGCTTTCGACCTGCGTCACGCTGGCCGTGATCAGTTCCTTGATCTGCTTGGCCGCCTCGGCACTGCGCTGCGCCAGCGAGCGCACCTCGCTGGCCACCACGGCGAAGCCACGTCCCTGCTCGCCGGCGCGGGCCGCTTCCACGGCCGCATTGAGCGCCAGGATATTGGTCTGGAAGGCAATGCCTTCAATCACCTGAATGATGTCCACAATCTTGCGCGAGCTGCTGCTGATGGCGTCCATGGTGTGAACCACCTGATCCACCACATCACCGCCGCGCCCGGCCGTGGCCGAAGCCGTGACGGCCAGAGAGCTGGCCGAATGGGCACGCTCGGCATTCTGGCGCACGGTGACGGTGAGCTGCTCCATGCTGGCGGCGGTTTCGGTCAGCGCGCTGACCTGCTGCTCGGTGCGGCTAGAGAGATTGGTGTTGCCGGCATCGATCTCGTAGGCCGACACCGCCAGCGAGTCGGTGGACTGCTTGATACGACCCACCAGCTCGGTCAGCGTGTCTTCCATGGTGCTCAGCGCAGTCAGCAAGCGCCCGAACTCGCCTTCGGCATTGGAAGAAAACTCCTTGCTCAGATCGCCTGCGGCCACGGTCTCGGCAATCAGGATGGCCTCCTGCAAGGGCGCCACGATGCGGCGACGCAGGCTGACCCAGGACCAGGCGCAGGAAATGCAGACCCAGCCCCCCAGTGCCAGCAGCCACCAGCGCGAGCGTTCCACCTCGGCCATCAGGCTCTGAGACTGCTGCACCGTCAGCGAGCCCGCCTTGAGCACATCCAGCACATCGGACATTGCTGACCAGGCAATTCCCATCAAAGCCAGCACAAAAACACTGATGCTGACAAACGCGATCACCAGTCGCTTGCTTACCGTCATATCGATCCCCTTGCCCTGTCCTGCCGAACGCCGTGTTATGTATTGATGTCGTCAAACCGCACAAACCTGCTCCGACATGCAAGCCGTGCCTGGGAATTTGCGCGAGTTGCATTTTGCTACATCTGGTTTACCACACAACTATGTGCAACCCGTATTTCTGCAAGCACCCACGGCTTGTCCCGGCACAACACAGCAGCTTGACGCGACGTCTGAGACAATCAGCGCGTGGAACCCACCGAACTCATACAAACCGTCCTGATCTACGCACTGCCCGTGCTGTTCGCCATCACCATTCATGAGGCGGCGCACGGCTATGCTGCGCGTCACTTTGGCGACAACACCGCAGCCATGATGGGGCGCATAACGCTCAACCCCATCAAGCATATCGACCCCATCGGCACCATCTTGATGCCGCTGCTGCTGTATTTCGCAACCTCGGGCGCATTTCTTTTCGGCTACGCCAAGCCCGTACCCGTGCGCTTCGACCATCTGCGTCACCCCAAGCGCGACATGATCTGGGTCGCGCTGGCCGGCCCTGCCTCCAATTTCGTGCAGGCCGTGTTCTGGGGCCTGCTGCTGATCGTGCTGGTAGGCACAGGTCTGCAGGAGCGCTTTTTCCTCGAGATGTGCCGCGCCGGCATCCTGGTCAATCTGGTGATGTGGGCCTTCAACCTGTTTCCGCTGCCACCTCTGGACGGCGGCCGCATCCTGGTCGGCCTGCTGCCCTGGAAGCAGGCACAAGTGCTGGCACGCGTCGAGCCCTATGGCTTCTTCATCGTCATGGCATTGGTGATCGCCGGCGTGGTCGGCAGCTTCTGGCTGCGCCCGCTGATGAGCCTGGGCTACTCGGCCATCGATCTGATCCTCTACCCCTTCATGGCCTTGCTGCGCTGAACCCAGCGCCTGGTCTGCTACTGATATCTGTTGTTGATCCCTATGAGCACCACCCGTTTTCTGACCGGCATCACCCCCAGCGGTACCCCACACCTGGGCAACTACGCAGGCATGATGCGCCCGGCCATCGAAGCCAGCCGCGACAAGAATGTGGAGAACTTCTACTTTCTGGCCGACTACCACGCCCTCATCAAGTGCCAGGACCCCGAGCGCGTGCAGCGTTCGACCATCGAGATCGCCGCCAGCTGGCTGGCCGCAGGCCTGGACCCCGAGCATGTGACCTTCTACCGCCAGTCGGACATCCCCGAGATTCCGGAGCTGACCTGGTTTCTGACCTGCGTGACCGGCAAGGGTCTGCTCAACCGCGCCCATGCCTACAAGGCGGCGGTGGACAAGAACAATGCATCCGGCACCGAACCTGACGACGGCGTGACCGCCGGCCTCTTCATGTACCCCGTGCTCATGGGTGCCGACATCCTGATCTTCAATGCCAACAAGGTCCCCGTGGGCCGCGACCAGGTCCAGCATCTGGAGATGGCGCGCGATATGGCGTCCAGCTTCAACCACATCTACGGCAACGAGTACTTCACCCTGCCCGAAGCCGTGGTGGAAGAGTCCGTCGCCACCCTGCCCGGCCTTGACGGTCGCAAGATGAGCAAGAGCTACAACAACACGATTCCGCTGTTCGCACCACGCGAGCAGCTCAGGAAGCTCATCAACAGCATCACCACCGACTCGCGCGCTCCCGGCGAAGCCAAGGAAGTCGAAGGCTCGGCCCTGTTCCAGATCTATCAGGGCTTCGCCAGCGAAGAGGAAAGTGCCGCACTGCGCCAGCAATATGCCGAAGGCATTGCCTGGGGCGATGCCAAGCAGATCCTGTTCGAGCGCATCGACCGCGAAATCTCCCCCATGCGCGAGCGCTACGAGTATCTGATTGCCCATCCCGCCGAGCTGGAAGAGATTCTTCAGGCCGGCGCGGTCAAGGCCCGCAAGCTGGCGACTCCTTTGCTGCAGCAGCTGCGCGCCGCCGTCGGCATCCGCAATCTGGCGCAGGCCAGCAAGGCCAAGACCAAGGTTGCCAAGACGGCGCTGCCCCAGTTCAAGCAGTATCGCGAGACGGACGGCCAGTTCTACTTCAAGCTGGTGGCTGCCGACGGCCAGCTGCTGCTGCAAAGCCTCGGCTTTGCAGCGCCCAAGGAAGCGGGCCAGAGCATTGCCCAGCTGCAGCGCGAAGGCGCGACGGCGCTGGCCGGCCTCAAGCCGCGCCTGCAGACGCTGGCCGACGTCAGCGACGACCAGGTGATCCAGGCTCTGGAACAACTGCGTGAGGCCGCCGAGCAATAGCTCCTCACCCCTATGGGACGCTGCCTCTGCACTCACGAGGCAGCGCGGATTTAATCCTTCGCACTAAAGGAACGACCGATGCGCATTGCTGCCCTGGACGACGATCCACTACAACTGGAACTGTTGCAACAAGTCGCGACGGAAGCTGGGCACAGCTGTCACTCTTACCTCAAGGGGGCTGCCCTTCAGCAGGCCCTGCGTCGTGAAAGCTTCGATCTGCTGCTTGTCGACTGGGAACTGCCCGATAGCAGCGGACCGGACATCGTGCGCTGGGTGCGCGAGCAGATCAGCAAGGAAGTACCGATCATCTTCGTGACCCACCGCAGCGAAGAGACCGACATCGTCGAAGGTCTGGCCAGCGGCGCCGATGACTTCATGATCAAGCCCATCCGCGCGGGCGAGCTGCGCGCACGCATCGCCGCCCTGCTGCGCCGCGCCTATCCGCTGACGGCACAAAGCGTGCTTGACTTCGGCCCCTACCGCTTTCTCACCACCACCAACGGCATCGAGATGGAAGGCAAGCCCGTGGAGGTCACGCACCGTGAATACACGCTGGCGCTGACGCTGTTCCAGAACCAGGGCCGGCTGCTCTCGCGCGATCATCTGCGCGAGGTCGTCTGGGGGCATAACGCCGAGGTGCAATCGCGCTCGCTGGACACCCATGTCTCGCGCCTGCGCAATCTGCTGAATCTGCGTGCTGGCCAGCCCTATGCCATCTCGGCCGTTTATGGCTATGGTTACCGCCTCGATGCCCCCGAAACTACGGAGCCTGCAACCCCGGCTGCTTGAGTTTGAGCAGCCCCTTCACCTCTGATCCTGAAATGCCTGATTTACGTCCAACCCTCCGCTCTGCCCGCACCCCTTTGCCCATGCTGGGCGCTGGCATGCTGTGGGTGGCGTTCGGAGGAATGACGGCGACAGGTGTCGCCCATGCCCAGATCACGCCGCGCGGCAACGATGCCATAGCCCACCGCGTGGTGAGCGGAGATACGCTGGAGGTGCTGGCGGCCCGCTATCTGGGCGACCACAAGCGCTGGACTGCGCTGCAAAGCCATAACAAGGTGCTGGACCCGCTACGTCTGCGCCCCGGCTCGGTGCTGGAAATTCCCACCCGTCTGCTGCGCGCGGCAATGGCCTCGGTGGAGTTTGTGCAGGGCGATGTGCAAAGCACGCGCTCGCTCGACCATCTCGCCGACTCGGCCAAGGCGCCGGCCCAGCCCGTGCGAAAAGGCCAGTTGCTGCAAGAGGGCGATTCGCTCCAGGTTCCCGCCAACGCCTTTGTCTCCGTGCGCCTGGCCGATGGCTCTCTGGTGCGCGTGCAGTCGGAATCCGATGTCGAGCTGCGCCAGATGCGCCGCAAAGGCCGTGCCGGCAACCTGCAGTCCGTGATTGATCTGCGCGAGGGCGCTATCGAAGCCAACGTGCCCAAGCAAGCCAATGGCGAGCGCCGTTTCGAGGTACGCACCCAGGCAGCGTCGACCAGTGTGCGCGGCACCCGGTTTCTGGTGTGGAGCGACGAGCAGGGCCGCACGGCTGCTGCCGTCGACGAAGGCTCGGTCGCCGTGCATATGGGCAAGCCCTCGGAACTGCTCAAGCCGGGTCAAGGCCTGTCGGTGTCCGCCGATGGCCAGCTCGGCAAGCCCACGGCGATGCTGGCGGCTCCCGATATCGCGGCCTGGCCCGCCTTGATCGAAGACGCCAGCTGGGTCAGCCTGCCCCTGCCCGCCATGGCAGGTGCCGTGCGCTATCAGGTGCTGCTGGCCCAGGACAAGGATTTGACGCAAATCGTGCGCGGCGGCCTGTTCACCCGGTCACCGGCACGCCTGACGGGTGTGGAAGACGGCAGCTATATTGCCGCGATTCGCGCCATCGATGCCAATGGCATTCCCGGCAGGCCCAGCCTGCAGGCGCTGCGCGTGAAGGCCCATCCGGTGCCCCCGCTCTATGAATCGCCAGCGCCCGACGCCACCGTCGGACAGGGCCAGAACGGCCTGAAGTGCACCCAGGTGGCCGAAGCCTCGGCCTACCGTATCCAGGTCATCGCTGCGAACGGCAACTTTGCCCAGCCCCTGATCGACGCCGGCGAGCTCAAGGACTGCGCCCTGCCCGCCGAGGCACTGGCCAGTCTGCCCGTCGGCGAATATCTGTGGCGCGTGGGCAGCATCCGCACGCTGGGCAACGGCCAGCCTGATGCGGGCCCCTTCGCCGCCCCGCAAAAGATGAAGCTGGCCTTGGCCCCGCAATCGCCCGAGCTGCAGATCGGCGGCGCGCCCGGCGAGGGCAGCAGCCTGATTCACTGGGCAGGCGAAGAGGGCCAGCGCTACCGCATCGTGGTGGCCAGCGACACCGGTTTTGCCGCGCCCCTGGTCGATACCTGGGTGACCCAGCCGCAGTGGAGCACGCAGGAACTGGCCCCCGGCACCTACTATCTGCAGATGCAGGTCGAGGATGCCAACGGTCTGCGCAGCAACCTCTCTGCCGCACGTCAATTCCAGACCGGCAGCTGGGTGACCTCGTCCGAAGGACAGGCGCTGACTTCCGGCGATGGCCTGCGTCTGATGCGTCAATAAAAACAATAGCTGCCAGCGCTTGAATTTCATGAAACTCCAAAGGATTCATGTCTCAAATTCATATCTACCAAGCGCTAGAAGCTATGGTTTGATGAGCGCCAAACCAGGCCATGCCCATGGTTGAAGCCCCCATCCCGCGCAAAAGCCGATTGCAGAATCTGCGCCTGAGCTGGCTGCTGCTCAGCGCCTTCCTGCTCGGCCTTACCTGGTGGCTCAGCGGCCCGGGCCAGCTACCGCGCATCAACGGCATTCTTCAGGACACCTCGGTCTGGCTGCACCAGCGTCCGGCCTCGCCCGAGGTCGTCATCGTGGCCATCGACGATGACAGCATCGACAGCATAGGCCGCTGGCCCTGGCGCCGTGCGCTGCACGCGGCCTTGCTGGATCGCATCGCGCAGGGCCAGCCTCGCGCCATCGGCATGGATGTGGTCTTCAGCGAGGAAGACCTGGACTACCCCGGCGACGATCTGCTGCTGCAGCAGGCACTGAAAAAAAGCGGCAATGTGGTGCTGCCCGTCACACGCGCCGCGCAGAACGGCGCCACCGCTCCGCTGAAGGGCCTTGCCGGCGAAGCTGCCGCACTGGGCCACACCCAGATGCCGATGGATGCCGACGGGGTGGTGCGGCGCTTTTACGCACAGGAAGGCACGCCCGCCCAGCCCTGGTGGCATATGGCACTGAGCCTGCACTGCGTGGGCCAGAACGCCGGGCCCTGCCCGCCACCTGCCCAGTCTCCAGCCGGCCCGGCGGCGGGCGACTCCTGGCAGAAACGGGAGCCCCGCTTCATCGCCTTTGCCCAGGCGGCGCAAGACCGCCAGAAAAGCCTGGGTTCGCCATTCACCACCTACTCCTATATCGACGTCCTGCGCGGCGACATTCCGGCAGCCGCCTTTCGCGGCAAATACGTGCTGATTGGAGCGACCGCAGCAGGTCTCGGCGAAAAATTCACTGCCCCCATCGGCCTGGATGCACGCCTGATCTCCAACGTGGAAATGCTGGGCCATGTGCTCAACGGCATATTGCAGGGCACGCACCTGGAAACGGCATCTGCCCTGCTCAACCGCAGCCTCAATCTGCTGCCCGTGCTGCTGGGCCTGCTGGCGCTAGCCTGGTTCGGCCCCTCTGGCGGGCTGATTTCCAGCATCCTGCTGGCCTTGCTCAGCCTGCTGATTGCCGGCCTGGCGCCGCGCTGGGGCCATATCCAGACAGAGCCCGCGGCAGCGCTACTGAGCTTGGCGCTGGCCTACCCGCTGTGGAGCTGGCTGCGCCTTCGCGCCGCGACACGCTTTCTGGCGCTGGAGCTGCGCGATCTGCAGGACCAGGGGCTGCCGACTGCCAGCCGCAGCGCTCTCAAGGGGGATGCACTGGATCAGCGCATCTCGGCCGTGGAGCAGGCCTCGCGCCAGCTGCGCTCCCTGCATCACTTCGTGAGCGAAAGCCTGCGCCAGCTGCCATCCGCCACCTTTGTCTGCGGCCGCAACGGACTGGTGCTGCTGGCCAATACCGCCGCCCACCGCTATATCGAAAGCCTGGGCCTCAACCTGCAGCAAGGCGACGACCTGGTCTTGCTGCTGGCCGAACTCCACCACGCCGCCAGTGACGAAGAACGTGCAGCCAGAGCGCCCGACGCCAACACCCCCCTGCTGAGCCGCAGCGCCATGCAAAATGCCACGCTGCCGCGTCAAAGCGAGGGGCGCGACTCCCAGGGCCGCCATCTGATGCTGCTGAGCCAGACCTTCGAGGCACCGCCCACCTCGGGCTGGCTCATCACCCTGGTCGATATCAGCGACCTGCGCAGCGCACAGGCCCAGCGCGATCAGGCCATGCAGTTCATCTCCCACGATATCCGCGCGCCCATCGGCTCCATCATCACCTTGCTGGAGATGCAGCGCACGGGCAAACGCATCGAGTCGGAGGAGGCCCTCTTCGCCCGCATAGAGGGCTACGCCCAGTCGTCGCTGCAACTGGCGGACGACTTTGTGCATCTGGCCAGAGCCCAGCGGCAGCAATACCGCAGCGAGATTGTGGACCTGGGCCTGCTGGCGGATCAAGCCGTCTCGGACTGCTGGGCCCAGGCGAGCCAGCAGAACGTGCAACTGGTGTTCGAGCTGCCGGATGCCGAAGCCTGCGTGCACGGCGACCCCGGCCTGCTGCACCGCGCCGTCATCAACTTGCTGACCAACGCCATCAAGTACGGCAAGCCGCAGGATGCAGATGCAGGCGCGGTGGTCGACATCCGCATCGTCGAGCAGGGCAACCACTGGGGCATTGCCGTGCACGATCACGGCCCGGGCATGGATGAGGAGTCACTGGCCAGACTCAGCCAGCCCTTCGAACGTCTGCAGCAGCACCAGCGCATGGACGGCGTGGGCCTGGGCCTGGCCTTCACGCGCACCGTGGCACAGCGCCACGGCGGCAGTCTGCAGATCAGCAGCCAGCCCGGCCAGGGCAGCACCTTCAGCCTGCTGATCCCCAAGGCCTGAGAGCGCCTGAAAACCGGGCAGCCTCAGGCCCGGAAACGAAAAAACCTCAGAACTTTGCAGTTCTGAGGTTTGACGTTTTGTGGTGCGGCTGGCAGGAATCGAACCCACGACCCCTTGGTTCGTAGCCAAGTACTCTATCCAGCTGAGCTACAGCCGCAACAGGGTTGTATTCTAGCAGTGCAAAAACGCCCGCCAGATCAAACCCGGCAATTTTTTCACACCCGACAAAGAAAAAAGCCTGCCATTGATGAAGACGGCAGGCTTTCGTGCGGCTTGGCAGGGCGTGGCGGACTTGAACCGACGACCAAAGGATCATGAATCCTGTCAACCCAGCGGATCGGTTTGACTACCGATATTCCAGTGTCACCACTCGGCTGGGGTGAATGGTGCCTGCTTCGGCACTTGCAGCCATCGGCGAATCTGACACGCTTACCTTGACCATGTGTTCGGTTGCAGGAGCAAGCTTACCTTCGCGCGTGAAGCAACTGGCTTGAGGTTTGGTGGGCGCTGCGGCGCCGAACTCTGTGACCTTGCAGTGTGTAGGTTCCACAATCGAGCCAACGAATCGGATGGTTCCACTGGCGGCTTGAGTCATAGATGGAACACACAGTTGAAGCGCAATAGCAATTACTGGCAGGCATATTTTCATGACCATTCCACTTTCTGAGATCGTTGAAGAAAAGGCTCTTCACATTTGTTAACGACCAATGATTCGCATACTTGAGTTTTCTGCGCCAAGGGAAGCCACCATGGCGCACCTGCCGGTTTATTCCGCGATGTTCATGGGCATCCCGGATAGGTTCTGAGTGGACGCTGCGCTCCTTGCGACGTCGAAGCGGATACCGATATCCCAGCGAAGGACTGTCACTGCGTACTCGAGGCAACGGCCGGTGCACGCCCACTCTTGTTGAGGAGCTGTGCCGCTTTGCGCTGACTAAAGTCCCTCCGTTCGCTCTGAGCCAGCCAGAAGCAGCGTATGAGGAACAGGCCGAGTTCAATCGGTCATCGCGACAGCTTCAACAACCATGAGGTGGATCGACAAAGGTGCCAGCAAACGGCTCAACGAAGCAGTAAACGATTTGAGGCCATTGCACGAAGTCCGATTTGCCAATGCTCCGGCCCTGTCTGCAGGAAGTGAGACCAAGGCGCGGGACCCGGCTTGAGACTGGCTCAGACTTAGCCAAACCGCTTCTGTGCTTGGGAAGGAACAGGCTTGTACCTTGGTAACCTGGCTGATGAAGAGAGCAATGTCCGGCTGCTGGTCCTTCGAGCACAACGCGCGTGACTGTCAGTTCTTGTACGCCTCTGACGAATAACAAAAAACGAGAGCAGGCAATGCCATCAAGCCGCTAGAAAGTACAGAACATGTACTACTGGATGCATATGGGATGCATCAACAGAAAAAGAAAAAGCCCGCTATTTTTTAGATAGCGGGCTTTCCTTGTGTAGATTGGTAGGGCGTGGCGGACTTGAACCGACGACCAAAGGATTATGAGTCCTCTGCTCTAACCAACTGAGCTAACGCCCCAACACTGACAACAGCCGTGGCTGCCACCAGAAAAACTTCGCCATTGTAGGGCCTAACGCTTGTGACTCAGAGCATTGCTCACCAGTTTGGATGTGATATCGACAATCTGGATCATCTTGTCGTAGTGCATGCGCGTGGGACCGATCACCCCCAGGGTGCCGACCACCTTGCCGTCAAGCTCATAGGGAGCGCTCACTACGGACAAGTCTTCAAACGGTACGGTCTGGCTCTCGCCGCCGATATAGATGCGCACGCCATCGGCCTGATTGGAGAAGTCCAGCAGCCGAAGAATCTGCGTTTTCTGCTCGAACAGGTCGAAAGCACGGCGCAGATTGCCCATGTCGCTGGAAAAATCGCTCACCGACAGCAGATTGCGTTCGCCGGCAATCACCACATCCTCGCGATCGTGGTGGCTCATGACTTCGGCGCCAACGTTCACCGCCGCCTGCATGAGGCTGGCAACCTGGCCCCGCAATTGCTCCACCTCGGTCTGCAGCCGCGCGCGCACCTCCTCCATTGTCAAACCGGCGTAATGGTGATTGAGGAAATTCGAGGCTTCTATCAGTTGCGAGGACTCGTAATCCACATCCGTGAAGATCACGCGGTTTTGCACATCGCCTTCGGGCGAGACGATGATGACCAGAAAGCGCCGCTCCGACAGGCGCACGAACTCGATATGCTTGAAGACGGAGCTGCGACGCGGCACCATGACCACACCCACAAACTGGGAGAGGTTGGAAAGCAGGTTGGCCGCATTGGCGATCACCTTCTGCGGCTGTTCGGGGATCAGGCCGGGCGTTACAAGATCGGAGCGGTCCACGGTCAGCATGGTATCGACAAACAGGCGGTATCCCCTGGCTGTCGGCACGCGGCCTGCCGATGTGTGAGGGCTGATGATCAGACCCATCTCTTCCAGGTCGGCCATCACGTTGCGTATGGTGGCAGGCGACAATTCAAGCCCGGACGCACGTGAAAGAGTGCGCGAGCCGACTGGTTGACCGTCAGCGATGTAACGCTCGATCAGCGCTTTGAGCAATAACTTGGCACGTTCGTCGAGCATGATTTCATTTTAATGATGTAATTTCCCAGATGACATCCACGTTCCACCATATTGCCCTGATCGGCAAGTACCACACACCGGCAGCAGGGGTTCCGTCCGACGCGGCCAGCGAAGCACTGCAACGGATTGCCGGTTATGTGCGCAGCATGGGTTGTGAGGTGATTCTGGATACCCAGTCAGCCATCTATGCGGGCCTGCCCGATTACCCGAGCATGGACGTGGACGGCCTGGGCAAGCATTGCGACCTCGGCCTGGTGGTGGGCGGCGACGGCACCATGCTGGGCGTGTGCCGCCATCTGGCGCGCTATGGCACGCCGCTGGTCGGCATCAACCAGGGCCGCCTGGGGTTTGTCACCGATATCGCCCTGGATGAATTCGAAGCCTCCATCACGCCCATCCTGCAGGGCGAGTACGAGGAAGACGAACGCACGCTGATGAATGCTCGCGTCATGCGCGACGGCCAGTGCGTGTTTGAAGCCCAGGCCATGAATGACGTGGTGGTCAACCGTGGGTCAACCTCGGGCATGGTGGAGCTGCGCATCGAGGTCGGTGGCAGCTTTGTCTCCAACCAGCGCGCCGACGGCTTGATCGTGGCCACTCCCACGGGCTCCACCGCCTATGCGCTCTCGGCCGGCGGCCCCATGCTGCACCCCTCGATTCCGGCCTGGGTGATGGTGCCCATCGCTCCGCACAACCTCTCCAACCGCCCCATCGTGCTCTCCGACGCCCAGGAGGTGACTATCGAGGTGGTGGGCGGCCGTGGCGATGCCAGCGCGAACTTTGACATGCAGTCTCTGAAATCACTGCAGCATGGCGACCGCATCCTGGTGACCCGCGCCGATCACAGCGTGCACTTTCTGCACCCCAAGGGCTGGAACTACTTCGACACCCTGCGCAAAAAGCTGGGCTGGAACGAGGGAGGCGTCTGACCATGGCGTTGAAGCGCATCGTCCTGCGGGACTTTGTGATTGTTCAGTCACTCGATCTGGACTGGCAGACCGGCTTCACGGTGCTGACCGGCGAAACCGGCGCCGGCAAATCCATCATGCTCGATGCCCTGCAGCTGGTGCTGGGCGCACGCGCCGATGCACAGGTGGTGCGCGAAGGCTGTCCCCAGGCCGATATCTGCGCCGAGTTCGATTGCCCCCCTCACCTGCACGAATGGCTGGAAGAGTCGGGTTTTGCGCAGGAGCAGGATTTGCTGCTGCGCCGCGTCATAGACAGCCTGGGCCGCAGCCGCGCCTGGATCAATGGCTCGCCCGCCACGGCCACACAGCTGCGCCATCTGGGCGATCAGCTGATCGACATTCATGGCCAGCATGCCTGGCAAAGCCTGACCCGCCCGGACGCGGCGCGCGCCATGCTGGATACCTACGGCGGTATTGAAACCGCCCAGCTCAAGTCGCTTTGGCAGGACTGGCGCCAGAGCCATCAGGCTCTGGAGCAGGCGCTTTCGGCCCAGGACAATCTGCAGCGCGAGCGAGAGCGATTGCAATGGCAGATCTCCGAGCTGGACAAGCTGTCGCCGCGCGCCGAAGAATGGGATGAGCTCAACGCCCAGCACACGCGCCTGTCGCACGCGCAGACCTTGATGGACTCGGCCCAGTCCTGCCTGCAGCTGCTGGAAGATGACGATGCGGGAGCGGCCACCCCGTTGGGCAGAGCCCACCACCTGCTGCAGGATCAGGAGCATCTGGAGCCCGAGTTTCAGAGCATTGCCGACGTGCTCGGCTCCTGTGTGGCCCAGTTGCACGATGCCCGCCACTCGCTGCAGGCCTATCTGCGCCGCGCCGACCTGGACCCCGAACTGCTGGCCGATCTCGACGAACGCCTGTCGCTGTGGATGCAGCTGGCGCGCCGCTACAAGCGCACGCCCGAAGAATTGCCCGCCCTGCTCGAAGGCTGGAAGCAGGAGCTGCACCAGCTGGATGCCGCCGTCGATGTCGAGGGCCTGCGCGCCAAAGAGCAGGCTGCCCATCTCAAATATCAGACAGAGGCGCGCAAAATTTCGCAGCAGCGCACCCTGGCTGCGCCACGCCTGTCACGCGCCATCACCCAGTCCATGCAAAGTCTGGGTATGAAGGGCGGCCGTTTCGAAGTACAGCTGGAGCATGCCGAAGCCGCCAGCCCGGCCGGCACGGACGGTATCACCTTTCTCGTGGCCGGCCATACCGGCGCCACGCCCAAGCCCGTGGCCAAGGTGGCATCAGGCGGCGAGCTGTCGCGCATCTCGCTGGCCATTGCGGTGACCACCAGCGAGCTGGGCCAGGCCGGGACCTTGATCTTTGACGAGGTGGACTCCGGCGTCGGCGGCGCCGTGGCCGAAACTGTGGGCCGCCTCATGCACTCTCTCGGCGGGTCGCGCCAGGTGCTGGCCGTCACCCACCTGCCCCAGGTCGCTGCCTACGCAGACCAGCATTACCGGGTGACCAAGCGCCCCAAGTCCAACACCACCATCAGCAGCGTGGACCCGCTGGCGGGCGAAGAGCGCGAGATGGAAATGGCCCGCATGCTGGGCGGCGAGCATCTGTCCGAAGCAACCATGGCCCATGCCAGAGAAATGCTGGCCATGGCAAGATTGCCTGCAAAGCAGGCCGCCAACAGCGCCCTGCGTTCGTCGACCACCCCGGCCCGAAGTGCCAAGGCCAGCACGGCAGCCCGCAAGAGCGGCAAAGTCAGAGGAGTTTGAAATCATGTCCATGGAGATTGTTCTGATCAGCGGCATGTCCGGATCGGGCAAATCCGTTGCGCTGCACGCGCTGGAAGATGCTGGCTACTACTGCGTCGACAACCTGCCCCCGGAATTGCTGCAGTCCTTTGTGGAGCTCAAGCTCAACCACCAGGACGAGAAAGTGGCCATTGCGATGGATGCACGCAGCGCCAAGGGCCTGCCCCAGCTGCCTGACCAGCTGCATCGCCTGAAAAAGCAGGGGCTGATGCCACGCATGATCTTTCTCGACGCCGACAGCGGCACTCTGATCAGGCGCTTTTCGGAAACCCGCAGGCGCCACCCTCTGTCCCCTGGCTCCCTGACCAACGAGCGCCAGGCACTGGAGCTCGATATCGAAAAGGAGCGGGAGCTGCTGGGCCTGCTGCGCGACCGCTCCATCGTCATCGACACCGGGGACCTCAAGTCGGCTCAGCTGCAAAGCTATATCAAGCAGATCATCGAAGCACCGGCAGGACAGATGACGCTGATGTTCCAGTCCTTTGGATTCAAGCACAGCATGCCCATCGACTCGGACTATGTGTTTGACGTGCGCATGCTGCCCAACCCCTTCTACGACAAGGAACTGCGTGCCTTGACGGGCCTGGACAAGCCGGTTTCCGACTATCTGGGAGCCCTGCCCGAGGTGCAGCAGATGCAGCTGGACATACAGCAGTTCCTCGAACGCTGGCTGCCGCTGCTGGCCAGAGACCACCGCAGCTATGTCACCGTGGGCATAGGCTGCACGGGCGGGCAGCACCGCTCGGTCTTTCTCGTCGAAGCCCTTGCCAGGCATTTCGAGAAGCAGTGGCCCACCGTGCGCCGCCACCGCTCACTGGATTTCCGCGACAAGTTCATCCAGGTCTCTCAACAGTTCCTGGCCCCGGAAGCCGTCCACCCGATCAGCTGACCCGCATGCTCAGCCCTCAGACGTCAGCCATGCATGTGCTGCTGCTCGAAGACGACCCAGCCATTGCACGAACGGTTTGCTACGCTCTGGAGCGCGAGGGCATTGCCGTCACCCACAGCCTGCTGATCGCCGATGCGCGCCAGCAATGGAGCAGGACACCGTTTGATGTCCTGCTCATGGACGTGGGCCTGCCCGACGGCAACGGCCTGGACTGGTGCCGCGAGCTGCGCTCTGCCGGCTCCATTGTTCCGGTGCTGGTGCTCAGTGCCAGAGGCGAGGAGATGGACAAGGTTCTGGGCCTGGAGCTGGGGGCGGACGACTATCTGACCAAGCCCTTCAGCCCGCGCGAGCTGCTGGCGCGCACCCGTGCCCTGCTGCGCCGTTCCAGGCAATTTCAGCCTGCAGCGCCCACCCAGCTTGCGAAGACACTTCAAATAGATGAGCAAGGCCAACGGGCGCTGATCCACAGCAGGGCACTGGATCTGACAAGGCGCGAATATCAGCTGCTGCAGAGCCTGGTCAACGCGGCCGGCCGCATCCTGAGCCGCGATGCCTTGCTGGAGCAAATCTGGGGGCTGGACAGCGAGAGCACGGACCGCACGGTGGACACCCACATCAAGACCCTGCGCGCCAAACTGCGCGAGCGTTTGCCCGATCAGGAACTCATCGTCACCCACCGCGGTCTGGGCTATAGCCTGAACCAGCCCGGATAGCCGGTATGCGTCTGGGCTTGCGTCTCTTCTTTGCCTTCTTCCTGATCAACGGCCTGGCCGCCTTTTTCGTGCTGCGCGTCTTCATGGTGGAGATCAAGCCCAGCGTGCGCAAGGTGACCGAGGACACGCTGGTGGAAACCGCCTATGCGCTGGCCACGCTGGCCAGTGCCGACATGGAAAAAGGCCGGCTGCAAGCCGGTGCGGACAGCGCCTTTGCCACCCAGCTGCAGGGCTACACGCAAAAGCCGATACAGGCCTGGATCTGGGACACACGCAAGACCACGCTGGATATGCGCATCACCGTCACCGACGCCCGGGGCATGGTACTGTTCGACTCTCAGGGCAAGGACCAGGGCGCCGACTACTCGCGCTGGCGCGATGTCTATCTGACGCTGCGTGGTGAATATGGCGCACGCACCACGCGAGCCGTCAAGGAGGACGAATCCAGCAGCGTCATGTATGTCTCCGCGCCCATCATGGTGGACGGCCAGATTGCCGGGGTGCTGACCGCCTCCAAGCCCTCCAGCTCGGTACAGAAAATCGTCGACAGCGCGGAGCAGAAGATTCTGCGCGGCGGCCTGCTGTTTGTGCTGCTGTCCGCCGCCGTGGGCTGTGCGGTGACCTGGTGGTTTGTGCTTCACGTGCGCCGGCTGCGCAACTATGCACAGCAGGTGCAGGCCCCCACGCTCAACGAGTCTGCCCACCCCGCACAGGCCTCGGCTCCTGCGGCCATACCCGACATGCCCGGCGAGCTGGGCGAGCTGGCCCAGGCCATGGACAATATGCGCAAGCGCCTGGAAGGGCGCGACTATATCGAGGGCTATGTACGCGCCCTGACCCACGAACTCAAAAGCCCGGTGGCCGCCATACGCGGCGCAGGCGAGTTGCTGCAGGAAGAGCTGCCGCCCCAGGACCGGGCCATGTTTGCCAGACAGGTGGTGGACCAGAGCCTGCGTCTGCAGAACCTGATCGACCAACTGCTCCAGCTCAGCCGTCTCGAGCAGCGCCAGCAACTGGACACCCGCCATGGCTGCAGCCTGATGGAATGTGCCCTGCAAGCCATGAACTCCTTGCAAAGCCATGCCGAGCAACGCGGCATTGCCATGCGCCTGAACGGCGTGGACAGCAGCGGCCCCTGGGAGGCCGGCCTGGTCACTCTGGCCATCAGCAATCTGCTGCAAAACGCCCTGGATTTCTCTGCAGAGAACAGCGTGATCGAGCTTGATCTGGCCCCGCACCGCATCACAGTCAGCGATCGGGGCCCGGGCGTGGCCGAGCCCTTGCTGGCCCGTCTGGGCGAGCGTTTCTTCACGACTCCCAGACCCAACGGAGAGCGCAGCGGCACCGGACTGGGCCTGTCCATCGTCACCCGCATCATGCATCTTCATGGCGGCAGGATGCAGGTGGCAAATCGACATCCCGGCCTTGCCGTGACACTGGATTTCGCTCCCGAAAGCTAGGCAGCCAGAGCTTTCAAGCAGGACTTCACACCCGCTTCACAGACTTCATTGCGTCCACACAGTCGCTGCCGACACTGCGTCCTGAAATCCCTCATTCAGGAGCACGCATGAAAAACCGACTGCTGTTCAAGACAGTCTCACTGCTGATCGTTCTGGCCTTGCTCATGGCCGGCCTGTCCATGATTCAGGATGTGGTGAAAGACCGCATCCGCAACCGCGACTATGCCGTGCAAAGCGTGGTCTCCAGCCTGGCCGGCACCCAGACGCTGATCGGCCCGGCCCTGGTGCAGAACTGCACGGAAACCACCAGCACGACCAATGGCAAGAAAATCGAATACAGCACACGGGAATTCCAGCGCATGCTGCTGCCCGACACGCTCAACCACGATGCCAATGCCAAGATGGAGGAGCGCTCGCGCGGCCTGCATCACATCAACACCTATGTGCTGCACGACCAGATATCGGCCGGCTTTGCCAATCCCGCGCAGTATGCCGAGCTGCCCAAGCCCAGCGAGCCCAATGCCGTGGTGCGCTGCAAGAAGGTCCTTGTGGCATTTGCGCTCAGCGACCCGCGCGGCATCCGCAGCGCGACGCTGCAGGCCAACGGCCAGGATCTGGCGGTCGAATCCGGCACGCCGCTGGAGCGCTACGGCAAAGGCATTCAGGCCGAGATTGATGCCAGCCTGCTGAAAAAAGGCGAAGCCCTGAACCTGGACCTCAAGCTGCAGCTGCTGGGCACGGAGCAGCTCGCCTTCAGCCCCATCGCCACAGAAAGCAAGGTCACGCTGACTGCCGACTGGCCTCATCCCTCTTTTGGCGGCAGCTTTCTACCCAGTCGACGCGAGGTGACGGACAGTGGCTTTACCGCCAGCTGGGAGCTGTCCTCGCTGGCCACCTCTGCCAGCACGGCCTTCACCCGCCAGCAACGTCTTTGCAGCCCCGGCTACTGGGGCAGCTCGGAAACCTATGCAGCCTCGGCAGCCCGCGGCCATGGCGACAGCGGCCCCTGCCTCGAAACCATGGACACGGAGTTCGTCAACCCGGTCAATGTCTACTCGCTGAGCGAGCGCGCTACCAAGTACGGCATTCTTTTTGTGATCCTGACCTTTGTCGCGGTCGGTCTGTTCGAAGTCATGAAAAAGCTGCGCGTTCACCCCGTGCAGTACCTGCTGGTCGGCTCTGCCTTGTGCAGCTTCTTCCTGTTGCTCATCAGCCTGTCCGAACACCTGGGCTTTGCCACGGCCTATGCGATTGCTGCCAGCTCCTGCGTGGCTCTGCTGGCCTTCTATGCCAGCCATATTCTGGGCAGCATCAGACGCGGCCTGCCGTTCGCGATTGCCATCTCGGCCCTGTACGGCCTGCTGTATGTACTGCTGCAGCTGGAGCAGACTGCTCTGGTCGTCGGCTCCATCGCCCTGTTCGGCGTGCTGGCCCTGGTCATGATCTGCACCCGCCATGTGGACTGGTACGCGTTTGGACGCAGCGAGAGCGACGTGCCGGACAAGTCTTCGAAACAGGAGGAGGCTGCATGAGCCAGTCACGACACACCCCACAGGCTCAGGCCTTGCTGAACGTTTCGTCGCGCCATCTGCTCGGCAAGCCTTGCCAGCTCAGCGTGCAGCAATACCAGCAACTCTGGCTGAACGCACAGAGCCAAGGCGACCGCAGGGCGCAGCAAGCCCTGCGCCAGCAGGTGGTGGCCGCGGGCCGGCAATTGCAGGCGCAGCGCAGCAACCCGCAGGCCAGGGCCCTGTGGCTGGCCTTGATGGGGCTTCGCTGCTCCATGCTGATGCCCAGATTGCGCTTCTGAAACCTGCAGCCATGAAAAAAGGTGACGCCGGCCGTCACCTTTTTTCATTCATGCGGCAGGCGCTCAGGCCAGCTCGGCGTCAAGCAGCTTGCGGATCGGAGCCGGCAGACCCAGCTCGGCCCACGCCGCTGCATCCGCCCAGCAGGATTCATCGGACTCTGACACCAGAGCGGCATGGGCCTGATCGACGGGCACCAGAACCGGATGCAGGTGCAGGTCCTTGTGGGTCAGCACATGCAGAAAGCCTGGAAGATCCTGCCAGCTCCGGGTCCCGTCCTGAGACCAGGCAGCCTGCGCATGGCTTTGCAGTGCCGCATAGTCTTCAAAGACCGGTGGGCTGTAAAGCCCGGCCCAGATACCGGCTTGCGGACGCTTTTGCAGCCATACGCGGCGCTGCGCATCCACCGCCAGCAGGAGCCACCAGGACTCGGAGCTGCGCTTGATCTTGCGCGTGCGCACAGGATAGTTCTCCGGGTTGCCGGCGCGGGCCGCCCGGCATTCGGAATGCAGGGGGCACACCAGGCAAGTGGGCTTGCGCGATGTGCAGACGCTGGCGCCCAGATCCATCATGCCCTGGGTGTAGCGCGGCATGGCTTCGTGCAGATTCTCGGTGGGGCACAGTTGCTGTGCATATTCCCACAGCTGCTTTTCATTTCTGGACTGCGCCAGATCCGCATCAAACGCCAGCACCCGCGTGAGAACACGGCGCACGTTGGCATCCAGAATCGGCACCCGCTCTGAAAAGCAGAATGATGAAATGGCACCGGCCGTGGAACGGCCAATGCCTGGCAGGGTCGCCAGCTCTTCGGCCGTTTGCGGAAAGGCCCCGCCCCATTGCTGCATCACGGTCTGTGCGCATTTGTGCAGATTACGCGCGCGGCTGTAGTAGCCCAGGCCGCTCCAGAGTGCCAGCACGGCATCCTGAGGGGCGGCAGCCAGGCTGGCCACATCGGGAAAGGCATCCAGAAAACGCTGGTAGTAGCCCAGCACGGTGCTGACCTGGGTCTGCTGCAGCATGATTTCGGACAGCCAGACGCGGTAAGGATCACGGGTCTGCTGCCAGGGCAGATGATTGCGGCCATGACTGGCCTGCCACTGCACGACGGCGGTGGCAATCGAAGGGAGAGTCAAGATTTCAGGCTACCAGGTTGATGTCCAGCGGCATGGAAGCGACTGCCGGCCGCCCTGCACCGAGCGGATCCAGCAACTGCGCCGATGCGCTGGTCAGCTGTGTCTGCAGCGCTGCGAGGCGGGTTTGCGCATTCTCCATGTCGGCAATGCGCTCCTCCAGCTCCGTGGCAGCGCCGCTGATGCGGTCCACCGCTTCCAGGCGGCGCGTGTAACTGCGTTTACGTTCGCGCAATTGTGCATCGACCGGCGCAGTCAGTGATTTGCTCCACATCTCCACATCGTTCGATGCCGCTTCGAACACCGTGCGCAGACGCAGCGCCAGCGCCTTGATCAGGCGCTGCGAAAAATCGGCGCTGCTGAGCTTGAGAGCGCTGCTCAACCCAAGGTACTGGGTGTAGCTGCCCTCGATGCCGCGCAAGTCGTCCCTGAACTCGGACAGCACCAGTTGCGGCGGCGTCTGCAGGGAGAAACCGAACTCCGCATTGAGCTCCTTGAACGAGGCACTCATCATGGTCTGGATTTCATCGGCCTGGACCTGCACCCTGGCAGCCACGGCATGCAGACGCCCGAAGGTCTGCTCATAGACATTGCGCAGGCCCAGTTTGAGCCCGCGCTGATCCAGGGTCTCTTTGAGCTCCGACAGCTCGGCCTTCAACGTGGTCGAACTCAACAGCTGGAAAAGCTCCTTGAGCATGCGCATATGGATGTTGCGCATGGCCTGGATGCGGCTGGCGCTCTGGTCGAACTCCCTGTGCTCGGCCTCGATGCGGGAGCGCATGCTGGCGATCACCGTCGCATTCTTGCCGCGCAGACCGCAAAGTTCGGCCAGCTGATCATCGAGATCGCCGCGGCGCATATTGATGACGCGCTCCACCTGCGACTGCAGCTGCTGCACATTGGTGCGCATGGCGGTCTGCAGCACTTTCTGGCGCTGCCCCATGATGCCGTTGGCCAGCAGATCCTCGAAGGCGGGCAGGCCGCTGGCCTGAAGCAGGCTGTCGTTGTGCCCCACCTTGGCCACCAGCCCCTTCTGGGCCGAGACGGGCAGCACGCGCTCCAGCGCCACCCCCAGCAACTGGGCCGAGTCCTGCTGCTGGCGGCGCAGCTGAGCCTGCACCTGGGCACCGGAGCTCAGGCTGTCCCACAGCGTATCCACCTTGTTGAGCACCACCAGACGCGACGCAGCCAGCGCTTCGTCGTCCCCGACCTTGCCTGCCCCTGCCGGCAGCACATGGTCGCGCCAGATGGCCAGATCGGACTTGGTCACGCCGGTATCGGCCCCAAGCACAAAGACCACGGCATGCGCCTGGGGTATCAGATTGACCGTCAGCTCCGGCTCGGCCCCCACGGCATTCAGCCCGGGGGTGTCGAGAATCACCAGCCCCTGCTTGAGCAGAGGGTGAGGCATATTGATCAGGGCATGGCGCCACATGGGCACTTCGACCCAGCCGTCGGCATCGACCATGGGGTTGTCGGCAGTCTCGTCGTCATGCCAGAAGCCCCAGGCCCTGGCCTGGTCGATGGAGACCTTGCGCACCTCGGCAACCTTGGCCAGGGTGTCCGCAATCTGCTGCGCATTGGCGATATCCAGCGGGTGCTGCACCCAGGCATCGGCGCGCATGCGCCACTGGCCCAGACTCTCCGGCGACTCTCTGGTATCGATGGGCAACAGACGCAGGCAGGGCGGCAGCTCGGGCTCCCAGCCCAGCTCCGCCGGACACATGGTGGTGCGACCAGCGCTGGCCGGCATCAGCCGGCGGCCGTAATGGGCGAAGAAGACGGCATTGATCAGCTCGGACTTGCCACGCGAGAACTCGGCCACAAAGGCCACCATGACCTTGTCCGAGCGCATCTGCTCTTCCAGCCTCTGCAAGCGCTCCTGCACCGAGGCGTCCAGCAGATCCTGGGCAATCAACCATTCACGCAAATCCTGCAGCTGGGTGGCAAAGCCTCGTCGCCACGCGCCATACTGACCGAACTGCTCGTTGAATGAAGCTGACACATCTACCCCTCTTGTTTGTCTGAGTCGGCAAGCCAGACAAGGCTGGCCGCCTGATCAATATATAGCATTGCCCCTTGACGGCATCTACGGCTCTTCCAGAGTCCGGCCTGATATTTATCACTGTGAAGTATCTGCGCTCGGCGGCACGGAACAGCGCCCGTCCCGATGCATTGACGACAGCTCCGAGACATATCAGGTCCGGCCTGGAATTGTGACGTCAAAACGGGGTGTAACGCATACTCAAGCTAAGGTATTTGCTATCAAATTCAGAGAGTTTTCGCGGCCTTCTGGCAGCTGGCGCAGTAAAACGTACTGCGCTGCCCCTGGCGCATGAGCCGTATGGCTGCGCCGCAATGCGTGCAGGGCAGGCCATCGCGGCCATAGACCTGGGCCTGCAGCTGGAAATGTCCTTCCATGCCGTTGGCAGCGGAAAAGTCGCGCAAGGTGGTGCCGCCTTTTTCCACAGCCATGGCCAGCACGGCGCGAATGGCCTCATACAAAGCCCTGACCTTGCGCGCCCCCACATCGCGCGCCGGGGTTGCCGGGTGAATACGCGACAGAAACAGCACCTCGGAGGCATAGATATTGCCGACACCCACAACCACGCTGCCGCTGAGCAGCAACTGCTTGATGGGAGAACGGCTGGCGGCCAGCCCGGCCTTGAAGGCCGCCAGCGTGAACCCCTCGCTCAACGGCTCCATGCCGAGATGGTCAAGCAGCTTGCGCGCCAGGGCATCGCTCTCGCCCGGAACATAGACCACGGCACCGAAGCGGCGCGGATCATGCAGGCGCAGCAAGCCGCGCGATGTCTGCAGGTCGAAGTGATCATGCGGCCCGCCATCGCCCAACGGTTCCTCGTCACGGCCCACGAAGCGCAGACTGCCCGACATCCCCAGGTGCATGAGCAGCAGGCCTTCACTCAGGTCCACCAGCAGATACTTGCCGCGTCTGCGCACCCCCAGCACCACTCTGCCAGCAAGCGCCTGCGGCTGCAGGCCCAGAGGCCAGCGCAGGGGCTTTCCCAAGGTGGCGGCTTCAATCTGCGCGCCCGCAATACGGTCTGCAAAAGAGCGGCGCGTGACCTCGACTTCGGGTAACTCAGGCATGCAATCTCTTCTTCGCCAAGTGTTCAACAAGCTTGGATTATTATGAGCCGATGGTTCATCCTCTACGTTTTCAGGGACTCGCCGTGGCTGCCGTTGTGGCCATGGGATCGGCAATCGCATCCGCCCAGCCTGCCGACCCGCCGCCCCAGCAGGACAAGATCGAGCAAAGCACCGATCTCGAACGGGCCGCCGAGCGTGAGAATGAGCAAGCGGCCCTGTCTGCCGAGCTGTTCTACGAGATTCTGGTGGGAGAGATGGCCGCCCAGGAAGGCGCCCTCACCGACGCCCAGGCCCTGATGATGGAAGCGGCGCGCAGCAGCAACAACGAAAACCTCTATCGCCGCGCCACCGAGCTTGCCGTCCAGTCCCGCTCGGGTGACCGCGCCCTGCGCAATGCCCGCGCCTGGCTGGAGGCCTACCCCGAGTCACGCGCCGCCAATCGCGCCGTGCTGCGCATCCTGGTGGTGATGAACCGCATCGCAGACTCGGCCAGCTATCTGCGCCGCGAGGTCGAGCTGACCCCGCAAGCCAATCGCAGCGCCACCTTCCTGGCCATCACCCAGCTCTACAACAATGCCTCGGACAAGCCCCTGGCCGCCGATGTGGTCGAGCAGGCGCTGGAGATCGACCTCAAGGACCCGCAGAATGGCCCCATGGCCTGGGCGACCATAGGTCATATGCGCCTGATTGCCGGCCAGAAGCCTGCCGCACTGCAAGCCTTGCAGAACGGCGCCAAGCTGAGCCCCGAATCAGGCGCCATCGCCTTGCTGGCAATGGAGCTACTGGAATCGGGCTCGGCCGAAGTGGAGCCGCTGGTCAAGCGCTATCTGGAAAAGAATCACTCGCCGCAGTTGCGCCTGACCTATACCCGCGTGCTGCTGGGACAAAAGCGCAATGCCGATGCCAAGAACCAGTTGCAGCTCATCACCCGCGAAGCGCCCGAGTTCCCCGAAGCCTGGGCCATGCTCGCCAATCTGCAACTGCAGGACAACGAGCTGGATGCTGCCGACACATCCCTGACACAGTTCAGCTCCCTGCTGCCCAAACTGCCTGAAGGCGTGGGCCGCTCCGCCGGCGAATCCCAGCTCTATCTGCTCAGGGCCGATCTGGCAGAAAAACGCCAGCGCTACGATGAAGCCGACATCTATCTGCAGCGCATCCCCAACTCCGCCAACCTGCTCAGCGTGCAGGCCCGCCGCGCCGATCTGCTGGCCCGCCAGGGCAAGGTGAAGGAAGCTCGCGCTCTGATCCAGGCCATTCCGGCCAACGGTCCCAACCAGAAGCGCCTCAAGCAGATTGCCGAGGTGCAGTTGCTGCGCGATGCCGGTCTGAACAAGGAAGCCTATGCACTGCAGGCCCAGTTGCTGAGCCAGTTCCCCGATGATGTGGAACTGGCCTACGACACTGCCATGCTGGCAGAAAGAGCCGGCAATTTCAGCGAGATGGAGCGCCTGCTGCGCGACATCATCAAGCGCGCTCCCGACTTCAAGCATGCATACAACGCACTGGGCTACTCCTATGCGGATCGCAATATCAAGCTGGAAGAAGCCCAGACCCTGATACAGACTGCTCTGGACATGGAACCCGGCGACCCATTCATCACCGACAGCCTGGGCTGGGTGAATTTCCGCCGAGGCAATCTGAACGAAGCCGAGAAGCTGCTGGAGCAGGCCTATGCCAAGCGCCAGGATGCAGAGATTGCCGCCCACCTGGGAGAAGTCCTGTGGGCCCTGGGCAAGCAGGACCGCGCCCAGCTCGTATGGCGCCAGGGCCTGAAGGCGGACAGCAGCAATGACACGCTGCTGGAAACACTCAAACGCCTCAAAGTGACGCCATGAAGCGCCGCCCGACCTTCTTGAAGATGCTTCCGGCCCTCGGGCTGGCTCTGGGAGCGGTCATGCTCGGCGGCTGCGCCCAGCCCGTGCGGCAGCTGCAGCTCGATGCGACGGCCAGCCACCACTGGTCCGGCCGCATGGCGCTACAGGTTCAGGATGCTCAGCAACAATCCTTCAGCGCCGGCTTCGAGTTGCAAGGTCAGCCCGAAAGCGGCACCTTGCTGGTCTTCAACCCCCTGGGCTCCATCATGGCCCGGCTCCAATGGACACGTGCCGGAGCCACCTTGCAGCAGGGCGATCAGATCACCCAGTCCGACTCCCTGCCCGAACTCATCAGCCGGATGACCGGCAGCGAAATCCCCGTTGCAGCCCTGTTCGACTGGCTGCAAGGCAGAAACACTGCCGTCAGCGGCTGGCAAACCGATCTTTCCCGCATCGGTGAAGGCCGCCTGCGCGCCGACCGCACCAGCCCGCCCCCCGAGGCTTCCTTGCGCATTGTTCTCGACCAGGACGCCCGCTGACCCGCCAGCAGCCCGGCACCATCGCCGCACCGTTTTTTTGACTGACACATACACGCCATGCACTCGCTCTATGACGTGCCGGCCCCGGCCAAGCTCAACCTCTTTTTGCACATCACCGGCCGCAGGCCTGATGGCTATCACCTGCTGGAATCCGTCTTCATGCTCATCGACTGGCATGATGTGCTGCATTTCGAGCGCACGGCCTGCGGCCAGATCAGCCGCGAGGACCTCAACGGCATCGCCCTGCCCGCCGACGATCTGATCACCCGCGCGGCCCGCGCCCTGCAGCAGGCCACAGGTTGCACCCAAGGCGTGCGCATAGGCATTGAAAAGCAGCTGCCGGCCCAGGCCGGCATGGGCGGCGGCTCATCCGATGCAGCCAGCACGCTGATAGCGCTGAACCGTCTCTGGAATCTGAAGCTCTCGCGCCAGGAACTGCAAAGCATTGGCCTGAAGCTCGGCGCCGACGTCCCCTTCTTTCTTTGCGGCCACTCAGCCTGGGTCAGCGGTATCGGTGAAGTCATCACCCCTCTGACAGACGGCGACGCCCTGCCGCAGCAGCAGTTTCTGGTAATCAAACCCGAACAGGGCCTGGAGACCGCAGGAATTTTTTCCAGCGAGTCACTGAAGCGCGATACAAAGCCTGCTACAATCTTCGACTTCGCTGCAAATCACTTCGGTTTTGGCCGAAACGACTTGCAGCCCGTCGCTGAAGGTCTGCAGCCTGAAGTGAAGAAAGTCAGAGAATGGCTCGAATCACTGAAATTGCATGCTAGAATGACGGGCTCGGGAAGTGCAGTATTTGCACCGATCACGCAAAACATTGATCTGAGCACTGCTCCAAGTAGCTGGCAGATCAGGGTTTGCAAAAATCTGGAAAAACACCCACTTCACAGCTGGATTCCAGAGAACAAGTTATAAGGCTGTTTGTCTTCGACAAAAGGCCTGTGTAGGGGAGTCGCCAAGTTGGTTAAGGCACCGGATTTTGATTCCGGCATGCGAAGGTTCGAATCCTTCTTCCCCTGCCAAACATCTTCTTGCGTCATAGCAACCCACAGCACTGGGACGCACAATGCATTCACATCACTCTGATTTCATGGTCTTCACGGGCAATGCCAATCCTGGCATGGCCGAAGAGATTGTTAAGCACCTCGGCACCACTCTGGGTGCTGCCGACGTTGGCCGTTTCTCCGATGGGGAAGTCGCGGTCGAGATCAAGCAGAACGTTCGCGCCCGTGACGTTTTCGTGGTTCAGTCCACCTGCGCACCGACCAACGACAACCTGATGGAGTTGCTGGTCATGGTCGATGCCCTCAAGCGCGCATCGGCCGAGCGCATCTGCGCCGTGATCCCCTACTTCGGCTATGCCCGCCAGGATCGCCGCCCCCGTTCCAGCCGCGTGCCCATCACCGCCAAGGTGGTGGCCAATATGCTGCAGGCAGTTGGCGTCGAGCGCGTTCTGACCATGGACCTGCACGCCGACCAGATCCAGGGCTTCTTCGACATTCCCGTGGACAACATCTACGCCACCCCTGTGCTGCTGGGTGATCTGCGTCAGAAGAACTACGAAGACCTGATCGTCGTCTCCCCCGACGTTGGCGGCGTGGTGCGTGCTCGCGCCCTGGCCAAGGAACTGGGTTGCGATCTGGCCATCATCGACAAGCGTCGCCCCAAGGCGAACGTGTCCGAAGTCATGCACGTGATCGGCGATATCGACGGCCGCAACTGCGTGATCATGGACGACATGATCGACACCGCCGGCACGCTGGTGAAGGCTGCCGAAGTGCTCAAGCAGCGCGGCGCCAAGAACGTGTACGCCTACTGCTCGCACCCCATCTTCTCGGGCCCGGCCCTGGAACGCATCGGCAACGGCAGCGCTCTGGACGAAGTGGTTGTGACCAACACCATTCCTCTGAGCCCCGCAGCCCAGCAGTGCGGCAAGATTCGCCAGCTGTCCGTGGCCGGCCTGTTTGCCGAGACAATTCACCGCATTTCCACAGGTGATTCGGTGAGCAGTCTGTTTACCGCTTAAAATCTCTGGTTTTTCGGCTTCGAGCCCAAGCAAACCTCCTTCGGGAGGTTTGACCGTTTCGAGGCCACCGCAAGAATCCACGGCCTTGCTGCAAGGTGCAGATTCTTTTATCAATCGGGCGAGACTGGTCGCGGTCCGTCCATCTAGGAGTTAGTTATGCAATTCGTCGCTACTGAGCGCGCCAAGCAAGGTACGGGTGCGAGCCGCCGTCTGCGTCTGTCGGGCAAGACCCCCGGTATCGTCTACGGTGCTGGTGAAGCCCAACTGATCGAAATCGATCACAACGCCCTGTGGCACGCTGTGCACAAGGAAGCTTTCCACTCCAGCATCCTGGACATGGAAATCAACGGTCAAGTGACCAAGGTCGTGCTGCGCGACGTGCAATTCCACCCCTACAAGAAGCTGGTGCAACACATCGACTTCCAGCGCGTGGACGGCAACACCAAGCTGCACATGAACGTGCCCCTGCACTTCGAAGGCGCTGCTGAATCCCCCGCCGTGAAGGTCGAGAACTGCACCGTGACTCCTCTGATGCACGAACTGCAAGTGATCTGCGAACCCGCAAACCTGCCCGAGTTCATCAAGGTGGACCTGAGCGCCCTGACTTCCAAGTCCGTGCTGGGCCTGCAAGCTCTGAAGCTGCCCAACGGCGTGAAGGCTGTGGTGCGTGGCGCCAACAAGAACCCTTCGCTGATCTCCATCAAGCTGCCCGAAGTGGCTCCTGCCGAAGGCGCCGCACCTGCTCCCGCAGCTGCTCCCGCCAAGAAGGGCAAGAAGTAATTCTTGTGTCTTCGGTACGGCGCCTGCCGCTGTACTCCAAGAAAAGGCCCACCTCGGTGGGCTTTTTCTTTGGGCCACGCAGAACCAGCGTGCCAGCCCAGCTTTGCTAGCAAGAAGATAATCCAGCAATGATCAAACTGTTTGTCGGCCTCGGCAATCCCGGCCCTGAATATGAAGACACCCGGCACAATGCCGGCTTCTGGTGGATTGATGCGCTGGCGCGCGAACTCAAGGTCAGTCTGGTTCCCGAACGCAGCTACTGGGGACTGATGGCCCGCACCAGCATCCACGGCCAGACCGTCTGGCTGCTGGAGCCGCAGACCTTCATGAATCTTTCGGGCAAGTCGGTAGGCACGCTGGCGCGCTTCTTCAAGATCCAGCCCGAGGAAATCCTGGTCGTGCATGACGAGCTGGACTTCGAACCCGGCGTGGTAAAGCTCAAGCTCGGCGGCAGCCATGGCGGCCACAACGGCTTGCGCGATATCCATGCCCAACTGGGCTCGCCCAATTACTGGCGTCTGCGCGTGGGCATAGGCCATCCCGGCCACAAGGGCGAGGTCGCCAGCTGGGTGCTCAAAAAACCGGCGCCCGACCAGCTCAAGCTGATCGAAGACGCCATCGCGCATTCGCTCAAGGCCTGGCCCGAGATGGTGGCAGGCCAGATGGACAAGGCCACTCTGGCCATCCACACCACCAAGGCGCCCCGCCCCAAGCCTGCCCGCAAGCCGGCGCCCGATGCCGTCCAGCCTGCAGGTGGCGAAGCCTGAACCTGGGGCAGAATGAAAAATAGCTCCTGAATCAGGAGCTATTTGCGCTTGATATAAAAAGAATTCAGCCCCGAAAAGCCTTAACTTTCTTTCTTGGCTTGCGTAAGCTGCTCATATTTTTTGAACAGCACTTCATGGCTTTCGATGTATTCGGGGTTCACCGGTATGCAGGCCACAGGGCAGATCTGCACGCACTGCGGCTCGTCAAAATGGCCTACGCACTCGGTGCACTTGTGCGGGTCGATTTCGTAGAACTCCTCACCCATGTAGATGGCATCGTTAGGGCACTCGGGCTCGCACACATCACAGTTGATGCATTCATCGGTAATCATCAATGCCATGTGCCAGCTCCTGTGCAGTTCTCGGTATCGGCCCACATTATCCCAAGCTCCCCAAGACATGGCTGCATCCGGGACAAAGCCTGCACCTCCAGGAAACGGCACAATGGCCGCTATGCTGCGCAGCACGCACACGCCGCCTGCGCCCACTTCACGATGAAACAACGCCTCACGCCATGAGCATCTTCTTGCTCAAACGCCTGCTCACGCTGATTGCCACATTGATAGGCGCCTCCATCGTGGTGTTTGCCGTGCTGGAAGTCCTGCCCGGCAATGCCGCCCAGATGCTCATGGGCCCCGATGCCGAGCCCGAGGCCGTGGCCGCCATGACGCAGCAACTGGGCCTGGACCAACCTGCGCTGACGCGCTACTGGCAGTGGATCAGCGGCCTGCTGCAGGGCGATATGGGCAACAGCTATGCCTATGGCTCCGCCGTGACCGAGCTGGTCTGGGAGCGCCTTGCGGTGACCGTGCCGCTGGCCGTCATGGCCATGTGCATCACCGCCGTGCTGGCCATTGCGGCGGGCGTGCTGGCCGCCGCCAACCACAAACGCTGGGGCGATGTGGGCCTGATGGGCCTGGCCCAGATCGGCATTGCCATTCCCAATTTCTGGTTTGCGATTCTTCTGATCCTGCTGTTTTCGGTCAAGCTGCAATGGTTCTCGGCCGGCGGCTTTCCGGGCTGGAGCGAGGAAGCCGGCGGCGGCCTGCTGCCCGCGCTGCAGGCGCTGCTGCTGCCCGCCGTGTCGCTGGCCGTGGTGCAATCGGCCATCCTGGCGCGCATCACTCGCTCTGCGGTGCTGGAAGTGCTGCGCGAGGACTTTGTGCGCACCGCCCGCGCCAAGGGACTGTCACGCGGCGCGGCGCTCTGGCGCCATGTGCTGCGCAACGCCATGATTCCCGTCGTCACCGTCATGGGCCTTCAGTTCGCCAATCTGCTTGCCGGCACCATCGTGGTGGAGAACGTGTTCTATCTGCCGGGCCTGGGCCGGCTGATCTTCCAATCCATCTCCAACCGCGACGTGATCGTGGTGCGCAACTGCGTGCTGCTGCTGGCAGCCATGGTGGTGGTGGTGAATTTTGTCGTCGATGTGCTCTATGCCGCCATCGACCCCCGCCTCAAAGCCAGCGACCTATGAGCAGGCAGACCGACACCCGCTTTCGCGTGCCCGACTACCCGACACGCGCCTTCTCGCGCACAAAGCCGCTCGGCCTTGGCCAGCGCGCCAGGCAGCACCGCAGCTTTGTGCTCGGAGCCTTGCTCACGGCCTTGCTGATTGCCGCCGCACTGCTGTCTTTTGTCTGGACGCCGGGCTCGGCCTACGAGATGGACATGGATGCCGCCCTGCAGACCAGCAGCAGCCGGCACTGGCTGGGCACCGACGCCTTCGGGCGCGACCTGGCCTCGCAGATTCTGGTCGGCGCGCGCGCCTCGATTGCGGTGGGCCTGATTGCCGTGGGCATAGGACTGGCGCTGGGCGTGCTGCTGGGTCTGATCGCTGCCGCCCGCCGCGGCTGGGTCGAGGAAATCATCATGCGGCTGGCGGACTTCACCTTTGCCTTCCCTGCCCTGCTGTCGGCCATCATGCTCACGGCCGTCTACGGGCCGGGCATGGTCAATGCCATCATCGCCATCGGCATCTTCAACATCCCCACGTTTGCGCGCATCACCCGCGCCTCGGCCAATGCCGTCTGGTCGCGCGACTATGTGATGGCGGCACGCGCCTGCGGGCAAAGCCGCACGGCCATCACCTTGCGCCATGTGCTGCCCAATATTGCCTCGGTACTGGTCGTGCAGGCCACCATTCAGTTCGCACTGGCTATTCTGGCCGAGGCTGCCCTGTCCTATCTGGGCCTGGGCACGCAGCCGCCCGAGCCCTCCTGGGGGCGCATGCTCAGCGAAGCCCAGACCCTGATGTTCCAGGCACCGCTGCTGGCCGTCTGGCCCGGCGTGGCGATAGCGCTGTCGGTGCTGGGCCTGAACCTACTGGGCGACGGTCTGCGCGACCTGCTGGACCCCCGACTGACACGCGAGCGCTGAATCAACATGGCTTTGCTTGAAGTCTCCAACCTCACCATCAATCTGCAAACTCATCGTGGCCGTGCCCAGGCCGTGCGCGATGTGAGCTTCACGCTGGAGCGCGGTGCCACGCTGGGCCTGATCGGCGAATCGGGCTGCGGCAAATCGCTGACGGCACTGGCGCTGCTGGGCCTGCTGCCCGAACATGCCCAGGTGGACGGCAGCATCCAACTGGACGGCCAGGAGCTGCTGGGCCTGAGCGAGCGCCGGCTCTGTGCGCTGCGCGGCAACCGCATGGCCATGGTGTTTCAGGAACCCATGAGCGCCCTCAACCCCGTGCACGGCATCGGCCGCCAGGTGGCAGAGCCGCTGCGCCTGCATCTGGGAATGAGCCGCGCCCAGGCCCGCGCCCGCGCCACCGAGCTGCTGGAGCGCGTGGGTATTGCACAGGCCGCACAGCGGCTGGACGACTACCCACACCAGTTCTCCGGCGGCCAGCGCCAGCGCATCATGATTGCCATGGCCCTGGCCTGCGGACCCGATCTGCTGGTGGCCGACGAGCCCACCACCGCCCTGGATGTGACGGTGCAGCAGCGCATTCTGGATCTGCTGCAGGAGCTGGTGGCCGAGCATTCCATGGCGCTGGTGCTCATCAGCCACGACCTGGGCGTGATTGCCCAGAATGTGGAGCAGCTGCTGGTCATGTATGGCGGCACCGTGGTCGAGTCCGGCATGACGGAAGCCGTGTTCGCCAGGCGCGCCCACCCTTATACGCGCGGCCTGTTTGCAGCCCGGCCGCAGCTCCAGGCCGCGCCAGCTGCGGGGCATCTGCCCACCATCGCAGGCGCCGTGCCGGAGCTCGTGGACCTGCCCGCAGGCTGCCCGTTTGCGGGCCGCTGCCCCCACACCCGGGACGACTGCTATGTGCAGCCGCCCCCGGCCCGCACCCTGCACCAGCCCAGCATGGCGGCTCCGGCCTCTCTGGCCTTCTGGCGCCAGCCCCATGTGGCGCGCTGCCTGTATGAGCAGGTACTCACGCAAGGAGCCCAGGCATGAACGGGCCGGCCGCTACCGGCGCGACAGGAGCCGCCAGCGAAATGCTGCTGAAGGCCAGCGGCCTGAAACGAGCCTATTCGCGCCCGCGCACATCGCTGTGGCACAAGCCCGAGCCGCTGCAGGCGCTGCGCGGCGTGAGCTTTGAATTGCAGGCGGGACAGAGCCTGGGCGTGGTCGGCGAATCGGGCTCGGGTAAATCCACGCTGGCGCGCCTGGTCATGGCACTGGATCGCCCCAGCGAGGGCACGGTGGAGCTGCTGGGCCGCAATCTGCATCAGCTTGGTGAACAGGCGCTGCGCGCGGCACGGCGCGACTTCCAGATGGTGTTTCAGGACCCCTATGGGTCGCTGGACCCGCGCATGACGGTGGAGCGCATCGTCAGCGAGCCGCTGGCAACCCTGAACGAGAAACCCGGCCGCGAGGCGCGGCGTCTCCAGGTACTGGAGGTGCTGGAACAGGTGGGTCTGCGCGCGCAGGATGCCGACAAATATCCGCACGAGTTCTCCGGCGGCCAGCGCCAGCGCATCGCGATTGCCCGCGCCCTGATCACCCGGCCCCGCCTGATCGTGGCCGACGAGCCGGTCAGTGCGCTCGATGTCTCCGTGCAGGCCCAGGTGCTCAATCTCATGCAGGACTTGCAGCGCGAGCTGGGCCTGTCCTATCTGTTCATCAGCCATGATCTGGCCGTGGTGCAGCATGTCTGCGATCAGGTTCTGGTGCTCCATCAGGGCCTGGTGGTGGAGCGCGGCACGCCGCGCCAGCTGTTTTCCGCCCCAGCTCACCCCTACACCCAGGCCCTGGTCCGGGCTGCGCCGCGAGTCCTCTGAAGCCGCGCGGCGAACAGTTGTTCACACTCGCGGCAGCGATATACCGGCAGCCCCCGCAAAGACGGTTGCGACTGGTGTAAAAACGCATAGGAAACAAGTCCGCTCCCCGCGATGACTTGCAGCGCTTTTGCGGGCCGCTTGCGGCCTGCCCCCATCGGAGACTTTGTTGATGTTCAATCGTCGCTCCTTGCTGGCCAGCTCGGCTGCCAGCTTGCCCTTGTTCGCCACCTGGCCAGCTCTCGCCCAGGCCAGAAAAGACAGTGTCACGCTGGCCATGACCCTGGAGCCACCAGGACTCGACCCCACGGCCGGAGCCGCCTCTTCGATTGCTGAAGTCGTGCTCTACAACGTGTTCGAAACCCTGACCAAAATCAACGCTGACGGCAGCGTTTCGCCACTGCTGGCCGAGAGCTGGGAGGTCTCCTCCGACCTCAAGACCTATACCTTCCGCCTGCGCAAGGACGTGAAGTTCCAGAACGGCGAACCCTTCAACGCCGCAGCCGTCAAGTTCTCGTTCGACCGTGCGGCGGCTGACAAGAGCACCAACAAGGACAAGCGCACCTTTGCCAATCTGAGCACCAAGGTCGTCGACGAGCACACGGTGGTGCTGAGCAATCAGGAGATAGACCCCGACTTTCTGTTCATGATGGGACAGGCCACGTCCATCATCGTCGAGCCCAAGAGTGCCGCAACCAATGCCGCCAAGCCCGTGGGCACCGGCCCCTACCAGCTGTCGGCCTGGGCCAGGGGCGCATCGGTCACGCTGAGCGCCTGGCCCGGCTACCGCTCGGCCACGGGCATTCGCATCAAGCGTGCCGTGTTCCGCTTCATTCCCGACCCCGCGGCGCAGGTTGCCGCCCTGCTGGCCGGCGATGTCGATGCCTTCCCGCGCGTCTCGCCGCGCAGCGTGCCTCAGTTCAAGGCCAATGCCCGCTTTCAGGTGGTGGTGAGCAACTCGCGCGCCAAGACCATTCTGGCCATCAACAATGCACGCAAGCCCTTGAACGACATCCGCGTGCGCCGCGCCATTGCCGCCGCCATCGACCGCAAGGCCGTGATTGCCGGCGCAGCAGACGGCTATGGCGTGCCCATCGGCAGCTACTACGTGCCCACGGCCTTTGGCTATGTGGACACCACGGGCGTGAACCCTTTCGATCTGGAAAAAGCCAAGGCACTGATGGCCGAAACCGGCATCAAGACGCCGCTGACGCTGACCATGACGCTGCCGCCTGCGCCCTATGCGCGTCAGGGCGGCGAGCTGATTGCGGCCCAGCTGGCCAAGATCGGCATCCAGCTCAAGCTGCAGAACGTGGAGTGGGCGCAATGGCTGTCTGGCACCTACACCAACAAGAACTACGACCTGACCATCATTTCGCATGTCGAGCCGTTTGATCTGGGCAACTTCGCCAAGCCCGACTACTACTGGGGCTACCAGTCCAAGGAGTTCAACGAGCTGTTCGACAAGATCAAGAGCACACCGCGCCCTGCCGATCGCGCACGCCTGCTTGGCGATGCCCAGCGACTGCTGGCCCACGACTCGGTGCATGGCTTTCTCTACACCCCGCAATGGGTGACTGTGGCGAACAAGAAGCTGCGCGGGCTGTGGAAGGACATGCCGGTGTTTGTGAACGATCTCTCGGCGCTGTCCTGGGGCTAGCACCGGCCTGCCCGGAGGAGCCCTGGCTCAGAACGACCACTGCTGCAGCAGCAGCGCGCGCACCTGCCCCAGCAGTTCCGGCTCCTCGCCTTTCGCCGGCAGCAAACCAAACCAGACCCGGGGCAGGCCGGGCAGGTTCAGCCCCGCCGGGACCTGCACCACACCCTCTCCCAGCGCCGAGGCATTGATGCAGGCCACCCCCAGGCCTGCAGCGATGGCCGATTGCAGGCCTGCAACGCCCGAGGCCTGATGCGCAATCTCATACGCAATGGCCCGCTTTTCCAGCTCCCGGATTGCCAGCTGATGCAAGGCGCAACTCTGCGGCAACACCAGCAGCGGCAGCGGCCCTGCCTGCTGCCAGCCCGGCGCACTGGCCCACACCAGCGCCTCGCTGGAGCCCATGGGCTGCAGCTGCGTCTGTGCGCTGTCCAGCGACATCACCAGGCCAAGATCGCTCAGGCCTGAAGACACGGCTGCGTGCACCTCGACGCTGCGCAACACGCTCACCTCCATGCGCACGCCAGGATGGATATGCGCCAGCTGCTTCAGCATCCGGGCCAGCAGGCCGGGCTTGAAGTAGTCCGTCACCGCCAGGCGGATCCGTCCGCGCAGGGACTCTCCACGCAAGTCCAGGAGCGCCTCGTCGGCCATGGCCGTGATGCGGCGTGCATGCTCGAGCAACTGCAGACCGCTGGCGGTCGGCGTCACCCCGGCCTTGCTGCGCAGCAGCAGCTGCTGACCCACGCAGTCCTCCAGTTTCTTGATCTGCTCGCTGACCGCAGATTGGGACAGAAACAACCGGGGTGCGGCCGCTGTCAGGCTGCCGGCCTCGCTCACCGCAATCAGGGTTCTCAACGGGGAAATTTCGAGAGAGGCCATGTTCTATCCATCGGAAAAACCGGATATATCAATCATATCTTTCCGTTTTTCAAATGGATAGAGAGTCCACAGAATGAGGCTGTCTTCACCAACCCATACAGGGACAATGCCATGCCACATATCGACATCCAGCTATCGGGACAAGCCAATGCCCAGCTCGGCCGCGAAGTCATCTCGCAGATTGCGCGCCTGACCCGGGACATCCTGCACAAGCAGCCCGAGCTCATCGCCATTTCCATTCGGTATGTGCCTGCCGATGCATGGTGGATCGACGGCCGGACCCTGGCCGAAACCGGCCATAGCTCGTTCTACCTGGGCATCAGCATCACCGACGAAACCAATACCAAGGCGGAAAAAGCGCTCTATCTGGAAGCCGTTCACCAGGCCATGGCGGGCTTGCTGCCCAGGCTGCACGAGGTCTCCTATGTGCATCTGATCGATGCGCGTGCCGCAGCCTATGGATACGGCGGAAAAACGCAGGAGTTTCGCCACCAGCATCGCTAGGCCCTGTCCCCCGCTACCGCTGCACCATCACCAGGCGCAGCGCCAGCGCGCCGAAGACGGTGGCGGCAATGCGGTTGAGCCAGCGCTGGGCGCTGGCCGAGCGCTGCAGCAGCTGACCGAACAGACCCGAAAAGCAGGCGATGGAGCCGAACACCAGCCAGGCCGCCAGCATGAACACGCAGCCCAGCACCATGACCTGAAGCGCGACGCTGCCGCGTGACGGGTCGGTGAACTGGGGCAGAAAGGCCAGAAAGAAGATCAGCACCTTGGGATTGGTGAGGTTCATGACCACACCGCGGCCCATCCAGCGCATGGCGACTCTCAAGCTCAGCACATCGCGCTCGGTCTGCGCCCTGGCAGTTTCCTCAACATGCACGGGCGCACGCCAGGCTCCCCAGGCCAGATAGGCCAGATAGGCAGCACCGCAGAGCTTGAGCACCGTGAACAGCATGGGCGATGCGGCCACCACGGCCGCCAGGCCCAGTGCCACCGCCGCCGTGTGACCGACAATGCCCAGGCACAGGCCCGCCACCACGCACAACCCCACGCGCCAGCCGCGCTGGGCCGACTGCACCAGCACAAACAGATTGTCGGGGCCGGGGCTCAGGCCCAGCAGCAGGGCCACGCCAAAGAATGTGATCAGGACTTCCCAGGTCGGCATTGTCAGGTCTCTTCAAAAAAACAGCGGCTTGCGATCCATCGGCAACGGCCGCCAGCCTATGCGATACATCCGCCCATTTCAACCCAGCCCCAGAGCAGTCACGCCCAGGGCGATCATGATGGCCCCGGCGATGCGCAGGGCTCGGTCGCCCTCGCCCAGCAGCCTGCCGCCGATCAGGGCCGCGAACAGCATGGACACCTCGCGCGCTGGCGCGACATGGGAGATGGGCGCGCTTTGCACCGCATACAGCACCAGCACATAGGCAATGGGGCTGAAAAACGCCACCACGGCCGCATAGCGCCACTGCAGATGCCACAGGCGCTTGGTCTCGGGCCAGTCCCGGGCGGCCAGCGGCGCCAGAATCACCAGCCGGATCAGATTGCCCATATAGTCCACCAGAATCGGCGACATCATCAGCATCTTGACGGCATAGCTGTCCACCACCGTGTAGCTGGCAATGAACAAGCCCGTCAGCAGACCGTAGTAGAGACCGGACAGCACGCGCTGGCGTGCCTCCAGATCCTGCCCCTCGCGGATGGCCACAATCATGCGCGGGCCGCCCGCGATCAGAAACACGCCCAGCACCACGCCCGCAATGCCGGCAGCCCCCAGCGTGGAGATCTGCTCACCGAGAAAGATCACCGCCACCAGCGAGGAGATCAGCGGCCCGCTGCCGCGCGCCAGCGGATAGACCACCGTCAGGTCGGCCACGCGATAGCCGCGCAGCAGCACGATGAAATAAGCCACATGCAGCACGGCGCTGGCAGTAACGAAGGCCCACTCCATCCAGCCCCAGTCCGGCACCACATCCTTGCCCAGCCACCAGCCCAGCGGCAGCCAGATGACGGCGTTGCAGATGGCGGTGTAGAGCGAAAAACGTGCATCTCCACCCGCCTTCTTGGCCACGATGTTCCAGCCCGAATGAATCAGGCCGGCCAGAATGATGAGAGTGAACGCTTGCAGGGACATGGGAGCCAAAAATGCAAAAGGCCGCGCGACGCGCAGCCTTTTGAAAAGAAAAGTTCAGTTGCTCACCTGGCCAGCTATGGCCAAAACCTCATAAAACTGGCACCAGCCGTCAGAGGGATGCCGAGCAAGAGCCGCCTCGCAGCTAGGGCATCGTCCCCCTTGGGGGAAGGCGCGCAGCGACTCAGGGGGGATCATTTACTTACGGGCTGCTATGAGCGAGAGGAATTCGCGGCGCAGTTCGGAGTTGGTGAGGAAGGCACCGCGCATGACGGAGTTCAGCATCTTGGAGTCCATCTCGCGCACGCCGCGCCAGGACATGCAGAAATGCGAGGCTTCCATGACCACGGCCAGTCCGTCGGGACGGGTCTTGTCCATGATCAGATCGGCCAGCTGGATGATGGCTTCTTCCTGAATCTGCGGACGGCCCATGATCCAGTCGACCAGACGCGCGTACTTGGACAGGCCGATCACATTGGTGTTCTTGTTGGGCAGCACGCCGATCCAGATCTTGCCGATCACGGGGCACAGGTGGTGGCTGCAGGCACTGCGCACGGTGATCGGGCCGACGATCATCAGCTCGTTCAGGTGCTCGGCATTGGGGAATTCGGTGATCGCGGGCTGGGCCACATAGCGGCCACGGAAGACCTCGTTCAAATACATCTTGGCCACGCGGCGGGCCGTGGCACGGGTGTTGTGGTCGTGTACGGTGTCGATGACCATGGAGTCGAGCACGCCCTGCATCTTCTCCTGCACCTCGTCCAGCATTTTCTCCAGCTCGCCGGGCTCGATGAATTCGGAAATATTGTCGTTGGCGTGGAAACGCTTGTTCGCCGCCTGCAGCCGCTCGCGGATCTTGACCGAGACGGGCGTACCTTCGGCCTGGTTGTCTTTTTTCATATCGGCGAGATCTCTGAACATCCAAGGATGGTACCAGTGAATCAACTTCCCGAAGCTACAAAGGATTTGGCATCCAGAAGCAGATTCACAAGGCGTCGGAAGCTATTGTTTCAGGAGCAATCCCTCAATCGGCCTGCACCCGGAGCCAGAGATGGCGAGAAAGGGGAAGGCACAGGGCCGGGCCCAGGGCTGCTACAGCTTGAACTCCGCGATCAGCGGCAGATGGTCCGACATGCGCCACCAGATGCGCCCCTTGGGCACCTGCAGCCCCAGCGGCGTCAGGCCGCGCACATAGATATGGTCGAGCTGTGCAATCGGCAGCCGCGAGGGATAGGTCAGAATGCCCTGCGTCTCCTCGTACTCGAACAGGCCGAAGCCCGCCAGCATGCGCTTGATCTGGTTGCCCCAGTCGTTGAAGTCGCCCGCCACCACCAGCGGCGCATTGGGCGGCACCTCGCGCTCGATGAAGCGCTGCAGCAGTGCAATCTGGCGAATGCGGCTGCCCGGAATCAGGCCCAGGTGCACGACGATGGAATGCACGCGCTTGCCGTGGATGTCCAGCTCCACATGCAGCAGGCCGCGCTGCTCGAAGCGGTGATCCGAGATGTCCTCGTGCTGGTAGCCGATCACGGGCCAGCGGCTGAGCAGCGCATTGCCGTGCTCGCCATCCCTGGTGTAGGCATTGGTCAGATAGACAGACTCGTAGCCTTCGGGAGCCAGGTACTCGGCCTGCGGCACATCGGGCCAGCGGTCGAAGTACTGCTCTTCCTTGCGGTTCATCTTGCGCACTTCCTGCAGGCAGACGATGTCCGCATCGAGCTGCTCCACCGCGAGTCCCAGATTGTGAATCTCCAAGCGCCTGGCAGGGCCCAGGCCCTGCACACCCTTGTGAATGTTGTAGGTGGCCACGCGCAGGATCTGCGGCTCTGGCGGTGTAGACAACTGAACTTCAGACATAGGCACTGATGGTTTCAAGGCTGCTGCCTGCACCGGCGTTCGGCCAGCGCCGGCTCGAAGCGCGGCAACAGCAAAATAGCTTCTGCGTTGGAAGAAGAAAAGCAGCGCTGGGCTGCCTCACGCCAATCATGCCAATCATGTGCGGTGTGCTCCCTGGGATTCAAGTGCACGCTCATGCGCTGCGGCACACGAAGGCCGAAGACACGCTCCTGGTTATAGCTGACGCCCGGCGCGTAACGATGCAGCCACTGTGGATAGATGGCGTAGACGTTCTCGAGTTCCCAGTCGGTCAGGCAACAGTCCGGCGCCAGCGCGTCGATGCCGGTTTCCTCCTGCACCTCGCGCACGGCGGTTTCATGCCAGTCCTCGTCCAGGCTGTCCTTGCTGCCCGTGACGGATTGCCAGAAAGGCTCGCCCTCGGGCGCCGCAATGCTGCGGCGCAGCAGCAACACCTGCCCGTCTTCACGGTAGATCACGACCAGCACGGACTGCGGAATCTTGTAGGGCCTGACTTCCATCGCAGCATATTAGCGCGGCCAGGATGACAGCAGGCTGAGTCGCCCTGCTGCTTGATAGCCATCAATACTCATAGCTGCAACCGCTTTTCATTCATTGAATTCAGATTGAAAACCATCTGAATTTCAAGATTCAAAGGCGCAAGCAGCTCCTGATTTCAAAGCCACAAAAAAGCGCCAGCCGCTTTCGCGAACTGGCGCCCGGCGGTGAACAGCGACCAGGCGCTGTTCACGGGGAGCTTGGCAATCAAGCCTCGGTGGTGACCACCATGGGGTTGCGCAGCTTGATGTGCAGCTCGCGCAGCTGCTTCTCGTCCACGGGCGAGGGAGCCTGGGTCAGCAGATCCTGGGCGCGCTGTGTCTTGGGGAAGGCAATCACGTCGCGGATGGAGTCGGAGCCGGTCATCAGCGTGATCAGACGATCCAGGCCGAAGGCCAGGCCGCCGTGGGGAGGCGCACCGTACTGCAGCGCGTCCAGCAGATAGCCGAACTTGGCGCGCTGCTGCTCGGGCGTGATGTTCAGGGCTTCGAACACCTTGGCCTGCACGTCGGCGCGGTGGATACGCACCGAGCCGCCGCCCAGTTCCCAGCCGTTCAAGACCATGTCGTAGGCCTTGGCAATGCACTTGCCGGGATCGGTGTCCATCAGGTCTTCGTGACCGTCCTTGGGCGAGGTGAAGGGGTGGTGCACGGCCACCCAGCGGCCGGATTCCTCGTCATGCTCGAACATGGGGAAGTCCACCACCCACAGCGGCGCCCACTTGTCTTCGAACAGGCCGCTCTTCTTGCCGAATTCGCTGTGGCCGACCTTCAGGCGCAGGGCGCCGATGGAGTCGTTGACGATCTTTTCCTTGTCTGCACCGAAGAACAGCAGGTCGCCATCCTGGGCGCCGGTGCGCTTGAGGATTTCGGTCAGGGCAGCATCATGCAGGTTCTTGACGATGGGCGACTGCAGGCCTTCGCGGCCCTTGGCCACTTCGTTGACCTTGATCCAGGCCAGGCCCTTGGCACCGTAGATCTTGACGAACTCGGTGTAGCCGTCGATCTCGCCACGCGAGATGGCAGCGCCGCCGGGCACGCGCAGGGCCACGACACGGCCGCCCTTGGTGGTGGCGGGGGTGGAGAAGACCTTGAAGTCCACGTCGCCCATGATGTCGGTCAGCTCGGTGAACTCGAGCTTGACGCGCAGGTCGGGCTTGTCCGAACCGAAGCGGAAGGCCGCGTCCTGGTAGGTCATGATGGGGAACTCGCCCAGATCCACGTTCAGCTGGGTCTGGAACACTTCCTTGATCATGCGCTGGAAGATGGCACGGATTTCCTCTTCGTTCAGGAAGGAGGTTTCGCAGTCGATCTGCGTGAATTCGGGCTGACGGTCAGCGCGCAGGTCTTCGTCGCGGAAGCACTTGGTGATCTGGTAGTAGCGGTCGAAACCCGAGACCATTAGCATCTGCTTGTACAGCTGGGGCGACTGGGGCAGCGCGAAGAATTCGCCGTCATGCACGCGCGAGGGCACGAGATAGTCGCGGGCGCCTTCGGGCGTGGACTTGCCCAGCATGGGAGTCTCGATGTCGATGAAGCCTTCCTTGTCGAGGAAGTTGCGCACCTGGATGGCGGTCTTGTAGCGCAGCATCATGTTGCGCTGCATCACGGGACGGCGCAGATCCATCACGCGGTTGGTCAGACGCACGGTTTCCGACAGATTGTCGTCGTCCAGCTGGAAAGGAGGTGTGACGGAGGCGTTGAGCACATTCAGCTCATGGCACAGCACTTCGATCTGGCCGCTCTTGAGCTTGTCGTTGGTAGTACCGGCGGGACGCGCACGCACCACACCCTTGACCTGCACGCAGAACTCGTTGCGCACGTCTTCGGCCACCTTGAACATCTCGGCGCGGTCGGGATCGCAGACCACTTGCACATAGCCTTCGCGGTCGCGCAGGTCGATGAAGATCACGCCACCATGGTCACGGCGGCGATTCACCCAGCCGCACAAGGTCACGGTTTCGCCCATTTGGGCTTCGGTCACCAGACCGCAGTATTGAGAACGCATTGCCATGAAAATTCTTCCTGCACCTTAGGGGTGCGACAAGGTTGTTTGTTTGGATTCTTCGATCAGTGCGAGGTCTGGCGGAGCCACCACGCCCATCGAAACAATGTATTTGAGCGCCGCATCCACACTCATTTCCAGCTCGATGCATTCGCTCTTGCGCACCAGCACGAAATAACCCCCTGTGGGGTTGGGCGTGGTGGGCACAAAGACGCTCACATATTCGTCGCGCAACAGGGCAGCCACCTCACCGCTGGGCTGGCCTGTGACGAAAGCCACGGTCCATACGCCCTCGCGCGGCCACTGCACCAGCACTGCCGTGCGAAAAGCGTTGCCGCTGTCGGAGAACACGGTGTCCGAGACCTGCTTGACGCTGGAATAGATGGAGCGCACCACGGGAATGCGGCGCACCAGCGCATCACCCCAACCCACCAGCTTGCGGCCGATGAAATTGCTGGCAATGCCGCCCACGAGCAGCAGAATCAGCAAGGTCAGAATAACGCCAAAGCCCGGAATATGCATGCCCAGCAATCTGTCGGGCTGCCAGGCCTCGGGAAGAATGGCCAGCGTCTGATCCAGCGTTCCGATGATCCAGTTGAGCACGCCCAGCGTGATCACCAGGGGAACGATGACCAGCAAACCGGCAATCAGCCACTTGCGCAATGCAGACATAGTGTGGGTAAGCCTCAGGAATTGGCGGGGGCAGGAGCTGCAGCTGCTGCAGGTGCAGCGGCACTGTCACTGGATGAAGAGGTGCTTGCAGCCGGCTTGCTGCCGCTGTTCTTGAAGTCCGTGGCATACCAGCCAGAACCCTTGAGCTGAAAGCCCGGAGCGGTGAGCTGCTTGGAAAAGGCCTCGGCCCCGCAAGCTGGGCACACGGTCAGCGGCGCGTCCGAGATTTTCTGCAGCACATCCTTGGCGTGGCCGCAGGAACCACACTTGTATGCATAGATAGGCATAGCGCTAAAAACGGGGGAAGTGCAAAAACCCTCAATTATAGGCGCCGCCCCTGGTTTTGCTGCGCTGCGCAAGCAAGCCCCGGCGGCGCCGGTTTGCGCCCTCAAGCCTTGATCTCGGCAAAGGACTCTATTTCACGGTGATGGTTGCTGATCCACTGGGGCAGCAGCGAGCCTGCCACCATGCCGACGACCGCAGCCAAAAGACCAGCCAGTTGCTGTGGAAAAGCCTGGTTGAGCGCGGGCGTGACCATGAAGATCAGCCACACACCGATGCCCAGCGCCACGGCGCTGATGGCGCCCTGGGTGGTGGCGCGCTTCCAGTACAGGCCGAACACCAGCGGCACGAAGGCCCCCACCAGCGGCACCTGATAAGCGCTGGCGACCAGCTCATAGATGGGCGTGCCTTCCATGACGATCGAATAGGCCAGCACACAGGCCGCGAACACCAGCACGCTGATGCGCATGGTCCTGAGATTGTCCTTGTCCGAGGTGTAGGGCCGGAACTGACGCCAGATGTTCTCGGTGAAGGTCACGCTGGGGGCCAGCAAGGTGGCGGAGGCGCAGGACTTGATGGCCGAGAGCAGCGCACCGAAGAACAGCACCTGCATGGCAAACGGCATCTTGTCCATCACCAGGGTGGGCAGCACCTTCTGCGGATCATCGGCCAGCAGGGCCGTGGCTTCGGTGGGCATGATGATGAGCGCACTGGCCACCAGAAACATGGGCACGAAGGCAAAAATCACATAGCAGGCACCGCCGATGATGGTGCCGCGCACGGCCGACTTCTCGGTGTCTGCCGACATCACGCGCTGAAAGATGTCCTGCTGTGGAATCGAGCCCAGCATCATGGTCACGGCAGCGCCGATGAAGAAAACGATTTCGTGCAGCGAAGGCTCGGGCAGAAACTTGAAGAGATCGCGGCTGGTGGCCAGATCGACCACCTTGCCCGCACCGCCCGCCATGTCACCGGCAAAAAATGCCAGGATCAGCAGGCCGGCGACCAGAATGATCATCTGCACGAAATCTGTCACGGCCACCGACCACATGCCGCCGAACAGGGTGTAGACCAGCACGGAGAGCACGCCGATCGTCATGCCCATGGGAATGCTGACGACACCGCCCGAGAGCAGGTTGAAGACCAGACCCAGCGCCGTGACCTGGGCCGAGACCCAGCCCAGATAGCTGAGCATGATGATCAGCGAGCAGACCACCTCGATAGCCCGGCCATAGCGCGAGCGGTAGTAGTCGCTGATGGTCAGCAGATTCATGCGGTAGAGCTTGGCCGCAAAGAACACGCCCACCAGGATCAGGCACATGCCCGCGCCAAATGGATCTTCCACCAGCGCATGCAGTCCGCCTTCGATGAACTTGGCAGGCACGCCCAGCACCAGCTCGGACCCGAACCAGGTCGCAAAGGTGGTGGTGATGATCATGTAGAGCGGCAGATGACGGCCGGCAATGGCGAAATCCGCCGTGTTCTTCACGCGTCTGGCGGCCCACAGACCAATGCCGATGGTCACTAACAGGTAGACGATCACCAATGAGAGCAGCACGCTGGCACTCCTCGAACTCTAAAGAAGGGGAAAGCTCAGAAGCGGATGCGCAGCAGAACCTGCAGCACCACCAGACCGATGACGAAACCAATACCGCCGCAGAGGATAGCCTGCAGCAGACGGTTGGTCGTTTTCTGCTGCTGCAGCAGTTCCTTGAGCAGGGTCTCGCTGTCATTGCCGGAGCCATGCCTGGACAGATACTGGTGCAGCACCCGTGGAATGTCGGGCAGGATCTTGGCGTAGCGCGGGGCCTGAGCCTGCAGCTCATGCCACAGACGCTGCGGCCCCATCTGATCCAGCATCCATTTCTCGAGGAACGGCTTGGCCGTGCTCCAGAGGTCGAGGTTGGGGTCGAGCTGGCGCCCCAGGCCTTCGATATTGAGCAAGGTCTTTTGCAGCAGCACCAGTTGGGGCTGGATCTCGACCTGGAAACGGCGCGAGGTCTGGAACAGGCGCATCAGCACCATGCCCAGCGAGATTTCAGCGAGAGGCCGGTCGAAATAAGGCTCGCAGACGGCGCGGATGGCCGCCTCCAGCTCCTCAACGCGTGTCGTGGCCGGCACCCAGCCGCTTTCCACGTGCAGGGCGGCAACGCGCTTGTAGTCGCGGCGGAAGAAGGCCAGGAAGTTCTGCGCCAGATATTCCTTGTCGAACTCGGTCAGCGTGCCGACGATGCCGAAGTCCAGCGAGATGTAGCGTCCGAAGGTATCGGGCTCCAGGCTGACCATGATGTTGCCCGGGTGCATGTCGGCATGGAAGAAACCGTCACGGAACACCTGGGTAAAGAAGATGGTCACGCCGTCGCGCGCCAGCTTGGGGATGTCCACGCCGGCCTCGCGCAGGCGCTCGACCTGGCTGATGGGTACGCCCTTCATGCGCTCCATCACCATCACGTCGGTATGGCAGTAATCCCAGTGGATCTCGGGGATCAGCACCAGATCCAGCCCCTCCATATTGCGGCGCAGCTGCGCGGCATTGGAGGCTTCGCGGATCAGATCCAGCTCGTCGTGCAGATAGTTGTCGAACTCGGCAACCACTTCCTTGGGCTTGAGACGCTTGCCGTCGTGGGAGAGCTTTTCCAGCCAGCTCGCCATCATGTGCATCAGCGCCAGATCCTTGTCGATCACGGACTTCATGCCCGGGCGCAGCACCTTGACGGCGACGTCGTGCTCGATGCCGTCCTTGTCGCGGATCCGGGCAAAGTGCACCTGGGCAATCGATGCGCTGGCCACGGGCTCGCGCTCGAAGCTGATGAAGATCTGCTCCAGCGGCTTGCGAAAGGAACGCTCGATAGTGTCCACCGCGATCTGGGAATCGAACGGTGGCACGCGATCCTGCAGCTTGGCCAGTTCCTCGGCCACATCGGGCGGCATCAGGTCGCTGCGTGTGGATAGCACCTGACCGAACTTCACGAAGATCGGGCCCAGCTCTTCCAGCGCTTCGCGCAGGCGTACGCCACGTGGCTTGTCCAGCTTGCGGCCGAAGGTCAGCACGCCACGCAGGCTACGCAGTCGCGGATGCGGGATCCCGGAGAGCACCAGCTCGTCGAGCCCATAACGAAACACCACCCAGAGGATGGCCCAGCCTCGCAGAAAACGGCTCATGGCTGTGTGTAATCGGCGCCTGGCATGGCTGCCACGGGGGCCGTGCTGGCAGGATGAGCCGCATCGGCAGCAGAGGCGGACTTGCCGCCCATGCGTGCGCCGACGAACTGACGCAGCCCCTGAGCAGCGGTACGAGCCACCTTGGCGATGGTGTGGGCCGGCACGTCACCGATCAGGCGGGCCAGGTCTTCCTCCACATCCCACTTGACGTTATCCACCAGCCAGTTGATTTCGGCGGCAAACTGCACGTCGCCTTCGATGCGAATGCTGGGCTTGTCGCCACGCAAGGCCGTCTGGGCCAGCGACAGTGGAGAGGTTTCCGTGACTTCCAGCATCAGATCGGGCGCCGCCTCCGCAGGAGCCAGATCGAACAGGCCGGCAGGGGTGACCAGCAATGCGACCGAGTACTGGCGCCATTGCACGCGCGCAATACGGCCTTTCTGGCGCACGAGGCGATCCCTGGCCTCTTTTTCCTGCATCAGCACATGGTTGAGGAAAAGCACCAGACGCTGATGCATTTCACTCACCAGCCATTCGGGAGCTTGGGGGCCGGCCATCACGCGTTCGACGAGACCGCCCAGAAAAGAAAAAGGGGACTGTGTTGCCATAGTCCCCGATTATTCATGAAATTGATTCCCCCCTGTGGCGCTTTGCGCCTTCGCCCTGAGGGGACGGCGGCTTCGCTGCGAGGCGAAGGGCCGGCCAGGCTCTCGCTGGGTGTCCCGGGTCGGGACATGCCAGTTCGAGCCATGGCTTTATTGCAGCGCCTGCACGCCTGCCACCAGCCAGCCGCTGGTGCCGCTCTTGGGCTTGGTCATGTTCCAGACTTCGCGGAAGGGGCTGGGGCCTGCCGAGGCCTCTTCGCGGATCATGCCGGAGAACTCGACGCTGGCCATGTAGCCATTGCCCAGGTCCTCGATGCCCAGCAACTGCGCATCGATCATCAGCACATCGGTGTGGTTGGGTTCACCGGCACGCTGGCTCTCGCGTTCGGACAGCTGGCTGCGGATTTCCGAGAGCATCTCGTCGGTCATCATCGAGCGCAGGGTTGTGATGTCGGACTTGTCCCAGGCCGATTGCAGCGTCACGAAGTTACGCTTGGCTGCAGTGAGAAAGCCTTCGGCATCGAAGTCTGCGGGCACGCCCCAGTTCTGCGAACCCGACAATGCAGAGCCGATCATGGAGCCACCGGCTGCTGCTGCGGCTTCGGGAATATGGTTCTGTTCCCAGGGACGAGCCGACGCATCGTTGCCCACTTTTTCAGGGTTGTACTGGCGAGCCTGGGGAGCGTTGGCATCACCGCCCAGATTGCCTGCGCCCTGAAAGGCGAAGGGGCTGTGATTGCTCTGCATGGCAGGCGCGGGCTTGCGACGGCGCATGATCATGCCGACCACCACCATGATCACCATGGCCAGCAGACCGAACATCAGCATATTGGCAAAGGCTTCGCCCATGCCCAGCGAGTTGGCCAGCCAGGCCAGGCCCAGGCCTGCGGCCAGGCCGCCCAACATGGCGCCCCAGGGCTTCTTGGGTGCAGCGGCCGGAGTTGCGGGCGGAGCCGCGCGGTTTTGCTGCGCCGCGTTCTGCTGCCCAGCCTGCTGGGGATTCTGAGCGGGAGCACGAGAAGCTTCACGCTGAGTGACGTTGCCCGACTGTTTGCCGAGCGATGAGCCGCCGCCCATGCGCTTGGCGTCGGCCTGACCATGTGCCACCACCAGCATTGCCACCAAGGCGATTGACCAAAGTTTCTTCATCTCATCTCCCTTCTTCTAGAAAGTCGCTACAAATCTGCGCACCAGGCGCACTTAACACTTGATTCCCACATGCAAGGCACAGACGCCTCCCGTCATGTTGTGATAGTCCACATGACCAAAGCCGCATTGCTGCATCAAGGCCTTGAGCTCCTTCTGCCCCGGATGCATGCGAATGGATTCGGCCAGATAGCGATAGCTTTCGGCATCGCCGGCAATCATCTTGCCCATGGCCGGCAAAACCTTGAACGAATACCAGTCATAGGCCTTCTCCAGAGGCTTGGCCACCTTGGAGAATTCCAGCACCAGCAGCTTGCCGCCAGGACGCAGCACGCGGTTCATTTCCTTGAGCGCGGCATCCTTGTGCGTCATATTGCGCAGGCCGAAGGCCACGCTGACCAGATCGAAATAGTTGTCGGGAAAGGGCAGCTTTTCCGCATCGCAGACCAGCGTGGGCAGGATCACGCCCTTATCGGTCAGACGGTCGCGCCCCACACGCAGCATGGCTTCGTTGATGTCGGTGTGCACCACCTGACCGCTGGCCCCGACCTTCTTGGAAAAAGCCAGGGACAGATCCCCTGTGCCGCCCGCGATGTCCAGCGCCTTGTCGCCTTCCTTGAGGTTGGCCACCATCAGCGCGTAAGCCTTCCAGGCACGGTGCAGACCGCCCGACATCACGTCGTTCATGACGTCGTACTTGGAAGCCACGGAGTCGAACACACCGCGTACGCGCGATGCCTTCTCGCTTTCATCAACAGTCTGGAATCCGAAGTGTGTGGAGCTCATAACAAAGAATGCTAAGCAGGCAGTGCTTGCGCGTACAGCGACAACCCCGTATAGCTACAGGCTTTGAAGCACTATGGTTTTTGGAAAGAATTCGCCTTGAGCGCTTATTTCACATGCGCTGCCAGCTATTGGAAATATAGCACCAGCCTCAATAACCCTGTGCTGCACGCATGGGCGCTGTGGCGTGTGTGGGACGTTGCTGCCGGCTTTTTGGCCGACATGCAAGCCCCAGGGAGTCAAAGCTCAATGCACGCTGCAGCCATGGCCGCCGGCACCTTTCTCGGGCATGGGCGTGTCGCGCTCCAGTCCGGCCTCCTGCAGACGCTGCAGATATTGCTGCCACAGAGCATCCTGCTGGCTACCCAGCTGGTAGAGGTATTCCCAGGTGTAGAGGCCGCTTTCGTGCCCGTCGCTGAAGAAGGGCTTGATGGCGTAGTTACCCACCGGCTCGACGGTGTTGATGCCCACATTGCGCTTACCGGTCTGCAGCACTTCCTGGCCAGGGCCATGACCTTGCACCTCGGCCGAGGGCGAGTACACGCGCAGCAGCTCGAACGGAATGCGGAAAGTCTTGCCGTCCGAATAAGAGACCTCCAGCACGCGCGATGCACCATGCACGGTCAGCGACTGAGGGGTGGGAGTGTTGGCTTGCAGTCCTGCCATGGTTTTCTCCTAATCAATGCATAAAAGGGCAGCCTGGAGCTGCCCTTTGAATCTCCCGATGGAGACGAAAACATCACGCAGCCCAGAGGGTCAGTGCCTTTTGCAGCATCTCGTCCACCTGCGGCAGCTGGCGGGCAATCGCAGCTTCTCGGGCTTCATCGCGCTCGCGCTGGGCTCCAGCCCAGACCGAAGCGGGAAAGTGGCTATCCCATTCATAGCGCGCAATCACATGCCAGTGCAGATGCGCCACCATATTACCGAGCGCCGCCAGATTGATCTTGGTCGGAGCCAGCTGCTCGCGCAGCACGCGCTCCACCAGGGCCACCGCATCCATGCAGACAATGCGATCCACCGCGCTCAGATCCGAGAACTCGGCCGCATGATCATTCCAGACCACGCGATAAAAGGCCGGAAAGCCCTGCTCGGCGGCCCGGATCACACGCAGCTTGTCGCCGCGCCAGACCAGCGTACCGCCGTCGGCAGTGCACAGAGGACAATTTTCAACCAACATCTGAAATCTCCATTGGAATGCTTCTTGCCCACATCACTGCGATGTAACCCCAGCGCAGGCCGGAGACACCGAGGAAGGGCCTATGCGGCCCTGCCGCCCCGCGCCAAGGGTGGTAAGGCGCGAAGCGACTCAGGGGACATCACACCAGCACGCGTTCAATACCGCCCTGGTTGGCGCGATTCACATACTCGGCCATCCAGTTCTCGCCCAAAATGTCCTTCGCCATCTCGACCACGATGTAGTCGGCTTCGAGCAGACCGTTGTTCAGGTCGTTGCCGTAGCGGCTCAGGCCCTGCAGGCAGCTGGGGCAGCTGGTCAGGATCTTGACGTTGTCCTGGGCGCCGAGCTGACCGTTGTCGCGCAGCGCGGCCTCGCCCTTGCGGATCTCTTCGGTCTTGCGGAAGCGGATCTGCGTGGAGATGTCGGGACGCGTCACCCCCAGCGTGCCGGACTCGCCGCAGCAGCGCTCGCTCTTGAGCACGTTGTCGCCCATCAAGGCCTTGACGGTCTTCATCGGGTCCTGCTGCTTCATGGGCGTGTGGCAGGGGTCGTGGTACAGGTACGAGCCCTTGTTCTGCAACGTAATGCCTTTTTCGAGCAGATATTCGTGGATGTCGATGATGCGGCAGCCGGGGAAGATCTTGTCGAACTGGTAGCCCTGCAGCTGGTCATAGCAGGTACCACAGCTCACCACCACGGTCTTGATGTCCAGATAGTTGAGCGTGGTCGCCACACGGTGGAAGAGCACACGGTTGTCCGTGATCATCTTCTCGGCTTTGTCGAACTGGCCCGAGCCGCGCTGGGGATAGCCGCAGCACAGATAGCCGGGCGGCAGCACGGTCTGCACGCCGGCATGCCAGAGCATGGCCTGCGTGGCCAGACCCACCTGGCTGAACAGGCGCTCGGAGCCGCAACCTGGGAAGTAGAACACCGCCTCGGTGTCCGACTTGGTGGCCTGCGGGTCGCGGATGATGGGCACGTAATCCTTGTCCTCGATGTCCAGCAAGGCGCGCGCCGTCTTGGTCGGCAGACCGCCGGGCAGCTTCTTGTTGATGAAGTGGATCACCTGCTCCTTGATGGGAGCCGTGCCCACCGATGCGGGCGGGTGCGCGGTCTGCTTCTTGGCAACCGCTCCCAGCACGTCGGCCGCCAGGCGCTGGGCCTTGAAGCCCACGCCCACCATGGCCGTGCGCATGAACTTGATGGTGTCGGGGTTTGTGGCATTGAGCATGGCCATAGCCAGCTTGTTGCCGGGGCGGAAGCTCTTCTTGTCCATCTTGCGCAGCAGATTGCGCATATTCATGGTCACGTCGCCGAAGTCGATCTTGACCGGGCAGGGGTTGAAGCACTTGTGGCAGACCGTGCAGTGGTCGGCCACGTCCTCGAATTCCTGCCAGTGCTTGATGGACACGCCACGGCGTGTCTGCTCTTCGTAGAGGAAGGCCTCCACCAGCAGCGAGGTGGCCAGAATCTTGTTGCGTGGCGAGTACAGCAGATTGGCGCGCGGCACATGGGTGGCGCACACGGGCTTGCACTTGCCGCAGCGCAGGCAGTCCTTGACGGAATTGGCGATGGCGCCGATGTCCGACTGCTGCATGATGATGGATTCGTAACCCATCAGACCAAAGCTGGGCGTATAGGCATTGGTCAGGTCGGCAAACATCAGCGACTCGCGCGGCGAGCGGCCGTCGTGACTCTGGTGCGCCAGGGCATCCCACTCTTCGTTGCGGATCAGCTTGCCCTTGTTGAAGCGGCCTTCGGGGTCCACACGCTTCTTGTAATCGGCAAACGGCGCCAGCTCGGCATCCGAGAGGAATTCCAGCTTGGTGATGCCGATGCCGTGCTCGCCCGAGATCACGCCGTCCAGACTGCGCGCCAGCTCCATGATGCGGGCCACGGCTTCGTGCGCGGTCTGCAGCATTTCATAGTCATCGGAGTTGACGGGAATATTGGTGTGCACATTGCCGTCGCCGGCGTGCATGTGCAGCGCCACCCAGACACGGCCCTTGAGCACCTTCTGGTGAATCTCGTTGACGGACTCGCGCAGCGGCTGGAAGGCAGCGCCCGCGAAAATCTTGGACAGCGGCTCCTTGAGCTGGGTCTTCCAGCTCGCACGCAGGCGGTGATCCTGCAGCTCGGGGAACAGCGTGGCCACACCGTCCAGCCAGCCTTGCCAGAGCTCGCGCACCTCGGCCACCAGCGCCAGAGCCTGCTGCACGCGGTCTTCCAGCAGCTCGGCACTGGGAATGTCGCCGGCATCGTCGCTCTTGCCCAGGGGCAGGTCGGAATGCTTGAAAAAGCCGCTCAGCTCGTCGCAGAGCTTGAGCTTGTTGCGCAGCGACAGCTCGATATTGATGCGCTCGATGCCATCGGTGTACTCGGCCATGCGCGGCAGAGGAATCACCACGTCTTCATTGATCTTGAAGGCGTTGGTATGGCGCGAGATCGCTGCCGTGCGCTTGCGGTCCAGCCAGAACTTCTTGCGCGCCTCGGCGCTGACGGCGGTAAAGCCTTCGCCGTTGCGCGAATTGGCGATGCGCACCACCTCGGCCGCCACGCGGGCCACTTCGTCGGCGTCGTCACCGGCGATATCGCCCAGCAGCACCATCTTGGGCAGACGACCGTTGCCCTTCTTGCTCTTGGTCGCGTAGCCCACGGCCTTGAGGTAGCGGTCATCCAGGTGTTCGAGACCAGCCAGCAGCACGCCCGAGCGCTTTTGCTCGGCGAACATGTAGTCCTTGATCTCGACGATGGAGGGCACGGCATCCTTGGCATTGCCGAAGAACTCCATGCACACGGTACGCGTGTGCGCCGGCATGCGGTGCACCACCCAGCGTGCGCTGGTGATCAGGCCGTCCGTGCCTTCCTTCTGAATGCCGGGCAGACCCGAGAGGAATTTGTCGGTCACGTCCTTGCCCAGGCCTTCCTTGCGGAAGGTGTGGCCGGGAATGTCCAGGCGCTCGGTGCGCACAGGGGTCTTGCCGTCCGCCTCGAAGTACTTCAGCTCGAAGCAGGCCATCTCGGCGTCGTGAATCTTGCCGAGGTTGTGGTCCAGGCGCGTGACTTCCAGCCACTGCGCATCCGGGGTGACCATGCGCCAGGACACCAGATTGTCCAGGGCCGTGCCCCAGAGCACCGCCTTTTTGCCGCCCGCGTTCATGGCGATATTGCCGCCGATGCAGGATGCCTCGATGGAGGTCGGGTCCACGGCAAACACAAAGCCGCCGCGCTCGGCCGCATCGGCCACGCGCTGGGTCACCACACCGGCTTCGGAGTAGATGGTGGGAACTTCGTGGTCCACGCCGGGAATCATGCGCATCTCGACTTCGGTCAGCGCCTCCAGCTTTTCGGTGTTGATGACCACCGAACGCCATGTCAAAGGAATGGCACCACCCGTATAGCCGGTACCGCCTCCGCGCGGAATGATCGTCAGGCCCAGTTCGATACAGCCCTTGACCAGGCCGGCCATCTCGGCTTCGGTATCGGGCGTCAGCACCACAAACGGGTACTCGACGCGCCAGTCGGTCGCGTCGGTCACATGGGCCACGCGCGACAGGCCGTCAAACTTGATGTTGTCCTTGGCGGTATAGCGGCGCAGTGTCTTCTGCGCGCGACGGCGCAGCTGCTCGGCTTCGACAAACGTGGCATTGAATTCATGCACTGCGCGATGGGCAGCCTCCACCAGCTGACCCACCAGCTGATCGCGCACGGCATCCTCGTTGGGCTCGCGGCGCTTGTCGATCTCGGCCAGACGATGCTCCAGCGCCTCGACCAGTGACTTGCGGCGGTCGGGGTTGTGGATCAGATCGTCCTGAAGATAGGGATTGCGCTGCACAACCCAGATATCCCCCAGCACTTCGTAGAGCATGCGGGCGGATCGGCCGGTGCGGCGTTCCTGACGCAGCTGATTGAGCACATCCCACATGGATGAGCCCAGCAGACGAATCACGATCTCACGGTCAGAGAACGATGTGTAGTTATAGGGAATCTCGCGCAGTCGTGCGGGTTCGGCAGCCTGGGCCTGGAGGGCGGCAGCCAACGCAATCGGTACATTCATGGGGTAGACCGTATCGGGCGCCCTCTGTGTGGCGCCCCTAAGCCAGTGGGATGGCGATTTTAAGCGACGGCGGCTCAGCCATGCTTTGCTATGGGTTCTGAGTGGTCAGCCCTGCTATCGCCAAAGCAGCAGCAAGCCCCGGGCAGCTTCGCTGCATGACACAACACCGCGCGGCACTGCGAATTCGTTCACGGCACGCGCCTCCCAATCATCGATGAATCTTCCATAGGCTATTTAGACAAAAATCATACATTTCCGAATCAAAAACAACTCAATACGAAAGACTACCAACAACAAACGAAATGCCGTTGACCTAGAATGGCGCAGCTTCGCGCACCATCAATTGTCACCAGATCGTCATGCAACGGCTTTTGACTGCGGGTTCTGCCCATGGTGAAGCGCACAAGCCCATGCAAACAATGACATCCATATGTCATACGAATGACTTAATGTGCATCACCGCATATTTCGTCAACGAAAGTTAGAGGAGCCTTCATGCAATTCAAGCAACTGGCCATGGCCGCCGCCGTCGCCGCAACTGCCTTCTCGGCACAAGCCACCACCGAAATCCAATGGTGGCACTCGATGACTGCCGTGAACAACGAGTGGGTCAATGACCTGGCCAAGCAGTTCAACGAGAGCCAGAAGGACTTCAAGATCGTCCCCACCTACAAGGGTGCCTACGACGAGTCCATGACAGCCGCGATTGCAGCCTTCCGCTCGGGCAATGCACCGGACATCCTGCAGGTGTTCGAAGTGGGCACTGCCACCATGATGGCTTCCAAGGGCGCGACCGTGCCCGTGGGCAAGGTGATGCAGGACGCCGGTGTCGCTTTCGACCCCAAGGCCTACATCCCCGCCGTGGCCGGTTACTACACCGCCCCCAACGGCCAGATGCTGAGCTTCCCCTTCAACAGCTCGACAACCATCTTCTATTACAACAAGGACGCCTTCAAGAAGGCCGGCCTGAACCCCGACAAGGCCCCCACCACCTGGCCCGAAGTCTTTGCTGCCGCCAAGAAGCTCAAGGAAAGCGGCCACAGCTGCCCCATGACCCTGGCCTGGCAAGGCTGGACCCAGCTGGAATCCTTCTCCACCTGGCACAACGTTGAGTTCGCCACCGAGCAGAACGGCCTGAGCGCCAACGGCTACAAGGCACGCATGAAGGTGAACTCGCCTCTGCACGTCAAGCACATCGACAATCTGGCCGCAGCTGCCAAGGCTGGCGAATTTGTCTACAAGGGCCGCGGCTCCATTCCCCAGGCTTCGTTCACCGCCGGTGAATGCGCCATGATCCAGACTTCGTCCGGCTTCTACGGCGATGTGGCCAAGAACGCCAAGTTCGCCTACGGCCTGGCTGCCCTGCCCTACTACCCCGATGTCAAGGGCGCTCCCCAGAACACCGTGATCGGTGGCGCTTCGCTGTGGGTGATGTCCGGCAAGAATGCCGAGCACTACAAGGGCGTGGCCAAGTTCTTCGAATTCCTGTCGCAGACCAAGGTGCAGGCCGCTTCGCACCAGCGCACCGGCTACCTGCCCGTGACCATGGCCGCCTATGACCTGACCGACAAGTCCGGCTTCTACGCCAAGAACCCCGGCACCGACACCGCTGTGACGCAGATGATCCGCAAGGTGACCAACAACTCGCGCGGTATCCGTCTGGGCAACTATGTGCAGATCCGTACCATCGAGGACGAAGAACTCGAACAGGTGTGGGCTGGCAAGAAGACCGGCAAGCAGGCTCTGGACGCTATCGTGACCCGTGGCGACGAGCTGCTGGCCCGTTTCGAGCGTTCCTACAAGAAGTAATCCTGAGGGTGCCGCAGGGCACCCCCAGGCCCGCTGTGCCTTCACCCAAGGCACAGCCCTTTGAATGCCACGTTGACTGAACCCAGGCTCCGGTGGTTTTTTTATTTGTGACTCCTCATGGAAAAACGCGTTCTTTTCCGATCCAGGTGGCTGCCCTGGGTGCTTATCGCACCCCAGCTCCTCATCATCGGCATCTTCTTTTTCTGGCCCGCTGGTCAGGCGGTACTCCAGTCATTCCAGATGGAAGACGCGTTCGGCATGAGCACCGAATGGGTGGGCCTGGACAACTTCCGCCAGTTGTTCGCCGACCCCACCTATCTGGACTCCTTCTACCGCACCGCGCTGTTCTCGGTGCTGGTGGCGGGCGTAGGCATTGCCACATCGCTGGCCCTGGCCATTTTTGCGGACCGCATCGTGCGCTTCGCCATGGTCTACAAGACCCTACTGATCATTCCCTATGCCGTGGCACCCGTGATTGCCGGCGTGCTGTGGATTTTCATGTTCTCGCCGTCCATCGGCGTGGTGGCTTATTTCCTGGGCAAGCTCGGCTATGACTGGAACCACCTGATGAACGAGAACCAGGCCATGGCACTGATTGTTCTGGCCGCCGTGTGGAAGCAGATTTCCTACAACTTCCTGTTCTTCCTCGCCGGACTGCAGTCCATCCCCAAGGCCCTGATCGAAGCGGCCTCGATTGATGGTGCCGGCCCCTGGCGCCGCTTCTGGAACATCCAGCTGCCGCTGCTCTCGCCCACCACCTTCTTCCTGCTGGTGATCAATATCGTTTACGCCTTCTTCGACACCTTCGGCATCATCGATGCGGCCACCCACGGTGGTCCCGGCCAGTCCACGTCGATCCTGGTCTATAAGGTGTATCTGGACGGCTTCAAGGCGCTGGACCTGGGCGGCTCGGCTGCGCAGTCCGTGATCCTGATGCTGATTGTTGTTGTGCTGACTGTGATCCAGTTCCGCTATGTTGAAAAGAAAGTGCAGTACTGATCATGGTTGACCGCAACCCCTGGCTCAATTTCTTCTCGCACCTGGTGCTTGTCGTCGGCGTGGCCATCGTGGCCTTCCCGCTGTATCTGGCACTGGTGGCCTCCACCCACACGGCCAGCGAGATCGTGCAGGCGCCCATGCCTCTGCTGCCCGGCACCCACCTGTGGGAAAACTACAAGGAAGCACTGCTGGGCTCCGGCAAGCTGGGCTCCAACACCAGCGTCGTCCACATGATGTGGGTGAGCTTTGTCGTGGCCATGATCATCACCGTGGGCAAGATCGCCATCTCGCTGCTGTCGGCCTTCGCCATCGTGTACTTCCGCTTCCCGTTCAAGATGATCTGCTTCTGGGCGATTTTCCTGACCCTGATGCTGCCCGTGGAAGTGCGCATTCTGCCCACCTACAAGGTCGTGGCCGAACTGGGCCTGCTGAACAGCTACGCCGGTCTGTCGCTGCCCCTGATTGCCTCGGCAACCGCCACCTTCCTGTTCCGCCAGTTCTTCCTGACGGTGCCCGATGAGCTGGTGGAAGCCGCCCGCATCGACGGCGCCGGCGCCATGCGCTTTTTCAAGGACATCCTGGTGCCCTTGTCCAAGACCTCGATTGCTGCGCTGTTCGTGATCCAGTTCATCTACGGCTGGAACCAGTACCTCTGGCCCCTGCTGATGACCACCTCGGAAGACATGTATCCCGTGGTCGTGGGCATCAAGCGGATGGTCGCTGGCGGTGGCGAAGCCGCCATCGACTGGAACATCGTGATGGCGACCGCCATCCTGGCCATGCTGCCACCCACACTGGTGGTCATGCTGATGCAAAAGTGGTTTGTCAAAGGCCTGGTGGATACCGAGAAGTAATGCTCTCGACCACTACCTCCACCACCTTCTTTTGACCCATTGAACGAATACCTGGAATACCTCCCATGGCATCCATCTCCCTGAAGAACATCGTCAAGCGCTATGGCACGGGCAAGTCCGCCGTGCCCGTCATTCACGGCATCAACGTCGAGATCAACGACGGCGAATTCATCGTGCTGGTCGGCCCCTCGGGCTGCGGCAAGTCCACCCTGCTGCGCATGATCGCCGGCCTGGAAGAAATCACCGATGGCGACCTGCTGATCGGCTCCAACAAGGTCAACGACCTGGAGCCCGCCAAGCGCAATATCGCCATGGTGTTCCAGAACTATGCGCTCTACCCCCACATGAGCAACTACGAGAACATGGCCTATGGCCTGAAGCTCGCCAAGGTGCCCGAAGACGAGATCAAGCGTCGTGTGGACAAGGCCGCCAAGATTCTGGAACTGAGCCATCTGCTGGATCGCAAGCCGCGCCAGCTGTCGGGCGGCCAGCGTCAGCGCGTGGCCATGGGCCGCGCCATCGTGCGTCAGCCCCAGGTGTTCCTGTTTGACGAACCCCTGTCCAATCTGGACGCCAAGCTGCGCGGCCAGACCCGTCTGGAAATCCAGAAGCTGCATGCCGAGCTGGGCATCACCAGCCTGTTCGTGACCCACGACCAGGTCGAGGCCATGACCCTGGCCCAACGCATGGTCGTGATGAACGGCGGCAATGTGGAGCAGTTCGGCACACCCGAAGAGGTCTACCACACACCGGCCTCCACCTTTGTGGCGGGCTTCATCGGCTCCCCTCCCATGAACCTGCTCAAGCACTCGCCCAATGGCAAGCCCGGCCTGATCCTGGGCATCCGCCCCGAGCACATCGACCTGGTGGAAGCCGGTGGCGTGGAGTTCAAGGTACAGACCGTGGAATTGCTGGGCGCCGAACGCCTGCTGCACGGCAAGGTGGGCGATGAAGACGTCACCGTGCGCGTGGAAGAAGGCAAGCCCTATCCCAAGCCCGGCGAAACCGCCCGCATCTCGGCGCGCGAAGACCGCCTGCACTGGTTCAACGCCGAAACCGGCAAACGTGCCTGAGCCGGCACAGAGGTCGCACTAGACTGACGACTTTTCAGAGAGCACCCCAAGCCCCGCTTGCGGTGCTCTTGTCACGTAAAGGCTACGAAGAAAGTTATGACAACTGCATTGAAACCCTGGCCCTACCCACGTTGGGTCGCCCACCGCGGCGCCGGCAAGCTGGCACCGGAGAACACCATGAGCGCCTTCCGCCTGGGCGCGCAGCATGGCTACCGATTCTTTGAATGCGATGCCAAGCTCAGCCAGGACGGCGTGCTGTTTCTGATGCATGACGCCACGCTGGAGCGCACCACCAACGGCCACGGCATTGGCGGCGAACTCGGCATGGGCGAGATCGCCCAGCTCGACGCCGGCAGCTGGCACTCTCGCGCCTATGCGGGCGAGGCCCTGCCCACGCTGGAAGCCCTGGCGCGCTGGTGCCTGGCCAACCATCTGCATCTGAATGTGGAAATCAAGCCGACCCCGGGCCAGGAACTGGAAACCGGCCGTGCCTGCGGCGAGCTGATGAACCGCATCTGGCCGAAGACCGAGGTGCAGCCGCTGTTCACCTCGTTCAAGCCCGACTCGCTCAAGGGCGCCCGCGAGACCGCAGCCCATATTCCACGCGGACTGCTGGTGGACAAGCTGGCCGACGGCAACGGTGATGCCGACCTGAAGCTGGCCCTGGAGCTGGACTGCAGCGCCATGGTGCTCAACCACGCCCTGTGGACGCCCGAGCTGGTGGCCAAGGTGCATGGCGCAGGCCTGCGCTGCAGCAGCTACACCGTCAACGACCAATGGGCCGCACAACGCCTGATCGACCTGGGTACGGACGGCATCATCACCGACCGCGTGGATATGTTCAGCCCGGCACAGAGCGGCGAGCACCTCTAAAACATGAGCTGCTAACGAACGCTCACAAAGGATTTCAGCATCAATCAATGCTGAAATCCTTTCAAATCAGGCGCAAACAGCTTCTATATCAATAGCAAGACAAAAGCCCGGCCACTACAAAGTGACCGGGCTTTTTTGCGTTCACCACCTCCAATACTGGCACTGACAAATCAGGGCAGCCGCGCAAGGGCCTAGGCGGCCCCGCCGCCCCGCCGCGCTGGCTGCGTCCCCTGCCCGCAGTGTGCAGCACTGCGAGAGCGAGGGAAGGCGCAGGGCCGCCTAGGCACTGCGCCTCAGGGGGTGTCAATCCAGTTTGGTGCCCGAGGCCTTGACGGCTGCCGCCCAGCGCGGCGTCTCGCCGGCCAGGAACTTGCCGAAGGCTTCGGAGCCGAGGAAGGCCGGATCGGCGCCCTGCTCCACCATGCGGCTCTTCACGTCGGGCATGTTCATCACCTGCTGGAAGGCATTGCTGAGCTTGGCCGTCACCTCCTTGGGCAGACCGGCAGGCGCCAGGAAGCCATAGAAGCCCACCACCTCGAAGCCCTTGAGGCCGGACTCGATGGCGGTCGGCACTTCGGGCAGCGCGGGGTTGCGCTCCTTGCTGGTCACGGCCAGGGCGCGCACCTTGCCCTGCTTGTGATAGGCGGCCGCCTGAGGAATGCTCTCGGCCATGAACTGCACCTGGCCGCCGATCAGATCGGTGAACGCAGGCGCGCTGCCCTTGTAGGGAATGTGCACCAGATCCACGCCTGCAGCGCTCTTGAACATTTCGGGCACCAGATGGCTGATGCCGCCGTTGCCGGCCGAGCCGAAGTTGATCTTGCCGGGGTTGGCCTTGGCATAGGTCGTGAACTCGGTCAGCGTCTTGGCCGGCACCTTGTTGTTGACCAGCAGCGCCAGCGGCTGCATGGCGGTGCGGGCAATCGGCGTGAAGTCCTTGAGCGTGTTGTAGGGCAGCTTGCTGTAGAGCGCAGGGTTGATGACCATCACGCCGGTATTGGCCAGCATCAGCGTGTAGCCGTCCGCGGGCGAGCGCATCACGTCCTGCGCTCCCACCGAGCCGCCCGCTCCGGGCTTGTAATCCACCACCAGCGGCTGACCGAGCACGCCCTGCAGCTTGTCGGTCAGCAGACGAGCATGCTGGTCCAGCGGGCCGCCGGCAGGGAAGCCCAGCACGATGCGGATGGGCTTGGTCGGAAAGGCGTCCTGAGCCTGTGCGCCCGCGGACAAAAGCAGGCCTGCGCCAGCCATCAGGCCGGCCAGCATATTCATTGAAATCTTGTTCATTGTTGTCTCCTTGGTTTTAAAAATCGTCGGCAGCGCCAGGTACGGCCCAGGCAAACCCGGCTCGGCCAGCCTGCACCGGGCAGCGGCATTCGAGCCTTGCTCTGAACCATGACGGGAACCAGCCGGCATAAAAAAGCGCTTCTCGAGGGAAGCGCTTGCTTGCCAGAGTGCCAGGCGGCAATCAGCGCTTGGGCTGCCAGGCCAAGGCCTTGTTCTGCTGCTCGGCCACCTGGGCAATGGTGAGCTTGTTGGCCGTTTCGTCGCGGCGCTTGGCGGCGTCGCCACCCAGCTCCATGGCTGCCAGGTTGTACCAGAAGTAGGCCCTGGCATTGTCACGCGCCACACCCTGGCCCTGTGCATAGACCATGCCCAGGTTGTACTGGGCGGCGGCATCACCCTGTTCGGCCGCACGCTGATACCACTGCACGGCCTTGCCGTAGTCGCGCGCAGCGCCCTGACCTTCGGCGTACATCACGCCCAGGCGATTCTGCGCACCGGAATGACCTTGCTCGGCTGCCGCGGCATACCACTTCATCGCCTGAGCAGGGCTTGCGGCACCGCCCTGGCCATCGGCATACAGACGCGCCAGGTTGAACTGTGCCGAGGCATCGCCCTTGTCGGCCGCGCGGCGGAACCACTGCATGGCCGTCGCATAGTTCTGCGGCACGCCACGGCCTTCGGCGTACAAGGTGCCCACGTTGTTGATGGCGGCCGCATGGCCTTGCTCGGCCGCCTTCTGATACCACTGCAGGGCCGTGCCGTAGTTCTGGGGCGTGCCCAGACCTTCGGCATAGATGGTGCCCAGGTTGTACTGGGCATCGGCATGATTCTGGTCGGCCGCGCGCTGGAACCATTGCGCCGCATAGGCAGGGCTTTGCTCCACACCCAGACCGTAGAGATACAGACGACCCAGATGGTTCTGGCCGTCGGCATTCCATTGCTCGGCGCTCTTCTGGAACCAGGAAGCCGCCAGCTTGTAGTCGCGCGGGACGCCCACGCCATCCATATACATGCGACCCAGGCTGTTCTGGGCCCTGGCGTCGCCCTGCTCGGCAGCGCGCTGCAGCCACTGGGCAGCCTGCACGGGATCCAGCTTCACGCCCACACCGTCAGACAGCATGGAGCCCAGCTGGTTCTGCGCTTCCGCATGGCCTTGATCGGCCGCCTTCTTGAACCAGTCGGCGGCCGTCATGTAGTTCACGGCCACGCCATTGCCCTTGAGGTAGCGCTGGCCGAGCTCGAACTGGGCCGTCACATGGCCTTGCGCAGCGGATTTCTCCAGCCACTGGGCTGCGGTGCTGAAGCTCTGGGGCACGCCCAGACCTTCCTGATAGAGGTGGGACAGGTTGTACTGCGCCACGGCATTGTTCTGTTGCGCCGCGCGGCCGTACCACTGGGCAGCCTCGCGGTAGTTCTGCGGCAGGCCCTGGCCGTTGGCGTACAGCGCACCCAGACTGTTCTGGGCACCCGCATGTCCCTGGGCCGCGGCCTTGCGGAACCATTGCGCGGCCGTGGCGGCATTCTGGGGCACGCCCTGACCGTGCACATACATTTCGCCCAGCTGGTTCTGTGCCTTGGCATCGCCGCGCTCGGCCGCCTGCAGCGGACCGGCCGTGGAGGCCACACGCGAGCCTGCAATCGGCAGCGGGCCATATTGCAGACGACTGAATTCAAACTGGGGACCCGATGTGGCGGCTCTGGAATCGCGCAAAAAATTCATGCGACCTTCCGCACCGGTTTGCGCTGATGCGCTCTGGGCAAAGGCCGCCAGACTCGACATGACCAGCGCTGCGATGGGAGTGAACTTCATTCCGGTACGATTCCTAGACGCGTGTTGTTACATCAGACATACGATGACACCAACCTGCGAGCGTAACTGATTCTGATAGCAGCTTCGATAAGGAATCCCTCAATCGCGGCATCCTCGCCACAGTTTTTTGACATTTGGCCGTGACATGAAAAAAGCCCGGCAATGCCGGGCCTCGCAGGACGCAAAGGTTTCAGCCCCTGCTCATCTGCTGGCGCACATAGTCCGCCAGCACCTGCATGAGCTCGGCAAAATGCGCGCGCAGCGGCTCGAAGCCGGCATTCGGTTCACGCGTGTCCTCGTCCATATAGACGGGACGACGGATCTCGATCTGCATGGAGTGGCGATTGAGCTGCGGCTGGCCGATGCGCCCGATCAGTTCCACACCTTTGTAGGGCTCGTTATAGGCCACGCTGTAGCCAAAGCCCTTGAGCGTATCGCCCACCAGATGGATGAACTCGGGCGAGCAGGTCGTGCCGTCGCGGTCGCCCAGCACGAAGTCGGCCAGCGGCGGCGCATCGCTGCGTCCCAGTCGCTGGTACACATCGTTGGGCATGGAGTGCAGATTCAGATGCCACACGGCCCCGAAGCGGGACACGCTGTCGTCGATGGCCTGCGCCAGCGCCGCGTGATAGGGGCGCCAGTAGCGGGCGATACGGTGCTGGACCTCGGCCACGGTGCGCTTGCGCTCATACAGGGGAGTGGCCACGCCGGCTTTGCTGATGCGCTGCCAGATCAGGCCCAGCCCCTGCTGGGTCTTGATGCTGGGCGACAGTGGCACCGGCCATTCGCCCTCGATCTGCGCGGGGTCCAGATCGGACTCGTTGCGGTTCGGATCGACATAAGTGCGCGGGAAAGTCGCTTCCAGCAATGTGGCGCCGAACTCGGGCCAACGGTCCCAGAGCGCTGCCACATGCGTGTCCTCGCCGCGGCGCAGCAGGCTCATGGGCAAGACGGCGCCGAAATCCTCGGGATAGGCCGTGCCGCTGTGCGGCGAGTCGCAGACTATGGGCAGAACCTCGCCCCGGGCCGGGTGCACCAGCACCGGCTCGGCCGGTCTGGCTTGCAGAAAATCAGGCACAGACATTGAAGCCTTCATCAGTCCAGCTTGATATTGGCGCGCTTGGCCACGGCCGTGTAGCGCTCGATCGCAGTCTTGATCTGCTTGGCAAACTGCTCGGGCGTGTTGCCCATGGACTCGCCGGAGATGGACTTCTGCTTTTCCAGATAGTCGGACGAAGCCATGACCTTGTGGGCCGCAGCATTGAGCTTGTCGATGATGGGCTTGGGTGTGCCCGCAGGCGCCACCAGGCCAAACCAGCCGCCGTCACCCATCTGGGGGTAACCCAGCTCGGTATAGGTGGGCACATCGGGCAGCACATCGCTGCGCTTGAGGGCCAGCACGGCCAGGGGACGCAGCTGGCCGGCCTTGATATGCGGCAGGGTCGAAGGCAGGTTGTCCGTCATGGCATTGACCTGTCCGCCCAGTGCATCGGTAATGGCCTGGCCCGCACCCTTGTAAGGAATGTGCAGCAGCTGGATACCAGCCAGATTCATGAAGTTCTCGATATTGGCATGACCCAGCGAACCCGTGCCCGGCGAGGCAAAGGTGTACTTGTCGGGGTTGGCCTTGGCCAGCGCGATGAATTCCTTCATGGTCTTGGCAGGCACGCTGGCGTTCACGACGAACACGCTGGGCACGCTCATCACATTGGTGATGGGAGCAAAGTCCTTGATCGCGTCATAGGGCAGCTTACGGAAGATGGCCGGGTTGGAGCCATGGGTGGACACCGTGGCCATGCCGATGGTGTACCCGTCGGGAGCGGCCTTGGCGATTTCCGAAGCGCCGATGGAGCCGCCGGCTCCGCCACGGTTGTCCACCACCACGGCCTTGCCCAGTATCTGGCCCATCTTGTCGGCCAGCAGGCGCGCCACCATGTCGGTGGAGCCACCGGCACCAAAGGGCACGATCAGGCGGATGGGGCGATTGGGGTAGTCTGCTGCTGCATTCGCAGCGAACGCAGGGGACAGCGCAGCGGCTGCGGCGCAGGCGGCAATGGATGACAGAACGGTACGACGAATAGCCATGCGGCTTCTCCTTGACTGGTTATGAGTCGATCGAAGGGCGCAGGACCTGGCACTCCAACCTTTTTTTCATTCTGTGCCGCGGGCCGCGCCACGAAAAGCGACAAGACGGCACGCAAGTATTACCAGCCGTCATAATTCAAGCCGTCATGCGCATGCACTCCCCGTCCCTGTCCGAACTTCACGCCTTTGCCGCAGCCGCCCGCCTGGGCAGTTACTCGCTCGCCGCCCAGGAGCTGTATGTGACGCAGGGCGGCATCAGCCGGGCCATTGCCAGGCTTGAGGAGCATCTGGGCTTTGCCCTGTTCGAGCGCCTGGGCAGACGCAACGCGCTCACTGCGGCAGGACAGGACTATCTGCAGGCGATTGAGCCCGCCGTGATGGCGATCGAATCCGCATCGGCCGCCGCACGCAGGCGCCGCCATGGGCCCCAGCTGCGCCTGTCGGTCATTCCCACGCTGTTCAGCCACTGGCTGATTCCGCGTCTGCCCGACTTCAACCGCCGTCACCCTCAAATCATGCTCTCCTTCGCGCCCTACCGGCGTGACGATCCGCTCAATGCGCCGGAGATCGATGCCTGGATTCGCGTCGGCAGCCAGCAATGGCCGGCGGGCGTGGAAGCCGAGTATGTGATCGGCCGCGACCTCATCCCCATCTGCCACCCGCGTGAGCTGCAGGGGCCGAACCCCATCCGCAGCGAGCAGGATTTGCTGAACCGCCCGCTGCTGTTCCACACCAACTACCCGGGCAACTGGGCCAGCTGGATGCAGGCCCGGGACCTGAGCCAGCCTTGTCCCGCCCCGGTCGCGGACTTTGAGACCGTGGCCCTGCTGGTGCAGGCCGTGGCAGCCGGCATGGGTGTGGCCATGGTGCAGCGTTGCCTGGTGGAAGAGGATCTGGCATCGGGCCGCGTGGCTCTGGCGCTGGATGCGCCGGTGCATATCGAGCGCGGCTACTTTCTGTGCCAGCAAGGCAACCGGCCTCCCACGGAGGCCCTAAGGCAGTTTCGCAGCTGGATACTGGAGCAGGCCGAACCCCGGGCCGTCAGTGACTGAGGCGAGGCCGGACACTGGCGCGAATACAACAAACACTCTTGAGTCAGATCAAGATTTCACGCAAAACAGCTTTCCAGCCAATGCGCCAATCAGCGCCAGGCTCTGGAAAGCACCCACTGGCAGCAGGCACTTGCGCAGACCAGCGCGGCATAGCCGAGCATCTTGCCATCGCGTGAAAACAGCCAGAGACTGGCCAGCAAAACCGCTACACCCAATATGAAATTGATAGCTACTTGCGCAGTGAAGGATTGCGCTCCAGCCTTGTTTTGCTTGAACCATCGAGCGCAGATCGCCAGGCCCAGAGCGAGAAAAAAAGCCGGGGCGACGAAGTTGAGTAAATGATTAACGCTCGCAACAAGATCCATGGCAACAATCGATTCCAAGGCTTTGAGACCGGGGGGTGCCCAATCCGGTTCTAAATTTTATAATCCCCTGTTATGGCAGTCTGGGCTTTAGGTATCAATCACCACACGGCTCCGCTCGATATGCGGGGCCGTTTTGCGTTCGCGCTCGATCAGATCGCGCCGACGCTGCAAGGCCTGCGCGCATCCCTGTCCCACGCGGGCCGGGCTCACAGCGCCGTGGAAACCGCCATCCTCTCCACCTGCAACCGCACCGAGATCTACTGCGCTGCCGACGCCCCCGCCATGGATCACACCATGCACTGGCTGGCCAACAGCGGCGGCGTGGCGCCTGAGCTGCTGCGCCAGCACTCGTATCTGCTGCAGGATGGCTCGGTCGCCCGCCACGCCTTCCGCGTGGCCTCGGGGCTGGACTCCATGGTGCTGGGTGAAGCACAGATCCTCGGCCAGATGAAGAACGCCGTGCGTGCGGCCGAGACTGCAGGTGCCCTGGGCACCACGCTCAACCAGCTGTTTCAACGCAGCTTTGCCGTGGCCAAGGAGGTGCGCAGCTCCACCGAGATCGGTGCGCACAGCATCTCCATGGCTGCCGCTGCCGTGCGTCTGGCCGGCCAGCTGTTCGAAGACCTGAGCAAGATTCGCGTGCTGTTCGTGGGCGCGGGCGAGATGATCGAGCTGGTCTCCACCCACTTTGCTGCCCGCAATCCCAGGCAGATCACCATCGCCAATCGCACCATGGAGCGTGGCGAGAAGCTGGCGGCCCAGTTCGGCGCCGGCACCATGCGTCTGGCCGACCTGCCCGAGCATCTGCACGAATACGACGCCATCATCAGCTGCACGGCATCCACCCTGCCCATCATCGGCCTGGGTGCCGTGGAGTCCGCTCTCAAGAAGCGCAAGCGCCGCCCCATCTTCATGGTGGACCTGGCCGTTCCGCGCGATATCGAATCCGAGGTCAAGAACCTCAACGACGTCTATCTCTATACCGTGGATGATCTGGCAACCGTCGTGCGCACCGGTCAGGCCCAGCGTCAGGCCGCCGTGCAACAGGCCGAGGTCATCATCGACACCGGCGTGCAAAGCTTTATGCAGTGGATGGACCAGCGCAACCCCGTGGGCGGCGCGGTCTCGCTGATCCAGCAGGTCAACGCCCAGGCCGACGAATGGCGCGCGCTGGAGATTGCCCGTGCCAAAAAGCTGCTGGCCAAGGGTGAAGACATCGACACCGTGCTGGAAGCGCTCTCGCGCGGTCTCACACAGAAAATGCTGCACGGCACCATGGCCGAGCTGCACAAGGGCGACGCCGAAGAACGCGCCCAGACCGCAGACACCGTCTCCCGTCTGTTCCTGCGCGCCAGCCGCAACCCCAGCAAGCTTTAGCGGCGCTCGCCCGCTTCGGCGCTGCCCTCCTCGTGCAGCGCATGGCCCGACCGTGGCCCGCCCTCCCTCTTCTCTGACTCCACAAAGGTGAGCACCCTCACCTTTTCCAAGCCTTAGCGACCCCCTATGCAAGACTTTTTGCGCAACCAGCTCGAACGCTATGCCCAACGCCTGCAGGAGCTGGATTTCCTGCTCTCGCGCGAAGACATCATGGGCGACATGAAGCAGTACCGCACCATCTCGCGCGAACATGCCGATGTGACGGCCATTGCAAGCCGCTACACGCGCTACCTGCAGACCGAAGCCGACATTGCCGCCGCGCGTGAAATGCTGGACGACCCCGACATGGCCGAAATGGCGCAGGAAGAGATCGGCAGCGGCGAAGCCGAGCTGATCAAACTCGAGGACGAGCTGCAGCGCCTGCTGCTGCCCAAGGACCCCGACGATGCCCGCCCCGCCTTTGTCGAAATCCGCGCCGGCACGGGCGGCGACGAATCGGCCCTGTTTGCCGGCGACCTGACCCGCATGTACACCCGCTACGCCGCCAACGTGGGCTGGAAGGTGGAAGTGATGAGCGCCAGTGAAAACGAAATCGGCGGCTACAAGGAAGTGGTGCTGCGCATCGAGGGCGACAATGTGTACGGCGCGCTGCGCTTCGAGTCGGGCGGCCACCGCGTCCAGCGTGTGCCCGCCACCGAAACCCAGGGGCGCATCCACACCAGCGCCTGCACCGTGGCCGTGATGCCCGAGCCCGACGAGGCCGAGGCCATCACGCTCAATCCTGCCGATCTGCGCATCGACACTTTTCGCGCCAGCGGCGCCGGCGGCCAGCACATCAACAAGACCGACTCCGCCGTGCGCGTGGTCCACCTGCCCACGGGCATCGTGGCCGAGTGCCAGGACGGCCGCAGCCAGCACAGCAACAAGGCCAAGGCCCTGCAAGTGCTGCAGGCCCGCATCCAGGAAAAGGAACGCAGCGAACGGGCTGCCAAGGAAGCGGCCATGCGCAAGGGCCTGATCGGCTCGGGCGACCGCAGCGATCGCATCCGCACCTACAACTTCCCCCAGGGCCGTCTCACCGACCACCGCATCAACCTCACGCTGTACAAGCTGCTGGCCGTGATGGAAGGCGATCTGGGCGACGTGATCCAGGCCCTGCAACATGCGCGCGAGGCCGAGCTGCTGGCGGAGCTGGCCGCTTCCTGAGTCCGCAGACACCGGCCAGGCTGCAGTCGGCTCGAACCGGGTCCGTTCGAACGCTCCACCAGAAATGGGGACAATCTCAAGATGACACAGCGCTTATTGCCGGTTCTGGCTTCGGCCCTGCTCTCCAGTCTTTTGCTCGCATCGACCGCGGCCCAGGCTCAGGCCTTGCGCAAGCCGTCGGCCTATGACTCGGGCGCAGGCCGTCCGGTCGATGCGGCGGGCAGCCGCAACACGCCCGCCAGCCTGCCCGTGCTGGCCGGCCGCGCCGATTTCGATCGCGTGGCCCGCATCTTCGACCCGGCCAGCGCCATGCCCCATGTGCTGTTTGTGATCGACCGCCACAGCAAGAGCGCACCGCTGCATTTCATCAACACGCCGCGCTACGCGTTTCACGAAGATTTTCTGCGCGCCAAAGGCCTGCTGCAGGGCGGAAAGCCTGCGCTCAACCGCAATTACCGCGAGCCGGGCCGTCGCTTCATTCTCGGCACGCTGAGCTGGCAGCCCGCGCTCAAGGACTACAGCTACGAGTTCTGGGAGGGCGACCAGCTCACGCCCGAGTTGCTGCAGACCACAGCCACCGCGCTGAAAACCGGCTTCTTCGCCCCTGTGCGCTTCAAGGCCAACTCCACGCAGCAGGAAGCCGTGGCCCAGCAGGCCGGTGTTGCAGCGGTCACCCAGGCCCAGCTGCTGGGTGCCCAGACCTATCTGCCGCTGAACCAGGGCCAGGCCGTGGGCCGGCTGCGCATCCTGAACCAGGCCGAAGGGGTGAATGACCTACAGCCCAGGGACATCGTGCTGTTGCGCGAAGTACCCATCAGCCTGCCGCCCGTGGCCGGTGTGGTGACGGAGCGCCCCTCCACGGTGCTGTCCCATGTCAATCTGCTGGCGCGCGGCTGGGGCATACCCAATGCCTATGTGCAAAAAGCCGCCGAGCAATACGCGGGCTTCGACGGTCGCTGGGTGCATATCGACGTACAGCCCGCCAGCTTTGCGCTGCGCGCCGCCACTGCTGCCGAACAGCAGAACGCGGAACAGCAGGCACTGCGCCAGCCCGCCAAGGGCAGCAAGGTCATGCTGCAGCCCGATCTGCGTCGCAGCGAACTGGTGCCCCTGGCCAGCCTGCGCAGCGCGGATCGCCGCCGATGCGGTGCCAAGGCCGCCAATCTGGGCGAGATCCAGTCCGCTCGCCTGGCGGACGTCAGCGTACCCGATGGCTTTTGCATTCCGTTTGCCGCCTATGCCGACTTCATGCGCGCCAACGGCCTGACCGAGCGCATTGCCCGCATGCGCCAGCAGCCCGGTTTTGCGACGGATGCAGGCCTTCGAAAACAGGCCCTGTCCGCGCTGCAGGCCGAAATCGAGCAATGGCCCATCAGCCCGGCCGTGACCGATGGCTGGGCACAGCGCTGGTCCGGCCAGCTGGGCAGCCAGGGCGTGTTCGTACGCAGCTCTTCCAGCTCCGAGGACCTGCCCAACTTCAGCGGAGCAGGCCTCTACACCACCGTTCCCAATGTGCGCAGCGACACGGATCTGGTCGCCGCCGTGCGCAAGGTCTGGGCCTCGGTCTACAACTTCGAGGCCTGGGAAGCCAGACAGGCAGCGGGCATAGACGATGCGCAGGTGATGATGTCGGTGTTTGTGCAAAAAGCCGTGGACTCCTCCGCCTCTGGCGTGATGATCACCCGCGACCCCTTCGACGCCTCGCACCGCCACATGAGCTATATCGCCGCCAAGCGCGGCATAGGCATCCGCGTGGTCGAGGGCCGGCGGGTCGCAGAGCAAATCCTCTACTCCAGCCGCAGCAAGGCCGTGCAGGTGCTCAACCGTTCCCAGGACGATGTAGCGCTGCAGCTGGATGCCAGGGGCGGCGTGCGTGAAGTGGCGGTGACTGCCGGCCGCGCCGTGCTCAGCGACGCACTGGTGCAGCGACTGGCCCGCGCCGGAGCCGGCATCAAGCAACGCTTTGGCGGCCGGGACCAGGACATCGAGTGGGCCATGCAGGGCGACCAGCTGATCATCCTGCAGGCGCGCCCCTTCATCTCGGCGCCCGGGCGTTGAAAATCCGCCATGCTGAATTTCGAGTCGCCTGTCGTCATCGAGCTGCTGCAAGCCCGGGGCTGGACCCCGCAGCGAGAGGTCGCCATTCCCGTGCCTGTGCAAAGCGCTCTGGACCAACAGCCCGGTCTGACCAGCCACCCCGCCGTGGCGGCACTGCAGAGCCTGGCGGGCTTGCACATAGGCCAGGTGGGCAAGGGCCGGGAATGCGCCAGCAGCGATATAGAGTTTGACTGGCTTGAAGCGTATTTCACCGGGGAAGATGCAGACGACGCCCTGCTCTCCTGGGAACAGCGCCTGCACACCCGGCTGATAGCAGTTGCCGACGTTCACCATGCCCACGGCCAGCTGCTGATGACAGGCGATGGACGCTGCTTTTCCTGGTCCTTTGTAGGCATGAGCTTCGAGGGCGAGAATATCCAGCAGGCGCTGGAGCATCTGTTGCTGGGAATACGTTCGCGCCCCATGCTGGAGAGCCCGGCCAGTCGTCGACCCAGCTGTACGGCACGCTCTACAAGGCGGGCGACCCCGAGATATACCCTTGCTGAATTTCCGAAGAAGATGGCCGCCGGCCAAGCCATGACCGAACCCTCGCCCCCCACTTTCTCCGTCGCTCAAGCCCTGCAGCAAGCCGCCCGCCAAGGCCTGGCGCGTGTCGATGCACAGATGCTGCTGCTGCACTTGATGCAGCAGCCAGCGCATGCCCGCGCCTGGCTCATCACGCATGACTGCGATGCCCTGAGTCAGGCGCAGCAGCAGCGCTGGGACCAGCTGTGCACCCTGCGCCAGCAAGGCACGCCTGTCGCCTACCTGACCGGAAACAAGGAGTTCTACGGCCTGGATCTCGCCGTGGACAGCAGGGTGCTGGACCCTCGCCCCGATACCGAGACCCTGGTGGACTGGGCGCTGGAGCTCATGCCCGAAGGGCAGCCGGTTAGCGTTATAGACCTGGGCACCGGCAGCGGCGCCATCGCCCTGGCCCTGCAAAGCCAGCGCCCCTCAGCCCTGGTCATCGCCGTGGACGCCAGCGCCGATGCCCTGGCCGTGGCCCGCAGCAACGCCGCCCGGCTCCAACTGCCCGTACAGTTCGCCCATGGCAGCTGGCTAGAGCCTCTGGACGGGCTGGAACCCGTCGATCTGATCGTCAGCAATCCGCCCTATATCCGCGCCGACGACCCGCACCTGGCGGCGCTGACCCACGAACCGCTGTCGGCCCTGGCCAGCGGCGCCGATGGGCTGGAGGACATCCGCAGCATCATCAAACAGGCTCCGGTCCGCCTGAAAGACGGCGGCTGGCTGCTCTTCGAGCATGGCTGGGATCAGGCCGAAGACGTGGCGCGGCTCATGCAGGCGGCCGGCTTTGAACAGGTCCAGCACCGCCACGACCTGGCCGGCATTGCGCGCTGCACGGGCGGCTGCCGGAGCGGCAAGACTTGATTTCCAGACCTCCATCCCAAAATATCCTGTCAGCAAGATTTCCTCACAGCATCGCATTTCTTGCGGTCGGTGAAATAATTGCAGACATCGCGGCTGGTACCGCCATTTCCAAAATCCGGAGCCCACTATGAGCAACACTCAACAACGCATCGACGACCTGGTCAAGAACAACGACATCCTGCTGTTCATGAAGGGCAACGCCAGCTTCCCTCAGTGCGGCTTCTCCGGCCGTGCCATCCAGATCCTCAAGGCGTGCGGCGTGGATGCCAAGTCCATCGCTACCGTGAACGTGCTGGAAGACCAGGAAATCCGCCAGGGCATCAAGGACTACAGCCAGTGGCCCACGATTCCCCAGCTCTACATCAAGGGCGAATTCATCGGTGGCTCGGACATCATGATGGAGATGTACGAATCGGGCGAACTGCAGCAAGTGCTGGCCGCCAAGTAAGCCTCATCCCGCCTGCAAGCCACCGGCACCCCGGTGGCTTTTTTCATGCCGCCTCCCAGACCCGCCCCCCCTCACCACTGCTGCATCCATATCGATGGCAGCGCCCTGCCCAACCCCGGCCCCATGAGCCTGGGCGTGTTGCTGCAGCTGCCCGACGGCAGCCGCCATACGCTGTCGCAGAATCTGCACCGCAGCGGCTGCAACAACGAAGCCGAGCTGCGCGCCCTGATGGCCGCCCTGAAGCTGGCACGCGATCTCGGCGCGCGCAGCCTGACCGTGCGCACCGATTCCCAGGTGCTGCTGGAGCAGCTCGGCCCGCCGACAGCCAAGCCGGCGCGGCCCATCGCCCGACTCAGCGCGCTGTTCGAGGCCGCCCGTGCACAGATGCAGGACTTTGACGAGCTGGTTCTGCAATGGGTGCCCAGACACCGCAATACCGAGGCCGATGCGCTGGCACGCATGGCCCATTCGGCAGCCGCGCTTCAGTCCTGAAGCCAGTACAGCTGCCTGCCACAGGCTTTATGTGGTCGAATAGAGACTCCTTGATAACCGGCCGCAGGCACTTCGACGTGCCGCAGCAGCCCTGCCTATGAGTGTGTCCCAAAGCCTTGCGGTGATTGTTCTGCTGATTCTGCTCAGCGCCTTTTTCTCTGTGGCGGAGATTTCTCTGGCCGCCTCGCGTCGCCTGCGCCTGCGCCAGATGGCCGACGATGGCAATGAGGGAGCCGAGCATGCCCTGCGCGTACAGGAGCAGCCGGGCGAATATTTCACCGTGGTGCAAGTGGGACAGAATGCCGTCGCCATCCTCGGCGGCATCGTCGGCGAGGGTGCGTTCAGCCCCGCATTGACCGAGTTTTTCTCGATCTGGTTCTCGCCCAGCCTCTCGGCGACCCTCGGGTTCCTGCTCTCGTTTTTCATAGTCACCTCGGCCTTCATCCTGCTGGCCGACCTGTTGCCGCGTCGCATCAGCATGAACGAGCCCGAGCGCTATGTGGTGCGCGTACTCGCGCCCATGCGCTGGTTTGTGGTGATCTTCAAGCCCGTCATCTGGTTCTACAACCTCGCCACCGACACCCTGTTTCGCCTGCTGGGCCTGCCGGCCACGCGCGACGAGCGCATCACCAGCGACGACATCCTGGCCATGACCGAAGCGGGCACCAAAGCCGGCGTGCTGGCCGCCCGCGAGCAGCAGGTGATTGCCAATGTGTTCGAGCTGGACTCGCGCACCGTGGCCTCTGCCATGACCCAGCGCGACAGCGTGGCCTTCTTCTACCGCGACGACAGCGACGCCATCATCCGCGCCCGCATTGCCGAGGAGCCCTTCTCCACCTACCCGGTCTGCGACGGCGATATCGACCATGTCATCGGCTATGTGGATGCCAAGGATCTGTTCCAGCGCGCGCTCAACAACCAGCCGCTGTCGCTCACCGACGACAGCCTGATCCGCAAGGTGCTCATCGTGCCCGACCGCCTGACGCTGGCCGAGGTGCTGGAGCAGTTCCGCATGGTGCACGAGGACTTTGCCGTCATCGTCAACGAATACAGCCTGGTCGTGGGCGTGGTGACGCTCAATGACGTGATGAGCACGGTGATGGGCGATCTGGTCGGGCCGACCGACGAGGAGCAGATCATCCGCCGCGACGAGCACTCCTGGCTGATCGACGGCATCACGCCCATCGAGGACGTGATGCGTGTGCTGCATCTGGACGATATGCCGCATGACGACGAGTACGAGACACTGGCCGGCTTTCTCATGGTCATGCTGCGCCGGGTGCCGCGCCGCACCGATACCGTCACCTGGGGCGGCTTCAAGTTCGAGGTGCTGGACGTGGACAGCTACCGCATCGACCAGGTCATGGTGACCCACCTTCCCGAGCCGGCGGCGGAATCTGCCGCACCTTCGGCAGCCGCTGCGGCCAAGGTACAGGGCAGCGCGGCCCAGTCCCAGGCCAGCAAAAGCAGCCACTCCTGAATCAGGAGCTTCTTGCGCCTATCCTCAAAAGATTTCAAGTACTTTTCTTGCTGAAACCAATAAAAAGAGAGCGCCAGGCGCTCTCTTTTTTATCTCGCCACGGAATCAGATCGACTGCGGCTCTTCCACCAGCCAGCGCCGCTGGGCGCCGAACACGGCATTCGGATACTGGGGCTGGCCCCGGCTGCCGTTGTAGCGGCCCAGTGCCATATAGGCATCGCCTTTTTCGCGGTCCATGTAGTGGCGCAGGATCACGCAGCCGAAGCGCAGATTGGTCTGCATGTGGAACAGCTTGCCGATATCGCCGTCGCCGATCAGCCGCATCCAGAACGGCATGATCTGCATATAGCCACGCGCGCCCACGCTGGAGATGGCGTATTTGCGATAGCCGCTCTCCACCTGGATCAGACCCATGACCATGGACACATCGAGGCCCGCGCGCGTGGACTCGTACCAGACGGTTTGCAGGAACTCGCGCCGCGCCTGCAGGTCGGGCTTGCGCTTGGCCAGCTTGTCGCTGCTGGCCACCAGCCAGCGCAGATAGCTCATGCGCGCCGCTGTGGAGGCGAACTCCAGCTCGGGCGGCGCGCCCGAACCCGCCACGGCCGCGCTGAGCGCTGTGCGCACGGAGTCGGCCAGCGGCTCTTCGAGCTGCCCGCCGGCCCAGGCCGCCTGCGGCCACAGCCAGCCAGCCGCCGGAGCGGCCAGCGCAGCGGCAGTCGTCAGGCAGTGGCGTCGGCTCAGCAGGGTTTCGGGCATGGAAACAGCAGCTTACAAGCCCAGGCGGCTCTTGAGGTGACCCAGCACCTCATTCGTGGCCAGCTTTGTAGCTTCCGTGTCACGGCGCTGCTGGTACTCGACCACGCCCTCCTTCAGGCCGCGGTCGCCCAGCACCACGCGGTGGGGCACGCCGATCAGCTCCCAGTCGGCCAGCATGGCACCGGGGCGCTCATCGCGGTCGTCCAGGATCACGTCCACGCCCAGTGCCAGCAGCTCGCCATAGAGCTTCTCGGCTTCGGTCTTCACGGCCTCGCTGCGACCCATGCCGATGGGGCAGATCACCACCGTGAACGGTGCAATCGCATCGGGCCAGATCATGCCGCGCTCGTCGTGGTTCTGCTCCACGGCAGCGGCGGGCAGGCGGGTCACGCCAATGCCGTAGCAGCCCATCTCGAAGTGCTGGGGCTTGCCGTTGTCGCCGAGGAAAGTGGCTTCCATGGCCTTGGAGTACTTGGTGCCCAGGTAGAACACATGACCGATTTCAATGCCGCGCTCGATTGCCAGCTCGCCCGCACCGTCGGGTGAGCGGTCGCCAGCCACCACATTGCGCAGATCCGCCACCACGGCGGGCTCGGGCAGGTCTCGGCCGAAGTTCACGCCGGTGATGTGGAAGTCTTCCTCGTTGGCACCGCAGACCCAGTCGGCCATCACGGCCACATCGCGGTCCACCACGATGTTCACGGGCTTCTTCAGGCCGATGGGGCCCAGATAGCCGGGCTTGGCACCGAAATGCTCCTCGATCTCGCCCACGGTCGCGAAACGGAAGCCAGCCAGGCCTTCGACCTTGCCGACCTTGATCTCGTTCATCTCGTGGTCGCCGCGCAGCAGCAGCAGCCAAACCTGCGTCTTGACGATCAGGCCCTTGTCGTCGAGCTCGTCCGTGGCCAACACCAGCGACTTCACGGTCTGCGCCAGGGGCAGGCCCAGCTGCTCGGCCACGGCTTCGCAGGTGCTGTTGCCGGGAGTGGCGACCTTTTGCATGGCCTGGGCGGCGGCAGGACGGGCCTGGGTGGGCGCCAGGCTCTCGGCCTTCTCGATATTGGCCGCGTAGTCGCTGTTCGGGCAGTAGACGATGGCGTCCTCGCCCGTGGAGGCGATGACCTGGAACTCTTCGCTCAGATCGCCGCCGATGGCGCCCGAGTCGGCACGCACGGCGCGGTACTGCAGGCCGAAGCGGTCGAAGATGCGCTTATAGGCTTCGCGCATGGTCTGGTAGCTGATCTGGGCCGCATCGCGGTCCTTGTCGAAGGAATAGGCGTCCTTCATGATGAACTCGCGACCGCGCATCAGACCGAAGCGCGGACGGCGCTCGTCGCGGAACTTGGTCTGGATCTGGTAGAGGTTCTTGGGCAGTTGCTTGTAGCTCTTGAACTCCTGGCGCGCGATATCGGTGACCACTTCTTCGGAAGTGGGCTGGATCACGAAATCACGGCCATGGCGGTCCTGGATGCGCAGCAGCTCTGGGCCCATCTTCTCGAAGCGGTCGGTTTCCTGCCACAGTTCGGCAGGCTGGACCACGGGCATCGTGGTTTCGATGGCGCCGGCGCGGTTCATTTCCTCGCGCACGATGGCCTCGACCTTGCGGATCACGCGCAGGCCCATGGGCATGTAGTTGTAAATGCCAGCACCCAGCTTTTTGATCATGCCAGCCCGCATCATGAGCTTGTGGCTGACCACTTCGGCGTCGGCCGGAGCTTCTTTCAGGGTGGAGATGAGAAATTGGGTGGCTTTCATGGAACTGGCAATTCAGTGGAAATAGGCATGGCCCGCTTGTCGATCACAAGGGGCCATGCATAATGAACACAATTCAAAAATTTGGGGTTTGATTATGCTTGACCGGGACGGATTTCGCCCGAACGTCGGCATCATCCTGCTCAACCAAAGAAACCAGGTGTTCTGGGGAAAACGCATTCGCACCCACAGCTGGCAGTTTCCGCAAGGTGGCATTGATCGGGGTGAGACACCCGAGCAAGCCATGTTCCGCGAGCTGCACGAGGAAGTGGGGCTGAAGCCCAATCACGTTCGCGTGGTTGCCCGCACCAGGGACTGGTTGCGCTACGAGGTGCCAGACAGGTACATCCGCCGCGACGCGCGCGGGCATTACAAAGGCCAGAAGCAGATATGGTTTTTGCTTCAACTGGTCGGGCATGACTGGGACTTGAACCTGCGTGCCACCGATCACCCTGAGTTCGATGCCTGGCGCTGGAATGACTACTGGGTTCCCCTGGATGTGGTGGTCGAATTCAAACGCGGCGTCTATGAAATGGCGTTGACCGAGCTGGCGCGCTTTCTGCCGCGCGGCGAGCAGCAGCGCAACCGCTATCTGCGCAGTGGCATGCGGCCACGCGAACAGGAAGCAGGCCAGCCCACTGGCGGCACTGCGCATCTGGCGCAGCACCACCAGGTCATGTACCCGGCCCGTACAGGAAGCTTTCGCATCAACCCTGGCATAGAGCTGCCGCCCGGAGCCAGTTTCGACCCGGACCCGCAGACCGGCATAGACAATCCGCCCGATCACAAGCCTCTGCAATGAACAAAGCCGTAATGCCTCGCAGCATTACGGCTTTTTTGATGACCGCCGGTACTCAGTGTCCGGCCACCACCATATTGTCGCGGTGCATCATTTCGGGACCGGCCGAGTAGCCCAGCAGCGATTCGATCTCCGAGGAGCTCTTGCGGCACAGCAGTCGCGCCTCGGCGCTGGCATAGCTGGCCAGGCCACGGGCGATCTCGGCGCCGTCCTCATCGCGCACGGCAATCACTTCGCCGCGCGAGAAATCGCCCTCCACGGCGATCATGCCGATGGGCAGCAGGCTTTTGCCCTCATCACGCAGCTTGGAGACGGCACCCGCATCCACTGTCACCGAACCACGCAGTTGCAGATGGTCGGCAATCCACTGCTTGCGCGCCTGCATCTTGTGCGTGTTGGCAACCAGCAGCGTGCCAATGGACTCGCCACGCGTCAGGCGCAACAGCACGTCTTTCTCGCGCCCCCAGGCGATCACGGTAGAGGCGCCGGAGCCCGCCGCACGCTTGGCCGCCAGGATCTTGGTGATCATGCCGCCCGTACCGATGGACAGACCTGCACCACCGGCCATGGCTTCCAGCTCAGGGTTGCCGGCTTCGGCCACGTCGATGAACCTGGCATCGGGGTTCTTGCGCGGGTCGGCACTGTAGAGGCCGCGCTGATCGGTCAGGATGACCAGCGCATCGGCCTCGACCAGGTTGGCCACCAGCGCACCCAGGGTGTCGTTGTCGCCAAAGCGGATCTCGTCGATCACCACCGTGTCGTTCTCATTGATGACGGGCACCACACCCAGCTGCAGCAGCGTCAGCAGCGTGGTGCGGGCGTTCAGATAGCGCTCGCGATCGGCCAGATCCGCATGGGTCAGCAGCACCTGGGCGCTGGGCACGCCTTCGCCGCGCAGCTTGGTCTCGTACATCTGGGCGAGCCCCATCTGACCGACGGCGGCTGCGGCCTGCAGCTCATGCACCTCTGTCGGCCGCGTGGCCCAGCCCAGTCGCTTCATGCCTTCGGCGATGGCGCCGCTGGAGACCATGATGACTTCGCGCTTGACGCCGTCCTCACCATTCACCAATGCCGCCAGCTGGCGGCTCCACTCTTCAATGGCGGCCTCATCCAGACCGCGACCTTCATTCGTAACCAGGCTGGAGCCGACTTTGACGACGATGCGACGGGCATCACGCAGCACATTGGAAGACATGAGAATTTACAGTGTTTTAAGCCTCTAATGCTTATAGGTAAAGCGCAAGAAGCTATTAAATTCAAAGCAAAACAGCGCACCAAGTGCGCTGCTGGGTTATACCCTCTAGCTTATTCCGGATCGTAGGAGGCAAAACGCGGATCGGTCATATCCAGACCAGAATCCTCACCTCCCGCAAAACGGGGGTCCACTTCCTTGGGCGCCTGTTCCGCCAGCTGCTGGTTGTGCACATGCTCGTAGATCTTGCGGATCAGCGGCTCACAGCCTTCGCGGGTCAGCGCCGAGATCTCATAGACCGGACCCTTCCACTTGAAGCGCTTGACGAAGTCCTTGACCTTGGCGGCACGCTCCTCCGCAGGAACCATGTCCAGCTTGTTGAGCACCAGCCAGCGCGGCTTGTCGTAGAGCTCGGCGTCGTACTTCTTGAGCTCGGCCACAATGGCCCTGGCCTGCTCGACCGGGTCCACGCCCTCGTCAAACGGCGCAATGTCCACGATATGCAGCAGCAGACGCGTACGCTGCAGATGGCGCAGGAACTGGTGACCCAGGCCCGCACCTTCGGAGGCGCCCTCGATCAGACCCGGGATGTCGGCCACCACAAAGCTCTGCTCTGCGGCCACGCGCACCACGCCCAGATTGGGATGCAAGGTGGTGAAGGGATAGTCGGCAATCTTGGGACGGGCGTTGGAGACGGCCGTGATGAAAGTGGACTTGCCGGCATTGGGCATGCCCAGCAGGCCCACATCGGCCAGCACCTTGAGCTCCAGCTTCAGGTTGCGGCGCTCGCCGGGATAGCCGGGAGTCTTCTGGCGCGGCGCCCGATTGATGGCACTCTTGAATCGCAGATTGCCGAAACCGCCGTCACCGCCCTTGGCGATGGTGATGACCTGGCCGGGCTCCAGCAGCTCGAACAGCACTTCGCCAGTATCCGCATCGCTGATGATGGTGCCCACCGGCATGTTCAGCGTGATGTCGTCACCGGCTGCACCGAACATGTCGGAGCCCATGCCGTGCTGGCCGCGCTTGGCCTCGTGGCGGCGCGAATAGCGGTAATCCACCAGCGTGTTCAGATTCACATCGGCCACGGCATACACATGACCGCCACGGCCGCCGTCACCACCGTCGGGGCCGCCAAATTCCTTGTATTTCTCGTGCCGGAAAGACACGCAGCCATTGCCGCCGTCACCAGCTGCAATGTCGATAAAAGCTTCGTCAACGAACTTCATGAGGCATCCAGTCTACAAAATCAGTGTGCACCAGAAGCTCCGGGCCACACTTGAGTGCTCTATTACCATGCCCCATCTGCCAGAAATCTGCTGCCTGGAGCCTTTTCAAACAACAAAGCCCCGACAAGTCGGGGCTTTGTTGGAGTCACAGACGACTTATGCAGCCGTGATGTTGACTGTTTGCTTGGACAGAGCGCCCTTCACACCGAACGACACGTGGCCGTCAACCAGTGCAAACAGGGTGTGATCCTTGCCCACGCCAACGTTCTCACCGGGGTGGAACTTGGTGCCGCGCTGACGCACGATGATGGAACCAGCTGTCACCAGCTCGCCACCAAAGGCCTTCACGCCCAACATTTTTGGCTTGGAATCACGTCCGTTACGCGTAGAGCCGCCGCCTTTTTTCTGTGCCATGACTTAGCTCCTAAAATTAAGCAGCGATTGCCACGATTTGCAGTTCGGTGAACTGCTGACGATGGCCTTGGCGCTTTTGATAGTGCTTACGACGGCGCATCTTGAAGATGTGCACCTTGTCGTGCTTGCCGTGAGCAACCACAGTTGCCTTTACAGATGCACCGGACACCAGGGGAGCACCAACCTTGATTTCAGCGCCGTTGCCGACGGCCAAAACTTGGTCGATCACGATTTCCTGGCCTACGTCCGCAGCAATCTGTTCTACCTTGATCTTTTCGCCAGCTGCAACGCGATACTGCTTGCCGCCGGTTTTTATGACTGCGTACATTGAAAACCTCTAAAGTCTGAGAGTTCCATGAAATGATTTCCACGGAGCCGGTAATTCTAGCACGCATGCATTTTTTCTGCTGCCATACCCCTAGGAAGCGCTTCAGCATCCCCGCACGCCGCGACCGTGGCCGCGCGGGACAGATGTCAGGCACAGGTGCGCGGTGAGGCTTGCACCTTGCGAGCGACAGCAATGTCGCAGCCCTCGTTCACTTGAACGGGCTCTGAGGACACCACGCAAAACTTGGTTGCATCTTTCTATAATCGTGAGTCCACTTGGCGGTTCATCACCTTGACTACAGAAATTTCCACATCCAATCCGCTTGCCTTGATCGCAGATGACATGCGCGAAGTGGATATCGTCATTGCTCAGCGACTGACAACCAGCGTCCCCCTGATCGCACAGATCTCCCAATACATCATTGCCGCAGGCGGCAAACGCCTGCGTCCGGCGCTGCTGCTGCTGATCGCCGGCGCCCTCGGCCACCAGGGCAAGAACAAATACATTCTGGCCGCCGTGGTGGAACTGATCCACACGGCTACCTTGCTGCACGACGATGTGGTGGACGAATCCACACTGCGCCGCGGCAGGGCCACGGCCAACGAAACCTTCGGCAACCCGGCCAGCGTTCTGGTCGGAGACTTTCTGCACACCCGCTCCTTCCAGATGATGGTGGAAGTGGGCAGCATGCGCGTGCTGCAGATTCTGTCCGACGCCACCAATGTGATCGCGGAAGGCGAAGTCCAGCAGCTCATCAACACCCATGATGCATCGCTGAATGAAGCCGGCTATCTGCATGTAATCCGCTCCAAGACCGCCCAGCTCTTCGAGGCCAGCGCACAGCTGGCTGCCGTGCTGGCCGGCGCCTCGCCCGAAATGGAACAGGCCTGCGCCACCTATGGTCAGGCCCTGGGAACGGCTTTCCAGATCATCGACGATGTGCTGGACTACACCGGCAACGCCCAGGAAATGGGCAAGAACCTGGGCGATGACCTGCGCGAAGGCAAATGCACCCTGCCCCTGATCGCAGCCATGCAGCGCGGCAGCGCCGAGCAGGCTGCCATTATCCGCAACGCCATCGAGCAAGGCTCCACCGACCAGCTCGACGCCGTGGTGGACATCGTGCGCAGCACCGGCGCCCTGGACATTGCCAGAGCGGCCGCACATGCGGAAGCCCAGCGCGCCATTGATGCCTTAGCCACACTGCCAAGCAATGCATACACCGCAAGTTTGCTACAATTAGCCTCTCAGCTTTTGGAGCGCCGCACCTGAATCGCCAGGTGCACTTGGGTGCTCGACAAACAAAGCTTGCGGGGTGTAGCTTAGCCTGGTAGAGCGCTACGTTCGGGACGTAGAGGCCGGAGGTTCGAATCCTCTCACCCCGACCAATCTCTTTTTTGTCGCCGTTTCTTGCGCCAGGTTCAATGACGCTGTGTTGACGCAGGCATGCGGGTCTGACAGCATACCGCTGGTAACAACAAGAATGGTAGGATAGGACTCCTCCTACACCTCCCAGACTTGGATACATGGCCGCTGCCGACAATCTGCAAAAGAACGCTCCTGCGCCCATTGCCATCCCCGGTCTAGGCAGAGCCCTGATTTCCGCCGGCAAGGTCTCGCAGCAAGCAGCCGAAAACGCAGCCAAGAAAGCAGCCACAGGCAAGACCCCATTCATCACCGAACTGAGCCAGTCGGGCGAGATCAGCGCGCTGGAAATTGCCGAAACCATCTCCATGATGTTCAGCACACCGCTGCTGGACCTCAACGCCATCGACGCCCAGCAACTGCCACGCGAGCTGCTGGATCCCAAGATCAGCAACGCCTACCGCGTGCTGGCGCTCAGCAAGCGCGGCAACCGGCTCACCATTGCCACGGCAGACCCCACGCAGCAGGAAGCGGCCGAGCAGATCAAGTTCACGACCCAGTTGCTGGTGGACTGGGTGGTTGTCGAGGCCGACAAGCTGCAAAAGCTGGTCGAGCAGACCGGCAAGAGCGTCAGCGAATCCCTGGACTCCTATTCCAACTCAGGAGACTTTGACTTCGACGACGTCAAGATCGAGGATGCCCCCGAGGAAAAAGACAATGCCGTCGGCGCCGAGGTTGAGGATGCGCCGGTCGTCAAGTTTCTGCACAAGATGCTGCTAGACGCCTTCAATATGCGCGCGTCCGACTTGCACTTCGAGCCCTACGAACACAATTACCGCGTGCGCTTTCGTATCGACGGCGAGTTGCGCGAGATCGCCTCGCCCCCGATCGCGATCAAGGACAAGCTGGCTTCCCGCATCAAGGTGATCTCGCGCCTGGACATCTCGGAAAAGCGGGTTCCGCAGGATGGTCGCATGAAGCTCAAGGTCGGCCCCGACCGCGTCATCGACTTTCGTGTCAGCACCTTGCCCACGCTGTTTGGCGAGAAGATCGTGATCCGTATTCTGGACCCGAGCTCGGCCAAGATGGGCATCGACGCCCTGGGCTACGAACCCGAGGAAAAGGAGCGCCTGCTCAAGGCCATCAACCGCCCCTACGGCATGATTCTGGTCACCGGCCCCACGGGCTCGGGCAAGACCGTTTCGCTCTACACCTGCCTGAACCTGCTCAACCAGCCAGGCGTCAACATCGCCACAGCCGAAGACCCCTCCGAAATCAACATGCCTGGCGTCAACCAGGTCAATGTGAACGAGAAGGCCGGCCTGACCTTTGCCGCTGCGCTCAAATCCTTTCTGCGTCAGGACCCGGACATCATCATGGTCGGTGAAATCCGTGACCTGGAAACCGCCGACATCTCGATCAAGGCCGCCCAGACCGGGCACCTGGTGCTGTCCACGCTGCACACCAATGATGCTCCGACCACACTGACGCGCATGCGCAATATGGGTATCGCCCCTTTCAATATTGCCTCCAGCGTGATTCTGATCACCGCCCAGCGTCTGGCACGACGCCTGTGTGCTCAGTGCAAGGAGCCCGCCGACATACCGCACGACGCCCTGATCGAAGCCGGCTACGCTGAAGAGGAGCTCGACGGCAGCTGGGTCAGCTACAAGCCTGTGGGCTGCCCTGCCTGCAACAACGGCTACAAGGGACGTGTCGGCATCTATCAGGTGATGCCCATCAGCGAGGAGATTCAGCGCATCATCCTGCGTGACGGCAGTGCGCTGGAAATTGCCGCACAGGCCAAGGCCGAAGGAGTACGCTCTCTGCGCGGCTCGGGCCTGCATAAAGTCAAGCTGGGTCTGACCTCACTCGAAGAAGTGCTGGCGGTCACCAACGAGTAAAACCAGTATCAGTGAGGGAACGCCATGGCAAGCGCAGCGTCCAAGGGAATCAAGGAATTTCTCTTCGAGTGGGAAGGCAAGGACCGTAACGGCAAGATCGTTCGCGGTGAGACTCGTGCCGGCGGGGAAAACCAGATCCAGGCCATGCTGCGCCGCCAGGGGGTGACTCCGTCAAAGATCAAGAAACGCAGAACCCGCGGCGGCAAGAAGATCAAGCCCAAGGACATTGCGCTCTTCACGCGCCAGCTGGCCACCATGATGAAGGCCGGCGTGCCTCTGCTGCAGTCTTTCGACATCGTGGGTCGCGGCAATACCAATCCTAATGTCACCAAGCTGCTCAACGACATCCGCTCCGATGTGGAGACCGGCACCTCGCTGAGCGCTGCTTTCCGCAAGTTTCCGCTCTATTTCAACAGCCTCTACTGCAACCTGGTGGAGGCCGGCGAGGCCGCAGGTATTCTGGAATCACTACTGGACCGTCTTGCAACCTACATGGAGAAGACGGAAGCCATCAAGTCCAAGATCAAGTCGGCGCTGATGTACCCTACATCGGTCATGATCGTGGCCTTTGTGGTGGTGACCGTGATCATGATCTTCGTGATCCCGGCCTTCAAGGAGGTCTTCACCTCCTTCGGTGCCGACCTGCCCGCTCCCACCTTGCTGGTAATGGGTATCAGCGATTACTTTGTCCAGTACTGGTGGCTGATCTTCGGCGTGCTGGGCGGCGGCATCTACTTCTTCATGCAGGCCTGGAAACGCAACGAGCGCGTGCAGCAGTTCATGGACCGCACCGTGCTCAAGCTGCCCATCTTCGGCGTGCTGATCGAGAAATCCTGCGTGGCTCGCTGGACGCGCACGCTGTCCACCATGTTTGCCGCCGGCGTGCCGCTGGTCGAGGCGCTGGACTCCGTGGGCGGCGCCTCGGGCAACTACCTCTACAAAAACGCCACCGACAGGATTCAGTCGGAGGTTTCCACGGGCACCAGCCTCACGGTTGCCATGGCCAATGCCAATATCTTCCCTTCCATGGTGCTACAGATGTGCGCCATCGGCGAGGAATCGGGCGCCATCGACCATATGCTGGGCAAGGCCGCTGACTTCTATGAAAGTGAAGTGGACGAAATGGTGGCGGGTCTGTCCAGCCTGATGGAGCCCATCATCATCGTCTTCCTGGGCACCTTGATCGGCGGCATCGTGGTGTCCATGTATCTACCTATCTTTAAGTTGGGTCAAGTGGTCTGATGATTTCCGAACTGGTGTTGAATGCCGCTGCCGGCGGCGTCCTGGGCTTGCTGATCGGCAGCTTTCTGAATGTGGTGATCCACCGCCTGCCGCTGATGATGGAGCAGGAATGGCATGCCGAAGGTGTGCAATGGGCCGAGGAACAGAAGGAGAAGGACAAGGGCGCCAGGATCGAGCTGCCACCCGCCAAGCCTGCCGTCACGCTGAGCCAGCCCAGATCGCGCTGCCCGCATTGCGGCCATCAGATTGCCTGGTACGAGAACATTCCCGTGCTCAGCTATCTGTTTCTGCGTGGCCGCTGCACCGAGTGCAAAAAGCCCATCAGCCTGCGCTATCCCTTGGTCGAACTGGTTTGCGCCGCACTGTTTGCCTTCTGTCTGGGTCGTGACGGCCTGACCGCCACCGGCTTTGCCTGGTGCGGCTTCAGCGCGGCGCTGCTGACGCTTGCCTTGATCGACTGGGACACCACATTCCTGCCGGATTCCATCACTCTGCCACTGCTCTGGGCCGGACTGATCGCCTCCGCCCTGCAATGGACCCAGGTGCCATTGCAGCAGTCGCTGTGGGGCGCCGTCGCAGGCTATCTGTCGCTGTGGCTGATCTTCTGGGCCTTCAAGCTGGCAACGGGCAAGGAAGGCATGGGCTATGGCGACTTCAAGCTCTTTGCCGCGCTTGGCGCCTGGTTCGGCTGGCAGGCACTGGTGCCCATCATTCTCATGGCCTCGGTCGTGGGTGCCGTCATCGGCATTGCGCTCAAGATCAACAGCCAGCTGCGCGAAGGTGGCTATGTACCCTTCGGTCCTTTTCTCGCGGGCGGCGGTTTTGTCAGCCTGATCTGGGGCCCCCAGGCCGTGCTCGGCTTTGTGGGTCTTTAAGCCATGCAATCCTTGCCCGAGCGCTCACCATTCAGACTGGGACTGACGGGTGGCATTGGCAGCGGCAAGAGCACGGTTGCGGCCAGGCTGCAGGCCTGCGGCGCAACGCTGATCGATGCCGACCATATCTCGCGCAGCCTGACGGCAGCTGGAGGCATGGCCCTGCCTCTTATCGCCCAGGCTTTTGGCGCCGGCCTGATCGACACGCAGGGCGCCCTCAACCGCGCCCGCATGCGCGAGCTGGTCTTTGCCGATCCCAGCGCGCGGCAGCGCCTGGAAGCCATACTCCACCCTCTGATCGCCGAGCAGACCCGGCAGCAGCATGAAGCAGCCGTGGCGGCCGGCAGCAAGCTCATCGTGCACGACATCCCGCTGCTGGTCGAGTCCGGCCACTGGCGAGCCAGGCTGGATGGGGTACTAGTCGTGGACTGCCGCGAGAGCACGCAGACGGAGCGCGTCATGGCGCGCAGCGCTCTGAGCCGCGAGGCCGTTCAGGCCATCATCGACGCCCAGGCCACGCGCGCGCAGCGCCTGGCAGCGGCCGACTGGGTCGTCTACAACGATGACGGGGTCACAATCGAAACTCTCCACGCATATACCGATCAAATCGCTGCATGGTTCGGGCTATGATGCAGGCCATGGCTTGGCCTGTGCGTGTGATCGCCGCATGTGCACGTTGACCGCTGATTCCTGTGCGCCCCGAGGAGCCCAGCAAACGTGATCCTGTACGAATATCCTTTTAACGAGCGTCTGAGAACTTATCTGCGCCTTGAGCAGCTGTATCGCCGTCTGCGCGAGCTGCTGACCCGCGCACATTCGGTCGATCATCACTTCGCCCTGATCACCATCTTCGAGATCATGGATGTGGCCTCGCGCAGCGATCTGCGGGCCGACGTCATCAAGGATCTGGAGCGCCAGAAGCACCTGCTGGACGTGCTGCGCGACAACCCCGATATTTCCCAGCACATGCTGCACCAGGTGGCGCGCCAGGTGGAAGGCTGCTTTGCCACCATCAATGCACAGACCGGCAAGACCGGCCAGGCGCTGACCGAGAACGAATGGCTGATGTCCATCCGCAGCCGCGTGGGCATACCCGGAGGCACCTGCAGCTTTGACCTGCCGGCCTATCACGCCTGGCAGAACCTCGATCCGCGCTACCGCCAGCGCGACCTCGAAGACTGGGCCGGCGAGCTGACCCCGCTGGGTCAGGCGCTGGAGCTGATTCTGCAGCTGCTGCGCGAGACCGGCATTCCCCAGCGCGTGGTGGCCGAGCATGGCCTGTTCCAGCAGGCCATGCCGGCCGGCCGCAGCTTCCAGCTGCTGCGCCTGCGCATAGACCCGCATCTGAATCTGGTGCCGGAGATCAGCGGCAACCGCCTGCTGGTATCGGTGCGCCTGCTCAAGCTGGCCCATGGCGGCAAGCCCCAGCCCAGCAATGACGACGCTTCTTTCGAGCTGACGCTCTGCGCATAAGTCCCCGGCAGTCTTCTCGTCCCGATTGAGCCGCAGATTGCGGCTCAATGGCTTTCAGGGTCGGCCACCCGTGTTTTCCAGCTGTGATACATCTACGCCATGAGCACTGACAAGCAATCCCCCACCATGGTGAAATGCCCGACCTGCGGCGGCCCCAGCGTTTTTTTGCCCAGCAACAAGTTCCGCCCCTTCTGCAGCGAGCGTTGCCGCAATATCGATCTGGGCGCCTGGGGCAATGAAGAGTTCCGCGTTCCGGCTCAGACGCCTCCCGAAGATGCGCCGTTTGGCGATCCGCGCACGGAAAACTAAGCAAGACAGCAAAAACAAGAGCGCCTTTCGTACAGTATTTCTTGATTTCAGCTTGATTACCCAAGTAAATCCAGACTCACCGTACTCAAGGCGCTCTCCATTCAGGAGCGAAACGCTTCAATCCACGGGTTGCTGCGCCTCGTAATGGCTTTGATCAAAAACCAGGCCGCGCTCCTCGCTCAGCCATTGCAGCACAGGATAGGCTCCTGGCAGGACTGGGTGCACATCAAGCGGCAGCTGCTGCCAGGCCATCTGCTGGCCCTCGCGCATCTCGAACTCGCCCGTCCATTGCGTCACCTTGCACCAGTGCAGACGCACCAGCGCATGCGGGTAATCATGCTCGGTCACCTTCCAGGCATGGGCCTGGCCGATGGTCACGCCCAGCTCTTCGATCAGCTCGCGGCGCAAAGCCTGTTCCACGCTTTCACCGGCCTCCAGCTTGCCGCCAGGAAACTCCCAGTAGCCCGCATAAGGCTTGCCTGCAGGGCGGCTTGAAATCAGCAGCGCCCCATCGGATTCGCGCAACAGCACGCCCACGGCCACTTCCGTGTGCTTGCGCTGCGCCTGTGTTTCAGCAGTCACTTCCACAACACTCTTTCTTCATTCCAGGTCTGCTTCTTCAGCCAGACCGTCCACATCTTCAATGCGCTTCTTGACCGTCACGGGACGCTCGTTGCGGCCTGCGTAGTCGCGCGCGAACTGGTGGGCCACACGACCGCTGCGCGAGCCGCGCTCCAGCGCCCAGACCAGGGCTTCGGGCCTGGCCGCCTCGATGGTGGCCTGGTCCATGCCCAGCGCAGACAGCCACTGCGCCACCACGCGCAGATACTCGTCCTGGCTGAAGGGGTAGAAGCTCACCCAGAGACCGAAGCGCTCGGACAGGGAAATCTTTTCCTCCACCACCTCGCCGGGATGGATCTCGCCGTTCTCGCTTTTTTGCTGCGCCAGGTTGTCCGTCATGTACTCGGGCAGCAGATGGCGGCGGTTGCTGGTGGCATAGACCAGCACATTGGGCGTAGCTGCGGAAACCGAGCCATCCAGCATGGACTTCATGGCCTTGTAGCCGGGCTCGCCCTCTTCGAAGCTCAGATCGTCGCAATAGATGATGAACTTCTCGCTGCGGCCAGCGACTACGTCGACGATGTCGGGCAGATCGGTCAGATCGGCCTTGTCCACCTCGATCAGACGCAGGCCCTGGGGCGCATAGCTGTGCAGACAGGCGCGGATCAGCGAGGACTTGCCCGTGCCGCGCGCGCCCGTCAGCAACACGTTGTTCGCCGTGCGACCGCTGACGAACTGCTCGGTATTGCGGGCAATCTTTTCCTTTTGCACGTCAATGTTCTGCAGATCGGACAGCTGCATGGCGCCCACATGGCGCACCGGCTCCAGCACGCCGCAGCCGTTCGCGCGCTTGCGGTAGCGCCAGGCAATCGCCGCATCCCAGTCGGCGGGCGCCTGCAGGGGCTGGGGCAGCACGGACTCGATGCGCTGCATCAATTGCTCGGCACGCTCGACCAAGCGCTCCAAAGGGTTCATCACATCTTGCACGATCGAATCTCCATCTGTTTTTATAGCTGCTAGCGTTTGATACTGCTTGATTTCAATGAGAAAAATAACTGAAATCCACTAAATACAAGCGATAACAGCTTCTTAATTCATAGCGCCATCACTTTAAAACTGGCGCACCCAAAACCAGAGACAGCGAGCAAGCGCCGCCGCGCAGCGAGGCTGTCGTCCCTCTCCCATAGCGCGCAGCACGTAGAGAGAGGGGGGGAAGGCGCGTTGCCCAGGCGGAACCGCCTAGGCAAAGCGCCTCAGGGGGTGAGTCAATTACGACCGGTAATCCGCATTGATGGTCACATATTCGTGACTCAGATCGCAGGTCCACACCGTCTGCGCGGCATCGCCACGACCCAGCAGCACGCGCACCACGATCTCCTGCTGCTTCATCACGCGCTGACCGTCTTCTTCCTTGTAGGAAGGATTGCGACCGCCATCGACCACCACATGCACATCGTCCAGGTACAGATCGATTTTGGTCTGATCCAGATCGGCAATGCCGGCATAGCCCACAGCGGCCAGGATGCGACCCAGGTTGGGGTCGGAAGCAAAAAAGGCTGTCTTGACCAGGGGCGAGTGGGCAATGGAGTACGCGACCAGACGGCACTCTTCCTCATTCCTGCCGCCCTCGACCTTGACGCTGATGAACTTGGTGGCGCCCTCGCCATCGCGAACGATCGCTTGGGCGAGCTTTTGTGCCACTTCCAGCAATGCTGCCTTGAGCTGCTCGCCCTCGGCACTGGAGAGCGCCGTGATCTGGGCATTGCCGGCCTTGTGGGTGGCGATCAGCACGAACGAGTCATTGGTGGAAGTGTCGCCATCAATGGTCACGCGGTTGAAAGAGCCGTCGGCCAACTCCTTGACCAGAGGCTGCAGCAGCTCGGGGGCAATCGCCGCGTCCGTGGCCAGAAAGCCCAGCATGGTCGCCATATTGGGGCGGATCATGCCCGCGCCCTTGCTGATGCCGGTGATGGAAACCGTCTTGCCGCCAATGCTGACGCTGCGGCTGAAGGCCTTGGGCAAGGTGTCGGTGGTCATGATGCCTTCGGCAGCCGTGGCCCAGTTGTCAGCCTTGGCGGCAGCGATGGCCTTGGGCATGCCCGCCACGATACGGTCAACGGGCAGCTCTTCCATGATCACGCCGGTGGAAAAAGGCAGGATCTGGCCTGCGCTCAGGTCCAGCTCCTTGGCCAGAGCCGCACAGGTGGCGCGGGCATTGGCCAGACCGGCGGCGCCGGTGCCGGCATTGGCATTGCCGGTGTTGACGACCATGGCACGGATGCCGATGCCGGCCGCCAGATGCTCGCGGCAGATCTGCACGGGAGCGGCGCAGAAACGGTTCTGGGTGAACACGCCGGCCACAGAGGCACCTTCGTCGAGCAGGAACACCGTCAGGTCCTTGCGATTGGCCTTGCGCACGCCGGCTTCGGTAACACCAATGCGAACGCCATTGATCGCCAGCAGATCAGCGGCGACGGGAGCGGAAAGATTCACGGACATTTCTGTATGTTCCTGAGAGAGGCCTCCCCCTGTGCCGCTGCGCGGCTTCCCCCGAGGGGGACGACATCTTCGCCGCGAGGCGGCTCTTGCTCGATGTCTCTGGCCAAGAGCGCGCCCCGTGCAGCAGCCTAGGGGTCGAAAGTTAAAACGTTCCCCATTATCGGAACAAACGGAGGCCTGATCGGACTTGCCGGATTTTGTTGCGCAAAAAGCTGCGCCCCAATGCAAACACGGGCCGCAGCCCGTGTTGTTCGATAACGCATGCTCAAGTCAGAGACGGCCAGCAAGAGGCGCCCCACAGCAATGAGCCCCGTCAATGGGGGAAGGCGCAAAGCGCCTCAGGGGGTCAGGACAGCTTGCCGTGGCAAAGCTTGAACTTCTTGCCGCTGCCGCAGGGGCAGGGATCGTTGCGACCCACATGCACGCCCTCGGGCATGGCCAGCGGTTCGGCCAGCGTCACGTCGTCCTCGATGCTCATGCCTTCGGTATCCGAGGGCGAGGCATAGCTCATGTGCTCCAGGCTCTGGGCGCCGCGCTCGTTCATGGCGACGGCAGCTTCGTCCATCTCTTCGCGTGAGCGGACCTGGACCGTCATCAGCACGCGGGTGACTTCGGTCTTGACCTGGTCGATCAGCTGGCGGAACAGTTCGAACGCCTCGCGCTTGTACTCCTGCTTGGGCTGCTTCTGGGCATAGCCGCGCAGGTGAATGCCCTGGCGCAGATAGTCCAGCGCGGCCAGGTGGTCGCGCCAGTTGGTGTCGAAGCTCTGCAGCAGCACGGCACGCTGGAATTGCGTGAAGTTCTCCTGACCGATCAGGGCCACCTTGGCATCGAACAGATCGTGGGCAGCCTTGACGACCTTTTCCAGAATCTCTTCGTCGGTGATGGATTCCGAACCCGCCACGTCCTGCTGCAAGGGCAGGTCGATCTGCCATTCGCTGGCCAGCGCCTTTTCCAGGCCGGGCACGTCCCACTGCTCTTCCATGGACTCGGCCGGCACATACTGGCGCACCAGGTCGGTAATCACGTCCTCGCGCATGGCGGCCAGCATGCCGTTCAGATCGGTCGAATCCAGAATGTCGTTGCGCTGCTGGTAGATCACCTTGCGCTGGTCGTTGGCCACGTCGTCATATTCGAGCAGCTGCTTGCGCATGTCGAAGTTGCGGGCTTCCACCTTGCGCTGTGCAGACTCGATGGAGCGGGTCACGATGCCGGCCTCGATGGCTTCGCCTTCGGGCATCTTCAGGCGGTCCATGATGGCCTTGACACGGTCACCCGCGAAGATGCGCATCAACTGGTCGTCCAGGCTCAGATAGAAGCGCGAGGAACCGGGATCGCCCTGACGGCCCGAACGGCCGCGCAGCTGGTTGTCGATACGGCGCGACTCGTGACGCTCGGTGGCGATGATGCGCAGACCGCCCAGGGCCACGATCTTGTCGTGGGCCACCTGCCAGTCGGCACGCAACTGCTCGATCTGCTGGTTGCGCTCGGTCTCGCTGAGCGCCTCGTTGCTCTCGATGGCCTTGAGCTGCTTGTCGATATTGCCACCCAGCACGATGTCGGTACCACGGCCGGCCATATTGGTGGCGATGGTGATCATGCCTTCGCTGCCCGCCTGGGCAATGATGTCGGCCTCGCGCTCATGCTGCTTGGCGTTGAGCACCTGATGAGGCAGCTTCTCGCGGGTCAGCAGCTGGTCGATGATTTCGGAGTTCTCGATCGAGGTCGTACCGACCAGCACGGGCTGGCCGCGCTCGTAGCACTCGCGGATATCCTTGATCGCCGCATCGTACTTTTCCTTGGTGGTCTTGTAGACGCGATCGAGCTGATCCTGGCGCTTGCTGGGCTTGTTGGGCGGCACCACCACGGTCTCCAGGCCATAGATTTCCTGGAATTCGTAGGCTTCGGTGTCGGCCGTGCCGGTCATGCCCGACAGCTTCTTGTACAGACGGAAGTAGTTCTGGAAGGTGATCGAGGCCATGGTCTGGTTCTCGGCCTGAATGGCCACACCTTCCTTGGCCTCCACGGCCTGGTGCAGGCCATCGCTCCAGCGGCGGCCTGCCATCAGGCGGCCGGTGAACTCGTCCACGATCACGATTTCGTCGTTCTGCACCACATAGTGCTGATCGCGGAAGTACAGCTGGTTGGCACGCAGCGCGGCGTACAGATGGTGCACCAGAGAGATATTGGAGGGATCGTAGAGCGACGAGCCTTCGGTGATCAGGCCGGCATGGCTCAGCAGGCGCTCGGCCGCTTCATAGCCCTGGTCGGTCAGATAGACCTGATGGGATTTCTCATCGACCGTGAAGTCGCCGGGCTTGGTCACGCCTTCGCCCGTGCGCGGATCGGCTTCGCCTTCCTGACGCACCAGATTCGGCACGATCTGATTCATGGCCACATACATGGCCGTGTGATCCTCGGCCGGACCGGAGATGATCAGCGGAGTGCGCGCCTCGTCGATCAGAATCGAGTCCACCTCGTCGACGATGGCGTAGTTCAGCACGCGCTGCACACGGTCGCCGGGCTCATACACCATGTTGTCACGCAGGTAGTCGAAGCCGTACTCGTTGTTCGTACCGTAGGTGATGTCGGAGTTGTAGGCTTGCTGCTTTTGCTCGCGCGACAGATTGGGCAGGTTGATGCCCACCGACAGGCCGAGGAAGTTGTAGAGGCGAGCCATGGTCATGGCATCGCGGTTGGCCAGGTAATCGTTGACAGTCACCACATGCACGCCCTCGCCCGACAGGGCATTGAGGTACACGGGCAGCGTCGCGGTCAGCGTCTTGCCTTCACCGGTGCGCATTTCGGCAATCTTGCCGTCATGCAGCGCCATGGCGCCCAGCATCTGCACGTCAAAGTGACGCATCTTCATGACGCGCTTGGAGCCTTCGCGCACCACGGCAAAGGCTTCGGGCAACAGCTCGTCCAGCGCCTCGCCCTTGGCAACGCGATCCTTGAACTCCTGCGTCTTGGCGCGCAATGCCTCATCGCTGAGCTTTTCGTACTCAGGCTCCATCGCATTGATGCGAGCGACTGTCTTACGGTATTGCTTGAGCAACCGGTCATTGCGGCTGCCGAACAGTTTGGTGAGGAAATTGGTGGCCATGCGTGCGAAGGCACATCGCTTTTTTGCCGGTTGCGCAAAGCAATGTGTCCAGAATTCCTTGATTGTTGGTCTTCAGATGGGGCCGTCCCCGGGGCCGTCAAGAGCCACACCCAAAATAGGTGAAAACCTCCTGGCGCCTCCAAAACAGGAACAGGACCAAAAAATCATTCTAACCGCGCAAGCCTGCCCTGGTTTTGCGCTGCTTCAGAGTACGTACGGGATTGCGTCGCAAGCGCAGGCACATCAACGCAAACGACCCGCACTGCCGCATTCATTGCCGACTGCGCTAAGCTTGGGCTTCGCCCCTCACCCAACCGCCCGCCCTTCGCATGACCATTGTTCGCCGTCATCACGCAGTTACCGCCATCAGTGCCATGGAGTCTTCTCCCACATTGGCGCGCCTGGCAGCGCTGACGCAGGACTCAAGCAACCGGCTCAAGGCTGTCCTGCCGCTGGTGCCGCCCATGCTGCGCGCCAGCCTGCAGGCCGGGCCCATTGATGAAGACGGCTGGTGCCTGATCGTAAAAAACAACGCAGCTGCCGCCAAAGTGCGCCAACTGCTGCCCGCCATGGCGGCCCATCTGCGCACCAAAGGTTGGGCCGTCACCAGCATACGCATCAAGGTTCAGGCCTGATAAGGCTTTTTAGGCACTGAAAAACAAAAAAGGCCTCCGAAGAGACCTATTTGTTTGGTGCCGGTTGTCGGATTCGAACTGACGACCTACCGCTTACAAGGCGGGTGCTCTACCAACTGAGCTAAACCGGCGAAGACTGAATTCTAACGTAGAAAAACAGCCCCAAAAGAAGAAACCCGAAATTTCTTGGCTTGCCCTCGGGCATCCGGTTTCAGGATGTCTCCCCGCTTATTTCACACGCTTGAGCGCCGGACGGCCACCTGCAGGTGGTGGCGTACGAGGAGCATCATCTTCACCGGAAGCCTCTGCTTCTGCCTTGACGGGAACCAGCTGCACCACACGCTCGGCCGAGGATTCGTCATCCGACTCCATCTCGGGCTCGCCATCATCCATCAATAACACATCGCCATCCTCGGAGACTTCGTCCTCCTCGGGCGGGAAGGCCATGCCCTGGCCGGTTTCGCGGGCATAGATGGCCATGACGTTCGCCACGGGAACCATGATTTCCCGAGGCTGGCCACCAAAGCGTGCCTTGAATTCCACGTACTCGTTGCCGATCAGCAGGCCGCTGGTCGCGTCGTAGCTGATGTTGAGCACGATCTGGCCATCGCGCACAAACTCCATGGGCACCTGGGTGCTGCGATCCACACGCACGGCGATATGCGGCGTCAAGCCATTGTCGGTACACCATTCAAACAAAGCCCGCAGCAGATACGGACGGGTTGAAGTCGTTTCAGGGGCTGTCATCTCGTTTCCTGACGAATCAAATCCAGAAGATTGCAAAGACAAAAAAGCGGGCAGATGAAGGAAATCCCTTCAGCATGCCCGCTCTGCGCTCATGTGCAATTACTTGCGCATGACCTTTTCGGAAGGCGTCAGCGCTTCAATGTAAGCCGGACGCGAGAAGATGCGCTCGGCATACTTGAGCAAAGGAGCGGCATTCTTGGACAGCTCGATGCCGTAGTAGTCCAGGCGCCACAGCAGCGGAGCAATGGCCACGTCCAGCATGGAGAAGTTCTCGCCCATGATGTACTTGTTCTTCAGGAAGATGGGAGCCATCTGGGTCAGGCGATCACGGATATGGGCACGGGCCTTTTCCAGAGCCTTTTCATTGCCCTTGACGTTGCGCTCTTCGAGTGCGCTCACATGCACGAACAGTTCCTTCTCGAAGTTCAGCAGGAACAGGCGCACACGGGCACGATCCACGGGGTCGCCAGGCATCAGCTGGGGATGGGGAAAGCGCTCATCGATGTACTCGTTGATGATATTGGACTCGTACAGGATCAGGTCGCGCTCGACCAGGATTGGCACTTGACCATAGGGGTTCATCACGGCGATCTCTTCGGGCTTGCTGAACAAGTCCACATCGCGGATCTCGAAATCCATGCCTTTTTCAAACAGCACAAAGCGGCAGCGGTGTGAGAAGGGGCAAGTCGTTCCCGAATAAAGCACCATCATGGTGGAGACTCCTAAAAATCAAAAAGAGTGGGTTGCCCACGGCACCCCACTCTGCACTAACACGGTTTGGCTGCAGACAACTGCTGCACGGCGGCAAAGCTTATTTCACGTCTTTCCAGAACGCGGCATTCAGGCGCCAGGCGATAAAGATGAAGATACCCAGGAAAATCAAAACGCCCACACCGATACGGGTTCGAGTGTTCTGAGCCGGCTCCCCCATCCATTGCAGGTAATTCACCAGATCGCCAACTGCCTGATCGTACTGCACTGCGCTCATCTTGCCAGGAGACACCTGCTCCCAACCCTTGAAGACCTGGGTCTTAGTTCCGTGGTCGTCATGCTCTTCGAAGATGGCGCGACGCTCGCCCTGCAGCTCCCACAGCGCATGCGGCATGCCTACGCTGGGAAAGGCGAGATTATTCCAGCCTGTGGCCTTGGTGTCATCCCTGTAGAAAGTACGCAAGAAGGTATACAGGTAATCGGCACCAGAGCCACCCGAGCCGGCACGTGAGCGCGCAATCACCGTCAGATCGGGAGGATTGGCACCGAACCACTCCTTGGCCTCCTTAGGATTGATGGCGGCCTTCATGGTCTCACCCACCTTGTCGGTGGAAAACAGCAGATTGTCCTTGATGTCCTGCTCGGTCAGACCGATGTCCTTCAAGCGGTTGAAACGCATGAAGGCAGCGGAGTGGCAGCTCAGGCAGTAGTTGACAAAAATCTTGGCACCATTTTGCAGAGATGCCGTATTGCTGGTGTTGACCGGCGCCTTGTCCCAGTGGATGCCGCCTTCGGAGGCTTGCGCAGCACCGGCGATACCCAGGGCCGCAACCAGGGTCAGAATCAGTTTCTTCATTCTTGTTCTCTCCTGCTTCAGTGAGGCTTGAAGGTCACACGCTCGGGCACGGGCTTGGTCTCGCCCAAGCGACTCCACCAGGGCATGAGCAGGAAGAAGCCGAAGTAGAACAGCGTGCCGACCTGAGACACCTTCTCGCCAATCGGCGACGGAGGCTGCACACCCAGATAGGCCAGGACGACGAAATTCACCACAAACACGGCATACACATACTTGTGCCAGCTGGGGCGATAGCGAATCGACTTGACCGGGCTGCAATCGAGCCAGGGCAAGGCAAAGAGGATGATCACCGCACCACCCATCACGACCACACCCCAGAACTTGGCGTCGATGGACAGCATCATGGCGATGGCACCCAGCGCCACGATGGCCACTGCACCCTTGGCAAAACCGGGCAGGCGCGACTTGAGAATGCCGTAGCCGGCACCCAGCACCACGCAGGCGATCAGCACATACATCATCTCGCCGGTGATGGCACGCAGCATCGAATAGAAGGGCGTGAAGTACCAGACGGGAGCAATGTGATTGGGCGTCTTGAGCGGGTCGGCGGGGATGAAGTTGTTGTACTCCAGGAAGTAGCCGCCAAACTCGGGCGCAAAGAACACCACGGCCGAGAACAGGAACAGGAACACCGTCACGCCGAAGATGTCATGCACCGTGTAGTAAGGGTGGAAGGGAACGCCATCCAGAGGGCGACCCTTTTCATCCTTGGGTGCATTCGGACCCTTGATTTCGATACCGTCGGGATTGTTGGAGCCCACATCGTGCAGCGCCAGCAAATGCGCCACGACCAGACCCAGCAGCACCAGGGGCACGGCAATCACGTGGAAGCTGAAGAAGCGGTTCAGCGTTGCATCGCCCACCACATAGTCGCCGCGGATCAGCAAGGCCAGATCGGGGCCGACAAAGGGGATGGCGGAGAACAGGTTCACGATCACCTGGGCGCCCCAGTACGACATCTGGCCCCAGGGCAGCAGATAGCCCATGAAGGCTTCGGCCATCAGCACCAGGAAGATGGCGCAACCGAAGATCCAGACCAGTTCGCGCGGTTTGCGGTAAGAACCGTACAGAAGACCGCGAAACATATGCAGATAGACCACCACAAAGAACGCCGAGGCGCCCGTGGAGTGCATATAGCGGATCAGCCAGCCCCAGGGCACATCACGCATGATGTATTCCACCGAAGCAAACGCCTTTTCGGCGTCGGGCTTGTAGTGCATCACCAGGAAGATGCCGGTGACGATCTGGATCACCAGCACCAGCAGCGCCAGCGAGCCGAAGATGTACCAGAAGTTGAAATTCTTGGGAGCGTAGTACTCCGACATATGGACGCGGTACGCATCGAATGCCGTCGGAAACCGGTTCTCCAGCCAGTTCATGGCCTTCGCTCCGGTCGTGGAGTTCGGGTCGATTTGCTTGAATTCGTGGGCCATTGTTCTTGTCTCCCTCAGGCTGCCTTGGTGTCTTCACCAATCAGCAGCTTGGTGTCGGACAGATACATATGTGGCGGCACCTGCAGGTTGTCCGGCGCTGGCTTGTTCTTGAACACCCGGCCGGCCATGTCAAAGGTGGAGCCATGGCATGGGCACAGGAAACCGCCCTTCCAGTCTGCGGGCAGCGAAGGCTGAGGCCCGGCAACGAACTTGTCGGTGGGCGAGCAGCCCAGGTGGGTGCAGATGCCCACGACCACGAGGATTTCAGGCTTGATGGAGCGCGCTTCATTTTGCGCATAGGGCGGCGTGAACTCTTCGGGGTGACGCACCGATTTCGGGTCCGCCAGTTCGCCATCGAGGCCAGGCAAGTCCTTGAGCTGCTCGGGTGTGCGCTTGATGATCCACACCGGCTTGCCACGCCACTCGACGGTGAGCTTCTCACCATCCTTGAGATTGGAGATATCCACCTCTACCGCAGCACCTGCTGCTTTGGCTTTTTCAGAAGGCTGGAAGGAGCTCACAAAAGGGACGGCCGTTGCCACACCGCCCACGGCACCAGCACATGCTGACGTGATGATCCACGTGCGCTTGCTGGAGTCGACTGGAGAGTCACTCATGGATTTCCTCGAAGTACATCGCTTGATTTGGGGTCAACTGCAAATTCTAGCGGTGGGGTTATGGTTATTCCAGCCCCAGTCCGACGTTGACAACCGCCAAAGTCACGCAATACTGCGCTATCTCAAACTCTTAGTGACTGGAACTGCTTATGGGCATGATGCAAGAATTCCGTGAGTTCGCAATCAAGGGAAACGTCATGGATCTTGCCGTGGGCGTGATCATCGGCGGCGCGTTCGGGAAAATCGTTGATTCCGTGGTCAACGACCTGATCATGCCTCTGGTGGGTCTGTTCTTTGGCAAGCTGGATTTCTCCAACCTGTTCGTCGTTCTGGGCACCATGCCCGAGGGAGTTCCACGCACACTGGATGCGCTGAAAAAAGCAGGCATTCCTGTATTTGCCTATGGCAACTTCATCACCGTTGCAGTGAATTTCGTAATTCTGGCCTTCATCATTTTCATGATGGTCAAGCAGATCAACCGCCTCAAGCGCGAGGCACCTGCGGCACCGGAGCAAGCACCTGCTACGCCTGAAGACATTCAGCTGCTGCGTGAGATCCGCGACAGCCTCAATCGCAAGGCTTGAGATCCTTCAGGTCTGATGACTGCAAGCCTGCCGACCCCGGCAGGCTTTTTTCATGGGGCGCTGGCGTGCATGCATCCGGACGGATGTCGCACCGAACTGCCGCCGAGAAACAGTCAAATCGCCAGACTGCGTGCCATATGTACGGCTTCGAGCAGGCTGGCCTCGTCAGCCACGCCCTGGCCGGCAATGTCAAAGGCCGTGCCATGGTCGGGACTGGTGCGCACCAGCGGCAAACCAAGGGTCACGTTGACGCCTTTTTCCACACCCAAATATTTGACTGGGATCAACCCTTGGTCGTGGTACATCGCCAACACCACATCGAATTCACCCGGATGGGCTGGCGTATTTCGCGCCCGCATGAAGACAGTGTCCGGCGCAAACGGCCCCTGCACATCCATGCCTTCGGCCTGAGCTGCCGCGATCGCCGGGGCAATGATCTCGATTTCCTCACGACCGAAGATGCCGCCCTCGCCCGCATGCGGATTGAGCCCGGCCACGGCAATGCGAGGCGCGCGTCCCAGATTCCTGCTCAGCGCCTGATGCGTGATGCGCAAGGTCTGCAGGATCTGCGGCCCGGTCATGGCCTCGATGGCCTCGCGCAGCGACACATGGATGCTGACCAGCACGGTGCGCAACTCTTCGTTCGCCAGCATCATGCGCACCGGCATCTGCTCGAGCGAAACGCCCGCATGGGCGGCCGCCTCGGCCTGCAGAAGTTCCGTGTGCCCGGGGAAAGTCACACCCGCCAGATGCAGCGCCTCCTTGTGCAGGGGCGCCGTGACCAGGGCGGCAATCTCGCCACGCAAAGCCGCTTGCGCGGCCCAGACCACGCATTGCGCTGCGGCCTGCCCGGCAGCTGCGCAAATCTGGCCATAGGGCTGAGGCCCCGCCAGTCCCGGCAGATTCAGCAGCGCGACAGCACCCTCCGGGACAGACCAGGCTTCGCCCGGCTCATCGATCACCACCACGGGCTGAGCGATGCACTGATCGCCCTCAGCAGCACGGGCGGCCAGCGCTGTGGCACGGCGCAGAGTCTGCAACTCGCCCACCACAAAGCAGCCGCGCATGGCCTGCGGCGCGGCCCGGAAGGCCTTGGCGATGATTTCAGGCCCTATGCCTGCGCAGTCGCCCTGGGTGATGGCGATGGTTTGGGTTGAAGCATTGACGGACATAGGCATCAGGGTCGCCGCAAGCTCCTCTGTTCTCAAGTGCTTGCAGCCATCAAAAGTGAGAGACGAAGGTCCGGGACCGGATCAGGCCGGGTTGTCGATATCGATGAAGCGGTGCTCCAGCCCGCACTCCTGGGCCACATGAGCCGCCACGGCCGGCGCGCCATAGCGCTCGGTCGCATGATGGCCGGCAGCAATAAAGCTCACACCCATCTCGCGCGCCAGATGCATCTGGGGCTCGGAGATCTCGCCGGTGATATAGGCATCGGCGCCGGCGGCAATCGCGGACTCGAAAAAGCCCTGCGCCCCTCCGGTGCACCAGGCCAGCTTGCGGATCGGCCTGTGCTCCTGTGCACCGGCCAGCGTCACCTTGCGCCCCAGCACGGCTTGCACATGTTCGGCCAGAGCGGCGGCATCGGCAAAGTCCGCATCGGCCAGCCAGCCCAGGTTCTGGTCGCCGAATGCGGCCTGTCCCTGCACTCCGAGCCGCGCCCCGAGTTGCGCGTTATTGCCCAGTTCGGCATGGGCATCCAGCGGCAGGTGATAGGCAAACAGATTGATGTCATGTGCCAGCAGCAGGCGGATGCGCTCCTTGAGCCAGCCCGTGATGCGACCATCCATGCCGCGCCAGAACAGACCGTGGTGCACGAAGACGGCATCGGCCCCGCCCTCGATCGCTGCCTCGATCAGGGCGCGACTGGCCGTCACACCGCTGACGATGCGACGAATCTCGCTCTTGCCTTCGACCTGCAGGCCGTTGGGTCCGTAGTCCTTGAAGCGTTCGGGCTGCAGCAAGGCATCGAACGCCTGCAGCATGTCTTGGCGGGTGGTCATCATGGGCATGATTGTCGCATCCGCCGCACTTCAAAATAAGGAGCTGCTAGCTCATGCAATTAAAGCATTTCAGTACTAAATACATCTGAACACACTTTCTAACATGCGATATAAGCTATTGTTTTCATAGTAACAAATCCCGGTAACGATCACGCAGCAAGTTTTTCTGCACCTTGCCCATGGCGTTGCGCGGCAGCTCCGAAACGACAACGCAGCGCTTGGGAATCTTGAAGTTGGCAAGCCGGGACTTGAGCGCGGCGACGATGGCGGCGCCGTCGAGCGAATGGCCGCTCCTGGCGACGACCACCGCCACCCCCACCTCTCCGAAATCCGGGTGCGGCACACCGACCAGGGCGCTCTCGGCCACGCCGGGCATATCGTTGATAAAGCCTTCGATCTCCGCCGGGTAGACGTTGTAGCCGCCGCTGATGATCAAATCCTTGCTGCGACCCACGATGGTGACATAGCCGCGCTCATCCACCCTGCCGACATCTCCGGTCCTGAACCAGCCGTCCGCAGTGAACTCCTGTGCCGTTTTTTCAGGCATGCGCCAGTAGCCCTTGAAGATATTGGGTCCCTGGACCTCGATGGCACCGATCTCGCCCGTGGGCAGCGGCAGCCCGCTGTCGCCCGCCACACGCACCCCCACACCGGGCAGCGCAAAACCCACGGTGCCACCGCGGCGCTCGTCCTGGCCACCGTGGCGCGCATCGGGCGCATAGGGGTTGGAGGTGAGCATGATGGTCTCGCTCATGCCATAGCGCTCCAGGATGGTGTGGCCGGTGCGCTGGCGCCACTCGCCAAAGGTTTCGATCAGCAGCGGCGCGGAGCCGGAGATGAACAGCCGCATCCGGCTGGCCGCCTCCCTGGTCAGCGCCGGCTCGGCCAGCATGCGCACATACAGCGTCGGCACGCCCATGAACACGGTGGCGCGCGGCATGGCGGCGATCACGGCCCTGGCGTCGAATTTCGACATCCAGATGATCTTGCTGCCATTGATGAGCGCGCCATGGATGGCGACGAACAGCCCGTGTGCATGGAAGATCGGCAAGGCGTGGATCAGCACGTCGCCGCCCTGCTCGCGCGTGCGCCAGCCCCAGTACTGCCTGAGCATGAGAGCGTTCGAGAGCAGATTGCCATGCGAGAGCATCGCCCCTTTGCTGCGGCCGGTGGTGCCGCTGGTGTAGAGAATGGCGGCCAGATCGTCGGCCCGGCACGGCACAGGCACCTGCACGTCGTCGAAGCGCAGCGCCTGCTCCAGCAGGCTGCCGTCCTGCGCTTCGCCCAGCGTGAAGACATGCTGCGTGCCGCAGGCCGCGGCCACCTTTGCCACCCAGTCCGCATTGCCGGGCGTGCACACCACCACGGCGGGCTCGGCATTGCCGATGAAATATTCGATCTCGGCGCTCTGGTAGGCGGTATTGAGTGGCAGGAACACATGGCCCGCCCGCAATGTGGCCAGGTACAGCATCAGCGCTTCGACCGACTTTTCCACCTGCACCGCAATACGGCTGCCGGCGGGCAGACCGAGCGAAGCCAGCCAATTCGCCATGCGCGCACTCATGCGGTCCAGATCGCGCCAGCTGTAGAGAAGCGGCTCACCTGCGGATGCCTGGGGCGACACGGCCTCGATGGCGACCTCATCCAGATCGGCTGGAAAGGCGGCACGCAGTGCGGTGAACATATTGTTATCAGACATACGAAGAACTCTCTTTGGTGGAAACCGATTCATTGCCCGGCCATGGCCCGCTCGGCAACGGCTTTCTGCTTCTTGCCATCGGCCTGGGCCCAGGCCTCGAACTCCTGGGGCGATGCCGAGGGATAGGCCACAACGCCCTGTTTTTCAAGCTTGGCCTTGACTTCCGGGTCGCTCAAGGCCTGGCGGCTGGCCTCGAACAGCTTTTGCGTGATCTCCCTGGGCAGCTTGGCCGGTCCATACAGACCGAACCAGAGCGTGAAGTCCGCCCCGTCGATGCCGGACTCCTGCATGGCCGGCAAATCGGGAAACAGCTGCGAGCGCTGGGCCGTCGTCACGGCCATGATGCGCAGCTTGCCGCCAGCGGCCATCGGCATCACCGAGGGCGGCGTGCCGAAGGTCATGTCCACATCGCCCGCGCCCACGGCCTGGATCGACGGCGCGCCGCCCTTGAACGGCACATGCAGCATGTCGATGCCGGCGGCATGTGCAAACGAGGCCCCCGCCAGATGGGTGACCACACCGGAGCCGGACGAGGAATACGTCAGCTTGCCGGGATGCTTGCGGGCCTGCTCGATCAGTCCGGCCACCGTTTTCTCGGGAAAGTCCTTTTTCACCGCCAGCAGCATCGGCGAATCGCTCCAGCGCATGATGGGCGTGAAGCTCCTGACGCCGTCATAGCGAGCACTCTTGTAAAGAATCTGGTCCGTGCCATACAGATTGGCAGAGCCCAGCAGCAAGGTGTAGCCGTCGGCTGGCGCCCGCGCCACCAGGTCCGACGCGATCGTCGTGCCTGCACCGGGGCGGTTGTCCACCAGCACCGGCTGGTTCAACACCCGCCCCAGCTTTTCGCTGACGATGCGCGCCACCGCGTCGGCGCCGCCGCCGGGTGGAAAACCTACCATCAGCGTGATGGGCCGCGACGGATAGCTGTCTGCCAGCACCAGCGCGCTGGCGCTCAGCAGGCAGGCCGATACCAATGCTTTCTTGAACATGCTTGTCTCCTTGGTGGAAGGTATGGATGTCTTTCGGCGGCAGGGCCAGTGCTAGCGGCCCTTGAAGAGCGGCGTGCGCTTTTCGCGCCAGGCCAGGCCGCCCTCGCGCAGATCCTCGGACTCGACCGAGCGCTGCACGTCGCGCGCAATCGCCTCGCGGTCCTGGCGACCGCAGGCAATCAGGTTCAGGTGTTTTTTCATGCCGGACAGCGGCAGGGGTGCCATCGCCCCCAGCGTCCCGGCCAGACTCGCCACGGTCTCGTCGAGCTCGGTGTGCGCCACCAGATGCGTCAGGAAGCCGCAGGCCTTCATCTGCTCTGCATCCAGGCGTTCGCAGGTCAGAAACAGGCGCTTGGCGGTATCGAGCCCCAGACGGCTGACATAGCGCTCCAGCCCCGAGGCATAGAAATGCAGGCCCAACCGCGCGGCGGGCATGAACATGTCCGCCGCCATCGAGCCCACGCGAAAGTCGCAAGCCAGTGCCAGATCGGTTGCGCCGCCATAGACACCCCCTTGAATGGCGGCAATGGTCACCGCGCGGCATTGCTCCACCACGTCCACCATCTCGCCGAAGCTGCTGCCTTCACTCTGGCTGTTTTCGATTTGTGATATATCGTAGCCACTGCAGAAATGCCTGCCTTCGCTACGCAACACCAGCACCCGCACATCCTCCCTCTGATTGACGCATGCTATGCATTCAATGAGCACCGGCAAATCATCGGGCGCCAGACGGTTCGCCACCGTGGGGCGCTGGAGTGTGATGGTTGCAACACGGTCCTGGAAATGCAGTCTTGGATTCATGCGTATCAGAAATATAAATAGATATATCTAATATTGAACAATGAAGCCCAAACATCCACCAACCGCAGAAACCCTAGACGCGCTCAGCATGCAGGACCGTATCCGGCTGGCACTGGAGCAAGACCTGCGCAACGGCGCATTGCGGCCGGGCGCCGCCATCGACGAACAGGCGCTGTGCGAGCGCTTCCAGGCTTCCCGCACGCCGGTCCGCGAGGCCTTGCTGCTGCTGTCTGCCAAGGGGATGGTGAGCATTCTTCCGCGTGTCGGCATCTACGTGCGCCACCTCGATCCCCGGGAGCTGATTGCAATGATGGAAGGGCTTGCCGAACTGGAAGGCGTGCTCGCGCGCCTGGCGGCCAGGCGCATCAACGCGGAGCAGAGAGCGCAGCTGCAAGCGGCTCTGGCGCAGACGGCGGCCCATGCGCAGACGGCCGACTCCATTGGCTACGAACAGGCAAACGCCAGATTGCATGATTTGATATATCAGTACAGCGGAAACACCTTTATCGTCGAGCAGACCCGCGAGGCCAGACTCAGGGTCGCACCGTACCGCAGCAAGATGTTTGAAAAGCCGGAGCGCCTGCTGCACTCCCAGACGGAGCATGAAACCGTGGTGGCCGCCATTCTGTCCGGCAACAGCGAAGTCGCTGCCGAGGCCATGCGCAACCATATCTCGGCGGGCGGGAGCGCCTTTGCCGACATGGTGCTGGGCACAGCCTCCGCACCCGCCATGCAGCCGCGCCGCCGCAAACGTGCGATCGGCGAAAAAAAAGGCAGCCACTGCTGACTGCCTTTTCTCATTCGCCTGTGCAGGCTCACGCCTTGCGCGGCTGCCAGCCCTTGCAGGCCAGCGGCCAGAAGCCCATGGCCATGCCCAGCACGCCCATGGCCGCCACATAGTGGGCAGGAGCCATCACGTCCACCTGCTGCCACACGGACACCAGCATGGGAGTCAGACCGCCGAACACGGCATAGGCCATGTTGTAGGAGAAGGACAGGCCGGTGAAGCGCACCTCGGGCGGGAAGGCCCGGACACCCACCACGGGCAGCAGCGAGATGGAGCCGACAAAGAAGCCCACGGTCGCATAGTTGCAGATCAGCGATGCCTCGTTGCCGGGCAGGTTCAGGTAGAACAGATAGGCCGTGGCCGTCATGCCGCCCCAGCCGATGAGCATGGTCAGCTTGGTGCCGATCTTGTCGGACAGCCAGCCCCAGAACACGCAGCCAATGGTCAGTGTCACGGTCGCCACGGCGTTGGCCTTCAGGGCCATGGCAGGCTCGATGTGGAACACTTTTTGCAGATAGGCCGGCGTGAACAGAATCACCACCACAATCGCCGTGGACAGCACCCATGTCATCAGCGCCACGACGACGCAGGCTTCGCGGTGGTCGCGCAGGATGGTCTTGATCGGCAGTTCTCGGTCGGCGGCCTTGCGGGCCTGCAGCTCCTGGAAGATGGGAGTCTCGTGCAGGAACTTGCGCAGATACACCGACACCAGACCGAAGACACCGCCCAGAATGAAGGGTAGGCGCCAGGCCCAGTCGTGGATCTCGCTCTGGCTGTAGGTGCTGTTGAGCCAGACCCCGATGATGGAGCCCAGGAAGATACCGCCGGTAATGCCGGAAGTCAGTGCACCGATCGCGAAGCCGTAACGCTTTTCGGGAGCATGCTCGGCCACGAACACCCAGGCACCGGGCATTTCACCGCCGATGGCGGCACCTTGCATCACGCGCATCAGCAGCAGCAGGATGGGAGCGGCCAGGCCTATGGTTTCATAGGTGGGCAGCAGGCCGATGACCAGCGTGGGCACGGCCATCAGGAACACCGACAGCGTGAACATCTTCTTGCGGCCCAGGATGTCGCCGAAGTGGGCAATCAAGATGCCGCCGATGGGGCGTGCCAGATAGCCGGCCGCGAAAATGCCCAGCGTCTGCAGCTGGCGCATCCACTCGGGCAGCGAAGCCGGAAAGAACAGGCTACCGATCACATTGGCAAAAAAGACGAACACCACGAAGTCATAAAACTCCAGCGTTCCGCCCAGGGCCGATAAGCCCAGGGTCTTGTAGTCCTCCCGATTCAGGAGGCGATTCTTCGCAGCAGCCGGCGCTTTGGCCGATGCAGCGTGGTCAAGCGTAGTCATGGTGTTTCCCAGATCGAACAACAGGACAGCGCGGATAAGGCCGCTGATCACGGGTCAACGTGCAGTGGCATACCGATTGCAGCGGGCTTCAGATGCAAAGCCACACCAGGCCGAATATGAGCACCTTGTGGGCAGTCATGGCGGCGTAAGCGCAGTCGAAAAAACATTCTAGGGTTTTCACTCATGGTTTCTGGCCGCGCAAAACTTTAGATGCCTGCAGTCCTATAGCCATCGCTCCTGCAATCTGCAAAGCTTTGCGTTATGCAATTGCGCGCAAGCAAATGTTCGCTTCGACGCCCGGTGCAGCCATGCTTCACAATGTGGGCTTGTTCTCCTCACTACCTATACGCATTACATGAAACGCACCTGGTTGCTGTTTTCGCAGGTCGTCACCGTGCTGGTGGCTATCTATTTTGTAGTGGCTACCCTACAGCCCACTTGGCTTCAGCGCGGAAACATCCGCAGCAATGCCGGAGTTTCGCTGCTGCAGGCCCCCTCTGCCCCGGCGGGTGAAGTCGCCCCGGGCAGCTTTGCGCCAGCCGCACGCAAGGCCTCGCCCGCCGTGGTCAGCATCAACACGAGCAAGGCGGTCCGCCACCCACGCGCCAACGATCCCTGGTTCCAGTTCTTCTTTGGCGATCAGGGCCCGCAGGAGCAATCTGGTTTGGGCAGCGGCGTCATCATCAGTCAAGATGGCTACATCCTCACCAACAACCATGTGGTGGAAGGCGCCGACGATATCGAGGTCACGCTGACCGACAGCCGCCAGGCCAAGGCCAAGGTCATTGGCACGGACCCCGAGACCGATCTAGCCATTCTCAAGGTCGAGCTCGACAAGCTGCCCGTCATCGTGCTGGGCAACTCCGACCAGGTCGCCGTGGGTGACCGCGTGCTGGCCATCGGCAACCCCTTCGGTGTGGGCCAGACCGTGACCAGCGGCATCGTCAGCGCCCTGGGCCGCAGCCAGCTGGGCATCAACACCTTCGAGAACTTCATCCAGACCGATGCCGCCATCAACCCGGGCAACTCCGGCGGTGCCCTGGTGGATGCCAACGGCAATCTGCTGGGTATCAACACGGCCATCTACTCGCGCTCGGGCGGCAGCATGGGCATCGGTTTCGCGATTCCCGTCTCCACGGCCAAGATGGTGCTGGACGGCATCGTCAAGGACGGCAAGGTCACACGCGGCTGGATCGGCGTGGAGCCCAACGAACTCTCGCCCGAGCTGGCCGAGACCTTTGGCGTCAAGGCCGATGCCGGCGTCATCATCACCGGCGTGCTGCAGGCCGGCCCCGCCGCCCAGGCCGGCATGCGCCCTGGCGACGTGATCGTCAAGGTGGGCGAGACCGCGACCCGCAATGTCTCCGAGCTGCTGACGGCCGTGGCCTCGCTCAAGCCCGGCGAAGCCGCCAAGTTCGATGTGCGCCGCGGCGACAGCGAAGTGGTGCTGAACATCACTCCGGGCGCCCGCCCTGCAGCCAGCACCCTGCAGCAGCAAAGCCGCCCCCGCCGTTGACGGACGCTTCCGCGAACCACACCAGCCAGCGCCAGTCGCTGGCTTTTTTCATGCTGCGGCCTGTTGCAAGCTGCAGCGAGCCATCACAGATCATCAGGAAATACGGCTCAAACGCTTGCAGGGAAAGCGCTGACAGCTATCAAAACAAAAGCCCTTGAATCACTTCAAGGGCTTTGCCGGGAGTTGGAGACGAAGATCAGTGGCCGTCCGTGGATTTCTCCACTTCCGTGCCCGTACCCTCCTCGGCATCGGGCGCACGCGACACCCGGCTGAACCAGCCGGCCCCCAGAATGCCGATCTCGTAGAGCAGGCACATGGGCAAGGCCAGGGCCAGCTGAGAGATCACATCGGGCGGCGTGATGACGGCAGCAATCACGAAGGCCAGCACCACGAAATAGCCGCGGAAGGCCTTGAGCTTCTCGATCTCCACCAGACCAAAGCGCACCAGCAGCATCACCACGATGGGCACCTGAAAGGCCGCCGCAAACGCGATGTAGAGCGAGAGGATCGCTTCCACATACGAGGCAATGTCGGGCGTGGCGGCCACGCTGGCCGGCGTGAAGTGCTGGATGAACTTGAACATATTGCCAAGCACAAAGAACTGTACGAAGGCAATGCCGGCATAGGCCAGCAGACTGCCGAACATGATCAGCGGCAGGGCGAACTTCTTCTCGTGGCTGTACAGACCCGGCGCCACAAAGGCCCAGATCTGGTACATGATCCAGGGCAGCGCCAGCAGCACGGCCACCATCATCAACACCTTGAGCGGCACGAAGAAGGGCGAGAAAACGCCCACCGCAATCAGCTTGGCGCCGGGCGGCATGTGCTCCTTGATGGGCAGGGCGATGAAGTCGATCAGGCCGTCGGGGCCCGGCCAGAACATCAGCAGCCCGACGCCGATCAAAACGCCATACAGGCTGTAGAGCAGGCGATCACGCAGCTCCATCAGGTGCTGGACAAACGGCTGCTCCGTGCCGGCGAGTTCGTCTTCTTTAGAGGGTTCGGACATGGTGCAAAACCGCGTCGGAGCCCGATCGGCTCCACACGCTTGAGAAACAACAACGCCCGTGAATCACGGGCAAAGAGCGACATGCGGGCAGCCAAGCCGGCCCACTGGGACCGGCCATGGCCGACCTTTCGGCCGGCAGGCTGCTGAGCTGCATGTTCAATGGAACTTCTTGGGGCGAAAGCGCGCCACGCGTGCCGCACCCGACTGGACCTTGCTGCGTACCCCGGCACGGGCCTTGTACCACTGGGGCACGGCACCGCGCTTGACGCGCCAGTTCTTGCGCGGATGGCGGTAGCTGGGCACCACGCTGCTGTGCGTATCCAGACCGGTGTAGCCACCTTCTGCGTCATAGGAGCCGAAGGACGAAGCCGAAGTCATGTTCGAGTCGTCGCGCAGGTCCTTGGTCGCATCGCTCCAGTCCTTTTCAAGATCGGAGGCCTGATTGCGCATGCTGGACTCCACGTCCCGCGCGGCGGTCTCGACCGTGTCCTTCATCTTGCGCAACTCATCGAGCTCCATGGAGCGGTTGACCTCGGCCTTGACGTCGGACACATAGCGCTGTGCCCTGCCAAGCAAGGTGCCCACCATGCGGGCCACGCGCGGCAGCTTCTCGGGACCGATGACCACCAGGGCCACGGCACCGATCAGCGCCATTTTGGACAGGCCAATATCAAACATCTAAATGTCAGTCCTGCCGCGATCAGCTCTTTTGCTTGGCTTCCACGTCGATGGTGGCCTTTTCGGCAGCCTGCTGGTTGGCCACTTGGCCGGTCGCGGCGTTGGCGTCGGCATCAGTCGCACCGTCCTTCATGCCGTCCTTGAAGCCCTTGACGGCGCCGCCCAGGTCGGAGCCGATGTTCTTGAGCTTCTTGGTGCCGAACACCAGAACCACGATGAGCAGCACGATCGCCCAGTGCCAGATAGAAAACGAGCCCATGAGAATCTCCTAGAAATTGCAAACCATTTTAGACGGGGCTTGTGACAGATACGAATCAATCACCCAAAAAGCCTGCAGTGCACAGCTCTATCGCCGCGTGCAGGCCCGCTGCGCCGCCAGATCAGCCCTTGAGCCAGGGGCGCGGACCGCCCATGACGTGCAGGTGCAGATGGTGCACTTCCTGGCCGCCCTCGCTGCCGGTGTTGACCACGATGCGGAAACCGCCATCGGGATAAGGGTTGCAGCCCTGCTCCAGCGCCAGTTTGGGAGCCAGCGCCATCATGCGGCCCAGCAGGGGCGCATCTTCGGCGCCGACCTGGGCCATGGAGGGGATGTGCTTCTTGGGAATCACCAGAAAGTGCACGGGCGCACCGGGGTGGATGTCATGGAAGGCGAACAGCTCCTCGTCTTCATAGACCTTGCGCGAAGGAATCTCCCCCTTGGCGATGCGGCAGAAAATGCAATGGGCGTCGTAATCGTGGTCGTGCATGGTCTCTGGTATCTCTACGGTTCATTACTCCGAACGCCCTGCCCTGCCCATGGCCCAGGAGGCCAGAAAGCAGGCAACGGCGTCGCCCCCTGCGGAGGCTATCCCCTATTCTCGTTGAATCGCAGCGTCTGCTTGACGCCAAGGTGCTCGCGGTTGAGCTGCAGCCATTGCTGGCCGCGCTCGCGGCCCAGCTCGAACAGCTTGCGCACCATGCCCATGTCTGCGCGCACCTTGCTCGAGGCGCCAAAGGGTTTGAGCACCGAGCCGCCGTCGATGCGGTGCATCAGCACATGCTTGTAGCGCTCCGGGTCCAGACGCTTTTGCTCCAGCAGCTTGACCACGAACTCGATGGCCCGCAGCTCGGCCAGCAAGCTGGCGTTGAAGGTGATCTCGTTCATGCGGTCCATGATCTCGCGGGCGGTATCGGGCGAGACATCGGACTCCTTGGGATTGATCTGCACCAGCAGGATGTCCCGGCTCCGGGTCTCGTAGATCAGCGGATACAGTGCCGGATTTCCCGAGAACCCGCCATCCCAGTAGCACTCTCCGTCAATCTCCACCGCCTTGAACAGCTGCGGCAGGCAGGCCGAGGCCATGATGGCGTCTGCCGTCACCTGCTCGCCCTTGAAGATCTTGCCGCCGCCCGTGCGCACGTTGGTGGCGCAGATGAAGAGCTTGGGCACCACGCTTGGATGAGCGGGATGGGCCAGCGTCTCGAAATCCACCACCCGTGTGAGCAGCTGCCGCAGCGGGTTGATATTGAGCGGATTGGTCTGATAGGGCGACAGAAACTGGTTGAGCACCCCCATGAACTGCTTGCTGCCCGGCAGCGGTGCGGCCCAGAACATCTTGCCCACGCTGCCCATGGTGCCCACGCCCTCCCACAACTCGCGCAGAGACTGGCGCGCCAGCTGACGCCCGAGGTAACGGGCGTCGTCCAGATTCTTTTCCTGCGCGGCCGCTTGCGCGAAGCCATGGGCCAGCGCCACGGCATTCATGGCACCGGCACTGGTGCCGCTGATGCCTTCAAAGATCAGGCCGTCATCGTCGAGCAATGCATCCAGCACGCCCCAGGTCAGCGCACCATGCGATCCCCCGCCCTGCAGGGCCAGGTTGAGGGTGTGGGAAGTCTCTGCAGCCATGGCACGATCCTGTGAAGGTTGAGGAACCAGGTAAGGGGCTTGGAGCCGTCGCTACGAACGCACAGCGGACCTATCCAGCGAATCTGCGCAATTTCCGCAGCTTATCCAGCACCGCGAGCATTGCACAGGCCCGGCACCCGTGTCAGCCTGCCGACCCGAATCTGTTGCAGTGCAGCAAAACCGCTTGCAAAAACAAAAAAGCCCCGGCCGTAAAGCGGGGGCTTCGATGTCGGGCAAAACCGGCTCAGGAGCGGATCGCGCGATTCTTGTTCATGGCGATCATGCCGCTGACGATGCGGTAGAGGAACCAGATGGAGATCAGCACCCAGGCCGGGTTGAAGATCAGCAGGCCCAGCAGGAAGAACGGGAAGGTCACCGCATAGAGCACGATGGCCCAGAGCACGCTGCGCAGACGCCAGGAAAAATGGCTCTCCTGCCAGGTGCCGCGCGCATCGTCGCGCTTGACCAGATCGATGACAACCGCAATCAGCAACAGCAGCACGCTGACCTGCGCGCCCGGCAGCACCGCGGCCACGGCCACGATCAGGTGCAGCAGATAGCTGACCCAGCCCCAGGCCTTCAGGCCCTCGACCTCGGCAGAGCCGCCGGGGCCTACATCGATGATGTCGCGATCGTCATTCATTCGTGCTTCCTTATTACTTGGCCGCCCCTTCCTGAGCAGCGCGTTCCTGGGCCTTGCGCAGGGCTTTTTCCTCCAGACCGCTGGTGCCTTCGCGGCGCTCCAGCTCGGCCACCACCTCTGCGGGCGTCAGGCCGTAGTGCGACAGCGCAATCATGGAGTGAAACCACAGATCCGCCACTTCATAGAGGAGCTTGCCCTTGTCCGCGCCATGATCGACATCCTTGGCGGCCATCACGACTTCGGTGGCCTCTTCGCCGATCTTCTTCAGAAAGGCGTCCGGCCCCTTGTGCAGCAGGCGCGCGACATAGCTTTTTTCGGGGTCACCACCATTGGCGACCTTGCGGCTTTCGATCACGGCGGCCAGACGGGCCAGTGCGCCCTCTACCGACGCGGTGTTTTGTTCAGACATGACTTTATTTATAGATGGAAGCAGGATCTTTCAAGACCGGATCGACAGCAAGCCACTGTCCGTCCTTGAAAACGCTGTAGAAGCAGGAGTGGCGACCGGTGTGGCAGGCGATACCGGGATCATGCCCCTCTTGCGTGATCTTGAGCAAAACCACGTCGTTGTCGCAGTCGATGCGCATCTCGTGCACGGTCTGCACATGGCCGGACTCCTCGCCCTTGAACCACAGCTTGTTGCGCGAGCGGCTGAAGTACACGGCGCGCCTCAGCTCGGCGGTCTTCTCCAGTGCCTCGCGGTTCATCCAGGCGAACATGACCACGTCGCCACTGCTTTGCTCCTGCGCAATCACGGGCACCAGCCCCTGCGCATCCCATTTGACTTGATCGAGCCAGCTCATTGCAGACCTTTGTTTTGTATAGCTGCCAGCGCAGGCCACCAGCCGATTTCAACCACAAAACATATGGAAAGCCGCTTGTACCCTGCGCAAGCCGCTCTCAAAATAATCTTATAAACGCACGGGAATGCCGCGTGCGCGCATGCATTCCTTGGCCTGCTGCACGGTGTACTCGCCGTAGTGGAAGATGCTGGCGGCCAGCACGGCATCGGCGCCGCCAATGGTCACGCCATCGGCCAGATCTTCCAGATTGCCGACACCGCCCGAGGCGATCACGGGCACGGCCACGGCATCGGCCACGGCACGCGTGAGCTTCAGATCGAAGCCGCTCTTGGTGCCGTCCTTGTCCATGCTGGTCAGCAGTATCTCGCCGGCACCGCGCCTGGCCATCTCCTCGGCCCAGCGCACCACATCCAGCCCCACGTTCTTGCGCCCGCCATGGCTGTACACATCCCAGCCCGGCCCCATGGGCGTGCCGCCGGGGCCGATGCGCTGCTCGTCCTCGGGCGTGCGGCGCTTGGCGTCGATGGCCACCACGATGCATTGCGCGCCGTACTTGTCGCTGCAGGCATTGATGGTGTCCGGGTTGGCAATGGCGGCGGAGTTGAAGCTGGTCTTGTCGGCTCCGGCATTGAGCAGGCGGCGCACATCTTCCACGCTGCGCACGCCACCGCCCACGGTCAGCGGAATGAAGACCTGCGAAGCCACGGCCTCGATGATGGGCAGGATCAGGTCGCGGCCATCGCTGGTGGCCGTGATATCCAGGAAAGTCAGCTCGTCCGCACCCTGGGCGTTGTAGCGCGCGGCAATCTCCACCGGGTCGCCCGCATCGCGCAGCTCCAGAAAATTGACGCCCTTGACCACGCGGCCGCCGGTCACGTCAAGGCAGGGAATGATGCGTTTGGCAAGCATGGACAAGTCTCGGAATATCTAGGAACAAGGGGGCCAAAGATACCACGGCCCCGCCTCCGCCCTGGACATCCATCCCCTTGCGCAGCCTGGCCGTGCAGGCATTGCACAACGCGCAAACCGTCCGGGCCGGAAAGCGGGCCGGCACCATTGCATCGCCGCCCGATCACCGGCCATTTTCTGAACGATTGGAAACACGCAGGTTCAGAAACCGGCCAGGGGCATTGGGATTCACCGATTCCTGCTGCTTCCAATTGAGTAACAGAAAACCCAGAGCCGGCTTCGGGATTCAGGACTTTCAGCTTTAGTTTCTTATCGAAACCAGCACGCCAGCACTTATTAACTGTCAGGCATGGGGCCATCGTCCATGTCCGGCCAGCCCGAAAACAGAAACCCTGTTACCAACCATGGACGGCAGCCATGCGGCAGGAAACCGCGTCAGTCAGGACTTTGAAAACCCTCGCCAGGCCAAGTCTGGCTTCATTGCAAGCCATTTTTCGGCCCTGACGGGCATACCCTGGATCATGTAAATAGAAACCCAATTTAGCTTCCAGATATACATAACGTAAAAAGATGTTATTTTTTACGCGGCGTTCTTGTTTGGATTGTTTTTATTAGTGAAACTATGAAAAAAATAAATCAATAGTTTTAGTATTTTCAAATCCACATTCCTCTGAATCAATGGGCGGAATCGGAATGCCATCCCGCTCGATGACCGTACTCAAGCGCAGGTGATCATCATGGATATGAGACGCCAATATTTCGGTACCGACGGAATTCGTGGGCGGGCTGGGTACTTCCCGATTACGCCGGACTTCGCCTTGCACCTGGCCCATGTGGTCGGACGGATGCTTCACCGCAGTGAAGAGCGCCCGACCGTGCTGATTGGCAAGGACACGCGCATCTCGGGCCATATGCTCGAAAGCGCGCTGGTGTCGGGCTTCAATTCCGCGGGTGTGAATGTGATGCTGGTCGGCACGCTGCCCACACCGGGCGTGGCCTACCTCACACGCGCCTTGCGGGCCAGTCTGGGGGTGGTGATCAGCGCCAGCCACAACACCTTCGAAGACAACGGCATCAAGTTCTTCAGCGCCAAAGGCACCAAGCTGCCCTATGTCTGGGAAGTGGCCGTCGAGCAAATGCTGCTCGACGAGCCGCACTGGGTCTCGGCCATCGCGCTCGGAAAAACGCAGGTCCTCGATGACGCCGCCGGCCGCTACATCGAGTTCTGCAAGAGCACCTGCGACCATGCATTCACCTTGCGCGGACTGAAGATCGTGGTCGATGCAGGCCATGGCGCGGCCTATCAGATTGCGCCCATGGTCTTTCATGAACTCGGCGCCGAGGTGGTGGCCATCGGCTGCGCTCCCAATGGTCTGAATATCAACCAGGGCGCCGGAGCCGCTCACCCTGAACTACTGGCCACCACCGTCTCGGGTTGCGGTGCGGATTTCGGCATCGCTCTGGATGGCGATGCCGATCGCCTGCTGGTCGTGGATGCGGCCGGGCGGCTCTACAACGGGGACGAATTGCTGTACCTGGTCGTCGCGGATCGCCTGGAGCATGACGAGAGCATTGCGGGCGCCGTCGGCACGCTGATGACGAATATGGCCGTGGAGCAGGCCTTCGAGCTGCTGGATGTGGATTTCATGCGTACCAAGGTCGGTGACCGCTACGTGCTCGAGGAGCTCAGCCGCCGCGGCTGGACCTTCGGCGGCGAGGGTTCTGGCCATCTGCTGATCCTGGACCGGCACAGCACGGGCGACGGTCTGGTCAACGCGCTGCAGATTTTGCAGGCCTGCGTGCGCACCGGCCGAACGCTGTCGCAATGGCTGTTGCCGGTGCAGCTCTATCCCCAGGCCCTGCTCAATGTGCACCTGCCGCCGGAGCGCGATTGGCGCAGCAATGCCCTGCTGGCACGGGTGCAGGCGCAGGTCGAGGCGGAGCTGGGCTCCACCGGACGGGTGCTGGTGCGGCACAGCGGCACGGAGCCGGTGCTGCATGTGATGGTGGAAGCCCAGGATGGCGATCAGGCCAGCCGCTGCGCCGAACGACTGGTCTCCGCAGCCAGGGATGGTTAGTTGGCCGACGCGACGGCTTCGCTCATGCCATAGAGGAAGCCGGATCCGATCGCTGCCAGCACGAGGAACTGGCTGACATACCCAAAGCAGCGCGTGAAAGATGATTTTTGAGCAGGTACGAATGGAAAACGTCTGTTACCGATTGACTCAAAGGGAGAACGCCATGAACCAGGACTCCGGGACTCTTCGCGCACAGCCAGATATCGCACAGTTGCTCATCGTGTCCGGGACCAGGCCTGAAATCATCAAGCTGGCCCCCGTCTACCATGCCTTGAAGCTGTCGCAATGGGCCAGGCCCATCTGGCTGCACACCGGCCAGCATGGCGATATGGCCGCTCAGATGCTGGACTGCTTCCATATCCAGCCCGACCATGTGCTGCAAAGACAGGGCAGTTCGCTGCTGGAGTTCGCCACCGGCTGCCGCACGCAACTGGAGTCCGTGCTGATGGAAACGGCCTGCGAGGCGGTGATCGTGCAGGGCGACACCGAGAGTGCTTTCCAGGGGGCATTGGCCGGCTTCTACTGCAAGGTGCCGGTCGTCCATGTCGAGGCCGGCCTGCGCACCTACAACCTGCATCGCCCTTTTCCCGAGGAAGGTCTGCGGCAGATGATAGGGCGCATTGCCAGCCTGCATCTGGCCCCCACGCTCAGAGCCCAGCAGGCGCTGGAGCGCGAAAACGTGGCCACGGAAAATATCGAGATGACGGGCAACACCGTCGTCGATGCCCAGCTATGGGCCAGCCAGCATCACCACATCCATCGCCGCATGCAGGGCCGAGGCCATATCTTGGTCACCATGCACCGGCGTGAGAACTGGGGCCCCGATGTGGACCATGTGTGCGAAGCCATTGCCGATATCGCGCGCGAGTTTCCCCAGGTGCCGGTGCTGTTCCCGGTCCACCTCAATCCGGTGGTCAAGGAGCCCGTCCATCGGCTGCTGGGCGGACTGCCCAATATCAAGCTGACGGAGCCTCTGGACTATCTGGCCATGCAGCAGGCCCTGGCCGATGCCTGGCTGGTGCTGACCGATTCCGGCGGGCTGCAGGAGGAAGCCCCCACCTTCAAGGTGCCGGTGCTGGTGTTGCGCGACGAAACCGAGCGCCCCGAAGTGCTGGAAGCCGGCTGCGCCGCCCTGGTGGGCGCAGACAGGAGCAAGATCGTGCAGTCCGTGCGCCAGCTGATGCATGACGATGCCGCCTATCGCCACATGCAGGCCAGCTCCAACCCGTTCGGCGACGGGACTGCCGCGCAGCGCACCGAAAAAAGACTGCAGCAGATGCTCAGGCCCGGGCATCCAGGTCTGGCACAGCAAGCCAGGGAAAGGACGCCCCATGTCCTGGCTTGACCTGTTCACCGGATACCTCTATGTGCTCAAGAGCATCGCCATCGTCATTGCGGTGGTGATCTTCATCAGCGGACTGGACGACCTGTTCATCGACCTCTTTTACTGGGGGCGGCGCACCTGGCGCGCACTGACCGTGTACTCGCGCCATGAGCATATGAATTACAAGGCCCTGATGGGGGTGGACGAGAAGCCGCTGGCCATCATGGTGCCCGCCTGGCAGGAGCATGGCGTGATCGGCAAGATGGCGCAGCTGGCGGCCACCACGCTGGACTACGAGAACTACCATATCTTCATCGGCACCTACCCCAACGATCCCCAGACCCATGCCGATGTGGAGCAGGTCAGAGCCCATTTCCCGAATGTGCACAGCGTGGTTTGCGCCCGCCCCGGGCCGACCAGCAAGGCCGACTGCCTCAACAATGTGCTTGATGCCATCTTCCAGTTCGAGCAGCGCTCGGGCATCGAGTTTGCGGGCTTCATCCTGCATGACTCGGAAGACGTGCTGTCCAAGCTGGAGCTGAGGCTGTTCAATTTCCTCGTGGATCGCAAGGATCTGATCCAGCTGCCGGTCTACCCCCTGGAGCGGCCGCTGCGCGAATTCACCGGCGGGCATTACCTGGACGAGTTTGCCGAGCTGCATGCCAAGGACATCGTGGTGCGCGAGGCCATGGTGGGCCAGGTGCCCAGCGCCGGGGTCGGAACCTGCTTCAGCCGCCGCGCCATCACGGCGCTGCTGGAGATGGGCGACGGCGTGGCCTTCGACACCCAGAGCCTGACCGAGGACTACGACATCGGCTTCCGGCTCAAGCAGCTGGGCATGCGCGAGATCTTCGTGCGCTTTCCCGTGCACGATGCGGACCAGCCGACCGATCCCGACCAGCCACGCCGCCCCGGGCGCAGCGCGCGCGAAGCCAGCGTCATCTGCGTGCGGGAGTTCTTCCCCGATACGCTGAATGCGGCGGTGCGACAAAAGTCCCGCTGGATCACCGGCATCGTGATCCAGGGCTTCAAGACCCTGCGCTGGACCAATAGCGGCGTGCTGAACTATTTTCTCTGGCGTGACCGCAAGGGAGCTCTGACCAATTTCGCCAGCTTCCTGGCCATGCTGCTGGCGATGCAGCTGATTGCCATCTGGCTCTACCAGCGCCTGGTGCCGGACAGCTACCGGTTTCTCTCCATCTTCCAGGGTGACTGGTGGCTGTACGCGCTGCTGGCCGCGAACTTCGTGCTGATGCTCAACCGCATTGCCCAGCGCATGTTCTTCGTCACCAGCTACTACGGCATCGTCCAGGGACTGATGTCGCTTCCGCGCCTGCTGTGGGGCAATCTGGTGAACTTTCTGGCCAACTGGCGGGCCATCGCCCAGGCGCTGCAGGCCAAGGATATCCGGCGCATGGCCTGGGCCAAGACCGACCATGACTTTCCCATGCTGGGGGAGGGACCCCGACTGCGCCAGCCCCTGGGTCAGATACTGATCGCGCAAGGCGCCTTGACCGAGAGCCAGTTGCAGGAGGCCCTGGTGCGCCCCACTCCGGGCCTGCGTCTGGGCAGTGCGCTGGTGCACAAGGACCTGATCAGCACCGCACAGCTGGCAGCCGCCGTGGCCCAGCAGGCCGGCGTTTCCTGGGAGTTCCTGGGAGAGCGCCTGATCCCCGACGAGATCGCGGCGCTGCTGCCGGCGCATCTGGCACTGCATTACAGCGTGGTGCCGCTGCGCGAAGAGGGAAAGACGCTGGTCCTGGCCAGCGAGTCGGTCATAGACCCGGTCTCGCACGCGGCCCTGGAGCGCAAGCTGGAGAGGCCTGTGCGCTACCTCATTGCCCCCAAGGGAGAGGTCACGGTCGAGCTGCGGCGTCTGTATGCAAGACAGCATGGGGAGCCGGCTCGCGAACTGCTTGCCTGGGCCGTGGAACGCAAGCGCGTCTCCCCCGAACAGGCGAAAGAGCTGTGGAAATTCTATGTGTCGCGACAGCTGATGCTGGGCGAAGTGTTGCAAGCCCTGGGCCGCATCGATACGGCCGTGCTGAATGCCTTGCTGCTCAGGCATGAGCAAAGCGATGACAGCCTGGGCATCTTCCTTGTGAACCAGGGGGCGTTGACCCAGGCCACGCTGGATGAAGCTCTGCGCCTGCAACAACAGTTGCAGGTCACCATGGCGCAGCTTCTGCGCCGCCTTGATGCCGCCCCGATCGTCTCCGTTGCTGCCTAGGTACCCATTTATGAAGCTTTCTCGCCCCATTCTGGTTCTTTCCCTTGCATGTGCCACCCCTTACGATGGAATGGCGCAGGTGGTGGATCTAGGTCCGGATATCAGCCCCAGACAGCGCTTTCAGGTCTATCCCCGGATAGACAAGGCGTATGAGGCCATGGCGCGCGGCGATGGCCAGCGCGCCATCTCCGAGCTGCAGCAAGCTCAGCGCCTGGCACCGGAGAACACCGAGATCGCCCTGCAGCTGGCTGCAGCCCATCGTCGCTTTGGCCAACCCGCACAGGCCGAAGCCGTATTGAAGGCCCAGCTTCAGCGTCACCCCGGCGATGCGCGTCTGGCCCAGGCCCTGCGCGATATGCACCAAGGTGCCGTACCGGCCAGACAGCCCGAACCTCAGGCCGTACCGGCCCCCCTGGCCCAGGAAGTGCCCAAGGCGCCCAGCGCTGCAGCGCCTGCCGCAGCCACGACAGCGCAGCCTGCGAAGGCTGCAGCACCGGCTGTGGACACCCCGCAGCGCCCGCGCAAGAACCCGGCGCCACCGGCCATGCCCCCGGGCTACGCCAAGGCCAGCCAGGCCTATGCCGCCACCGAGCGACGCGACTTCGCCGCTGCCCTGCCTCTGGCCAGGCAAGCCGTAGCGGCGGCCCCGGCACGTCTGGACTACCAGCGTCTGCTGGTCTATCTGCTGGTGGAGAACGGACGCTTCGACGAGGCCGAGGCCCGTGCAGCAAGACTGGACAATGTGAAACAGCTGCAGTCGGACGCCGATTGGCAGATGCTGCGAACCTCCATACGCCAGCGCCAGGCCCTGCGCCCCTTCGAGCAAGCCTTGCAGGCTCGCGAGCAAGGCGACATGGCCAAGGCCCTGCGCCATGCCGAGTCCAGCGTGCGTCTGGCACCGCAGGCGCTGGCGCCGCGCCTGCAATGGCTGGGCCTGCTGCTTCAGGATGGGCAGGCCGCCCAGGCACAGCGCGTGGCGGAACAAGGACTGGCGCTGCAGCATGATCCGGCACTGCAGGTGCTGCAGGGCGTGGCCCTGCATGTCCAAGGTCGCGGCATGGCCTCCGAACAGGCCTTCGACGCAGCGCTTGCCGCCCCCCATCTGTCGCGGTCGGAGCGGCAGAACTACGGCGTGATTGCCCTGGACGCAGCACTGGCAGCCGGCCAGACAGAACGAGCCCAGCGGCTGCTGCAAGCGCTGGAGACGGACAGCAATGCCGATGTCAGCAGCCGCCGCGAGCAGCTCAAGGCCCTGCGCTCCGCAACCCTTTCACGCGGCTATGAGCTGCCCTTGCCCCTGGTCAACTGCTTCAGCGCCGGCGATGTGCCCGGCTGCGAAATCTGGCCCGGACAGGAAGCGCCGAACCCTGCCTACAAGGTCGCCCAGGAGGCCTATCAGGCCTACGGCGATGGGCAATATGTGCTGGCGGCAGACAAGGCCGCTGCCGCCATAGAACTCAACCCCAGGCATCTGCCCTATCGCCAGCTGCGCCTGCAGGCCCTGCTGGCTGCAGGCCAGAAGGCGCAGGCGCTTGAAGAAGCCGATCAAACCCTGCAGCTGCAACCCGATGCCGTCGAAGTGCTGGCCCTGCGCAGCCGTCTGCGTCGCGAGCAGGGCATGACCGAGGCGGCCAATGCCGATGCACAGACAGCCTTGCAAATAGGCGGCCTGTCTCTGTCCAGCGAGGTGGATCTGCTGCTGCAACTGGGACGACGCGAAGAGGCTGCAGCACGTTTTGCCCAGGCCACCTCGGAGCCCGAGCTGCAGCAGAGCGCCGATCCAAATCTGGCCTATATGGCCATCCGCGTGGGCGATGATCGCAGTGCCCTGTCCATCTTCAACCGCGCACGGGACCAGGACCGCCTGCCGGACACGGCGCTGCGCGATGGCGCCTACACCGCCAGCAGGTTGGCCGAGAACGAGCAATCCATAGGCTACTTCAAACAGGCGATCAGCGCGGTCCATGAAGGCAGGCTGGACATGACGCCGCAGCAGCAATACGAAACGCGGCGCGAAATCTCCGACCGGGACCGCTCCTGGGGTGTCAACACCTTGCTGGGCTATCGCGGCATTTCCCTGGGTGCAGCCGGTGCCCAGCCTGGCCTGTATGGCGACGTGGCACAGCTCGTCAGCGAGGTGTACTGGCGCCCGCAGAAGTTCGGCGACGGCCGCTTCTGGGAGCTGTACGGCGGCGCAGCGCAAACCGTCTACAGCCGCCACGATGTACCCACCGGCGGCGAAACCACCCAGGGCGCCCTCGGCGTTCGTGCCAAACCGCTGAGCGATCACAACCTCATACTCGCGGTCGAACGGCGCGTGCGCATCGGCTCGCTGTCCAGCAACGACTGGTTGCTGCGCATGGGGTATTCGGGCGGCATGGGCACCGACCTGCGCGTCGATGTGCCCAGCTGGAACACCGTCAATGTGTACACCGAAGTGGGCCGTTTTATTCATCGCAAGCAAAACTACGCGACGTTCGAAGCCCAAGCAGGGCGCAGTTTCCGTATGGGGGGGGGCGACTCGAGACTGGTGCTGTTTCCGCACGCAGTCCTGGGCGCTGATTACAACTCTGAACGCACAGCCTCGGGCAAGCAAAGCTCAGTAGGCGCTGGCGTTGGTGTGAACATGCGTTTCTGGTTCCGCGAGGACCGTGACCATGCTCCTCGCTCCTACCTCGACCTCTCCCTGCAGTATCGCGCCCGGCTTGCCGGGGACGAACGAGGGAAAGGCGTGTTTCTACGTGCTGCCTTGGTATTTTGAGACGGCACGCCTGCAAGGCCGGAACCCATCGCCATTTCTAGAGTTTGTGGAGATGGTGTTCTTTGACACTTTTTCTTTCTGCCCCCCAGAAAGGAGACTCTCATGCACTCCCTCGATCAAAGGCAGGCCATGCGCGCGCTGCTCGCGCTGGCGCTGCTGAGCTGGGCCAGCTGGTCCCAGGCCTCCAACGTCATGCCGCCTCCCCTGCCACCTGGAAGCACCCAGATCCGCATGGATGTGGGCTCAGCCCCCGAAGAGCGCAAGCGCAACGAACGTGCGCACCACCACAAAGGACATTTCAAGAAGGATTTCACACGGGATGACACGCTGGATGCGCTGCCGGTCAAACCCGGCAACCCGTCCCCCGGCAGTCCACCGAAGGACAAGCCCAGTCCGGGCGGTCCATTCCGTGGCCAGCAGCAATAGACCCCATCGTGTAAAGATCTCAGGAGAGTCTCATGAAAACCCTAGGACGCATTCTCGGGGCATGGCTGCTCGCCATGCTCTTTGCGAGCCCTGGCGCTTTTGCGCAAACAGGCCCGCGCACGCTGATCCTCTATGACGCGCCGCCCAACACGGCCTACACAAAGCTCGGATTCGGCTACGCCATCATGCTGCGCAATCTGCTCGGACATTTCGACAGCAAGGTCGACATGGTCCCGGTGCAGAACTACACGGCAGGCCAGCTCAGCGGCTACGACGCCACGTTCTACCTCGGCTCGTACTACGACAACCCGGTTCCCGCCGCCTTCATGGCAGATGCCGCCAGCTCGAGCAAGACCATCGTCTGGTTCAAGTACAACCTCTGGCAGTTTGCCTGGGACCCGACCTACGGCTTCCAGGCCCGCTATGGCTTCAACCTGACGGCGCTGCGGGGCCTCAATGCCGCGCCGACCTCCAGCAACACCACGCCGGGGTTCTTTGACACCATCACCTACAAGAGCCTGCCCTTTGTCAAATACTACGCATACGACAGCACCACCGGCGCCGTCAATGCGGATCCCGATGTGGGGCTGACGGCCATCACCGATACCACCAAGGCGCAGAACCTGGTCTCCATGTCCAACCCCAAGACTGGCGAGCAGGCACCCTATGTGGTGAGGTCGGGCAACTTCTGGTATGTGGCGGATCTGCCATTCAGCTATATCGGGCCACGTGACCGCTATCTGGTGCTCACCGACATCCTGCACGACATGCTGGGAGTGAACCATGCCGAAAGCCACAAGGCCATGGTCCGGCTTGAAGACGTCAGCGCACTGGTCAGCGTGACGGCAATGAAATCGCTGACGGACTATCTCTACCAGCTGCGGATACCGTTTTCGATTGCGACCATTCCGTACTACAAGGATCCTCTTGGCGTCTACAACTCGGGAGTGCCGATGCAGGTCCCCATGTCGCAGGCCACGAACCTGAAGACTGCGCTCAACTATGCGCTGGCGCGCGGCGGCGAAGTCGTGATGCATGGCTATACGCACCAGTACAGCAATGTGCGCAACCGCTACACGGCCGTGAGTGGCGATGACTACGAGTTCTGGGACATCGTCAACAACAAGCCTGTTCCGGAAGACTCGACCGCCTGGGCATTGGGACGCTACCGGGCCGGTCTGCTGGAGCTGAGCCTCAACGGCTATCGCCCGACCGCCTGGGAGACTCCGCACTACCATGGCTCAGCGCTGGCATCCAAGGCCAGTACGCAGGTCTTTGCCAAGACCTATCAGCGCGTCGTGTACTTCACGGCTGACAAGCCCAATTTCAACGCAACGGTGGAAAAGGATTTTTCCTTGGGCCAGATCTTCCCCTACCCGATCAAGACCGACTACTACGGCCAGAAGGTGCTGCCTGAAAGCCTGGGAAATATCGAATACGACATCTCCCAGATCGACCCCACCTCCTCTTACAACTACACATGGCAGGACATTCTCACCAATGCCCAGTATGTGAAGACGGTGCGTGACGGTTATGCCTCGTTCTTCTTCCACCCGTTCTGGCTGGAGCCGCAAGTTGGAACCCCTGGTCTGGCGGACTTCAAGAGCCTTGTCAGCGGCATCTCCAATCTGGGCTTCACCTGGACGGTTCCCAGTCAGCTGCCATGAAGGAAAAGCGCTTTCTCCACAGGGAGAAAGCGCTCCACCTCATCGATATGACGATGCAACGATGCAGCAGACGCGAGGCTCTGGGCCTGGGCTGGGCACTGGCCTGCGGTCTGTCCGAGGCGAAGGCCAAGCCCAGCCTGCGCCTGCCCGGCATGGTCTGGCAGCCCAGTGCCGCCACGCTGCGTCCCCATGGCGCATGGCAGCGCCTGGGCATTCGACGCCTGCTGGTGCAATGGACGGCCGTGGACCATCTGAGCCTGGTGCCCGGCACCTATCTGCCCGCGATGAGCCGCAACCTGCCGGACTGGGAGCGCATCGCGGCCGAGCCCTGGGCGCAGGAGCTGATTCTCGGCCTGGCCGGCATGCATGACGAGGCCAGGGCGCGCGCCAGCCTAGCGGATCTGGCGATGCAGTCCTATGCCTTGAAGGCGGCCATCGCAGCGCTGCCGCTGCGGGTTGCCGGCTGGTACTTCCCGGTCGAGATCGACCCGACCTGGGCAGCGCCCAGTCAGCTCACCGAGGTGCTCAACAAACTGCCGCGTCCGCTGTGGATCAGCGCCTATGACAATGCCAATATGGGGCCTCAAGCGCTGGTGGACTGGATCATGCGCTGGATACCGGAAGACGTGGGCGTGTTCTTCCAGGACGGCGTCGGCGTGCACGCGCGCACGCCTTCCGTGGCACGCGAGTATCTGCAAATGCTGACGGCCCATCTGGGACATGCGCGTGTGCGCGTGATTGCCGAAGCCTTCCGGCCTGCGCCGGGCGGTGGCTTTCGCAGCGCCATGGCAGAGGAGTTTCTGCCGCAACTGGCGGCCTACCAGGGCTGGACGGTCTTCGCCTTCGACGGCCCGCATTATTTGAACCCGCCTCTGGTCGATGCCTTGGCGGATGCCCTGGGCAGCAAACCCCGCTGAGCAGCCTTGCGCCCTGCTACTGCGGCTTGGCTCATGGAGCCGGCGACAGGATTGAACAGGCTGGCGGCCCGCACGCCCACAGGTCTGTGCACGTGGACCGATCCAGGCTCGGGGTGGCCTCACCCCTGCCCGTTCAGTGCTTCAAAAGCATTCGAAGGTCTGCGCCGCCTGCCAGCGCTGGTCGGCTGCAAGAACCACAGGCGCATCAATGGCCGCCGCCTCCACGCACAGCATCTGCTGCCAGCTGTCGGCTTCCATGTCCTTGAGCGTGGCGCACAGTGCCGGTCCAGGATTCCAGACCACGGTTTCGCTCCAGGGCATATCCTGGGCAAGCTGCAGCCAGGGCTGGCCCGAGCTTTGCAGCTGCAGGGCTGCCGCCGCACGGGGATAGACGCGATCGGTCTCCGCACCGAAGGCTACGCTGCCCGTCTGCGTGACATGGGTGTCCGGCAAGGCCGCAGCCGCGTCCCAGTAGCTCAGCCCCTCAAGGCCGTGCAAGCTGGCCTGCTCGACCTGAGCCACGCGCAGATAGCCGTGCAAGGCAGCAGTGAAAGAAAGCTCCTGCCGGCCACGGTTATGCACGGCCAGCGCCACACGTAACATGCCGGGCCTGAGCTCGACCGTGAGCACGGCTTCAAAGGCATGCGGCCAGACAGCGCGCGTGGCTTCGCTGTCCGTCAGGCGCAGGGAGATCTGCGCACCATCCTCGCCCGATGGCTGCGCGGCATCGGCCTGCCAGTGGCTGATGCGCGCAAAGCCATGCTTGACCAGGGGGCCGCGTTGATTGAACTGGGGAAAGCAGACCGGAATGCCGCCGCGAATGGCGCTCTTGCCGTCATGGGATGCGCGGGAACTGAGGAACAGGCGCTCCTGCCCCAGGCCGACCCAGGACAGCACCTGGGCGCCCTGCAGGCAGATGAGCACCGAATCCCCCTGGCCCAGCTTCAGGGCAATCGCGGGAAGCCCTTTCCAGTCCAGGGCCTGGGCCTGAAACGTCAAATCACTCACCCGTGAGCTCGTCCGCACGCTCCTGGCCTGCGGCGAAGTCCAGGTCGCCGGTATAGATGGCGCGGCCGCAGATCACGCCTTCCACGCCTTCGTCCTGCACCTTGCACAGCGCTTCGATGTCGGCCATGCCGGCCAGACCGCCCGAGGCGATGACCGGAATCTTCAGCGACTGGGCCAGCTTGACGGTGGCGTCGATATTGATGCCGCTGAGCATGCCGTCACGACCGATGTCGGTGTAGATGATGGATTCCACACCCCAGTCCTCGAAGCGCTTGGCGGTTTCGATCACGTCCTGGCCGGTGAGCTTGCTCCAGCCATCGATGGCCACCTTGCCGTCCTTGGCGTCCAGGCCCACGATGATGTGGCCGGGAAAGGCGCTGCAGGCGTCCTGCAGGAAACCGGGGTTCTTCACGGCAGCGGTGCCGATGATCAGGTACTCGATGCCCAGATCGATGTAGCGCTCGATGGTGTCCAGATCACGGATGCCACCGCCCAGCTGAACGGGAATCTCGCCATTGACTTCCTTGAGGATGCTCTTGATGGCCGACAGGTTCTTGGGCTGACCCGCAAAGGCGCCGTTCAGGTCCACCAGGTGCAGGCGACGGGCGCCAGCATCCAGCCATTTGGCGGCCATGGCTGCGGGGTCTTCACCGAAAGTGGTGGACTGGTCCATATCACCCTGAATCAGGCGAACGCAGTGGCCGTCCTTGAGGTCGATAGCGGGGATGAGCAACATGATGGTGATCTGCTAGCAAGTTTGGCCGTCAGAAATGGCCAGTGCACAAAGAAAAACTTCAGGGCTTCCAGCCCAGGAAGTTGCGGAACAGCGCCAGTCCCTGGTCCGAGCTTTTCTCGGGGTGGAACTGGGTTGCGAAAATATTATCGCGTGCGACGGCACATGCAAAGAGGCCGCCGTAATCGGTCTCGGCCGCGCAATGCGTGCTTTGTTGCACCAGTGCATAAAAGCTGTGCACAAAGTAGTAGAAGCTGCCGTCCGGAATGCCGGCCCACAGCGCATGGGGCTTGCCGCCCTGCTGCGTCTGCTGCACCTGGTTCCAGCCCATCTGCGGCACCTTGAAGCGGCTGCCGTCGGCTTGCGTCCTTCCTTCCAGGTCGAACTTGCGCACATTGCCGGGAATCAGTCCCAGGCCCGGCACATCGCCTTCATCGCTGTGGTCGAGCAGCATCTGCATGCCCACGCAGACGCCGAACAGCGGCTTGTTGACTGCAGCATCGAGCACGGCCTGCTGCAGGCCCGATTCGCGCAGCTCGCGCATGCAGTCGGGCATGGCGCCCTGACCGGGCAGGACCACGCGGTTGGCGGCGTGAACCACCTCGGGATCGGCCGTGACAACCACGTCCCAGCCGGTATCGGCCGCAGCCGTGCGCACCGCCTGCGAGACCGAGCGCAGATTGCCCATGCCGTAATCGACCACGGCCACGGTGTTGTTCTTCAAACTCATAGCAGCTACCGCTTATGGAGATTGGTTTTTACAGACAAAAAGCTTTGAAATGCATTGTGAACAGGCGCATCAAGCTCCTGATTACAGAGCACCCTTGGTCGAGGGAATCACGCCGGCCATGCGCTCATCATGCTCCAGCGCAAAGCGCATGGCGCGCGCAAAGGCCTTGAAGATGGTTTCGCACTGGTGGTGGGCATTGAAGCCCTTCAGGTTGTCGATGTGCAGCGTCACGCCGGCGTGGTTGACAAAGCCCTGGAAGAATTCGAAGACCAGTTGCGTATCGAGCTGACCGATGCTGCCGGCGGTGAACTTCACATCCATGTGCAGACCGGGGCGGCCCGAGAAGTCGATGACGACGCGGCTCAGGGCTTCGTCCAGCGGCACATAGGCATGACCGTAGCGGCGAATGCCTTTCTTGTCGCCGATGGCCTTGGCGAAGGCCTGGCCCAGGGTGATGCCGATGTCTTCCACCGTGTGGTGGCCGTCGATGTGCAGATCACCCGCGCATTCGATGTCCATGTCGATCAGGCCGTGGCGCGCGATCTGGTCCAGCATGTGGTCGAGAAAACCGATGCCGGAGTTCAGGCTGGCCTTGCCCGTGCCGTCGAGGTTGACGCGCACGGCGACGCGGGTCTCGGCCGTGTTGCGCTGCACTTCGGCAATGCGCGGCAGGTTCTGGGCGATGGAGGGGACGATATTGCTCATAGGCTTTCTTTCAGTGCCGCCAGCATCTGGGCGTTTTCTTCGCGGGTACCCACGGTCAGGCGCAGGCAGTTGTGCAGCAGGGGATGCATGGCCGATACGTTCTTGACCAGCACGCCGCGCTGTTTCATCTCGATCTGGGCCTTGCCGGCGTCGCGCACGCGCAGCAGCACCATATTGGCTTCGGAGGGCCAGACCTTCTCCACGCCGTTCAGCGCGACCAGGGCATCGATCAACGGCTGGCGTTCGGCGCGGATGGCAGCGGCCTGCTCGGCATACAGGGACTCGTGCTGCAACGCAAAAATCGCCGTCTCGCAGTTGAGCACGCTGATGTTGTAGGGCGGGCGCACCTTGTCGATCTCGTTGACGATGGCCGAAGGGCCGATCAGATAGCCCAGACGCGCACCGGCCAGACCGAACTTGGACAGCGTGCGCATCAGCAGCACATGGGCATTGCGCGCAGGATCGGCCTTCATGCGGGTGATCCAGCTGCGGCTGGCGAAGGGCTGGTAGGCCTCGTCCATCACGACCAGACCACCGATCTCGGCCACGGCATCGATCACGGCCTGCACCTTGTCCTCGGCCCACAGCGTGGCCGTGGGATTGTTGGGATAGGCGATATAGGTGATGGCGGGCTGGTGCTCGGCGATGGCGGCTTGCATGGCCGGCACATCGAGGTCGAAGTCGGACGTCAGATTCACGCCCACGAAATCCAGCCCCTGCAGCTTGGCAGACAGCGGATACATCACAAAACCCGGCATGGGTGCCAGCATCTTGGCGCGGGCATTGTTGCAAGGCTGGGCCGTGGCCAGCGCCAGCAGGGTGATGATCTCGTCCGAGCCATTGCCCAGCAGCACCGATGTGCCAGCGGGGGCGCCGGCGTAGTCGGCCAGCATCTGCTTGAGCACTTCCTGGCGCTCGCCGGGGTAGCGGTTGATTTCCAGCGCGCCCAGATGCTCACCCAGCTTCTGCTGCAGCTCGGGCGGCAGACGGTATGGGTTCTCCATCGTGTCCATCTTGAGCAGGCCTTGCGCAGGCTGCACATGGTAGCCCTGCATGGCGCGCACATCGGCGCGGATGCGTTGCAGGGCTTTGGTCTGGATGTCTTGAGCAGTCATGGGTTCACTCCTTCACACGAGGCTTGCGTTGGCCAATGCAGTCGATACCAATCGCTGCGATTGTGGCGCTCAAGCCTCAAGATTCTGCGTGGCGGCTTGCTCCAGCGGGTGCACCACGGTTACGCCGCCAAACTCCGCCCCGTGGGGCAGATGCAGGCTCAGCATCTGGTTGCAGCCGCTGTGCTGGGCGCAGGCCACGGCCAGGCAGTCGCCAAAGTCCAGTGCATGGCGGGCCTGTACGGCCCAGGCCGTCTCCAGCGTGGCGGCGTCGGTCTTCCAGGGCGTCCAGGTCTGGTAGCGGCGGATGGCGGCGCGGGCATCGCCCTGAGGCAGAGGCAGGGCGGCCGTGGTCGCCTGGTCATAGAACTCCACCAATGCCTGATTGCTGGTGCGGCCGCTGCGGCTACGCCACAGCAGATCCAGCCATTCCAGCGTGGCCGCATACAGCGCACCGCCGGCCGCATCTTCCGCGGCAATCAACACCGAGGTATCGACAAACACGGGGTTCACTTGGCCACCTCGGCTTCGGCATTGCTGTGCGCTGCAGCCCGTTTGCTGCTGGCACTGCGCGCCAGGGATTTCGCCGACTGGCCGGCAGCTTGCCAGGTGCGCTCATCCGTGCGCCAGGCCAGATAGGCTCGCTCGTAGGCATCCTCGCGCTGCATCAGCTCGGCCATGAAGTCACCCAGCATGCGCGAGACGCTGCTGCCGCGCCTGGCCGCTTCGATGCGTGCCCAGTCAAGCACGCTGTCTTCGACAGTGATGGTGACGTTCTTCATGCCTCGCATGGTACACGAATTTCGTGCAACACGAAATTCGTGTACCCCGAAATCACACCGGAGCCAACATGGAGCAGGCGATGGCTCCCACCTGACGCAAGGCCTGCAGATGTTGCGCCGTCCAGTCGCCTCCCAAACCCACACGGACTCCGTGCCGGAAGCGACCGGCAGCACCAAACAACATTCCGGGCGCGATCAGGATCTGCCGGGACAAACAGGCTTGATGCAAAGCCATGCCATCCAGTGGCGCCGGCAGCTCCAGCCACAGCAGCAACCCGCCCGGAGGATCGCTGACCCGCGTGCCGGCAGGAAAGCTCTGCGCAATCACTTGCCTAGCTTGCTCGACCCGTGCAGCAATGACGGCACGCAACTGGCGCATGGCGGCATGATGGCCGGCCTGCGAGATCAGGTCGGCCAGAGCCAGCTCCAGGACTGCCGATTGACCGCCTGCCTGCATTTCCTTGATCTTGCGCACCTTGTCCGTCCAGCGCCCAGCCTCCAGCCACCCCAGGCGCAGGCCCGGCGCCAATGTTTTGGAAAAGGAATGGCACAGCATCACCTGGCCCGTGCCGTCATAGGACTTGAGGCTGCGCCGGGCAGCATCGCCTTCGGCCAGATCGGCATAGATGGCATCCTCGATCACCGGCAGCTCATGCTGAACTGCAAGCTGCACCAGCTTCTTGCGTTCAGCCTGGGGCATGCAGCTGCCCAGCGGATTGCTGAGCGTGGGCACCAGCAGCAAGGCCTTGACCGGCTGGGTTTCCAGCGCCAGTTGCAAAGCATCCAGCGACAAACCGTGGCGCGGGTGGCAGGGTATCTCCAGGGCCTTCAGCTGCAAGGCCTGCAGCACCTCCAGAAAGGAAAAATGTGTGGGCGACTCCAGTGCCACCACATCGCCAGGCTCGGTCACGGCACGCAGACACAGGGCCACACTGTCCATGCAGCCGCCAGTAATGAAAATGCGATCCGGGTCCAGACTGCAGCCCAAGCCCACGGCGTAGCGCGCCAGTGCACGGCGCGCCTCTTCATGACCGTCCGAACCTGGATAGGTACACAGCAGGTGGCGGTGCTTTTGCACGGCACGGGTCAAAGCACGGCGTACCCGGTCGGGGTTGAGCAGATCGATGCCCGGGGTACCGCTGCTGAACGACACCATGCCTTCCGGCTGCTCCCGCCCCAGCACGCGCTGTCCCAGCCAGTCCAGCGACACGGCCCGTGGACGACGCATGGGCCGGGCAATCTTGGGCTCGGGCAGTTGGACGGCGCGCGGCGCCACAAAAAAACCCGAACGCGGCCGCGCCGTGACCTGCCGGGCATCCTCCAGCCAGTGATAGGCCTGTACCACGGTGGTCTGCGCCACACCATACTGCCGCGCCAGCATGCGTACCGAAGGCAGTTTTTGCCCATGAGCCAGCGCCCCCTGTCGTATGGCCTGACTCAGTTGCCCGGCAATCTGCAGATATAGCGGTGTCGACGCATCAAAATCCATGGGCAGATTCTGTACTGGCACAGACAAGCACATGCAGCACAGATGAAAGCCAGGACGAGCAGTACAGATGCCCTGCCCCAGGTATCTGTACTCATCCAGATCCACTGCCGCTGTGGCTGGCAGTACAGATCCATCCTCGGCAAAGTCGGAGGCATGAACTCAGCTCTCGCCACCTCCTCCTGGAAAACCTTGTCCCTGCAAGCCGCCACCTCGGTGCAGACCATGCATCTGGGCGCCGGTCTCAGCCTATGGTTGCAGACACAAAGCGGCATTGTCTGGCTGACCTGCGAAGGACAGCCGAGGGACTACTTTCTGCAGGCCGGTGAATCACTGCGCTTTGACGGCCCCGCCCGACTCTATCTCGGCACGCAAGGCTCACAGGACGCGACCCTGCGCTGGAGCCGTGCTCGCGTTCGTACTTCATCGTCTCCTGCCGCAACTGCAGCACCCACAGTGCCGGCCACAGCCGCAGCGGCCTGAGGCCTCATGTCAAAGGCCGACCAGCTTCGGGCCACGGCAGCGCAGAACCGGCCTCAGCGCCGATACTGCGGCGGCGGCGCATACTGCCGGCCATCCGCCGGGAAGGCTACGGGGTCCCGGGAATCGCGTGGTTCCATCCCTTGCGTAGAGCGACGGGGCAGATCCGGGTCGCGCTCGTCAAGACGCACATCAAACAGCGCCGTACCAATCACACCCACATTGCGCGCATCGCCTGCGGGCGTATTGTTGGCATAGGCCCGGCCCTTGCCTGCAAAGCGAAATGCCGCCACCTCACGGTCGTTCTTGCGAAAGCCGTCGATCACCAGTCGCTCACCAGGGCGCAGCAGATAGCCGCTGCTGTGCACGCTGCCAGGCTGGCCGCTCAGCACATCCAGACCATCCACCGTCGCCACCACTTCGTAGAAGCGATTGCTGCGGTTGGTGTAGACCAGCTCATAGCGCTCACCATGGCGGCCCGCGACATGGAAGTCCCGGGCTCCGCGCGCGGAAAAAATGCGCAGCACCGACCCGCTTCCGTCGAGCAGCTGCAGCTCCACATCACCGTCTGCCAGCAGCGCATTGGTCTGCCGCTCAGCAGAGTTGCCGAGCGCACGCAGAATACTGTGCTCGTCCGAATAGCGAAGCTGGCTGACATCGCGCGGACGCTCGGGCGTCAGGCGCGATGCGTGCACCACCTTGGTGGCGGACTCCCGCCCTTCGCCCCATTGCGTGCCCAGCGTGGACTCGACCCTGGGCGTGCGCGGCGCTGCCGCCGCGCTCTCTGCGACCTGGGCCGAAGGCGGTGCACCGCAGGCGGCCAGCCCCGCGACCAGCAGCAGTCCGCCCAGCAGCCTCCAGCCGCGTTGCGGCCAGGAACTCATGACCTGATTCATCTTCACGCTCCCTTGTTGTGATTGGCTATTGAATGCTGCGCTGCCACGCAGCTCGCCGAGTGTCACAGCAAACCAGCGCTTTCCTGCACCATGAAACATCTGGAGATGATTTGCCCCGGAACGGGGGACATGCCGACCTGCCCGGCAATGAAGAAAGCCGTGGGCTGGCCACGGCTTCAAGGGACAAGCGCTCGCCGATTTACTTCAGACGCATTTCGGCTGCACGGGCGTGACCCTGCAGACCTTCGCCATAGGCCAGCACGGCAGCGGTCTTGCCCAGGATCTGGGCCCCAGCCTCGCTGACTTCAATGATGGAGCTGCGCTTCTGGAAGTCATACACCCCCAGAGGCGAGGAAAAGCGTGCCGTGCCGCTGGTGGGCAGTACGTGATTCGGGCCGGCGCAGTAGTCGCCCAGGCTCTCCGACGTATATGCGCCCAGGAAGATAGCGCCGGCGTGCCTCAGCAGAGGCTCCCAGCGGTGCGGGTCGCGGCTGGAGACTTCCAGGTGCTCGGGCGCAATGCGGTTGCTGATCGCGCAAGCCTCTTCCATGTCCTTGGTCAAAATCAGCGCGCCACGGTCGCTCAGGCTCTTGGCGATGATGGCCTTGCGCGGCATCTCGGGCAGCAGGCGGTCGATCGCGGCCTGGACGGCATCGAGATAGGCCGCATCGGGGCACAGCAGGATGGACTGGGCCAGCTCGTCGTGCTCGGCCTGACTGAACAGATCCATGGCCACCCAGTCGGGTGGGGTCGTGCCGTCGGCCAGCACCAGGATTTCCGAAGGACCGGCAATCATGTCGATGCCCACGATGCCGAACACGCGCTTCTTGGCGCTGGCCACATAGGCATTGCCGGGGCCGGTGATCTTGTCCACCTTGGGCACGGTGGCCGTGCCGTAGGCCAGCGCCGCCACGGCCTGGGCGCCACCGACGGTGAAGGCGCGGTGCACACCTGCCACATAGGCAGCAGCCAGCACCAGCGGGTTCTTCTGGCCCTGGGGCGTCGGCACGACCATGATGATGTCCTGCACACCAGCCACATGGGCGGGAATGGCGTTCATCAGCACGCTGGACGGATAGGCCGCCTTGCCGCCGGGCACGTAGATGCCCACGCGATCCAGCGGCGTGACCTTCTGGCCCAGCAGCGTGCCGTCCTCGTCACGGTAGCTCCAGCTCTCGCCATTGGCCTTCTTCTGCGCCTCGTGGTAGCTGCGCACGCGGCGTGCCGCCGACTCCAGCGCTTCGCGCTCGGCAGCAGGCAGGCTGTCGAACGCGGCTTTCAGCTCCTGCTTGGTCAGCTCCAGCGCCGCCATGGAATCGGCCTGCAGGCCGTCAAAGCGTGCCGTGTATTCCAGCACGGCGTCGTCGCCTCGGGCCTGGACATCGGCCAGGATGTCGGCGACCCGCTGCTCGATGGCTGCATCCGTGTCCGCCGACCAATGCAGACGCTGCGCGAAATCATGCTCGAACTGGGCATCAGCGGTTGACAGACGGGCGGGGGCAGCTACGAATTCCATAGTATTCACCAGTGGGGAAAATCAGTTGTTCTTGGCGGCAACGGCCTGCGCAAACGCATCGATGATGTGGCGCAGCGGAGCCTGTTTGAGCTTCAGCGAAGCCTGGTTGACAACCAGACGCGAGCTGATGTCCATGATGGGCTCGACCTCGACCAGATCATTGGCCTTGAGCGTGTTGCCGGTGGACACCAGGTCGACGATGGCATCGGCCATGCCGGTCAACGGAGCCAGCTCCATGGAGCCATAGAGCTTGACCATGTCCACGTGCACGCCCTTCTTGGCAAAGAAGTTGCGGGCGATCTCGGGGTACTTGGTGGCGATGCGCAGACGCGCGCCCTGCTTGACGGCCAGCTGGTAGTCGAAGCCGTTGCGCACGGCCACGCTGACGCGGCACTTGGCAATCTGCAGGTCCAGCGGCTGGTACAGGCCCTGGCCGCCATGCTCGATCAGCGAATCCAGGCCCGAGACACCCAGATCCGCGCCGCCGTATTGCACATAGACAGGCACGTCCGAAGCACGCACCAGCACCACGCGCACATCGGAGCGGTTGGTGTCGAAAATCAGCTTGCGCGACTTTTCCACATCCTCGGTCACCTCGATGCCGGCAGCGGCCAGCAGGGGCAGGGTTTCTTCAAAAATGCGGCCCTTGGACAGGGCGATGGTCACAGGCGTTGCGGTGCTCATGCGGAAATTCTCTCGATATCGGCGCCCAGGGCGCGCAGCTTGTCTTCCATGCGGTCGTAGCCACGATCCAGGTGGTAGATGCGATCGACGATGGTCTCGCCCTCGGCCACCAGACCGGCAATCACCAGGCTGGCCGAAGCGCGCAGGTCGGTCGCCATCACGGTGGCGCCGGACAGGCGCTTGCCGCCTTCGATGGTCGCCACGCGGCCATCGGTGGTGATGCGCGCGCCCAGGCGCACCATCTCGTTGACATGCATGAAGCGGTTCTCGAAGATGGTCTCGGTCACCATGCTGGTGCCTTCGGCCACCAGATTCAGCGCCATGAACTGGGCCTGCATATCGGTGGGAAAGCCCGGATATTCGGTGGTGCGAAAGCCCTGAGCCTTGAGCTTGCCGGAGGACGCCACCTTCAGGCCGCCATCCACGCAGTCCACGCTCACGCCCGCATCCTTGAGCTTGTCGATCACGGCGCCCAGATGATCGGCGCGTGCGTGGTGCAGCCAGGCTTCGCCGCCGGTGGCCGCCACGGCGCAGAGGAAGGTGCCGGCCTCAATACGGTCGGCCACCACCTGGTGCTCGCAGCCATGCAGCTTGTCCACGCCCTGAATCACGATATGGCTGGTGCCGTGGCCGGTGATCCGGGCTCCCATCTTGATCAGCATCTCGGCCAGATCGGTGATTTCGGGCTCCATGGCGGCATTTTCCAGCACCGTCTCGCCTTCGGCCAGCGCAGCCGCCATCAGGAAGTTCTCGGTACCGGTCACGGTCACCATGTCGGTGGTGATGCGTGCGCCCTTCAGGCGCTTGCGGCCTTCGGGCAGGCTGGCAAGCATATAGCCGTTTTCCACGGTGATGATGGCACCCATGGCCTGCAGGCCCTTGATGTGCTGATCCACGGGGCGCGAGCCGATCGCGCAGCCGCCGGGCAGCGACACCTTGGCATGGCCGAAGCGAGCCAGCAGCGGACCCAGGGCCAGCACCGAGGCGCGCATGGTCTTGACCAGCTCGTAAGGTGCTTCGGGCGTCAGGCTGTCGGGAGCCACAAAGCTCATGCCGCCGCGTTCGCCATGGGTCTCGGTCTGCACGCCCATATTGGCCAGCAGCTTGCGCATGGTGGCGACATCATGCAGACGCGGCACATTGTGCAGATGCACGGGCTCGGCGGTGAGCAGTGCGGCACACATTTCAGGCAGAGCGGCGTTTTTGGCGCCGGAAATGATTACTTCGCCCTTGAGGGGACGACCACCGTGGATCTTGAGTTTGTCCATGGCTTCAAGCCTTGAATGTTTATAGGTAAAAAATGCACTCAGCGCTTGTGTATCAAGCGCTGACAGCTATCAATCTTGCTTTGCAAGCCGCCTCAGGCCTGGGCAGCCGTCCATTCTGCCGGGGTATAGGTCTTCATGGACAGAGCATGGACTTCATCGGTGGCCATGCGATTGCCCAGCGTGGCATAGACCAGGCGCTGACGACCCAGCAGACGCTGGCCTTCGAACTGCGCAGACACGATGGTGGCAAACCAATGTCGGCCATCGCCTTCCAGCGCAATATGCTCGCAGGGCAGGCCGGCGGCGATCAGGTCTTTGAGTTGGTCTGCAGTCATGGGGAACCTTTATGCGCAAAAGCTGGCGAAACCGGTCATTGTCTCGCAAGCAGCCCTGCGTCAATTCTAAAAATCAGTTACGAATCTTGTAGCCGATGCGCAGCAGGTGCACGGCCAGCGCGCTCACGGCCAGCCAGGCAGCGCCCACGATGGCAAAGCTGAGCCAGGGCGAGACATCGCTCTGGCCGAAAAAGCCATAGCGGAAGCCGTCGATCATGTAGAAGAACGGGTTGACATGGCTGACCGCCTGCCAGAAGCCGGGCAGCGAGTGCACGGAATAGAACACGCCGGACAGAAAAGTCAGAGGCATGATCAGAAAGTTCTGGAAGGCCGCCATCTGGTCGAACTTCTCGGCCCAGAGGCCGGCGATCAGGCCCAGCGTGCCCATCAGGGCGCAACCCAGAAAGCCGAACACCAGAATCCACAGCGGCGCGGCAAAGTCGGGCACCGCAAAGAACAAGGTGACCACAAACACGCCCAGCCCCACCAGCAGGCCGCGCAGAATCGCCGCGCCCACATAGGCGCTGAACCAGGCCCAATGCGACAGCGGCGTGAGCAGCACGAATACCAGCGAGCCCATGATCTTGCTCTGCACCAGGCTGGACGAGCTGTTGGCAAACGCGTTTTGCAACATGCTCATCATCACCAGACCGGGAATCAGAAACGCGGTGTAGGGGATGCGGTCGTAGACCATGACCCGGCCTTCAAGCACATGGCCGAAGACCAGCAGATACAGCACGGCCGTGAGCACCGGTGCGGCCACGGTCTGAAAGCTCACCTTCCAGAAGCGCAGCACTTCCTTCTTGAGCAGGGTCTGCCAGCCGTTCATTGGACACCTCCTGCAGGAGCCTGTGTCCTGGAGCCTTCATTCATGATGTGGATGAACACATCTTCCAGATCCGCACGGCGGATCTCCACATCCTCGGGGGTCACGCCCGCCTCGCGCAAAGCGGCCAGCAGTTGCTCCACATCGCCGGCATGGGCTGCGGGAATCTGCACGATTCGACCGGTGACCCGCGCCCTGTCGGCCACGGCCTGGGGCAAGGCGCTGTCGGTCTTGAACTGCAACACATTGCTGGAAGCCGACTTGAGCAGCTCGCTCATGGGCGAGAGCTTGATGATCTCACCGCGCTTGAGCATGGCCACGCGGCTGCACAGTGCCTCGGCCTCTTCCAGATAGTGAGTGGTCAGCAGCACCGTATGGCCCTGCTTGTTGAGCTTGGCAATGAAATGCCACAGCGTCTGGCGCAACTCCACGTCCACGCCGGCCGTGGGTTCGTCCAGCACGATGATGGGCGGCTTGTGCACCAGGGCCTGGGCCACCAGCACTCGGCGCTTCATGCCGCCCGAGAGCTGACGCATATTGTTGTGGGCCTTGTCCGTCAGGCCCAGGCTGTCGAGCAGCTCGTCGATCCAGTCGTCGTTGTTCTTGACGCCGAAGTATCCAGACTGGAACTTCAAGGCCTCGCGCACATTGAAGAAGGGGTCGAACACCAGCTCCTGCGGCACGATGCCCAGCTTGCGGCGTGCATCGGCGTAATCGGCCTGCACATCGCTGCCCTGCACCAGCACGCGCCCGCCCGTGGCTTGCGCCAGTCCGGCGAGGATGCTGATCATCGTGGTCTTGCCGGCACCGTTGGGGCCGAGCAGACCGAAGAATTCACCTTCCTCGATATCCAGGCTCACCGATTTGAGGGCCTGGAAATCCCCCTTGGGGGTGCGGTAGGTCTTGGAGACGGATTGGAATGAGACTGCGGACATGGAGCCCATGATTCTAGGGCTTGCCCACAGCCTCTGCCTTGGCGGGGCTTAGCCGGACACAGTGATTCGTCAGCCTAGCCCTGCTGAGCGGTGGCGGCCGCATCGGGCACAGGAGCGGGCATCAGCAAGCCATCCACGCCATACAGCGCGGCCATGGACTGCAGCCCCTTGGGCAGACCTTCGACAACGAGCTGCTTGCCCGCCTCCTGCGCAGCGCGCCGGCAGGCCAGCAGCACGGCCAGGGCCGCCGAGTCGAAGACCTTGACGGCGCTGGCATCCACCACCACCCGGGCATCCGCATGGCCGATGACCAGCGGGCGCAGGCGCAGCAGACAGTCGCGTCCCTGACGATAGGTCAGTTCCTTGGGCAGTTGCAGAGGGTTGCTAGCTGAGCGGGCCATGACGTCTGAAGCGCTTTGCTTACTTGGTGGCCGTGGCCGGCATGGAGCTGCGCGAGGCCAGGGTCTTGATCAGGCCGTCGATGCCGTTGGCATTGATTTCCTGGGCAAACTGGTTGCGGTAGGTCTCCACCAGCCACACGCCGAGCACGTTGAAGTTGTAGAGCTTCCAGCCCGTAGCCTGCTTTTCCAAACGGAAATCGAGCTGCACGGGGTCGCCACGACCGTTGACCTGGGTGCGAACCAGCACATCGGTGTCACCGGCAGCCATGCGCACAGGCCTGACGGTAATGGTCTGATCGCCGACCTGGGACAGGGCTCCCGCATAGGTGCGAATCAGCAGGGCCTTGAACTCGTCCTGCAGCTTCTGGCGTTGCTCGGGCGTGGCCTGGCGCCAGGCCGGACCGACGGCAGCCGATGTCATGCGGCGAAAGTCCACATAGGGCATGACCTTCTCGTTGACCAGCGCATTGATCTTGCTGGAGTCGCCGTTGCGCAGCGAGGCATCCTTCTTGATGGTCTCCAGCACATCGGCAGAGACGCGCTTGACCAGGGCATCGGGCGCCTCCTCAGCGGCCTGGGCAGGCAAACCCAGATTCAGGGCGAGCATGGCACCTGCTGCCATGCCCCACATGCGACGAGTAATCTTCATTGCGTTTTTCTCCTAGGCCCGCAAGTGTCACCGCACTCGCGCAGCCTGTGCATCATGTTTGTAACCAAGCTCTACCGGCTCACTGGCCTTCGGGAGGCAGCTTGCCGGCGTTGTCGTCATCATAGTTTTCGAGACGACCATCGCCGCCGGACGCCGCGCCGCCAATGCGTGAGCGCAGATAGACATCGCGCACCAGGCTGTATTTGTCGAGCGCAACGGAGTCCAGCACATCGCCGGCCTTGAGCAAATTGGCCCGGTTGTTGACCATGCGCAGGCCGAACAGGCTGTTGCGCCAGCGCACATCGTCCATGGTGTTGGCGGGATAGCCGAAGGCGTCGACCGCCAGACCGGCCGAGTCACGCACCGTGGAAGGGCCCCAGAAGGGCAGCACCAGATACGGCCCCGTGGGCATACCCCAGCGGCCCAGCGTCTGGCCGAAGTCCTGCTTGCGGCGCTCGATGCCTGCCTCGCTGGCAATATCGAACAGGCCGCCTATGCCCAGCACCGTGTTCACGCTGAAGCGAACCATGGAGTTGTAGGCACCCTGGCCCTGCCCCTGCAGCACGTTGTTGACAAAGGACCAGGCATCGCCGAGATTGTCGAAGAAGTTGGTCACGCCCTGGCGCGCCACGCGCGGCGTCACGTTCTGATAGGCCGTGGCCACGGGCTTGAAGACAGCTTCGTCCACCCCTTCGTTGAAGGAATAGATGCTGCGGTTCATGGACTCCAGCGGGTCGGCCGGGTTGCCGGAGCCTGTGGTAGTCGCGCAACCGGACAGCAGTGCCGCTGCGCACACGCCAGCTGTCAGCGCTGCATGCTTGAGCGCCCGAGTCTTGTTCGACGCCAGTTTCGTTTGTGGGCTTGTTGTAGTCATCATTCTTTCGCTCCCCCGTTGGCTCCGTTGGCTGCGCCAGCACCGGAATCACCGCCCTGCTCGGCCTTGCTGTAGAGGAACTGACCGATCAGATTCTCCAGCACCACGGCAGACTGGGTGGCCGTCACGCGGTCGCCGGCCTTGAGGTTTTCTTCGCTGGCACCCGCTTCAATACCAATGTACTGATCGCCCAGCAGACCGCTTGTCAGAATTTTCAGCGAGCTGTCCTTGGGAAAGGCATAGCGGTTTTCCATGCTCATGGCCACGTCGGCCTGAAAGGTCTGGTCGTTGAAGGTGATGGACTCGATACGGCCCACAACCACGCCGGCGCTCTTGACCGCGGCCTTGGGCTTGAGCCCGCCGATATTGTCAAAACGCGCCGTGATCGCATAGGTCTTCTGGAAATTCAGGCTCAACAGATTGGCCGACTGCAAGGCCAGGAACACCAGGGCCAGAGCACCGATCAGCACAAACAGGCCGACCCAGACATCACTTTTCTTTTGCTGCATGATTTTTTACCTCTATCTGCTGTGCAGCCTCAAATGCTGAACATGGTTGCGGTGAGCAGGAAGTCCAGGCCCAGAACCGCTAGCGAAGCTACGACCACGGTACGGGTGGTGGCCCGGGAAACCCCTTCAGGCGTGGGCTTGGCCGCATAGCCTTGGAGCAGAGCCACAAAGGTCACGGCCAGGCCGAAGACAAAGCTCTTGAGCACGCCGTTGCCCAGATCGCTCCACCAGTCCACGCCCTGCTGCATCTGGCCCCAGAAGGCACCACTGTCGACGCCGATCATCACCACGCCCACCAGCCAGCCGCCCAGCACGCCGACGGCGCTGAAGACTGCGGCCAGCAGGGGCATGGTGATCAACCCGGCCCAGAAGCGCGGCGCCAGAATGCGTTTGACGGGGTCGACCGCCATCATCTCCATGGCCGACAGTTGCTCACCGGCTTTCATCAGGCCGATTTCGGCCGTCAGGGCCGTGCCGGCACGGCCCGCAAACAGCAGAGCCGTGACCACGGGTCCCAGCTCGCGCAGCAGGCTCAGGGCCACCATCATGCCCAGCGCCTCGGCCGAGCCATAGCGCTGCAGAATGTAATAGCCCTGCAGACCCAGCACAAAGCCCACGAACAGTCCGGAGACGCCGATGATGGCCAGCGAATAATTGCCCAGAAAGTGAATCTGGTCGCCGATCAGGCGCGGACGCCTGAGCGCCGGCCCCATCAAGCCCAGCAAACGCCACAGCAGGCGCGCACCGATCCCCATGTTGACCAGCTGGCAGCGCACTGCCAGGCCAATGCGTGCGAGAAAGTTCATGCACGCCTCCTGCTGCCGAAGTCCTCGTCGGCACTGACGCCGGGATAGTGGAACGGCACAGGCCCCGCGGGTCTGGCATGGATGAATTGCTGCACCAGCGGATCGCTGCTGGCGCGCACCTCTTCGGGCGTGCCCTGGGCGGCAACGCTGCCGGCCCCCAGAATCACCACATGGTCGGCCACGCGGAAGGTTTCCTCCAGATCGTGGGAGACCAGAATTGAAGTCAGGCCCATGGCATCGTTGAGCTGGCGGATCAGCTGCGCCGAAGTGCCCAGCGAAATAGGGTCCAGGCCCGCAAAAGGCTCGTCGTACATGATGAGCTCGGGGTCCAGTGCAATCGCACGGGCCAGTGCCACGCGGCGGGCCATGCCGCCCGAGACCTGGGAGGGCATCAGATCGCGCGCCCCGCGCAGGCCGACGGCATGCAGCTTCATGAGCACGATGTCGCGAATCAGCTCTTCGGGCAGATCGGTGTGCTCGCGCAGCGGAAAGGCCACGTTGTCGAACACGCTCATGTCGGTGAACAGCGCACCGAACTGAAACAGCATGCCCATGCGGCGACGCGCGGCATAGAGCTGCTGCGCATTCATGGCGGTCACATCCTGGCCGTCAAACAGCACCTGGCCCTGCTGGGCGTGGTTCTGCCCGCCGATCAGACGCAGCACCGTGGTCTTGCCGCCACCCGATGCGCCCATCAGCGCCGTGACCTTGCCGCGCGGCACTTGCAGGGACAGATCGCGCAGGATGACGCGGTCACCATAGCCAAAGGTGACATTGCGCAGTTCCACAAAGGGTGCGTTGGGTGACATGCGTGAATAGCCGCTCAAGAGAAAGCAAACTGGTATTGTGCCGACAAGCACGGCAAAAAGCTCGGGTTAGCCCCAAGTAAACATACATTCGTGAATGTTTCTTCAAGCCTTGGCCTGGATCATGGAGTCTTCACTCCTGTTTCAGGAGCTGTCAGCGCTTGCTGTGTATGCGCAAACTGCCTTTTTTGCGATATGAAACCGCATCGACAGCTGCGACTTATTTACAACATATTCTGCAGAAACGCCTTGGTGCGCTCATGCTGGGGCGCCGCAAAAAACGCCTCGGACGGGCCTTGCTCGACGATGTAGCCGCCGTCCATGAAGATGACGCGGTTGGCCACCTCGCGTGCAAAACCCATCTCGTGGGTCACGACCAGCATGGTCATGTGCTCCTCGGCCAGCTCGCGCATGGTGCGCAGCACCTCGCCGGTCAACTCGGGGTCCAGCGCCGAAGTGGGCTCGTCGAACAGCAGAATGTCCGGCTCCATGGCCAGCGCACGCGCAATTGCCACGCGCTGCTTCTGACCGCCGGAGAGGTGGTTGGGATAGGCATCGCGCTTGGCCGCCAGACCCACCTTGGCCAGCAGAGCCTCGGCCTTGGGGATGATGTCTTCGCGCTTCATGCCCTTGACGATGACGGGCGCCTCAATGATGTTTTCCAGCACCGTGAGGTGGGGAAACAGATTGAAGGACTGGAACACCATGCCCATCTTGCGGCCGATCTTGCGGATCTCGGCCTCGCTCACATACTGCGCCCTGGCCTCGCCCTCGGAGCGCGCCAGCACCGCACCTTCGATGCTGATGGTGCCTCGGTCAATCGTCTCCAGGTGATTGAGGCAGCGCAGGAAAGTGCTCTTGCCCGAGCCGGACGGGCCGATCACGGCCACCACCTCGCCGCGCAGCAAGTCCAGGGAGACGCCGCGCAGCACTTCGTTGTTGCCAAAGGCCTTGTGGATGCCCTGGGCGGAAATCATCACGTCAGGCGTCGTACTTGGCATATTTTTTCTCAAGATATTGGAAGCCCCAGGTCAGCACCAGGGTCATGATGAGATAGAAGGCCGCAGCCACGATGAAGGGCGTGAAGCTGAAGTCGCGCTGCACCACGCCGCGCGCCACGCGCAGCAGATCGTTGAGTGCCAGCACATAGATCAGCGAAGTGTCCTTGACCAGGGTAATGGTCTCGTTGCTGACGGGCGGCAGAATGCGGGCCCACATCTGGGGCAGCACGATGCGGCGCATGGTCTGTGCATAAGTCATGCCCAGCACCTTGGCACCTTCGTACTGGCCGCGGTCCACGGACTTGATGCCGGCGCGGAAGATCTCCGCGAAGTAGGCCGCGTAGTTCAGCGCAAACGCCACCACGGCGGCAGGAAAGTCGGGCAGGCGCACACCGATGTAGGGCACAAAGGGCAGCGCGAAGTACACGAACAGCAGCTGCAGCATCAGCGGCGTGCCGCGCATCAGCCAGATATAGGCGCCCACGGCGCTGCTCAGCGGCTTGATGCTGGAGATGCGCATCAGCGCCAGCGCCAGGCCCATGGGAATGGACAGCGCCAGCGTGATGAAGAACAGCTTGAGTGTGACAAGGGCACCAGCCGACATGGGCCCCAGGAGCGAAATTACATAGTCCATCAAATGGCCTTCAGTGTGGCGCTGCAGCTATCGAAAGCCCGCCACAGGCACGGGCGTGCGCAGGAGGAAGTGTTTGCACGCATTGTCGTCGCAAAAAAAACCGGCAATGCCAGGCATTGCCGGTGCAGTCCGTCAAAAAGGGATTAGTGCTTGATGACGTCGGCGCCGAACCACTTCTGGGCGATTTCAGCAGCCTTGCCGTCCTTCTTCATTTCGGTCAGCACGTCGTTGACCTTGTTGCGAGTGGCTTCGTCGTCCTTGCGGAAGCCCACACCGTAGTCTTCGGTACCGAAGTCCTCGGCCAGCACCACGTAGTTGTCGGGCTTCTTGTTGACGTAGTAGCGACCCACCACCTCATCCACCACCACCACGTCCAGACGGCCGGCCTCCAGGTCCATCATGGCAGCGATGTTGTCGCCGAAGAGCTTGGTTTCCTTGAACTTGTCCGACAGTTCCTTGTCCTTGGTCAGGGCGGTCACGGCGCTGGAGCCTTCCTGGGCACCCACGACCTTGCCAACCATGTCAGCCTTGCCCTTGATGGGCGAGCCGGCCTTCACGATGATGATCTGCTTGTTCACCATGTAGGGATCGGAGAACAGGATCTTTTCCTTGCGCTCTTCCAGAATGGTCAGGCCGTTCCACAGAGCGTCCACGCGCTTGCCCAGCAGCTCGGCTTCCTTGGCATTCCAGTCGATGGGCTTGAACTGCACTTCGATATTGGCGCGCTTGGCCACTTCACGGGCCATGTCGATATCGAAACCGACCAGCTCGTTCTTTTCGTCACGGAAACCCATGGGCGGGAAGTTGTCGTCCAGGCCCACCACCAGCTTGGCGGCAACCGCAGCAGGAGCGGGCGCAGGAACTGCAGCGGTGTTGCTTGCGGGCTCGTTCTTGCCACAGGCAGCCAAAATTGCAGTCAGGGCCACCGAGGCCAGCAGGGTACGTTTTTTCATGGCGTCAAAATTTGAAGTGGAAAAAGCGGAGACAGCAGGCTTTGTCTCCCGTCCGGGGCCACCGCAGCCGCTCCGAAGCCGGGCTGCCGCCAGCGCCGAATCCGCTATTGTCGCGCAGACGGGACAGAACGTCACTCGCCGGTCGCAAAACCATCACGACTTACGCAAAACAGGTTCAGGCATGACGGTTTCCTCAGAGGGCGGGCCGTTGTTGCATTCCTGTCTGCGCAAGTCCTCATCATGTGCAAGCTTGCCAAACTCCACACCATGCCACCACCGTCACCCGACACCAGCCAGCTCCCCGACGCCCTGCAGCAGGCCTATCGCAGCGCGCTCTACCGGGTCAATGCAGCCCAGGGCGCTGTCGCACAGACGCTACGCGCAGGTGAACACAACGACTGGCTCGGGCAACAACTGGGACGGCAGCTCATCCAGGCCGCCTGCTATCTCACGGCCTGCAATCCCTGGGGACAGCTCCTGGAGCCGGCAGAGAACGCCCGCCGCATGCGCGCCCTGCGCCAGGCTCTGGACAGCGAGGGCTGGCAGTATCTGGACGGCTGCGGCCAGGACCCGCTCGGCCATTGGCCTGCGGAAGACAGCGTGCTGATCTGGGGCATGGATGCCGACACGGCCCTGCAATGGGGCCGGCACTGGCAGCAGAACGCCGTGCTGTGGAGCGATGCCGACGCCCGTCCCCGGCTTCTGTGGCTGCGCTGACTTTTTGATAGCACCTTGCGCTTTACAGCAATCAAAAACCTATTGAAATCTATCTGAATTCTATTAAAGGCAAGCGCTTGCAGCTATCAAAAACAAAAGGCATTCCGGGGAATGCCTTTTGTGTGTTTTGTGTGATGACCCGCTGTGAATGATCAGCGAGGCAGTTCGCTGGCGCCCATCAGGAACTCGTCCACGGAACGCGCGGCCTGGCGGCCTTCGCGAATCGCCCACACGACCAGCGACTGGCCGCGGCGGATGTCGCCGGCGGCGAACACCTTGGGCACGCTGGTGGCATAGCCGCCGATGAAGTCGGTGCTGGCCTTGGCGTTGCCGCGTGCATCCTTGTCGACGCCAAAGGCTTCGAGCACGGTGGCAACCGGGTTCACAAAGCCCATGGCCAGCAGCACCAGATCGGCGGGCCAGACCTTTTCCGTGCCGGGCACTTCGCTCAGCTTGCCGTCCTTGAACTCGACCTGGACGGTGGTCAGGCTCTTGACCTTGCCCTTTTCGCCGCCGAATTCCTTGGTCGAGATCGCAAACTCACGCACCACGCCTTCGTCGTGACTGGACGAGGTACGCAGCTTGATCGGCCAGTAAGGCCAGACCAGGGGCTTGTTCTCCTGCTCGGGCGGCATGGGCATGACCTCGAACTGGGTCACGCTCTTGGCGCCGTGGCGGTTGGAGGTGCCCACGCAGTCGGAGCCGGTGTCGCCGCCGCCGATGACGATGACATGCTTGCCGTCGGCACGGATCTGGCCCTTGAGCTTGTCGCCCGCGTTGACCTTGTTCTGCTGGGGCAGGAACTCCATCGCGAAGTGCACGCCTTCCAGATCGCGGCCGGGCACGGGCAGATCACGCGACTGCTCGGAGCCGCCGGTCAGCAGCACGGCATCGAACTCGGCATTGAGCTGCTCGGGGCTGATGGTTTCCTTGGCCCAGTTGGTGACCTTGGAGTCCTTGCCCAGACCGTCCTTGCCGGCAATCAGCACGCCGGTGCGGATCTTCAGGCCTTCGGCCACCATCTGCTCGACACGGCGGTCGATCAGGCCCTTGTCCAGCTTGAAGTCGGGGATGCCGTAGCGCAGCAGGCCGCCTACGCGGTCGTTCTTCTCGAACAGGGTCACGTCGTGGCCGGCGCGCACCAGTTGCTGGGCCGCTGCCATGCCTGCAGGGCCGGCACCGACCACAGCCACCTTCTTGCCGGTCTTGTGCTTGGCAGGCAGGGGCTTGACCCAGCCTTCGCTCCAGGCACGGTCGATGATGGAGTGCTCGATGGACTTGATGCCGATGGCGTCGCCGTTGATATTGGCCACACAGGCAGCTTCGCAGGGCGCGGGGCAGATGCGGCCCGTGAACTCGGGGAAGTTGTTGGTGCTGTGCAGCGTGGTGATGGCGTTCTTCCAGTCACCCTGGTACACGAGGTCGTTGAAGTCCGGAATGATGTTGTTGACCGGGCAGCCGTTGTTGCAGAACGGCGTGCCGCAGTCCATGCAGCGTGCAGCCTGCACCTTGGCCTGATCGGTCGTCAGGCCGATGACGAATTCCTTGTAGTGCTTGAGACGTTCCGCAACGGGGGCATAGCCCTCTTCGATGCGCTCGTATTCCATGAAGCCGGTGGTCTTTCCCATGATCTTTAATCCTTGAAATCTGTGTTCGCTTGCAGTGCGGTGGCCGCCTGGCCGCCACCGCTTCGAGCCGTGTTTACTTGGCGGCTACTGCTTCTTTTTGAGGAGCTGCTGGCGCTTTCGCAGCTTGCTTTTCCTTCTGTTTGCGTTCAAAGATCTCGCCGAGTGCACGCTGGTACTCGGTCGGGAACACCTTGACAAACTTGGCACGCGCTGCGGCCCAGTTGTCCAGCAGATCACGGGCACGCTTGGAACCCGTCCAGCGGCTGTGAGCCTCCACCATATTGCGCAGCTGCTGATCGTCGCTCTGGCCGCGGTGCCAGATGCCGGGATCGACACGCGAGACAAACTCGTCGTGCGGCAGCACCTTCTCCAGCTTCACCGAAGCGGTGTTGCAACGCTCGGCAAACTTGCCGTCCTCGTCGTAGACATAGGCCACGCCGCCGCTCATGCCGGCCGCGAAGTTGCGACCGGTCTTGCCCAGCACGACCACGGTACCGCCGGTCATGTATTCGCAGCCGTGGTCACCCACGCCTTCGACCACCGCCGTGGCGCCGGACAGACGCACGGCAAAGCGCTCGCCGGCCACGCCGCTGAAGAAGGCTTCACCGCTGGTGGCGCCGAACATCACGGTGTTGCCCACGATGGTGTTGGTGGTGGTGGAGCCACGGAACTCATGGCTGGGATGCACCACCACTCGGCCGCCGGACAGACCCTTGCCGGTGTAGTCATTGGCTTCGCCGCTGAGGTTCAGCGTGATGCCGTTGCACAGGAAGGCACCGAAGGACTGGCCGCCCGTACCTTCAAAGTGGATGCGGATGGTGTCGTCTGGCAGGCCTTCGGCGTGATGCTTGGTCACCACACCCGAGAGCATGGCACCGACGGAGCGGTTGACGTTGCGCGCCACTTCCATGATGCGCACCTTCTCGCCGTTTTCGATGGCGGGCTTGCAGCGCTCGATGAGCTTGACGTCCAGCGCCTTGTCCAGCAGGTGATCCTGGCTGTCCACGTGGTAGCGGGCCACGTCGGCAGGCACTTCGGGCTGGGCGAACAGACGGCTGAAGTCCAGGCCCTGAGCCTTCCAGTGCTCGATGCCCTTGCGGGTGTCGAGCAGATCGGAGCGGCCGATCAGGTCGTCGAACTTGGCGATACCCAGCTGGGCCATGATCTGGCGCACTTCTTCGGCGATGAAGAAGAAATAGTTCACCACATGCTCGGGCTTGCCGGTGAACTTGGCACGCAGCACGGGGTCTTGCGTGGCCACGCCCACGGGGCAGGTGTTGAGGTGGCACTTGCGCATCATGATGCAGCCTTCCACCACCAGCGGAGCCGTGGCGAAGCCGAACTCGTCAGCACCCAGCAGAGCGCCGATGATCACGTCGCGGCCGGTCTTCATCTGGCCGTCGGCCTGCACACGCACACGGCCACGCAGACGGTTCAGCACCAGGGTCTGCTGGGTCTCGGCCAGGCCGATTTCCCAGGGACCGCCAGCATGCTTGATGGAGGACCAGGGCGAGGCACCGGTGCCACCGTCGTGCCCTGCGATCACCAGGTGATCGCTCTTGCACTTGGTCACGCCTGCAGCGATCGTGCCCACACCGACTTCGGACACCAGCTTGGTGCTGATGCTGGCGTGCGGAGCCACGTTCTTCAGATCGTGGATCAGCTGTGCCAGGTCTTCGATCGAGTAGATGTCATGGTGGGGTGGAGGCGAGATCAGGCCCACACCGGGCACCGAGTGACGCAGTGCACCGATGTAGTCGGAGACCTTGCCGCCGGGCAGCTGACCGCCTTCACCAGGCTTGGCGCCCTGAGCCATCTTGATCTGGATCTGGTCCGAAGAGGCCAGATATTCGGCAGTCACGCCGAAACGACCGGACGCGACCTGCTTGATCTTGGAGCGCAGCGAGTCGCCGGCCTGCAGTTCGATATCGGACTCGACCTTGTCCTTGCCGATGATGGAAGCCAGGGTTTCGCCCTTGCTGATGGGGATGCCCTTGAGCTCGTTGCGATAGCGCTTGGGATCTTCGCCGCCTTCGCCGGTGTTGCTCTTGCCGCCGATGCGGTTCATGGCAACGGCCAGCGTGGCATGGGCTTCGGTGGAAATGGAGCCCAGCGACATGGCACCCGTGGCAAAGCGCTTCACGATTTCCTTGGCCGACTCGACCTGGTCCACGGGAATCGCCTTGGCGGGGTCGAACTTGAACTCGAACAGGCCACGCAGCGTCATGTGGCGCTTGGTCTGGTCGTTGATCAGCTGGGCGTATTCCTTGTAGGTGCTGAAGTTGTTGGCACGTGTGGAGTGCTGCAGCTTGGCGATCACGTCAGGCGTCCACATATGCTCTTCGCCACGGGCACGCCAGGCGTACTCGCCGCCGGCATCCAGCATGGTTTCCAGCACAGGGTCGTCGCTGAAGGCGGCTTCGTGGTTGCGGATGGTTTCCTCGGCAATCTCGAAGACACCGATACCTTCCACGCGGCTGGCCGTGCCCGTGAAGTACTTGTCCACGGTCTCGCTGTTCAGGCCCACGGCTTCGAACAGCTGGGCGCCGCAGTAGGACATATAGGTGGACACGCCCATCTTGGACATGATCTTGGACAGACCCTTGCCGATGGCCTTCACATAGTGATAGATGGCCTTGTCGGCAGTGATGGGCGCAGCTTCGCGGCTGAAGATGTCGACCAGGGTCTCCATCGCCAGATAGGGATGCACGGCTTCCGCACCGTAGCCGGCCAGCACGGCGAAGTGATGCACTTCGCGGGCCGTGCCGGTTTCCACCACCAGACCGGCGGTGGTGCGCAGACCTTCACGCACCAGATGCTGGTGGATGGCGGACAGCGCCAGCAGCGCAGGGATGGCCACTTGCGTGGCGCTCATGTTGCGGTCGCTGATGATCAGGATGTTCGCACCGCCCTTGATCTCGTCCACGGCGTGGGCGCACAGCGAGGCCAGCTTGGCTTCCACACCCTGCTTGCCCCAGGACAGCGGGTAGGTGATGTCGATCGTCGAGCTCTTGAACTTGCCGTTGGTGCGCTTTTCGATATCACGCAGTCTGGCCATGCCTTCGAAGTCGAGCACGGGCTGCTGCAGCTCCAGGCGCATGGGCGGGTTGACCTGGTTGATGTCCAGCAGGTTGGGCTTGGGGCCCACGAACGACACCAGCGACATCACGATCGCTTCGCGGATCGGGTCGATGGGGGGGTTCGTCACCTGGGCGAACATCTGGCGGAAGTAGTTGTACAGCGGCTTGTTCTTGTCGGACAGCACGGCCAGCGGGCTGTCGTTGCCCATGGAGCCAATGCCTTCCTCGCCCTTTTCGGCCATGGGGGTCAGCAGGAACTTGATGTCTTCCTGCGTGAAGCCGAAGGCTTGCTGGCGGTCCAGCAGGGACAGCTCGGTCTTGGCTGCGGGTGCCTTGAAGTCGGCGGGGATTTCCACCTCGTCGAGCTTGATGCGCAGGTTCTCGATCCACTGCTTGTAAGGCTTGGTGTTGACGACGTTGGCCTTGAGCTCTTCGTCTTCGATCATGCGACCCTGCTCCAGGTCGATCAGCAGCATCTTGCCGGGCTGCAGGCGCCACTTGCGCACGATCTTGCTATCGGGCACGGGCAGCACGCCGGCTTCGGAAGCCAGGATCACCATATCGTCGTCGGTGATGCAGTAGCGCGAGGGGCGCAGACCGTTGCGGTCCAGCGTGGCGCCGATCTGGCGGCCATCAGTGAACACGATGGAGGCGGGGCCGTCCCAGGGCTCGATCATCGCAGCGTGGTATTCATAGAAGGCGCGGCGGCGCTCGTCCATGGCTTCGTGCTGCTCCCAGGGCTCGGGAATCATCATCATCACGGCCTGGCTGATGGGGTAGCCGGCCATGGTCAGCAGTTCCAGGCAGTTGTCGAAGGTGGCGGTGTCGGACTGGCCGGCAAAGCTGATGGGATAGAGCTTCTGCAGGTCTTCGCCCAGCACGGGAGAGGCCATCACGCCTTCGCGTGCCAGCATCCAGTTGTAGTTGCCGCGCACGGTGTTGATTTCACCGTTGTGGGCCACATAGCGGTAGGGGTGGGCCAGAGGCCACTCGGGGAAGGTGTTGGTGGAGAAACGCTGGTGCACCAGACCGATGGCCGAGACACAGCGCTCGTCGGCCAGATCGCGGTAGTAAACGCCCACCTGATCGGCCAGCAGCAGGCCCTTGTAGACCACGGTGCGGCTGCTCATGCTGGGAACGTAGTATTCCTTGCTGTGCTTGAGGCCCAGGTTCTGGATGGCGGCCGAGGCCGTCTTGCGGATCACGTACAGCTTGCGTTCCAGCGCGTCCTGCACGATGACATCGGCACCACGGCCGATGAAAACCTGGCGCAGGATGGGTTCCTTTTCCTGCACGGTGGGCGACATGGGCATGTCGCGGTTCACCGGCACATCGCGCCAGCCCAGCAGCACCTGGCCTTCGGCCTTGATGGCGCGCTCCATCTCCTGCTCGCAAGCCAGGCGCGAAGCATGTTCCTTGGGCAGGAAGATCATTCCCACGCCATATTCGCCAGCAGGAGGCAGAGCCACGCCCTGCTTGGCCATTTCTTCGCGGTAGAGCTGATCGGGAATCTGGATCAGGATACCGGCGCCGTCACCCATCAGAGGGTCAGCACCCACGGCACCGCGATGGTCGATGTTCTCGAGGATCTTCAATGCCCCCAGCACGATGTCATGGCGCTTCTGACCCTTGATATGGGCCACAAAGCCCAGACCGCAGGCATCGTGTTCGTTGCTCTTGGAGTACAGACCGTGGTCCTGGAGATACTTGATCTCGGCAGCAGTCGTCATGGGGAATCCTCTTATATCAATCGCGGGGAACGCAAGATTACGACATGACATGAAGTTATGCAATAAGTATTAATTGGGGTCAGATTCCAATTAATTACCAACTTTTTTTATTTGCATTTAATTGGGGACATATAAAAACAGAGAGAAGCAATCCAATAAAAACAAGGAGTTGGAAAAACTCCCTACTCCTCGTGCACCGAAGCTGTGCGTGCAGAAGGCCTGCCGGCCTTCTGCCGCTTCACGCGCCTCTCGGTTTTTTGTTGCAAATTTTCAATGAAATCAGGCTCGCCCAGGGCCCAGCCACGCAGTGCGGCATGGCTGATCTGTGCCTGGGTATCGGCATCCAGACCGGCCTCCACGGCCCTGACATAAGCAGCATCTCTGGCAAAGGGCGTGTTGCCCAGAGCCCAGAAAAGCGCGTGCGGGCTGATGAGCGCATCGCTTTGCAGGCCTGCGTTGTGCGCATAGCTGGACCAGGGCCAGTCCACCGCGCGCTGCACCAGCCCGTCGCGCACGGGGTTGAGATCCATGGAGACCATGGTGGCCATCAGCCATTGCTCGGCCTGCAGCACGGTGCAGCGGTAGCGCCCTTCCCAAAGAGTGCCGGTGCGCCCGTGCCGATTGTTGAAGTAACGCACATAGCTGCGCCCCACGGCCTGCATGAACTGGGGCACGCCCTGCTCCGTCCTGGGCGTCAGCAGCAGATGGAAGTGATTGGGCATGAGCACATAGGCATGCACATCGACCTCGAAGCGCCGCGCCATCTCGCGCATCAGATCCAGCATGACCAGACGATCCTGCGCGTCCACAAAGATCTCGCCGCTGTTGTTGCCACGCTGGATGATGTGGTGCGGCATGTTTGCCAGCGTGAGACGGGGAAGACGGGCCATGGAGCGGACTTGGACAGGGGCGACAGGGAAGGCGTTTCGGTCATTATGAAGCGTCGCGCCAGGGCCGACGCCCCCTCATCACAGATGCATGCGGCCCGAAGCGCTCAGCAACTGGCTGATGTGGCGCGTAGCGGCCAGCAGTTGCGGCAGCAGCCGCTCGCGCATCATCTGCTCGCTGGTGCGGTTGGCCTGGCCACTGATGTTGAGCGCCGCCACCGTCTGGCCGCGCGCATTGCGTATGGGAGCGGCAACCGAGATCAGGCCCTCTTCCAGCTCCTGGTTGAGCAGGGCCCAGCCCTGCTCGCGCACGCGGGCAATCTCGGCATACAACTCGTCGTCGCCGGTCAGCGTGTGGCGCGTGAAGGCGCGCTGCTCGCGCCGGGCCATCAGCGCCCGCAGTTCCTCCGGGGGCAGCGCCGCCAGCAGCACCCGACCCATGGATGTCCAGAAAGCAGGCAGTCGCGAACCCACGCCCAGATTGGTACTCATGATCTTGTGCGTGTGCACGCGCAGCACATAGACCACGTCCAGACCTTCGAGAACGGCGGCCGAGCATGACTCCTTGACCTCGTCCACCAGCGCCTCCATGGCCGGTTCGGCCAGATTCCACAACGGCGTGGAGCTCAGATAGGCAAAGCCCAAATCCAGGATGCGCGGAGTGAGTGCGTAGTACTTGCCGTCGCTGCGCACATAGCCCAGCGTCTGCAGCGTCAGCAGGATGCGCCTGGCACCGGCACGTGTCAGACCCGTGGCGGCAGCCACTTCGCTGAGCGTCTGCTCCGGCGCCCTGGCACTGAAAGAACGTATGACTTCCAGCCCCCGGGCAAAGGACTGCACATAGCTGTCGCCGGGCTTGAGCGGGCTCGCATCGGCCTCTCCAGGGGTTTTCCCTGATGTGGTTTTTACAGTCTCCATTTTCTTCATCCTTTCCTACAATTCTTTTAGCGAACAAATGTTCTATATGCGAACATTTTAGCGCCAATAGCGCAAGTCTTTGTAGAGAAAATTGGAGACACCCATGATCAACAAGATCGCCGACTCGGTCGCTCAGGCCCTGTCCGGCATTCAAGACGGCTCCACCGTGCTCATCGGCGGCTTCGGCACCTCGGGCATCCCCGGCGAGCTGATCGACGGCCTGATCGCCCAGGGTGCACGCGAGCTCACCGTGGTCAACAACAATGCCGGCAATGGCGACACCGGCCTGGCCGCCCTGCTCAAGACCGGCCAGGTACGCAAGATCATCTGCAGCTTCCCGCGCCAGGTGGACAGCTGGGTCTTCGACGAGCTGTACCGCAGCGGCAAGATCGAGCTCGAGCTGGTGGCCCAGGGCAATCTGGCAGAGCGCATGCGCGCCGCCGCCGCAGGCATAGGTGCCTTCTTCTGCCCCACGGCCTATGGCACCGAACTTGCCAAAGGCAAGGAAACGCGCGAGATCAACGGCAAGCACTATGTGCTGGAGTACCCGATCCATGGCGATGTGGCCCTGATCAAGGCCGAAAAAGGCGACCGCTGGGGCAATCTGACCTACCGCATGTCGGCGCGCAACTTCGGCCCCGTGATGGCTTCGGCCGCCAAGTTCACCGTGGCCACCGTGCATGACATCGTGGAGCTCGGCCAGCTTGACCCCGAATCCGTGGTCACCCCGGGCATCTATGTGAGCCAGGTGGTGAAGATCGAGCGCGTGGCCACCCAGGCCGGCGGCTTCAAGAAGGCGGCCTGAGCCAGCCAAGGTCCAGCAAGGAGATACAAGCGTGAGCTATCAAAAACGAAGCAAGGACGAACTGGCACTGCGGGTGGCCCAGGACATTCATGACGGTGCCTATGTGAATCTGGGCATAGGCCAGCCCACTCTGGTGGCCAACCACATCCCCGCAGGACGCGAAATTGTTCTGCAAAGCGAGAACGGCATTCTGGGCATGGGCCCGGCACCGGCGCCCGGCTCCGAAGACTACGACCTGACCAATGCAGGCAAGCAGCCCGTGACCCTGCTGCCCGGCGGCAGCTATTTCCACCACGCCGACAGCTTCGCCATGATGCGCGGCGGCCATCTGGACATCTGCGTGCTCGGAGCCTTCCAGGTTTCGGCCACGGGCGACCTGGCCAACTGGAGCACCGGCGAGCCCGGCGCCATTCCTGCCGTGGGCGGAGCCATGGATCTGGCCATTGGCGCCAAGCAGACCTGGGTGATGATGGATCTGCTCACCAAAAAGGGCGAGAGCAAGGTCGTGGCCCAGTGCAGCTACCCGCTGACCGGCCTGGGCTGCGTCAAGCGCATCTATACCGATCTGTGCACCCTGGCATGTACACCCGAGGGGCTGCGCCTGATCGACAAGGTCGAAGGCCTGGAGCACGTCGAACTCGAACGCATCGTCGGCCTGCCCATCGCGGCCTGAACTTCAGGCCAATCCAGTCCGCACCAGAAGCTCAATTTTCATAACGGAGACATGCCATGAGCAACCAGAACCAAGCCTTTATCTGCGACGCCATCCGCACCCCCTTCGGTCGCTACGGCGGCGCGCTGTCCAGCGTGCGCACCGATGATCTGGGCGCCCTGCCCATCAAGGCGCTGATGCAGCGCAACCCCAATGTGGACTGGACCGCCGTGGCCGATGTGCTCTATGGCTGCGCCAACCAGGCTGGCGAGGACAACCGCAACGTCGCCCGCATGTCGGCGCTGCTGGCCGGCCTGCCCATCGATGTACCCGGCGCCACCATCAACCGCCTCTGTGGCTCGGGCCTGGACGCTGTCGGCACGGCCGCGCGTGCCATCAAGTCCGGCGAAGCCCGCCTGATGATTGCCGGCGGCGTGGAAAGCATGAGCCGCGCGCCCTTCGTCATGCCCAAGGCCGAGTCCGCCTTCAGCCGCAACAATGCCGTCTACGACACCACCATCGGCTGGCGCTTCGTCAACAAGCTGATGAAAGCCCAGTTCGGCGTGGACTCCATGCCCGAGACCGCCGAAAACGTGGCCGACGACTTCAGGATCGAGCGCGAAGCCCAGGACCGCATGGCCCTGGCCAGCCAGGAAAAGGCGGCGGCCGCGATTGCCGCCGGCCATCTGGCACGCGAGATCGTGCCCGTCTCCATCGCCCAGAAGAAGGGTGACCCCATCGTCGTGAGCCAGGACGAACACCCCCGCGCCACCACCATCGAGGCACTGGCCAAGCTCAAGGGCGTGGTACGCCCCGATGGCACGGTCACGGCCGGCAACGCCAGCGGCGTCAACGACGGTGCCTGCGCCCTGCTGCTGGCCAACGAGGAAGCGGCCAGCCAGTATGGCCTGGTGCCGCGCGCCCGCGTGGTCGGCATGGCCGTGGCCGGCGTCGCGCCGCGCATCATGGGCTTCGGCCCCGCTCCCGCAGTGCGCAAGGTGCTGGCCCAGACCGGCCTGACTCTTGACCAGATGGATGTCATCGAGCTCAACGAAGCCTTTGCCGCACAAGGCCTGGCCGTGCTGCGCGATCTGGGCATTGCCGATGACGACCGCCGCGTCAACCAGTGGGGCGGCGCCATCGCCCTGGGCCACCCCTTGGGCGCATCGGGTGCCCGCCTGGCCACCACGGCCGTGAACCAGCTCCATACCCTGGGCGGCCGCTACGCGCTGTGCACCATGTGCATCGGCGTGGGTCAGGGCATTGCCGTGGTGCTCGAACGCGTCTGATCCCGACTGCGGCAGGGACCGGCCAAGCCCGGCCTGCTGCCGCACCCCTGCCTCTCACACCAAAACAACGACCGCCGGAGTGCAGCTCTTTTCGGAGCTGCGCCACCGCGGCAGCCCGCGCCCCGGCCACTGGCCGGCGGTGTCTTGCTTTTTTCCGGAGACCTAGATGTCCAATTCCCTTTCCCTGTCTCGCCGCCGCAGCCTGCAGACCCTGGCAGCAACCGCCCTGTTCGCTCTGGGCACTGCTCCCGCCATGGCCCAGTCGCCCTATCCCAGCAAGCCCATCACCATGATCGTGCCCTTCTCGGCCGGCGGCACGACCGACATCCTGGCGCGCGTGGTGGGTCAGGCCCTGAGCACCGAACTGGGCCAGAGCATCATCATCGACAACCGTCCCGGCGCAGGCGGCAATATCGGCGGTCAGGCCGCTGCACGCGCAGCCGGCGACGGCTACACCCTGTTCATGGGCACGGTGGGCACGCACGCCATCAACGAAGCCCTGTACAAGAAGATGCCCTTCGACCCGGTCAAGGACTTCGCCCCTCTGACCCGGGTTGCCAATGTGCCCAATCTGCTGGTCGCCCACCCCAGCCAGCCCTTCAAGACGGTCAAGGAAATGATGGCCTATGCCAAGGCCAATCCCGGCAAGCTGAACTTCGGCTCCTCGGGCTCGGGCAGCTCCATCCATCTGTCGGGCGAGCTGTTCAAGTCCATGACCCGTCTGGACATGGTGCATGTGCCCTACAAGGGCAGCGCGCCGGCCATCACCGATCTGCTGGGCAACCAGATCGCCATCATGTTCGACAACATGCCCTCGGCCATCCAACATGTGCGCTCGGGCAAGCTGCGCCCCATCGCCGTGACCACGGCCAAGCGCTCGCCCGAGCTGCCCGATGTGCCCACGGTGGCTGAAGCCGGCGTGCCCGGCTACGAGGCAACCTCCTGGTTCGGTCTCTTCGCGCCGGCCAAGACACCGACCGACATCCAGCAAAAACTGCATGCCGCCATTGCCAAGGTGCTCAAGGACCCCGCCGTGATCAAGAAGATCAACGACCAGGGCGGCGAAGTCGTGATCGACACCCAGGATGGCTTTGCCAAGTTCATCGACGCCGAAACCAAGAAGTGGGGCAAGGTCGTCAAGGACTCCGGCGCCAGCGTTTGAGATCCAACACACCCCCTGAGCCGCTGCGCGGCCTCCCCCGTGGCACAGCGCCCTCTCCTTCGGGAGGGGGACGACAGCCTCGCTGCGGGACGGCCCTTGCTCGCTGTCCCTGGCTTGATCCACGCCAGTTTCATGCGCTGCTGCGCGCTCTACTTCACTCATCGTCTGCGAGTCTGTATGACCACCTCCCTGCTCTCCACCGCCAGCGGCGATTTCCGCATTGATCTGCAAGGCCCTGACGACGCCCCCGTGCTCGTGCTGTCCAACTCCCTGGGCACCACGCTGGAGATGTGGGATGCACAGGCAGCTGCCCTGCGCAGCGAATTTCGTGTGCTGCGCTACGACACGCGCGGCCATGGCGCCAGCGTCTGCAACGACGGCCCCTACAGCTTTGACCAGTTGGGCCGCGATGTGCTAGCCATCCTCGACGCGCTGCAGGTACAGCAGGCGCATTTCTGCGGTATCTCCATGGGCGGCCTGACCGGCCTGTGGCTGGGTGTCAATACCGGCCAGCGCCTGCGCAGCCTCACCGTGGCCAACAGCGCCGCCCGGATCGGCGTGGAGTCGGCCTGGCTGGAGCGAGCCGCCCAGGTGCGCGCCAGCGGCGCAGCCGGCATGCAGGCCCTGGCCGAATCGTCGCCCGGCCGCTGGTTCACGCCCGGCTTTGCGGCTGCCCAGCCCGCCGTGGTGCAACGCGCCCAGGGCTGGATTGCCGGCATCGCGCCCGAAGGCTATGCCAGCTGCTGCGAAGCACTGGCCCGCGAAGACCTGCGCGCTGCGATTGCCGCCATCGCCACGCCCACGCTGCTGCTGGCCGGCGCCCACGACCCCGTGACCACGGTGGCCGATGCGCAGGCCATGCAGGCCGCCATTGCGGGCTCGCAGCTGGTCGAGCTGCAGGCCTCGCACCTGTCCAACCTGGAGGCGCCCGAGGCCTTCGAACAAGCCCTTGCCGGCTTTGCACGCCAGCACTGACCAACGCCGCGACGACCGGCTGCCCGCATCCGGCAGCGGCCGCCACGGCCTGTGATACGGAGACCGGCATGCCCACTGCCTCCCGCCGCTGGAGACACCGCCCCGAAGGCTCGACCTGGGGCGATTTCGGTGAAGACGACCAGCTTGGCCGCCTGAACCTGCTGACCCCCGAGAAAGTCCGCCAAGGCGTGGCCGAAGTGCAGACCGGCCAACGCTTTGCGCTGAGCCTGCCCCTGGACTACCCGGGCGGCAGCGCCCTCAATCCCAACCGCAAGCCCCCGGTGCTGCGTCCGCTGCAGCGCAAGGGTCGCGTCAATTTCAACTGCCTGCTGCAGGAGCTGGAGCCGGGCCGCACCGACGTGCTCTCGGACGACATGGTCATCCTGTCGCTGCAGTACTCCACGCAGTGGGACGGCCTGGCCCACGTGGGCGCCCTGTTCGATGCCAACGGCGACGGCCTGCCTGAGCCGCTGTACTACAACGGCTTTGCCGCAGGTATCGACATCGTGGGCCCGGCCGAGCTGAGCGGCACCGGCATTCCCGCGCGCCTGGACGACAGCGCCAGCACCAGCTGCGCCAAGGCCCTGGGCATCGAAGGCATGGCCCGCAACGGCGTGCAGGGCCGCGGGGTGATGGTGGACCTGCGTGCCCATTTCGGCGACGCACGCACCGTGGTCGGCTACGAGCAGCTGATGCAGGTCATCGTCGCCGACGGTGTGCAGATCGAGCCCGGCGACATGCTGTGCCTGCACACCGGCTTTGCCCAGCGCGTACTGGACATGCACAAAAACCCCGACCCCGAGCTGCTGGAACACGCCTGCGCCGTGCTTGACGGGCGCGATGCGCGCCTGCTGCAGTGGATCACCGACAGCCAGATCGCCGTCATCGCCACCGACAACTACGCGGTCGAGGCCTTCCCGGCGCGCCCCGGCGCTGCCTGCTGCGCGGCCCTGCCCCTGCACGAGCATTGCCTATTCAAGCTGGGCGTGCACCTGGGCGAGTTATGGCACCTGACGCCGCTGGCGCACTGGCTGCGCGAGCACGGTCGCCACCGCTTCCTTCTCACGGCACCGCCGCTGAACCTGCCGGGAGCCATCGCCTCGCCGGTCACACCTGTCGCCACGGTCTGAGCCCAACACCGGAGCCTTTATGCCCTTCATCATCGAAACCTTCGACAAGCCCGGTCACCAGGCCGTGCGCCAGGCCCATCGCCCCGCGCACCTGGGCTTCCTGGACACCCACAAGCACCTGCTGCTGGCCTGCGGTGCCAAGCTGGCCGACGACGGCAGCGACCTCGGCGGCGGCCTGTACGTGGTGGAACTGGACACGCGCGAAGCAGCCCAGTCCTTCATAGAGTCCGACCCCTTCTTCACCGCCGGCCTGTTCGAGCGCGTGTCCATCACCCGCTGGCGCAAAGCCTATGTGGCCGGCGCCAGCCACCTGCCTGCGGCGGCCTAGCCCCCGTCCGGCAGCCCAGCCCTTTCCCGCATTCCGTCCGAAAGTATTGCCATGTCTTCCCAGAACGCTTCCCTTCCCGTCCGTCCCCGCGTGCTGATCACCGGCGGCGGTGCCGGTATCGGCGCTGCCGCCGCCGAGCGCTGCCGTGCCGACGGCTACGAGCCCGTCATCATCGACCGCGTGGTCGATCACGTTCCGGGCGGCATCCAGGCCGACCTCAGCAATGCCGAGGACACGGCCCGCGCGCTGCGTCTGGCCCTGGAAGGCGGCCCCATCACGCGCCTGGTCAACAACGTCGGCGTGGTCGTGCCCAATGACGCCGCATCCCAGACCCTGGCCGAGTTCGACCTGGCCGTCTCGCTGAACCTGCGCTGCGCCTTCCAGTGCATGCAGGCCCTGCTGCCCGGCATGAAGGAGGCGGGCTTCGGGCGCATCGTCAACATGTCCTCGCGCGCCGCGCTGGGCAAGGACCTGCGCACCGCCTACGCTGCCACCAAGGCCGGCCTGATCGGCATGACTCGCGTCTGGGCTCTGGAGCTGGGACAGTGGGGCATCACGGCCAACGCCATCGGCCCCGGCCCCATCCGCACCGAGCTGTTCGACAAGGCCAACCCGCCCGATGCACCGCGCACGCAGAAGATCATCCAGTCCGTACCCGTCAAGCGCGTGGGCACGCCCGAAGACGTGGCCCATGCCGTGTCCTACATGCTCGACGAGCGCAGCGGCTTTGTGACCGGACAGGTGCTCTATGTCTGCGGCGGCATGACCGTCGGCGTAGCCTCGGTCTGATCAGGCCCTGAGCCGCTTCGCGGCCTGCCTAGCCGCGCGCCTAACCTATCCCGCGCCGCAACCGCTGCGGCACGGCGGCTTTTCTCCCCAAATCCAGACAACATCGGAGACCGGCGTTCATGTCGAAAATCACCGCATTCTTCACCGAGCTGATGCGCAAGTATCTGCCCGACCCCTTCGTCTTTGCCATCCTGCTGACCCTGTTGACCATGGTCCTGGCCTTTGCCGTGGAAAGCCGGCCCGTCAACCTCGTGGTCGAGGACTGGGGCAAGGGCTTCTGGAGCCTGCTGGCCTTCACCACGCAGATGGCCGTGATCCTGGTCATGGGCTATGTGCTGGCGGCCGCGCCCCTGGTCAACCGCTTCCTGGACCGCATCGCCAGCCACGTGCACACGCCGCGCCAGGCCATCATCGTGGCCACCATCGTGGGCTGCGTGGGCAGCTACCTGAACTGGGGCTTTGGCCTGGTGATCGGCGGCATCATGGCGCGCAAGCTGGCGCTCAAGGTCAAGGGCGTTCACTATCCGCTGATCATCGCCTCGGCCTATACCGGCTTCACCATGTACAGCCTGGGCTTCTCGGCCACGATTCCGGTGCTGATCTCGACCAAGGGCCACACCTTCGAGAGCAGCATGGGCCTGATCCCGCTGACGCAGACCATCTTCTCCGCACCCATGCTGCTGACCAGTCTGGCCGTGCTCATCGCCCTGCCGCTGCTCAACGCCGCCATGCACCCCAAGGCCGGCGAGAAGATCGTGGAGCTGGACCCCGCCGTGGCCGCCGACGAAGGCAAGGGCGGCGCAGGCCACGACCTGCTGGGCGACCAGAAGACCCTGGCCTACCGCCTGAACAACAGCCGCGTGCTCAATCTGCTGATCGGCCTGTGCGGCATGGCGTATGTGGTGCTGCATTTCGTCAAGGGCGGCAACCTCGACCTGAACATGATCAACTTCTTCATCCTGTTCCTGGGCGTGCTGCTGCTCAGGACGCCCATGCTCTACGTGGAAAAGGTCAATGAAGGCGTCAAGACCATCGGCGGCATCATCCTGCAGTTCCCCTTCTACGCAGGCATCATGGCCATCATGCATGGCTCGGGCCTGGTGGAGTCCATCGCCCACATCTTCGTGAGCATCGCCAGCGAGCACACGCTGCCGCTGTGGGGGCTGGTCAGCTCCTTTGTGATCAACTTCTTCGCGCCCTCGGGCGGCGGCCACTGGGTGCTGCAGGGCCCGTTCATGATCGACGCGGCCAAGACCCTGGGTGCCTCTCAGGCCCAGACCGCCATGTCGGTGATGCTGGGCAATGGCTGGAACGACCTGGTCCAGCCCTTCTGGATCCTGCCGGCCCTGGCCTTGTCCAAGCTCAAGCTCAAGGACATCATGGGCTATACCGTGGTCTCCATGATGCTGGTCGGCGTGATCTACGCGAGCACCATGCTGATCTGGCCGCATCTGTAACCGGGCGCCGGCGCTCTTTTTCCGTTTTTCCGTTCACATCCTCACCTAGGAGAACCCATGCTGTACATGGTCGAAATGATTGTCCAGATCCCTCACTCGCTGGACCCTGCCCTGGTCGCGCAGATCAAGCAGGACGAGAAGGAATACTCGCAAAAGCTGCAGCGCGAAGGCAAGTGGCGCCATATCTGGCGCGTGGTGGGCGAATACGCCAACGTCAGCATCTTCGACGTCCAGAGCAATGACGAGCTGCACGGCCTGCTCAGCGGCCTGCCGCTGTTCCCCTATATGCAGATCAAGGTCAGGCCCCTGGCCAACCACCCCTCCTCCATCGTGCAGGAGTAAGCACGACAGCGGCGGGCAAGCGCCCGCCCATCACAAAGCCCATGCAGCTCCTGGCCGCATGGGCTTTGCTTTTGATAGCTATTACCGCCTGCTCACAAAGGATTTCAATATGTTTTGTACATGAAATCTTTATCAATAAAGCGACAGAAGCTCCTATAAAAAGAGCTTTCGCGCCTTCGCTGCTGCCTGCCCCAGGCCGCGTCCTTGCAGGCCTTCAGGTATAGCGCTTGGCGCGCAGATTGTTCTTCATCTGCTCCAGCGCCGGCTGCAGCGCAGGCCCGATGCGCAGTGCCACGCAGGTCGCCAGCACGTCGATGATGAGCAGGTGCAGCAGCCGCGAGACCATGGGGCTGTAGCGGTCGTAGCCTTCGGGATGATCGGCGGCCAGATGCACCTGACAGGCCCAGGCCAGAGGGGAGCCGCTGGCCGTGATCGCAATCGTGGTGGCCCCGTTCTTGCGGGCGATATCCGCCGCATCCATCAGATCTCGTGTGCGGCCCGAGTTTGAGATGATGACTACGCAATCGCCCGGCCCCAGCAAGGTGGCGCTCATCACCTGCATATGGCCATCGCTGGTGGCCAGACTGGTCACACCGAGGCGGAAAAACTTGTGCTGGGCATCCAGCGCCACGATGCCCGAATTGCCGGCGCCGTAAAACTCGATGCGCTTGCCGGTCTGCCAGGTCGCGGCAATCGCCTGCGCAGCCTGCTCTATGGCCGCCGTGCTGGCCGCATTGCGATACTGCAGAAAAGCGGCAACCGCGTTGTCCACCACCTTGACCATGACATCGCTGGTCTTGTCATCGCTGTCCACACTGCGATGGATGAACGGTACGCCCTCGCTGACGCTGCCCGCAAGTTTGAGCTTGAAGTCCGCCAGGCCGTCGTAGCCCATGCTGCGGCAAAAGCGCACCACCGTGGGTTTGCTGACATGCGCCCGCACTGCCAGCTCTCGCACCGGCAGATGAGCGAAGGCCCGCGGATCGGCCAGTACCAAGCGTGCAACACGCTGCTCTGCAGGCGCCAGGGACGGAAGGGAGGCGGTAATGCGATCGAGCATATTGGCGCGGATGAGGTGGAGGCAATAAATGCGTGCGTAAAAGGGCGAGCATAAGACCGAAGCGCCTCACCGGCCGCAAAACTTGAATATTTCCGCAAATAAATAGGCAAGCGCAGATATTCAGCAGGGTTTGCCTTGATACATCATCAAACAGAGTGTCGGCAGGCTCGTTTTCAATCAGGGATTCACGCTCTACACTTGCTGGTTAGTTTGAAATACAGCAAAGGATGGACATGAATCAGTTGGAGGCGCTCAAGCAATTCACAACCGTGGTCGCGGACACCGGTGATTTTCATCAACTGGCGCAGTTTCAACCGCAAGATGCCACCACCAATCCATCCCTGATTCTCAAAGCGGTTCAAAAGACCGAATATGCACCCCTGATGCGCGCCACCGTGGCGCAATTCAAAGACAGAGGGCTGGACGAAATCATGGACCGGACGCTGGTGCGCTTCGGCTGCGAGATTCTGAACACCATACCCGGCCGTGTTTCCACTGAAGTCGATGCCCGCCTGTCTTTCGACACCGTGGCCACGGTCACGCGCGCCGAGCGACTGATTGAGCTGTATCAGGCGGCCGGCATCCACACCGAGCGCGTGCTCATCAAGATCGCCGCCACCTGGGAAGGGATTGAAGCGGCCCGCATTCTCGAGCAGCGCGGCATTCACACCAATCTGACGCTGCTGTTCTCCTTCTGCCAGGCCGTTGCCTGCGGCCAGGCGAAGGTCCAGCTGATCTCGCCCTTTGTGGGCCGCATCTACGACTGGTACAAAAAGCAGGCCGGCGCGCAGTGGGATGAAGCCGCCATGGCCGGCGTCAATGATCCGGGCGTGCGCTCGGTGCAGAAAATTTACGACTACTACAAGCACTTCGATGTTTCCACCGAGGTCATGGGTGCAAGCTTTCGTAATACCGGCCAGATTCTGGCTCTGGCGGGCTGCGATCTGCTTACCATTGCACCTGAGCTGCTGGCCCAGCTCCGCGCACAGCAGGACGACGCCATGCCTTTGACTCGTGCCCTGGACCCGGACAAGGCCAGAGCCCAGCCGCAGGAACGCGTTCTGTACGACCAGGCCTCGTTTCGTTTTGCGCTGAACGAAGATGCCATGGCCACGGAAAAGCTGGCCGAAGGCATTCGCGCTTTCACCGCAGACACCCTGAAGCTGGAAGCATTGATGCAGCAAGCGGCTGCATGACTGACTGGAATTTCCTTTGACGCCTCTTTGTCACGAGCTGCCTGCCTGGCAGGCTTTGCAAACCCATTACCAGTCGCAGATCCAGCATCTGGATCTGCGCCAGGCTTTTGCACAAGACCCACAACGTCTTGATGTCCTGAGCATGCAGGCGCCGCATGTCTTCGCCGATCTGTCGAAGAACCTCTGGACTCGCGAGACCGAAGCCTTGCTGAGGCAGCTTGCCGTCGAGAGCCTGCTCGCGCGCAAGCGCGACGCCATGCTGGCCGGCGCAGCCATCAATACCAGCGAGCAGCGCAGCGCGATGCACTGGCTGCTGCGCACTCCTGCAGACGGCGGGCAGCTAGCCCAGAGCCCCGTGCTTCGATCCTGGCCCCAGGACATGCACTCGGCTCTGCATGACGTGCACGACACGCTGGATCGAATGCTCGCCCTGGCCGATCAGATCAAGGGCAACCAGCAGATCACCGATATCGTCAATATCGGCATCGGCGGCTCGCACCTGGGCCCGGAAGTCGTGGTCAATGCCCTTGAGGACTGGATAGACAAGGACAAGAACTTTCACTTTGTCTCCAATGTGGATGGCCACGAACTGGGACATGTGCTGCGCCGGGTCAAACCGGAAAGCACGCTGTTCCTGATTGCCTCCAAATCCTTCACCACGGCCGAGACCATGCTGAATGCACGCTCGGCCAGACAGTGGTTTCTCGATCATGGCGGCAGCGAAGATCCGCAGGCCCCATGCTCGATCGACCGCCACTTTGTGGCCCTGACCACCAATACGCAGGCGGCCGCAGAGTTCGGCATACAGCGCACACTGGGTTTCTGGGACTGGGTGGGTGGACGCTTTTCGCTGTGGTCTGCCATCGGGCTGCCCATTGCCATCGCCATAGGCTCGGAGCAATTCAGAGCGCTACTGGACGGTGCGCATGCGATGGATGCCCACTTTTTCACTGAGCCTCTGGAGAACAATCTCCCGGTGCGCCTGGGCCTGCTGGACGTCTGGTATCGCAATTTCTGCCACTTCTCCAGCCGCTGCATTGCGCCTTACAGCCATGGACTGCGCCGCCTGACAGCCTATCTGCAGCAGCTGGAGATGGAGAGCAATGGCAAAAGCATCAGCAAGAATGGCACTCGGCTCTCTGCTCCCACAGCACCGGTGATCTGGGGCGAACCTGGCACCAATGGGCAGCATGCTTTTTTCCAGATGCTCCATCAGGGGCCGGATGTCATACCGGTCGAGTTCATCGCCCTGCGCGACGGCGGCAAATATCTGGGCGAGCACCATCAAAGCCTGGTGGTCAACGCGATTGCCCAGGCCCAGGCGCTGATGGTGGGGCGCTGCGGCGAAGGCCAGGAAAAGGACTGCGACGGCAATCGCCCCAGCAGCTTTCTGATGCTTGAGAGACTGGACCCCGCCTCTCTGGGCGCCTTGATTGCGCTGTATGAACATCGCATTTTTGTCTCGGGCGCCATCTGGGACATCAACAGCTTCGACCAGTGGGGCGTGGAGCTGGGCAAGAACCTCGCCAAGCAGCTACATGCCCGCAAGAGCCACAATGACTGGTCGGGAGTGGACGCTTCGACACAGGAGCTCATGAAGCGCCTCATGGAAAGCCACTGAACTGCCACTGCGGCCCCGTAGCACTCTCATGCTCCGGGGCCACAGCTTGAGCCCGCTCAGGCTGCGCTGGCTTGCTGCAAATGGGGATAGCGCACGCCGGCCAGACCTTCCAGTCCGAATTCCGCAAGCAACTGGCGCAGACGTTGCGCCGCACTGCGCTTTTTCTGCCCCGTGTAACGAGCCACGATCAGCTCGTTCTTCATGCTGTGCTCCCAGCCCACCAGCTCAGTGACCGTGACCTGGTAGCCGCAAGCCTCCAGATACAGACAGCGCAGCACATTGGTAATCTGGCTGCCCATCTCGCGCGTGTGAATCGGGTGGCGCCACAGCTCGGCCAGCGGAGTGCGCGCCAGGCTCACGGCCTTGGTCTGGCGCAGACATGCTGCCACTTCTGCCTGGCAGCAAGGCACCAGCACCATGGCCCTGGCCTGCTTTTCCAGTCCGAAGGCGATCGCATCGTCGGTTGCCGTATCGCAGGCATGCAAGGCCGTGACCACATCGAACTGTGCGGGCATGAAGTCTGCTCGTGTGGACTCTGCCACCGACATATTGAGAAACTCCATGCGCTCAAAGCCCAGCTCCTTCGCCAGCTTCTGAGAGGCCTCGACCAAGGGCGCACGCGTCTCGATACCGTAGATCCGTCCCTGATCCAGGGCCTTGAAATACAGGTCGTAAAGAATAAAGCCCAGATAGGACTTGCCTGCGCCATGGTCGGCCAGCGTCACAGCCTGTCCATTTCCGGACAGTTCCGTCAGCAGAGGCTCGATGAACTGATAGAGGTGATAGACCTGCTTGAGCTTGCGACGCGAATCCTGGTTGAGCTTGCCCTCGCGCGTGAGGATATGCAGGGCCTTGAGCAGCTCTATGCTCTGGCCGGGCTTGAGCCCCAGTTGCTCGGCAATATCTTGTGCCCCTGCTTGGGCGGGCTTTTGCAGGCTCTGCCTTTTTTCGGTCTTGCCCATCACTTCTCAGCCTTTGTCTCACCATGGCCGGTCACCGGGCAGCGAGCCCCGACATCCAGATCCAGCCAGCCTTCGATGCCGATCTTTTCCAGCGTTTCCATATTGCGCTCGTAAATCGTTTCGGCTTCCGGAAACACTTCCACCGCCTTGTCGATGCTGTCTTCGCGCAGCAAATGCAGGATGGGATAGGGAGAGCGGTTGGTGCAGTTGGTGACATCGTCCACATCCGTGCCCTCAAACTGGAACTGCGGATGAAACGAGGCAACCTGCAGGATGCCACCCAGATCCAGCTCCTCGACCATGGCGTCGGCCACTTCGAGAAAGTCATTGAAGTCCAGGAAATCCTGCAAGGCATGGGGCAGGATCAGCAGCGTGGTATCGCGTTTTTCCGCACTGGCTTCGGCCAGTGCCTCGAGCTCGCGATGCAGGGCATCAGCCACGCCCTGCGCATCGCTCGCATCGCTGACGACATAGTGGATCTGGGCTTTGACATGCACGCCCTTTGCGAAGGGGCAAAGGTTGAGTCCGATGACCGCCTTTTCCAGCCAGCGCACGGTATCCGCAATCACAAGCTCTGGCGGGAAGGCCTGATCGGCGATGGTTGAAGTTTCGGTCATGACAAGGCCCTTCCAAAATGCAAACGGGGGCTATCGCCCCCAAAGAATGCGCACTGGGCGGGAAATATTCCGGCTCTAGATACACAGAGCAGATATTTTAGCGACCCGGCATGGGCCATGCTTGCCAACGACCGCAAGACCGTTGGCGAGCATCCTTCAGGCCTCTGCCAGCAGTCTCATCCCGGTGATGCGCTCATGCTCGTGCGCCGCATAGCGGTCCGTCATACCCGCAACAAAGTCGGCCACCACGCGCGCGCGCTCATGCAGGGTATCGGCAAGGTGGGCGCGCTGCACAAAGCGAGGTTTCATGCGCTCGGGCTCCAGCATATAGGCGGCAAACAGCTCTTTCACGACCTGCTGGGCATTGTTCATGGTCTGCATGACCTGAGGATGCCGATAGAGCTGATGGAACAAAAACTGCTTGAGCACCAGGGACTGTGTCTTCATCTCCGGACTGAAACCTATCAGCGTCTGCCCATGCTGGCGCACCTGCTGCACCGAGCGCACACCCGCCTCCTCGAGGCTGGCCGATGAGTGACGGATAACGTCATAGACCTGATCACTGAGCATGCGGCGAATGCTTTCATAGAGCAGCTTGCGCTGGGCATCCGGCACTGCCAGATCGGGCCACTGCGCCAAAGTGGCCGCATGGTAGCGAGCAAACAAAGGCACGGCATCGCGCAACTGGGCCATGGTGATCAAGCCTGACCGAACGCCATCGTCGACATCATGGGCGTTATAGGCAATCGCGTCGGCCAGATTGCATAGCTGGGCCTCCAGAGAAGGCTGGGTTCCGTCCAGAAAGCGCTGAGCTACCCCGCCAGGCTCGCGCGCATTCAATATCTGCGCATTGCCGCGCGAACAATGCTTGAGAATGCCTTCTCGCGTCTCAAAAGTCAGGTTCAGACCATCAAAGGCCGGATAGCGCTCCTCCAGCCTGTCGACCACCCGCAGACTTTGCAGATTGTGTTCAAAGCCGCCATGAGGCTTCATGCACTCGTTGAGCGCATCCTGCCCCGCATGTCCAAACGGCGTGTGTCCCAAATCATGGGCCAGGCAGATGGCTTCAACCAGGTCTTCGTCCAGGCGCAAAGACCGCGCGATGGAGCGCCCCAGTTGAGCCACCTCCAGAGAATGCGTGAGCCGGGTACGAAACAGATCTCCCTCATGGTTGACAAAGACCTGGGTCTTGTAGACCAGTCGCCTGAAGGCCGAGGAGTGAACAATGCGGTCCCGGTCGCGCTGAAAATCGCTGCGCGTGGGGGCCTGGGGTTCGGCAAAGCGACGTCCACGGCTTTGCTGGGGATGGCAGGCATAGGGAGCCAGAGCAGTCATGCAAATCGCCTCAACAACTCGATGCAATGACTCTAACAGCTAGGGCCAGCCCCGCACCCCCAACCCGTCAAGCGCAGCAGCTGTCTATCATTTCGCGCACCAGCGCATCTGGAGCAGAGCGCATCACAGCCTTGCCGGGGCCATCGATCAGCACAAAGCGGATTTCACCGGCTTCGGATTTCTTGTCGACCCGCATCAGCTCCAGATATCGGCCGGCGTTGTCGCGGGCATCGATGACCGCTCCGCGCACCGGCAAACCCGCACGCCCAATCAGAGTACGCAGGCGAGTCACAAAGCTCGCATCCACCATGCCCAGACGCAGGGAGAGCTCTGCCGCCATCACCATGCCGGCCGCCACGCCCTCTCCGTGCAGCCAGTTGCCATAGCCCATGCCGGCCTCGATCGCATGGCCAAAGGTGTGACCAAAATTGAGAATTGCGCGCAGACCGGACTCCTTCTCGTCCTGGCCCACCACCCAGGCCTTGATTTCCACGCTGCGCTTGACGGCATGGGCAAGCAGGCCGCGATCACGGCGCAGCAGGCCGTCCATGTTCTGCTCGAGCCAGTCAAAGAACTGCATATCGGCAATCGGGCCGTATTTGATGATTTCACCCAGACCTGCGCTCAATTCGCGCTCAGCCAGGGTATCCAGCGTGACCAGATCGCAAAGCACCAACTGCGGCTGGTAGAAGGCCCCAATCATGTTCTTGCCCAGCGGGTGGTTGATGGCCGTCTTGCCGCCCACCGAGGAGTCGACCTGGGAAAGCAGCGTGGTCGGCACCTGCACAAAAGGCACGCCGCGCATATAGCTGGCGGCAGCAAAACCCGTCATATCCCCCACCACCCCGCCACCCAGTGCAAACAGCACCGTCTTGCGGTCGCAGCCGTGCTGCAGCAGGGCGTCGAAAATCAGGTTCAGCGTCTGCCAGTCCTTGTGCGCTTCGCCATCGGGCAGCACCACCTCATGAACCTGGGCATATTGGCTGCTCAAAGCCTGCTTGAGCGCCGACAGGTATAGCGGAGCCACCACATCATTCGTCACGATCAACGCCGACGCCGCCTTGGGCAAGGCCTGCCACGTGGAGCCCAGGGCAAGCTGGCCCTCTGCAATCACGATGGGATAGCTGCGCTCTCCCAGATCAATACGCACTATTTCCACGTTCAACCTCTCTCAAAATACATCGCAGGCACGGCATACAGCGTGTTGGCCAACCGGCGCTTCAGCCCCATCACGAATGCTGACCAAGTTCGATCTGCATGGCCACTCGCTGGGCCACCTGCGCAGCGGACAGGCCGCTTCCCGCCACCACAAAGTCCGCCACCTCCTTGTAGAACGGGTCCCTTAGGGCATGCAGATCCAGCAATCGCTGCAAGGGATTGTCCACCTGCAACAGGGGACGCTGAGTATCCCGCTGCAGACGCTTGGCAATTTCATGCGGTGACGCGCTCAGATAAACCACCTGAGCATGCTCTGCCAGCTCCCGTCGGTTCTCAGCCTTCAGCACGGCACCGCCACCTGTGGCAACCACTGTTTTCTCGGGGCGCGCAAGCAGCACTGCCAGCACCTCCTGCTCGACATCCCGGAACCTGGGCTCGCCTTCCTTGGCAAAGAATTCGCGAATCGTGCAGCCGATGTGCTCTTCAATGGCCGTATCCACGTCCACAAAAGGCATGGACCAGCGCTTGGCAAGATAGCGTCCGATGGTGGATTTGCCGCAGCCCGGCAATCCCACAAGAGCAATATGAAATTTATTTGTAACAGTCATCGCGTTACCGTCATCCGCCAATCCGGCCAGTCCGTGATTCTCGCAGCCCGCAGATATTACAAACAAAAAGGCCCGCATTCATTCATGCGGGCCCCATGCCAAAACTGATAACGGCTATTTGCTGCTGCTGCGTGCCTGGTTCAGCATCTTGGGAGTGATGAAAACCAGCATTTCACGCTTGGTAGAGGCCTTGGTGTTGCTGCGGAACAAATGCCCCAAGACTGGCAGATCACCGAACAGCGGCACCTTGTTGAGCTGGTTGGTTTCCTCCATTTCAAAGATGCCGCCGATCACCACGGTGCCACCATTTTCGACCAGCACCTGGGTCTTGATGTGCTTGGTATCAATGGCCACACCCTGGGTCGTGGTCTCGCCACGGCTGTCCTTGTTCACATCCAGATCCAGAATGATGTCGCCTTCAGGAGTGATCTGTGGAGTCACCTCCAGCTTCAGCACCGCCTTCTTGAACGAAATCGTCGTAGCGCCATTCGGCGCCGTGACGGAATACGGATATTCCGTGCCTTGCTCAATCAAGGCCTTGTTCTGGTCTGCCGTCACCAGACGAGGGTTGGAGATGATCTTGCCATCACCTTCAGCTTCCAGAGCGGACAATTCCAGTGACAGAAAACGCGTCATCGAGCTATTGAAGACCGAAAATGCGACCTGCCCTACAGTGTTGATTCCTGAGACGCTGGCCGGCAAATTGACAAAATTGCCACTTGGAAACTTGGAGCTAGATCCCGATCCACTATCAGGCAAGAACTGAGACGATGTCATGGAAGCATTGCTGCCAACCGCTCCACCACCAAACTTCACACCCAGCGAACGACCGAAGGTGTCGCGCGCCTCGACAATGCGAGCCTCAATCATGACCTGACGCACGGGCACATCCAGGGTCACCAGCAAAGCCTTCATCTCCTCGAGCTTGGTCGGCGTGTCCGTCACAAACAGCTGATTGGTACGGGGCTCGGAAATAGCGGAACCTCGCGATGACAGGAAGCGCGTACTGGCCCCTGTACCGCCGCCGCCACCTGTCGAAGTCGTGATCTGCTGCAGGATGTCTGCGGCTTTTGCATAGTTGAGCTGGAAGCCTTGCGTGCGCAGAGGCTCGAGCTTCTGAATCTCCATGGCAGCCTCATAGTCACGCTTGGTACGTGCATCGATCTCGTCCTTGGGAGCGATCCAGAGCACCGAGCCGGACTTGCGCATGCCCAGCCCCTTGGCATCCATGATGATCTGCAGAGCCTGATCCCAGGGGACATCCTTCAGGCGTAGCGTCAAAGCACCGGTGACCGTATCCGAGGTGACAATATTGAAGTTCGTGAAATCCGCGATGACCTGCAGCAGGGAGCGCACTTCAATATTCTGAAAATTGAGCGACAGTTTTTCGCCGCTGTATCCCGGGCCCTGGGTCAGCTTGCTGGTATCGATCTTTTTCTGGCGCACTTCCACCACAAACTGATTGTCACTCTGATAGGCGCTGTGCTCCCAGTCACCCACGGGGTCGATACGCATGCGCACCCGGTCGCCTTGCTGGGTGGTCGAGATCGTCTGCACCGGCGTGCCGAAATCTCCCACATCCAGTTTTTTGCGCAGACTCTCAGGCAGGGCTGTACGCAGGAAGTCCACCGTCAGGCCCTTGCCCTCCTGGCGCAGATCCACCCCAATCTGGCTGCTGCCAAGGCTGACCACGATCCGGCCGGAGCCATCACTGCCGCGGCGAAAGTCGATACCACGAATCGGTGCGGCATCGGAGGAGGCTGTCTTGCTCTCGAATACCGGAGCCATGGCAGGCGCTGCAGCCGTAGCAGATGCCGCAGCACCGGCGGGATCAAGCAGGATCAGCAGAGAGTTTCCCTGCCGCTGCAGGCGGTAGGTGGTGGCCGTCTTCAGGTTCAGTACCAGACGCGAGCGGCCCGATGCCTCCACCAGATTCGCCGAGCGCAGATTGCCTTGATTGAATTCCAGCAGTGACTTGCCCGAGCCGTTGCTCACGCCCGGAAAGTCCAGCGCGATACGCGCCGGAGACTGCACGACAAATCCGGTCGGATCGGCGGCCAACGGCTCGGACATCTCGACACGGATGACCTCGGAGCCTGACTGCAAAGTACCGGTCACCGTCTCGATACGCGCCTGGGCCCAAGCTGCCGAAGAAAGCAAAAGGCTGCTCAGGGTCAGACCCCAACGGGCCTTCGCCATAGTGCTGCGGTTAATACCCATCATTTGCCAACCTCCTGCAACTCCAAAGTGCTTGTTCTTTCAATCCAGTCACCACCGCCATCCTGGACAATCTCTCTGAGCTGGATGGAGTTTTCCGTTATCCGGGTGATCTTTCCGTAGTTCTGCCCCAGATAGTTACCAACACGTACCTGATAAAGCAGGCCACCGACTCTGACCAGCGCCGTAGGCACATTCTTTTTGTCCAGGCTGCCCACCATGGTCATGGTGTCCAGCGGCTCAGCCTCCAGCGGTTCCTTGCGGCGGCTCAATTCCGGTGTCAGCAAGGCCGTGCTGATATTGGATTGCGCCGACTCCTTGCGCAAAACCTGAATCAGCTTGAGCGGATTGAAGGGGTCCATGCCGTCGGCCCCTGTATATGCCTGAGGCTTGAATGGCTTGGGCTCCTCCAGCGGCGTCACGCGAGGCTTGGCATTGGCGCGCTCCTGCGCCATCCATTCACGCAACTGGTCCTCTTCGGAAGAAGTACAACCTGCCAGCAAGGCACTACCCATCAGGAGCAAGCAGATAGGGCTCAAGAATGCCTTGCTCATTTCTTCCCCTTGGCTGCGTCACGCTGCGCCTTGACTTCGTCCGCATCCAGATACCGGAAGGTACGCGCCGTAGCATCCATGGACAGCACATCCGTATCCTTGCCGCCGGCACCAGGAGCGATCGACAGATTGTTCAAAGTCACAATACGGGACAGAAAAGCGATATCCGAGGCAAAAGCACCGATGTCGTGGTAGCGCCCTGTCACTTTCAGGGCAATCGGCAGCTCGGCGTAGTACTCCTTGGTCACCATGCCACCGGGACGGAATACTTCAAACTGCAGACTACGCCCCAGTCCTGCCTGATTGATATCGGAAAGCAGAGCGGCCATCTCGGCCTTGCTGGGTAGCTGCTTCTCCAGCTGCGTCACATATTGCTGGACCTGCTCGCGCTGCTTCTTCAGGCCATCGAGGCTCACGGCCTTGATCATCTTCCTGGAATAGTCCTCACGCAGGGTCACCTCGGCAGCACGCTCGGCTTCAAGCTCTTCTTCATAGTCTTTCAGGATGACAAACCACAGCAAGGCTGCCACAGCCACTGCAACGGCGACATACAGCAATGCCTTGGGCAGCGCCGGCCAGACCGAAGGGTCGTTGGGATCCAGATTCCGGAATTGGCGCTGAATTTTTTCCTGCAGCGCCGCGAAATCGATATCCAGAGATTTCTTGGTCTTTGCCATCACTGCGCCTTCACGGAGGGGCTTGCAGCAAGCAGATTTTTCTCTGCATCGCTGGCCCGGGTCAGATTGAAGCGCAAGGTGAACGCAGCCGCGCGGCGCTTGTCCTTGGCGGTCACATCAACGGTCTTGGCCACGATCTCCATCAGTTCCGGCTTGGAGAACCAGGGCGAGCCATCGGTCAGATTGCGCAGCATCTCGGAGATACGCTCGTTCGACTGTGCGGTGCCCTGCATGGTCACAGACAGGCCGTCCTGCTTGATGCTGCTGATGTAGACACCGTCCGGCAGCTGCTTGACCAGTTCGTTAAGCATGTAGACAGGCAGATTGCGGTCGGACTGCAAATCCTCCACGGCCTTCTGGCGTGCGCGCAATGCCGTGATCTCTGCCTCCAGCCCTTCGATTTCCTTGATCTGTGTTTCCAGAACCTTGATTTCGGAACGCAGCAAATTGTTCTTGTTCTGCTGGCCCTCGATCATCATCTGGAAGTACCAGTAGATCAGCGCGGCGATCAGCAGGCCGCCCAGCGCGGCCAGCACCATATTGACCTGGAACGCCTCTTTGCGGCGCTTCTTGGCTGCCTCGCGGTGCGGTAAAAGGTTGATCAATATCACTCTTGAAACCTCCGCATGGCCAGACCGCAAGAGGTCAGATAGGACGGCGCTTCACGCGCCATCTTTTTCAGACGCACACCGCTGCCAATTTCCATGCCATCGAAGGGATTGGCAAGGCTGCAGGCACAACCCGTCTGCTGGCTGACGGCTTCCACCAGCCCCGGCAAGGACGAGGACCCGCCCGCCAGCAAAATATGGTCGACGCGGTTGTAGGGAGTGCTCGTGAAGAAGAACTGCAGCGCACGTGCCACTTCCTGGGTCAGACTTTGCACAAAGGGCTTGAGCACACCTGCCGCATAGTCATCTGGCAATTCACCGCTGCGTTTCTTGGCTTCTGCTTCCTCCGGAGAGAAACCATACTGGCGTGCAATCAGCTGCGTCAGCTGCGCACCGCCAAAAGCCTGGTCACGCTCATACAGCACTTCATCATTGCGAAGCACCTGCATGCTGGTGGTCATGGCCCCCACCTCGAATAGTGCGACAACGGCGTCACGCCCCGCATTGGGCAGACGCGACACCAGACGCGTGGCCGCCATGCGCGCGGCATAGGGCTCGATATCGATGACGATGGGCTTGAGACCGGCCGCCTCGGCCAGGCCCTGGCGGTCCTGCACTTTTTCCTTGCGCGATGCCGCGATCAGCACATCCACATCGCCGGGCGATACCAGCGAAGGACCAACGACGCAGAAATCCAGGCTCACCTCGTCGAGCGAGAACGGAATGTACTGGTTGGCTTCGGACTCGACCTGAACTTCCATCTCCAGTTCGGTCAAACCGGAGGGCAGAGTGATCTTCTTGGTGATCACGGCTGCCGCTGGCAGCGCCATGGCAACCTGCTTGGTACGCGTTCCGCTTTTCTTGACCAGGCGGCGTACCGCCTCTGCCACTTCATCGAATTTTTCAATATTGCCGTCGGTGATCCAGCCTTTTTCAAGAGGCTCGATCGCACAACGCTCCAATTGCCACTCGCCGGATTTGCTTTTGGCCAGTTCGACCAGCTTCACGCTGGAGGAGCTGACATCAATGCCAAGCAAAGGTGCAGGCTGACGGCTGAATAAAGAACTCAGAGCAATCAACATGCCCCCCCAGGTTTGTAAGAATGGAAACAAAAGCCAGCAATACCCTGGAATCCTAGCAGCAAGCTATAGCAGCACATGCTTTGCTGCAGCGCTTTGCACCATATTTCGTGGCCAAAAAAAGACAAACTTGTGTAACGTCAAACAGCAGGAAAGCCACCCCTTGCCCAGAGTGGTGCTTACCCTGTGATTTAGGATTCGACCAAAGTGCGGCCCCCAACCAGCCGCCGAGATGCTTTTCCGGGAGGCATTTCTATAATGCCCTACCCCTTGTCAATACTGCGAAATGCCGCCATCAGAACATTCTGCCCACCAGGCCCCAGCGCCTGGCTCCCAAGCTCCCAAGAAACGCATGCACTGGCTGCTGCGCTCCATTTTCTGGCTGATCGGACTTGCCGTCGCCGCTGCCCTGGCCGCTTTGCTGGCCGTGGCCGTGGCGCTGGCCATGGCTTACCCCAATCTCCCCGATGTCTCCGAGCTCGCAGACTACCGCCCCAAGCTACCGCTGCGGGTGTATTCCAGCGAAGGGGCTCTGCTGGGTGAATTCGGCGAAGAACGCCGCACCCTGACGCCCATCAACGAGATCCCCAAGGTCATGACGGATGCGGTGCTGGCCATCGAGGACACCCGCTTCTTCGAGCATGGCGGCGTGGACTACAAGGGCATGCTGCGTGCCGCGCTGGCCAACCTGGGCAAGGTCAAGAGCCAGGGCGCCTCCACCATCACCATGCAGGTGGCGCGCAATGTCTACCTTTCCTCCGAGAAGACCTATACCCGCAAGATCTACGAAATCCTGCTGACCTTCAAGCTTGAGCATCTGCTCACCAAGGAGCAGATCCTCGAGATCTACATGAACCAGATTTTCCTGGGCAATCGGGCCTATGGCTTTGCAGCAGCCTGCGAAGCCTATTTCGGCCATCCGCTCAAGGACATCACGGTGGCCGAAGCCGCCATGCTGGCCGGCCTGCCCAAGGCCCCCTCGGCCTACAACCCGATCAGCAACCCCAAGCGCGCCCGCATCCGTCAGCTCTACATCATCGAGCGCATGGAGGAAAACGGCTTCATCACTGCAGAGCAGGCCAAGCAGGCTCGCGAGGAGCCACTCAAGCTGCGCACGGCGGCCAACTCGACCCGCGTACATGCGGAGTACGTGGCTGAAATGGCCCGCCAGCTGATCTTTGCCCAGTATGGCAACGACGCCTACACCCGCGGCCTGAACGTCTACACCACCCTCAATGCCGGTGAACAAGAGGCCGCCTACAAGGCTTTGCGCGAAGGCATCATGAACTACGAACGCCGCCAGAAGTACCGCGGCCCCGAGAAGTTCATCACCCTGCCCAGCAATGCGCAGGAGCTGGAAGACGCCATTGACGACGCCCTGGCCAACCACCCCGACAACGGCGACGTGGTTGCGGCCGTGGTGCTGGAAGCCTCGCCACGCAAGATTGTCGCGGCCCGTGCGGACGGCACCCATTTCGAAATCACCGGCGACAACCTCAAGCCCGCCGAGTCCGGCCTCAGCCCCAAGGCACCGCCCAACATCAAGATCCGCCCCGGTGCCGTGATCCGCGCCGTCAAGAACGCCAAGGGAGCCTGGGAAATCACCCAGTTGCCCGAGGTCGAGGGCGCTTTTGTCGCCATGTCCACACAAACCGGCGCCATCCGCGCGCTGATCGGTGGATTCGACTTCGAAAAGAACAAGTTCAACCACGTGACCCAGGCCTGGCGCCAGCCCGGCTCCAGCTTCAAGCCCTTCATCTACTCGGCGGCGCTGGAGCACGGGTTCTCGCCTTCCACCATGATCAATGACGCACCGATCTTCTTCAGTGCGGCAACCACCGGTGGCCAGCCCTGGGAGCCCAAGAACTACGACGGCCGCTACGATGGCCCCATGACCATGCGCACGGGCTTGAACAAGTCCAAGAACATGATCTCCATCCGGTTGCTGCAGGCCATCGGCCCCAAGACCGGGCAGGAATGGGCCACGCGCTTCGGCTTTGAAGCCGCCAAGCAGCCCGCCTACCTGACCATGGCCCTGGGCGCCGGCTCGGTCACGCCGCTTCAGATGGCAGGCGCCTACTCGGTGTTTGCCAACGGCGGCCATCGCATCAACCCCTGGCTGATCGCCCGCGTGACCGACCACAAGGGCCGCATCCTCTCCGAGTTCACCCCTCCGGCGGTGAAGGAGCTGCCCCAGGCCATTCCCGAGCGCAATGCCTTCCTCACCGGCACCTTGCTCAATGATGTGGCACGCGTGGGCACGGCTGCACGTGCGCAGGCCACACTCAAGCGCCCCGACCTGTATGGCAAGACCGGTACCACCAATGACTCGGTGGATGCCTGGTTTGCCGGCTACCAGCCCGGCCTTGCAGCGGTCTCCTGGATCGGCTACGACACACCGCGCAATCTGGGCTCGCGTGAAACCGGTGGCGGTCTGAGCCTGCCCATCTGGATCAGCTTCATGCAGCACGCGCTCAAGGGCGTGCCTGTGGCCGAAGTGCAGGCACCGCCCGGCGTGGTCAATATGGGCGGCGACTGGTATTACGAAGAAAACGCCCGCAACGGCGGCGTCTCCAGCCTCGGCATGGAAGGCGCCTCCGACCCGAACGCGGGTGGCAATGCCGGCCCAGGTGCCACCCAGCCACCGGCTGCGGAAGAGCGCAGCCGCATTCTGGACCTGTTCAGAAACTAAGCACTCGCAAAGCAAAAAGCCTGCCTCTCATCGAGGCAGGCTTTTTTTTATGCCAGCGCCCTGAATGCTCAGGCCAGAGCCTTGAACTCCAGCGCCATGCCAGACTGCTCGCTCGCGTATTGCGTCAGGTTGGCAAAGAACTCGCCAGCACCCTTGGTGTCCAGCCAGACCTTCTTGTCTTCGTCAAAGCGATAGTGAAAGCCGCCAGCCTTGGCCGCCAGCCAGATTTCATGCAAGGGCTTTTGCTGGTTGATGACAATCTGGCTGCGATTGGCAAATACCAGTGTCACCATGCCCCCCACGCGCTGGGCATCAAGGTCGGCATCGGTTTCGTCATCAATGCGGTCGCAGCATTTCTCCACAGCCAGCAGAAGTTGGTCGGCGCGGTCCAGATATTCAAGGTCAGTCATTACAATTTGCCCATGTTGAAAGCCAACCAAATTCTAGTCAGGAGCATTGCCCTTGCGGCTTGTGCGGCGTCCCTCGCAGCACTTTCGGCCTGTGGACAAAAAGGCCCGCTCTATCTGCCCACCGATCCTGCCGCCCAGGGCCGTGCCACGCTGCCCGAAACGCTGGGCATTTCCAGCAAGCCCTCCACCACAGAAACACCTGCGACCCAAACCAAGCCGCCGATCGAGGCCGGCGAGACGGGCCAGACCGATGCCAAGCCCTGAGGCTTGATGCACATCAACATGTCGCCCAGGCTTACTCTCTAGAGTGACGGCATCTTGTCCTTTGACAAACCGTCATGTCCATTGAGCTCTATCGCGACAAAAACCACATCTGTCTGATGTTCACCGACCTCATCGAGGAGGACGGCCAGGCCATTCAGGCCAATCAGTTCCTGATTGTGGACCACGGCACGGGAGCCATCATCGATCCCGGCGGCAACCTGGCTTTCAACGAGCTGTTCATGGGCATGTCGCGGCATTTCCCGCCGCAAAAGCTCGCCTATCTGATTGCCTCGCATGCCGACCCGGACATCATTGCCTCGCTGGACCGCTGGATGAGCAGCACGCGCGCGCAACTGGTCATCTCGCGCATCTGGGAGCGCTTTGCACCGCACTTCACCAAGGTGGGCAAGACGGAAAACCGCGTCATCGGCGTGCCCGATGCGGGCGGGCGCCTGCCCTTGGGCCATAGCGAACTGGTGCTGCTGCCCGCGCACTTCCTGCATGCCGAGGGCAACTTCCACTTCTACGACCCGATCAGCAAGATTCTGTTCACCGGCGACCTCGGCGTATCCCTGACCACCGGCGCAGAAGCCCAGAAGCCCGTTACCGACCTCGCCCCGCATATCGCACGCATGGAAGGCTTTCACCGTCGCTACATGGTCTCCAACAAGATTCTGCGGCTGTGGGTGCAGATGGCGCGCCAGCTCCAAATCGACATGATCGTGCCCCAGCATGGCGCTCCCATCATGGGCAAGCAGGCGATCGGCGATCTGTTCAATTGGCTCGAAGGCCTGCAATGCGGCATCGACCTGTTCGAGCAGGATGCCTACCGGCTTCCTTCGGCGCAGATCGACCCGGTCTCGCGTCAGCTGCGTACCGCAGCCGGCTGACGGCTCCTGAAAGCGCGCACCACTCGCCAGCCCAGCAAGGCTCCGAGAATGGCGGCATAGACCGCAACCTCTGCAAAATTGTTCTTGCCGGCGCGCATCCAGAAGAAATGCAGCAAGGCCAGTGGCACCGCCACATAGACTGCGCGGTGCAACCACTGCCAGCGCTTGCCGCCCAGGGCCCTGAGCATGAACTTTGGCGAGGTGACCGCCAACACCAGCAGCAGCAGCCAGGTGCTGAAACCCACCAGAATAAACGGACGCTTGGGGATATCGGCCACGATATCGCCCCAGTCCAGCCCCATGTCGAACCAGGCATAGCAAAGCAGGTGCAGACAGGCGTAGAAGAACACATACAGACCCAGCATGCGCCGGTAACGCACCAGCAGATTCCAGCCGCTGATCTGGCGCAGCGGTGTCACCGCCAGCACGATGCAGAGAAAACGCAGAGTCCAGTCGCCCGTGCTGCGCAGCAGGGCTTCGGCCGGATTGGCCCCCAGCCCGTCGGTGAACGCCGCATAGAACAGCCATGCGCAAGGCAGCAGGCACAGCGTGAAGACCAGTGGCTTGGCCCAGGGCTTGAGCAACCAGGCCTGCATCAGTAGAACTTCTTCAGATCCATGCCCGCATACAGCGACGCCACCTGATCGCCATAGCCGTTGAACAGCAGGGTCTTGCGTCGCTTGGCGAACAGCCCGCCCTCGCCGATGCGCCGCTCGGTGGCCTGGCTCCAGCGCGGATGATCGACCTCGGGATTCACATTTGAATAAAAGCCGTACTCGTTGCGTGCCGCCTTGTTCCAGGCGGTGCCGGGCTCCTTGTCGGTCAGGCGGATTGCCACCAGCGACTTGGCACTCTTGAATCCATATTTCCAGGGCACGACCAGGCGCAGCGGCGCACCATTCTGGTTGGGCAGGACCTCGCCGTACATGCCGAAGGCCAGCAGCGTCAGCGGGTGAATGGCCTCATCCAGCCGCAAGCCTTCGGTATAGGGCCAGTCCAGCACGCCGCTTCTGAGTCCGGGCATCTGGGCCTTGTCAGCCAGGGTGACGAATTCCACATACTTGGCGCCGGAGAGCGGCTGCACTTTCCTAAGCAGCTCGGACAGCGAGTAGCCCACCCAGGGAATGACCATGGACCAGCCCTCCACGCAGCGCAGGCGGTAGATGCGCTCCTCCATGGGCGCGAGCTTGAGCAGGCTGTCGATGTCCAGGGTCTGCGGCTTCTGCACCAGACCTTCGATGCGCACCGTCCAGGGCCGGGTCTTGAGCGTGTGTGCATTGCGTGCGGGCTCGTCCTTGTCCAGACCGAACTCGTAGTAGTTGTTGTAGCTGGTCACGTCCTGGTAGCTGGTGGTCGCCTCCACGGTCATGGCGCCCGCCACCTTGCTGGCCACGCCCTTCAGTGCGGGTAGATGCACGCGATCGGCCGCAGCCAGCGCATCACGGCCGGCCCAGCCTGCCAAGGTCGCGCCCGCAGCGCCCATGGCCAGGGTCTGCAGAAAATCCCGGCGCTGCAGGTATTGGGTCCGAGGCGTGATCTCGCTGCCCAGTGGATGTTCAAAGCCTTGGTTGCGGTGACGTATCAGCATAGGAATGCTCCCAAACGACGATCAAGAGTAGTGCGATTTGGAAGCCCCCTGCGTCAGCAAAGTTCCTCCGAACTTCTGAATAAAAAAGGAGCTGCTTGCGCTTGTTGATCAAGGATTTCAGACTGTTTTCAACCTGAAATCCTTATTCAATCAGCGCAAGCAGCTCCTGTTTTGTGGAGTGCCTGGTGCGAGGCCTACAGCTCGCCGTAGCTGTGCAGGCCCGACAGAAACATGTTCACGCCCAGGAAGGCAAAGGTAGTGACGGCCAGACCCGCCAGCGCCCACCAGGCGGACACCGTGCCGCGCAGGCCCTTCATCAGGCGCATATGCAGCCAGGCCGCATAGTTGAGCCAGACGATCAGCGCCCAGGTTTCCTTGGGGTCCCAGCTCCAATAGCCGCCCCAGGCCTCGGCCGCCCAGAGTGCACCGAGCACGGTGGCGATGGTGAAGAAGGCAAAGCCTACGGCGATGGCCTTGTACATCACGTCGTCCAGAATTTCGAACGAGGGCAGACGGGCCGCAATGCGCTTGCGCGAGAGCAGGATGCCGGCCACGATCAGGGCCGAAATGCCGAAGTACACCATCCAGTAGCTGCCGCCGTTCTCGGTCGCGCCCTTGCGAAAGACGATGGGCTCGAAGCACAGGACCACGCCCAGCAGCCACAGCGGCGCAAGCTTGTACCACTTGGTCTCGGTGGCCTGCTGCTTGATCAGATAGGCGAACGCCACCATGGCCGACAGCGCAAACGTGCCGTAGCCGATGAAGTTGGCGGGCACATGCAGCTTCATCCACCAGCTCTTGAGGGCAGGCACCAGGGGCTGAATCTCATGGGCCTGACGCACCAGCGTGTACCAGAGCAGAAAGCCCACGGCCGCGCTGACCACCAGCATTACAAAGCCGCCCAGGGCGCGCGTGTCGTAATGCTGCTCGTAGTACAGATAGAAGATGGCCGTCATCCAGCAGAACATGACGAACACTTCGTAGAGATTGCTGACGGGGATATGGCCGATGTCCGGGCCCAGCAGATAGCTCTCGTACCAGCGCACCATGGTGCCGATCAGCGCCATCGCGACGGCCAGCCAGGCCAGGCGCGAACCCAGCAGCGACATGACCGAGCGCTCGCCCTTGGCGAACACGCCGATCCAGTAGAAAGCCGTGCTGATGAAGAACACCATGCTCATCCACAGGATGGCGGACTGGCTGGAGAGGAAGTACTTCAGGCCGAAGACGGTCTCCGAGCGCGCCAGCTCGCCGCCATCCGCTCCCTGATAAAGACCGATAGCCAGGAGCGAGCATCCCGCCACGCTCAGCATCAGCACTGCCAGCGGGCGCCAGAACCAGCCCAGCCAGATCATGGCAGGGATGGTCGCCAGCAAAATGCCCTTCTCATACACATCCATATAGGCGGCATAGCGCTGCAGCGCATAGCCCAGGCCCACGGCCACCACGACCGCGAACAACCAGTCAAACCAGTTGCGGCGGGCGAAATAGCCTTCATTCAAAGTCAATGTCGTGGTTGCGGTGTTCATACAGAACCTCCGGGAGTCTTCTTTTGTAAGGGCTTGGCCCCGATCAGCTTGTCGGCCAGCATGGCGAACTCGCGGTCGCCATCCATGGTCTTGCGGTTGGTGGACAAGGCCATGTTCGCATGGCTGCCACCATTCGCAGGGGTCAGCCAGATCCAGATACGGCGGTCACGCACGTACAGCATGGCAAAAACGCCGATGATCAGGAAGAGGCAACCGAGGTAAACAATGTTTTTACCAGGAGCGCGTGCCACCTGGAACACGCTGGCCTGGACCTGCTTGAAGTCCTGCAGCATGAAGACCACGGGCGCCGGGTAGAACTGCGCATCGCTGAGCGAGAACACCGATTGCGTCATGAAGGCCTGGGTCTTCTCGTCGTTCTCGAAAGGCTTGAGTCCCGCCTGCTGGCGCACCTGCTGGGCCAGCTCGAACAACACGCCGTTCAGAATCCGCACCAGCACCTCGCCGGCGCGCTCGCGCTCGGCCTCGGGCACGTTGCTGTCCATGAAGCCCGATATCGCCTGCAGGCCACCGAGCTGACGGCCGTCGGGAGCCTTGAGCTTGCTGTCCTGACCGGCGAACAGCTCCAGCGCCTTGAGCGCAGACTGCGTCAGCGGCTCGGCCAGTTCGGGCTTGGAGACATCGACCGCCCGCTGCACATAGGCGCGCGCCGCCTTTTCGGCCTGGGTCTTGTTCTGCATGGCCTGACGCAGCTGCATGAAGGTGTTCATCGTGCCCTCGGGGTCGGCAGGCACGCGCAGATAGCGCATCTGGTCGGCCTGGTTCTCACGCACGCCAAGCAGGAATACGGGCTGGCCGTCGCCCGTGTCCACGGGCAGCATGTAATTCTGGAACTCGCGCGCCTGACCCGAGGCATCGCGCAGCTTGTAGCCCACGCTGGGGCCGATATTGCGCAAATCCTTCTTGTCCGTGGTCTTGTGGGCTGCACCCAGGCGCTCATCAATGGCCTGTCTCAGATCGACCTTGCGCACATCGGTGCCCGCGCCCTTGTCCTGGCCACCGAAGTTCTCCACATTGATGGTGCGCAGCGCCGTGTACTCCAGCGTCACCTTGTCCTGCTGGCCATCGGCCAGCTTGCGCACGAACTCGGTGGAGTTGCCGATCACGCCCTCCACGTCGAAGGGCTGGGAGACGCCATCCATGGGCACTGCATGCAGCTTGACGCTGGAGCCGCCGTCATCGAAGCTGCTCTGGTAGATCTCGATGCCCTTGTAGCTGGCCGGATGGTTCACCTCCACGCGCTTTTCCAGCTTCTCGCCGGTGGCGCGGTCATGAATCACGATCTCGCTGGCAAACAGCTTGGGCATGCCGGTGGAGTAGTACTCCACGATGAATTTCTTCAATTCCACCGAAAATGGCAGATCTTGCAGCAAGATGCCGTCCGATTGATTCAGGATGGCCGTACCGGACTGCGTACCTTCGGAGACCATGAGGTTGCCGCGGAAGGTCGGATTCTTGATGGACAGACGGTGCTCGGGCGCCACGTCCGAGATCATGCCGCCGCCGGTGTAAGGTGTTTTGCCGCCCAGCAGCATCTGGGCTCGCACGATGAGGTCGCCGTCGAACAGCCCGCCGATACAGATCAGCACGATTGCGCAATGCGCGGCGATATAGCCCAGCTTGTTGGCCGCACCGGCCTTGGCAGCCAGCATCCAGCCGGTGCCGGGCCCGGCCGCCGTGTCGCGCTGCTGCATCTTGACCTTCCAGCCGCCAGATACCAGTTGCTGGCCGAGGCGCTTGGCCGCCTCTTCGGTACTGCCCGCCACATCGGCCTCGGCGCGATGATGGAATGCCTTGAGGCTTTGTTCGCGGAGGTTTTCCTTGTAATTGCGGATATCGGCCAGATATTTGGGAGCATGGCGGCTCACGCAGAGCGAAGTGCTGATGACCAGAAACGTCAGAATCAGCAAAAACCACCAGGCGCTGTAGACCGCATTGAGCTTGAGCGCCAGAAACAGCTGCGCCCAGAAGGGGCCGAACTGGTTGACATAGTTGACCAGCGGTTCATGTTGCTTGAGCACCGTGCCGATGACCGATGCGATGCAGATCACCGTGAGCAGTGAAATCGCAAAGCGCATGGAGGCCAGCAACTCCAGAGTCGCGCGCACTGCCTGTGAGCGAGAGGAGTCACGATCGCGAAGTGGAAGGTCTGACATGGGGATGAGATAGAGCCGAACGCAAAAAGGCGGGCCATCTGCTGAACTAGCCGATGGGCCCGCCTGACTTGGGGGGTGCCAGATGCCTGAAAGTTCCCGGAGTCACCCGCGCATCTGGTGAAAAGGATTTTTAACGCAAGCCAGCTATATAGTCTGCCACGGCCTTGATTTCGCGATCATTAAGCTTGGCAGCAACCTGGGCCATGGGAATGCTATTGCTGCGCTTGCCGTCGCGAAAGTCCGTCAACGACTTCACGGTATATTCAGCATGCTGACCCGACAGACGCGGGTACTGGGCCGGAATGCCGGAACCGTTGGGGCTGTGGCAACCCGCGCAGGCGGCAATCTGGCGCTCCTGAATGCCGCCGCGGAAAATGCGCTCACCCAGGGCGATGGAGTCCTTGTCCTTGGAGAAGCCGTTCTTGGGCACCTGGGTATGCAGCCAGGCCGCGATATTCTGCATATCGCCATCGCTGAGCGTGGAGGCAAAGCCCTTCATCACCGGGTCGTTGCGCTTGCCGTCCTTGAACTCGCGCAGTTGCTTGACCAGATACTCGGGGTGCTGGCCTGCGAGCTTGGGCTGCAGAGGAATGGTGGAATTGCCGTCTGCGGCATGGCAGGCGACGCAAACCGCCCCATAACTGGCTTGCCCTTTGGCAGCATCCGCCTTGACAGGTGTTTCTCCCGCTGAAAATGCGGGGAAGGCAGGTGCTGCGAAAATGGCAGCAGTCAGCAAAGAGGCAAGCAACTTCATATCAAGGGGCTGGGTCTATTGTTGAGAGCGCGAATCCGTCAAATTCTACAATGGGCCTCCCTGAAATAGTTACCGTCATGACCCATGCTTCCCCGGATACCACTGCCGGAAAAACACTTTCTTTGATCGACAGCAAGCTTGCGATGGGCTGGATGCACACCGCACGCTTTTTTACGACCGCAGCCCAGCTCAATCAGCTGCCCAAGGTCGAGGTTCCCGAGATCGCCTTCGTCGGTCGCTCCAATGCTGGCAAGTCCACCGCCATCAATACCCTGACCCAGCAAAAGCAGTTGGCCTTCGCCTCCAAGAAGCCCGGCCGCACCCAGCACATCAACCTGTTTTCGCTGGGCAAGCAGGGCGTGACCGATGCCGTGCTGGCCGACTTGCCCGGCTATGGTTACGCGGCGGTCTCCCGCACCGACAAGGAGCGCTGGCAGCGCGTCATGCTCAACTATCTGATGAGCCGCGAAAGCCTCTCCGCCGTGGTGCTGCTGTGCGACCCGCGCCTGGGCCTGACCGAACTCGACGAAGCCCTGCTGGACGCCATCCGTCCTCGCGTGGAGCAAGGTCTGAAGTTCCTCATCGTGCTGACCAAGGCCGACAAGCTGACCCGCGCCGAGCAGGCCAAGATCCTGTCCATCACCAAGCTCAATGCGGGCGGTGGCGAGGTGCGCCTGTTCTCCGCCCTCAAAAAGCAGGGCGTGGACGATGTGGCCCAGTTGCTGTGGCACTGGTGCCACCCCGAGGGATTGCCCCAGGCAGGTTTGCCCCAGGCGGGAATGCCCCAGGCTGCTCCCGTCACCCAAGCGACGCCCGCTGACGAAACGCCTGCGCAAAATCAGCCATAGGCGCTTATCTTGCAAGCGCCAGAAGCTACAAAAAGGAGAGCTTCATGGTCATGACTTGCACGCATACCCTGTCCACAGGGGTTGAACTGGAATGCCGTACCAGCGGCGAACCGGGTCAGCCCCTGTTGCTGTTTCTGCACGGCTTTCCCGAAGGCGCCTTCATCTGGGATGCGCTGCTTGCGCAATTCGGCAGCCGCTATCGCTGCGTGGCCCCCAATCTGCGCGGTTATGGCCACTCCAGCCAGCCCACGGCCATCAGCGACTACCGCGCCAAATACCTGGTGGAGGATCTGGCCGCCCTGATTGCGCTGGAAAGCGCCGACAAGCGCGCTGCCTGCGTGATTGCCCATGACTGGGGCGGCGCCGTGGCCTGGGGCCTGGCCAACCGCTACCCGCAGCAGCTCGAGCGGCTGCTGATACTCAACTCCCCGCATCCGGGCAGCTTCTTGCGGGAGCTGCAGTCCAACCCGGTGCAGCAGTCCGCCAGCCAGTACATGCATTTCCTGCGCCGACCCGATGCGCCCGAGCTGCTGGCCGAAAACGGCTGGCAGCGCATGCTGGGATTCTTTCAGAACCCAGACGGCAGCACGCCCGCATGGCTGACACCCGAGCGCAAGCAGCAATACCGCGAGCATTGGGATCTGGGCGTGCACGGCGCCTGCATGTTCTACGCGGCCAGCCCGCTGGTGCCGCCCCGCCCCGGCGGCAGCGCCGATGAACTGCAGGACATTCGCGAACTCAGCCTGCCCGATGAAATGCTGCACATTCCTGTGCCGGTGCGCATTCTCTGGGGCGACAGCGACCTGGCACTGCAACCCGCTTTGCTGCATGGGCTGGAGCGATGGGTGCCACAGCTGGAGATAGAGCATCTCCGGGGCTGCAGCCACTGGGTGGTCCATGAGAGGCCCGAGGCTGTGCAGCGCGCCCTGACCGAGTTTCTTCAGACGCCAGTGCGCTCCTGAAAAGGAAGCTCCTGGCGCCCAGCCATCATGGCATGGAGAACGATCTGCCGCCTATTTCCCGGAGTACAGCGATGGCTCGCCGTCCGGGCGTGTCTTGAAGCGTTTGTGCACCCAGTAATACTGCGGAACCATGGTCATGATGGCGGCCTGCAACTCGCGGTTCATGCGGGCGGTGTCGGCCACATGGTCGTCCGTCGGGAAGTTCTCCCAGGCCGGCGTCAGCTCCGCCACATAGCCCTCAGGCGTCATGCGGTTGTAAAGCGCCACCACCTTGGCCTTGCCCAGGCGCGCAAAGCGCGAAAGCGAGGGAATGGTGGCCGTGTCCTGGACCGCGAAAAAGGGCACGAACACCGAGTCGTTCTTGCCATAGTCCATGTCGGGCAGCAGATACAGCAGCCCGCCCTTGCGCAGGCACTGGATGATGGGTTTGACGCCATCTGCACGGTTGAGCATCTTCACATTGCCGAAGCGCTGGCGGCCATTCATGAACCAGCGATCCAGGTCCGGATCGGGATTGGTGGCGAAGATGGAAGTGAACTCGCGTTCGGTATTGAGCGGCAGAGCCAGGCCACCGGCATCCATGCTGTAGAAATGCGGCGCGAAGACGATGGTGGGCGTATCGCCCTCCAGCTCATGCGTGGCCCCGACCAACTTGACACGGCTGCGCACCAGCTCCTCGGAGCCGAACCACAGCCAGCTTCTGTCGAGAAAGGTTTGGCAAAAGACTTCAAAAGACTCCTTCGCCCAGGCTTTGCGCTGTGCCTCAGGCACATCGGGAAAGCACAGCTCGAAGTTGCGCAGCGCGATGCGCCGACGCTGGCCCGCCACCACAAACAGCACACGTCCCACAACCTTGCCCAGCCCGCGCAGCAGGGGCAGCGGCAGCTTGGCCAGCACATGCATGCAGCCGATGGCGATCTTGCTGGCACTCATGCCTTCTCCCCCGAGATTTGCTTGTCTTCACGCGGCTGCTTGTAGCGGCCGTAGCCCCACAGGTATTGTTGCGGAGACTGGCGGATGGTGGTTTCCATGGCGCGGTTGATCAGCGCCACGGTGGCTTCCAGCGATTGAGATTCGGGCACAGGCAATTCCTCTAGATACAGCGTATAGCCCCGCCCCCAGGACTTGCGCTCGCACCGAGCCACGATGACCGTGGCCCCGGTTTGCAGCACCAGTCGCGCTGCCAATGTCATCGTATACGCATCGCGGCCGAAAAAAGGCGACCAGATGCCCAGCCCGTTGGGCGGAACCTGATCGGGCAGCAAACCCACGGCAGCGCCCTGGCGCAGGGCCTTGATCATCTGACGCACGCCCGCCAAGGTGGTGGGAACGGCCTGGACGCCGGGACGATTGCGCGCGGTTTCCAGAATTTCGGCCAGCCAGTCCTGGCGTGCGGGGCGGTAGAGCACGGTGATTGCGCCATGCCGATCCGACCAGCGCCGCGCTGCGGCCTGCACCGACATCTCGAAGCAGCCCAGATGTGGCGTGAGAAACACAATGCCCTTGCCACGCGCATAGGCCTGCTCGACCACGGCTTCGTTGACGATGTCGCATTCCGGCAACTGACCCAGCCAGATGCGCGGCATCTCGAACACCATGCGCCCCGCGTGTCCCACCGCAGCCCTGACCTGCGCAAAGGCATAGCCGGCCTGTGCGGCATTGGCTGCAAATCGGCGCCGATAGGTGGGAGATAGCGCCCAGGTCACCCATCCCATGGCAGCGCCAAGGCCATGCAATAGCCATAAAGGCAGTGCAGCAAACAGTCGAAACAGGGAAGGCATTAGAATAGCGGGGTCGCTGAGTTAAAGAGCAACTTGCAGGGCGACGTAAAAACAAAACTGCTAAAGCGTTCGCCAGACTTCGAAGCTCGGGCAACGCAATTGCCCAAGCAACAAGGAGTTATATCAATGGCGAACAGCGATTTTCTGTTTACCTCGGAATCGGTTTCTGAAGGCCACCCCGACAAGGTTGCCGACCAGATCTCTGACGCGATTCTGGACGCTATTTTCACCCAAGACCCGCACAGCCGCGTGGCTGCCGAGACACTGACCAACACCGGTCTGGTGGTATTGGCCGGTGAAATCACCACCGGTGCGAATGTGGACTACATCCAGGTCGCACGCGACACCATCAAGCGCATCGGCTACGACAACACCGAATACGGCATCGACTACAAGGGTTGCTCGGTGCTCGTCGCCTACGACAAGCAAAGCCAGGACATCGCCCAGGGCGTGGACAAGGCCAGCGATGACGAGCTGAATACCGGGGCTGGCGACCAGGGCCTGATGTTCGGCTACGCCTGCGACGAAACGCCCGAGCTGATGCCCGCGCCCATCTATTACGCGCACCGTTTGATGGAACGCCAGGCCCAGCTGCGCAAGGATGGCCGTCTGCCTTTCCTGCGCCCGGACGCCAAGAGCCAGGTGACCCTGCGCTATGTGGACGGCAAGCCCCACAGCATCGACACCGTGGTGCTGTCCACACAGCACAGCCCCGATCAGTCGGAAACGGCAACCAAGATGAAGGCATCGTTCACCGAAGCCATCATCGAAGAGATCATCAAGCCCGTGCTGCCCTCCGAGTGGCTGCTGGACACCAAGTACCTGATCAACCCCACCGGCCGATTCGTCGTGGGCGGACCTCAGGGCGACTGCGGCCTGACCGGTCGCAAGATCATTGTGGACACCTACGGCGGTGCCTGCCCCCATGGCGGCGGTGCGTTCTCCGGCAAGGATCCAACCAAGGTGGACCGCTCGGCTGCCTATGCCGCCCGCTATGTGGCCAAGAACGTGGTGGCTGCCGGTCTGGCGCGCCAGTGCCAGGTGCAGGTTGCCTACGCCATCGGCGTGGCCCGCCCCATGAACATCACCGTGTACACCGAAGGCACAGGCGTGATTCCCGATGCGGAAATCGCCAAGCTGGTGGCCGCGCATTTCGACCTGCGCCCCAAGGGCATCATCCAGATGCTGGATCTGCTGCGCCCCATCTACAGCAAAACCGCCGCTTATGGTCACTTCGGCCGCGAAGAGCCCGAGTTCACCTGGGAACGCACCGACAAGGCAGCTTTGCTGCGTGCCGCTGCCGGTCTGAAGTGATTCAGGCCCCCCGCAAAACGGGTCTGAGGATCTGAGGGCTTGCCCCCAGCCTCGTCAAGAAGCCACCGCGAACCATTGCGGTGGCTTTTTTGTTGTCGGATCAAGCCGACAAGGATTTCCCCCAAATGAGCACCGCGAGCATGCGCCTGGCGACTTAGGCTTGAAACATCGCTTCAGACAAAGGAGTTCCGATGCTCAAGTGGGCCATTATTTTTGCCATCATTTCCCTGGTGGCCGGTGTTTTCGGCTTCACCGGCGTAGCCGCAGGTGCAGCCGGCATAGCCAAGATCCTGTTCTTTATTTTCATTGCCGTTGCCGTGATCTTCGTGGTTCTGGCCCTGCTGGGCATTGGCGCAGTCAGCTAGTCGACACCGCCGGACCCGAAACACCAACCCAAATGCCTGCCTTGCGCAGGCATTTTTTCATGTGGAACGGACTTAAAGCCCCCGGGCAGTCAGCGCCAGCGTCTGGCTGAAGCCGGGCTTGGCCCGGTAAAGCTGGGCGGGCCGGTGCGCTCCGCCACCCTGCATGGCCCCAGGCACGGGCTCCAGCCAGTCCATCTCATCCATCTTGCGCCTGAAGCTGACCTTGTTCAGCGGCTCGCCCAGAATGTTTTCATAGACCTGCTGCAGCTGCGGCAGCGTGAAGGTTTCGCCGCACAGATGCACGGGCAAGGAGGAATACAGGCTTTTGCTGCGCACTCGCTCCAGGGCGGCATCCAGAATGGCCCGGTGATCGAACGGCAGCTGCGGCAGGGCCGAGAGCGGCACCACGCTGATGTCGGCGCAATCGGGCGGCAGGTTCTGCACGGGCAGCAGAGCGCAATAGGCGATTGCCACCGACCAGCCGCGCGGATCGCGTGCCGGGCCGCTGAAAGTAGCCAGTTGCTCAAGATAGGCACCTTCTATGCCTACCTTGGTTCTGAGCACGCGCGCCGCACTGGCCTTGGCGTCCGCATCCTCATCGGTATGAATGAAGCCGCCTGGCAAGGCCCACACCCCGGCAAAAGGTGCAGCCTGACGACGCAGCAGCACGGCATGCAGTTGCTGCTCCACCAGGGTCAGCAGCACCACATCCACACTGACCTGCACCGCTTCCCTGCGCTCATCGCTTTGATTCATTTTTTTACCAACTTCGTTTTTCTTGGCTGATTATTTCATACGAGCTCAAAAATACTTAGTTGCAAAAATATTTTAAGTGTTTTAGACTGCAGACATTGCATCTCGCAGGAAAGCTGAACACCATGAGTCATCCACAAACCCAGCTGCTCATCATTGACCCGCAAAACGACTTCTGCGATCTGCCTGCCGACTGGTGCCCCCGCTCACCAGACACTCATCAGCAGATGGCGCCCAGTCTTCCGGTGACAGGTGCTCATGCCGATATGCAGCGCCTGAGCAGTTGGATGGCAGCCCAGGGAGACAAGCTGGGCCAGATCACCATCACTCTGGACTCGCACCAGGCTTATGACATTGCCCATCCCGCCTTCTGGCAACAGCGCGATGGCCGTGCCGTCCTGCCATTCACCCCGATCACGGCAGCGCAGGTCCATGCCGGCGACTATGCACCGCGCAACGCTGCCGAACGCGAACGCACGCTGCAATACCTGGATCAGCTGGAGGCCCAAGGCAGCTACACCCTGATGGTCTGGCCGCTGCACTGCGAGATCGGCAGCTGGGGCCATGGCATGCATGCCGGCGTGCTCGCGGCCTGCCGCCAGTGGCAGAAGCTGCAGCACCGTGCCACCCGCCATGTCTTCAAGGGCATGAACCCCTGGACCGAGCACTACAGCGCCATTCGCGCCGAGGTGCCCGATCCGCAGGACGACGAAACCGGACTCAACACTGCCTTGCTGGCCCAGTTGCGCCAGAGCAGCACCCTGGTGATCGCGGGCGAGGCCAGCAGCCACTGCGTTCGCGCCACCACCGAGCACATCGTGGAGCACTGGGGCAGCAGCGACTACTCGCGCATCGTGCTGCTGACGGACTGCATGAGCCCGGTCGCCGGATTCGAGGCCGCGCACCGCGACTTCCTGCAACGCATGCGTGCAACCGGTGTACGCTGCGAAACCAGCGCCAGCTTTGGCTTATGAGACAAATCAGCCTCTAGCGCCCATGGATAAAGCGCTAGCAGCTCATATTTTTGAAAAGAAGAACGGCATGAAGCCCATCATCACCAGCCTGCTGGACACCGACCTCTACAAATTCACGATGTGGCAGGCCATGCTGCACCGCCACCCCCAGACCGAGGCCGAGTACGAATTTGTCTGCCGCACGCCCACCGCCTTCCCTCTGGCCGAGCTGCTGCCCGAGGTGGAGCGCGAGCTGGACGCCCTGTGCAGTCTGCGCTTTGACCAGGGCGAGCTGGACTATCTGGCAGGTCTGCGCTTCATGAAGAGCGACTTCATCGACTTTCTGCGCATCTTCCAGTTCCAGCGTGCCTTCATCCGCGCCTGGGCCGAGGGCGACCGGCTCCATATCGTCGCCAAGGGCCCGCAAGTTCATGTGATGGGCTTCGAGATCTATGTGCTGGCCATCGTCAACGAACTGTACTTCCGCCGCTTCGATGCCGAGGCCGCCCTGGTCGAAGGCCGCAAGCGCCTGCAGGTCAAGCTGGCCCAGCTCAAGCACTTGGCTGTCGAGGCCAAGCTGCACAACCCCTTCGAGCTGTTTGACTTCGGCGTGCGCCGCCGCTTCTCGGGAGCCTGGCAGCGCGAGGTGGTGCAGGCCTTTGCCCAGGAGACCGCGCAGTGGTTCAAGGGCACCTCCAATGTGCTGCTGGCGCGCGACCTGAACCTGGTGCCCATCGGCACCATGGCCCATGAGTATCTGCAGACCTATCAGGCCCTGGGCGTGCGCCTGCGCGACTTCCAGGTAGCCGCCCTCGAGGACTGGGTGCAGGAATACCGCGGCGACCTCGGTATCGCCCTGACCGATACCGTGGGCATGGACGCCTTTCTGGCCGACTTCGACATGTACTTCGCCAAGCTGTTCGACGGCCTGCGTCATGACTCCGGCGATCCGTTCGAATGGGGCGAGAAGGCCATTGCTCACTATGACCAGCTGCGCATTGCCCCGCAGAGCAAGCGCCTGGTGTTCTCGGACGGACTGGACCTGGACACGGCCCTGGCGCTCTATCACCGCTTTGCCGATCGCATCCAGTGCGGCTTCGGCATAGGCACGCGACTGACCAATGACATGGGACTGACCACGATCAACATCGTGATGAAGCTGACCCATGCCAACGGCCAGCCCGTGGCCAAGATTTCGGACTCGCCCGGCAAGACGCTGTGCAACGACGAGACCTATCTGGCCTATCTGCGCCAGGTCTTCAACATCCCTGAGCCTGCTGCCAAGGCAGCCTGAATCTTCGGAGGCAACCATGCTGAAAGTCACCCTCGCCCAGCTCAACTACATGGTGGGCGACATCAGCGGCAATATCCGCCGCATGAGAGAGGCCGCAACCAGGGCCGCGGCCGAGCAGGCCGACCTGGTGGTGTTTTCGGAACTGTCGCTGTGCGGCTACTACCCAGGCGACCTGCTGGACGAGCCCAGCTTTCTGCAAAGGCTGGATGCTGGTCTGCAGGAGCTGCTGCAGGCCACGCGCCAGTTCCCCGATCTGCACTGGGTCGTGGGCGCACCCACGCGCCACGATGGCCCCGGCAAACCGCTGCACAACAGCCTGCTGGTGCTCAAGAACGGACAGATTCGCCTGCAGTACGATAAGCAACTGCTGCCCACCTACAACATCTTTGACGAGCGCCGCCACTTCGAGCCCGGAGCCGACACGGCCAAGGTGCTGCGCGTGGGCAACTGCCAGGTGGGCTTTCTGGTCTGCGAGGACGGCTGGAACGACCAGGGTGCCGACTACGCCACCAACCCCTTTGTGCGCATGGGCGATGCGGCCCCCGATCTGGTCATCAGCATCAACGCCAGCCCCAGCCACCTGGGCAAGCGCGAGCAGCGCCACGAGGTCTTCACCCAGGCGGCGGCACGTCACAAGCTGGCCATCCTCTATATCAACCAGATCGGCGGCCAGGATCAGATCGTGTTCGACGGCGCCTCGTTTGCCGTGGAGCCCGAGGCGGGGCTGGTGTTTGAAGCCAGGCGCTTCGAGGAAGATGTCTACACGCTGGAGTTGAATGCGCAGGGCCGGTTTCAGGCCTGCGACGGCACTGCCTTGCCAGCCGTGCCGACGCAAGGCCTGGCCACCATGGAGTTCTACCGTCAGCAGATCGTGCTGGGCCTGCGCGACTATGCGCGCCGCTGCGGCTTCAAGCAGGTGGTGGTGGGCAGCTCGGGCGGCATCGATTCGGCATTGACGCTGGCCCTGGCTGTCGATGCCCTGGGAGCGGAGAATGTGGTCGGCATCACCATGCCGTCCAGCTATTCCTCGGCCGGCTCGGTCGACGACTCCGTGCTGCTGTGTCGCAATCTGGGCATCAGACTCTACGAGCATCCGATCAAGGAACTGGTCACCACCTATGCGCGCCAGTTCGAGGCCAGCTTTGGCGAACCGCTCAAGGGCCTGGCACTGGAGAATCTGCAGGCCCGCGCACGCGGCACCACGCTGATGGAGTTTTCCAATGCCTTCGGCCATCTGCTGCTGACCACGGGCAACAAATCCGAAGTCTCGGTGGGCTACTGCACCCTGTATGGCGACACCAACGGCGGCCTGGGCCTGCTCGGCGATCTGTACAAGACCGAGGTCTTCGAGCTGTCACGCCATATCAACCGCCATGCGGGCCGCGAGCTGATCCCGCAGGCCATCATCGACAAGCCGCCTTCGGCCGAACTGGCTCCCGGCCAGAAGGATGAGGACAGCCTGCCGCCCTACGCCGTGCTCGACGAGATTCTCAAATGGCATATCGAGGGCCAGCACCTGTCCAGCAAGGAATATGCGCAGGCCGCGGCCTTTGTGGATAGGCTGCGCACAGAAGCCGGTGGCCCCGAGACCATTGCCCGCGTGCAGAAGCTGGTGTTCCGCAGCGAATACAAGCGCCGCCAGGCTCCGCCCATGCTCAGAGTACGCCCACGGGCCTTTGGCACGGGCCGGCAGATGCCGATTGCGGCACACTACGAATAGCAATGCCCGGCATCTGCTTGAGACAAGCTGGCAACGCCTTGCAGCACCTTGGGTGCGGCCGAGCGCTTGGCGGCTTGTCTCGAATGCCGACTTTGGCCGTACCGGGCCTGATTAAACATTAAAAAGTGAGCTAATTCTGCTTACCCAGTAAGCGTTTGGCACGCTTTTTACCCATATTTTGCCCTTGCGGGCGCCGATTTCTGTACGGGTTTCGCTCTCATGCCTCAAGCCAGTCCCAACACCTCCAGCAAGCGTGTCATCGCCGCCGCACCCGAGACCCTGCCCACCTCGGTGCCTCTGCATACTGCCGTGCTGATCGGCCGCTTCCAGCCTCTGCACAACGGCCATATGGCCTTGCTGCACGCCGCACTGGAGCGGGCTCGCCAGGTCGTGGTGGTGCTGGGCAGCGCCTGGCAGGCACCCAACCCCAAAAACCCGTTCAGCTGGCAGGAGCGCGCGCAGATGCTGCGCAATGCGCTATCGAAAGAGGATGCCGAGCGCGTACGCTGCGTTCCCGTGCGCGACTATTACAACGAGCCGCTGTGGGTGCATGCCGTGCGCGAAGCCGTGCAGGCCCATGTGCCCGAAGGCGCGAGCGTGGCACTGGTCGGACATTTCAAGGACTCCAGCAGCAGCTATCTGGCACGCTTTCCGGGCTGGGAGCTGATCAGCCTGCCGCGCCTGGGTCAGTTTGACGCCACGCCACTGCGCGAAATCTTCTTCGGTGAAGGCGACGCCTCGCCCGAAACCATGGATGCGGCTCTGGCCAGGCTTTCCTCCCAGATGCCCGAGAGCACGCTGGACTTTTTGCGCCGCTGGGCCCAGACACCGCTGTATCTGCGCCTGCAAAAAGAATGGCATATGTTGCAGGACTACAAGCGGGCCTGGGCCAAGGCGCCTTATGCACCGGTGTTCGTCACCGTGGATGCGCTGCTGCGCTGCCGTGCCAAAGGCCAGGATCAGGTGCTGCTGATCCAGCGCGGCCATGCTCCAGGCCAGGGCCTGTGGGCGCTGCCCGGCGGCTTTCTGGAGCAACGTGACAGCCTCTGGCAATCCTGCATGCGCGAGCTGCGTGAAGAAACCTGCTCTTCCATCAGCGAGGCCGACCTGCTGGCAGCCCTGCAGGCCGTGCAGGTCTTCGATCACCCAGACCGCAGCCTGCGCGGGCGTACCATTACCCATGTGCACTATCTGGATCTGGGCGTGCAGCCCAGCCTGCCCCCGGTACAGGGCGCGGACGACGCTGCCCTGGCCCGCTGGGTGCCGATTGCCGATCTGCCCCGCATGGAGGCCGAGTTCTTCGAGGACCATTTCCAGATCCTGTGCCAGTTCCTGCCCGTGACTCTGGCTCAGAACGAGCCCGAGCGCCAGGTCGCCTGATACACAAAACCATAGCTTCAAGCGCTTTACCATCAAGCGCTGGAGCCACTTTTTCCTGATATTTAATGAGCCAGCTCCATATCCGCCCCGCCACCGAGCAAGACATCGACCTGATCTTGCACTTTGTGCGCGAACTCGCCATTTATGAAAAGGCCGAGCATGAGGTCAAGGCCACGCCCGACCATGTGCGTCGCACGCTGTTCTGCGCCAACCCAGCCGTCTTCGGCCTGATCTGCGAGATTGACGGCCAGCCCGTGGGCTTTGCCGTGTACTTCTTCAACTATTCCACCTGGCAGGGCCAGCACGGCCTGTACCTGGAAGACCTGTACATCACGCCTGACGCACGTGGCCACGGCGCCGGCAAGGCCCTGCTCCAGCATCTGGCCCGAGTTGCCATGGAAAAGGACTGCGGCCGCTTTGAATGGAGTTGCCTGGACTGGAACACGCCCTCCATCAAGTTCTATGACAGCCTGGGCGCCCTGCCGCAGACCGAGTGGATCCGCTATCGCATGAGCGGCTCGGCCCTGCAGGCCATGGCTGCTGGCGACAAATAGGACTGAGCTGCAGGCCGGATCATCCAGAGTGATGTGTGTAGACCTTCAAAATGATGCGCACCCCTTTTCAGATTGAGTGTACGCAACATCAACAATGCGGCGCGTTCGCGCTTGCGCCAAAATGAATGGTTTTGCAAAACAATAACAAAGGCGGCAATCAGTGCTGACCTTTCACACTATCTCTGGAATCCAGAATGCCAAGCTATCAAGAACTCATCGCTCAGAAAAGTGCGCTGGACAAGCGCATCGAAGAAGCGCGCAGCACCGAAGCCAAGGAAGCCCTGGCCACCGTCAAGCAACTGATCGCCACCTTCGGCTTTACCTCTCAGCAGGTCTTCCCCTGGAAGCCTGAAGAAAAGAAAAAGGTCGAGGCCAGGTACTACGACCCCGAAAGCGGCGCGACCTGGACCGGCCGCGGCAAGCCTCCGAAGTGGATCGAAGGCAAGGACCGCAGCCAGTACGAAATCAAGACCACGCCTACCGTGGACTTCAGCGCCCCTCGCGACGAAAAGAACCCGTTCCCGGTTCAGTAAACGGCCGGGCCCGTTCAGCCCCCAGCGGCCTGCTCCGTCGGCAGCGGCGCCTTGAGCATGCGCACCAAGGCTGTCACGTTCAGGCACTGGATGAGCAGATCTCCGTCATTGGCACGGATCAAGCGATCCACCAGTTGATCTGCCGCCCCCGCCATTGCAGGCGCCAGTCGCAACTGCCCGCTCTCGAAGCGCACCACGCCTTCGAGATCGCTGACCAGCACGCCCAGCTTGAGCCCCTGGTGCTCCAGCACGATCACCTGGCTTTGCGCCGTCCTGGTCACGGGCTTGCCAAAGAGCATTGCTCCCAGATCAAAGACCCAGACATAGCCAGCCACGACTCCCTGGCTGCGCCGCGCCAACGTTCCCACGCAGTGCGGCAAGCGACCGGCTGAAACGGGGGCGATGGCCGAGGCACTCTGGGCCTCGAGCACGCAGGCCGCATCGACGGCAAGCACGCTGCGCCCCACAAAAAAAGTCGCCATCTCCATACCCAATGCGCTGCCCTGACTGGCCGCCGCCAGGCCTTGCACCCTGGTATTGCGGCGACCGACAGCCGCCTGGGCATCGTCCTGCACGGCACCAAAAGCCTGCACGGACAGCGCAAGCACCTCTTCGCGATAGCCGTCGCTGCGTTTGAACTCCCGGTAGCCGCTACCCGCCGTGATCGCCACCACGCAGTACTGACCTTGGTACACCATGGCACGGGCCATGCTCTGGCCTGGCGCCAAGGCCAGCATCTGCGGCGGCAGATCCAGCCGCATGCCCGGCTGCAGCTGCACATCCGAGGAGGACATGACCATGCCTGATCGGTTCAGATAAGCCACCTGTCTGCTGGTTGCGCCTCCTGCCTGCACGCCGGTCACGCCTTCCAGCATGGCCTTGAACTCACGCTGTGCATGAAACACCAGGCCGATCCCGCCCAGCACCATCCCGTCGACGTTGCGTATGGCCGCGTGATAGACATAGGTCGGGCCATCATCCTCGTGCTGCACACAGGGCCTCCATGGAGACACGTGATAGGCCTGGGTCCCTGCCAGCGCCAGGACCTGATGCAGGCTGTCCGCCTCTATATGGCTGCCCAGCAGCTCGTGGCTCTCAGCCTGCCCTCTATGGCTGACGGCCACGACTTTGCCGCGAGCGTCGTAGACCATGATTTGCTGGTAGACCGTATAGAGATCGTGAATGCCGGTGAGCAACCCGCACACCTCGCTCACCAGATCCCCCGCCTTCTCCCCCAGGGCCAGGGCTTCCAGCAAATCGGACAGCTGCGGCGTCAGTGCCCACCAGCGGCAGTCGTTGGCGCGCTCGTAGAGATTGCGATCCAGCAGATCCACCAGCAGACTCGTCAGCAGGCTGTTGTCCCGCAGTGCGGTATTGAGCACCGTGCCATAGAGCGCATCAATGGATTGGGAGAAGACCTCGTTCGTCCGCGCCCCCGTCTCGCCAATCTGCTCCAGCACGGCTTGCAGCCGCGTGTTGTCCATCTGCTTGCCTGCAGTCATCACCCGCCCGTTCCAGACCACACGGCGTATGGTGTCCGCCGCGCTGTGGATGGCGTGCAGGGGCGGGCAGAAACGATGTGCATGCGTCAGCAGACCCTGAGCCACCGCGGCATCCAGCCCATCCAGACCCGCTTGCGATTGAAGACCGAAGGCCAGCTCCAGCGGCGTCATGATCTGCGCTCGCCAGCCCTTGGGGCCCATATAGCCTTGATAGCCTGCCGATGCCGCAGACTGCACCAGATAGGTGCGTCCCCCATGCACATGCAGCACGCTCGCACCATCACGGTGAGGCTGCACATTCGCGCCCACACCAATCCAGTGCAGATCGCTGCTGGCCAGCACCTGACCCTGCTCATCCAGCAGCAGGGCGATGCTGGTCTGCGCCTCTGGTGCGCCACTGCCGTCGACCTGGTCGCGTCCGCTCCAGATGCCTTGCATCTCACCGTCGAAGTCAAAGCACAGGCACAGCACGCCCATGGCTTGCCGGTTGATGGGGTCCAGCATGCGATGCGCATAGATCAGACCGCTGTCATGGCCCGGCAGCAGGTCGGTGGCACCAAAGCTCTGCACAAAGCCAGGGCTTTGCAGCGCACGGGCAATCAACGCATCCCGGCATGGCTGATCTGTGGCCTGACTCCTCTCGCGCGCACTCGCTCGCACCCTGCCCTCGGCATCCAGCAGCAGAATGTCCGCATAGACCGTGTATTTACTCCGATACGCCTGCAGACGCTGGGTGATGGCTGCCTCATCGCCATCCAGCCCAGCCATGAAACCGCACAGCACGGCATCGGTCGCCAGAAACCCCACATCGGCCGTGCGCTCGTAGAGATTGCGCACCAGGGTATCGATCAGATGCTGTGCCTGACTGGACAGCCCTGCCGTCACTCCAGCCACCGCCTGCATGACCATGGAGCGCACCAGATCCTGCTCCAGCCGCTCGAAGCCGCCACGCGTGGCGGCCATCATGGGCAACAAGGCCTGAGCTTCCTGAGGGCAATTCATCTTGGCGGAGGACTCTATGAGCCGCCACATCAGATTCAGCTCTCTGAGCGAACTCTCGCAGCGCCCGACTTGGCGCATATGAGGAATGAAGACGTCTGTCTGCAGCAGATCCTGGGCGCGCTGCGCCGGGGCAGTCATGGTTTCTAGAGGCATGTTCTGGCAGAGCAAAAGCCAGGCCTATTTGTAAAAACACGTTACACATGACCCAGAACAAACCCTGCTCCTTGAGCAATTTGCCCTCTGATCGGCTGGGGGGAGGTCTTGAAAGCTCGGGAAATTGCCTTATTATTAGCACTCGATGGGGTTGAGTGCTAACAGCTTGACCCTAGATATTCCGAATGTCGGCCAGGATGGCTGGCAAGTCTTGTTTCAACTTTGTTGATGTATTTAGGAGTTGGTATGAACCTGCGTCCCCTGCACGATCGCGTGATCGTCAAGCGCCTCGAAAACGAAACCAAGACAGCCTCGGGCATCGTGCTCCCTGATGCTGCCACCGAGAAGCCTGACCAAGGTGAAGTGCTGGCTGTGGGTCCCGGCAAGCGCAATGACAAGGGCGAACTGATCGCCCTGAACGTGAAGGTCGGCGACCGCGTTCTGTTCGGCAAGTACTCTGGCCAAACCGTGAAGATCCACGGCGACGAGCTGCTGGTCATGAAGGAAGACGACCTGTTCGCAGTCGTCGAGAAGTAATCCTTCCCGAACACCTCCCCTATTCATAGCTGCCGGCGATTGATTGATAAGCGCTGGCAGAACATTTGAACCCCATTCTTTAGGAGCCAAAAATGGCAGCAAAAGACGTAGTTTTCGGCGGTGAAGCACGTGCACGCATGGTTGAAGGCGTGAACATTCTGGCTAACGCAGTCAAGGTTACCCTGGGCCCCAAGGGTCGCAATGTGGTGCTGGAGCGCTCCTTCGGCGCCCCCACCGTGACCAAGGACGGCGTGTCCGTGGCCAAGGAAATCGAACTCAAGGACAAGCTGCAGAACATGGGCGCCCAGCTCGTGAAGGAAGTGGCCTCCAAGACCAACGACATCGCTGGTGACGGCACGACCACCGCTACCGTGCTGGCCCAGGCCATCGTGCGCGAAGGCTCCAAGTACGTGGCTTCCGGCCTGAACCCCATGGATCTGAAGCGCGGCATCGACAAGGCTGTCGCAGCCCTGGTGGAAGAGCTGAAGAAGCAATCCAAGGCCACTACCACCTCCAAGGAAATCGCCCAAGTCGGCTCGATCTCCGCCAACTCCGACGAATCCGTGGGCAAGATCATTGCCGACGCGATGGACAAGGTCGGCAAGGAAGGCGTGATCACGGTTGAAGAAGGCAAGTCGCTGGACAACGAACTCGACGTCGTCGAAGGCATGCAGTTCGACCGCGGTTACCTGTCGCCCTACTTCATCAACAACCCCGAAAAGCAAGCCGCTGTTCTGGACAACCCCTTCGTGCTGCTGTTCGACAAGAAGATCAGCAACATCCGCGACCTGCTGCCCACACTGGAAGCTGTAGCCAAGGCCGGCCGTCCTCTGCTGATCATTGCCGAAGACGTCGAAGGCGAAGCCCTGGCAACTCTGGTGGTGAACACCATCCGCGGCATCCTGAAGGTGGTGGCCGTGAAGGCACCTGGCTTCGGCGACCGCCGCAAGGCCATGCTGGAAGACATCGCCATCCTGACTGGCGGCAAGGTCATCGCTGAAGAAGTGGGCCTGTCGCTGGAAAAGGTGACCCTGGAAGACCTGGGCCAAGCCCAACGCGTCGAAATCGGCAAGGAAAACACCACCATCATCGACGGTGCTGGCCAAGCTGCTGAAATCGAAGCCCGCGTCAAGCAAATCCGCGCTCAGATCGAAGAAGCGACCAGCGACTATGACCGTGAAAAGCTGCAAGAGCGCGTGGCCAAGCTGGCCGGCGGTGTTGCCGTGATCAAGGTTGGCGCTGCCACCGAAGTCGAAATGAAGGAAAAGAAGGCCCGCGTGGAAGACGCCCTGCACGCTACCCGCGCTGCTGTGGAAGAAGGCATCGTGGCCGGCGGTGGCGTGGCCCTGCTGCGCGCCAAGCAAGCCGTTGGCGCCCTGGCTACCGGCAATGCCGAACAAGACGCTGGTATCAAGCTGGTGCTCAAGGCTATCGAAGCCCCTCTGCGCGAAATCGTGGCCAACGCCGGTGGCGAGCCTTCGGTGGTCGTGAACGCCGTGCTGAACGGCTCCGGCAACTACGGCTTCAACGCTGCCAACGACAGCTACGGCGACATGCTGGAAATGGGTATCCTGGATCCCACCAAGGTGACTCGCACTGCTCTGCAGAATGCCGCTTCCGTGGCTTCCCTGCTGCTGACCACCGAGTGCATGATCGCTGAAGCCCCCAAGGCTGATGCAGCTCCTGCCATGCCCGACATGGGCGGCATGGGTGGCATGGGTGGCATGGGCATGTAATTGCTCTGCTGCTACCGGGTGGTCTGCACCATCCGGTTTTGCGCAAAAGAAAAGGCCGCATCTGCGGCCTTTTCTTTTGTGTCGCGCTTCACGAGCTGCTCGGCTCCGGACACAAAAAAGCCAGCCGATATCGGCTGGCTTTTGCATCCAAGGATTTGCCTCAGAAGCGATGACGCAGACCGATGGTAATGCCGGTACGCTTTTTCGCGCCATTGGCATCAAGCATCACGCCCGCACCGCCCTTGGTCTTGGTGTGGTCCACCGCGAAATATGCATCGGTACGCTTGGAGAAGGCATAGTCGGCCACGGCAACGATAAAGTCAGCCTTGCCATTGAAGGCGCCAGTCGCCGATCCCGATTGCTTGGCATGGTAGTAGTGCATGCCGGCATTGAGCTGCGGAGTGACCTGGTAGCCAAAGCCCACCTTGAACATCTCACGCTTGTTGGCAAAATTGCCAGGTGCATTGCCCGCGATAAAGCCACCATTGGACGAACCTGTCCAATATGCGTTGAGCAAGCCGGCATCAAAAGCAGCACCTGCGCCCGCAGCCGCCAGACTATCCTTGACCTTGTTCTGGCCATAACCAGCCATCAGATAAAGAGGCCCGGTGCGATAGGAGCCGCCCAATGTCCAGGCATCCACATCGGTGCCGGCCGGCAAGGTCGAGCGCTGGAAAGCGCCACCCACAGAAATGCCGTTGGCAGAATAGCGCAGATAGCCACCTGCCGTCTTCAATGCCAGTCCGCCCGGAGTCATATCCACTCCAGCCCCTTTCTTCGCAAAGGTATTGCTTTCGTCAAACGAGTACTGCAAGCCCGCACGAACAGGGCCAAACTCGGCCACGTACTTCAGCATATTGTTTGCACGCGCGCCCAGAGACATGCCGATTTCAGGCTTGTAGGCATCCATATAAGGGGAATATGGGAACGATGCGTAGGTGGAGGTCACCAGATCGAACAAGACGTTGTATTGGCGACCCATGGTCAGCTGACCAAAGCTGGTGCTGCGCAAGCCTACCCAGGACTGGGCGAAATAAGGCTGTGCGGTGCTTGGAGTGCCGGAATCCGTCCAGAAACGATTTTCCAGATTGGCAATCGCCGACAGGCCGCCCCCCAGATCTTCCTTGATATTGATACCCCAGCGGCTTTCGGACATGCCGCCGCCAATCATTTTGGTCAGACCGCTTTTATTCGCTCCCTCATTATTCGTATGGCGAATTGCCGCATCCACAATGCCATATAGCTGAACGCTGCTTTGTGCATATGCCAGAGTTCCCATGGTTCCCAGCACAGCCAAGGCCAATGTTTTTTTCACAAATGAAGCTGCCATTGTGTTGCCTCTCTCTTAATTCAATTCGCAAACAGTTGGTGGAAAATTCATTCTAGAAATGCTTTCCTCAACCGCGCGAGCATTGGCACAAGCGCAACACAGGCCTTTCCCTCTGGGGGCAAACCTCTCAGCAATCACCCTTTAAGGTCTAACCCGGAAAAACAAAAAAAGGCCTGTCTTTCGACAGGCCTTTGGCTTTTAAGCAGTTACTGGCTTACACCAGCAATTGATTAGAAAGCGTGGCGGATACCAACTTGCACGCCAGCTTGGTTACGGCCGGAACCGTCAGCCTTCAGGCCCACGGTGTCGCTCACACCCTTGGCAGCCAGAGCGATAGCGGAACCGTCTTGGTTCTTCAGGTAAGCAACAGTGCCGTACAGAGCAGTGCGCTTGGACAGGTTGTGCACATAGCCCAGCGACAGTTGGTGAGCCTTAGCAGGACCTTCTTGGTCGTAGTAAGCGTACTGAGCCTTCACTTCGCCCACGCCACCCACGGGAGCGGACACGCCCAGCAGGTAGTTACGGAACTTGGCGCTGGAACCAGCATCGGGCTTGTACTTGATTTGCTGAACGTTACCCACAACCTTGGCCACGCCGAAGTTGTAAGAAGCGCCGATGGACATTTCGTCACGGTCGCCAGTGCCGCCGTTCAGAGTGCCGTAAGCAGCAGTCACGCTCAGGGGGCCGTTGTCGTAGCCAACGTTACCACCAGCATAACGGCCGGTCTTGCCCACGCCTTGCTTTTCGTCGAAAGCGTAGCTCACGTTAGCAGTGAAGCCGCTGAAGTTGGGCGAAGAGTACGACACCATGTTGTTAGCACGGATGGTGTTGGCGTCAGCACCGAAAGCACCGCCAGCAGTCGACCAGGCCTTGAAGCCCAGGTTTTGGCCGATACCGGTAGCGCCGAACAGGTCATACTTCAGACCAGCACGGAAAGTGGGGGTGGTTTCACGACCCAGGCGAACTTCACCGAAGTTGCCGGACAGACGCACTGTGGATTCGCGCTTGAAGTTGAAGCCGGAAGCATTGCCGTCGTCACCGAAGATTTCGCCTTCCAGCCAGAAGCCAGCCTTCAGACCGCCACCCAGGTCTTCAGTACCGCGCAGGCCCAGTCGGCTAGTAGCGTTACCGCTGCTGTGCACGCCGTACTTGGCATCGTTACCGGAAGCGTTGTCCACGTAGGAAACGCCGGTGTCAACGATACCGAACAGAGTCACGGAAGATTGAGCCATTGCGGCGCCGGAAGCGGCCAGCACTGCCAGGGCGATCAGAGATTTTTTCATTACGAGTTACTCCAAGGTTTAGAAGGGCGCCGGTTCTATGGGAGAGAGACTTGAGCCTCGAGCTCCACCGGTTTCCCGCGCCAACCTCCTGGTGGGGAAGTTGGGTCTATTGCACCAGACCCCCGAGCCCAGCGCAAAGGAATTCACCCAAAACTGCTCGATTCGGCGCGTTTTCGTTGCACCACCGCAACAAACTCCAGACCGCACTAGCGGGCACACCCTTAGGGGTTTCAGCCTAGCATTGCCCCAGCGCAAGTTGCGGATGAATCACTCTGGTGTACCTTATGTGCATTGACGCCACACGGGCGCCGCACTGAGCTCTTTTCACCATGGACAAGTTTCTGACCGCTGCCGATGCAGCTCTTCGCACTCTCTTTGCCGACCCGGTTGCCTCCGAGCGTTCGCCCGCTACAGGAATTGCCGAAGCCGATTTGAGTGATGAGCAGCGACGGCTCTCTGCAGCCTTGATGCGCGTCAATCATGTAGGGGAGGTCTGTGCCCAAGCCCTGTACAACGCCCAGGCCATGGTCACCAAGGACATGGAGCTGCGCGAGCATCTGCTGCACGCCGCGCGCGAGGAAATGGACCATCTGGCCTGGACCCGGGAACGCCTGCATGCCCTGGGTGGCAGGCCTTCGCTGCTGAACCCGCTGTGGTTTGCGGGCGCTTTTACCATCGGCACGATTGCTGCCAAGTTCAGCGATGCCGCCAGCCTGGGTTTTGTGGTCGAGACCGAAAACCAGGTCTCCGCCCACCTGGGCAGCCATCTGGGCCGCCTGCCCGAGGAGGACGAGGCGTCACGAGCCGTAGTGGAGCGCATGAAGGATGACGAGGAACGTCATGCCGCTGCAGCGATCGACGAAGGTGCGATGCAACTGCCCCCGATTGCTCAGGGACTGATGCGTGTGGCCGCCAAGGTCATGACGATTACAGCGCATCGCATCTGACCTATCACACCGAGGCAGGCACTTTGTTCAACAAAAAAACGGGCCTTAGCGGCCCGTTTTTTGTGATCGTGAGTGCGCCTCAGGCTTCGACGATGTCGAAACCCGTAGTGATTTCTGCCGTCTTGCCCAGCATGATGGTGGCCGAGCAGTATTTGTCGTGGCTCATGGCGATGGCGCGTTCGACGGCGCCGGCAGGCAGGTTCTTGCCGCTGACCGTGAACTGCATGTGGATCTTGGTGAACACCTTGGGATCGGTCTCGGCGCGCTCGGAAGTCAACTGCACGCTGCAGCCCTTCACATCGTGGCGACCGCGCTTGAGGATGAGCACCACGTCGTAGGCCGTGCAGCCGCCGGCGCCGGCCAGCAGCATCTCCATGGGGCGCGGAGCCTGATTGCGACCGCCGTTGGCCGGATTCTTCTCGTCCGGTGCGCCGTCCATATTGACCACATGGCCGCTGCCGGTCTCTGCCACAAAACCCATGCCCGAGCGCGTTCCGGTGGCCGCGCCTGTCCAACTAACCGTGCATTCCATTGTTTTTCCTCTCGAAACTGTTGCAATTTTGCATCAAATACATAAAAACCCGAATCTTTTGATGCACAGAAAACACAAGCCTCATACAATACAACCCAAGCGTTACCTGTGAGGTCAAACCCGCAGGCAGACTGCAGATTACTGGTTAATCCCGATCTGTATCGCACCCTTTGTCTCCTCCACCTCCTCTAATGGTGGATTCAGCCCCTAGCTCTTGAGCTAGGGGCTTTTTTTCGTGCCTGCTCCCTGGGTTTCTCAGAGCAACAGCATGCACCTCTTGAGCGAGTACTGCAGCGCAGCAAGCAAGCGCCTATCATGGTCGGCTTCCATGCACCCGGCAGGCTGATTACCCTGGCTTCGGTGCTCTGCTTTCGATTTGCACCATGACTCAAGCCCTGACCCCTGCCGATTATCTGACTCGCATCCTCAATGCACGCGTCTATGACGTGGCCGTGGAGTCGGATCTGGACATTGCCAAGAATCTCAGCCGCCGCCTGCACAACAAAGTGCTTCTGAAGCGCGAGGACCAGCAGCCCGTGTTCAGCTTCAAGTTGCGCGGCGCCTATAACAAGATGGCCAATCTGACGGCCGAGCAGCTGCAAAAGGGCGTGATCTGCGCCAGCGCGGGCAACCATGCCCAGGGCACGGCGATGAGCGCCAAGAAGCTGGGCTGCCGCGCCGTGATCGTGATGCCCACCACCACGCCCCAGGTGAAGATCGATGCCGTGATCGCACTGGGCGGCGAGGCGGTGCTGGCCGGAGAAAGCTACTCGGACGCCTACAAGCACGCCGTCAAGCTGCAAAAGTCCGAGGGTCTGACATTTGTCCACCCCTTTGACGACCCCGATGTGATTGCCGGCCAGGGCACCATCGCCATGGAGTTGCTGCGCCAGCTGCAAAAGCTGGGCAGCCAGCGTCTGGATGCCATCTTCGTGCCCATCGGCGGCGGCGGCCTGATTGCCGGCATTGCCAACTACATCAAGGCCGTGCGCCCCGAGGTGAAGGTGATCGGCGTGCACACCAAGGACTCGAACGCCATGATGCAGTCCGTGCAGGCGGGCGAGCGCGTGGAGCTGGCCGATGTCGGCCTGTTCGCCGACGGCACGGCCGTGAAGCTGGTGGGGGCGGAAACCTTCCGCGTCACCCAGGGCCTGGTGGATGACTATGTGACCGTGGACACCGATGCCGTCTGCGCCGCCATCAAGGACATCTTCACCGACACCCGCTCCATCGTCGAGCCCTCGGGCGCTCTCGGCGTGGCGGCCATCAAGCAGTACGTGGCCAGGCACAAGACCAAGGGCGAAACCTACGCCGCCATACTGAGCGGCGCCAATATGAACTTCGACCGCCTGCGCTTCGTAGCCGAGCGTGCCGAGGTCGGCGAGGAGCGCGAAGCCCTGTTCGCCGTCACCATCCCCGAGGAGCGCGGCAGCTTCAAGCATTTTTGCGAGGTGGTGGGCAAGCTGCCCGGCGGCCCGCGCAACGTGACCGAGTTCAACTACCGTATCAGCCACGACAGCAAGGCCCATGTGTTCGTGGGCCTGACCACGCCGACCCGGGGCGAGTCGGAGAAGATCTGCAAGAACTTCCAGAAGAACGGCTTCGAGGCGCTGGACCTGACCTTTGACGAGATGGCCAAGGAGCATCTGCGCCACATGGTGGGCGGCCACTCGCCGCTGGCCCAGGACGAGCGCCTGCTGCGCTTTGTCTTCCCCGAGCGTCCCGGCGCGCTGTTCAAGTTCCTGAGCCTGATGGCGCCGACCTGGAATATCTCGCTGTTCCACTACCGCAACCAGGGCGCCGACTACGGCCGCATCCTGGTGGGCATGCAGGTGCCGGCCAAGGACCACAAGAAGTTCGACAGTTTCCTCAAGAACCTCGGCTATCCCTGGGTGGAGGAAACCGGCAATCCTGCGTACCAGTTGTTCCTGAAGTAAAAAACAGGAGCTGCTGCCGCTTTCCCTGCATGGATTTCAGATAGAAAAGACCCTGAAATCGATGAATATCAAGCGCAATCAGCTCCTTTTTTATTCACACCCCCATGCAAGCCCTGCGCCACTATCTGCTGGCCGTCCAGTTCTTCAGCCGCATCCCGGTGGCCGGACGTCTGGCGGCCTGGGTGGGCTGGAGCCCCGAGATGCAGCGTGCCAGCGCCGCACATCTGCCCGGCGTGGGCTGGCTGGTGGGCCTGTGGGCTGCGCTGCTGCAGGGAGCCCTGCTATGGCTGCTGCCGGCAAGTCCCTGGTCGCCGCTGGCGGCGGCGCTCATCAGCACCGCCGGCACGCTCTGGCTGACCGGCGGTTTCCATGAGGACGGCCTGGCCGATGTTGCAGACGGGCTGGGCGGCCTGGTGCCAGCCGAGCGCGCGCTGGAGATCATGAAGGACTCGCGCATCGGTGCCTATGGCGTGATGGCCCTGCTCATGGCCTTGCTGACCAAGGTCGTGCTGATCGCCCTGCTGCTGTCCGTCATGCAGCCGTTCTGGGGGCCGGTGCCGGTGCTCATACTCGTGTGCTGCATCCATGTGCTGTCACGCTTTGCGCCGCTGGTGCTGATGCACAGCCTGCCCCATGTCGGCCTGGCCGCGAGCAGCAAGACCCTGCATATCGCGGGCAGACAACTGGGCTGGCAAGGGCTGCTGACCGGCGGCCTCTGGTGCCTGCCGGCACTGGGCCTGCTGGGCTGGCTCGGCGTCTGGAGCTTTGTTCCCAGCCTGCTGGCGGCCATGCTGATCACCACCTGGCTGCTGCAGCGCTGGCTGCGCAAGCGTCTGGGCGGCATGACGGGCGATTGCCTGGGCGCTTGCCAGCAGCTCAATGAACTGGCGCTGCTGCTCGCCAGCTGCATCTATCTGCGCCAGTTGCTTTAGAACGTGTTTACGATCTCCTCGCGCCGCGACAGAGGCTTTGCGGGATAGGATGCCAGGCGCGATACCGCAGCAATAGCCGTGCTATTGCGAGGATTCGCAACGCCGCAGACCGCCCGCAAAGACACTGTCCCGAAGGGTTGGAGCGAAATCGGGCGATTTCTGTGCGCTGACTCTTGCTTGCACCCCGGTGCAAGCGGCGAGCCATCGCTTCGAACTCATCCCGATTGCGCCCCAACGCGGCTGCGTAGAGATCGCAAACAAGTTCTGAGGTATGAAAACACTATGGCTGGTGCGCCACGCGCGCCCCTTGATCGACATCGAGCGCTGTTACGGCCGCCTCGATATCGCCGCCGATGCACAAGCCACCAGGCAGGCCGCACAGGACTTGCTGCCATCTCTGCTGCCCCTGCATGGCCAGTTGCAGATCCGCCATTCGCCGCTAAAGAGATGCAGGCAGCTGGCGTTGGATCTGCAGGCACTGGAGCCTGATTTCGTCTCCACCCCCGACGGCAGATTGCTGGAGATGGATTTCGGCCATTGGGAAGGCATGCGCTGGAATGACATCGGCGAAGCCGCCATCAGCGCCTGGGCGCAGGATCTGGCGCTGCACGCGCCCGGCGACGGCGAATCCCTGGCAGACATGCTGCAGCGCGTTCACGAAGCGCTGCAAGACGCAGCCGCCGGCGACAGCGCACATATGGTGTGGATCTGCCACGCCGGCGTGGCGCGCTGCGCGCAATGGCTGCTGCAGCATGGCCGCCAGCTGCCGCAAAGCCATGAATGGACCTTGCCGGCGCCCGCCTATGGGCAGTGGCTGCGGCTCGAACTCAGTTGAATGACGCCATGGGCGGCCTGGGCAATTGCAGCACCGTGCTGGTCGGCCCGTTGGCAGGGCCCAGTCGCGCTTCGCGCGCCGCCAGAGATTGCAGAATCACGCCCTCTTCCACGGCTTCACCCACACGCACGGCCTTGCTGCCCTTGCCTTCCACGGCAATCACGGCGGCACCGCCACCGGTTTCATGCCCGGCCAGAACCCCGAGCAGCGCATAGCGGCTGGCCACTGGTGCAGCCACGGCGGCGACAGGCGCGGCGACCGCCCCCAAAGCCTTGGCCATGGCCTGGGCATTGGCCTGCACCGGCTGCGCAGGCAGGACCGAGGGTAACTGCTCACTGGCGCTGCCGACGAACCGGAGTGTCCAGAACACCACCACCGCAGCGGCAATCGCCCACAGCAGCAGGGTGGTGAGCTTGACCTGCATGGGGATGCCTTGACCAGGATTGAAAGATTGCGTTCGCATTCGACGATTATGATGGTGCAATACTGCATTTTTCCTACAGTTCCCAATGAGCACCAACTGCCGCCATCCGCTGTCTGCTATTCGCCACGCCGCATCGCGCGGCTTTACCCTGATCGAATTGATGGTGGTGCTGGTCATCATTGGCGTGCTGGCTGCCCTCATCGTGCCCAATGTGCTGGACCGTGCCGACGATGCCCGCGTGACCGCCGCCAAGACCGATATCGCCAATATCAACCAGGCGCTCAAGCTCTACCGTCTGGACAACCAGCGCTACCCCACGGCCGAACAGGGTCTGCAGGCGCTGGTGGTCAAGCCCACCACAGGCCCGGCTCCGCAGAACTGGAAGCCCTATCTGGAAAAGCTGCCCAACGATCCCTGGGGCAATCCCTATCAATACCTGAACCCCGGCGTGAAGGGCCCCATCGACATCATGTCCCTGGGCGCTGACGGCAAGGCCGGCGGCGAAGGCAAGGATGCGGATATCGGCTCCTGGCAATAGCAATGAGCCCCCACGCTCCCTCACAGCGTGTGGTCGCTGCCCCCAGAGGGGGCCCTGACCGGCTGGTGCCGGGGTTTGCCTTGGGGCGGCCCGGCGGCAACCCCGCATGCATCAAATGCCTGTAAAGCCGGCGCGCTCAGCCACAGGGACAGCCAGCAAGGGCCGCCCCGCAGCACAGGCTGTCGTCCCCCGGGGGGGAAGGCGCGCAGCGCTTCAGGGGGGATTCACACTCTTGGAGTTGCTGGTGGTGATTTCCATCATGGCGCTGGCAACAGCGGGGGTGAGCCTGGCCATACGCGACAGCGGAGAGCAGCAGCTCGAGCGAGAAGCCCAGCGCCTGGCCACACTGCTGGAGTCGGCACGCGCCCAGGCCCGCACCAACGGCACGCTGGTGGTCTGGCGCCCGCTGCCGCAAGGCTTTCGCTTCGAAGGCCTGCCGGCCAACGTCAAGATGCCCACGCAATGGCTGCAGACCGCCGTGCTGGTGCAACCCGCCACGCCCGTGGTGCTGGGGCCGGAGCCGCTGATTCCAAGGCAGAGCATCACGCTGTCGCTGCCCGGCAGCAACTCGGCGCCGCTGCAACTGGCCACCGACGGGCTGCGCCCGTTCAGCATTCAAAGCCTGCAGGTGGCGCCATGAAACACGCCCTGCAGCAACGCGGCTTCACGCTGATCGAGGTGCTGGTCGCGGTCGGCATTGTCGGCGTCACCCTGCTGGCCGGCCTTCAGGCCAGCAGCGCCCTGACGCGCAACGCCCAGCGCCAGTCCGACGTCATCCTGGCCCAGCTCTGCGCGCAGAACGAGCTGGTGCGACTGCGGCTGTTCAACCAGATGCCGGCAGTCGGCGACTCCACCATCAACTGCCAGCAGGCCGGCCGACAGATGCAGGTACAGCTCAGCGTGCGCCCCACGCCCAATCCCAGCTTCAGGCGCGTGGATGCCCAGGTGTTTTCCGAAGCGGCTGCGGTGCTGCGCGTCTCCACCATCGTCGGTCGCTACTGAATCATGAGCAGCATGCGCAACAGAAATCATGGTTTCACGCTGATCGAGCTGCTGGTCGCCCTGGCCGCCATGGCCCTGTTGTCCATCATGAGCTGGCGCGGCATCGACGGCATGCTGCGCGCGCAGGAGGTGACGCGTGAGCAGGGCGAGCAGCACGCCGTCATGCAGACCGTGCTGGCCCAGTGGAATGCCGATCTCAACGCGCTGATGCCGCTGCAGGGACGCCAAGTGCTGGACTGGGATGGTCAGGTGCTGCGCCTGACGCGCAAGACCAGCGCCGCCGTCGACAACGGGGCGCTCGTCGTGGCCTGGAGCCGGCGCAATGTGGACGGCCGCTCCCAATGGGTGCGCTGGCAATCGCTGCCCGCGCGCACGGTCAGCGAATGGAACGATGCCTGGAACCAGGCAGGTCAATGGGGCCGCAACCCCTCCAGCGACCAGATGCGCCGCGAAACCGTGCTGATACCGCTCGATCTCTGGCGTGTCTACTACTACCGCAGCAACGCCTGGACCAACCCGCAGTCCAGCGATCAGGGCGGCGATGACGGCAGCAGCGTCGGCAGCGACGGCAATCCCGTGCTGCCCACGGTGCCCGACGGCATACGCATCGAGCTGACCCTGCCGCCCGGCCGCGCGCTCAACGGCGTGACGACGGTGGACTGGGTCAACCCGCTGCGCTCCAACTCAAGATCATGAAATCCCCCCTGCGTCGCTTCGCGCCTTCCCCCCAGGGGGACAACCCCAACGCTGCGGGGCGGCCCTTGCCCGGGGTTTCCGGCTTGGGGCGCACCGGTTTCAGGCGCACACGCCAGCGCGGTGCAGCGCTGCTGGCGGCCATGCTGACGGTGGTGCTGGTCGCCACCCTGGCCTCGGCCGCGCTCTGGCAGCAATGGCGCGATGTGGAAATCGAGACCGCCGAACGCAATCGCGTGCAGGCCAACTGGTTGCTGCTGGGCGCACTGGACTGGTCGCGCGTGGTGCTGCAGGAGGACTCACGCGCCAACCGCAGCAACCCGGTCGATCATCTGGGCGAGCCCTGGGCCGTGCCGCTACAGGAGGCGCGCCTGTCCACATTCCTGGCCGCAAAGAACAATGTCAGCCAGGTGGACGACGGTCTTGCCGACATGCAGGACGCCTTTCTTTCGGGCGAGATCGTGGATCTGCAGTCGCGCCTGAATCTGCGCAATCTGCTCAGCGGGGCCGATTCGAGCGTGAAGGAGGAAAACCTCAAGCCTTTTCTGCGCCTGTTCGAGCGCCTGGGCCTGCCCAGCAGCTCCGCCATGCAGATCGCCACGGCCCTGCAGCAAGCCATGCGCGGCAAGAGCCAGGCTGCGCCGCTGATGCCGCGCACGGTCGGGCAGCTGGGCTGGCTGGGCGTCGATCCGCGCATCATCGCGCGCATTGAGCCCTATGTGTCGCTGCTGCCCGAACGCACCCTGGTCAACATCAACACAGCCAGCGCCGAGGTCATCTGGGCCAGCACCGAGGATCTGGACTGGGCTCGCGCCAACCAGTTGGTGCAGCTGCGCGACGCCTCACCTTTCAAGTCCCTGAGTGCTGCGGCTGCTGCCATAGGACTGACCGGCATCTTCAACAGTGCCACGCACTCCGTGACTACCAGCTATTTCGAAGCCCGTGGCCGCCTGCGCCTCGGGGACAACGTCCTGAGCCAGCGCTCACTGATTCAGCGCAAGGACATGAGCGTCAACACCTTGTGGCAGGAGCATGCCGACTGGGGGATGCCCTCAGTTGCCAGACACTGACACCCCGATGTCACACTGACCCCATAGAATGTTGCATCTTCCCTCATGAGCACATTGCTAATACAGCTGTCGGCGAAGCCCGCCAACTTCGCCACGGAATATCTCTACGTCCTCAGCGATGATGGTCAAAGCGTTCAGCGCAGCGGCCAGGCTGCGGCGTCTCTGCTGCCGGCCACGGGCCGCACCACCCAGGTCACCGCCGTCATCCCGGCCGCTCAGCTGTCCTGGCTCAGCGTCACCCTGCCCCCGGGCCTGAACGTGCAAGGCCGGCGCCAGCAGCGCCTGCGCGCCGTGCTTGAAGGTCTGCTGGAGGAAAAGCTGCTCGACGAGCCGTCCACCATGCATCTGGCACTGGACGCCGGCTCCGCCGCAGGCCAGACCTGTTGGGTGGCGGCCTGCGACAAGAGCTGGCTGCAATCCCATCTGCAGGCGCTGGAACACCAGGGCCATGCCGTCAGCCGCCTGGTGCCGGAGCAGTGGCCCAGCAGCAATCCGCAGCTGTTGCTGTCGGGCGACAGCCTGCAGCCCCAGCTCAGTGCCACCGGACTGGATGCACAGGCGGGGCTCGTGATCCTTCCTCAGCACGCGGACCCCATCCTGCTGCAGTCCCTGCTGGCGCGCCTGCCCGAGCAGCTGCCGGTGCTGGCCGAGCCCCATCTGGCCCGCAATGCCGAAGCGCTGCAGCGCCCGGTCAGCATCTTCACCGCCGCCCAGCGACTGCTGCAAAGCCATGGCTATGCCGGCGACCTGGCCCAGTTCGATCTGGACCTGGGCGGAAGCACCCGCGCCAAGCGGCGCCTGCTCGATGCCTGGCACGGCTTTGCCAAAGCCCCGCAATGGCGCGCCGCCCGCTGGGCTGCAGGCATTGCAGTCGTCGCCCAGCTGGTCGGGCTCAACGCCTGGGCCTTCAAGGAAAACCGCGCCATCGCACTGCGCCAGCAGCAGGCCAAGCAGGTGCTGCAGACCGCCTTCCCGCATGTGCCCGTGGTCATCGATGCGCCGGTACAGATGCAACGCGAACTGGATCTGCTGCGCAGCAACTCCGGCGCCCTGTCCGCAGGCGATCTCGAAGCACTGCTGGCCGCCAGTGCCGGCATCCAGGGCGTTCAGAACGCCAAGAGCCTGCAATACCAGGACAAGCAGCTGCGCATCTCGGGGTTGGACCTGAGCCCCGAAGCGCTGAGTGACGCACAGCAAAGTCTGCAGGCCAACGGCTATCTGCTGCAACGCGAAGAGGCGGAGCTGGTTCTCACTGCAAAGGCTCAGCCATGAAGCAGAAAAATGCCCTGAAAACCGCGTTGGCGCCGCTGCGCCAGCGCTGGAGCGCCCTGGCTCAGCGCGAACAGAATCTGTTGCTGCTCGCCGCCAGCGTGGTGCTGCTGGCCCTGCTCTGGTGGGTGGCGCTGGCACCGGCGCTGCACAGCCTGCGCACGGCCCCGGCACGCCACGCGGCAGCGGAGCTAGAACTGCAGAATATGCTGCAGATGCAGGCCCAGGCCGAGCTGCTGCGTCAGCAGCCGCAAGGCAATAGCGCCGATGCACGCTCGCAGCTGGAGCAGTCGCTCAAGACCGAGCTGGGCAACAGCGCCCGGCTGCAGTGGCTGGGCAACCGCGCCCAGGTCAGCCTGACCCAGACCGCCGCGCCGGCCCTGGCCCGCTGGCTGGCCCAGGTACGCGACAACAGCCATGCTTCGGTGGCAGAGATGAAGCTCAACCGCATCCTCGGTGAAACCGCCGACGACGCGGCCATCACCCGCTGGAGCGGCACTCTGCTGCTCGACCTGCCCGGCAACGCGGGCGGGCAGAACTGAACCCAGGCCATGAAACTGTCCCGGTCACGCCCCGCCAGCCAAGCCCTGCGCAGACCGCGCGAGGCGGGCGATCCGCGTTCGCCGCGCCGCTGGGCAGTGGGCGGTGCCTTGCTGGGTGTTTTGCTGACGGTGCTGGTCCAGGCTCCGGCGGCCTGGCTGGCGGCCGGCGTGCAATCGGTCACGGCCAGCCAGGTACTGCTGCAGGAGCCGCGCGGCACGCTCTGGCGTGGCTCGGCCCGACTGGTGCTGACCGGCGGCAAGGACAGCCAGGACCAGAGCAGCTTGCCCACTCGCCTGAACTGGACACTGCGCCCCAGCCTGAGCGGCGCCAGCATCAGCCTGCAAAGCGATTGCTGCACCAGCACCCCGATGCTGGCGCAGCTGCAGCCGGGCTGGAACGCCATGACGGTGCGCTTCAAGGACAGCGTGCTGCAACTGCCCGCCGACATGCTGGCCGGCCTTGGCACGCCCTGGAACACCGTGGCCCTGCAGGGCCAGTTGCGCCTGTCCACCGTCGGGCTGACACTGCAGTATCGCGCCGGCCGGGCCACCAGCCAGGGCCTGACGCGGCTGGAAGCATTGGCCGTATCGTCCAGACTGTCGTCGCTCAGACCCCTGGGCAGCTATCGTCTCGACATACAGGGCGGAGACAATGCCCAGCTGAATCTGACCACGCTGGGCGGCGACCTGCAGCTCAGCGGCCAGGGCCAATGGGTGGGCTCGCGCCTGCACTTCAGGGGCGAAGCCTCTGCCAGCCCCGAGCGCGAAGCCGCTCTGTCGAATTTGCTCAATATCTTGGGGCGCCGCCAGGGTGCGCGCTCCATCATCACCTTTGGTTGACCCATGACTCAGCATTCACGCACCGCCTGGCAAAACACACTGCATTCGATAGCTGTTGCCTCGCTTGCCGTCTGCATTTCAGCACCAATTCATGCTCAAACCCAGAGTGGACAAGCGAATGCCACTCCTAGTTTGCGACCAGGCGAGCCGGTCACGCTGAACTTCACCAATGCCGACATCGAAGCCGTGTCGCGCGCCATGGCCGCCATCACCAATCGCAATGTGGTGGTGGATCCTCGCGTCAAGGGCCAGATCACGCTGCTGACCGACAAGGCCGTCTCGCCGGCCACGGCCTACCAGCAATATCTGGCGGCGCTGCGCATGCAGGGCTTCACGGTGACGGAGTCGGCAGGTCTGTTCAAGGTGATTCCCGAGGCCGATGCCAAGCTGCAGGCCAGCGAAGTCGCCATCGGCCAGGGAGCACGCGGCAGCCAGGGCGGCGGACAGATCGTCACGCAGATCTTCAAGCTCAACTACGAGAACGCCAACAATCTGGTGCCCGTGCTGCGGCCGCTGATCAGCCCCAACAACACCATCAACGTCAACCCCGGCAACAACTCGCTGATCATCACCGACTACGCGGACAATCTGCAGCGCATCTCGCGCATCATCGCCAGCACCGATGTCTCCAACGCAACCGATGTGGAAGTCATCTCGCTGCGCCATGCCGTGGCCGCCGACATGGTGGCCCTGGTCAATCGCCTGATGGAAGGTGGCTCGGCCACCGCCGGCGGCGTGGTCCAGGCCGGAGCCGGCGCGGCCGCTGGCCAGGCGGATACCAGTTTCCGCACCTCCATACTGGCCGAGCCGCGCAGCAACTCGGTGCTGGTCCGCGCCGCCAACCCCGCCAAGCTGTCGCAGATCCGCTCGCTGATCGCGCGCCTGGACCAGCCTGCCATGATGGGCAATGGCGACGACGGCAACATCCATGTGGTGTATCTGAAGAACGCCGACGCGGTGTCCCTGGCCGCCACGCTGCGTGCCGCCATCAACGCCCAGACCAGCGCCAGCACCACCCTGGGTGGCCAGCAGGGCATGACGGCAGCGGCCGGCTCGAACACGAATGCGGCCACCAGCTCCCAGCCCGTGATTTCCCGCGGCACGGACGGCAGTGCCACCGTGGGCCTGGGCGGCGGCAACAGCGGCCCGAGCTCCCGCTTCGGCACCGCCCAGCAACCATCCACGGGCGGCATGATCCAGGCCGACCCCACGACCAACTCGCTGATCATCACGGCCCCCGGCCCGCTGTACCGTCAATTGCGCACCGTCATCGACAAGCTCGACGGCCGCCGCGCCCAGGTACTGATTGAAGCGCTGATCGTCGAAGTCTCCGCCGACAAGGCCGCACAGCTGGGCGTGCAGTGGAGTTCGGTGATCCGCAACAACGGCCGCGTGCTGGGCGTGCTCGGCAACGGCACCTCCATCAGCGGCATCTCCAACATCTTCGGCCTGTCGGGTGCCGTGGGCAATCTGGTCAACGGCACGGCCCTCACCGACAGCCAGGCCTCGGCCATCGGCAGCATGAAGGGCATGAACCTGGGCTTCACCCAGAGCGTCAACGGCAACACCAGCCTGGGAGCCCTGGTCAATCTGATGCAGGGCGACGGCGACACGAATATTCTGTCCACGCCCAATCTGATGACGCTGGACAACGAGGAAGCCAGCATCATGGTGGGCGAGAACGTCCCTTTCCCCACGGGCTCCTACACCAACACCGCAGGCACCTCGGGCTCGGTCAATCCGTTCACCACGTACGAGCGCAAGGACGTGGGTACGCTGCTCAAGATTCGTCCGCAGATCAACGAGAACGGCACCATCAAGATGGCCGTCTACCAGGAGAACTCTGCGGTCAAGCAGGGAACGGCGAATGCACAGTCCGGCGCCACCACCACCAAGCGCTCCATCGAGTCGAATGTGCTGGTCGAGGACGGCGCCATCGTGGTGCTGGGCGGCCTGATTGCCGACGAATACAGCCAGAGCCAGGAGCGCGTGCCGCTGCTGGGCGACATTCCGCTGCTGGGCAATCTGTTCCGCAACACCAGCCGCGAGCGCAAGAAGACCAATCTGATGGTGTTTCTGCGCCCCACCGTGCTGCGTGACGCCAACTCCACCAGCCAGCTCTCGCAGGACCGCTATGAGTCGATTCGCGGCATGCAGCAGACCGTGCAGCCCGACCCCAATCTGCTGATGCGCAATGTCAATGCCGCGCCTTTGTTGCCAGCCTCCAGCGGCGCAGCGCCGGCTCGCGCGGCCAATGTGGTCATCGTGCCCGGCGCCAAGCCCGAGATCGTGGATTTCACGCGTCCCGGCCAGCCCACGGTGGACGGCCAGCCCGTGACCGTGACGCCTGTGACGCCCGCCACCCTGCCTCCAGGCACCCTGTAAGCGAAGGCCACGCATGCGCTATCCACTGCCCTATGGCTTTGCCCGCAGCAGCCAGCTGCTGATCGAGGATGACGGCCAGGAGCCCGTGCTCTGGCATGGTCCGCAGCCCGACTGGGCGGCCATCTCCGAAGTGCAGCGCAAGCACGCGGTGCAGCGTTGGCAGCTGCTGGACAGCGGCGCACTGGCCCACCGCATCAGCGCGGCCTACGCGCAAAGCGATTCCAGCGCCGCCATGGTGGTCAGCGAGGTCGAGTCCGATGCCGATCTGACACGCATGATGCAGGACCTGCCGGCCGTGGAGGATTTGCTGGAAACCGCCGACGATGCGCCCATCATCCGCATGCTCAACGCCCTGCTCACGCAGGCGGCACGCGACGGCGCGTCGGACATCCATATCGAGCCCTACGAGCGCCATTCCAGCGTGCGCTTTCGCGTGGACGGCGATCTGCGCGAGGTGGTACAGCCCAACCGTGCCCTGCACGCCGCCCTGATCAGCCGCCTGAAGATCATGGCCGACCTGGACATTGCCGAGAAGCGTCTGCCCCAGGACGGGCGCATCAGCCTGCGCCTGGGCACGCGAGCCATTGACGTGCGCGTCTCCACCCTGCCCAGTGCCCATGGCGAGCGCGCCGTGCTGCGTCTGCTGGACAAGAGCGAGAGCAAGCTCAGCCTGGAAGCCGTGGGCATGGGCGGCGAGACGCTCAGGCGCTTCACCCATCTCACGGCGCAGCCGCACGGCATCGTGCTGGTCACCGGCCCCACGGGCTCGGGCAAGACCACCACGCTCTATGCCGCGCTGCAGCGCATGGATGCCAGCCATAGCAACATCATGACGGTGGAAGACCCCATCGAATATGAGCTTGCCGGCGTGGGCCAAACCCAGGTCAATGCCAAGATCGAGCTGACCTTTGCCAAGGCCTTGCGCGCCCTGCTGCGTCAGGACCCGGACGTGATCATGATCGGCGAAATCCGCGACTTCGAAACCGCGCAGATCGCCATCCAGGCCTCGCTCACCGGCCACCTGGTGCTGGCCACGCTGCACACCAATGACGCGCCCAGCGCCGTCACCCGCCTGATCGACATGGGGGTCGAGCCCTTTCTGCTGTCGTCCTCACTGCTGGGAGTGCTGGCACAGCGCCTGGTGCGCAAGGTCGATCAGAGCGAACCCAGCGGCTACCGGGGCCGGACCGGCATCTTCGAGCTGCTGGCGGTGGACGACGCCATTCGCGCCCAGATCCATCGCGGCGCCAGCGAGGCCGAGATCCGCGAGACCGCCATGGCGGCAGGCATGCAGCTGATGCGGGAGGACGGCGAACGCCTGGTGCGCGAAGGCATCACCACCCAAGCCGAGGTCATGCGCGTCACACGCGACTGAGGCTCACTCGCGCCAGCGCAGCATGGCCGGGCCCATGAGCAGCACGCGCACGAAATCGGCCTGCCGCCCCACCCCCACCTTGACCGCCGCCGATTTGAACTGCGAACGCGCGGTATGGATGGACAGGCCCTGCCTCTCGGCGAACTCCTGCAGGGTCCAGCCATTGATCAGCGCCTGGGCCAGTTGAGCCTCCGCCAGAGTGAGTCGGTAAAGATTGCGCAGCAACTCCTGCAGCGAGGGAATGCTCAGCGCCGGATCGCTGATCAGCAGCATGGCGGCACTGCGTTCGCCATAGGGACTGCTGTGCACGGGCAGCGGCGACACCATGACCTGCAACTGCTGTCCGGCCAGCCCTGTGAAGCGGCTGGCCCGCCCGTGGTGCTGCCCCCTGCCCAGCCCTGTGGCAACACAGTCCCGCATGGCTTTCTGCAGCCAGCGCTGGTCTGCGGCATTGGTGGCATGCAGGCTCTCGTCGGCCCTGCGATACATCAGCTGGCTCTGCTCCATCAGGCGCAAGGCCCGGCTGCTGGCATGCATCACCGTCGCACGTTCATCCAGAAGAACCACGCCCACCGGCAGGTCCTCCAGCACGGACAGCGATGCGTTGAGCAATGCCTGGGTGCGGTACAGGCGTCGGTGCATCGCAAACGCGGTCTGCAGATGCGGCATGAGCTGCTGCACAAGGCCCAGCTCTTCGGCGCTGTAGGCGCCCACCGCATGCGGCCTGACGACGGTGATGTTGAACGAGCGGTCGTGCTGGTTGTCGACCACGGCCGCGCAGGAATAGAACAGATCCTGAGGCTGCAGCCAGTCGCCATACCATTCGGTACCCGGCAGACTACGGTCGGGAAACAGGGCGGAGGAATTCACCACCGTGCCAGGTCTGTGCAGGCTCTGGTCCTGCAGCCAGACATTGCACTGGCAGTAGTGCGCGGCAAAGCTTTCGAGTTCGGCGGCGGCAAAGCCCTGGCTGGCGCCGAAAGTGCCGAAGCCCCCGTCCAGATCCACCGTCCGCTGCGCGAAATCGTTGGCCCAGATCACGCTGGCCGGTGAACGCAGGGCCGCTCCGAACAATGCCAGAAAGCCCTGCCAGCGTGCCGGCTCCAGCGCCGACTCATAGATGGCCGCTATCAATGCAGGAACCCGATCCTGCAACATCAAAGGCAGATGCGCTACCGCCATAGAGCCCCCTTCCAAGGCTCGCCACAGCAAGCGCCTGATGGCACTTCGCCGGGGATTTATTTCATTTACTCACACTTTGAAATCACTGCAAACCCTTCACCCATTTTGGTGATGTTTTCGCGACAACAAGTACTTACAAACAAGACAGCCACTCTCAACCAAAGGCTGCCATGTCACAAGCACCCACCACCACACCATTCATCCGCCGCTCAGTGTCCCTGGGCTCCCTGATCCTGATTGCCTCCATTGCCGGCTGTGGCGGCGGCAGCGACAACGCGTCTCCCGCACCGTCGCCCTCGCCCGCTCCGGCACCCGCCACCACTTCGGTCTCCACCACCGTGATCGACGGTGCCTTGCAGAACGTCAAGGTCTGCCTGGACAGAAATGACAACGGCAGTTGTGACAGTGAAGAGCCCAGTGCCGTCACCAATGCCTCCGGCCAGGCAAGCCTGGAAGTGCCCGAGGCCGATGCGGGCAAGTACCCGATTCTGGCCCTGGTCACCAAAGACTCCGTCGATGCCGACACCGGCGCCGTTCCCGTGGCCTTCATGCTGCGAGCGCCCGCCGATCAGCCTGGCGTCGTCAGCCCGCTGAGCACCCTGGTCCATGCGCACAGCCAGGCCACGGGCAGCAGCACCAGCGATGCTGCAGCAGCCATCCAGAGCCAGCTCGGCCTGGGCACTTCGGCGCTGGCGGATTTCACCCAGGACGGCAGCAACGCCGGCAAGCTGGCCGCCACCATGGCGCGCCTGATCGTGGTGACCACCCAGACCCAGCTCACCAACACGGCGGGCGCCACAGGCGTCGACGGCGCGCCGCTGACTTCGGTGCAGCTCAATGCCGCCGTCAACAGCGTGCTGCTGCAGCAGTTGCAAACCCTGGCCACGGCCGTGCTGGACAATCCCGCCCTCAGCGACACCAGCACCTCTATGAAGGACAAGCAATCCGCCATGGAGACCGCAGCCCAGCAGGTGGCCAGCGCCTCGGGCGTCACGGCCGGCAATGTGGGCCTGATCGCTGCCATGCAGGCGCAGACCACCAGCCCCGAGGTCGGTGCCCCCGCGCCAAGCACGCAGCTGCGCTGGCTCAGCTTTACCGACACCAGCAACTACTACATCCGGGCTTTCGAAGCCACGGCCGAACAGAACACGCCCGATGCCAACGGCAAACGCTATTTCACGGAGTTCCGCGAGCGCATGGTCGGCGGCCAGGAGCAGCCCTGGACCCGGCCGCAGGTCTATTGGACGGGCAGCGAATGGTTTGCCTGCCCCACCGATTTCGTACAGCAGACCACCAGCCTCGGCAGCGGCGAGACCGAATCCCTGTACTGCAAGAGCCTGGTCAGCAGAGCCAAGCAAAGCGTGCGCAATATCGCCGGCCTGAAGATGCGCGACATCGTCACCGAGATCCGCTCCGCTCCCTGGCAGGACTCTGCCGATGGCAGCTTTGCCAACTGGGGATCCAGGCCCGATCAGCTTCCCGCCGAAACGACCTTCCCCAGCGGCTCCACGCTCAGCTATCGCACCGTCACCGACCTGGGCGGCAGCGACTACTACCTGAGCAACAACACCAACCGCGCCACCATTCCGCGTGCCGATGCCCCGAACAACCCTGACTCCAGCACCTGGCGCAACGCGACGCTAGCGGAGTTCATCGCCTGGAACGCCGGCGACTTCGCGCCCAACGTCTCGGCTGCCGATGTGCATGGCAACAACGCACGCGTGCTGGTCGGCCGCCGCGACTATCTCAAGCCCGATGGCAGCGCGGCCTACAAGCGCTATATGGTGGGTTTCGAGAACGGCGGTGAGCAGCGCGCACGCTTTTATGAATGCGAGGGCGATATGAGCACCCTGCCCAACAACCGGACCCTGTTCATCAACGGAGTGTCCACCTGCAAGACGATCCTGGTCAGCAACTACAGCATCGCCACCCAGGCAGATGCCAAGGTGCTGCGCTTCACGCAGGAGCCCACCCAGCTCAACACCAGCAACTTCCAGAACTACCGCCTGTTCGTCGAACGGGGCGGCATCACCTATGTCGGCTATCGGGACAAGCAGATGGTCAGCAATCAGCAGCGGCTCAATGGCACTGCAGCCGATGCACTGCTTGCCGCCCTCGGCCTGAACTGACTCCCCGCCTCGCTGCACAGCCCACCTCTCGGTGGGCTTTTTCATGCATGGCCTCAGTCAGCAGCGGTCATTGAGCCTTTGCCAGAATCGTTGCCATGCTTGAAAACCTTCGCACCTCCGTCCAGCCCTATGGCGGCGATCTGTTTCTGCTGCTGATCGCCCTGGCTGTCATCAGCCTCGCCGTGCTGTTCAACCTCAAGGCCCGCCTGCCCGTGGACCAGTTACGCCGCGTGATCCGCATGGCGGCGCTGGTCGCCTTGCTGGGCTCGGTATTTGCCATGCAGGTCGGCAGCACCTACTACGCCATGGCCGCCGTGCTGCTGGCCTGGGGTGTGCTGGTCGGCATTGTGCTTGGACGTGAGATCGGCCGCAAACGCTGACTCGGAAAATGCTGCAAGCTATCAAAACCATATAGATCAATCGCCATGAAATCCCTGAACAACGTCAAGCTGTCCATGCTGGACCTGGTCGCCGTGCGCGAAGGCGGAACGGTGGCCGATGCACTGCAGATTGCCGTGCGCACCGCGCAGCAGGCCGAAAAGCTGGGCTTCACCCGCTACTGGCTGGCCGAGCACCACAATATGCCGGGCATTGCGAGTTCGGCCACGGCCGTGCTGATCGGCCACATCGCAGGCGCCACGCAGAAGATTCGTGTGGGCTCGGGCGGCATCATGCTGCCCAACCATGCACCGCTGGTGGTGGCCGAGGCCTTCGGCACGCTGGCCGAGCTCTACCCCGGCCGCATCGACCTGGGCCTGGGCCGCGCGCCGGGCACCGACGGAGCGACCATGCGGGCCCTTCGCCGCGACCGCGTGGAGACCGAAGAGGACTTCCCGCGCGACGTGCAGGAGCTGCAGCGCCTGCTGGGCGATCACCAGGATGGAGCACGCATCATCGCCATGCCCGGTGCCGGCACCCACGTGCCCATCTGGCTGCTGGGCTCCAGCCTGTTCTCGGCCCAGCTGGCTGCGCACATGGGCCTGCCCTATGCCTTTGCCTCGCACTTTGCCCCGCGCATGCTGCACCAGGCCCTGGCCATCTACCGTCAGACATTCAAACCCAGCGCCACCCTGGCCAAGCCTTACGCGATTGTCGGCGTGCCCGTAATTGCAGCCCCCAGCGATGAAGAGGCCCGGTTTCTGGCCAGCAGCACCTATCAGCGCGTGCTCGGCATTCTGACCGGCAACCGCACCCGCCTCATGCCCCCGATACCGGACTTCTGGGAGCAGCTGGATGGGCGCGCCCAGGCGGCGATTGCCGATTTTCTGGCCGTGGGCGTCATCGGCGGCCCGGATACCGTGCGCCAGGGACTGCAGAATCTGGCCGACGAGACCCAGGCCGATGAATTCATGATCGTCAGCGATGTCTATGACGCCGAGCTGCGCCTGCGCAGCCTGGAGATCACGGCTGGCGCCATGAACACCGCCTCCTGAGCGGGCCTGGCAGCTCCCTCCTCTCACGCTGCACGGAAGGGGGGAGCGCACAGAGAACGACAAACCAGCGTCCCGGCATGAGAGCATGCCAAACTCCTGCGTCGTTCTCCTCTGAATTTTTCCCATGAGCCGTTCCGCCCGTCTGCTGCAATTGCTGGATACGCTGCGCCGCGCCCGTCAGCCGCAGACCGGGCCCGAGCTGGCTCAGGCGCTGGGCATCAGCCTGCGCACGCTGTACCGCGACATCGCCACCTTGCGAACCCAAGGCGCCGACATTCTGGGCGACCCCGGCATAGGCTTCGAGATGCGGCCCGGCTTTCTGCTGCCGCCTCTGATGTTCAACGCCGACGAGCTGGAGGCCCTGCTGCTGGGCGCTCGCTGGGCCAGCCTGCAGGCCGATCCGCAACTGGCCCAGGCCGCCACCGCCGCCATGGACCGCATCCGTTCGGCATTGCCACTGGAGCTGCGCATTGCCGTCGACACCAGCGGCCTGCTGGTTCCCAATATGCAGAACGACCCGCCACCCGAGCCCTGGCAGGCCGCGCTGCGCCGCGCCATCCGCGCCGAACACAAGGTCGTGCTGCATTACCGCGACCAACATGGCGTGCCGAGCCAGCGCCGGGTCTGGCCGTTTGCCATGGCCTACTTCGAGCGCAGCCGCGTGGTCTCGGCATGGTGCGAGTTGCGTCAGGCCTTTCGTCACTTTCGCGCCGACCGCGTGGACGCGCTGGAGGATCTGGGCGAACGCTATCCGCAGCGACGCCAGGTGCTGATACAGCGCTGGCTGGATGAAACCGGCTACACGCTGGATTGAACGGCGCTGCTGACAGAAACTGTCAGCCCCCGCTCCTACATTGGCTGCATGGCGTTTTTGCCATGTCACAACAGCCCGCCAAGGAGAGCCGCAATGTCCACACCTCAACAACCCAAGCTGCGCTTTTTCAGCAACCCCAGATCACGCGCCCGCATGGTGCGCTGGATGCTGGAGGAATGCGGTGCCGACTATGAAACCGTTGAGCTGGAATTCGGGCCCGAGATGAAGTCGCCCGAGTACCTGTCCATCAACCCCATGGGCAAGGTCCCGGCGCTGCAGCATGGCGATGCCGTGGTCACCGAGACCGGAGCCATCCTCGCCTATCTGGCCGAGCTTTTCCCCGAGAAAAGACTGGCCCCGGCGATGGGCAGCCCGGAGCGCGCCAGCTACTTTCGCTGGCTGTTCTTTGTCGCCGGGCCGGTGGAGGCCGTCACAACCGCCCGCAACGAAGGCTGGCTGCAATCGCAAACTCATCAGCAGGCCATGAGCGCGGGCTTTGGTCGCTTTGACGATGTACTGAACACCTTGCTGCATGCGGTGGCCGGCAAACGCTATGTCTGCGGCGACCACTTCACGGCCGCCGATCTGTATCTGGCCAGCTATATCGGATGGAGCATGATGGACGGCAGCTTGCCCAGGCGGCCCGAATTCGAGGCCTATGCCACGCCGCTGCTGCAGCGTGCAGCCTCGGTACGCGCCGACGAGATCGACGGCGATATGCAAGCCGCCGCCATGGCGCCAGTCGCCTAAGGGTTTTGGCCTGCAGCGACCGCCAGTCAAGCGCAGGGCCATCAAGATCTACAGCAAACCGCTGCAGACCACTCAGCGAGCCAAGTAACCGCCGTCGACCGGGTAATAAGCGCCCGTCACAAACGACGCGCGGTCGCTGGCCAGCCAGGCCACCAGCTCGGCAATCTCCTCGGGCTGGCCCAGACGCCCCATGGGATGGGCCGCCACCAGCGCCGCATGCGTGGCAGGGTCCTGCTCCAGACCGCTGATCATGGGGGTCTGGATAAAGCCCGGCCCCACGGCATTGACGCGCACGCCCAGCGCTGAATATTCGAGCGCGGCGGCCTTGGTCAGGCCCAGCACGCCATGCTTGGCGGCCGTATAGGCCGCAGAGTTGGCAAAGCCCACGGCACCGAGGATGGACGCCATATTGATGATGGAGCCGCCGCCGCCCTGCAACATGGCGGCGATCTGGTATTTGCAGGCATAGAAGACGCCCGAGAGATTGACGCGCAGCACCTGCTCCCAGGCATCCAGCGGATAGTCGGCGGTGGGCGCGCTGACGCCGCCGATGCCGGCGTTGTTGCAGGCCGCATCCAGACGGCCGAAGTGGCGCATGGTCAAGGCCACCAGCGCTTCATGATCCGCCAGGCTGCCGGCGTCGGCGCGCAGATACAGTGCCTCGGCACCCAGCTCGCGCACCAGGGCGGCTGTCTCCTGGCCCTGCTCCTCGTTGAGGTCGGCCAGCACCACGCGCGCGCCTTCCCTGGCCCATGTCAGCGCCACACAGCGACCTATGCCGGATGCAGCTCCCGTCACCAATGCAACCTTGTCCTTGAGCATCGAAACCTCCCGTTCTTGAATCGGCAGACCATTGTGCCGAGCTCGACCGCGGCAGTCATGACCTGCATCAAGCCGGGTCCGCTCTCTCAAATGCCGAAGGGCTGACATCATTAGTCGCTACCATCTGCACTAAACCGTCACTGTCAGATCGATTCGCGCATGCCTGCCTTTACCTTTGAAGCCCTGGATGCCCAGGGCCAGACCCGCAAGGGCACCCTGGAAGCCGACAACGCCCGTGCCGCGCGCAGCCAGCTGCGCAGCCAGGCCCTGGTGCCGCTGCAGGTCGAGCCCGTCGCCGCAGGCCAGGGCCGGGGCCGGACAGGCGCATCCGGCTGGCTCACGCGCCCGGTCTTCAACTCCACCAGCCTGGCGGTCTGGACCCGCCAGCTCTCGGGGCTGGTCAGCTCCGGCCTGCCCATAGAACGCGCACTGGCCGCGCTGGCCGAGGAAGCCGAGGACGAACGCCAGCATCAGCTGGTCGCGGCGCTGAGGGCCGAGGTCAATGCCGGCTCCAGCTTTGCCAAGGCACTGGAGCAGCATCCACGCGAGTTTTCCGACATCTTCTGCGCCGTGATCGGCGCCGGGGAATCCAGCGGCAGCCTGGGCCCGGTGCTGGAGAATCTGGCCGACGACCTGGAGGCGCGTCAGGCGCTGCAGTCCAAGCTCATCGGCGCCTCGCTGTATCCGGCCATCGTGACGCTGGTGGCCATCGTCATCGTGATCTTCCTGGTCAGCTATGTGGTGCCGCAGGTGGCCGGCGTGTTTGCCGGCACCAAGCGTGCACTGCCGTTTCTCACCGTGGTCATGCTCGGCATCAGCGACTTTGTGCGCAGCTATGGCTGGTTCATGCTGGCCGTGCTGCTGCTGGCTGCCGTGGGTTTTCGGCTGGCGCTCAAGAACGAGGCATTTCGCGAGCGCTTCGATGCCCAGTGGCTGCATTTGCCGCTGATAGGCCGGCTCTCGCGCAGCTATAACGCAGCGCGCTTTGCCGGCACGCTGGCCATGCTGGCCGGAGCGGGCGTGCCCATTCTCAAGGCCTTGCAGGCCGCCGCCGAGACGCTGAACAACCGCGCCCTGCGCGCCGATGCCATGGATGCGCTGGTGCTGGTACGCGAAGGCGCGCCACTGGCCTCGGCCCTGGCGCAGAAGAAGCGCTTTCCGGGTCTGGTCGCCATGTTCGCCCGACTGGGCGAGCAGACGGGCCAGCTGCCGCTGATGCTGCAGCGCGCCGCAACCCAGCTGTCCACCGAGGTCCAGCGTCGTGCCATGCACCTGGCCACGATCCTCGAGCCCCTGCTCATCGTCGTCATGGGGCTGGTGGTCATGCTCATCGTGCTGGCCGTGCTCATGCCCATCATCCAGCTCAACCAGTTCGTCAAATAGGCCTGACAGGCCTGCGCCGGTGCGGAAGCACCCACTCCAGCTTGGCGCAATTCTTGCTTTCTTTTAGTGCATTGCGGGTTTTTTCCGCAATTTCGCACCAATAAATAGCAAATTTCAGCTGGAGCGTTTTCATGCAAGCACTAAAACAGGGCGCGGATGCCCTGTTCATTTTGATGGGCGCCGTCATGGTTCTGGCCATGCACGCCGGTTTCGCCTTTCTGGAGCTGGGCACCGTGCGCCGCAAGAACCAGGTCAATGCCCTGGTCAAGATCCTGGTCGACTTCTCGGTCTCCACCGTGGTCTATTTCGCGGTCGGCTATGGCGTGGCCTACGGCACGCACTTTTTCGTGGGCGCCGAGCAGTTGGCGGCGCTCAACGGCTACGGCCTGGTCAAGTTCTTCTTTCTGCTGACCTTCGCGGCTGCCATTCCCGCCATCATCTCGGGCGGCATTGCCGAGCGCGCCAAGTTCTGGCCCCAACTGATCGCCACGGCCATGATCGTGGGCCTGATCTACCCCTTCTTCGAGGGCATTGCCTGGAACCAGCATTTCGGCGTGCAGGCCTGGATCAAGGCGCTGACCGGCTCCGAGTTCCATGACTTTGCCGGCAGCGTGGTAGTTCACGCCGTGGGGGGCTGGATCGCCCTGGGAGCCGTGCTGCTGCTGGGCCCGCGCCGCAATCGCTACCGCCAGGGCGGAGCGATTGCCGCCACACCGCCTTCCAGCATTCCCTTTCTGGCGCTGGGCGCCTGGATTCTGATCGTGGGCTGGTTCGGCTTCAATGTGATGAGTGCCCAGAGTCTGGACAAGATCTCGGGTCTGGTCGCCGTGAACTCGCTGATGGCCATGGTCGGTGGTACGCTGGCCGCCCTGGCGGTGGGCAAAAACGACCCGGGTTTTGTGCACAACGGCCCGCTGGCCGGTCTGGTCGCCGTCTGCGCGGGCTCGGATCTGATGCACCCTCTGGGGGCACTGGTCGTGGGGGCTGCCGCCGGAGCCATCTTTGTCTTCATGTTCACGCTGACGCAGAACAAATGGAAGATCGACGACGTGCTGGGCGTGTGGCCGCTGCACGGCCTGTGTGGCGCCTGGGGCGGCATTGCAGCCGGTATCTTCGGCACGCAGGCCCTGGGCGGGCTTGGCGGCGTGCATCCGCTGGCCCAGCTCATAGGCACGCTGATGGGCGTGGCCTGGGCCGCACTGGGCGGCCTGCTGGTCTACGGCCTGCTCAAGAAGACCATGGGCCTGCGCCTGAGTCAGGAGCAGGAATTCGACGGCGCCGATCTGTCCATCCACCACATCAGTGCCACGCCAGAGCGCGAAGCCAACTGGTGAGGGCGCGGCGGCCTGCGTATGATCGAAGCCTGTCTGCACATCCGCTCAAAGCCGTACCGCCATGGCCATGACCCTGAACGACAAGCTCGTCGTCGCCATCTCCTCGCGAGCCCTGTTCGATTTCGAGGAGGAAAACCGCCTCTTCGAGGACAGCGACCCGGCGAGCTATCTGCGCCTGCAGCGCGAACGGCTGAACGTGCCCGCCGCACCGGGCGTTGCCTTCTCGCTGGTCAAGAAGCTGCTGGCCTTCAACACCGAAGGACAGCAGCATGTGGAGGTGGTGCTGCTCTCGCGCAACGACCCCGTCAGCGGCATGCGCGTCTTCCGCTCGGCCAAGGCCCACGGCCTTCACTCCATACAGCGCGGCGTGTTCACCCAGGGGCGTGACCCTTTCGGCTATCTGCGCCCTCTGGGAGCTCAGCTGTTTCTGTCGGCGAATGCCGATGACGTGACCCAGGCACTGCAGCTGGGCTACCCGGCCGCCCATGTGTTCACCGACTCCATGCGCGCCAGCAGCAGCCATCCGCGCGAAGTGCGCATCGCTTTCGACGGCGATGCCGTGCTGTTTTCCGACGAGGCCGAGCGCATCTTCCAGGCCCAGGGCCTGGAGGCATTCCAGCAGCATGAACTGGAAAAAGCGGCACAGCCGCTGCCCGAAGGCCCCTTCAAGCCGCTGCTGGCAGCCTTGCACCGGCTGCAGCAGGCCGATGTGGCCGGCATGCGCGTGCGCACGGCCCTGGTCACGGCGCGCAGCGCCCCGGCCCATGAGCGCGCGCTCAATACGCTGATGGACTGGAAGATCGATGTCGATGAAGCCATGTTCCTCGGCGGACTGGCCAAGGGCGGTTTTCTGCGCGAGTTCGAGCCCGACTTCTTCTTCGACGACCAGACCGGCCATGTGCGCAATGCGGCCGGACATGTTCCCTCGGGCCATGTGCGCAGCGGCATTGCCCATGACAAGGCGGCGCTGCCTACGTAAAGCTTGGCAAAGTCCGGCAAGCGAATGCAAAACTTTGAAAGTGCGGCGGGCCGGAGGTTGAGAATGCCGTCATGGCCCTCATCTGTACTGCTATGTCAAAAGCCAAGAACCACCCCATCGTCGCCCGCAGCAGCTCGGTCATGAAGACCGCCATGGGCGTGCTGCTGACCAGCGCCGTCCTGCTGCTGCCTACGGTGCGCGCCGAGGAAACCGCCGGCGACAAGATCGGTGAAAGACAGGGAACCCAGCTCTCCAAGGGCGAAATCAAGGCCCAGCAGCAATTCAAGATGCTGGACTTCAATCAGGATGGCAAGCTCAGCCGCAAGGAAGTGGCCATCATCCCCAAGCTGGCCGCCGCCTTTGACGAAACCGACACCAACAAGGACGGCTTCGTCACCTATGAGGAAGTGCGCGCCTTTGCCGTCAAGTACCGTGCAGCGCGTGAAAAGGCCAAGGCCGCCGAAGCCGTGGCTGCTGCGCCGGCCAAGGACGACGCTCACAAATCAGAAGCTGATAGCGCAGGCCCTGAAAGCAAATAAGATATAAAAATAGCTGAAGCGCTTGAATATCAAGCGCAATCAGCTCTCAAAATCAAAGCAAACGCCTTACTTGGCGTTGCTGCTACGCTTGACCCGGGGCTCGGAATAAGTCAGCGGCTCATTGCGCACCTGCTGCTTGCTCTGCAGCAGATCCTCCGACTTGCTGGTTTCCTGCGCCTGTTCCACCGCCTGGGCGCTGGCGCGCCACATGGACTGGATGAACTCGATCAGTTGCTTGGAGATAGGCTCCTTGGGCGGCTCCTCCACCTCTTCTTTTTGCTTGATCTCCTCGGCCAGGGTCCAGTCCCGGTTCTCGGTATCGGGAGCCGATGGCTTCTCGGGTTCGCGCACCGTGCGGCCCTCGCCGATCTTGTCCACAGACTCTGGGGCATTCACGGCGTTTACGGGGCGCACCGGCGCGGCGCCCGAAGCCCCTGTGGAGTACAAATCCGCACCCTGGGTACGCCAGGGCGTCTGTGTCCGGTCTAGAGGTGGAATTTGCATGGCTTGGCCCTCGGCAGTAAAAAGGTGCAGGCGGAAAAACAGCTATCTCGCCCTGTTATCGGCCACGCTTGAGAAAACTGTAGGATTATTTTCAATCCTAATTTGATAGCTATTAGTCTATGTATATCAAGCGCCGCTGCGCAATTTGATACAAAAAAGGGCCTCACGATGAGGCGAGGCCCTTGAAATAGTCGCGCTGCACAGCTTACAGAAAACGCTCCAGCAGCTTGCGCGAATGCCTGTCCAGCTTGCCGCTGTCGGGAATCCGATATTGCACGCCATCCTGGCCCGTGATCTGCAGCCTGGTGCGACCGGCCAGCTTGCGGATGTCTTCTTCGGCCTTGAGCACCATCTGCGTCAGACCGCGATCCGTCTGCAGCTCCCAGGTGCTGGGGGTGGAAAAGCTGGAGACCTTGAGGATGCGCTCGATGGTCGGCACGAACTCCCGCACAGCCAGGTCCTGCTCGATCAGTTGGCGATGCTCGGGCTGCAGGTCGGCCATGCGGGCCACCCACAGCGCTTCCTTGCCATCGGCGGCAATCAGCGACAGCCCTTCGGCGGGCGCTGCAATCGGAAATGCACGCACGGGAACCACCGCTTCGTAGACCAGGCCGTTGCCCAGTGTCAGCACCAGACGGCCATGGGCGTTGCGCACCAGCTGCATGCCGTTCAGATTGGATTGGGGAGCTTCGATCATTGGGGTTCCTTGGTCTGCAACTTCAGGCCGGCCGCTTGCGCATCCTCTTCGGCACGGCGCGCCTGCGCGTCGTACAGACGGAAGTAATGACCCTTGAGGTCCATCAGTTCGTCGTGCGGGCCCACTTCGACGATTTCGCCACGATCCATGACCACCAGACGGTCGGCCTTGCGCAAGGTGGACAGACGGTGGGCAATGGCGATCGTGGTGCGCCCCTGCACCAGATTGTCCAGTGCCTTCTGGATTTCCTTTTCGGTCTCGGTATCCACGGCCGAGGTGGCTTCGTCGAGGATCAGGATGCGCGGATCGATCAGCAGCGCACGCGCGATGGAGATACGCTGGCGCTCGCCGCCAGACAGGCCCTGGCCGCGCTCACCGACCAGGGAGTCATAGCCGTGGGGCAGGCGCAGGATGAACTCGTGGGCATGGGCGGCACGCGCCGCAGCCACGATTTCCTCGCGCGTGGCATCGGGCTTGCCATAGGCGATGTTCTCGGCAATCGTGCCAAAGAACAGGAAGGGCTCCTGCAGCACCAGGCCGATATTGCTGCGGTAGTCGGACACGGACATGCGGCGCACGTCCACGCCGTCGAGCTGGATGGAGCCCTCGGAGACGTCGTAGAAGCGGCAGATCAGATTCACCAGGGTACTCTTGCCCGAGCCGCTGTGACCGACCAGGCCGATCATCTCGCCGGGCTTGATCTGCAGGTTCAGATGCTTGATGACGGCGCGGCTGCCGTAGCGAAAGCCCACATCCTCCATGGTGATGGCACCCTTGGCCTTGCCGGGCAGCTTCACGGGGTTGCTAGGCTCGGGCACATTGCTGACATGGTCGAGGATGTCGAAGATGCGCTTGGCACCGGCCGCCGCCTTCTGCGTGACCGAGACGATGCGGCTCATCGAATCCAGGCGGGTGTAGAAACGGCCGATATAGGCGATAAAGGCCGTCAGCACACCGACGGTGATGGAGCCGCCGGCCACCAGATAGATGCCGAAGCCCCAGACCACCAGAATGCCGACCTCGGTCAGCAGCGTCACCGTGGGGGTGAACAGCGACCAGGTCTTGTTGACCTTGTCGTTGGCCTGGAGATTGATCAGGTTGGCGTCGGCAAAGCGGTCGGCTTCACGCTTTTCCTGGGCAAAGGCCTTGACCACGCGGATGCCGGGGATGGTGTCGGCCAGCACATTGGTCACCTCGGACCAGACGCGGTCTATCTTCTCGAAGCCGGTGCGCAGGCGGTCGCGCACGGTATGGATCATCCAGGCGATGAAGGGCAGCGGCACCAGCGTGACCAGTGCCAGCCAGGGGTTGATGGAGAACAGGATGGCCGAGGTCATCACGATCATCATCACGTCGGTCGCAAAGTCCAGGGCATTTAACGACAGAAAGAGATTGATACGATCGGTTTCAGCGCCGATACGCGCCATCAGATCCCCTGTGCGCTTGCTGCCGTAGTAATCCACCGACAGGTTCAGCAAGTGGTTGTAGGTGGTGGTGCGCAGATTGGAGCCTATGCGCTCGGACACCTTGGCCAGCACGAAGGTGCGTGCCCAGCCCAGCGCCCAGGCCAGCAGCGCCGACACCAGCAACATGCCCAGATAGAAGAAAACCAGGTCCCGGTTGATCTTTTCGCCGTTCTGGAACGGGATCAGGATCTTGTCCATCAGCGGGATGGTCAGATAAGGCGCCACCAGTTGCGCGCCCGTGCTGGCCACGGTCAGCAGAAAGCCCAGCAGCAGCTGGCCCTGATAGGGCTTGGCAAAGCGCCACAGGCGCAGCAGCACCCAGGTCGAGGTCTGAGGTGCCTGCTGACGTGCGCAGGCCGGGCATTCTTCGGTATCGGGCGGCAGAGCCGTGTGGCAGACCGGGCAATGCGGGACATCCTCGTCGCTGACCGCGCTGTAGATCTCCTGGCGCGCGATGCGCTCGCGCTGGCGGTCGAACTGCTGCATCAGCTGCAGCATGGCGGTCTGGTGCTTCAGGGTGATGAGCCAGTGCGCCAAACGCTGGCGAGGATCATGCAGCTCCAGATTGCCCACGCCGCCATGGTCCTGCAGGCGCAGGCTCTGCTCCACGGTCAGGGCCCATTCACGCCACTGCCGGGTCTGGGGATCGCAGGCCAGCAAACGCTCCTGGGTCAGGGCCAGCAGGCCGCTGCCAAACTGCAAATCCGCACTCAGGTCAACCGGGACGACGGCTAATACGTTTTCATGTTCAGCGAGTCTTGCTCGTAGCTCGCCCCCCAGGGGGCCGGCAAAGACTGCCGAGGCGTCCACAGTATGGTGATGTTGCATGTTGAGTTATTTTTCTCCGCCGATGGCGGCTCCAAGAGTCATGCGGGCAACCGCTTCGGCATGGTGAATATGGCTGCGCCTGACGTCCGATACACCCTGGTTAACGCGCGAACCTGCAATTAGGCTGACAAGCTTCACAATGCAGATTCTGGGCGCACAATGCCAACCTATCAGGGGCAGGAGTTTAAGAAAACCTGCTCTCCTCATTCCTATCCGCTGATCAACATGGCGAAATTCAACGACATCCAACTCTTGCGCACAACTTTCCTGCGTGGCCCCAGTGTCTGGACCTACCGCCCGGTACTGGAGGTCTGGCTGGATCTGGGAGAGCTGGAAGATTACCCGTCCAACAAGATCCCCGGCCTCAACGAGCGCCTGACCAACTGGCTGCCCGACCTGATCGAGCACACCTGCGGCGTCGGCGAGCGCGGTGGCTTCATCCAGCGCCTGGAAGGCGGCACCTGGATGGGTCATGTGATGGAGCACGTAATCATCGAGTTGCTGAATCTGGCCGGCATGCCCGCCGAATTCGGTCAGACCCGCGAAATCTCCAAGCGCGGCGTGTACCGCATGGTGTTCCGCTGCCCCGAGGAGGCCGTGGCCCGCGTGGCGCTGGAGCATGGTCACAAGCTGCTGATGGCGGCCATCAATGACGAGCCGTTCGACCTCAAGCCCGCCGTACATGCCATCAAGACGGCCATTAACGACCGTTACCTGGGCCCCTCGACCGGCTGCATCGTCGATGCCGCCAGCGAGCGCCGCATCCCCCATATCCGCCTGAACGACGGCAATCTGGTGCAGCTGGGTTATGGCGCGGCGCAGCGCCGCATCTGGACGGCAGAGTCCGACCAGACCAGCGCCATCGCCGAAGGCATTGCCCAGGACAAGGACTTCACCAAGCGCCTGCTGGCCGCCTGCGGCGTGCCCGTGCCCGAAGGCCAGATCGTGGCATCGCCCGAAGAGGCCTGGGAAGTGGCGCAGGACATCGGCTTTCCCGTGACCGTCAAGCCTTCGGACGGCAACCATGCCCGTGGCGTGACCCTGGAGCTGTCCAAGGAAGCCGACATCAAGGCCGCATTTGCACTGGCCCAGCCCGAAGGCTCGGACGTGATCGTCGAGAAATTCATCGACGGCGTGGAGCACCGCCTGCTGGTCGTGGGCGGCAAGGTGGTGGCAGCCACCAAGGGCGAGACGGTTTCCGTCTACGGCAATGGCAATGCCACGCTGCGCGAGCTGGTGGAAGTGCTGAACCAGGACCCGCGCCGCGGACCCGAGCAGGAATACCCGCTGGACTGGATCAATCTGGAAGCCGGCGCCGTGAAGCTGGAACTCAATCGCCAGCATGTGACGCCCGACAGCGTGATTCCGCAGGGCCAGAGCGTGCTGCTGCAGCGCAACGGCAATATGGCCATCGACTGCCTCGACGAGGTACACCCCGACGTGGCTTACTACGCCGTGCTGGCCGCCAAGATCGTTGGCCTCGACATCGCCGGCATGGACATGATCCTGCAGGATGTCTCCAAGCCCATGCAGGGCCAGGGTGCGATTCTCGAAGTCAACGCCGGCCCCGGCCTGCTGATGCACCTCAAGCCCACCAGCGGCGCACCGCGCCCCGTGGGCATGGCCATTGCCGACCACCTCTTCCCCCGCGAAGACGGTGCCGGCGCCGGTCGCATCCCCGTGGTCGGCATCGTTGGCACGCGCAACAACGCCTTCATTTCGCGCCTGGTCGGCTGGCTGCTGCAGCTGTCGGGCAAGCTGACCGGCGTGGCCAGCGGCGAAGGCATGTTCCTCGCCAATCGCCATACGCAAAAGACCAATACCGCCAACTGGGCCGGTGCCCATCGCCTGCTGACCAACCGTCTGGCCGAAGCCGCCGTCATCCAGACCACGGCCCGCTCCATCCTGGAAGAAGGCCTGGCCTACGACCGCTGCCTGGTCGGTGTGGTCACCGACATGGACGGCTATGAGCAACTGGCCGATCACGATGTGCTGGAGCCCGGCCAGATGCGCCGCGTGATGCGCACCCAGATCGATGTGGTGCTGGACGAAGGCGCGGGCGTGCTCAACGCCGACCTGCCCGAAGTGGCCGATCTGGCCGAACTTTGCGACGGAGAAGTCATTCTGTACGCCACCGGCGCCGACAACGAATTTGTCGCCGCCCACCGCGCCAACACCGAAGCCCGTCATGAAGGCGGCCGCGCCGTCTTCCTCAAGGGCAACAACGTGGTGCTGGCCACCGGCACCCAGGAACGTGTGCTGGGCACGCTGGAAGCACTGTCCCTGGCCGGCGGCAAGCGCCCCGAGACCAGCGCGCTGCTGGCCGCGATTGCCACCGCCTGGGCGCTGGACATCACGCCCGAGCTGATCGGCGCCGGCATCAAGACCTTTGAATACCAGGCTTGATTGCCCCATAAAACGCTTCAACAGATATAGCTGCTGACGCTTGCCACACAAGCGTCAGACCAAGAAAAGCTTGAAATTCAGCTGAAAGAAACACTATGCAGATCACTCGCAACCGAGCCTTGCGCGGCCCCAACCTCTGGACCCGCAGCACCGCCATCGAAGCCATCGTGCACTGTGAAGACAGCGAGCTGCTGTACACCGCCATGCCCGGCTTTGAAGAAAAGCTGCGGGCGCGTTTCCCCACCATCGGTACGCTGCAGCCCCATGGCGCGGACCAGCGCCTGTCGCTGGCCCATGTGCTGGAAGTTGCCGCCCTGTCGCTGCAGGCACAGGCTGGCTGCCCCGTCACCTTCAGCCGCACCCATGAGACCGTGGAGCACGGCACCTTCCAGGTGGTGGTCGAGTACACCGAAGAATCCGTGGGCAAGCTGGCCATGGAGCGTGCCGAGGCCCTGATTCAGGCCGCATTGAACGACACCCCCTTCGATGCCGACGCCACGATTGCCGAGCTGCGCGAGCTGGACGAGGACGATCGTATCGGCCCCTCGACCGGTGCCATCGTCGATGCCGCCGTGGCACGCGGCATTCCCTTCCGTCGCCTGACCACCGGTTCGCTGGTGCAACTGGGCTGGGGTTCGCGTGCGCGCCGCTTCCAGGCCGCCGAGATCGACTCCACCAGCGCCGTGGCCGAATCCATTGCACAGGACAAGGACCTGACAAAGCGCCTGCTGCACGCAGCCGGCGTGCCCGTGCCCATGGGCCGCCCCGTCGCCGACGTGGAAGACGCCTGGGCCGTGGCCCTGGAAGTGGGACTGCCCGTGGTGGTCAAGCCCCAGGACGGCAACCAGGGCAAGGGCGTGGTGGTGAACATCACCACCCGCGAAGGTCTGGAAGCCGCTTACAAGACCGCCAGCGAGTTTGGCGACGAGATCCTCGTCGAGCGCTTTTTGCCCGGCCATGACTTCCGCATGCTGGTCGTCGGCGGCCAGTTGGTGGCAGCCGCCCGCCGCGAGCCGCCCCAGGTGCTGGGCGACGGCCAGCACACCATCCGCGAACTGGTGAACATCGTCAACCAGGACCCCCGCCGCGGCTCCGGCCACGGCACGGCATTGACAAAGGTGCGCCTGGACGATATCGCCATCGCCCGCATCGCCAGCGAAGGCCTGACGCCTGACAGCGTGCCCGCCCAGGGCCAGCGCGTGGTGCTGCGCAACAACGCCAATCTGTCCACCGGCGGCAGCGCCACCGATGTGACCGATGACGTGCATCCCGAAATCGCCGCCCGGGCCATCGAGGCCGCGCAGACCATCGGTCTGCATATCTGCGGCGTGGACGTGGTCTGCGAAACCATGCTCAAGCCCCTGGAAGAGCAAAGCGGCGGCATCGTGGAAGTCAATGCTGCCCCCGGCCTGCGCATGCACCTGGCCCCCTCCTTCGGTCGCCCCCGCAATGTGGGCGTGCCCATGGTGGACGAGCTGTTCGCGCCCGGCGACGACGGCCGTATCCCCGTGGTTGCCGTCACCGGCACCAATGGCAAGACCACGACCACCCGCGTGATCGCCCATCTGTTCACCTCGCATGGCTGGCGCACCGCCATGACCAACACCGACGGCGTGTACGTCAACGGTCGCCAGATCGACAGCGGCGACTGCTCCGGCCCCAAGAGTGCACGCAACGCCCTGGCCCACCCCGAGACCGATGCGGCCGTGCTGGAATGCGCACGCGGCGGCATCTTGCGCGAAGGCCTGGGCTTTGACCGCTGCCAGGTCGCCGTGGTCACCAATGTGGGCGAGGGCGACCACCTGGGCCTGAACTTCATCACCACCAAGGAAGATGTCGGCGTTCTCAAGCGCGTCATCGTGCAGAACGTGGCGCCCACGGGCTATGCCGTGCTCAACGCTGCCGACCCGCTGGTCGCGGCCATGGCCCATGTCTGCCCCGGCAAGGTCATCTTCTTTGCCGCCGACCGCCACCACCCCATCATGGCCACGCACCGTGCCCAGGGCAGCCGCGTGGTCTATGTCGATGGCGACGCCATCGTGGCCGCTGAAGGATCCTGGCGCGAGAGCATCGCGCTGCGCGACATTCCGCTGACCCGTAATGGCACCATCACCTTCCAGGTGGAAAACGTCATGGCCTCCATCGGCGCCGCCTGGGCGGCCGGCCTGCCCTGGCAGACCATCCGTCGCGGTCTGGCAGGCTTCCTCAACGACAGCGACAACGCCCCTGCCCGCTTCAATGTGATGGATTACAAGGGCGCCACCATCATTGCCGACTACGGTCACAACCCCGACGCCATTCGCGCGCTGTCCCAGGCCGTGGAAGCCATGCCTGCCAAGCGCCGCAGCGTGGTGATCTCGGGCGCCGGCGACCGCCGCGACCAGGACATCACCGAGCAGACCCAGATTCTGGGCAAGGTGTTCGACGATGTGGTCCTCTATCAGGACGCCTGCCAGCGTGGCCGCGTGGATGGCGAAGTGCTGGCCCTGCTGAAAAAGGGTCTGGAAGGCGCGCCCCGCACCAGCTACAGCACCGAGATCCATGGCGAGTTTCTCGCCATCGACCATGCCCTGGCCCGCCTGCAACCCGGCGACCTGTGCCTGGTGCTGGTGGATCAGGTGGAGGAAGCGCTGGAGCATCTGCGCAAGCATGTTGCAGGGCAGTAACGCCCTAACAGCCCCCTGAGGCACTGACGCGCCTTCCCCCTGAGGGGGACGACGGCCTCGCCGCGAGGCGGCGCGGCCGGCCAGGCTCTTGCTTGCCATCTCTCGCTTGAGCGAGCGCCTATATTCCAGCCCAGGAGCCGTGCATGAACCCTCGGCACCTCCATACCGACCCGGCCTTGCGCCGGGTTTTGTATTTGAAGTCACAGCACTTTGCACCTGCGGCAGGGCTTGCGCGGCGGTTTTCACGCATGCTCTGCGCCAGCAGACGACGTATGATCCGGACGCATATTCGCAACGCCCAGCCCACCCATGACCTTGCAACAGCTTCGCCGCATAGCCACCTGCCTGCTGGGCCGGTGCGTGCTGGCATGGCTGGCACTGTCCATGGGGGTGGCGGCAGCCGCGCCGCTGATCCAGTCTCAGGGGTTTGAGCTGATCTGCACCAGCACCGGCGCGGTCAAGCTGATCGTCAAGGGCGAAGACGGCGGCAGCGTTCTGGGTGCGGGTCACCTCGATTGCCCCATGTGCCTGCCCCATGCAGCACCACCTCCGCCCGCGTTGCAACTGCCGCCCCCTACCGAGTCTCCGCTGTGGCATGCGCTGCAGCCCGTGCAGCGGGCGCGCATCGCCTCCCTCACCGCAGCCCCCCTGCCCGCGCGCGGGCCGCCCCCCGCTTACCTCTGAACCATTTCGGGCTCTAGCGCATTTCCGATCCGCGCTGGCCGCTATCAGATTCATAGGGACGGCTACGTCCCAAGGTAAGCATTCATGAAACAGATTTTTCTGCCACTGGTGGTCAGTGGTATCGCATGGCCGTGCCTGGCCCAGACCTCAACCGACTCTGCCGACCTGCCTGAGCGCTCCAAGACCCTGGGCGTGGTCACCGTCAACGGCGGCCAGCCCAGCTCGCTGCCCACGCAGCTTCCGACCACCATCGAGGGCATCACGCGCGAGGAGATAGAGACGCGCATCAACGCCACCGACAGCGAGGACGCGCTCAAATACTTGCCCAGCCTGCTGGTGCGCAAGCGCTATATCGGCGACTACAACCACGCCATCCTCTCCACGCGCGCTTCGGGCACGGGCAATAGCGCGCGCTCGGCCGTCTATGCCGACGGCATTTTGCTCTCCAACTATCTGGGCAATGGCATTGCCAACGGCAGCAACTATGCGCCGCGCTGGGGCTTGGTGACGCCCGAGGAGATCGAACGCGTCGATGTCATGTACGGCCCGTTCTCGGCCGCCTACCCCGGCAATTCCGCCGGCGCCGTGGTGGACTATGTGACGCGCATGCCCGACAAGCTCGAAGCCCATGTGGCCGCCGGCTATGCCCACCAGAGTGCCGACGTGCTGGGCAGCAGCGGCCATTACCGCAGCTGGAACACCAGCGCTTCCATAGGTAGCAGAAGCGGCGACTGGTCGTACTGGATCAACCTGAGTCGCAGTGACAGCCAGGGCCAGCCCATGACCTTCCCCACCGTGCTGCAGTCCGCCGGCGTGACGGGCGGTACCGGCACGCCCGTGACCGGTGCCATTGCCGGGCCGAGCACCACCAACCAGCCATGGTACGTCCTGGGTGCGGGCACGCAGTACCACACCCGGCAGGATCACGCCAAGATCAAGCTGGCATATGACATCACGCCCACGCTGCGCGCCAGCTACACGCTGGGCTGGTGGCAGAACAGCGCCAAGGGCAGCTCACAGACCTATCTGCGCGGGCCGGATGGCCAGCCGGTGTACAGCGGCAATATCAATATCGACGGCAAGACCTACAAGCTGGCAGACACCGCATTCGGACTGAGCCAGGACCAGCAGACCCACACCATGCATGGCGTCTCGCTCAAAAGCCATACCCAGGGCGAGTTCGACTGGGAGCTCAGCGCCAGCCTGTACGACTACGGCAAGGATCAGCAGCGCGTGCCCATCGTCGCCCAGCCGGCTGCCAATCTGGGTGGCAAGGGCACGCTGCAGGATCAGGACGGCACGGGCTGGAACACGCTGGCCGCCAAGGGCACATGGCGACAGAACGACATACTGGGCCTGCAGGGCACACATATCGTGGACTTCGGCTTGGGCCGCGATGCCTACAAGCTCAACATCAGCAAATACAACGTGGTTGGCGACTGGCAGTCCGGCCCGGCCAACGAGCAGTCCATCGTCAGCCAGGTCGGCGGCAGGGCCGAGACCCGCTATGCCTGGGCACAGGACAGCTGGCAGCTGGCCAGGGACTGGAAGGCCGTGCTGGGTCTGCGCTGGGAGGACTGGACGGCCAGCCAGGGCCATACCGCCACGGCCAGCAGCCAGCTGAATTACGCCCAGCGCAGCGAATCGCATTTCTCGCCCAAGGCCGCGCTGGCCTACCAGCTGGCCCGCAACACCACGCTCAAGGCCTCGCTGGGCCGTGCCGTGCGCTTTCCCACGGTGGGCGAGCTGTATGGTGCGACCTCTGGCGGGGCACTGTCCTTCATCAACGACCCGAATCTGAAACCCGAAAAGTCCTGGACGGGCGAGCTGACGGCCGAGCAAGACCTGGGTAATGGCCTGCTACGCGCGACCTGGTTCCACGAGCGCACGCGCGATGCGCTCTACAGCCAGCTGATTCCCGGCACCACCATCTCTGCGGTGCAGAACGTGGATCAGGTCCGTACCTCGGGGCTGGAACTGGCTTACTCGGCGCAGTCGGTGTGGATTCGCGGGCTGGACCTGGGCGGCAGCCTGACCTGGGCCAACTCGCGCATCACGGCCAATGCCGCCAACCCGGCCAGCGTCGGCAAATGGCAACCCCGCGTGCCACGCTGGCGTGCCTCAGCCTGGGCCACCTACAAGCCCGATGAACGCTGGGCCTTGACCGTCGCGGCGCGCTACAGCGGGCGCCAGTACTCGAATCTGGACAACAGCGACGTACATGCCGACACCTATATGGGTGCCAGCCAGTATTTCAGCGTCGATCTGCGGGCCCGTTATCAGATCAACAGACAGCTGTCGGCCGCCTTTGGCATAGACAACGCCAACAATGCCAAGTACTGGAACTTCCATCCCTATCCGCAGAGAACCTTTAGCGCCTCCCTGCGCTGGGATCTTTAGACGCCAGCAGCTCTAGGCCAGCCTGGCCACCAGGCCATGGGTCTTGCGCATCCTGAAAGTGCCCAGGCAGGCCAGCAGCGCCAGGGCCAGGCCCAGCACGCAGGCACCCTGCCAGCCGTTGATGCGCCAGGCGAGAGTCCCCAGCGCCGAGCCCGCCGCCGCGCCCGTGAAATAGCCCGTCATATAGACGGCATTCATGCGGCCGCGCGCTGCGGGCAGCAACTGGGCCACTGTGGCCTGGTTGGTGATGTTCAGGCATTGCAGGCCCAGATCGATCACCACCATGCCCAGCACGAACCAGCCCAGATGCGCTCCGCCCACCCATAGCAGCGGCCAGGACAGCAGCAGGGCCAGCGCCCCGATGGCGCAGCTCACGCGGCCCAGGCCCTTGTCCACCAGTCGCCCCGCCTGCGTGGCCACCAGGGCACCCGCCGCGCCGGCCAGACCGATCAAACCGATCTGCCCGTCGTCCAGGCCCAGGGGACCGCTGGACAACTGCAGCGCCATGGTCGAGAACAGCACGCTGACCGAGGCGAACGCCAGCGCGCTGACCAGGGTGCGCTGGCGCAGACCCGGCTGACTGCGCAGCAGATGCCACATGCTTCTCAGCACCTGTGGATAACTGACAGGACTGGGGTTGCGCGATGCCGGCAGCGCCCTCCACAGCCATAGCGCCACCACGGCCATCACCAGCGCAGCGCCCTGGTAGACGGCTTGCCAGCCCCATGCCTCCGAGACCATCCCGGCCACGCTGCGCGCCAGCAGAATGCCCAGCAGCAGACCGCTCATGACCCAGCCCACGGCCCGCCCGCTTTGCCCCGGCTGGGCCAGAGCCGCCGCCATGGGCACCAGCACCTGAGCCGCAACCGAGAACAGACCGGCCATCAGCGTGCCCAGCAGAAACAGATCGAACTGACCCGCCAGGCCGCACAGCGCCTGCCCCAGGGCAGCCAGCAGCATCAGGCTCACGGCCAGGCCGCGGCGCTGCAGCTTGTCGCCCAGCGGGGCCAGCAGCAGCAGGCCTGCCGCATAGGCCACCTGGGCCAGCGTCACGCTGGTCGCGGCCGCCGACTCGCTGACCGAGAAATGAGCGGCAATCGAGTGCAGCAGCGGCTGGTTGAAATAATTGCCGCCCGCACACAGGCCGCAGGCCAGTGCCATCAGCAACAGGGAAGAAGCGCTCAGACCGGGCGCGGAAACGTTCACCGACATAGATAACGGCCACATCCGGCGGATGCGGCGCTTGCATGGAGCCACGGCCCGAGGGGCCGTCGCTGATCAAAGAGGGAGTTAGGAAGTCCGGCATGCGCTGTGTCATGCCTGTGGCAGCGTCTCAGCTGCCGGTGCCCGCCAGCAGGCCGGGGCAAACCGTGATGCAATACAGAAAGCTCTGCAGCAGGCGGTATTGTCTTCAGACCGGCTTCCGGCCTCACGTCGGAGGCACAATGCCCTGCCAGAATTCAAGGGTTAACCCTAGTCAACCTATGCGCACCATCATGAAATTGCTCTCCGCCGTTCTGGCCGTCGCGGCCGCCACCGTAGGAACCATGGCCTTTGTCGGCATGAGCCATGCCGAACAGATCGGCGCCGTGGACACCGTCTTCAAGTGGATTGGCCCGGATCACAAAATCGTGGTCGATGCCTATGACGACCCCAAGGTGCCGGGTGTGACCTGCTATGTCTCGCGCGCCAAGACCGGCGGCATCAAGGGCGGCCTGGGCCTGGCCGAGGATCGCTCGGAAGCGTCGATCGCCTGCCAGGCCACGGGCAATATCCAGTTCCCCGCGCCGCTCAGGCAGCAGGAAGAAGTGTTTACCGAGCGCACCTCGCTGTTGTTCAAGCGCCTGCGTGTGGTGCGTATGGTGGATGCCAAGCGCAATGCCCTGATCTATATGACCTACTCGGACCGGGTGATCGAGGGCTCGCCCCAGAACAGCGTCACCGCCGTGGCCGTACCCCAGGGAACGGCTATCCCGCTGAAATGAAAATCAGAGCAGGCTGCGCTTGTGCAGCCTGCGTTTGAGGCGATTTTGACTGAGAGCCAGGCCCGGCGACCTACTGACTGAAAGTCAGGCCGCCGGCGTCCAGCGCCGGCGGACGCAGCAAATCCTCGTTCACGCCCATGGCCTGGCTGGCGCGCTCCACGGCCTGCCAGAGTCCGGCAGGCATCTGCAAAATGGCCTCGGGAGACTGGGCATCGTCGATCCAGTGGCTGATCTGCAAGTGCTGTTCGTGAGTGAGCAGGTCCAGGTGCAGCATTTCATCGATGGTTTTCATGGTGTTCCTCCCTGCTTGAGAAAGCCGGTGCCGCGCAGCGCGCGCCCGACTTGTCTACCCAATATAGGGGCAAAAACCGGTGTCGCAAGCAAATCATTGTTAAGAAAACCATAGCTGTCGACGTCTGTCATTCAGGCGCTACAGCGTGTTTGACATTGGATGGACCCGAGGGCTCGCTCAACGCCGGTTCGCTGGCCTTGCAGGCATCGACAAAGGCCTGCAGCGCGGGCGAGCGGCGCTTGCCGGCGCGCTGCACCAGAGAGAAGTTGCGCCACATGCGCGGCAGGGTGGTGGGCAAAATTTCCAGCGCCCGGGCCTGCAGCTGTGACTGCACCAGCACGCGCGACAGACAGCTGATGCCCAGCCCCTGCTCGACACAGCGTGCAATCGCCTCGGAGCTGCCCAGCGTGGCGCTCGCAGGCAGCTGATGCAGATGCGGCAGCAGCGCATGCTCGACCATTTCGCGCGTGCCCGAGCCCGCCTCGCGCAGCAGCCATGCCGCCTTGCGCAGCGCTGCCACGCCCAGCGGCTTGGTGCGCGCCTGCTCGGCCAGCGGGTCCTGCGGCGATGCCACGATGACCAGTTCGTCGCGCAGCCAGGGCTCGACCTCCAGCCCCTGCCAGTGGCTGCTGCCCTCGATCAGGCCCATGTCGACCTCCATGGCCAGCACGGCTTCGCCCACTTCCTGGGTGTTGGCGATCTGCAGGTCCACGCGCACCAGCGGATGCGAGCGTGCCAGACGCGCCAGCACTTCAGGCAGCGCATAGGTGCCGATGGTGGTGCTGGCCGCCACGCGCAGGCGCACCGGCATATTGGCCGCACGCGCGGAAAACGTCTGCTCTATGCCTCTGGCCTGCTCCAGCACGCCCAGGGCCTGGGGCAGCAGCGCGCGGCCCGCATCGTTGAGCACCAGGCGCTTGCCCACGCGCTCGAAAAGCTGCACGCCCAGGCCCTGCTCCAGCTGCTGCAGCGCGGCGCTGGTGGCCGACTGCGAGAGCGCCACGGCCTCTGCAGCCGCCACCGTGGTTCCGCTTTGGGCCACGGCGCAGAAGATCTCGAACTGACGCAAGGTGAGGTGCAGCATGACGATGATTCGTAGTTTCGTATCGATGACAACAGGCTCACCGGCAGCCTCTGCCTATCCGCAGAAAACCGGCCATCCGGCCATGCCATCACCGGCTCATCCAGCCCATGGTTGAGTCGAATTGCAGGTGCCAGAAAGCTCAATCTACCTGTTTTATAGGTTGATCTTACAAAAACTATTAGTTATACAAATATAACCAAGAAATCTAAAGTGACCTCCATGCCGGCATCAGACCTGTTGTCTTGCCTGCTGCGAAAGGTCCCGATGAACACTACAACACTGAAAAACTCCGCACCCTCGCAAGGCTGGATGCACAAAACCGGCGGGATGGTTCCCGGCCTGCTGCTGGCGGGCGCCATCGCTGCCGTGGCCACCTGGGCCGCGCAGTTTCCGGCCATCAAGAACAACGGCCTGAGCGCGCTGACGCTGGCCATCATCATCGGTCTGCTGATCGGCAACACCGTCTATCCGGCCATCGCCAGCCAGTGTGCCAGCGGCATCGCCTTCACCAAGGCCCGTCTGCTGCGCACCGGCATCGTGCTCTACGGTCTGCGCCTGACCTTCCAGGACATCGGCCAGGTCGGCATGGCCGGCGTGGTGATCGATGCGCTGGTGCTGTCCAGCACCTTTTTGCTGGCGCAGTGGATAGGCCAGAAACTGCTGGGCATGGACAAGCGCACCACCATGCTGGTGGGGGCCGGCGCCTCCATCTGCGGCGCCGCCGCCGTGCTGGCCACCGAACCCGTGGTCAAGGGCCGCGCCGAGGACGTGGCCGTGGCCGTGGCCACCGTGGTGGTGTTCGGCACCATCGGCACCTTTCTCTACCCTGCGCTGTTCCACTGGAATGCCGAGTACGGCTGGATAGACACCAGCATGCAACAGTACGGCGTTTTCGTCGGCTCCACCGTGCATGAGGTGGCCCAGGTCGTGGCCGCCGGCGAAGCCATCGGCAGCCAGGCCGCCGATACGGCGGTGATCGCCAAGATGGTGCGCGTGATGATGCTGGCGCCCTTCCTGCTGGTGCTGTCCATGTGGCTGACACGCAGCGAACGGGCCTTGGGTGTGAACAACGGCCAGCCCGCCAGCCGGATCACCATTCCCTGGTTTGCCGTGGGCTTCGTGGCCATGGCCGGCGTCAACTCCCTGGGCGTGCTGCCCAAGGAGGTGGTCAACGTCGGCATTCAACTCGACAACGCACTGCTGGCCCTGGCCATGGCCGCCCTGGGACTGACCACGCATATCCGCGCCGTGCGCGCTGCCGGCACCAAGCCGCTGATTCTGGCTCTGGCTCTGTTCGCCTGGCTGCTGGTCGCTGGCCTGGTATTGAATCTCTGGATTCCTACACTTTTTTGATAGCGGCTAGCGCCTGACTGGATTAGAACTAGAACATATACAGGTCTGAAACCCTTTGAAAGAGAGCGCTTGACGCTCTCTTTTTTTATGCATCACAACAGCAAGGGAATACCCTATACACCAATGCAGACTCAATTAGTTTGAATTACAAATTAATTGCAAAAGCATCAAAATTCCATCCATGTCTTTTGCCGATGCACCTTCCCGCGACCGCCTGGGCTTTCTCATGGTCACCCTTACCCGCCAATGGCGGCGATTTGTCGAAGAACAGCTGGCCGCCAGCGGCCTGACCGACGCCACCTGGACGCCGCTGCTGCATCTGCGCGCCTGGGGCGACGGCGTGACGCAAAAGGAACTGGCCGAGCGCGTGGGCCTGGACGGCTCCAGCCTGGTGCGCCTGCTGGACATTCTCGAGGGCAAGGGCTGGGTGGAGCGCCGCGCCGATGCGGCCGATCGTCGCAGCAAGCGCATCTTTCTCACTGCCGCAGGCAATGGCGCCGTGGACAGCATCCGCGCCACCATGCTGGAGGCAGAGCTCAGTCTGCTGCAGGACCTTGAGGACTCCGAGGTCGAAGCCATGCTGGATGGCGTCAACAAGATTCGCGCCCGTATCGAGCAGATGCACGAGCAGCGCTCAGCCCATGTCCAGCCCGAGGAGCGCGCATGAGCGTGGCTGCCTACGACCGCCTGCTGGAGAGCGCCACGCGATGGGGCTTTGACAGCGCCCGTCTGCGCCAGCATCTGCGCACGGCCTTTGCAGCCTGTATTGCCGTGTTCGCGGCCTGGGCCCTGGGGCTGGAACATCCGCAATGGGCGGGCATGACGGTCTGGGCCGCCTCCCAGCCGCTGCGCGGCCAGTTGCTGGAGAAAAGCTTTTTCCGTACCACGGGCACGCTGGTCGGCACGGCCGCCGGCGTGGTGCTGGTGCTGGTGGCGAATGGCGATCTGCTGTGGCTGGTCACGGGGCTGGCGGTGTGGATTGGCATCTGCGCGGGCCTGGGCAACCTGCAGCGCAGCTTTGCCTCCTACGGCACCATGCTGGCCGGCTACTCGGCCTCCATGGTGGCCCTGCTGGACAACGGCAACCCCGCCCATGTCTACGCGCTGGGCTGGGATCGCCTGTTCACCGCGCTGACCGGCGTGGCCGCCGCCCTCGTCGTGGGCTGGCTGTTCACGCCCGTGGGCGCTGAAATCCCCGGCGACGGCAGGGTACGGCGACTCTGCGCCCGCCTGCTGCGCGACATCGCCGATGCGGCACAGGCCACGGCCAGCGGCCATAGCGCCCTCAGCCCCAGGGACCTGGCCGAGCGACTGGCCGTGATGGCTGCCATCGAAGAAGGGCTGGACCCGCATGCCGCGGGCTCGCAGCGTTCGCGCCGCGCCGTGCGGGCGCTGCGCCGCCTGATCAACACCCAGATCTCGGCCCTGCTCTGGCTGCGCGACAGCACGGGCAAGACCCTGACCCCCGCCTTCACGGCCGAGCAGGCCCGGATCATGACGGCCGCGCTGGAGCAGGCCGCCAAGCTGCTGGAAACCCAGCCCGCACCGCTGGCCTCCATCGATGCCATCGCCACAGCCCGCAGCGCTGCCGCCGGCTGGGGCCATGCCGAGGAAATCCTGGGCAATATCGGCTTGGCTCTGCAGGCCCATTTTGTGGCCGCCAGCGACCTGAGGCTGCCGGCCCACCACCGCGCACGCCAGCTGCCCGTGGTCCTGCACAGCGACTGGGTCGGCGCGCGCCGGGCCATGCTGCGGGCCTTCAGCGCCATCTTTCTGGTCGGCCTGGTCTGGGTGATCACAGGCTGGCATGGCGGCGCCTACATGCTGCTGGGCCTGTCGGTGATGATCACCGTGTTCTCCTCGTTCGAGAACCCGGTCTTCACCATGCGCTTCGTGATTCTGGGCCAGGCCATGGGCGCCGGCGTGGCGCTGGCATGCCAGTGGTTTGCCTGGCCGTTTGCCAACAGCCAGCTGCAGATGGTGCTGATGATGCTGCCCTTCATCTTTCTTGGCGCCCTGCTGCTCAGCCACCGCCGCACCACGCTGTACGGCTTCGATTGCAATATGGTGATCCTGCTGGCGCTATCGCCGCACTTCCCCTACCAGCTCGATGTGGGCCACTCGCTGTCCATGGCGTTTGCCATCGTCACCGGCCCGCTGGCCGGCTGGGCAGCCTATCGCTTCATCCTGCCCGTCACCGCGCAAGGCAGGCTCAACGGCCTGCGTGCCATGATGGTTCACGAGCTGCAGGACATGGCTTCCGCCCCGGTGCACGCCCGCGACGTGCGCGTGTGGCGCGCCCGCCTCTACCACCGCCTGCTGCGCCTGGTGCGCGCCTCCGAAAAAGTCAGCGCACCGGCCGTGCAGGACGCAGCCGACTGCGGTCTGGCCGCGCTGCGGGTGGGCAAGGCCGTTCTGATCCTGCACCAGCTGCAGGCGGATCTGCTCCTGTCCGAAAGCACCTTGCGCGGTGTGCGCAGCGCGCTGCAGAGACTGCAGCAATTGCCCAGCGCTCCAGCCAGGGCCGTGCCGCTCCTGCAAGGCCTGGCCCGGCGCATACAGCAGCGCCAGCCCGAGCAGGCGCTGCAGCTTCGCCTGGCCGCCCAGGACATTGAAGCGCATCAGCATTTTTTTGCCAGTACCGCCAAGATTGCCTGAGCACCATCGCCCATGAAAAAAGCCGCTGCAAACACAGCGGCTTTTTGCTTCTCAGAGCGACACTTCAAACCAAGCATGCTCCATCCCGGAGACGCCAAGCAAGAGCCGCCTCGCGGCGATAGCGTCGTCCGCCTTCCATAGCGTGGCGCGTAGAGAAAGGGGAAAGGCGCAAAGCGCCTCAGGGCTTACACACAGCTGATCGCCACGGCCTTGGCCACCAGATAGGCTTCCAGCGCTTCCGGGCCGCCCTCGGAGCCATAGCCCGAATCCTTGATGCCGCCAAAGGGCAGCTCGGCCGATGGCAGGGCCGGCTGGTTGATCCACAGCATGCCGGCTTCCACATCCTGCGACAGCAGGTGCGTCGTCTTCAGCGAACGCGTGAAGGCATAGGCGGCCAGGCCATAGGACAGGCGATTGGCCTCCTGAATGGCATCTTCGATCTTGTCGAAGCCGCGAATCGCCGCCACGGGCCCGAAGGGTTCCTGGTTGAAGATGTCGGCCGTCAAAGGCACGTCGGCCAGCACCGTGGGCGCAAAGAAGTTGCCGGCAGAGCCAAAGGATGCGCCGCCCGTCATCAGCTTGGCGCCGCTTTGCTCGGCGTTCTGGATCAGCTGGGTCAGCGCGGTCACGCGACGCGGGTTGGCCAGCGGACCCATCTGCGTGCCCTGCTCCAGGCCGTTGCCGACCTTCAATGCCTCGGCATGGGCCACCATGGCGCGTGTGAACTCCTCGCGCACGCTGTTGTGCACCAGAAAGCGCGTGGGCGAGATGCAGACCTGGCCCGCGTTGCGGAACTTGGCGGCGCCAGCGGCCTTGACGGCCAGTTGCACGTCGGCATCCTCGGCCACGATCACGGGGGCATGACCACCGAGCTCCATGGTGGAGCGCTTCATGTGCTGGCCGGCCAGCGCTGCCAGCTGCTTGCCCACGGCCGTGGAGCCCGTGAAGGTCACCTTGCGGATCACGGGGTGGGCAATCAGATATTCGGAAATCTGTGCGGGGTTGCCATAGACCAGGCCCACCACACCGGCGGGAATGCCGGCATCGACGAAACACTTGAGCAGGGCGGCAGGGGAGGCCGGAGTCTCCTCGGGTGCCTTGACCAGGAAGGAACAGCCCGAAGCCAGGGCCGCGCCGATCTTGCGCACGATCTGGTTGACGGGGAAGTTCCAGGGCGTGAAGGCGGCGACCGGGCCCACGGGGTCCTTGATCACCAGTTGCTGCTGCTCGGGACGACGCGAAGGCACGATGCGGCCATAGACACGCAGAGCCTCGTCGGCAAACCATTCGATGATGCCGGCGCCAGCAATGATTTCCACCTTGGCCTCGGCCAGCGGCTTGCCCTGCTCCTGCGTCAGCAGCGCGGCGATCTCGTCGGCACGCTCCTTGAGCAGGGCTGCGGCACGGCGCATGATGGCGCCGCGCTCATGGGCAGACACCTTGCGCCAGACCTGAAAGCCCTTGTCGGCCGCCGCCAGGGCGCGGTCCAGGTCGGCGATATCGGCATGGGCCACACGGCCAATCACCTCGCCGCTTGCAGGGTTGCGCACATCAATTTTCTTGCCGCTGGCAGCGTCCTGCCACTGACCGTCGATCAAAAGCTGGGTATCGGGATATGCAGTGCTCATCGCATGACTCATAGGTGTCGGCCGCCGCTATCCCCCTGCAGACTGACGAGGCCGGGTGTGACAAATGTTCAGGGGTTGCCGGACAAATTCTAGTCATGCAGGCTCGGCACTCAGACAAAAGGGAGACAGCTGTCAGCAATCGGCCTTTATGCACCCACGGCGCGGCGCAGTTGCACCTGCTCCAGCAGGCCGTCAAGGCCGGCTTCCGACGATGCGGCCAGGCCGACCACCTCGCCCACCACGAACACGCAGGGGCTGCCCAGTCCGCTGCATGCCAGCGCCTGCGTCATCTGCCCCAGATCGGTCAGTATCTGCTGCTGTGTGGGCAGGCTGGCGCTCTGGACCAGGGCCACGGGAGTTGTAGCCGGCAGCCCGCCAGCCAGCAGCTGCTGCTGGATGACAGCGGCAGTGGCGACCCCCATGTAGATCACCAGCGTCAGCCCCAGCATGTGGGCCGTGCCGGCCAGCATCTGCCAGTCATGGCCGGCACTGCCCGGCTTGGCGTGACCTGTGATGAACACCACGCCATGGGCATGGTCGCGATGGGTCAGCGGCACGCCCAGACTGGTGGCAGCAGCCAGCCCTGCGGTGATGCCGTTGACCACTTCCACGGCGATTCCGGCTGCGCGCAGATGCTCGACCTCCTCGCCGCCCCGGCCGAAGATGAAAGGGTCACCGCCCTTGAGACGCACCACCAGCTCGCCCTGGCGGGCTGCCATGATCATGAGCTTTTCGATGAACTCCTGCGAGGTGCTCTCGCGCCCGCCGCGCTTGCCCACATGAACGATGCGGGCGCTTGCGCTGGCAAGCTTCACGATGTCGGCAGACACCAGGTCGTCCGCCAGCAGCAGCGTGGCGCACTGGATCAGTCTCAGCGCCTTGAGCGTGAGCAGTTCCGGATCGCCGGGGCCGGCACCGACCAGATAGCAGCGGCCCACGGCCGACAGGGAAGTGGCATGGCTGTTTGTCATGGCTGGCCTTTCATATGCATTGCCGGACATCGAAATCTAGGTGGCAATCGACAGGGCTGCCGACTGCGGCGCAGGCGTCGCATGCACCAGTTGTTTGATTCTGGGAATGCAGGAGCCGCAGCGCGTGCCGCAACCCAGGGAGGACTTGAGCTGCGCGAGCCGCTCGTCAGTAGATCCCTCGCACGTTGCCAGCGCCGAGCTGATGCTGGCCTCATCCACATTCATGCAGGCACAGATCTGTGGCGACCGGGCCGGCATGGCGGCGGGCGGCCTAGCCCCCGAGGACAGCAATAGGCGCCCATAGCTTTGCACCGATTGCTCGTCACGCAGTACCGGCCCCAGCCAGCGGCCGGCGCTGGCGTCGCCACAGAGCAAAAAGGCATCAAGCCTGGGCTCCTCCGTCTGCCGACCTATTGCCATGGCGCGGCTGCATTGGCGACGTGCGTCGGCATAGCGCATGGCCTGCGGGCCATCGAGTTGCAGCAGACCATGCAGCCGCGCCAGCACCTCGGCGGACGGCGCCGCATAGGCCGCCGCGCGGAACTGCACGCCGGTGCGGCCCTGATCCGCTTGCTCCAGCGGCACGGCGCGTCCGAACAGCACGCAGCTGGCAAAGTCGAACTCGGCCATCAATTCGGTCAAAGCCTGACGAACCGACTGCACCTGCCGTTCATCAAGCCAAGCCATGCCCAGACAGGTCCAGGGCAGCTCGGCCTTCAGCAGCTTGACGGCCACATGCTTGAGCTCGGGCTGCTTGGAGCGTGGGCAACGCTCGGGCGTGGTCAGGGCGTTGACGCCCGCAAGCCGCTGCCCCTTGGAGCCCATGCCGCTCAGGTACATGCTGCCCCAGTGCATCGGCAGATAGAGCTGTGCGGGCTGCAAGCCCGGGTCCGCCTGCACGGGCAACACGATGGCGCCATAGCGGTTGGAGACATGGACCAGATCCCCTTCCTGCAGTTGCAGGCGTTGCATGTCCTGGGGACTGACTTGCAACTGCGGTTCGCTGACATGGGCAAACAGGCGCCCCAGCTGGCCGGTGCGCGTCATGCCATGCCATTGATCGCGCAGGCGACCGGTGTTGAGACTGAACGGATGCCGCGCATCGCGCGGCACGGCCGGCGCCTGCCAGGGCTGGGCATCAAAGCGTGCGCGCCCGTCCGTCGTCGCAAACACCGCATCGCCATACAGACGCTGCCGGCCTTGGCTAGCGCCTTGAGGCACGGGCCATTGCTGGGGCCCCTTGACCTCCAACACCGCCCAACTCAGACCCGTGATATCCAGATCGCGCCCGCGTGTGGATTCGCGATGCTCGTTCCAGACAGCTTCGGCACCCGCGTCGGCATTCGCAGTGTCATAGGGAAACAAGCTTGGCAGCGAAGGCCGAAGATGCTGCTCCAGACGCCGCGCCAGCTGCACGCCTATCTGCCAGTCATGGCGTGCCGCCCCCGGCGCGACCACGGCAGCGCGCACCCGCGAGATACGCCGCTCGCTGTTCGTGACCGTGCCCAGCTTCTCGCCCCAGGTGGAAGCTGGCAGCAACCAGTCGGCATAGGCCGTGGTCTCGGTCGCGGCAAATGCCTCCTGCACCACCACCAGCTCGGCGCGCTCCAGCGCCCTGCGCACCATGGCCTGTTCGGGCATGCTCTGCGCGGGATTGGTACAGGCAATCCACAAGGCCTTGATCTGGCCGTCGGCAGCGGCCTCGAACATCTCCAGCGCGGACTTTCCGGGCTGCTGCGGAATCGACTCCACACCCCATAGCCGCGCCACTTCGGCCCTGTGCGCTGCGTTGGAAAGATCACGATGCGCGCTCAGCAGATTGGACAGCCCGCCCACCTCGCGCCCGCCCATGGCATTGGGCTGGCCCGTCAGCGACAGCGGGCCTGCGCCGGGCCTGCCGATCTGGCCCGTCGCCAGATGCAGATTGATCAGCGCCGCATTATTGGCCGTGCCGCTGCGGCTTTGGTTCAGACCCTGGCAGTACAGGCTGAGCGTGGGACGACGCACGTCCGTCGGCTCCTCGGCACCGCCCAGTGCCATCCAGCGCGCCGCCCGGTACAGGTCCGCCACGGGCAGGCCGCAGATGGCAGCGACCTTCTCGGGCGTGGCTTCGCGCACCAGCTCCTTGAGCGCTGCAAAGCCGCTGGTGTGCTGCGCGACGAAGGCGCCGTCCGTCCAGCCCTCCCACAACATGATGTGCAGCAGACCGTGAAACAGCATCACATCGCTGCCCGGCTGCAGCGGCAGATAGAGATCGGCCAGCTCGGCGGTCTCGGTGCGGCGCGGATCGGCCACGATGATCCTGAGTTGCGGATTGCGCGCCCTGGCCTCTTCCACACGCCTGAACAGAATGGGATGCGCCCAGGCCATGTTGCTGCCCGTGATGAACATGCAGCCGGCCAGGTCTATGTCCTCATAGCAGGCCGGAGGTGCATCGGCGCCCAGCGTGGCTTTGTAGCCGGCCACGGCGCTGCTCATGCACAGGCGCGAATTGGTGTCGAGATTGTTGGTGCCCAGCAAGCCTTTGACCAGCTTGTTGAAGACGTAGTAGTCCTCGGTCAGCAGCTGGCCACTGAGATAGAAACCCAGAGCGTCGGGACCATGAGCTGCATGAATCTGGGCGATGCGCCCGGCTAGTTCGTCCAGGGCCTGATCCCAGCTGACCGCCTGCGGTACGGCTGTCCGCTCCAGCCTGCGCATGGGCTGCAGCAAACGGGCCTGCTGGGCATAGGCGGGCGCGGCCGTCAGATGCAGGGTGCTGCCCTTGGTGCACAGACGGCCCAAGTTGGCGGGATGCTCGGGATCGCCACGCACGCCGGTGATCTGCAGACCATCGGACTCGATGACCACGCCGCAGCCGACACCACAATAGGGACAGGTGGACTTGGTTTCTTTCATGGCATCACCAAAGAGAGGCGGCGGCGTTCATGTTCACCGCAACGCGGACCGCCGAAGGCGAGTCCGCAGCCGACACCGCAATAGGGACAGGTGGATCGGGTCTCATGCATGGCAGACTTTCAGTGAAATCATGCTGTAACGCTTTCTGAATAAGCGCATGCAGCTATTCATTTCATATCAACAGAGCCACTAGGCCGTGGCACAGCCGGGTTTGCCCGCGCAATGCGCAGGACCGGCATGCGGGCGGGTCTGCTCCAGGGCGCGGCTGGCCAGTTCGTCGGCGCGCAGCTGCACCTCGCCGTCCTGCACACGCACGCTGAAGTAAGGCGTGCAGCCCTCGTCGGGCGCCGCCGCCTCGCCGCTGCTCAGTGCAATCGTCCAGTTGTGCAGCGGACAGGCCACGCTGCGACCGAACACAATGCCCTGCGACAGCGGGCCGCCCTTGTGCGGGCAGCGGTCCAGCAGCGCAAACACCTCATCGTCGGCATTGCGGAACACGGCCACATCCAGCCCTTGTGCACGCGCCACGCGGCGTGCTCCCAGCACGGGGATGTCGTCCATCGTGCAGATAGAAATCCATTCGCTCATTTCTGGCTCCTCGGTGCTTGTGCTCAGGCGCTGGCGCTTTCGGTTTGCGCCGCAGTCAGTGGCTGGAACTGGCGCGTATCCACGGCCGCCTTGTCGGCTTCGAACCAGGGATCGGGCTCGCCGTCCAGTGCAAACTGCAGCTGCTCCCACAGCGCCCTGCGCCCCTCGGCATCGTCGAGAATGCGTCGCTTGACATAGTCCAGGCCCACGCGATTGATGTAGTGCACCGTGCGCTCCAGATACCAGCCTTCCAGCCGGTACAGCTGCATGAAGGCGCCCGTGTACTCCATCACCTCTTCGGCGGTCTTGAGCTTGGTGAAGAAATGCGCGACCTCGGTCTTGATGCCGCCGTTGCCGCCCACATACATCTCCCAGCCCGAGTCCACACCGATGATTCCCACATCCTTGATGCCGGACTCCGCGCAGTTGCGCGGGCAGCCGCTGACCGCGAACTTCACCTTGTGCGGTGCGTACATGCGCCACATGGCGCGCTCCAGGTCCTTGCCCATCTGGGTGCTGTCCTGCGTGCCCATGCGGCACCATTCGCTGCCCACACAGGTCTTGACCGTGCGCAGGGCCTTGGCATAGGCATGGCCGCAGGGCATGCCGATATCGTTCCAGACGGCCTGCAGATCCTCCTTTTTCACGCCCAGCAGATCGATGCGCTGACCGCCCGTGACCTTCACGGTAGGGATCTGGTACTTGTCCACCACATCGGCAATGCGGCGCAGCTCGGAGGCCGTGGTCTCTCCGCCCCACATGCGCGGAATCACGCTGTAGGTTCCGTCCTTCTGGATATTGGCGTGGCTGCGCTCGTTGATGAAGCGGCTTTGCGGGTCGTCCCTGGCTTCCTTGGGCCAGGTGCTGATCAGGTAGTAGTTGACGGCCGGGCGGCAGGAGGCACAGCCATTGGGCGTGCGCCACTCCATGAAGCGGAACACCGCATCGGTGCTCAGCAGCTTGTGCTCGCGGATCGCATCGCGCACGGCCTGGTGCCCGTGGTCGGTGCAGCCGCACATGGCCTTGGTCTTGGGGGCCGCCGAGTAGTCGCCGCCTGCCGTGAACATGATGATCTGTTCCACCAGCCCGGTGCAGGAGCCGCAGCTGGCACTGGCCTTGGTGTGCTTGCGCACATCGTCGAGCGTGAACAGGCCTTTGTCCTTGATGGCCTTGCAGATCGCGCCCTTGGTCACGCCGTTGCAGCCGCAGACCTCGTCGCCGTCGGCCATGGCCGCGGCCTTGCTCTGCCCCTGGTGGCCGGTATCGCCGAGATTGGATTCGCCGAACATCAGCTTGTCCCGGATGTCGGCCACGCTGCGGCCCTCTCGCAGCAGCTTGAAGTACCAGCTGCCGTCCACCGTGTCGCCGTACAGGCAGGCACCGACCAGCTTGTCGTCCTTGATGACCAGCTTTTTGTAGACCCCCGCGTAGGGATCGCTCATGAGAATTTCCTCGGTATCGCCGCCGCCCTGGAAATCGCCTGCAGAGAACAGATCGATGCCCGTGACCTTGAGCTTGGTCGATGTCAGCGAACCCAGATAGCGACCGATGCCGAACTCCGCCAGATGGTTGGCCAGTACCTTGCCCTGCTCGAACAGGGGCGCCACCAGTCCGTAGGCAATGCCTCGGTGTGCCGCGCATTCGCCCACGGCATAGATGCGCGGATCGGTCACGGTCTGCAGCGTATCGCTGACCACGATGCCGCGGTTCACATGCAGATGCATGGACTCGGCCAGTTCGGTGCTGGGACGAATGCCCACGGCCATCACCACCAGTTCGGCCGGGATCTCGCTGCCGTCCTTGAAACGCACGGCGCGCACGCGCCCGCCGGTGTCGCCCAGCAGCTCCTGCGTCTGCGCCTGCATGCAGAACTGCATGCCGCGCTCGGCCAGCGATTTCTGCAGCATGCGGCCCGCCTGATCGTCGAGCTGGCGCTCCATCAGCCAGTCGCCGACATGCACCACGGTGACCTGCATGCCACGCTTCATGAGGCCGTTGGCCGCTTCCAGTCCCAGCAAGCCACCGCCGATCACCACTGCATGCCTGAGTGTCTTGGCCGCTTCGATCATGGCCTCGGTGTCGGCAATGTCGCGGTAGGCCAGAACGCCCTCCAGGTCCTTGCCGGGGATGGGCAGGATGAAGGGCTTGGAGCCCGTCGCCATGATCAGCCGGTCGTACTCGGCGCTGGCGGTCTCTCCCTGGGCATTGACCGCATGCACCGTGCGCCGGGCCCGGTCGACGGCCGTCACGGTATAGCCAGCGTGCAGCAGGATATGGTGGTCCTGGTACCAGGACCAGTCGTTGAGCACGATATCGCCGAGCGTCTGCTCGCCGGCCAGCACCGGCGACAGCAGAATGCGGTTGTAGTTGGGGTGCGGCTCGGCGCCGAAGACCGTGATGTCGTACAGATCGGGGGCAATGGCCAGCAGCTCTTCCAGCGCACGCACGCCTGCCATTCCGTTTCCAATCATGACCAGTTTGGATTTTTTCATCTGAGTCCCCGTGGGCATTTGCAAAGCCAAAAAAAAGACGTCTGCGCACTTCATGACTTGCATGAACGCGTAGACGTCTTTGTCTGTGGGTTCTGGTCCAGCCTTGCACCATCCCCCGGTGACCCACCTTGGCCACGCTGAACAACATGCAATAGCTGTGCCAGCTTTTCTCAGCCTGCAGAGACTATTCCATCCTGCGGCATGCACTGCTTTTGTGCACGGCCGCTTTATTGCTGTGCAAAACAGACATGGCGCCCCAAGGCGCCATGCAGCTTGAAATCAGAAAGGCTCAGGCCGCCTTCTCCACATGGCCCTGGCGCGTGTAGAGAAAGTCGATCACCGCCTTGCGATAGCTTTGGTACTGCGCATCCTCGGCCAGTTCCACCCGGCTGCGCGGGCGTGGCAGCGCCACATGCAGCACCTCGCCAATCGTGGCCGCAGGCCCGTTGGTCATCATCACGATCTTGTCGGACAGCAGCACGGCCTCGTCCACATCATGCGTGACCATCACCACGGTGCTCTGGGTGCGTGCCACGATCTCCAGCAGCTCGTCCTGCAGCTTGGCACGCGTCAGGGCGTCGAGAGCACCGAAGGGCTCGTCCATGAGCAGCACCTGGGGCTCCATGGACAGGGCGCGGGCAATGCCCACGCGCTGCTTCATGCCGCCCGAGATCTCTCCGGGGCGCTTTTGCGCCGCATGGCTGAGCCCTACCATGGCCAGCGCCGCATCGGTGCGCTGCGCCAGCTGTGCCTTGCTTTCGCGCTTGCCGAAGACGCGCTCCACGGCCAGATGCACATTGCCCCAGCAGGTCAGCCAGGGCAGCAGCGAATGATTCTGGAAGACCACCGCACGCTCGGGCCCGGGGCCCTTGATTTCCTTGTTGGCGCACAGCAGTGCACCGCCCGTGGGAATGGTCAGGCCGGCAATCAGATTGAGCAGTGTCGACTTGCCGCAGCCCGAGTGCCCGATGAGGCTGACGAACTCGCCTTTGGCAATGTTCAGATTGATGTCGCGCAGTGCGGGAAACAGTCCCTTGGCAGTCTTGAAGGTCTGCTCCACCCCGTGGATCTCGATGTACTTGGTGCTGAGAGATGTATGCATGAGGTACTCCTTGTTTTTTCCGAGGCCACCGTGACGCCGGCTTTGCCGGGCCATCGGTGGTGCCCCCTTGAGGGGGTGACGCGCCCGAAGGCGCGGCTCAGGGGTGGGTTAAGTCTTGACCTCTTCAAACGTAAAGGCCGAGGCCAGCTTGACCAGAGCCCACTCCAGCACCAGGCCCACGATGCCGATCACGAAGATGGCGATGATGATGTTCTTGACATTGAGGTTGTTCCACTCGTCCCAGACCCAGAAACCTATGCCCACGCCGCCCGTCAGCATCTCGGCGGCCACGATCACCAGCCAGGCCGTGCCCACGGCCAGGCGCACGCCGGTCAGCATATAGGGCAGCACCGCAGGAAACAGAATGGTGGTGGCGATCTTCCACTCCGACAGATTGAGCACGCGCGCCACATTCATATAGTCCTGGGGCACACGCTGCACGCCCACGGCGGTGTTGATGACCATGGGCCAGATCGAGCAGATGAAGATGGTCCAGATGGCTGCCGGATTGGCGCCCTTGAACACCAGCAGGCCTATCGGCAGCCAGGCCAGCGGCGAGACAGGGCGCAGCAGGCTGATCAAGGGGTTGAACATGCGCGACAGAAAGCTGAAGCGCCCGATCACGAAACCCAAAGGGATGCCGACCAGTGCCGCCAGACCGAAACCCAGGGCCACGCGCTGCAGTGAGGACAGTACGTTCCAGCCCACGCCCTGGTCATTGGGTCCATTGCGGTAGAAGGGATCGCTGAACACCTGCAAGGCCTGATCCCAGGTCTCGGCCGGAGTAGGAATGCTCTTTCCGGTGGTGCTGGAGACCAGCGACCACAGGCCGACCAGCAGCGCCAGCCCCAGCAGCGGCGGCAATACCTGGCCAGCAAACGCTTCCGCGTGCCGGCGCCAGCGGCCGGGCGGGGTCGAGATCACCGCCGGGGATGGCTTGACGACACCGGTATCTTTTTTCACTTCAGCCCTTGAAATATCTGCGTTGCCAGCTGTCTTTTCTGCAGTTTCCAGCTGTGCATCGTTGGCGGCCAGAGCGGCCAGTTGGGGGTCATGCGGGGGATCGAGTTCCAGCGGCGAATGAAGTGCGGCACTGACCATGATGGTTCTCCGTTAGGGTGACGGCCTCAGGCCTTGATCTTGAAACCGTCAGCGTATTGGGCCGGGTTCTTGCCATCCCAGACCACGCCGTCCATGAGCTTGCTGCTGCGCAGCACATCCTTGGGCACACTGACCTTGAGCTGACTGGCCGCCTGCTGGTAGAGGTCGATGCGGTTGATCTGCTTGGCCACGGCCAGATAGTCGGGATGGGCCTTGAGCAGACCCCAGCGCTTGTGCTGGGTGAGGAACCACATGCCGTCCGACAGATAGGGGAAGTTCACGGCCCCGTCGTTGAAGAACTTCATGTGGTTGGGGTCGTCCCAGGTCTTGCCCAGGCCATTCTGGTAGCGCCCCAGAATGCGCTGATTGATGGCGTCCACGCTGGTATTGATATAGGACTTCTGTGCCACGATCTCGGCCATCTTCGTCTTGTTCTGCAGGCTGGCGTCGATCCAGCGGCCGGCTTCGAGAATCGCCATCATCACGGCGCGGCAGGTGTTGGGATTCTTCTGTGCGAACTCGCCCGTGGTGCCCAGCACCTTCTCGGGATGGTCCTTCCAGATGTCCTGCGTGGTATTGGCCGTGATGCCTATGCCGTCCATGATGGCGCGATGGTTCCAGGGTTCTCCCACGCAGAAGCCATCCATATTGCCCACACGCATATTGGCCACCATCTGGGGCGGCGGCACGGTGATCAGCTTGGCCTCGGACAAAGGGTTGATGCCCGCTGCCGCCAGCCAGTAATGCATCCACATGGCGTGGGTGCCGGTGGGGAAGGTGCCGGCGAAGGTGTATTCGCGCTTTTCCTTGCCCATGACCTTGGCCAGACTGGCTCCGTCGACCGCTCCCTTGTCGGCCAGAGCCTTGGACAGCGTGATCGCCTGGCCGTTGTTGTTCAGCCCCATGAGCACGGCCATGTCTTTCTTGGGGCCGCCCACGCCCAGGTGCAGGCCGTAGACCAGGCCGTAGAGCACATGGGCGAAGTCCAACTCGCCGTTGACCAGTTTGTCGCGCACGCCGGCCCAGCTCGCCTCCTTGCTGAGAACGATCTTCACGCCGTATTTCTGGTCCAGGCCCAGCACCGAGGCCATGACCACGCTGGCGCAATCGGTCAGCGGGATGAAGCCGATCCTGACCTCTTTCTTCTCCGGCGCGTCGGAGCCTGCGGCCCAGGCGCCATGGTGACCCAGCGTGCCATAGAGGGCTGCGGCACCGGCGACGCGCAGAAACTCACGCCGCCCACCGGCAGATACGGGCTCGGGCGCAGGAACAGTAGACGAAGGGAGGCGCTGGCTCATGAGAAAACTCCATCAAGAATCGTGGTGAAGGCGATCCGGAAAACAAAAAGGCGCCCTTCCCTCCTCGGGTGTGAGGAGAAAAGGACGCCGTTGTCCCAGGTCACTCGTAATAACGCTTTAAGCGCGACCGCCTTTGGTCTGCTTGACATCAACAGTCATGCACAAACCATGCCAGTCCCCGATCAGAGGTGGAGCAGGCTTTGCTCCCCGGTTTTGGCCCATATTTGGTGCAGCGCAACAAGTACAACTCTGTCAAAGCGATGAATTGGTGCTGCCAGGCAGCAGGTCCACTGTGGCCAGAATCGCCTCGGCCACATCCAGCATGCGCCGGTTCTGGTTCATGGCCGTCTGGCGGATCAGCTTGTAGGCCTCGCCCTCGCTGAGCTGGCGGTAGTTCATCAGCACGCCCTTGGCACGCTCTATGGTCTTGCGCTCCTTGAGCGTGGCACGCGCCTTGTCGATTTCGGTCTGCATGTCCTGCAGGCGCATGGACTGCTCCTGCACAAGCAAGACGATGCTCTTCTCGAGCTGCAGCCCGTATGCGCCCTCCGCAGGCAAGGAGGCGGCTGGCTGCGTGGCTCCCAGAAAGGCCGCAGCCGCTTCGGCGCTAGTCCCAGGCTGCGGCTGCATCTCCAGCAGCGCCTTTTGCTGACTCAGCGCGGCACCTGCCTGCTCCAGCTTGCGCAGACATTGGGCCTGCAGCTCCTCGGCCAGGAATGCCTCAATCTGGTGCATGGCATCGAGCCGGCTGGAACAGGCTTCGAACCATGGCGAGCTCAAGCTGCAGTCCAGCGCCATGCCGTCCCCGGCCGTACAGCCCAGGCGCCGCAGCCGCTCGATCACCGTCATATCGGGACAGGCCCCGCATTGCTGCTGCCAGCGCTCCATCCCCGAGGGGCTGGCGAAGTCTGCAAACACCTGAAAGCAGCGCTCCTGCGATTCGATCAGATGCAGCCAATGGCGCTGACGCTCTGTCCTGCCGGCCCCTGCGGTAAACGCCGCGACCCCTGTGGCGCGCTCCTGGCCCGCCAGCTCCTTGCCCTGCATGAAATGAAACAGCGCCACCAGCAATTTCGCGATATCGGGATCGCAGGCGCTGTCCGCCGCCTCGAACACCACGGTCAGGCAGGCCGCAATCATGCGGATCAGCGCCTGCGTGCAGTCTTCGGCACTCAGCTGCAGAGCATCGCGCCGGCGGCGCAGCAGCGGCAGGGCTTCAAAGCCTTGCAGCGCATTGGCAATCGCATTGAACAGACGAGCGCCATGCGCGCCCGGCGCCCGCGCGCCCAGCTCTTCAAGCGCGAGACAGACCCGCTCCATGACCTGGTCCACATGAAGGCCATGGTCGAGCAGGCTCTGCTGCGCCTGCACGCCGCCGCTGACCAGAAAGATATTCGAGAGGCCGCGCTCTTTCTGCAGCGCATGGACGAGCTCGGACATGCTCGCCACCAGGTTGCTGGCGCGGCTGATCTGCTCCAGCTCGGCAATCTCGCTTTGCCTTGCAGCCACCAGATAGTGCAGAGGCGTTTTCATGGGGTAGTGCTTGTCGTCATGTTGATGCCATCGACGATCAGCACGATTCATGCCATCTCAGGCGAGGCGACGCTGCCGCCTCTCCCAGAGCCGGTCCACCATGGCGCCCACACCGATGCCCACGACATAGGCCAGCAGATCCAGAGGATCGAAGCCATTACCCAGAACCAGATAGGCCAGCTTGTTGGCGCGCAGGGCCTGCATCCAGGGGGCCTGATAGAGCTGCAGAAACTCGATGGCAAAAGCGATGACCAGGGACCAGGCCATGAGCTTGCCGCGCGTGATGGCCGGCCGCAGCCAGGCCACGCACAGCAGCACCACCCAGGCCCAGAGCGCATCGCCCGGATAGTTGCCCAGCACGGCGGGAAAGGGCACGTAGCCCCGGCGTGAGGCCAGCCCGATGGCGATGACCGCCCCAATGAGCAGGGTCAACCCCGTCCGTGAGCGACGAAAGGATCCGCCAGCGGCCAGATGTATCAACAAGCTGTCGTCCCCTCAGTCGATATGCGCGCCGGAGTCCTTGACCACCTGCTTCCAGTACGCCAGCTCGGCCGGCAGCATGGCCTTGAAGCTTTGCGGCGTGGACTCCACGCGCTCGGCGCCCAGGGTCTTGAGCCGCTCTGCCATCTCGGGCCTGGCCAGCACGGTCTTCACGGCCTGATGGAGCTTGTCCACCACCGGCTGCGGCGTACCGGCCGGTGCAAACAAGCCATACCAGCTGGTCACGGCCAGGCCCTTGCCCAGCACGGGAATCTCGGGTGCCAGCGAGGTCGGCCTGTCGGACGCCACGCCCAGCACGCGCAGCTTGCCGCTGCTGACAAAAGGCATCACGCCGGGAAAGCTGCCAAAGGTCACCGGCAACTGGCCGGCCACCACATCGGTGGCGGCAGCCGACGCCCCCTTGTAAGGCACATGCAGCAGGCTCACGTTCTTCTGCTTCTTCAGCATCTCGCCCAACAGATGGTTGAGCGTGCCGTTGCCGGCAGAAGCGTATTCCACCTTGCCCGGATGCGCCTTGGCATAGGCCACCAGTTCATCCAGATTCTTGGCCGGGAAGTTCGGATTCACCACCAGCAGATAAGGCGCGACGGCCAGCTGCATCACGGGAGTGAAATCCTTGATGGGATCGAACGGCACCCTGGAATAAAGCGCCGGATTGATGGTGTAGGCGCTTTGCGCCGTCACCAGAAAGGTGTAGCCGTCGGCCGCGCTGCGCGCCACCTGGCCCGTGCCCAGATTGCCGTTGGCACCGGCGCGGTTTTCCACGATGACGGGCTGGCCCAGCGAATTCTCCAGCCCCTGCGCCACGGCTCGCGCAATCACATCGTTGGCACCGCCCGGTGCCTGGGGCACGACAAAGGTAATCGGCTTGGTGGGCCAGTTACCGCCCTGCGCCAATGTTTGCGTCAGAGGAGCGGCCACCACGGCAGCCAGTGCCGCCAGCAGTAGCGGGCGACGTCGGGTTCCGGAGATAAAAACAGCGTTTCGCGCAGTCTCGGTGCGCGCAGCTTCTTCAAACTTCATGGCAATAATTTCCTGTGGTGGTGGACATGGATGCTGCCAGCCCTCCATGCCGGCCTGTCGTCCCATGCAACAGGCCATTCTTGCATCGCTGACCGGAGGGCCTGAACGGCACTCACTGTTCGGCCATCGTCTTTGGCAGGGGCTGCCTCCTGCAAATGCCGTGGCCACACGGCCTACCCGCAGCGGCTCGGCCTCTTCACAACAGCACCAGGCCCGGCGGCAGGCTGTCGCCCAGACTGCGCTTGTGATCCTCGGCCCCCATCTGCACCACCTGCTCGACCATGGTCATCCAGCGTTCGGGCGCACCGCTGCTGCGCATCTTCTCCAGCACCTGCGCCCTGATGGCATCGGGCAGGTCACGCGCGCGGTCGCCCGTCATTCGGGCCATCTGCACTGCGGCAAACATCGCGGTTTCGTTCCTGCGCCAGTCCTGGGCCAGGGTGGCGTTCAGGAACTCCAGCGCCGCCTCGGGCGGCATCACCAGATGGGCGTTGGCGGCCAGCGACTGGCGTGCCGCGAGGCGGCCTATGGCCCACCAGGTCTGCACGGTTTCATCCTCGCGCCTGAGGCGCTGCAGCATCCACTGCCCCATTTCCTGGCGGTACTGCCAGGGCACGGCCTCCATGGCCGCGAACAGGCGCAGCATGTCGTCATAGCTGCCGTGGCTGGATTTGCCGCGCGTGTTCTGCTGCACGGCCTTTTGCATATGGCCGGCCACGTCCTCGAGCAGCTCCATCTGCCGGGCCTCGTTCAGACCCGCAGCCACGCGGCGCCAGAACACCCACCACTCCGTCCAGTTGGCGCCCTCTTTGGCATGACCCAGGCCCTGGCCATACAAGGCCCAGACCTGGTCTATGCGCCAGACATCGAGTTCCGCCCCCACGCCTGGGCGCAGACACCAGCCTGCAAGGTTGAACCAGACGCGCTCATGGTCGGCGGTGCGACGGCGGCGCCTGGCACGGGCCAGCAGCGCATCGAACAAGGCACGCAGCAGGCCCAGCTCCCAGCCCTCGCGCGGGCCGAGAACTCTTTCGAGCGACTGGCGCAGCTGGCGCACTTCCCGGGTCGTCACCTCCTGCGCCTGCGTGCCGAAGATGCGGTCCACCAGGGCCACGGCTTCGGGTAGCCTGGCCAGCAAGGAATCTGATTGCTTCTGGCCCTCGGCGCTTTGTGCATCTTCGTTGTCAGCGATGGTTTCAGAAGCCGCAGCACCGCGCACGGCAAAGGGCAGCAACCAGGACCGGCCCGCGTCCTGCACGGCCACGCAGCGCACTTCCAGCGTGCCGACCTCGCTCATGCAGGCTTGCAGCTGCACCTCGACCTGGGCAGCAGAGCGGCCTTCGGGCGCGGGCAGCACCGTGGCCAATGGCGGCAGCTCCACCCAGCCATCGCCGGTCAAAAGGGCAATCTGGCCGGCCTGCACAGGTACATGGCTCTGGCTGTTGGCCAGCAAATTGAAGCGCACGGCCTGGCCCAGCTTGAGCGCAAAGCGCCGGCCCGAAAGCACCATGCGCACGCCCTCTTCCGTGCCGCGCGGTAGCAGGCACAGGCCTTGCGGAGCTTCACCCTGCTTGCCCGGCAGCAGCAGCCAGTAGCTGCGTGCCGAACCGCCACCAATGCGCGGCACCACGGGTTTGAGCGCTGCCGCCGTCTGCCCGGCCCGTGCTTCAGGCGGGTTGGACACAGCAATCTGAGCCGCCAGCTCGGCCTGATGGCGGGCCAGCCCGTAGGCCGCCGCACCGCGCGCCACGGCCCAGTCCGGGTGCGGGTTGTGCAGCACGCGCACCGGGCTGCCGCGCCACCGGCCAAGCAATTGCGTCAGACGCTGCACCATGGCGTGGGCGTGGAACACGCCGCCGTTGAGCAACACGGTATCGGGTAGCCCCCCGCTTGCATGCTGGCCGAGAAATTGCGCCAGATGACGGCTGATGGCCGCATCGGCGGGATAGGGCAGGCCAAAGCCGCGCAGCGCACCCTGCCGCCTGGCGGGCATATCGCTGATCTGAACGACCGGCAAAAAGCCGTCGACCACCGACTGCCGCACCTGCTCACGGGTCAGCGTGACGCTTTGAGTCGCTGACAGCAGCTTGCTGCCGCCCCCCAGCAAGGTAATGCCGATCTGCTCTGGCGCGTTCTGCGCCAGCAATTGCTCCTTGGCCATGCGGCAGCGCTGCACCAGCTGGGCAAAGCGCTGTGCGGACAGTCTCTGGTTTTGCTCTCCGGCCTTGGCCGCAAACGCAGTCTCAAGCTGATGGGCCAGCGCCAGATCCATGTTGTCGCCACCCAGCATCAGGTGCTCGCCGACGGCCATGCGCGTCAGCGTGGGCAGGCCGCCGTCGGCCGATGCATCCACGCGGATCAGCGTCAGATCGGTAGTTCCCCCGCCCACGTCCACCACCAGTACCAGCCGGCTGTCCGCCAGTTGTGCGGCCAGCTCATCGCCCTGCAGCACCAGCCAGTCGTGAAACGCAGCCTTGGGCTCCTCCAGCAACTGAACGTGCGGCAGGCCCGCCATCTGCGCGGCTTCCAGCGTCAGCGCACGTGCGCCCTCGTCAAATGAAGCAGGCACCGTCAGCACCACGCTTTGCTGGTGCAGTGGCGCTTCGGGATGGACTTGCTCCCAGGCTGCTTTCACATGGGCCAGATAGGAGCTTGAGGCCGCCAGCGGCGATACCTTGACCACGTCCTCGCCGGCCCCCCAGGGCAGGATGGCGGCCGTGCGATCCACACCGGTATGCGAGAGCCAGCTTTTGGCACTGGCCACCAGTCGCCCCGGCACGGCGGCTCCCAGATCTCGCGCCCAGCGGCCGATGACGGCAGGCGCCGCTGCATCTGCGCCCTGCGGCGGCCAGGGCTGCCGCCAGCCCTCGCCCAGCTCGCCCTGGGCTGCCTGGTAGCGCACCGAAGGCAACAGCGGCTGCGCCACGACCTCGCCTGCCGTGCTGCGCTGGGGAATGTCGAGCAGTGCGATATCGCTTGTCGCACCGTCCAGCGCAACGCTTGCCACGACCGTGTGACTGGTGCCCAGGTCGATGCCGATGACATAGAGGGGAGACGGTAAATTCATAGAGAGCCGAGAAACGCAGAACCCGGAAAACGCCATCCGGATTCCTGATCGTAGCAACTCTATGCAAGAAGCATTGCGAAATGGTACGAGCAGCCCGCCATCACTGCTGTATCGGACCCTGCTCAGGACAATGGAGCGATAGGCACTGCACGCAGCTGTTCGGACAGAAAATCCGCCACGTTGCGTGGCTCGCGCCCCAGCACCAGTCTGACGGTATCGGTCACCGCGGCCGCATGGCCTTCGCTCATCAGATCAAAGAACTGGCCATGCACCCGAGCAATGAACGGGTCCTGCGCAAGCGCAGGCAATGGTGCCTCCACCCGAATCTGCCGGGACAGGTGGTGCGAGGCGATCTGCGCCAGTTGCTGCGCGCCCACCGCCTGCCCACCAGTCAGCACCCACGGTCCGGGCGCGCGCTCGCGCATTTGGCGCACCAGCCTCTGATTGAGCAGCGCCTGCACGGCCACGTCGGCAATGTCCCTGGCATCGATATAGGACACAGCGGCGCCGATATGGTGGCAGCGGATCGCATCGCCCTCGCGCAGATCGCCGGCCACCCGGCTCAAGCCCACCTGCATCCAGGCATTGGGGCGCAGCACCACATGCGATATGCCGCTGTCCTGCAGAAACTGCTCAACATGGCCGTGGGCATCGCCCGACAGCGAGAGACCAGAAGGATTTATCGTCCAGTCCGAGCCCGAAAGCTTGACGATATGAGACAGACCGGCGGCCTGCGCGGCCTCGATCACGCGCGACTGCTGCGCGGCCAGCGCGGGGCCTATGGGCGAAAGCAGGAACAGGCTGTCCGCCCCGGCCGTGGCTTCGCACAAGGAGGCCTGCTCATCGAAGCTGGCTTCGGCAATCTCCACCGCATCACCCCATAGCGAGCGTGCCGTGGCGGCGCAGCGCACCAGCACGCGCACACGCGCATGGCGTGCCAGCAAACGCGGCACCAGCAACTGCCCCAGCCGCCCACTGGCACCGCTGACCAGAACTCTGGGTTCTGCTCTCTTGCTCATGCGCTGACTGCCGCCTCGGGCCGCTCGGCAGCAGCGGACTGCTGGGCGAGCAAGGCTGCCAACGGCCTCTGGTCCACCCAGTCCGCGAGGGAAAAGTCAGCGGCAAGGAATCCCCACTCGAGCAGAAAGTCCTTGAAATAGCCAATGGCATCAATCAGCTCTGGCTTCAGGCTGATGTCCAGATGGCGATGCACATCGGGCCCATTGGAAGCCAGGATCGCCTCCTCGCTGGTGGCGATTTCCCTCGCGACAAACCGCAGCGTCTCGTCGGGATGGGTTTCGGCCCAGCGGCCTGCGCGCTGCACCACGCGCAGCAGCTCCACCACCAAGTCCGGGCGTTGTCCGGCCAGGGCCGCATCCACGGTCAACGTACGTGGCGTGCCATTGTTGATGCGCACACGCGGGTCGGGGTGACGGCCGAACTCGCTGACAATCTGGGCGCCAATCAGATTGGCCACCAACACCCCTTCGGCACCTTTGACAAAGATCGCATCCACTTCGCCGCGCACCAGGGCCTCGACTTCGCGGAAATAAGGGTGGCGGCGGCGCAGGCCGAACAGGCTGGGCGTGCCCTGCTCCTGGATGATGGACTCCTCGATCACCAGGTCGACCAGCTCCACATCGCGATGGCTGAGGCCCGCCAACGACAGGCCGGAGACCAGCCCCTTGAGTGCCGTCGCGCGGTGGAAGTCGATCAGATCATTGACGCGGGCTGGTACGCCAAAGCGCCTGCCGGCCAGTTGCTCGGGCGCATGAATGCCGCGACCAGGCAGCGTGATCAAAGCCTGGAATTCGTCGGTCCAGGTGATGGCGACGAGCCGGGTATCGCGCCCTTTGGCGCGCGCCCAGATCGGGGGAATATTGCCGCCCTGCCGGAAGGACCATGACAGATGATGGTCGAAATGGCTTTCCCGCACGCTGCGGTCCTTGGAGTCGAAAATCGACTCCACACCAATGCCCAGCTCAGCAAAGGCCGACTGCAGCCAGCCTTGCTGCGCGGCAATCCCCAGCGGGGACGGCACGGGGCAGCGGGTATACCAGAGGGATTGCGGCTGAGCCGCCGTGCTGTGGGTGGAACTCATGCGTTTCTCCTTGATTGAGACGGTGAAAGGATCAGGACGCTGCCAGCCACACGCTTGCCAGATTCCCGGCCACGCCGTCGGCGCCCACCGTGTGGTTGCGCACACGCTTGTCGACGATGGTGTAGATATGCGGCGCGACCAGAGTGATGTCCGGCAGATCGAGGGCGATGCGCTTCTGGAACTCGGCGATATCGCGGATGCGCTGCGGCTCGTTGACCTCGACGGCTGCGGACTCCAGCAAGCGGTCCACCTCGGGGCTGACATAGTGGGCTCCATTGGAGAAAGGAAGGCCGCGCTTGAAGTTCTTTGACCAGTACAGCCGCTGTATCCCCACGGTGGGGTCGAAGGTGTTGCTCATGGCGCTGACATGCAGATCGAAAGCACGATCGGTGTAGACGCGCTTGATGTAAGTGGCGAAGTCTTGGCCGTTGATCTGCACGTCAATGCCTATGCGCCCCAGGGCCTGCTTGAGAAAATCTGCCGTACGCTGGCCGCCCTCGTTGGGAATCGGCGTCAGATGTAGCCGGATGCGCCAATTGCCACCAGCCTTGCCGCGCCGCAGCCCGGCATCGTCCAGCAGCTTCTCGGCAGCCTTGAGGTCATGGGGCAGTTGAGGAAGGTCGGGCACATAGAATTTTTTGAGGGCGGGATGGACCGGCCCCGAGGTCAGTCGCCCCTGGCCGTACCAGGCGACCTTGAGCAGGTTTTCGCGCTGGATCGCGTGGGCAATGGCCTGGCGCACCCGCAGATCCTTCAAGGCCTCGTGCTCCAGGTTGAACTCCAGACGATAGACGGTGTTGATGTATTCATAACCCCGGGTCTCGAAGCTCAGGCCGGGCTTGGTGCGCAGGCGATCGACTTCGGAGAAGGGCACCGGCGAACTCGGAGCAATCTGCACCTGCCCGCTTTCAATCGCGGCCGTGCGTGCCGCTGCATCGGGAATGAAGCGCACGATCAGCCGGTCGATATACGGTTTGTCGCCATCCCAGTAATGGGGGTTGCGCTCGTAAATCACATGGCTGCCGCGCACCCATTCCTTGAACACGAAAGGCCCGGTCCCCACCGGTGCATTGTTGGCCGGATTGGCATCGGCACGCCCCGTGGAATACAGATGCTTGGGCACCATGGGCGATTCCGAGGCAGCCAGCGCCGTGATCAGATAGGGAATCGGCTTGCTTAGCTTGAGCACCACGGTGTGCGCATCGGGTGTCTGGACCTCGGAGACGCTGGCAAAAGTGGCGCGACCGCGCGGATGGAACTCCTTGAGCAAGGCGATGGAATGCGCCACATCGGCCGACGTGAACGGCTTGCCGTCATGCCATTTCACGCCCTGACGCAGCTTGAAGCTGTAGAGCAGGCCATCGGGGCTGATGGTCCACGACACCGCCAGCTGGGGCTGGGGGTTGAGGTTGAAGTCATAGGTCAGCAGGCCCTCGGTGACCTTGCCCGAGATCGTCACTGACGAACCCGCCGTATGTGCAATCGTGGTCAATGTCGGCGGCTCGGGAAACAGCAGCAGCGTCAGCGTGCCGCCTTTTTGCGGCTTTTCCTGCTGGGCCCAGCCGACCGAGGGAACGATGGAAGACAGGCCGGAGGCTGCGGCGGCCAGCACAAAGCTGCGGCGCGAGGCCGGAGAAGAGTCGATATCAGCGGACATGGTGAAGGCAGTCGGAGTGGAAAACAGACGCAGAGCGCGCTCTAGCGGCGCTGCAGGCCTGCGCGGCCGGCATTGCTGCGAATCAGGTTGTTGGGCGGTGAATGGATCTGGCTGCAAAGCACATTGCGCAGATGGCGCTCCAGCGGATTGCGACGTGCCAGACCGTGGTTGCCGGCCAACTCCAGAGCCAGCGTGGCGGCACGCACGGCGTTTTCCACAGCGACATGTTTGGCCACCGCCGCCAGCCCGTCGGGAGCGGAGCCCGCGTCATAGGCGCGTGCGTGGCTGTCCAGCAGGCAGTCGCTGGCCTGCAGCAGCACTTCTATCTCGCCAAACTTCTCCTGCACCGTGGGCAGCGAAGCCAGGGATGCCCCGCCCAGTGCGCTGGGGCGCCGGTGATTGAGAAAGTCGGCCAGCCAGTCGCGTGCAGCGCGCGCCGCGCCATCGTAGACACTGGCCACCAGACTGAAATACCAGGCAATACCATGAGCCTCGCGTTGCAGACCATCAGCGGCCGGGCGCAGGCCCACCGCATGGTGGTCGGGCACCCAAGCCTCTTCCAGCAGCAAATCCTGGCTGACGGTGGCACGCATGCCCATAGGGTCCCAGGTTTCGACCAGACGCGAGCCCGGCGTGCCGCGCGGCAGCACAAAGCTGCCCAGGCGCGGCTTGTCCTCATCGGTCACCGCCAGCACGCTGATCCATGCCAGCAACGGCCCGCCCGTGACGTAGATCTTGTGCCCGCTGAGCTGCCAGCCCCCTTGCACACGCCTGGCCCTTGTCGCAGGCAAACCGCCATGGGAGGGAGAGCCCAGCTCAGGCTCCACCTGGGCTGCATTGAGCAGCGCAGGCCCTTGCAGACTGGCGGCAATCAGCTCGGTCGCAAGTGCCGCAGACCATTCCCCCGAACCCGCCTGTTGGGAGCGCGCTATCGCCGCATGCATGCTGTAGTGCATGGACAGAATCAGCGCCACCGCAGGATCGCCCTGGGCCACGGCGCCAACCACGGCGCGTGCCGTTGCCAGGCCCGCACCATGGCCACCAGCCTCTTTCGCAATCGTCAGGCGCAGCAGGTCGGCCTCGTGCAGCAACGCAAACTGCGGCGCGGGCGGTGCGCCGCTGCTATCGTGAGCACCGGCCAGCGCGGCCAGCTGCACGGCCAGCGCTGCGGCCCTGGCCACCAACTCCGGCGCCTGCAGTGCGGTCACGCCAAACGGTGCTGCGCCCCTGGCCTGGGCAGGCGAGAGATGCCCGCGCTCCATTTGCACAATTTCGCTCATGCCACGACCTCCAGATTGTGGAGCTGCGGTGCCACAAAGCCGCCGTGCGCGAGCTCGAACGCATGGGCAAAAGCGATCGTGGTCCGGTCCTCGAGATACGGACCCACGGCCTGGGCGCTGACGGGCAGCCCGTCGTCGTCCAGGCCCAGGGGGAAACTGGTCGCCGGCAAGCCGGGCAGTACGGGCAGGCCCGCCCAGTTGAAGAGCTCGCGAAACCCCAGCTGGCGCATGCCATCGGCATACGCCACCGGAAAGCGGCGCTCCTCCTTGGGCTCCTGGTGCTGGTGCGCAAAGGCCGGCGTGGGGGCGACAGGGCTGAGCAGCACATCGAAGTGGGTGAACAGCTGCTCCCACTGATGGCGCAGGGCATGGCGGTGCTCGTTGTCCTGCAGCCAAGTCGCATGCGACAGGCTGGGCGCGCGCAGCAAGGCCGCCTCGGCGCTGCGATCATCCGCCGCCAACTCGGCCAGGCGCTTGCGCTGCGCCGGCGACAGCGGCGGCGGATTCGCCACCGACGCGCCCAGCAGGCTGCGATAGGTGCGGTGCTGCTCCCCGAGGTCGGGGCGCAGCGCCGCCGGAAGATCGCGCCACAGCACAGGCGTCACGCCCTCGGCTTGCAACCGCTGGAGCAAGCGATCCATGACGAGCTGCTCGGAAAGACTGGGATCGGCCCCGGGCCAGGCGTCGATCACCAGTACGCGGAAATCCCTGAGCTGCCGGTGGCGCGCTGGTGGCAGTGTGAATTTCCAGCCCTTGGCCTCCAGCGGGTCAAGGTTCAGCAACAGGTCCAGTGCCAATTCCAGATCCTGTGCAGTGCGCGCCAGCGGCCCGGCCACCGACAGATCACGTGCACTGAAGCGCCCCTGGGGCGCTCCGGCTCCGCGCATGGAGATCAGCCCATAGCTGGTCTTGTGCCCGAAGATGCCGTTGAAATGCGCGGGTATGCGTACCGAGCCACCTATGTCGGTGCCCAGCTCGAGCGCCACATAGCCTGCAGCCACGGCAGCCGCGCCGCCCCCCGAAGATCCGCCCGGCGTACGCTGCAGATCCCAGGGATTGCGGCTGGTGCCGTAGATGGTGTTGTAGCTTTGCAGATCGGCCAGGGAATGCGGCACATTGCTCTTGCCGATGAGCACGGCTCCCGCCGCGCGCAGCGCAGCCACGGCCAAAGCATCCTGGCGCGCGATATTGTCCTGGAAGTCGGGGTTGCCCACGGTGGTGGCCAGGCCGGCCACGTCGAAGTTCTCCTTGACTGTGATGGGCACGCCCAGCAACGGTCTTTGCTCGCCGCGCTGCAAGGCGGCATCGGCCTGCAGCGCATCGCTGCGAGCCTGGACCACGGCGCGCACGGGCACTGCATTGAGCTGTGCCTCATGGCGCTCCATACGCGCCAGCGCCTGCTCCAGCAGCGCCACGGCCGTGACCCGGCCGTCGGCCAGAGCCTGGGCCTGCTCGCGTGCACTGGCAAAGACCAGGGATTCAAGCCCGTCATCGGCCGGCGTGGGAAGGGACGGATTCACGGCAGTCATTTGCGGGGCTCCAGCCAGAGATCGGAGAAGTCGCCTGCCGTCAGGTCGATGCTGTTGTTGAGCCCGTGGACGCGGGTGCTGTGCACGCGCAGTGCCGATGGCACGGTGGCCAGCGGATAGACAGGCAGATCCCGTCCCACGATCTGCTGGATCTGGCGGAACTGTGCGGCACGCCGGCTGTCGTCCAACTCGACGGCAGCCTGGCGGAACAGCTCGTCGACCTGAGGGTTGTTGTAATGCGAGGCATTGATCCAGATCAGCGGGTTCTTGATGCCGTCGGACCAGTAGATGCGCTGCACCCCCACCGAGGGATCGAACAGCCGACCCAGGCCGTTGATGTTCAGATCGAACTCGCGTGACGTATAGACGCGCTTGAGAAAAGTCGGCAGGTCGCCATCGAGGATATCCACCTTGATGCCCACGCGATTGAGTGCGGAGCGCAGGTACTCTGCCGTCTGCTTGAACTGGGCACCGGGGATATAGCTGAGCCGGACGCTGAAGCGCTGACCGTTGGCCTGGCGCGGATAGCCCGCAGTATCGAGCAACTGGTTGGCGCGGTTCACATCGAAGCCGTACTTGAAGCTGCTGTCGTCGTAATAGCCGGCGAGCACCTTGGGAATCGGCGAATTCACCAGCTCCGCCTGCTTGTAGTAGACGTTGTTGACGATGAACTGGCGGTCCACTGCATGGGCGATCGCATGACGCACCTCGGCTTTGGCCAGTACCGGATTCTCTACATTGAATTCAAGAAAGGACGCGTTGTTGAGAAAGGCGTCATAGCTGGCGTCCAGCTTGAGCGCGGGCTTTTGCAGCAGGCGTCCGAGATCGGCCAGACTCAGGTTCTGGGCGATATCGGCCTCGCCTGTTTCCACGGCCGCCGAGATCGCCGAGGGATCACGGACAAAACGGAAGACCACGCGATCCACATGGGGCACGCCCTGGCGCCAGTAGTTCGGATTGCGCTTGAGGATCACATGGCTGCCGCGCACCCATTGATCGAACACAAAGGGACCGGTGCCCACGGGGGCCGTGATGTTGGCACTGGCCAGCGGATCGGCATCGCCGTAACGTCGGGCCGGAACGATGGGCAGCTCTGCCGACGACAGCGACTTCAGCAGAAAAGGCGCCGGTTTGGAGAGCACCAGCACGGCCGTGTGGGGATCGGGCGTATCCACACGCTCCAGGCTCTGCAGCGTGATGCGGCCGCGCGGCCCCAGCTTTTTCTGGGTCAGCAGCGAATAGCGCACATCGGCCGAGCTGAAATCCTGGCCGTCATGGAACTTCACTCCCTGGCGCAGCTTGAAGGTGTATCTGAGGCCGTCAGGGCTGATGCTCCAGGATGTGGCCAGCAACGGCTGGGGTTTGAACTGAGCGTCATAGCGCAACAGGCCTTCGGTGATCTTGGCACTGAGATCGCGGTTGTCGGTCTTGGTGTCCAGAAACGACACCAGCGAGGTGGGTTCCTGGGCGACCACCGCGGTCACGGTGCCCCCTTTGACGGGAGTGGCCGGCGTCTGGCCATGAGCGCCCGCAGTAATCACGGACAGCAGAGCCCAGAACATGGGCTTGTAAATGGTATGCATGAGAGAGATCAGCAAGAAAGAGAAAGGACGATGCAGAACGGCGGCGCTCACAAGCGCAGACCCGCCTGCTTCATGAGCGGCAGAATGCGATCACCGAAAAACTCCAGATCGGGCTTGAAGTCGAAGAAGCTCAGTTGCAGGCCGTCAATGCCTGCACGCTTGAGCTGCACGAACTGCTCGACCACCTGCTCAGGCGTGCCGATGACTTCGATGTTTCCACCTATGGCCCGACGCTTGGGCGCATCAAGACCTGCACGACCCTTCCAGGCATGGGCATCGCTTTTGTGGCTGTTGAAGCCCTCGGGTGTACGCAGGTCCTGATGGGCCACTATGGCGTCGTGATAGGCCCAGGTTTCCTTCTCGGTCTCACGGCTGATCACCATGGGATTGAGCAAGGTGCGCACCGATCGCCCCGCGTTGCGCGCCACCTGCTTGACCCGCGCCGCATGGTCGGGAAGCACTTCGATGGCGCGCGCGAAGTCCGAGGCGCCAGGGCTGGTGATGAAAATCAGGTCCGAGTATCTGGCCGCGAATTCGATGCCCGCATCCGAGCCCGTGGCATTGACCAGCACCGGCCGGCCGTAGCGCGGCTTGGGACTCACAAAGCCGCCGCCCAGCTTCCAGGGCGAGCGGCCCGAGAACGAAAAATTCTCGTCATCGGCCCACAGGCGCTGCACCACTTCGATGAACTCCGAAGCCAGTTCATAGCGCTGGTCATGCTCGATCTGTTCCCAGCCGAACATCTTGTGCTCCACCTCGCGATGACCCGTCACCACATTGATGCCCCAGCGCCCTCCCGAGATGTGATCCAGCGTGGCGCCCCACTTGGCCAGATGCAGGGGGTGCAGAGGTCCGTAGAGCACGTGGATGGTCGAGATCAGCATGATGCGGCTGGTGACAGAGGTCAGTGCCGCCGTCGTGGCAAACGAATCCAGCGCCTGGCCATTGAAGACTCCGCCATACCCGCCCTTGGGCAGCCATTGCGACAAGGCAAACACCAGGTCGAACCCCAGCTTCTCGGCATGAAGCACCAGATCCCGGTTGTAGTCAAAACTCCAGTCGGTGCTGCGCGGCAAGGTCGAAGCACTCCAGCCACCGGCCTGTATGGGCAGAAACAGGCCGAGCAGAACCGGCTGATTGAAAGCCTTGGAAAGCGGGCTTTCGGGATATTCAAGAGGTGAAGGGAAATGCTCCCAATCCACGAGAGAGCCAGGTCGTAATGCAGAAGTCATAGATCAGCCATGGGGTCTTGATATGTGACGCAGATATTTCTATAGAAATGAAAATACCGAATCACAGCGCCTTCCAATAATCACATGACGACTCTGATATCCCTAGCAATAATTTCGCATTTGCATATTCAGAAATATGCCAAGACCGCAACCCTCAAGAGAGTTCGAACGCTCATGCCTATAGATTTTTCAAACATAAACAAGAATCTCAAAAATATAATCTGCACTCACTAATTCACCCTGAAGATATTTCTTATTTATTTTTCAATGATCGATATAATAAATCAGGCTCAATAAACAGATTTCACTGAATATTTACGCCTCTATCATTCATGGATTAACACACGATTCCCCATGAGTGCCACTCCACGTTTATTACGCTCGCTTTGGTTCAATGCGAAATATGCGGTCCCCACCGTGCTGGGCGTCGCCGTATTGAACTTTCTGCTGCTGCAGCTGACGCCGGGCGATGCCGCCGATGTCATGGCCGGTGAAGCCGGCGCGGCCACGGCCGAGACCCTGGCGGCACTGCGCTCGCGCTTCGGGCTCGATCTGACGGTGTTCCAGCAGTTGCAGGCCTATCTGGGCAACCTCGCCCACCTCAGCCTGGGCTTCTCGCCACGCTACAACATGCCGGTGATGGCTCTGATAGCTCAGCGCCTGCCAAGCACGCTGCTGCTGATGGGACTGGCCCTGTCCATCGCGCTGACGCTGGGCATCGCGCTGGGCGCGGCCATGGCGTACTTCGCAGGTCGCCTGCCCGACCGCCTGCTCTCGGTGCTGTCCCTGCTGTTCTATTCAGTGCCCGGCTTCTGGGTCGGGCTGATGCTGATCGTGCTGTTCTCGGTGCAGCTGGGCTGGTTGCCCAGCGGCGGATCGGCCAGCATTGGCTCGCAGCTCAGCGGTCTGGCCGCCGTGCTGGACCAGTTGCGCTACATGGTCCTGCCTGCCACCTCGCTGGCCTTGTTCTTTGTCGCCATATATGCGCGGCTGACACGTGCGGCCATGCTGGAGGTGCAATCCCAGGACTTTGTGCGCACCGCAGCAGCCAAGGGCCTGTCTCCCTGGCGCATCACGCTGCGCCATGTATTGCGCAACGCCCTGCTACCCGTCACGACCATGGCGGGAATGCACCTGGGCGGCATGCTTGGCGGCGCCGTGGTCGTCGAAACCGTCTACAGCTGGCCCGGCCTGGGTCGGCTCGCGTTCGAAGCTGTGCTCAGCCGTGACTTCAATGTGCTGATGGGCGTGCTGTTTCTTTCTTCCCTGCTGGTGATCGCAGCCAATGTGCTGGTCGACCTGCTGCACGCGTGGCTGGACCCGCGCATCGAGGTTCGCTGATGTCCCTGTCATCCACCCCCGATCTGCTGCAGACCGCACCGAATGCGGCTCCGTCGGCTGCAACTGCCGCGCGCAACGAGGCCGCAGCGCCCGAGCCGGTGCCCCCCTGGCCCAATGTGCATGCACCCGATGCAGTGCGCACCACCACCAGCGAGGCCCGTGCAGGCAGCACAAGCCAGGGCCATCGAGCACTACGCGTTTTTCTGCACAACCCAACGGCCATGCTCGGCTGTGCCTTTTTGCTGGCGGTTCTGGCGCTGGCCCTGGCTGCCCCCTGGCTTTATCCCGGCGATCCGCTGGACATGGTGGCCCAGCCCTTTCTCTGGCCAGGCCAGGACTCGCAGTTTCTGCTCGGCACCGACTCCATGGGACGTGATGTCGCGGCCGGCATTGCCCACGGCGCCCGGATTTCGCTGCTGGTAGGCATCTCGGCAACCCTGATCGGTCTGAGCCTGGGCATCGGTATCGGCTCGATCAGCGGCTATTTCGGAGGCTGGGTCGATGACGTGCTGCAGCGCGTGGTGGTGCTGTTCCAGACCATTCCCAGCTTCATCCTGCTGGTCGTTCTGGTCGCCATTGCACAACCGACGATAGGCACGATCGTCGTGGCCATAGGTCTGGTGACCTGGCCGACCGTGGCTCGCCTGGTACGCGCCGAGTTCCGTTCGCTGCGCGAAAAGGACTTTGTGCTGGCCGCGCGTGCCCTGGGCTACTCGCATGCCCGCATCATCCTGCGCGAGATCCTTCCCAATGCCCTGCCCCCGATCATCGTCACCTCCTCGGTCATGGTGGCCTCGGCCATCCTGCTGGAATCCGCGCTGTCCTTCATGGGCATGGGCGACCCCAACGTCATCAGCTGGGGCAGCATGATCGGCGCGGGGCGCGAGCTGCTGCGTACCGCCTGGTATCTGACCGCCGCGCCGGGCCTGGCCATCGTGTTTGCCGTTCTGGCCTTCAACCTCATCGGCGACGGCCTCAACGACGCGCTGAACCCACGTTTTTCGCAGGAGCGCTGAATGAGCGGACAGACCTTGCTCGATGTACGCGGGTTGAGCATCCGTTTCCCGCAGCACGATCCGGTGCGTGGACTGAGCTTTTGCGTCAATGCTGGTGAGACCCTGGCCATCGTCGGCGAGTCGGGCTCGGGGAAATCGCTGACAGCGCTGGCGCTCATGAGGCTGCTGCCGCGCGCGGCGCGTATCGCCGAGGGCGAAGTCCGTTTCAACGGCCACGATCTGTTGCAGCTGAACGAGCAATCGATGCGACGTCTGCGTGGGCGCGAGATCGGCATGATCTTTCAGGAGCCCATGACATCGCTCAACCCCGTCTACTCCGTCGGCTGGCAGATCGCCGAGGTGCTGCGCCAGCATGAAGGACTTTCCGCCAGGTCGGCGCGGCTGCGCGCCGTGGAGCTGCTGGACACCGTCCGCATCCCCGATCCCCAGCGGCGGGTGGACGACTTTCCGCATCAGCTCTCAGGTGGCATGCGCCAGCGCGTGATGATCGCCATGGCCATTGCCTGCAGCCCGCGCCTGCTGATTGCGGACGAGCCGACCACGGCACTGGATGTGACCATCCAGGCCCAGGTGCTGGATCTGCTGGATCGCCTGCGCAAGGAACTGTCCATGGGTTTGATTCTGATCACCCATGACCTGGGCGTGGTGTCGCAATGGGCCGATCGCGTGGTCGTCATGTATGCCGGCCGCGAGGTCGAGCAGGCAAGCCCCGGCCCGCTTTTCGAGCATCCCCTGCATCCCTATACCCGGGGTCTGCTGGCTGCATCGCCGCGGCTGCAGCCCGGAGCGCATTATCAGGACGGCCCCCTGAGCGAAATTCGCGGCAGTATCGCCTCGGCCATCGGCCAGCAAGGCTGTGCCTTCGCCCCGCGCTGCCCGCACACCCAGGCCTATTGCCGCATCGCCGTGCCGCCACTGATGGATGCAGGACCAAAGCGCCTCAGTGCCTGCCCCGTCACCTTGCCTGCCGCTGCCACGCAGAACGCAAATTTTTCCTAGGATTGCCATGAGCCTGCTGAACGTCAGCGATCTTCAGACCCATTTCAAACTGCCCAAGGGCGTACTGCGCGCCGTGGATGGCGTTTCCTTCACCGTGGAACGCGGCGAAACCGTGGGCCTGGTGGGCGAGTCGGGTTGCGGCAAATCCACCCTGGGTCGCAGCCTGCTGCGGCTCGAAACACCGACTGCCGGGCATATCACGCTCGACGGGCAGGACATCCTACCGCTCAAGGGCGCCCAGTTGCGCGGCCTGCGCAAGCGCATGCAGATGATCTTCCAGGACCCGTTCGCCTCGCTGAATCCGCGCCACAGCATTGGCAGCATTCTCGAGACGCCATTGCAGGTGCATGGCCTCGGTGATCGTTCCCAGCGCCGCAGGCAAGTGGAGCAGTTGCTCGACCGCGTAGGCCTGCCGCGCAGCGCTTTGAGTCGTTACCCGCATGAATTCTCGGGGGGCCAGCGCCAGCGCCTGGGCATTGCACGGGCTTTGATGCTGCAGCCAGATTTGGTGGTCTGCGACGAGCCGGTATCAGCCCTGGACCTGTCGATTCAGGCCCAGATTCTGAACCTTCTGGTCGAGATGAAACGCGAGTTCGGTCTCTCCTACCTGTTCATCTCGCACGATCTGTCCGTGGTGCAGTATTTTGCCGACCGCGTGCTGGTCATGTATCTGGGGCGCATCGTCGAGAGCGCCGATCGCCGCAGCCTTTGGAGCACTCCTCGCCACCCCTACACCCAGGCCTTGATCGATGCCGTGCCCGACCCATCCCGCCACCGGCAGGTAACCCCGCTGAGCGGCGATCTCCCTAGTCCGCAGAACCTGCCGTCAGGCTGCCGTTTCCATCCTCGCTGCCCCAGGGCCAGCGAACTGTGCCTGAGGCAGGAGCCCGCACTGACCGATCTGGGAGGCAGCCACCAGGTCGCTTGCCACCATCCACAGACCTCTGTGATTTCCTTTCTCCACTAACCACCGATCAAAGCCATCTCCATGACCTATCGCTATCTGGGCCGCAGCGGCCTCAAAGTCTCCCGCCTCGCACTGGGCACCATGATGTTTGGAGGCCCCACCGATGAAAAAACCTCGCATGAGATCATCGCCAGGGCCAAATCCCAGGGCATCAACTTCATCGATACCGCCGACGTCTATCAAAAGGGCGTGACCGAGCAGGTTGTGGGCCGTGCCCTGGCCGCAGACCGCAACGACTGGGTTCTGGCGACCAAGTTCGGCAACCCGCTAGGCGAAGGCCCCAATCGTTCCGGCACCTCGCGCAAATGGATCATCGAATCGGTGGAAAACAGCCTGCGCCGCCTTGGCACGGACTACATTGACCTGCTGTACTTTCACCGCGCAGATTTCGATGCCCCGCTAGGCGAGGCAGTCCGCGCCATCGGCGATCTGATCCGCGCCGGTAAGCTGCGCTACTTTGGCCTGTCCAACTTCCGCGGCTGGCGCATCGCCGAGGTGGCGCACCTGGCCGATGCCGAAGGCATAGACCGCCCCATCGCCAGCCAGCCGCTCTACAACATCGTCAACCGCACGGCCGAAGCAGAGCAGTTGCCGGCGGCTGCAGCCTATGGACTGGGCGTGGTCTCCTACAGCCCTCTCGCGCGAGGCGTGCTGACCGCCAAGTACCCGAGCCTGGAAGCTGCCGATCCTGGCTCACGCGCCGCACGCAAGGACAAGCGCCTGCTGGAGACCGAGTGGCGTCCCGAATCCATCGACATCGCTGCCGAAATCAAACGGCACACCGACGCGCGCGACATCAGCACCGTCGACTTTGCTCTGGCCTGGGTGCTCAACAACCGCCTGATCACCTCTGCGATTGCCGGCCCCCGCACTCCCGAGCAGTGGGAAGGCTATATCCGTGCTCTGAACTACCGGTTCACTGCCGAGGACGAAGCCCTGGTCAACCGCCTGGTAGCTGCCGGCCATCCTTCAACACTGGGCTTCACCGACCCCGGTCACCCTGTGGAAGGCCGCATTCCCTACGTTGCCGCCGCATAAGCCGGCAGACGCCTCTGCAGGCGCCATCGTGAAGCTTCTGCCTGACCCGGCTTTCACGGTGGCGTCTGCCGCTCAAAGTCCGAAACAGACCATCACCGATGAATGCATTCGTCACACCTCTGCGGCAAGCTGCGGCTGCACAGGAATCAGCAGCGCCATCCGCTCGTCCAAGCCGCACAGACATACTCTCGGGTCTGCCGCAGCTCGCCGCAGCCATTGCTCCCGGCGCGGCGCAGCGCGAGCTGCAGCGTGAAGCCCCTTTTGCGGCTTTTGAGCTGCTGCGTGCTTCAGGCATAGGGGCTCTGCGCATCGGTCGCGAGCAAGGCGGCCCAGGCGGCTCCATTGCCGATGTCATCGAGGTGGTCGCAACGCTCGCTGCAGCCGATTCGAACGTTGCCCATGCACTGCGCACCCACTTCAACACGACCGAGCTGCTGCGTCTGGACCGAAGCCCTTCGCCGCTGGCACAGCGCCAGATCGGCTGGGTGCTGGAAGGCAAGCTGTTCGGCGGTGCATTCACCGAGCTGGGCACGGCACGCGCAGGTATCAGCACCTCGACACTGCGGCGCGAAGGGGAACACCACCGCCTCAATGGCAAAAAGTACTACGCCACCGGAACCGCCTATGCGGACTATTTCAATGTCTTTGCCGTCAACGCGCAGGAACAGGGCATCACGGCCGTGATACCCGTTCAACGCGAAGGCGTACGCGTGCTCGACGACTGGGACGGCATGGGCCAGCGCCTGACGGCCAGCGGCAGCGTGGAACTGGACAATGTGCTGGTGTACGACGACGAAATCAGTCCCAGCTCCCGCGAACAATTGCCTGGCCGCCATGCTTCTGCATTACGACAGCTGATTCTGGTGGCCACCGCAGCCGGCATAGTGCGCAACCTCTTCAGCGATGCACGTCACTATGTACTGCACCTCGGACGCCCGGCCATGCACAGTCCTGCCGAGCGTTCGCGCGATGATCATTTCGTGCAGGCAGTGGTGGGAGAGCTGGCCGCAGCCAGGTATGCCATAGACCAGTTGGTGGCGGAAAACGCCCGCCAGCTCGACCTGGGTGCCGAGGCACTGCTACTGGAGCATGACGACACCGAGAACATCGTGCTGCAGGGCGCACTGGCTACGGCCAAGACGCAGCTCGTCGTCAGCCGACTGGCTCTCAACGCCGCCGAGCGGCTGTTCGAGGTCGGTGGAGCCTCGGCCACCTCACGCAAACTGAATCTGGACAGGCACTGGCGCAATCTGCGCACCATCTTCAGCCACAACCCCTTGCTTCACAAATCACGGGTCGTTGGCGACTACGAGCTCAACGGCACACGCACCCATCTGGAAGAGGGTCGCGTCTTCTAGAGCTGCGCACAATCGCAGCCGGCCTCTGGCCGAGCAGGTATCCGACTCTCTCAGGAGGTGGCCCCCAAAGCACATGTGGTCCGTCAACCTGTTGCGCAGCAGTGCTGCCGAACGCAGGCACGGGCAGGACCTCAAGGAGACCACAGTCCAAACCGGTGCATGTCTGCTGGCACGGGATTTGCCTTGTTACAAGCGCGCAGGTTCGCGCAAGTTTCATAGCAAAGATCGAAGGCTAGTCGCTACATGCCAGTCAAAACAACAACTGTGTCTCGTGTCCTCTTCGCCGTTCTGGCTACCGCCGGAGCTTCCGTCGCGCTCGCACAAAGCAGCGTGCAGATCTATGGCCGCCTCAATACCTCGGTAGAGCATCAGAAGGTAGGAGGCAGCAGCCTGACCGGGCTGTTCAACAACAACTCGCGCTTTGGCTTTGTGGGCAGTGAAGACCTGGGCGGCGGCCTCAGGGCCGGGTTTCAGCTCGAATCCGGCTTTGAGTCCGACACCGGTGCCGGCACAGGCAGCACCGGCGCGCTGGCCTTTCAGCGCCAGAGCGAAGTCAACCTCTCGGGCAGCCTGGGCAAGCTGCGTCTGGGCCGCTTCGGTGCCGCCACTTATTTCGGCATTGCCGACTATGGTGCGCTGGACGAACCCAACCACGACACCGGCGCCATCGCCGATGCGCTCTACGACTATGTGATGCGCAACACCAACAAGATTGCCTACCGCAGCCCGGTCATGGCCGGACTGACGGTGGAAGCCCAGGCATCGCTGCACGAAAAGACGGCCGGCACCGTGCAGAAGAACGGCTATGACCTCTATGCCAACTGGGAACGCGGCCCGCTGGCACTGGGGGCGGGCTTTACCCAGCTGGGTGACGACAGGCAGTTTGCCCTGCGCGGCCACTACATCTGGAGCGCGCTGCAGATCGGCGCCTACTACCAGCGCTCGGACAACGGTTCAGGCTCGCTGTGCAGCCATGGCGGTGCCGGCTGCGGCAGCCGCGATGCGGCACGCGTGACCGCGGTCTACCGGGCTGGCGCTTCGGAAGTCGCCCTGGGCTACGGCTGGGCCAGCCGCTGGAGCCATGTGCCCGGCAGCAGCGCACGCCAGTGGATTCTTGGCTACAACCACCACCTGAGCAAACGCACCAAGCTCTACGCGGCCTACACGCGCATCGACAACGGATCCGGCGTGGCCTATGGCTATAACTTCAAGGGTGGCGTGGGCTATGGGCAGGATGCCAGCAGCCTGAGCATCGGTCTGCGCCACGCGTTCTAGATCTCAGCTTGAGCGGCGGGCGCGTGCCATGTTGCTGGTGGGCGTGGCGCGCGCCCTGCTGCCTCAAAAAAATGAGCTGATTGCGCTTTCTGTGACTGGGCCAGAGGCTGATTTGGCCTGAAGTTCCTGTTTCATATCGCTTCTGCCGCTGGCTTATTGGGGCAACATGCCTTGGACAAGGGCAGACATGCAACCGCAAACTCCGCTGAGACTTACGCAAGCAAGAATGCAGCAAGGGCCTGCCTGCAGAAGCAGTCGTCTTGCCGGAACCCGCTTCTGCGTATGTCGTGTCCAGAGAAAAAAAAGCCCGCCAACCAATCGGCCAGCGGGCTTTCGCAGTCAAGCGACTCAACGGCCTTAGTCGGCAACCTCGGCAGAGGTCTCCGCGCGCACATCGAATTCCACCTTCCAGCGCTCGCTTCCGCCCACGGGCACGGCATTGAGTTCCAGGGTGCCGATATCGGTCACGCGCGCCTCCAGGGTCACGGGCACCACCTCGCCGGCCGCACGGCCGGCGGCGGGCAGATTCAGCTCGATCTCCTGCAGCTCCACCAGCTCTTCGGGCGACCAGAAGTCCAGCATGGTGCCGACCTGATCGGTGCGGCGCACGGACGAGCCGAAGAAGCGCAGACGCACGGGCTCGCCCACGACCAGGCCGAACTCTTCGTCAGGCAGCGCGACTTCCGTGCCCTCTTCCATGCCGAACGGTGCCAGGCACAGGGCGGACAGGGGCGGCTCCATGCCGGGGATGGCGGGCATATTGCTCTCCACGCCCACGTAGTAGGACTGGGCCGTGCCGCCGCGAATGCGCACGCCGCGGCCGCTGGTGGCGATATGGCCGTAATAGGCCGCGCCACGCGCCACGGCCAGATCGAGGTTGGCTCCGTCCAGCAGACGCGCAGGCTCGCAGGCCTCGTCGTCCAGCCAGCCGTTGATGACTTCCAGAATGCGCTGCTCGATCTGCGGCGCCTTGAGCACGCCGCCGTTGAACAGAATGGCCGTGGGATGCAGAAAGGTGGAGCCGTCGATCTGATCGCCGTTCAGGCCCTCGATCTCGGCCAGCGCATGAACCTGCCGGCTCAGAAAGGCCGCCAGATGGCGCGTGACGGCGGCATCCTGCGCATAGGGCAGGCCCAGCTGCGTGAGTGCGCCGCGCGCACGGGTCTTGGGCTTGTCGCTGACGGCCACCTTGGGGAAAAAGCCCTCGACCAGCATGGCCAGCACTTCGTCCTTGGTGACTTCGGTGCGGATGCTGCCGCCGATGAGCTTGCTGCCCCGGCTGGGCACGACCACGGGCACGGATTGCAGGCTTGCGTCGGCCAGCAATTGCTCCTTGGCAGCGCGGCAGCCATGGGCCAGCGCGCGGGTTTGCCAGGCATCCAGCTGCTTGCCCTCGGTCGCCAGCTTGCGTGCCACGCCATAGGCCAGGGCCAGGTCCATGTTGTCGCCGCCCAGCAGAATGTGTTCGCCCACGGCAATGCGCTGCAGCTCCAGATTGCCTTCGCGCTCCAGCACCGCGATCAGCGACAGGTCGGTGGTGCCGCCGCCCACGTCCACGACGAGGATGATGTCGCCATGCCTGACCTGCTTGCGCCATTGGCCGCCGCTGGCCTGGATCCAGCTGTACAGCGCGGCCTGGGGTTCTTCGAGCAGCGTCAGATTGGCAAAGCCTGCGGCCTTGCAGGCCTCGGCCGTCAGCTCGCGCGCGGCGGGGTCGAACGATGCGGGAATAGTGACGGTGATGTCCTGCTGCTCGAACGGGGCCTCTGGATGGGCCTGCTCCCAGGCGCGGCGCAGATGCTCGAGATAGCGGGTGGAAGCGGTCAGCGGCGAGATGCGGCTGACTTCCTCGGGGGCATCGGCGGGCAGAATGCCGGCGCGGCGATCGACGCCGGGGTGGCAGAGCCAGCTCTTGGCGCTGCTCACCAGACGGATGGGCGTGGCCGCGCCACGGCTGCGGGCGAATTCGCCGGTGATGAAGTCGACTGGCGCGCCGGGCAAGCTGCGCTCGGCCTCGGTCAGCTCGCTCTCGTGCGGCAGATAGAGAAAGGACGGAAGCAGGGGCGTGGCCTCGACACTGCCGGGAGCCGTGAGCTGGGGAATGTCCAGCACGCCCTGCACCACCTTCTCGCCATCGCTGGCGGTCTTGTTCACATAGGACAGCGCGCAGTGCGTGGTGCCCAGGTCGATGCCGATGCTGAACTGAGCGCCGGCAGATGGAGCATCGACCTGGCCAGCAGCGCCTTGCGGCTGAGTGGCAGCAGCCAAGGAGTCAGCTGCGGGCGCGGCCTGGGGAGCCGCACCGGATGCGGCGATGGAGGCAAACATGTTCATGGTTTACAGCTCCACTTCGGCCTGGGCGATGACCTTGGCGGCCTGGCTGTCGATGAGCTGGGGCAGCTTGACCTCCGTCACCAGCCAGCCACGGTGGGACAGCGTGCCGGTGAACGGTGCATGACCGACCACATTGCCTGTCAGGCGCACGGCAGCGGCGTCAAAGCCGGCCAGCAATGTGATGCGCGAGCCTTCGGCTTCGCTGCGCACGGGGCTCAGCGTGAAATGCTCGCGCAGCACCTTGCGGCAGCCTTCATGCACCACGCGCGCGGCAGCGCCGATTTCGGCATCGGTGTAGGGGGCAACGTCTTCCTGGATGAAGTCCACAAAGCGGGCTTCGCGCTGCATCAGTCCCAGCAGTTGCAGGGCGGCGCTGTCGGTGGCGACGAGTTTTTCCACCTCGACGCGTTTTTCAACCGGAACCTCGACGGTCTTTTCCACGATTTTCTCGACCGGCACTTCGACGCGGACTTCGACGATCTTCTCGACCGGCACTTCCACGCGCACTTCCTTGGGCGCGACGTCGGCGGCAAAGGCCTCACCGGCGCGCACACGGGTCACGTCGGCGGCCAGACGGCCGTTACCAAGGATGGCAAAGAAACTGCCGATCGCGATGGCGATGCGGCTCAGGAATGAGGGGGGAGTATTGGCAGTCATGGAGTCTGTCTCAAAACGGGTTCACGCATGCAGAATCTCTCTGTGGCGCCCTTGCGGGCTGGGCTGCGCGAACCGAAAACGGAGCCTGGCCAGGCGGCAGCAGCACGGCCGGCCCTGGCGACACAAGGCTGCACGCGTCGCAAACGGATGCGCGCGGGCCTGTGCAATAGGCGCAGATATTACCCAAAAAGCCCGATCTGCCCTCCCGCTATGGCTTTGCCGCGCCTGCGGCCGCACCGGAGTGCGCACTGCAGGGTCATACGCGGCAAGCATGACCTTCTTCCGTTTCATCGTTATGAAGCCGCCGCCATTTGCCGGATAGTTGCTGCAGGACATTGACAAACAGGCCGTTGCGGCCACAAGTCCTGCCGGTTCACGGGCTGCAACAATGCGCGGCACCAGGAACGACCGAACAACAACAGGATTGCGTTTTCCAAACGCCCACTTTCCGAGGAGACCTCCCCATGCGCCTGATGACCGCGAACCTGACGCTGGCATGTACCGCCCTTGTAGCCGCGATGACCACCTTCGGTGCCCAGGCCCAGACCGCCCCCGGCAGCACGCTGGAGAAGCTGCAAAAGACTGGCAAGGTGGTCATAGGCGTGCGCGAGAGCTCTGCCCCCATGGCCTATGCCATAGGCGCCAACCACCGCTTCACCGGCTACCACGTGGAGCTGTGCGAGAAGGTTCTGGCCCAGATCGCGCCCAGCGCCAAGATCGAATACATGGCCATTACCGCGCAGAACACCATGCCTCTGGTGCAAAACGGCACGGTGGATCTGGGCTGCGGCCCCACGACCAACAACCTCAGCCGCCAGAAACAGGTCGCCTTTGCCGTCACCACCTATGTCAGCCAGGTGCGCATGGCCGTGCGTGCGGACTCGCCCGTGACCTCGTTCAAGCAGCTCGACGGCAAGACCGTGGCAGCCTCGGCCGGCACCACCGCCGTGCAGCTGCTGCGCAAATACAGCCATGAGAACAATGTCAAGCTGCCGACCCAGCTGGGCAAGGATCACTTCGAGAGCTTTCTGATGCTGGAGTCCGGGCGCGCGGACGCCTTCGTGCTCGACGACAACCTGCTGGCCGGCGTGATCGCCAACGCCAAGGACCCCAAGGGCTACAAGATCGTGGGCGAGGCGCTGGGATCGGAGCCCATCGCGCTGCTGATGCGCAAGGACGATCCCGGCTTCAAGAAGGCCGTTGACGATGCCCTGGTGCGCATGATGAAGTCCGGCGAAGTGGCAAAGATCTACGACAAATGGTTTATGCAGCCCATTCCGCCCAAGGAGATGCCGCTGAACCTGCCCATGAGCGAGACGCTCAAGCAGCTGCTGCAAGCGCCCAACGACAAGCCGCTGGAAGCCTACAACAGCTGAGGCAACCACCGGCCTGCGTCTGGAGTCATGCTTTATTGATAGCTGGCTGCGCATGCTGATAAAGCACTTCAGACATTTTTATGCCTTAATTCATTGAAGGAGCTGCGCTGGCAGCTCCTTTTTTTTACATTACAGCGGTGCAGAGGAAGCGAACTCCTGCGCGACCTGCTTGAGCCAGCCCTGGAAGGCCTGCAGCGGCGGATAGGCCGAGCGGCTGGTCGGCCAGGCCAGGTAGTAGCGTTCGGCGCTTTGCACCTCGGGCAGCTGCGGCAGGGCCTGGACCAGATCGCCGGCCTGCAGCTCGCGCAGGATCAGAAACTTGGGCAGCAGCGCCACGCCCACGCCGGCAATCGCTGCCTGCGCTGCCGTGGCGAACTGATCGAACAGCATGCCCTGCATATCACCGCCCTGACAGCCCTGGCTGCCGAACCAGCGCTGCCAGGCGTCAGGGCGCGATGCCAGATGCAGCAGCGGCGCACGCAGCAGGTCCTGGGGCCGGGCAAAACCATGGCGGGCCGCCACATCGGGGCTGCAGGCCGGCACCACGGTCTCGCTCATCAGAAACTCCAGCTCCGCGCCCGGCCAGTTCGGCAGCCCGAAATGAATGGCGGCATCCACGGCTTCGAGCTGGAAATCGAACTGCGACAGCCGCGTGGTCAGATTGATGGTGATGCCCGGATGGGCACTGAAGAACTGCGGCAGCCGCGGCGCCAGCCAGCGCGTGCCGAAGGTCGGCAGGATGGCCAGGTTCAGGCTGCCGCCTTGGGGATTGGTGCGAAAGCCCAGCGTGGCATTGGAGATGCGCGCCAGGGCGGCGCGAATCTCCTGCGCGTAGACCTGACCCGCAGCGCTCAGGCGAACGGTCTGGCGCTCGCGCACGAACAGCTCTGTGCCCAGGCGCTCCTCCAATGCGCGGATCTGGCGGCTGACGGCACTTTGCGTGAGATGCAGCTCGGCGGCCGCCGCGGTAAAGCTCTGGTGCCGCGCCGAAGCCTCGAAGGCGCAAAGCAGGGACATGGGGGGCAGAAAGCGACGGGATAGCTGCATGGAACGAACCGGTGAGTGTGGGGCTGCTAGCAGGTTCATTCCGTTTAGGTATGACCTGGAGGCAGGATTATCGTTTGACCAAAGTCATGACGACGCACAACATCCTGCATATTCCTGCGGCCACGCCAGCGGCGCGGCCATCCCACGACCCCCAAGACCCTTCTGTTCCGTCATGAGCGCCACGCCCCACGCCTCTTCCACAGCTGCCCGATTTGTCTCCTCCAACGAGATCCGCACGCGCTTCTCGCGCGCCATGTCCGAGATGTACCGCAAGGAAGTGCCCCAGTACGGCACGCTGATCGACCTGGTTGCCGATGTCAACGCTCTGACGCTGCAGGCCGATCCCGAGCTGCGCCAGCGCATGAGCAAAAGCGGCGAGCTCGAGCGCCTGGATGTGGAGCGCCATGGCGCCATCCGCGTGGGCACGGCCGAGGAACTGGCCACGCTGCGCCGCCTGTTCGCCGTGATGGGCATGGAGCCCGTGGGCTATTACGACCTCTCGGTGGCCGGCGTTCCCGTGCACTCCACGGCCTTTCGCCCCGTGCACGACGAGGCGCTGCTGGCCAACCCGTTTCGCGTCTTCACCTCGCTGCTGCGTCTGGAGCTGATCGCCGATGAGGCGCTGCGCGCGCAGGCCGCCGAAATCCTCCAGCGCCGTCGCATCTTCACGCCGCGCGCACTGGAGCTCATTGCCCAGGCCGAGCGCGACGGCGGCCTGGACAGCGACGATGCCGACGCCTTTGTGCAGCAGGCCCTGGAGACCTTCCGCTGGCACAGCGACGCCACCGTGGATGCCGCCACCTACAACGCCCTGCAGAAAGCCCACCGCCTGGTGGCCGATGTGGTGTGCTTCAAGGGACCCCACATCAACCATCTGACGCCGCGCACGCTGGACATCGACCTGGCCCAGGCCGATATGCCCGCGCGCGGCATGGATGCCAAGGACGTGGTCGAAGGCCCGCCGCAGCGCGCCTGCCCTATCTTGCTGCGCCAGACCAGCTTCAAGGCGCTCAAGGAGGCCGTGCGCTTTACCGATGCCGACGCCAACGCCAACGCGGACAATGCCGGCGCCCATACCGCCCGCTTTGGCGAGATCGAGCAGCGCGGCGTCGCGCTGACACGCAAGGGCCGCGCTCTGTACGACGAGCTGCTGGGTCTGGTGCGCGGCATAGACAGCGCGGGCAGCGCCGCGCCCGACTATGCACACCGCCTGCAACAGGTCTTCACGCAGTTTCCCGACACCCACGAGGAACTGCGCCGCCAGGGCCTGGCCTTCTACCGCTACCGCCTGACCGAACATGCTCAGGCTCGGTTGCCCCAGGGCGCTGCCGAGGCAGATCTGGAAGCGCTGATCGACAAGGGACTGGTGCAGGCCGAGCCGATTACCTATGAGGATTTCCTGCCCGTGAGCGCGGCCGGCATCTTCCAGTCCAACCTCGGCGGCGAGGAGCAAAAGCAATACCAGGCCCATGCCGCGCAGCAGGTCTTCGAGAGCGCACTGGGCGCACGCGTGCATGACGAAATCGCCTTGTACGAGGCCAGCGAACAGCAATCCAGGGCCCAGGTTCTCGGGCTGCTGTCGGGAGCTGCGGCATGAGTCAGGACAGCGCACTGCCCCCCTTTGCCGCCGTGTTTGCCGAGCCTGCGGGATCGCCGATACGCGAGTTGTTTCCCTATCTTTCTCGCCCCGGCATGATCTCGCTGGCCGGCGGCTATCCATCGCCCAGCCTCTTCGATGCCGAAGGCCTGGCCCAGGCCGCCGCACAGGCCATGACACAGGGTCCGGGCGCGCTGCAATATGGCGCCACCGAAGGCCTGAGCGAACTGCGTGAGGCCCTGGCGCAGCAGGCGCGCGAGCGCGGCATGCAGGCGACGGCCGCCGACATCCTCGTGACCACCGGATCGCAGCAGGCCTTTGACCTGCTGGTGCGCGTGCTCGTCGAGCCCGGCGACACGGTGCTGGTCGAGGTGCCCGCCTATCCGGCCACGCTGCAAGCCCTGCGTCTGGCCCAGGCGCGCATCCTGCCCATTCCCATGGACGAGCAAGGCCTGCAGACAGAAGCCCTGGCCGATCTGCTGGCCGCACTGCCCGCCGACCAGCGCCCCAAGCTGCTCTACACCGTGCCGAACTTCTCCAACCCGCGCGGCACGCTGCTGGCGGCCGAACGCCGCGAGGCTCTGGTGCAACTGGCCAGGCAGCACGGCTTCTGGGTGGTCGAGGACGACCCCTATGGCGAGCTGCGCTTCGACGAGCCAGGCGACGTCCCCCGGGCCATGCCTGGCACCGTGCGCTCCGCGGGCGAGCGCCTGGCCGAGCCCGGCTCCAACCCCGTCGTCTACCTGTCCAGCCTGTCCAAGACCGTGGCGCCCGCGCTGCGCGTGGGCTGGATGCTGGCCGACGCGCCGCTGCTGCGCCGCTGCACGGTGGCCAAGCAGACGGCCGACCTGTGCACCTCGCCGCTGACGCAGTCGGTCGCCGCCTGCTATCTGGCCAGCGGGCGCTACCCGGCCACCGTGCAGCGCGCGCGCCAGGAATACCAGCGACGCATGCAGGCCCTGGTCCAGGGCTTGAACGCGTCACCGGACAGCGGCATACGCTGCTCGCGCCCCGCTGGCGGCATGTTTGTCTGGGCCGAGCTGGACCGCCAGATCGATCCGCAAAAGCTCTTCGACGCCGCCGTGGCCCTGGGCGTAATTTATGTGCCAGGCAAGGCCTTCTATCCGGCCGACCCCGACCTGCACACGCTGCGCATGTCGTTTGCCGCGCCCGAAGTGCCGCAGATCGCGCAGGCCGTTGAGCGTCTGTGCCAGGCTGCAGCGCAAAGCCGCTGAGCCCAGGCATTCCTGCACCGTTTCGCCTCCTGCCCTCTGAGGCGGGACGGCGTCATGAAATCAAGGAGATACCACGGCCGGGCGGCACCGGAGCGGGCTGCGCGGCATAATTGCCGCTTCTTCATGCCCCACACCATGGCCTGCCTGCACCTGTCCACCGCCGCCCGCCTGCGCCGCTCTGCCCTTGCTGCAGAGCTATCCGCGCGTGCCTGCGTGCTGCGTGCACTGCACACCCGCCGCCATGGCATTCCCACCGCATTCGTGAGCCTGAGCGGTGTCACGGCCATGCTTTCCGCCGCCGTGCGGAAGGCTTGAAGCACACAGCTCACATCCTCCGCACGGCCTTCCAGAACAGCATTTCCCTGGTGCATGGGAGAGGTACGTCCACGCCTTCGCGGCCCTGTACTGCCACGCGCACCGCATCTTGCTCAAAGGACGATCCGGAGGTCAGCCATGGACATGGAACTCACTCAAAATTTCTTGCGCGGCAAAAATCCCTGTGCCATGGGTTACCGCTGGTTTGTGCGCAACAACCTGGCCGGCGGGGACTACCAGGCTGCCATGGACACCCAGGTGGCCGCAGGCCGTGTGGAAGATGCACGCTGGCTGCTGGAGAACTTCGGCTCCACCAACAGCGTGCTGGAGCTCGAGCACCTGGAGGCCGACCACTTCGTCTATGCCGGCACGCTGATCGTGCACGGCGATGTGCGCGTCACCGGCCAGCTGCTGGTGGGCCGCAGCCTGCAGGCGGGCGGCGGCATACGGGCGGGCAAGCTCGAAGCGGGCGAAGAGATTCAATGCGGCGGCGCCATCTTTGCAGGTGAACTGCTGCAGGCCGGCGGCAGCATCAAGGCGGCCTGGAGCGTGGAAGTCGAAGGCGAGGTGCGCGCCGAAGACCTGCGCTGCGGCTGGGAGCTGCGCGGCGGCGGCCATGTAAAGCTCAAAGGCAATGCCCATATCGGCCAGGAGGTGCAGGTGCAAGGCGATATGCACTGCGGCAAGGGCCTGAAAGCAGGCGGCGCCATCGAGGTGCAGGGCCTGCTCGATGTAGGCCACGGCATTGCCGGCAACGACGGCATTCTGTGCGGCAACCATATTCAGGCCGGCTGGGGCATCAAGGCCCAGGGCGATATCCACGCGGCCTGCAGCATCCGCAGCGGCGAGACCCTGCAGGCCGATGGCGAAATCGCGGCCGGCCCGGGCTATGGCGTGTTTGCCGGCATGAATGTGCAGATGCAGGCCTGGCCCGACTGCGCCTGGGTACGTGCGCTCAAAAAGCCCGATGCACTGATCAGCGGCTTCTGGGAAGGCCGGCCGGCCTTCGCCTAGATGCTGGCCGGGTTAACGGGCAAGCAGGCAAAATAGCTGTTTTGACCCAAGGCCAGCGCCCGGCGCCAGCCTGTTGATAAGAGAGTCTGCCCCGTGTTTACCGGCATCATTCAGGCCGTGGCAAAGATTGCCGCGCTGCGCGACCAGGACGGCCTGCGCACCTTCATCATGGAGTTTCCCGAAGGCTTCTGCCAGGACCTGGCCATTGGCGCCAGCGTCTCGCATGACGGCGTCTGCCTGACGGTAACCGAAAACCTCTCGCCCACCAGCGCCAGCTTTGATGTGATGCTGCAAAGCCTGAACATCACCACGCTGGGCAGCTGCAAGGCCGGCGACACGCTCAATGTGGAGCGCGCCGCCAAGGACGGTGCCGAAATTGGCGGCCACCCGCTCTCGGGCCATGTGGACTTCATGGCGCCGCTGCTGGAGGTGATGCAGACCGAGACCAATCACAAGATCCGCTTCGGCATTCCCGAGGCCTTTCGCCCCTATGTGTTTGCCAAGGGCTATATCGCCGTCAACGGCGCCAGCCTGACGGTTGCCGAGGTGAACCGCAAGGAGGGCTGGTTCGAGGTCTGGCTGATTCCCGAAACCCTGCGCATGACGGTGTTCGGCGACAAGAAGGTCGGCGATCTGGTCAACATCGAGATCGAGCGCAGCACCCAGGTGGTGGTCGATACCGTGCGCGAAACCGTGGAAGCCAGCCTGGGCCGGCTCAAGCCCGTGCTCGAAGCCCTGCTGCAGGAAAAAGGCCTGAGCCTGGACGATTTTGTGGACGTGCCACAACTGCCCAGACAATAGCCCTGGCCACGGGACAAGCGCCGGAACATCTTCCGGCGCTTATCCCTCCGTTGCTGCCGGCCCTCTTGTCAGAGAGCGGGTTTGAAGCGCTTGAGCCGCAGCGCGTTGGAGAGCACGAAGACGCTGGACAGCGCCATGGCCCCAGCGGCAAATACGGGCGACAGCAGCATGCCGTTGAACGGATAGAGCAGACCTGCCGCCACCGGTATCAGCGCCACGTTGTAGGCAAAGGCCCAGAACAGGTTCTCGCCAATGTTCTTCATGGTGGCCTTGGACAGCGCGATCGCATTCGGCACGCCCGAGAGATCGCCAGACATCAGCACCACATCGGCCGCCTCGATGGCGATATCGGTGCCCGTGCCTATGGCAATGCCCACATCGGCTTCGGCCAGGGCCGGTGCGTCGTTGATGCCATCGCCCACATAGGCCAGCGTGCCATGCTCGGCCTTGAGGCGCTTCACGCTCTCGACCTTGCCGCCGGGCAGCACCTCGGCCACCACCTCGTCAATGCCCAGTTGCCTGGCAATCGCCTCGGCCGTGTGGCGGTTGTCGCCGGTAATCATGGCCACCTTCAGGCCCAGTGCGTGAAGGGCATCGATCGCGGGCTTGCTGGTGGGCTTGATCGGATCGGCCACGGCAATCATGGCCGCCACCCGCCCGCCGATGGCTGCATACAGCGGCGTCTTGCCTTCGCTGCCCAGGCGCTCGGCCTCGGCCGCAAAACCGTCAACGCTCAGGCCAAGCTCGCGCATGAAGCGGTCGGCACCGATCTCCACCTGATCGCCCAGCACCACGGCACGCACGCCGAAACCGGTCACCGATGCGAAATCGCTGATGGCTGGAATCTCCAGCCCTTCGGCTTTAGCCGCATCGACGATGGCGCGCGCAATCGGGTGCTCGCTGCGATCCTCCACGGCAGCCACCTGCGCCAGCACCGCGCCGCGCTCAAAGCCGTCGGCCAGCGCCAGATCGGTCAGCTCTGGGCGGCCACGGGTCAGCGTGCCGGTCTTGTCCACCGCCACCACCCTGGCATCCTTGAGCTGCTGCAGCGCCTCGCCCTTGCGCAGCAACACTCCCATTTGCGCGGCACGCCCGGTTCCCACCATGATGGAAGTCGGCGTGGCCAGCCCCATGGCACAGGGGCAGGCAATGATGAGCACGGCCACGGCATTGACCAGGGCAAAGCTCAGCGCAGGATCGGGACCCCAGACCAGCCAGATCACGAAAGTCAGCAGGGCCGCGGCCATGACGGCCGGCACAAACCACATGGTGATCTTGTCCACCAGGGCCTGAATCGGCAGCTTGCTGCCCTGGGCCTGCTCCACCATGCGGATGATCTGTGCCAGCAGCGTATCGGCGCCCACCTTGGTGGCCCTGAAAGCCAGCGCCCCGTTCTGATTGACCGTGCCGCCCACCACTTCGGCGCCCTCGGCCTTCTCGACCGGCACTGGCTCGCCGCTGATCATGGATTCATCGACAAAGCTGCGGCCTTCGATGACCTCGCCATCGACGGGAATGCGCTCGCCCGGGCGCACTTCGATCAGATCGCCGGCACGCACCTGGGCGATATCGACTTCCTGGACCTGGCCATCGCGGCGCACGCGCGCGGTCTTGGCCTGCAATTGCACCAGACGGCGAATGGCCTCCGAGGTATTGCCCTTGGCACGCGCCTCCAGAAAGCGGCCCAGCAGGATCAGCGCCACGATGACGGCCGCGGCTTCGAAGTACACATTCACGGAGCCTGCAGGCAGCCATTGCGGCACAAAGGTCGCGACCACCGAATAGGCAAATGCCGCCGAAGTGCCCACGGCGACCAGCGAATTCATATCGGGCGCTGCGCGCAGCAAGGCGGGCACGCCTTTCTCGAAAAAGCGCCGCCCCGGCCCGAACAGCACCATGGCCGTCAGCGCGAACTGGAGGTACCAGCTGTTCTGCGTGCCGATGCTGCCTGCAATCCAGTGGTGAAACGCAGGCACCATGTGACCGCCCATTTCCAGCAGAAACACGGGCAGTGCGAACAGGGTCGCAAAGATCAGGGAACGCTTGAGCGATTCGCGCTCCTGTGCCCGGCGCTCGGCTGTGGCGTCCTCGCCAGTCGCGCCGGCGCTGTGCGCCACGGGCTGCGCTTCATAACCGGCCTTTTCAATCGCCGCGATCAGGGCGCCCACCGTCACGCCGCCCTGCAGCTGCACGCTGGCACGTTCGGTCGCGAGATTCACCACTGCATCCTGCACTCCGGGCACCTTCTTGAGCGCACGCTCCACACGGCCGACGCAGGACGCACAGGTCATGCCGTTCACCTGCAGATCCACGCTTTGCGCGGGCACCGCGTAGCCCGCTTTTTCGATCGCCGCCACGGCCTGCGGCAGGATGGCCGCAGCCTGCGCCGGATCGGCCACGGTGAGGCTGGCTTTTTCCGTGGCCAGATTGACCACGGCCTCCTGCACACCGGGCACTTTCTTGAGCGCCCGCTCCACCCGGCCCACGCAGGAAGCGCAGGTCATTCCTTCCACAGACAGCTCAAAGGCTCCGCTTTTGGTCAGTGCATTCATCGCGTTCTCCATTCACGTTGAAGGCAACTGTAGAGATTGACATGATGTAAAGGTCAAGCCCCCGACAAAAACCTCTTTCGGCAGGGTGCAAACATGCGGCGGTTCAATCTGTGATTTCGGGCAGCCCGAAGTGCTCCAGCAGGTACGCCTCGGCCTGCGCCAGCATGGCCTGCAGGCCCTGCCGTGTGGAACTTGCCATGTGCGGCGTCAGCACCGTATTGGGCAGCTCGATCAAGCCCTCGGGCACTTGCGGCTCAAGCGCAAACACGTCGAGTGCCGCCGCTGCAATCGTGCGTTCCTGCAAAGCCTGCTGCAATGCCGCTTCATCGACGATGGAGCCGCGCCCCACATTCACCAGCACACCCTGCGGCCCCAGGGCCTGCAGCACGCGGGCATCGATCAGCCCCCGGGTTGCAGGCCCGCCGCTGGCGCAGACCACGAGAAAATCCACATCTGCGGCCAGCTCCAGCACACTGTCACACCAGCGGTATGGCACATCGTTCTTGGGAGCGCGCCCCGTATAGGCAATCGACATATCAAAGGCCTGCGAGCGCCTGGCCACGGCACGGCCGATGCGCCCCAGGCCGACGATGCCCATGCGCTGCCCCGAAAAGCGCAGGGTGAGCGGATACCGCTCTTGCAGCCAGCGCCCCTGCCGCACAAACTCATGGGCCTGCACGATCTGCCGCGTGGCAGCCAGCAGCAGGGCCAGCGTGTGGTCGGCGACATCTTCGGCACAGACATCGGGTGCCCTGCTCACCTTGATGCCCAGTTCTGCCGCAGCCTCAAGATCGATGCCGTCCCGGCCCACCCCGACGACGACGATCAGCTCCAGCGCCGGCCACTGCAGCATCTGTTCGCGGCTGACGATGGACTGGGCATTGCACAGCATGGCTCGCACCTGAGCGCACAGCTCGCTGCGCCGGGCGCTGCCGATCCCGGCCGCCTCAAGCAGCTCAAACTGCAGCTGCAGTCTCTCGCGCATGGCTGGCGCCAGCGCCGTGTGAAGCAGCAGCCAGGGACGCTGCGGGTTCGGTGATTCTTGGATGGACATGGGAGGGCTTCCGGTTGATCGATACAGTCTTCGCTTCCCGCCAGCAGCGGGCGCAAAGCAAAAGCGGGCCTACTCCAGCACGCCAGGATCGCGGCGGATTTCCTCGCGACACATGGCCTCCCAGAGGAAGGGAAAGCCGTTGAGGTCGGTGCGCGCTCCGGTCGCCTGGATCACGGCATCGCTCAAGGGGGTGCCGCCACCGAGCGCCTGCACCCGCCAAGCCAGGCGGCAGCGCCACTCCAGCGTGATGGCCCGCAGATGCGCCTGTCGAATGCTCTCGCCCACCACCAGCGCACCATGATTGGCCAGCAGCGCCCATTTGCTCTGGCCCAATGCGCTGGCCACGGCATTGCCCAGCTCGCGCTGCTCCACCGTGCCCCGGTATTCGTCATAGACCACGGGGTCGGTATCGACCAGGGCCGAGGTCTGGTCATACACCGGCGGTACCTTGCCCGTGGCCGACCAGACCGAACTCCATTCGGGATGGTTGTGGATGACCACGCGCACATCGTGGCGCTTTTCATGCACGTCCATGTGCAGCCGGATGGCCGGAGTGATGTTCCACTCGCCCTCGATCACCTGGCCTTGCGCATCCAGCCTCAGGATGTCCGAGGCCGTCAGCTCGCTCCAGGTCAGCTCCCAGGGATTGGCAAGATAGCTGCCGTCATCCAGGCGCAGCGTGATGTGGCCCGCGATATGGTCGTTATAGCCTTCGCGCGAGAGCACGCGGCACAACAGCGCAAGCTGCTGGCGATCACCGAGCGCCGGCAGCAGCGGCTTGCGGCCCGGACGCGGCGCGTATCTGGACAGCAGCTCCCGGTTCAGTCCGTCGTGGCGCATGCTGCCTCCTGTTCGTTGTGTTTCCGGGCGGCAACGCCCTGGCGTGCAAATACCGACGCACGGTGCATGCGACGCTGGTGCGGCGCATAGTCCATGATGGCGTTGTGCACCACGCTGCGGTTGTCCCAGATCACCATATCGCCCAGCGCCCAGCGGTGCTTGAACAGGAACTCCACCTGCATGCAGTGCGCATGCAGATAGGCCAGGATGGCACGGCTTTCGGCCTGTGGCAGACCATCTATATGCGTGACATAGGTGGGGCTGACGTAGAGCGCCTTGCGCCCTGTGAGCGGATGCACGCGCACCACCGGGTGCAGCTGGCGACGGTTTTGCGCGACCACTTCCACATAGCGCTCATGCGTGCAGATGCCATGCTGCAGCGCCGCCGTCATGGGGCTGTTCATGTCATGCCAGGCACTCAGACCATCGAGGTACTGCTTCATCTGCGACGACAGCGCATCGTAGGCACTGGTCATGCTGATCCAGCAGGTATCACCTCCCATGGGCGGCAAGATGCGCGCATGGGTCATGGTGACGATGGGCGGACTGGGAAGAAAGCTCTCGTCGTGGTGCCACATATCGGCGCGGTCGCCGAGCTTGGAGTCTATGACTGTGATCTGCTCATAGCCCTGACCCAGATTGGGATAGAAGGTATGGACTTCGGCATCGCCAAAATGACGGGCAATCGCTAGATGCTGGTCGGGCGTCATATCGGGCACATGCAGCACCAGTGCTTCATGTCTGAGCAGGGCGGCTTCCAACTCCTGCAGGGTTTGCGCAGACAACGGGTCTGCCAGGTCCAGCTTCAGCACTTCGGCACCGATGCGCGGGCCGAGAATTCGAACCGAGATGGGGGATGACATGGGCTTTCTCCTCTATGCAATGTCTTGCCCGAGTGCAGTGCTTCTGTCTCCTCCACAGCGTCTGCCTCAGGCTCTGTCGGGCCGCACCTTAGCGCTAGGATGGGGAGCAGCCTTGCACAAAGTCTAGGCAGAGGGAGTGCGTTTTTCCACTCGCATTCCGGCTCCCTCAAAGACGTCGCAAGTCATTGATGGAAAAAGAAAAAATCAGCCCCAACAGATAAACCGAGGACAGGACTTGCATTTCATGGACGCGCCCACCACCCCACGCCCCAAGGACCAGTTGCCGCAACCGCGCAAACAGCCTGTGCAGGCACGCTCAAGAGCGCTGGTCGATGCCATTGCCGAAGCCTGTTTGCGCCTTCTCGAAAAAGAGGGAGAGGACGCTCTCACGGTCAATCGCATTGCAGAGGTTTCGGGTGCTGCCGTGGGCTCCATCTACCAATACTTTCCCAACAAGGAGTCCATGATTGCGTCAGTGTATGAACGCCTGCTCAATCAGGAATCCGAGCAGCTTTTCCAGATGCGCGAGCAGTTGCAGGGTCTGCCGCTCGAAGCCATATTGCGCCAGATCTTTGCGAACATGATTCGGGTCGAGCAGCGCCTGCACCAGCTCAGCCATGCTTTCCATGCACGCTATCGCACGGCATTGCACCTGGGCCTGTGGCATGCACCGCAGGCCAGCCGGGAGGAATTCATCAACGCCACCTGGCTGCCACTGCTGCAGATGCATGACTCGCAGGTACAGACCGACAACCTGCCACTGGCTGCCTACCTGCTGGGCCAGGGCCTGCGCGAGATCATTCACAGCGCCGTGCACGATGTGCCTCAGCAGGCCCGCTCACCCGAGTTTCTCGACGCACTGGTGGCCATGGCCATGAGCTGCGTGAAACGAGGCTAGAAAAACAAAGCGCGACACAGAGGTCGCGCTTTGTGCGGGGCTGGCTATGTCTATCGGATATGCGCGATCACGGCGCTCAAGACCTGTGCAGTGCCTGGCTGCACGGCCAGTGTGATGCGGCCGCTCTTGTGGGCCGAAACCTGCATTTCCATCTTCATGGCTTCCATCACGGCGATCACATCGCCTTCCTTGACCTCGTCGCCATCGGCCACCTTCCAGGCATGCAGATTGCCGGCGATCGGCGAGATGACGGCATCGGGGTCCACGTTTTGCGACGCTGCGGCCTGGGTCGCACCGGTCGCCGGCGCAGACAGTCCCTGCAGCAGCATGGCGGGCAGGCCCAGCTGCACGCGGCGGCCGTCGATCTCGATGGCCGTGCGCAGCAGGCTGGTGTCGGCCACGGGCTCGGCGCGGGCGGCTGCGGCCAGCGGCTCGGCAAATTCGGTCTCGATCCAGCGGGTGTGGACATTGAAGCCCGCAGTCCCCACAAAGTCGGCCTGATTCAGCACGGCCTTGTGGAAGGGCAGCACCGAAGCCACGCCCTCGATGCGGAACTCGGCCAGCGCGCGGCGCGCACGGGCCAGGGCCTGCTCGCGCGTGGCCCCCGTGACGATGAGCTTGGCCATCATGGAGTCAAACGTTCCGGGGATCACCGAGCCGGACTCGACGCCAGAATCGAGGCGCACACCCGGCCCCGAAGGTGGGGCAAAACGCGTGATCAGACCCGGCGTGGGCAGAAAGCCGCGCCCCACATCTTCGGCATTGATACGAAACTCGATGGAATGGGCCCGTGGTGCCGGAGTCTGCGTGAAGGACAGCGGCAGACCGTCGGCCACGCGCAGCTGTTCCTGCACCAAATCGATGCCCGTGGTTTCCTCGGTCACGGTGTGCTCGACCTGCAGGCGGGTATTGACCTCAAGGAAGGAAATGGCGCCGTTGCCGCTGAGCAAAAACTCCACGGTTCCCGCGCTGACATAGCCGGCTTGCGCACAGATCGCCTTTGCCGCACTGTGAATGCGTTCACGCTGGGCATCGGTGATGAAGGGGGCAGGAGCCTCTTCCACCAGCTTCTGGTTGCGACGCTGCAGCGAGCAATCGCGCGTGCCCAGCACCACCACATTGCCATGCGTGTCGGCAATCACCTGCGCCTCGATATGGCGCGGCTTGTCGAGGAACTGCTCCACAAAGCATTCGCCACGACCGAAAGCCGTCACGGCCTCGCGCACGGCAGAGGCATAGAGCTCGGCCACTTCGTCCATGCGCCAGGCGATCTTCATGCCGCGGCCACCGCCGCCAAAAGCAGCCTTGATGATGATGGGCAGACCATGCTGCTGGGCAAAGGCCAGCACTTCGTCGGCATCCTTGACGGGATCGGGCGTGCCGGCCACCAGCGGCGCACCGACCTGCAGCGCAATCTTGCGCGCCTCGACCTTGTCGCCCAGCTTGGCGATGGTGTCTGGGCGCGGGCCGATCCAGACCAGACCCGCATCCAGCACGGCCTGCGCAAAGGCTTCGCTCTCGGACAGAAAGCCATAGCCGGGATGCACGGCATCGGCGCCCGAACGCTTGGCAATCGCAATCAGCTTGGCGATGTTCAGATAGGTGTCGGCAGGCTTGTCGCCATCGAGGCCATAGGCCTCGTCGGCACGGCGCACGTGCAGGGCGTCGATATCGGCATCGGCATAGACGGCGACAGACTTCACGCCATAGTCGGCACAGGCGCGTGCAATGCGCACGGCGATCTCGCCACGGTTGGCAATCAGAACTTTGGTAATCATGGTTGCCACCTCAGGAAGCGTAAGACAGGGATGCGAGACCGCCGCCGCCTGCTGCGCAGGCCCGGCAATCTGGTGAAACAACTGCTGCGCAGCTGTTTTCGCCACGGTTGGCAATCAGAGCTTTTTTCATCAAGTCACTCCTCACTCCGCGGCTGCAGGCACCAGCTCTGCAAAGGTGCGGATGGGGTTAAAACGAATCCAGGCGCCTACGGGAATCTGTCCCGCAAGATCCAGATGATGGGGTGCCACGCAGCCGATCACGGGATAGCCGCCGGTCAGCGGATGGTCGGCCAGAAACAGCACGGGCTGGCCGCTGGCAGGGACCTGGATGGCCCCCAGCGGCGTGCCTTCGCTGGGCAGCTCGCTGCTCACCGCGCGCGTCAGCGCCTGCTCGCCGGCCAGTCGCAGGCCCACGCGATTGGACTGGGGCGTGACCTGCCAGCGCTGGGCGGCCAGCAAGGCCACGGCCTCGGGCGTGAACCAGTCGGTACGCGGGCCCAGTTCCACATCCAGCACCACCTCGCCGTCAGGGGCCGGCAGCTCCTGCTGCGGCAGGGCCAACTCGGCCACCACGGCATGGTGGTCCGGCAGCACCGCCAGCAACTGCCCAGTCTGAAGAGCGGGCGGGCCGACATGGGCCAGGGTGTCCGTCGAAGCGCTACCCAGCACGGGTGCCACCTCGTAGCCGCCGCGCACCGCCACATAGCAGCGGGCACCGGCCACGGGCTGGCCAAGACTCAGCGTGTCGCCATCGCCCAGCGCAATCGCTGCATAACGCGGCGCAGACCAGCGGCGCCCGTCGGCCGTGGTGATGCTGATGGGCGCCTCTGCACCGGTCACTGCAACGACGTTCTCGCCCACGCTTTGCAGCGACAGGCCGCCGCCTACCGTCTCCAGCACCGGCAGCTGGCTGGCATTGCCGACCAGCCGGTTGGCCGTCTTGAACGCCGCCTGGTCCATGGCTCCGGAGGCCGAAACGCCCTGGCCGGCCTGGCCATGGCGGCCTCTATCCTGGAACAGCGTGAGCAGGCCTGTGGCGCGCACACGCAAGGCACCGGCATCTGCTTTTAGATTCGTAGCTGCTTGCGCTTGCTCCTTATTGATTTCAGCCACTTTATTAGCCGAAATCGAATTGGATAGAGCGCTGACAGCTTCTGTTTGCGTAGCAATATCGACAAACTGCACGCGGTAGCCGGGCTGCAGCAAGGCCGGCAGGTCGCGCGCCAGATCCCACATCGCGGCATCGGTCACGCCGATGATCTGCCAGCCGCCGGGGCTGGCCTGGGGATAGACCGCGCTGAAGCTGCCGGCCAGCGCCACGGCGCCCGCAGGCACCCTGGTACGTGGCGTGGCGCGGCGCGGCACCTGGAAGACGGGGTCGCCGCCGCTCAGATAGGCAAAGCCCGGCGCAAAGCCGGTAAAGGCCACCGACCATTCGCTGCCGGTGTGGCGGCGCACCACCTCTTCGGCCGTGATGCCCAGTATCTGTGCGACTTCGGCCAGATCCTCGCCGTCATAGCGCACGGGAATCTGCACCAGCACATCCGAGCGCTGCACGCTGCCGCTCAGATCGCAGGCGGCAATGCGCCGCACCAGTTGCGCCGCACCGATGATATGGGGCGCAAACTGTACAAGAATGGTGCGCGCAGCAGGCACCAGCTCCTGCACGCCTTCTATGGGACTGGCCTGCAAGGCCCCCAGCAGCACCAGCGTCTGCTGCAGGTCGGCCAGCTCCACCAGGATGGCGTGGCGGTTGACGGGCAAAAAGCGCATGGAACTCATGGTGCTGCTTCCACAAAGGAGGTGATCTGCACGCCCTCCTGCTCGAAGCGCTGGCGGATGTTGCGTGCAATGGCCACGGCACCGGGGCTGTCGCCATGCACGCAGATGGAGTCGGCCTGCACACGCACCAGGCTGCCGTCCACGGCCTCGATCACTCCATCACGCACCAGGGTCAGCATGCGCTGGGCGATCAGGTTTTCGTCGTGCAGCACGGCACCGGGCTCGCGGCGCGAGACCAGGGCGCCGTCGGGCGTGTATCCGCGATCGGCAAAGGCCTCGGCCACCACGTTCAGACCTGCATCGCAGGCCCATTCAATCAGGGGCGCACCTGCCAGCGCCATCAGCACCAGACTGGGATTGATGGCCTTGATGGCATTGATCACATCCATGGCCTGGCGCTTGTCCTGGGCAATGGTGTTGTAGAGCGCGCCGTGCGGCTTGACGTACTGGACGCTGGTGCCGGCAGCCTGCGCCAGGCCCTGCAGAGCGCCGATCTGGTAGATCACGTCGGCCACCAGATCGCCGCTGGCCACATCCATGTTGCGACGCCCGAAACCCGACAGGTCGCGGTAGGCCACATGCGCGCCGACGACCACGCCGCGCGCCTTGGCGGCCCTGAGCGTGGTCAGCATCCCGGCCGGGTCGCCGGCATGAAAGCCGCAAGCCACATTGGCGCTGCTGACGATGTCCAGCATGGCCGCATCGTCGCCCATGCGCCAGGCGCCGAAGCTCTCGCCCAGATCGCTGTTCAAATCCATTTTCATCATTCTTCTCCCGGTCGGCATCAATGCAGCTGACCTGCGTGTTCCTGCAAATCCTGCTGCACCGTCATGGCCGTATGAATGGCTGTGCGTATGCCCTGAATCTGCGTTTCCAGCGCCATGCTGGCCATGCCTGGCTGGCGCGCGGCCTGCTGCGGCAGCGCGGGTATGTGAATAAAGCCGCCGCGCACGCCGGGTCCCGCACGGCGCGACAGCCTGTGCATCAGGGCATAGAACACATGGTTGCAGACAAAAGTGCCCGCCGTGTTCGACACCGCAGCCGGAATGCCCGCGTCCCTCAGATGGCGCACCATGGCCTTGATGGGCAGGGTCGAGAAGTAGGCCGCGGGCGCATCGCGCACCACGGGCTGGTCGACGGGCTGATGGCCCGCGTTGTCCGGAATGCGGGCATCGTCGATATTGATGGCCACACGCTCCGGCGTGATTTCAGTGCGCCCGCCGGCCAGCCCCAGGCTGATGATCAGCGTGGGCTGCAGCCTGGCTAGCGCCTCGTCGAGCGCCGCCATGGCAGCACCGAACACGCAGGGCAGTTGCACGGCATGCACCACACCGTCCGCAATCAGCTCGCCATCCAGCGCGCGCGCCACTTCCCACGAGGGGTTGACGCTATCTTTGTCGAAGGGCTCAAAGCCGGTCAGCAGGATTCGGTGGGCAGCCTCAGTCATGGCAACTCTCTCTTATCGGAACATCAGGAAGTTGAGCAGGAACACATTCACGATCAGCAGCGTGATGGCCGTGGGAACCTGCGCACGGATGACGGCATTCTTGTCAATTTCCAGCAGTGCTGCGGGCACCAGGTTGAAGTTGGCCGCCATGGGCGTCAGCAAGGTGCCGCAGTAGCCCGACAACATGCCGACTGCCGCCATCACGGCCGGGTCACCATGGTAGACGCCAACCAGCACGGGCACGCCCACACCGCCGGTCATCACCGGAAAGGCCGCAAAGCCATTGCCCATGATGACGGTGAACAGTGCCATGCCGATCACGTACACGGCCACGGCCACAAAGCGCACATCCATGTTGATGTAGGTAGTGGTCACATAGGCCACGGCCTTGCCCACGCCTGCATCCGAGAACACCAGACCCAGCATGCCCAGCATCTGCGGCAGCACAAGAGCCCAGCCCAGTGCGTCGATCAGGCGGTGCGACTCGCGCAGGCCCTGCACGGGAGTCTCGCGCGTCATCTTGCAGGCCAGCACCAGCGCGACCACGCAGCCGATGCCCAGACTGACCAGGGTGCTGTTCTTGGGGTCGATCAGGGGAGTGCCGCCAAAGACCAGATGCTTGGCCGACAGCGTGCCCACCATGGTGATCAGCGGGATGGCCAGCGCCGGCACAAACAGCTTGTTGCCCAGGCGCTTGGCGCTTTCCAGGTACTGTGCATCGGTGCGCGACTGGTGCTTGCCGCCCATCACGCCGCCGAAACCGGCAATCAGGGCCATGACGACCGCCACCGCCCCCACCCATACGGGCGGCAGCAGATCGCCGACGAGGAATACCAGCGCATATAGCGCCCAGAACAGGCCCGCCGAGAATCGGCGCGGGTTGCTGCCGTCGCGCAGCGTCATCACGGCCGTCACCGCCAGCACCAGGCCGACGAGGTAGTACAGGTATTGAATGGTGATGGTCATGCCGACTCTCCCTGGGCAGCTTTCTTTTCCGCAGCAATTTCACGCGCCAGCTGCCTGTCCAGGCGATGCAGGCGGAAGGCATGGATGGCAAAGGCCGAGATGGCCGTAGGAATGCCCCACAGCGCGACATGAATCGGTTCGACCTCGATGCCCGCCTCCTTCAGAAAGGTGGTCATCAGCACGATCGCACCGAAGGCCACGAAGATGTCTTCACCAAAGAACAGACCCACGTTGTCCGTGGCAGCCGACATGGCACGCAGCTTCTCGCGCACCTTGCCCGACAGCTTGCCGTAGCGGTTTTCCGTCGCGCCTTCGGCCATGGGGGCCAGCAGCGGACGCACCATCTGGGGATGACCGCCAAGGCTGGTCAGGCCGATAGCTGCCGTGAGCTGACGCGCTGCCAGGTAGACGATCAGCAGGCGGCCGGCAGTGGCCGACTTGATGGAGCTGATCCAGTTTTGCGCATGCTGACGCAGGCCATGACGCTCCAGCAAGCCGATCACGGCCAGCGGCAGCAGGATGATGAGCGGCAGATTGCGGGTCTTGATGAAGCCGGCCCCGATGGCGGCCAGCACCTTGTCCAGCGGAAAGCCCGCCGCAAAGGCGGTGCCGATGGCGGTCACGATGACCACCAGCATGGGGTTAAAGCGCAGCGCGAAGCCGGCAATGATGATGAGCACGCCGATCAGCGGCCACAGGTTTACGTCTACAGGCATCGAAGCCTCCGGAAATCACGCCCTGATCCGTTGCGCGGCGGGCTCTACCAAAGACGGGAACGCTCTCAGCAACCCGCCCAGCTCTTTTGAGGAAGGCTGGGCAGCTCTGCTTCAGACCTGCTTCATTCCTCGAATTGTTGAACAATCTATTTAGATTGATTCCACAAATGAAATTGTTTGCAGAACAAATAGACTTTGTAATAGAGCAAACCCTAGGTATCGCCAATCTTTTGGACTTCTCTGAGTCAACAGAACGATGGCTACACTCTGGCGACAGCAAAAAGGGAATGCCATGAAAGTCGCAGCAGAGGTCCAGAATCTGACCGAACGCATCGCCGAAGAAATACGCAGCCAGCTGGTCAAGGGCGTGCTGAGCCCGGGCCAGCGGCTGTCCGAAGCGGCACTCAGCGAAGCGCTGGATATTTCGCGCAACACCTTGCGCGAGGTGTTCCGCATGCTGACCAAGGAAGGTCTTCTGGTGCACGAGCCCAACAAGGGCGTATCGGTGGCCGTGCCCAGCATGGCGTCCATCATCGATATCTATCGCGTGCGACGCATGATCGAGTGCCAGGCGCTGGCACAGGCTTACCCCATGCATCCGGCGCTGACGCGGATGCGCGAGGCTGTGGAAAGCGGCCAGCGCCACAGCGAGGCCGAGGACTGGTCCGAGGTGGGCACCGCCAATATGGCGTTTCACAAAGCCATCGTGGCCCTGGCCGACAGCGAGCGTCTCAACGAGATGTTCTCGCATCTGCTGGCGGAGCTGCGCCTGGCCTTCGGCCTGCTGCGCGACCCGCATTTCCTGCATGCGCCCTATGTAAGCATGAACCTGAAGATTCTGCAGATCTTCGAAGCCGGCAGGCCCGCAGAGGCGGCGCAGGAACTCAGTGCCTATCTGGTGCACTCGGAGCGCATCATTCTGGCCGCCTATGCCCGGCGTCTGGCAGAGGCGGGCATCAAGGCTCCTTGAAGTTTCTTGTTCAACAATCCAAACCTACTCAATGGAGATAAGAAAGAAAACGCCCTACGCTTTGTAAAAACTCGTTGAAATCCCTCATGGATACCTGTTGAGACAAATGCTACTTTTGGCACAACTCTTGCCTGAGTTCATTTGTCCGCATCTCTTATCCGAGGAGTTTTCATGAAGCGTCGCCTTTTCTGCGCCACCGCCACCTTGCTCGCCGGCATCGGCATTGCCGGTCAAGCCATGGCACAAACCAAATGGGATTTCGCCACCGCATACGGGCCTGGAAACTTTCACTCCAAGAACAACGAACTGTTCGTGAAGGATGTGGACGCCGCCACCGGCGGCAAGCTCAGGATCACGCCGCACTTTGGTGCATCGCTGTTCAAGATGCCCGAAATCAAGCGTGCCGTGCAAACCGGCAATGCACAGATGGGCGAGTTCTTTCTGGTGAGCTTCCAGAACGAGTCGCAGATCTTCGGCACCGACGGCCTGCCGTTTCTGGTGAGCAACTACGAGGATGCCTACAAGCTCTACCAGGCCCAGAAGCCCGCGCTGCAGAAGCTGCTGGACAAGCAGGGGCAGGTGCTGCTGTATTCCGTGGCCTGGCCGCCCCAGGGCATCTACACCAAGAAACCCATCAGCTCCGCAGCCGATCTCAAGGGCATGAAGTGGCGCGTCTACTCGCCGACCACGGCCCGCATCGGCGAGCTGATTGGTGCCCAGCCCGTGACCGTGCAGGAAGCCGAGCTGTCCCAGGCCCTGGCGACTGGCGTGGTGGATGGCCTGATCACCTCGAGCGCGACCGGCGCCGACAACAAGCTGTTTGAAAGCCTGAAGTACTACTACAACGTGCAGGCCTGGATTCCCAAGAATGCCGTGACCGTAAGCAAGAAGGCCTTTGGCGCACTGGACAAGAGCACGCAGGAAGCCGTGCTGAAGGCCGCTGCCGCCGCCGAGCAGCGCGGCTGGAAAGAGTCCAGGGAAGTGGATGCGCGCTCGATTGCCGCACTCAAGCAAGGCGGCATGCAGGTCGAGCAGCCCTCCGCCCAGCTCAAGGCCGACCTAGGCAAGATCGGCGCGACCGTGATCAAGGAATGGACGGACAAGGCCGGTGCTGACGGCCAGGCCATTCTCGACGGCTACAAGGCTGGCAAGTAAGGCGCAGATGGCATCTGGCTGCCCAGTCCCGGCATTTGGGGCCGGGCGGCCGATCACCTCATCCGCTCAGGAAGACAAGCATGCGCAAGTTACTCAATGGTTTATATGAAGGCAGTGCCTGGCTTGCAGGCATCGCCATGATCGGCGTGCTGGCGATGGTGCTGCTGACCATCACCAGCCGGCTTTTTGGCTTCAGCGCCCCGGGTACCGATGCCTACGCAGGCTACGCCATGGCAGGTGCCGGCTTCATGGCCCTGGCGAGCACCTTGAAGAAAGGTGAACATATCCGCGTCACCTTGCTGCTGGGTGCGCTCAAGGGCCAGGCCTACAAGGCACTGGAGCTGACCGCCCTGGGCGTCGCCACCATTCTTTCGGCCTTTCTGGCTTTCTATTCCACGCGCCTGGTCTGGCAGTCCTGGGAGATCGAAGACATCTCCGTGGGCATCGACGCCACACCGCTATGGATTCCGCAGATTTTCATGGCTCTGGGCACACTTGTCTTTTTCATCGCGTTCTGTGACGAACTGGTGCTGGAGCTGCTGGGCAAACGCAAGGCGGTAGAGAAGGAGGGAACCCCTCATGAATGAAATCACCGCAAGCATTGCACTGATCGTGGTGCTGCTGGTTCTGCTTGGCGGCGGCGTCTGGGTCGGACTGACTCTGGCGGGCGTTGCCTGGTTCGGCATGGAGTTCTTCACCGCGCGCGCTGCGGGCGATGCCATGGCCATGACCATCTGGGGCTCTGCCAGCAGCTGGACCTTGACGGCTCTGCCGCTGTTTGTCTGGATGGGCGAGATTCTCTACCGCACCAATCTGTCCGAGAGCATGTTTCGCGGCCTGGCGCCCTGGGTCAATGCGCTGCCGGGCCGCCTGCTGCACACCAACGTCATAGGCTGCACGATTTTTGCGGCGGTGTCCGGCTCCTCCGCCGCCACCTGCGCCACCGTGGGCAAGATGAATGTTCCCGAGCTGCGCAAACGCGGCTATCCCGAGAACATGGTGATCGGCTCGCTGGGCGGCCCCGCCACGCTGGGCCTGCTGATCCCCCCATCCATCATCTTGATCGTCTATGGCGTATCGGCCGAGCTGTCGATCTCCAAGCTCTTCATGGCGGGCGTGCTGCCGGGCATCATGCTGGCCCTGATGTTCAGCGGCTGGATCGTGGTCTGGGCCCTGATGAACCCGGACAAGGTGCCCAAGGCCGACAGCAGCCTGAGCTTCAAGCAAAAAGTCTACGAGTCGCGCCATCTGATCCCCGTCGTGCTGCTGATCTCGGGCGTGATTGCCAGCATCTACAGCGGCATTGCCACGGCAACCGAAGCGGCCGGCATAGGCGTGACGGGAGCGCTGATCCTGTCGGCCCTGCAAGGTGCGCTGAGCTGGAAGAACTTCAAGGACTCGCTGTTCGGAGCCACCCGGCTTTACTGCATGATCGCGCTGATCCTCGCCGGAGCTGCCTTCATGACCTTGTCCATGGGCTATATCGGTCTGCCACGCCAGCTGGCCGAATACGTGGGCAGCCTGAACCTCTCGCCCGCCATGCTGATCGCGGTGCTGGGCCTGTTCTACATTCTCATCGGCTGCTTTCTGGACGGCATCTCCACCATTGTGCTGACCTCCGGCGTGGTCCTTCCCATCATCCAGGCCGCAGGCATCGACCCCTTGTGGTTCGGCATCTTCCTCGTGATCACGGTGGAGACCGCCCAGATCACGCCGCCAGTAGGCTTCAACCTGTTCGTGCTGCAGGGCATGACAGGCAAGCAGATCACCTACCTGGCCCGCGTCTGTGCGCCGTACTTCCTGTTGATGGTGCTGGCACTCGTGATACTGTGGTTCTTCCCGCAGATCGTGACCGTGCTGCCCAATAATATGTAAGCAAAATCGCTCTGAACAAACGCCCCGAAAGGGGCGTTTCTCATGGGCGAGCCCGGATAGCTGCATGCATGCCGGGACATGCGGGCGTCAGCGCAGGGATGTGGATGCCGAATCCCTCTGACAGGGTGTTACGGAAAATGCGCACTACGCTGTTAGATTGGCTGGGTTAGCCATCCAGACACATCGCAATGAAAGAAAAAATCAACTTCATTGAGAGGGAGCGCCTCTACCGACATGAACTCAAACGCCGCCGCGTTAAATTTCTACCCCTGCAGGTGCTGCGTCGGGTCTTCAAGGCCGCAGGAGTCTAGCCAGCGCTGAAGCCAGCCATCCACCTGCCAAGCCCAAACAAAAAAAGCGCTCCCATGGAGCGCTTTTTCATCCCGGCGAATGGGCGCCGCAGGCAAAGACCCAGGATTCATGCGGCGTCCACTCCATCGCATGCCGTCAACGCCCTGGTCGATGCGCCATCTCACGCCATCGGCGATCCCGCGAACCCTGCTGCGGTGAAAGCAATCAACTGCTCAATCACCTTTTCCACCGGGTCACTGCGATGCCTGTCGTTGAGCATATGGCTGACACGCCCGTTGTCTGAGCGGATATACATCATCGCACCATACATGCACTCCAGCCGCCACTGAAACTCCGTCTCACTCAGATGAGGTGTCACGCTGCGCAGCAGCAAGGCAAACCTCAGAGCGGTTTTGTCATACGCCTTGAATACGACCTCTCGGACTTCCTTCAGAGGATCCACCGAACACAGGGCAGCCACCCGGTTGAACGAGGACTCTTGCGAGCCATATGCAGTGCGCAATGCGGGAGCAATAAACGCCCGCAGCACTTCTTCAATGCTCGGTGGCTCGTTCGCATGACGCTGTTCGAGTTGTGCCAGCAAGGCTTCTCTTTGCGCATTGACCTGTTGCACACGCTCTTCGAACAGCGCCTTGAGCAAGCCCAGCTTGTTCTTGAAATGATAGTGAATCGCCCCTGTATCCACATCTGCTTCAGCCATCACCGCTCTTAGCGACGTCCCTGCGTAGCCATGCTGCGCAAACAATTTTTCAGCCGCGCACAGCATGCGCTGCCTTGCTTGGGCACGCGGCATCTCAACTTCCGAAGAAGTGACTTGCGCCTGTTCGGCTTGGCGCAGGGCAGCCCTTCTCCCCAATCCGGCGGGAACATCCACAGAGGCAGTTTTTCTCATGACTGCGAATGATAGTGAGGTCAGGTGATCGTCCTCTTGCGCAGTCTCCATTTTTGCATCAGTATTCATTCAGTCGACTGACTGAATTCAAGAATACAAGGAGACAAGCAATGAACATCTGGCGCCACGCAGCATCTCTTGTGATGGGGCTGAGTTGCCTGGGAGTCGGCCCGCTGCAGGCTCAGGAGCATTTTCCGAACAGGCCGCTGACCATCATCAATCCCTGGGCGGCAGGAAGCTCTACCGATGTGATGGCCAGGACTCTGGCGGAGGAAATGCACAAGCAACTGGGTCAAAGCATCGTCGTGATCTCGCGCGAGGGAGGCTCTGGCGTCATTGGAATGAATGTGCTGGCCCAATCTCCCGCCGACGGCTTGACCATGGCTTTTACCCCCATGACGCCCATCACCATCCAGCCGCATTACATCAAGGGACTCAAGCTGAGCCCTGATGTCGTGCAACCGCTGTGCGGGGTGACCGAGAACATTCTGGGCGTGAGCGTACGTGCCGACAGCCCCTACAAAACAATCGAGGAGCTGATTGCCGCCGCCAAACAGAAATCACTGAACTACGGCTCTCCCGGCCCCAACTCGGCCCCGTTTCTGGCCATAGATCAGCTTGAGCGAGACCAGAAGCTGCAACTCAATCACATCCCATACAAGGGTGATGCGGGTTCGATCCAGGAATTGCTGGCGGGGCGTCTGGACTTTGTCAGCAGCATTGCGGCCTCTGCAGCACCTCAGGTTCGTGCCGGCAAGTTGCGGCTGTTGGCCGTTACTTCGGAACATCGCCATCCCGCGTTCCCCGACATTCCCAGCTTCAGGGAATTGGGCATGAAGGTGCAGGAAGACTCTTTTGCCGGCCTCTTTGTACCCCGTGGGGTTCCTGAGGCCGCACTGGCAAAGCTAGACGATGCCTGCGCCAAAGCCACCAGGTCTGGATCGGTCAAACGCATTGCCCAAAGCGGTGATCAGGTCGTGCACTACCAAAGCCGTCAGCAATGGGAAAAGCGCATTACCACCGAGTTTCGCAAGCAGGGCGAGACAGCCAAGCGCAATGCCAGCAAAAACTAAACCATCCATCACAGCCAGCCCATGAGCAACTCCACAACCCTGGCGCCCATTCGCCGCGTCGTCACTGCCAATGATGAGCAAGGACGTTCCTATCTGGCCGAAGATGGCCCATCGCCGGCAATCCGCTTCGTGCCGGAACGTCCCGGATATCGCATCACCAATCTATGGCGAACGGATGCAGCCCCTGCACACATTGGCTCACCCGACACCATTCATCTGCACCAGGGCGTTGCGCCCCCACCGCTTGGTACCGTGCTGCGCATTCTGGATATTCCTGCCGAGCCCGCCGATCCCCAGGAGCTTCAGACTGCCTTGAATGCGACGTTTTCGCGCATGTATGGCGATGCCCACCGAAATGTTCAGCCCGGCGAGCATCCTGGCATGCATCGCACGGACTCCGTGGACTACGCGCTCATGCTGGAAGGAGAGCTGATTGCCATCATGGACAAGGAAGAGACCGTGCTGCGGGCAGGCGATGTTCTGATCCAGCGTGGAACCAACCATGCCTGGGCCAACCGCTCCGGTAAACCTGCTCGTATTGCCTTTGTGCTGGTTGCAGGCATCGACACAGATTGAGAGCCGGTCGGTAGCACACGAACACGCGGATACGGGTGCCTGAGACTTGTTGAGGAACACCATGCATTCCTGAATCGCCCCGGCGCCTAAGCCTCATCTGCCGGGCGCCTTCGATGCCCCATAGAAAAAGCGCTGCAACCAGCGCTTTTCATCGCATGGAGGATGCGGCCCACATCCGCTACACCTGGATGTCATCGCGAAAAACTTTCCCGGGTCGCCTGAAACTGCGACCTCAGCCAGGAAAGTTCTTCACGGCAGAGACCGTCTGCTTATTCCACGGTGACGGACTTGGCCAGGTTGCGTGGCTTGTCCACATCGGTGCCGCGTGCCACGGCCGTGTGATAGGCCAGCAGCTGCAGCGGCACCACGTGCAGGATGGGGCTCAGTGCACCATAGTTCTCGGGCATGCGAATCACATGCATGCCTTCGCTGCTTTCGATATTGGTCTTGGCATCGGCCAGCACATAGAGAACACCGCCGCGCGCACGCACTTCCTGCATATTGCTCTTGAGCTTTTCCAGCAGTTCGTCGTTGGGCGCCACGGTGACCACAGGCATCTGGCTGTCCACCAGCGCCAGCGGGCCATGCTTGAGCTCGCCGGCAGGATAGGCCTCGGCGTGGATATAGCTGATTTCCTTGAGCTTGAGCGCGCCTTCCAGAGCGATGGGGTAGTGAATGCCGCGACCCAGGAACAGTGCGTTTTCCTTCTTCGCAAAGTCTTCGGCCCAGCTGATGATCTGGGGCTCCAGCGCCAGCACGGATTGCAGGGCAACGGGAAGATGGCGCATGGCCGTCAGATACTGCTGCTCCTTCTCTTCCGTCAGGCGTCCCTTGGACTGGGCCAGCGCCAGCGTCAGCAGGAACAGGCCGGCCAGCTGCGTGGTGAAGGCCTTGGTCGATGCCACGCCGATCTCCACGCCGGCCCGGGTGATATAGGCCAGCTCGCACTCGCGCACCATGGCGCTGGTGGCCACATTGCAGATGGTCAGGCTGTGCTTCATGCCCAGGCTCTGGGCATGGCGCAGGGCCGCCAGCGTGTCGGCCGTCTCGCCCGACTGGCTGATGGTCACGATCAGGGTCTTGGGATCGGGCACGCTGGTGCGGTAGCGATACTCGCTGGCCACTTCCACATTGCAGGGAATGCCGGCAATCGCCTCGATCCAGTACTTGGCCGTGCAGCCGCTGTAATAGCTGGTGCCGCACGCCAGAATCAGGACCCGGTCGATCTCCTTGAACACGCGCCAGGCCGCAGCACCGGTCTTGCCTTCCGAAGTGACCCCGTCAAACAGCTCGGGGGCAATGTTCTTCAAGCCCTCCAGCGTATCGCCCAGGGCGCGCGGCTGCTCGAAGATTTCCTTTTGCATGTAGTGGCGATAAGGGCCCAGTTCGGCTGCGCCGCTGTGTGCCATCACGGTCCTGACCGGACGCTGCTGCTCCGTCAGACGCTCGCCAGTCCTGCTGATGACCCAGTAGCGTCCCGGCTGCAGATCGATCAGATCGCCCTCTTCCAGATACACGATCTGATCGGTGACGCCCGCCAGTGCCATCGCGTCGCTGGCCAGGAAATGCTCGCCGCCGTCCTTGCCCACACCCAGAATCAGCGGGGAGCCGGCGCGGGCGCCGACCACGCGCTGGGGCTCGTCCCGGTGCATCACGCCAATCGCGTAAGCACCATGCAGACGGGCCGTCGCGGCCTGCACGGCTTCGAAAAGATCGCCGCTGTAGAGGCTGTCCACCAGGTGAGCAATGACCTCGGTGTCGGTCTGGCTGGCAAATACATAGCCCTTGGCCTGGAGCTCGGTACGCAAGGCTTCGTAGTTCTCGATGATGCCGTTGTGCACCAGGGCCACGCGTGCCGGTGCATCTGCATCGGCCACGGGAGAGATGCCGGGGCCATGGCTGAAATGGGGATGGGCATTGCGCACCGCAGGCTCGCCGTGGGTGGCCCAGCGGGTATGGGCAATACCGGTGAAACCTTCCACATGTTCGGTCTTGACCTGCTCCATCAGCTCGGCCACGCGGGCTGTGGAACGCGCACGCTGCAGCCCAAGGCTCAGGCCGTTGGCGTCCGCGGCCTGCACCGCCACCCCACAGGAGTCATAACCGCGGTACTCCAGTCGTTGCAGACCCTGGACCAGAACCGGAACGATATTGCGATGAGAAACCGCAGCAACAATGCCACACATAGAGGTACACCTTAGGTTGATTGAGCGAGCATGCTATCCGCTGCAATGAAAAATTTTCAATCAATAAAAAATGAAAAATGACTAAAAATTTCACAGCCACTGCAGTTTGATTTTTTATTCAATAAAATTCCAATAAATGAATGAAAATTCCATCAATCTGGACCACATCGACCTCCAGCTACTGCAGCAATTGCAGCGGGATGCCAGCCTGAGCAACCAGGCCCTGGCCCGGCTGCTGGAGCTGTCTGCCGCCACCTGCCTGCGCCGGGTCAAGCGGCTGCAGGAGCTGGGTCTGATCGAGAAACAGGTCGCCGTCCTCAGCAGCGAACACATTGCGCGCTTCACCGGCCATGGCCTGCAGGCCATTGTGGAAGTCTCGCTGGACCGGCAGGACAGTGCCTCGCTGCTGCAGTTCGAGCACAAAGCCGTTGCCGAGCCCGGCGTGCAGCAATGCTGGCGCGTCTCTCCCGGCCCCGACTTCGTCCTCGTCATTGCCAGCGCCGACATGCCAGCCTATCTGGCCTTGAGCCAGAAGCTGTTCACGCAGGACGCCAATGTGCGCAATGTCAAAGCCTTCTTCAGTCTCAAACGCGCCAAATTCAGCACCGAACTGCCTTTGCCAGCCCCTCAACATTAGGGACTTGCACGCCTTTATTCTTGAACTGCAATGTGTGGTGTAGATGCTGCGCAGGCGCCTTAATATTTGATACAAATTGTATTAATTCGATTATTCTCGCGATCTTGACTTAAGCCAAATCCACCAGATGCCCTTGCATCGAGATATTCACCGACGCACCTATCCTCTGCGTGCCTCTTATATGGCACTGGGCGGAGCAGTGGTGGCTGCGAGCCTGTCATATCTCCCAACCAATCTCGCCTGGTGGGCATTCACGGCGGTAAGTGCACTGGCATGGCCGCATATTGCTTTCTTGCATTCAAGTCGGCAACAGGATCAGTTCCAGGCGGAGTATTTCAACTCCCTGATCGATGCGCTGATCGTCGGTTGCTGGATCGCCCTGATGCACTGGAGTCTGCTGCCCGGCATCTGCATTCTGGCCATAGGCGTGGCCGACCGTTTCTATACCGGATTGAAGCGCCGCTGGCTGCCATCCCTGATCGCACTGCTGTGCGGCATGTTTTTCATGAGCCTGGCCATCACGCCCAGCCCGCAATGGGATGCGCCGCTGGCAGTGCAGCTGAGCCTGCTGCCGCTGATCGTTATGCACAGCGCCTATGCCAGCTGGTCCAACAGCCGCATGCTCAAGACTCTGGCCCGGCAGAATCTGCAGCTCAAGCTATTGGGGCGCATCGATCCGCTGACCACGGTATACAGCCGCGATTACTGGTGGAAAAAGGCCCGTGCCGCCCTGCACCAGCACCGCAGCGTCAAGGAGCAGACCTGTCTGCTGGTGATTGACATCGACCGTTTCAAAAGCGTGAACGATTTGTACGGTCATATTGTGGGCGACGATGTTTTGAAGCTGATCGGGCTGGCCATTAGAAACAGCCTGCGCAGCAACGATATTGCAGGGCGCTATGGAGGCGATGAATTCACCGTGCTGTGCAAGCACACCACGGCCAGGGAGGCATATTCCGTGGCCATGCGCATATGCGAAAAAATTGCCCAGATACGCGTTCGCGATTATCCGCAGCTGCAGATCAGCGCAAGCATCGGCGTTGCCGCAGCCGATGACAGTTTCAGCTCGGTGACCGAATGGATCAAAGCGGCCGACAGCGCGCTCTACAGCGCCAAGAGCGGCGGGCGCGACCAGGTGATGGATGCCACCCAGCAGCCCGAGAGGCAGCACAGCCCCTCCACCATGCCCATGCGACCCGAGTCGACACGGATCAGCGCGGCGAGCGCCGGGCAGGAGAGCCTGGACCGCGACGTGGTCTGACCACTCAGGGCAGACAGGTGGGCCAGTGCATCTGCAACTGACATCCCGCATTGAGCTGCGCCTGGATTTCCGCCTCGCCGCCATGGCGGCGGCAGACGTCGCGCACCAACGCCAGGCCGATGCCCAGGCCCTCGAACTCGACTTCGCGGTGCATGCGCTGAAAGACGCCAAACAGCTTGCCCGAGCGTGCCTGCTCGAAGCCGACGCCGTTGTCGGTCACCGAGATGGAGCAGCCGCCTTGCCCGTCGCGCTGCACATCGACCTGAATGCGTGCCAGCGGCATGGCCCGCGTGAATTTGACGGCATTGGCGAGAGCAGCATCCAAAGCCTGCTCCAGCAGATGCGGATCAGCCTGCAGCCTTGGGGCCACAGCAGGCAGACACCACTCTATGCGCCGGCCTTGCGTGCCCGCCTGCAGACGCTGGCGCAGACTGCCCAGCAAGGCAGGCAAGTCCACGGGCTGCGGCTGCAGCGCATGGCGCTGGGCCCGTGCCAGCTGCAGCAAGCCTTCGAACATGGCCGCCATGCGCTGGGCGGACTGGTCCATGGTCTGCAAAAAGCTGCGCGCCTCTTCCAGGTCCTCGACACCAGGGCTGGGGGACTGCAGCAATTCGGCAATCAACGGGTTGAAAGCCAGCAGATGGCGCAGCGGGGCCCGCAGATCATGCGAGACCGCATGCACCCATTCCTGCTGGGCCGTGCGCAAGGCGGCCAGCTCGGCCTCGCGCCTGGCCAGCAGCGCCAGCGCCTCGTCCAGCGTCCGAGGCACCTTGCTTTCAACAACTGGCTGCATGGGTTCCATCAGGCTTTGGGCAGCTTTTCGGGGCGCTTCCAGTTGCGGATGCTGACCTGCCTGCCGCGTCCGACCGTCAAGGCACCGACCTCGGTGTTCTTGGTCACGGTGGAGCCGCCGCCCACCGTGCCGCCGGCAGCAATGGTCACGGGAGCCACCAGCACGCAGTTGCTGCCGATATGCACATCGGCCTCGATCACGGTGCGGTGCTTGTTCACGCCGTCATAGTTGGCAGTGATGCTGCCTGCGCCATAGTTCACGCGCTCGCCCACCGTGGCATCGCCCAGATAGGCCAGGTGATTGGCCTTGGCGCCGTCGGCCAGGGTGGAGTTCTTCACCTCCACGAAGTTGCCGATGTGTACTTCGCGGCCCAGCTTGGCGCCGGGGCGCAGGCGGGCAAACGGGCCGATCAGCGCGCCCTGGCCCACTTCCACACCGGCCTTCTCGCCATCAATGTGGGTGAAGGGATGGATCACGGCATCGTCGGCAATGCTCACATTGCTGAGATGGCAGTTGGCGCCGATCCTGGCGCCGGCACCAATCGTCACCTTGCCGGCAAAGATGCAGTTCACGTCGATTTCCACATCCTGGCCGCAGCTCAGGCTGGCCTTGGTGCCGCGAGCATCGTCACGCAGGTCGAAGCGCGCAGGATCGGCCATGCGCACACCCTGCTCCATCAGCCCACGCGCCTGGCGCAGCTGGTGCGCCCGCTCCAGCTCTGCCAGTTGCAGCGGGCTGTTGACGCCCGCCACCTGCAGCGCATCGGCGATGCGGTGGCCCACCACGGGCACGCCGTCGGCCACGGCCATGGCGACGATATCGGTCAGGTAGTACTCGCCCTGGGCATTGTTGTTGTCGAGCCTGGCCAGCCAGGCCGTCAGATGCCTGGCGGGCACGGCCATGATGCCGCTGTAGATCTCGGTGATGGCACGTTCGGCTTCGCTGGCGTCCTTTTGCTCGACGATGCGCTGCACCGTGCCGGCATCGTTGCGCACGATGCGGCCGTAGCCCGTGGGATCGGCCATGGTCACAGTGAGCAGCGCCATCTTGTCGCTGCCTGCAGCATCGAGCAGACCCTGCAGCGTGTCGGCCTGGGTCAGCGGCACATCACCCGACAGCACCACGACCAGACCATCGTCCTTGAGCGCAGGCACGGCCTGCTGCACGGCATGGCCGGTGCCCAGCTGGGGCTCCTGGCGCACAAACTTCAGGTCCATGGAGCCGTCCGCGCCATTGGCGGTGGTGATGGCAGCTTCCACTTCCGCAGCACCATGGCCCGTCACCACCACGGCCGAGCGCGCCTTGAGCTGCGCCGCGGTGTCCAGCACATGCTGCAACAGGGCGCGACCGGCCAGCTTTTGCAGCACCTTGGGATGGCGGCTTTTCATGCGGGTGCCTTTGCCGGCAGCCATGACGACGATGTCCAGAGGTGCAGTCATATTGATTTGTGGGATGAAAACCGCCTGATTATCGACCCATAGCCTGCGCCCGCAACTGCAAGCGCAGGCAACAGTGGCCGCAAACGCCTTATGCTTGCCCTGCCATGCCTCATGCCACCACCAGCCCCACTCCGCTGCTTCGCACCCGCGCCATCGGTGCCGGCCATCTGCGCGCCTTTCTGGCCGTGGCCCGGCATCTGAACTTTCGAGCTGCAGCGGACGAGCTGGCGCTGACCCAGTCCGCTGTCAGCCGCCAGATCCAGTCGCTGGAAGACGAGGTGGGCATCCCGCTGTTTCTGCGCCATTCGCGCGCCGTGGAGCTGACCGGGGCCGGTGCCCAGCTGCTGCATGCCGTGCAGCCTGCACTGGAGTCGATCGACGCCACCGTGCGCCAGATCCGCCAGACCGTGGGCCGCAAGAGCGTGGCCATCACCACCTGGGCCAGCTTTGCCGCCATGTGGCTGATTCCGCGTCTGGAGGCGTTCCAGCGCGCCCATCCCGATATCGACATTCGCATCGACACGGGCGACGCCGTGGTGGATCTGGAAACCACCGATGTGGACCTGGCCATACGCTACAGCGCCGGCGTCTCCGATACCTCGGCAAAGGCTCTGTTCGGTGAAGAGCTGGTGCTGGTCGCCAGCCCAACCCTACTCAGAAGCGGCCCTGCCGTGCGCAGCCCCGCCGATGCGGCCCACTACACGCTGATTGAAACCGGCGACGTGCACCGCATGCCCCAGCTGGAGTGGCTGAGCTGGCAGCGCTGGTTTGCCGCCAACGGCTGCGACCAGCTGCAGCCGCCGCGCTGGCTGTACTTCAACTACGCCCACCAGATCGTGCAGGCCGCGCTCGCGGGCCAGGGTCTGGCGATCGCACGCCTGCCGCTGGTGGCCGATGCGCTGGCGGCCGGTAGCCTGATCGAGGTATTGCCCGAGCATCGCCTGGCGTCGCCGCTGTCGTACTGGCTGCTGCAAGGCCCGCGCAGCAGCGAGCGCCCCGAAGTGCAAGCCTTCTGCCAGTGGCTGATGGAGCAAGCCCGCCAGACACGCGACGCCATGCGGGGCGCGGGAGCGGGCGAGCTGGCCCCATAAAAAAAGAGAGCTGCCAGCGCTTGATCCACCTCTGCTTCAAATACAAAATGAATTGAAACGTAGATGTATCAAGCGTAAGCAGCTCTCATTTTGATGGCTGATACCTTCGACAGACCATCTCGGCAAGGACGGCGTCTTGCCCTGTTGCGCGCAGCGGTGACGCACCGCTCAACTCAGCTCAGCTCAGCTCAGCTCAGCTCAGCGTGACACGCGCAAACTTGCGCTTGCCCACCTGCAGCACAAAGGTGCCGGCATCCAGCTTCAGTGCGCGGTCGCTGATGACGTTGCCGTCGACGCGCACGCCGCCGCCATCGATCAGACGGTTGGCTTCGCCGGTCGATGCAGCCAGATTGGCCTGCTTGACCAGCGCACCGATGCCCAGCGGTGCGCCGGGCAGGCTGATTTCAGGGATGTCATCGGGAATGCCGCCCTTGGAGCGGTTGATGAAATCCTGCTCGGCCGCCTCGGCCGCCGCTGCGCTGTGGAAGCGCGCAGTGATTTCCTTGGCCAGGGCCACCTTGGCATGCTTGGGGTTGCCGCCGGCCTCGATCTCGGCCTTGAGCGCGGCGATATCGGCCAGGCTCTTGAAGGACAGCAGGGTGTACCAGTCCCACATCAGGTCGTCCGAGATCGACAGCACCTTGGCGAACATGGTGTTGGCGTCCTCGGTGATGCCGATGTAGTTGTTCTTGGACTTGGACATCTTGTGCACGCCGTCCAGGCCTACCAGCAACGGCATTGTGAGCACGCACTGCTGCTCCTGACCATACTCGGCCTGCAGATGTCTGCCCATCATCAGATTGAACTTCTGATCGGTGCCGCCCAGCTCCAGGTCGGACTTGAGCGCCACCGAGTCATAGCCCTGCAGCAGCGGGTACAGAAACTCGTGCAGGCTGATGGAGCTGCCGTCGGTGAAACGCGTATGGAAGTCGTTGCGCTCCATCATGCGCGCCACCGTGTACTTGGCCGACAGCTGGATCATGCCGCGCGCGCCCAGCTGGTCACACCACTCGCTGTTGTAGCGCACCTCGGTCCTGGCCGGGTCCAGCACCTTGGCGGCCTGGGTGTAATAAGTCTCGGCGTTAGCCTTGATCTGCTCGGCCGTCAGCGGCGGACGCGTGGAGTTGCGGCCCGAAGGGTCGCCGATCAGCGTGGTGAAGTCGCCGATCAGAAAGATCACCTGATGGCCCAGATCCTGCAGCTGGCGCATCTTGTTGAGCACCACGGTATGACCCAGGTGGATGTCGGGAGCTGTCGGGTCCAGGCCCAGCTTGATGCGCAGGGGCACACCGGTGGCTTCGGACCTGGCCAGTTTCTGGACCCACTCGTCCTTGGGCAGCAGCTCATCGACTCCACGCAGAGTGACTTCCAGCGCCTGGTTCACTCTGTCGGTCACGGGAAAACTTGTAACAGCAGATTGATTCATAAGGGTTTTTCGGCAGGCGAGGTAGGACGCGGCCGATATACTTGGAGGTTTGGTGTTACGGTCAATTCTAGACTGCTCCCTCATAAAGACCTCTTTGGATGGACTTATGGCACGGTAGAGCTGCTGGAGACGTGTCAGTCGTAACAAATACCAACTCCACCGACACGCTTTCCCAAGGATTTGATGTTTTGATGACTGGCTTGAAAAATGCCGGCGGTGCTCTGCTCGCACGGCTGACATCGGCTCTGCAAAAACACCCCAAGCGCGCCACGGCCGCTCTGGCGACTGTTTTGCTGACCGGTGGCAGCGGTGCCTTTGCAGTGGCCAGCCTGGGGCCCGACCCCGCCGACCTTCCCGTACGCACACTGACCGAACCCGTCACCTCCCTGGCCGCAGGCCAGGATCTGGCCGATCTGACGGATCTGCAGTCCTTCTCCCTCTATCGCTCCGAATACACCCGTGCCAACGACACGACCGAGTCGCTGCTGCAGCGCCTTGGCATTGCCGATCCGCAGGCCGCAGCCTTCATGCGCAGCAACGATGCCGTGCGCCAGAACGTGCTGGGCCGGGCCGGCCGCCTGGTGTCCGCCGAAACCACGCCCGACCAGCAACTGAGCCAGCTGACCGTGCGCTGGGCTCCTGGCGAAGATGGCAGCTTCCAACGCCTGACCGTTGAGCGCGTCGACGGCAAGCTGCAATCCAAGATCGAGACCGGCAAGCTCACGGCCAGCCCCCGTCTGGCCGGTGGCGTGATTCGCTCCTCCTTCTTTGCCGCCACGGATGCCTCCGACATTCCCGACAGCATCTCCATGCAGATGGCCGACATCTTCCAGGGCGAGCTGGACTTCCGCCGCGGCCTGCGCAAGGGCGACCGCTTTGCCGTGGTCTATGAATCGCTGGAAGCCGATGGCGAGCCACTGCGTGCCGGCCGCGTGCTGAGCACCGAGTTCTACAACAATGGCAAGTCGCATCAGGCCATGTGGTTCCAGGAAGCCGGCAAGAAGGGCGCCTACTACACGCTGGACGGCAAGAGCCTGCGCCAGGCCTATCTGAACTATCCCGTGGAGTTCTCGCGCATCAGCAGCGGCTTCTCCATGCGCGTCCACCCCATCCAGAAAACCTGGCGCGCGCATCTGGGCACCGACTTTGCGGCTCCCACCGGCACCAAGGTGCGCACCGTGGGCGACGGCGTCGTGTCCTTTGCCGGCGTGCAGAACGGCTACGGCAATGTGATCTTTGTCGACCACGCCAACCAACACACCACCGTCTACGCCCACCTGAGCCGCATCGACGTCAAGCGCGGTCAACGCGTGGACCAGGGCGACATCATCGGCGCCGTGGGCTCCACGGGCTGGGCCACCGGCCCTCATCTGCACTTCGAGTTCCGCGACAAGGGCGAACAGCGCGATCCGCTGACCATTGCCCAGATCACCGACGCCGCCCAGCCCATCTCCAAGGCCGCCCGCCCGGCCTTCGAGCAGCAGGCCGCGCAGATGCGCATCGAACTCAACGCCGGCACGCAATCGTATGCCGTGGCCAGCGCGCGCTGAGCCAGCGTCGCCACGCACACCAAGGGCTGCAGATTGCAGCCCTTTTTCATTTCCGCATGAAGATCGTTCGCAGCGCCCATCAGACATACACCGAACGCTACAGCTAAGATAGTAAAACCGTAAGCCTACCTTCCGATCTGCCATGCCCAATGCCATTGAACAAGCCGCCCAAAGCCCTCTCTATATCGGCCTGATGTCCGGCACCTCGCTGGATGGCGTCGATGGCGTTCTCGTGGACTTCAGCCGTGGCACCCAGGTGCTGCAACATGCCAGCTGCGGCTTCGACGCGGCATTGCGCGCAGAGCTGCTGGCCCTCAATACTGCCAACGGCCAGGATGAACTGCATCGCGCCGCCCTGGCCGCCAATGCACTGGTGCGCCACTATGCGCAGGTGGTGCAGCAGCTGGTGACCACTGCCGGCGCCCGGGCCGGGCAGATCGCCGCCATAGGCGCCCACGGGCAAACCGTGCGCCACCGCCCCCAGATGTTCGATGGCACGGGCTATACGCTTCAGCTCAACAACCCCGCCCTGCTGGCCGAGCTGACCGGCATCACCGTCGTCGCCGATCTGCGCAGCCGTGATGTGGCGGCCGGCGGTCAGGGTGCGCCACTGGTGCCGGCCTTTCACCAAAGCGTGTTCGGCAAGCCAGGGGAAACAGCCCTGGTGCTCAATATCGGCGGCATTGCCAATCTCAGCGTGCTGGGCGCCGACGGCGAGGTGCTCGGCTTCGATACCGGCACCGGCAACGCGCTGATGGACGGCTGGTGCCTGCGCCATACCGGCAAGAGCTATGACGAGAGCGGCCGGTGGGCTGCCAGCGGCAAGGTCCTGCCCGAGCTGCTGGCCGCCATGCTGGGCGATCCCTATCTGGCCCAGGAGCCGCCCAAGAGCACGGGGCGCGATCTGTTTCACGCCGACTGGCTGGAGCGGCATCTGCAGCAGCATGCGGTGCAGGCCGCCGCGGTCGATGTACAGGCGACCCTGGCAGAATTCACCGCCGCCAGCTGCGCCCATGCCGTCCAGCGTTTCGGCAGGGGCGGCACCGAACTGCTGGTCTGCGGCGGCGGTGCACTGAACACCTATCTGATGCAGCGCCTGGCCGCCTTGCTGCCGGGCGTGAAGGTAGTCTCCACGGCAGAGCGCGGCCTGCCCCCGCTGGAAGTGGAAGCAGCCGCCTTTGCCTGGCTGGCACGCCAGTGCCTGCTGGGCCTGCCCGGCAATCTGGCCAACGTGACGGGCGCGAGAGGCCTGCGCATTCTGGGCGCCATCCACCCCGCTTGACCGTGCGGCCGCCGGCCCGCCTGCAGGTTCAGGCCGCTACTGCGGCATCCGCCTGCAGTCTGTGCTGCACGGCCGGCAGATCGGGCAAGCCGAAATGGCCGCGCAGCGTGCTGCTCTGGTAGTCGCTGCGGAACAGCCCACGCTTGCGCAAAATCGGCACGACCTCGCTGGCAAACAGCTCCAGCTGCTGGGTGATCACCGGTGGCATCACATTGAAACCATCGGCAGCGCCCGTGCGGAACCAGTCTTCGATCGTATCCGCCACCTGCTCGGGCGTGCCGGCAATCGCCAGATGCCCGCGCGCGCCTGCCAGCCGCTTGAGCAGCTGACGCAGCGTGAGCCCGTCGCGCAGCGTGGTCTCCACATAGCCTATGGCGCGGCTCTTGGAAGCCTCCACCAGCGCGGGGTCGGGAAAGTCATCGCGCGTGAGTCGGCGGTCCAGCGGCAGGCTGCTGAAATCATGGCCACCAAAGCGGGCCGACAGACGTCCCAGCCCCACTTCGATGCTGGTCAGGCTGTCGAGCTCCTCCCACACCTGGCGGGCTTCGTACTCCGTGGAGCCGATCGCGGCGCTGATGCCCGGCAGGATCACGATATCCTCGGCCCGGCGCCCCAGCGCCTTCGCCTGTCCCTTGATATCGGCATAAAAGCCTTGCGCCGACTCCTTGCTGCCATGCGCCGTGAATATGGCCTCGGCCCATTGCGCGGCAAAGGCCCGGCCGGTATCGGACTGCCCGGCCTGCACCAGTACCGGACGCCCCTGGGGACTGCCCGGCACATTCAGCGGTCCGCGCGTACGGATATGCGTGCCCGCATAGTTGACGGGGCGCACCTGGCCGATGTCCAGGTACTGACCCGATGCGGCATCGTCCACCACCGCAGCGCCCGGAAAGCTGCGCCACAGCGCATCCACTGCGGCCACGAATTCCTCGGCGATGCGGTAGCGCTCGGCATGCTCGACATTCTGCTGCAGCCCGTAGTTTTCGCCGGCCCGGGGCAGCCAGGAGGTCACGATATTCCAGCCTGCACGGCCCTTGGACAGGTGGTCCAGCGTGGCGAACTGCCGCGCCAGCGTATAGGGCAGGCTGTAGGTGGTGGAAGCCGTTCCGATCAGCCCGATACGCTCGGTATGCTGCGCCAGCGCCGCCAGCAGCAGCAACGGCTCGAGCTGACCCGAAGAGGCCATTTGCCCGCTGTCGGGCCCGACCAGCCCGTCGGCCAGAAACACGGCATCGAACTTGGCGGCCTCGGCAATACGGGCAGCATCCACATACAGTTGCAGATCGGTCAAGGCCTTGGGATTGGCGCCGGGGTGACGCCAGGCACCTTCATGGTGGCCTCGCGTCATCAGAAACAGGTTCAGGTGTAGTTGTCGCGTCATGGCACAGCTTCTTTCAGACAAGTTCGGCTTCCACACCCAGACTGCGCAGCAAGGTCGCGCGCAGCTGCATGAAAGCGGGGTGGTCGGGGCGCCGCGGATGGGCCAGATCCAGCGCATGGTCTTCGGCGATCTTTCCGTCCCTGAGCACCAGAATCCGGTCTGCCAGCAGCAGGGATTCGTCCACATCGTGGGTCACCAGGATCACCGTCGGGCGTACGCGCTCCACCATGCGCCGCAGCAGGCCCTGCATGCGCAGGCGGGTCAGCGCATCGAGGGCCCCGAAAGGCTCGTCGGCCAGCAGCACATGCGGCTCGCGCAGCAAGGAGCGAGCCAGCGCCGCGCGCTGCTTTTGCCCGCCCGACAAGCTGGCGGGCCAGGCCGCAGCCTTGTCTGCCAGCCCCACCTCGCGCAGCAATTGCACCGCGGCAGGCCGGGCAGCCTGCGCGTCCAGACCCAGCGTCAGGTTGTCCAGCACCATCAGCCAGGGCAGCAGGCGCGAGTCCTGGAACAGCACGGACACATTGCCATGTGCAACCGCCATCCCCGAACTCCGAGCCTCGGCATCCAGACCGGCCAATGCGCGCAACAGCGTGGTCTTGCCGGAGCCCGACTCTCCCAGCAGCGCCACGAACTGCCCCGGCGCAATATCAAGCTCGAGATCGTCGAGCACCTGCTTGCCATGAAAGCTGCGGCTGAAGCCATGCAGGTGCACGGCACCTGCCAATGATGGACGGTTCATGATCCCAGCGACCTCCGGTAGGACAGCACATGTGCCTCCAGGCGACGCACCGCGGCGTCGGAGAGCAGACCCAGCAACGCGTAGATCAGAATGCCCACCACGATCACATCGGTCTGCCCCCAGTCGCGCGCACGGTTCATCAAGTAACCGATGCCGGTCTGCGTGTTGATCAGCTCCAGCACCACCAGCGCCGTCCAGCACAGCGAGACCGCCATGCGCAGGCCGACAAAAAAGCCCGGCAAGGCGCCCGGCAGGGCCACCTTGCGAATGAACTCGGCACGCGACAGTCCCAGCGTCTGCGCCAGCTCCACATGACCGATGTCTATGCTGCGCAGCGCTGCATGGGTGTTGATATAGATGGGAATCAGCACGGCGGTGAAGATAAGGAAGACCTTCATCGCCTCGCCTATGCCCAGCCAGATGATGGCGAGAGGAATCAGCGCCAGCGTGGGAACGGCCCGCTTGATCTGCACCAGGCCATCGATCAGGGCCTCGCCGGTGCGGCTCAGTCCGGCGGCCAGCGCCAGCAGCACGCCCACCACAATGCCCAGAAAGAGCCCTGTATAGGCTCGCCCGGCCGAAGCCAGCAGATGCGGCAGCAGGCTTCCATCAAGGGCCATTTCATAGCCTGTGCGCAATGCCTGCGACGGTGCCGTCAGCGTCTCGGGCGAGAGATAGCCCAGCCGCGATGCGGCCTCCCATACCAGCAGCAGCAGGGCCGGCCCGGCCAGCAGCATGCCCGGCGACAGGCGGGCCGGCACCAGTGCCGGGGCTTTGCGGTCTGGCGCGGCAAGCGGCGCTCCGGTCTGAGACTGCCAGCCGGCCACGCGCGCTTCCAGAGGAATCGGAGTCATCAAGGCAGCTCCTCAGCGATTGGCGACGATCACGCCGTCATAGCTCGCCACAAAGGAGTCCCTGGCATCCAGGCGCCGGGGCAGACTGCCGGCGCTGTGCAGTATGTCGATGAGCTTCTGATGATGAGGCTGGGCCTGTGCGGCGGTCTGGAACTCGAGCGGAGCCTGCGCCGCCTGTATGGCCGCAGCGCTCTCGGCATCGAGGCGCTGGAAATTGCGCAGGTAGTGCTGCTCCCATTCCTTGCGATGGGTATTGCTCCAGCGCCCCGCGCGCACGAAGGAGGCCAGGAATTCGCGGATGGCCTCGGCCTTCTGCGGATCGGCCAGCACCTCCGGACGGGCATAGATATAAGAGGTGGAAGGCAGCAGCTGACGCTCCAGGGGATCAGGCACCACACGCGCACCGATCTGCCTGGACAGCCGCGTGACATGCGGCTCGGCAATGGTGGCGACATCCACGGCCCGGGCGCGCAGGGCATCGTTGAGTTCGGCCACGCGCAGATGCACCAGCGTGACATCCTTGAGCGTCAGGCCCGCCCGGTTCAGGGCCTCGATCAGAAAAACCTGGCGACCCGAGCCTTCGACATAGCTCACGCGCTTGCCACGCAGATCGCCCAGGCGCTCCACCCCGGCGCCGGCATGTTGCAGCAAACGATATTCCGCTCTGGCTCGGGTGAAGGTTGCGATGATGGGCAGGTTCACGCCTGCTGCGCGCGCCTGGATGGGAGGCGTGTCTCCCACATAGGCCATGTCCAGCGCTCCGGCGCGGATGGCCTCGAAGATGGCCGGACCGCCGGCAAAATTGGGCAGCTCCAGCTGAAAGCCGGTCTTCTTGCGTTCGCCGCTTGCATCCAGCAGATGGCGAATCAACTCGCTCTGGTCAGCGACGACCAGCCTGGTCTTGGCGTCCACCGCAGCATGCGCAGCACCGCTGATGCCGGCTGCCGCCATTGCCAGCCATGAAGGCCCGGCCAGCAGAAATCGACGCTTGTCCACTTTCTTCTCCCATGTATGCAATGGGGCAGATGCTAGGGAGCCGTCGATCGATTCAAAAATATAGATTTCAAATTTGGAAACAACCAACTCATCCAAGCGCCGCTGCCGGTCCGGCGGACGCACATGGATTTCGCTTTGCTGTCAGGCACTTAAGGCGGCAGACGCCCATCGAGGCCAGGCACACGAACGCACAACAAGCTTTGATTCGGCAATATGCTCATGAAATCAATGTTGTTGAGGCCCGGGGAAATGACTGACCATCCGGGCGTCTGCCCATCAAGGCCCAAGCCATCGGCTGGCCTGACGCGCGCAATGCAAAAAGCAGCCCGACCCACCAGTAGCCGGACTGCTTTTCGCATCTTGGATGTCCTGTCCGGCTGTCTCCTTCGAGCCATGCCGGGTTCGATCAGCGTCTGAAGACTCAGTGGCCGCCGACGTAGATGAACTTGAACAGGAACAGGGCAGCAATCACCCACATGATCCAGTGCACCTCCTTGACCTTGCCCGTGAACAGCTTGAGCACGGCATAGGTGATGAAGCCGAAGGCCAGGCCGTTGGCGATGGAGTAGGTGAAAGGCATCATCAACGCGGTGACGACTGCCGGTATGGCTTCGGTGGTTTCATCCCACTGCACTTCCGTCAGGTCACGCAGCATCAGGCAGGCCACGAACAGCAGCGCAGGTGCGGTGGCATAGCCGGGCACGACACCGGCCAGCGGCGCGATGAACAGACAGGCCAGGAAGAGCATGGCAACCGTGAGAGCCGTCAGGCCCGTACGACCGCCAGCCTGCACACCGGCAGCGCTCTCCACATAGGCGGTGGTGCTGGAAGTACCCAGGATGGAGCCCACGAAAATCGCACCCGAATCGGCCAGCAGCGAGCGGTTGAAACGCCCCATGCGCTCAGGCACCAGCAGGCCGGCGCGGCGCGCCACGCCCATCAGCGTGCCGGTGGCGTCAAACAGCTCCACCAGGAAGAACACCAGCACCACGTTGAGGAAGCCCGTGGTCAGCGCCGTCTTGATGTCGAGCTTCATGAAGGTGGGCTCGATGGAGGGAGGCGCCGAGAAGATGCCGTGGAAGGTGTTGCCGCCGAAGAAGAACGAGGCCACGGTCACGGCCAGAATGCCGATCAGCAAGGCGCCCGGCACCTTGAGACGGTCCAGCACCACGATCAGCAAAAAGCCCAGCAGTGCCATGATGACCTCAGGCTTGTGCAGATCGCCCAGCGTCACATAGGTGTTCTGGTCGGCAGCAACCACACCGGCGGTCTTGAGTGCGATCAGCGCCAGGAACAGTCCCAGCCCGACGGTGATGGACACACGTATGGACTGCGGTATGCCCTTGATGATGAGCTCACGCAGGCCCAGCATCGTACAGATCAGGAACAGACATCCCGAGACGAACACTGCCCCCAGGGCAGCCTCCCATGTATAGCCCATCTTGAGCACCACCACATAGGCGAAATAGGCGTTCAGCCCCATGCCCGGCGCCAGCGCAATCGGGTAGTTGGCATACAGCGCCATGATGGTCGACCCCAGCGCTGCGATCAGGCAGGTGGCGACAAAGACCGAGCCCTTGGGCATGCCCGCATCCCCCAGAATGGAGGGGTTGACGAACATGATGTAGGCCATTGAAAGAAAGGTCGTCAGCCCTGCGACCAGTTCCGTGCGCACATTGGTGTTGTGCTCCCTGAGTTTGAATATCCGCTCTGTCCAGTTCATTGCATAGTCTCCGTGTTGTTTTGCATGCGAGGCGCAACGCGAGGAACGCGCCCGGTCCTGCGCCGCCAAATGGACGGCGCAGCACATGGCCTTGCCCCGCGGCAAACAGCCATGACTCAAATGGCTGCCGCCCCGCAAGGCGACAACACCTGTGAGGAAAAACTAGCCAGTGTGCCCTTGAACGGCTTCCACTGCTCTCAGGATGGCCTCTGACGTGGCCGGTGCCTGCAGAGGCGGATTCGCCCGGTGCTCGCCGGCGGCGGACACCGCATCGCGAATCGCGAAGAACACCGAGAACGGCAGCAGCAGCGGCGGCTCGCCCACGGCCTTGCTGCGGTGGATGGAGTCTTCATAGTTGTCGCCCTCGAACAGGCGCACATTGAAGACCGGCGGGCAGTCATTGGCCGTGGGAATCTTGTAGGTACTGGGCGCATGGGTCGTGAGCTTTCCGGTTTGCGGATGCCAGACCAGCTCCTCGGTGGTCAGCCAGCCCATGCCCTGGATAAAGGCGCCCTCCACCTGGCCCACATCGACGGCCGGGTTCAGCGAGCGGCCCACGTCATGCAGCACATCGGCGCGCAGCAGCTTCCATTCGCCCGTCAAGGTATCGATGACCACTTCGCTGACGGCAGCGCCATAGGCAAAGTAGAAGAAGGGGTGGCCCTTCATGCGCTTGCCGTCCCAGTGCAGCCCGGGCGTCGCATAGAAGCCATCCGACCACAGCTGCACACGCTGCAGATAGGCTGCGCGCACCAACTCGGCAAACGGCACATTCTGGCCGTTGACCTGCACCGCATTGTTGGCAAAACGCACATCCCCGGCGTCGCCGCCATGCAGGCGTGCGGCGCATTCGGCCAGACGCTCGCGCAGCTGGTGTGCGGCATCCTGTGCGGCCTTGCCGTTGAGGTCGGCCCCCGTCGAGGCCGCAGTGGCCGAGGTGTTGGCCACCTTGCTGGTATCGGTGGCCGTCACGCGCACATTCTCGAAGGCCACGCCCAGCTCATGCGCCACCACCTGCGCCACCTTGGTGTTCAGGCCCTGGCCCATTTCGGTACCGCCATGGTTCACGAGAATCGAGCCGTCGGTATAGATATGGACCAGTGCACCGGCCTGGTTGAAGTGGGCCACATTGAAGGAGATGCCGAACTTCAGCGGTGTCAGCGCCAGGCCGCGCTTGAGCACGGCACTGCCGGCGTTGAAGGCATTCACGGCCGCACGGCGCGCACGGTAGTCGCTGGACTCCTCCAGCTCGGCCACCAGCTCGTGAATCACGTTATCGGTCACGACCTGCTCATAGGGCGTGATGTTGCGCTCGCCCTTGCCGTAGAAGTTGACGCGCCGCACATCGAGCGGATCGCGCCCCAGGCTGCGGGCTACCGTATCCAGAATGTTCTCGATGGCAATCGCGCCCTGAGGTCCGCCAAAGCCACGGAAAGCCGTATTGCTCTGGGTGTTGGTCTTGCCCATATAACCATGCATGAGCACATCGGGCAGCCAGTAGGTATTGTCGAAATGGCAAAGCGCTCGCGTCATCACGGGCGCCGACAGATCGGCAGAGTGACCGGAGCGCGAGACCATGGAGATCTCGGCGCCCAGCACGCGGCCTTCATCGTCATAGCCCACTTCGTACTCATACCAGAAGCAGTGACGGCGACCGGTGATCATGAAGTCGTCGTCGCGGTCCAGACGCAGCTTGACCGGCTTTTGCAGCCGGGTCGCCGCCACGGCCGCCACGCAGGCGAACAGCGCCGACTGCGACTCCTTGCCGCCGAAGCCGCCGCCCATGCGCCGGCATTCCACATGCACGCTGTGCGAAGCCACGCCCAGAGCATGCGCCACCAGGTGCTGCATTTCGCTGGGATGCTGGGTGGAGCAGTGAATATGCACGGCTCCGTCTTCCTTGGGCGTGGCGTAGCTGATCTGCCCTTCCAGATAGAACTGCTCCTGCCCGCCCACATCGAAAGAGCCCTTGAGACGGTGCGGCGCGGCATCCATGGCGGCGCGCGCACCGCCTTCGCGCGTGCTGCGCTCCAGGTGCATGGGCGGCATCACGTACTGTCCCAGCTCATGGGCCTGGCGCGGCGTCAGCACGGGCGGCAGCTCGCTAATGGTGGCAGCTGCCTTGGCCAGGGCCGCGGCGCGCCTTGCCGCATCGCGCGAGCGGGCAATCACGGCGAACAGGGGCTGGCCCACGTAGCGGATCTCGCCGTCGCAGAGGATGGGGTCGTCATGAATGATGGAGCCGCAGTCGTTGACGCCGGGAATATCGGCTGCCGTGATCACCTCCACCACTTCGGGCATGGCGCGCACGGCCTCCAGCGCCAGCGCCGTCAGACGGCCGTGGGCCACGGGCGAGAGCCCCAGCGCGCAGTGCAGCGTGCCTTCGAGCTCGGGCAGGTCGTCGATATAGGCGGCCTCGCCGGCCACATGCAGGTGTGCGGACTCGTGCTTGCGGCTGACGCCCACGCGGGCGCCCTGGTCATGGGCCTTGGCCTCGGTCACTTCGTCGATGCGATAGGCCTGGTTCTTGCGGTAGTCGGCAAAGGCTTCTGCCACCAGTTCATTCGTCAGTTCATGGGGGTGGTTCATTTCAGACTCCTTGCTCCACGGTGGCAGGAACAACATGGGGCATCACGCTCCAGACACTGGTCGCCTCGGTACTTTGCGGCTGATCGGCGCGCGTTTCCAGCCACAGACGCTGGATCAGGTTCTGCGCCACCTTGAGGCGGTAATCGGCGCTGGCGCGCATATCGCTCATGGGCTTGAAATCCTGGGCCAGCGCGGCCTGCGCGGCCTTCACGCTCTCCGGGCTCCAGGGCTTGCCGAGCAGGGCCGCTTCGGCCGCCGCCGCTCTTCTGACCGTGGCCGCCATGCCGCCGAATGCCAGTCGGATGGATTGCACGATCTCGCCATCGAGCTCGATGGCAAAGCCGGCGCACAGCGCAGAGATATCGCAATCGAAGCGCTTGCTGATCTTGTAGCCGCGCACCTGGCGCTGCATGGCCGCCAGCGGCACCGCCAGGGCCTGCACGAACTCGCCCGCCTCCAGCTGGTTCTTCATGTAGTCCAGATAGAAATCCGTCAGCGGCATGCGGCGCACGCGCTCGCCCTTGCGCAGCTCGATCTGGGCATCCAGCGCCATCAGCACCGGCGGCGAATCGCCGATCGGCGAGCCGTTGGCCACATTGCCGCCCATGGTCCCCGCATGGCGGATGGGCGTGGAGGCAAAGCGCAGCCAGACATCGGTCAGGCTGGGCCAGCGCTGTACCAGCGCGCTCCAGGCGGACTCCAGCGAAGCCCCGGCGCCGATATACAGCTCGCCGCCTTCAGCATCGGGCCGCACTTCGATGCGCTTCATCTCGGCCACATCGCCAACATAAATCATGTCGCCCAGATCGCGGAACTGCTTGTTGACCCAGAGCCCCACATCGGTGGAGCCAGCCACGATGCGTGCCTTGGGCTTGGCCTCGCACAGGCTGGCCAGCTCTGCCAGCGTGCGCGGAGCGTGGAAGAAGTCGGTGCGCAGGCCCTGGGGGGCCGCATAGTTCAGACCCGCGTCGCCGGCCTCGGCCTGCAGGCCTTGCAGCGCAGCCACCACGGGCGCCGTATCCAGTCGTACCGCAGGCAGGTCGAACATGCGCTGACCGGCATCGAGAATCGGGCGATAGCCCGTGCAGCGGCACAGATTGCCCGAGAGTTCGTCGGCCAGTTGCTGGCGCGTGGGCTCGCTGCCCTGCTGCTGGTGGTGCTCATAGGCCGACCACAGCGTCATCACGATGCCGGGCGTGCAGAAGCCGCATTGCGAACCATGGCACTCCACCATCGCCTGCTGTACCGGATGCAGGCTTTGCGGGCCTGCAGGCTTGCCGGCGCAGGCAGACTTGCCCGCGCACTGGCTCTTGAGGTCTTCCACCGTGAACAAGGCCTTGCCATGCAGGCTGGGTAGAAACTGAATGCAGGCATTGACGGTCTGCAGGCGCAGGCCGTTGACGGCCTCGGTATCGCCGGCTTCGGCCAGCTCGCCGATGACTACCGTGCAGGCACCGCAATCGCCTTCGTTGCAGCCTTCCTTGGTGCCCGTGCAATGGGCATCCTCGCGCAGCCATTGCAGCACGGAGCGTGTGGGGTGCGGGCCTTGCACTTCCACCACCTCGCCACGGTGGAAGAAGCGTATCGGTTGAGAGTTCTGACTGGTGCTCATGATCGTGGGACAGGGTGAGATTGAATGCCTGCATGCAAGATGCATTCCAAACGCAGCATTCGTCAAGATCGAAGGCTACGCCTGCAGGGGCAGCTTCTCATATGGACGCGCTCATAGGGGCTATGTAGTGCGTCATATATCCATGACCAAAATCAAGGGTGAACCCGTACAAAACCCGGTTTCCTACGGGTAAGTCCCAGGAAGCGGGAGCCAAGTCACGCTCCCTTATCAATAGCTAATAGCGCTTTTCAATAAAAGATTTCACATTAAAAACAATCTGAAATCGTTTACTGACCAGCGCTAGAAGCTATCAAATTTTCAGGCATCGCCGCCATCAGGCGCGGGGCGCACGGGCTCGTCGGCATCGAGCTGGCTGAACACCAGCGTGGCCGCCAGCGTCATCAAGGCCACCGTCACAAAGGTGGCGCGAATGGCCTGCATGCGCTCGTCGCTGTGCGCCGGCCACATATCGCTGAAGCCCGTCAGCAAGGCTCCGGCCAGGGCCACACCCATGCTCATGGCCAGCATCTGCACCATGGACAGCAGGCTGTTGCCGCTGCTGGCCGACTCGCCCTCCATATCCTTGAGCGTGACCGAATTCATGGCCGAGAACTGCATGGAGTTGAAGCCGCCGAAGATGAACAGCTGTACCAGCAGCAGCCAGACCGGCGTGCCCGGCACCACCAGCCCGAACGAGGCCAGCATGAGGGCCAGCATCACCGAGTTGACCTGCAGCACGCGCTTGTAGCCATAGCGCTGCACCGTGCGCACCGCGATGCGCTTGACCAGCATGCTGCCGGTGACCGTGGCCAGCATCATCAGACCCGCGTTCATGGGCGACATCTTGAGGCCGACCTGCAGCATCAGCGGGATCAGGAACGGCGCAGCGCCGCTGCCGAAACGGGTGAACAGATTGCCCAGCAGGCCCACGCGCAGCGAGCGCACCTTGAACAGGCCCGGCGCAAACAGCGGCTCATCCACGCGCAGCGCATGCATCCAGTAGCTGGCCAGGCTGGCCAGACCGAACACCATGAGCACCACCACCAGCGCCATGCCCAGCCCCATGCCGGACAGGCCGTCCAGCGCGATGGAAATCGCCACCATGCCAAAGGCCAGCATGGCGTAGCCCGTACCGTCAAAGCGGTGCACGGCAACGGGCGCGCTGCGCGGGAACCAGCGCCAGGTGGCCCACAGTCCGATAAGGCCCACCGGCACATTGATCCAGAAGATCCAGTGCCAGCTGGCGTACTCCACCATCCAGCCGCCCAGGGTCGGCCCCAGCAACGGCCCGACCTGGCCGGGAATGGCGATGAAGCTCATGGCGCGAATGAACTCGCCACGCGGATAGGTGCGCAGCACGGCCAGCCGCCCCACGGGCAGCATCATGGCGCCACCCACGCCCTGCACCACGCGTGCCGCGATCAGAAACGGCAGGCTGGGCGAGAGCGCGCACAGCACCGAACCCAGCACAAACAGGCCTATCGCCCAGCCATAGACGCGCCGCGTGCCAAAGCGGTCGGCCACCCAGCCCGTGGCCGGAATCAGCATGGCCGTGGTCAGCGCATAGGCCACGATGACGGACTGCATCTTCATCGGGCTCTCGCCCAGCTCGGTCGCCATGGCCGGCAACGCCGTGTTGAGAATGGTCGCGTCCAGCGACTGCATGAAAAAGCCTATGGCCACCAGCCACAGCAGTCTTTCTTTGTGGGGGGCACTATGGTGCGTGACGGGCATCTCACCCATGGGCAGCTCCGGAACAAGGCGGCAATAAAAAAGCCGCTGACTCGCAGCGGCTTAAGCAATATGCGAACGCCAGACCAGAGCGGCCGGCGCGCAGACAATCATTCGACTCAGACCGAGAAGCTGGAGCCGCAACCGCAGGTGGTCGAGGCGTTGGGGTTCTTGATCACGAACTGGGCACCCTGCAGATCTTCCTTGTAGTCGATCTCGGCGCCCACCAGATACTGATAGCTCATGGAGTCGATCAGCAGCGAGACACCGTTCTTGGTCATGGTGGTGTCGTCGTCGTTGGTGATCTCGTCGAAGGTGAAACCGTACTGGAAACCGGAGCAGCCACCACCTTGCACAAAAACGCGCAGCTTCAGATCGGGATTGCCTTCTTCGGCAATCAGATCGGCCACCTTGGCAGCAGCGCTGTCGGTGAAGACGATGGGGGAAGGCATTTCGGTGGTCGTGGTTTCAGCAACGGCGCTCATGGCATTACTCCGTAGTTTCTTGATTGCCTGAAATGGTACAGCAAGGGGCTCGGGAATACCGGCCGTATCTCTTTGTCGCCAGTGCAAGTGGGGGCTTTGCGCAAGCGCTGGACAAGGCTGCGGCCGCCCATGAAAAAACCGCCAGGAATTTGCATTCGAGGCGGCTTTTCTTGAAAAGACTCCGAAGAGTCTTTCCTGCAGGGGAAACGGATTAACGCTTCGAGAACTGCTTGGCGCGGCGTGCGGAGTGCAGACCGACCTTCTTACGTTCGACTTCACGAGCGTCGCGAGTCACGAAGCCGGCTTGGCTCAGTGCAGGCTTCAGAGCTGCGTCATAGTCGATCAGGGCACGAGTGATGCCGTGACGGGTTGCACCGGCTTGACCGGATTCGCCGCCGCCATGGACGTTCACTTGAATGTCGAAAGTCTCCAGGTTCTCAGTCAGAACCAGGGGTTGCTTTGCGATCATGATGGAGGTTTCGCGACCGAAGTACTGCTGAATGTCCTTGCCATTCACAGTAATCTTGCCGGAGCCCTTCTTCAGAAACACGCGAGCGACGCTGGACTTGCGACGGCCTGTGCCATTGTTCCAATCACCAATCATCTAGGTCTCCTTAGATTTCCAGAGCCTTAGGCTGCTGTGCGGTATGGGGGTGCTCAGCACCGCCGTAAACCTTCAGCTTCTTGATCATGGCGTAGCCCAGAGGACCCTTGGGCAGCATGCCCTTGACGGCCTTCTCGAGAGCACGGCCAGGGAACTTGGCTTGCAGGTCGCGGAAGTTGGTAGCAGTGATGCCACCGGGGAAACCGGAGTGACGGTAGTACACCTTGTCCAGGTTCTTGGTACCAGTGACCTTGAGCTTGGAGGCGTTGATGATGACGATGTAGTCACCGGTGTCAACGTGAGGTGTGTAAATGGCCTTGTGCTTGCCGCGCAGACGGAGTGCCACTTCGCTGGCGACACGTCCGAGCACCTTATCGGTGGCGTCAATCACAAACCACTCGTGTTGCACCTCAGCGGGCTTTGCGCTGAATGTAGACATGAGTTTTCTCTTTCAAGAGGGTTTGGCGGTCCCTTTTCCGCGGTCGGTGCTTCTTCTTGAAAAAGACAGGTCTTTTAAAGGAAGCCTCTTAGGCGGGGTTACTCGGACCAATTTAAACTTGGCCCAAGCCTTCGCCGCGGGAACCATAAAATCGCTGCGAAGCCCGCCATTATACAAAAACGCCAGAATCTGCGTGTTTTCGTGCAGCAGCCTGTTGTGAAACAGCCCCTAGCGCCTGTTTCTCCCTCTGCACCCAGGCGCCGACAGCCTTTAAAGACCACAGGGTAAAAAGTGCTGTTCCCCTCTTGCCCTGCTGGTTACCATCCATCTCTATGTTCAGTTACCGCCACGCCTTTCATGCAGGCAATCACGCTGATGTGCTCAAGCACACCGTTCTGATTGCCACCGTGCAATACCTCACGCAAAAAGAGGCTGCGCTGACGGTGCTCGACACCCACGGCGGAGCCGGCCTGTACCGCCTGGACGGCGACTACGCCAGCAAGAGTGGCGAGGCCGAAGAAGGCGTGCTGCGCCTGGCTGCCGCCAAGGAGGCCGAGCTGGCTCCGGTGCTGCAGGACTATCTGCAGATGGTGCGCCGCTTCAACCAGGGCAATGCCATCCGCAACTACCCCGGCTCGCCCTTCATCTCCCAGGCGCTGCTGCGCGGCCATGACCGCCTCAAGGCCTTCGAGCTGCACCCCACGGACATGCGCTCGCTGACCGGCAACATGGCCCAGCTGGAAGTCCGGCGCCAGGTCGCCATCCTGCACGAGGATGGCTTCGAAGGCGTGAAGAAATTCCTGCCTCCGCCCTCGCGCCGCGCATTGCTGCTCTGCGATCCGAGCTACGAATTGAAGACCGACTACGGCCGCGTGCTGGATATGGTGGCGGACGGCCTCAAGCGCTTTTCCACCGGCACTTACGCCGTCTGGTACCCCATCATCCCGCGCCCCGAGGCCCATGATCTGCCCAAGCGCCTCAAGACCATGGCCACCAAGGCGGGCAAGAGCTGGCTGCATGCCACGCTCACGGTCAAGAGCAACAAGACCTCCGAGCGCGGCGGCCTGCCCGCCAGCGGCATGTTCCTGATCAACCCGCCCTTCAATCTCAAGGAGCAGCTCAAGCCCGCCATGCCGCAGCTGGTCAAGCTGCTGGGCCAGGACAGCAATGCAGGATTCACGCTGGAGTCGGGCGGCTGATTGCGGCCGCAAAGGCCGTGAATGCAGCCCTATCCCAAGGGCACGTTTCCGGAAATCAGCGCTTGCGCTTGGCGGTCTGTGACACCTTGCGCGTGGGCTGCTTAGCGGACGCCGCACGCGTCTTGGCGGCGGCAGCACCCTGCGCCACGCTAGGGTGACGCTTTCGGCTCGACGCATTGAGCGTGGCCGGGCACTCGTCTTCGTCGGCCTCCAGCTGCCACAGCTCCACAGGCTTGATGCCCAGGCCCAGCATGCCCAGCTCCTGGGCTGCGGCCTTGCTCAGGTCGATGACGCGGCCGGGCGCGAAGGGGCCGCGGTCATTGATACGCACCACCACGCTCTTGCCGGTCACGGAGCTGCGCACGCAGACACGCGTTCCGAAAGGCAGGGTCTTGTGCGCTGCCGTCATGTCCATGCTGTCAAAGCGCTCGCCGCTGGCCGTCTTGCGGCCATGGAACTGCTCGCCATACCAGGAGGCCAGGCCCGCCTGGTCGCTTTCGCGAGGAGGGCTCAACTCATACTTGTTGCTGTCTTCGGGCAGGTCTGCCTTGTCGGCATCCGCAGGCTTGTTGGCCTTGACGCCCAGGCCTTTGTCGCGATAGTTGCTGCGCGCATAGGCGTCGGGAAGCAGAGGGGCGGAGACCGTGGGCTGCGCGCCCTTTTTTCGGGGTTGGCTCTGAGCGACGGGGGCCTGTTCCTCGGGCTTTTCCGGCAGTGGAGCGCAACCGGCCATGGTCGCGGTAACGACGGCAAGACCTATCCACTGACAACAACGCAAGCGCCAAAATTTCGGTTGCACGGGCGCAATCTCCTTGAAAGCTCAAGTGAGAGCCGCCCAAGACCGGCCGCCTGCGGCCGGCAAGCTTTTGGCTTACAGACCCAGACGGTCGCAGATCTCCAGAGTGGCGACGCTCTGGTTCATCGTATAGAAGTGCAACCCGGGAGCACCCTGGCTGCGCAACTGCTCGCATAGATGAGTCACGACATCCAGACCGAACGCACGAATGGAAGCGGTGTCATCTCCGAACGCCTGCAGACGCAGACGAATCCAGCGCGGAATCTCGGCACCACATGCATCCGAGAAGCGCATCAGCTGTGTAGAGCTGGTAATCGGCATGATTCCTGGCACGACCGGCACGTCGAGCCCCAGAGCCCTCACCTCATCGACAAAGCGCATGTATGCGTCGGCATTGTAGAAGTATTGCGTGATGGCGGAATCTGCACCAGCGCGCACTTTAGCAACAAATGCGTCCAGATCGCTGCGAGGGGACTTTGCTTGAGGGTGAGTTTCGGGATAGGCGGCAACTTCGATGTGAAACCAGTCGCCGAACTCCTGGCGCACGAAAGCCACCAGATCGCTGGCGTACTGGAACTCGCCGCCCAGGCCGTAGCCGCTGGGCAGGTCACCGCGCAAGGCGACGATGCGCTTGACGCCCATGGCCTTGAGTTCGTTCAGCTCGGCGCGCACTTTTTCATGCGTGGCGCCGATGCAGGAGAAGTGCGAGGCCGCGCCCACACCCTCGTTCTGGATGTCGCGCACCATGGTGAAGGTGCCGGCCTGGGTGGAGCCGCCCGCGCCATAGGTCACGGAGCAGAACTCGGGCTTGCGCGCATACAGGGCCTGGCGCACGCCCACATGCTTGGCAGCGCCTTCGGGCGTCTTGGTAGGGAAAAACTCGAAGCTGACGGGAAAGCTCATGGCGGTCTATGTCTCTGAATCCTGGGTCATGGGCGGGCTCCGAAGGCTCGGCACCCGCCACGCTCTTGTGCTCAGCGCGGCTTGCGCTTTCTACTCAACGCTCGTTTCGCTTTTTCTGCTTGCTGCGTGCCGGGCCTGGCTGGCCGAAGCTGGCCACCTCGGGGTCTTCATACAGCTCCTGCTTGGCGCGCTGGGCCTTGATGTCGGCACGCGAAGGGCGCTTGGCGGCCGCCTTGACGGCCGGCCTGGCCGCAGCCGCTTCGTCGGCAACGACGGGGGCCGGAGCCTTGACTTCAGCGCCCTGCTGGGCCCAGACGAAGAATTCGTGATTGCCGTCGCCGCCCTCAATGGGCGAGTCCAGCCACTGCTTGACGCTCAGCCCCAGATCGCCGAGGCAGTCGCGAATGCGCTTTTCGACCTCGGCGTACAAGGCCGTGTCGCGCACGATGCCGCCCTTGCCGATCTGGCCGGGCTGCAGCTCGAACTGCGGCTTGACCAGCATCAGCAACTGGCCATGGGGCTTGAGCAGCTGCACCACGGCAGGCAGCACCAGGGTCAGCGAGATGAAGGACAGATCGCCGGTCACAAAATCAAATGCCGGGGTGATGTCGATATTCTCGGTACCTGGCTTGCGGCGCAGTTCCACCGGAGCCAGACCTTCGGCCCGGGCCTTGGCCTTGGCGGCGCGCTCGGCCTTGAAGCTCTCGACATCCTGCTCCTTGGCATCGTCGCTGTCGTCATAGTCCTCATCGACCTGACCGCCGTTGCGCATCCAGGCATAGGGAGCGACGGGCTGGGTGTCGTTGTCCTCTTCTTCCTCGATGACTTCGCACAGCGCCTCGTCGCAGGCCTTCTCCAGCAGCTCGGGCGTCAGCGCGCGGGCATTGAAGCCCTCGACGCAGACCACGCGCTCGTCATTCTTCAGGCGCTCGTGCAGCTGGCCGTGGCCCACGTCGAGGCCGATGACCTGGGCAGCACCGGCCTGCAGCAGGCAATCGGTGAAGCCGCCCGTGCTCTGGCCCACGTCCAGACAGCGCAAGCCCTTGACGCTCAGGCCGGTCGCGGCCAGCGCGCCCTCGAGCTTGAGCCCGCCGCGCGAGATGTATTTGGCCTCGGCGGCGTCCAGCAGCTGCAGCTCGGCACCGGCAGGAATGTCATCGCCGTTCTTGGCCACTTTCTTCCAGGGCGCCAGAGGCGTCAGCCGCCACTCCACACCCGAGGCGATCAGGCGCTGGGCCTGGGAACGGGTGGCAGCATGACCTGCTTCAACCAAAAAAACATCTGCGCGCATAGCGTCGCTTCCTTTGAAATAAACCGGTGCCAAGCGCTGCACAAAGGTGCAGCGGGCAAAGAAATCTTTTTAGATAGCTGCTTTCGCTTGATACAGCTTGATTTCAGATAAATATCCATCTGAAATCAATACATAACGTGCGCAAGCAGCTATCAAATAAAACCACGACGACCTCGATGCTGGCGCTATCCACACCAGTAACAGCGAGCAAGCGCCGCCGCGCAGCAAGGGCTGCCCCAGCGAGGCTGTCGTCCCCCTCCGGCGAAGCCAGAGAGGGGGAAGGCGCAAAGCGCCTCAGGGGGAGTTAATAGCGATACGTTTCAGGCTTGTAAGGGCCTTCCTTCTTCACGCCGATATAGGCGGCTTGCGCTTCGGTCAGCTCGGTCAGCTGTGCGCCCACCTTCTTCAGGTGCAGGCGAGCCACCTTTTCGTCCAGCACCTTGGGCAGCACATAGACCTTGCCCACCTCGTAGGCGTCGGGGCGGGTGAACAGCTCGATCTGCGCCAGGGTCTGGTTGGCGAAGGAGTTGGACATCACAAAGCTGGGGTGACCGGTGGCGCAACCCAGATTCACCAGACGGCCCTTGGCCAGCAGAATGATCTTCTTGCCATCGGGGAAGGTGATGTGGTCAACCTGGGGCTTGATCTCTTCCCACTCGTACTTCTCGATCGATGCGACATCGATTTCGTTGTCGAAGTGACCGATGTTGCAGACGATGGCCTCATCCTTCATCGCGACCATGTGCTCGTGGCGGATGATGTCCTTGTTGCCGGTGGTGGTCACGAAAATGTCGCACTTGTCGGCGGCATATTCCATGGTCACGACCTTGTAGCCTTCCATGGCGGCCTGCAGGGCGTTGATGGGGTCGATCTCGGTCACCCACACTTGCGCACGCAGAGCGGACAGCGCCTGGGCGCAGCCCTTGCCCACGTCGCCGTAACCGGCGACCACGGCAACCTTGCCGGCGATCATCACGTCGGTGGCGCGCTTGATGCCGTCCACCAGAGATTCGCGGCAACCATACAGGTTGTCGAACTTGGACTTGGTCACCGAGTCGTTGACGTTGATGGCGCGGAACAGCAGGCTGCCGTTGGCGGACATTTCGTTCAGACGGTGCACGCCGGTGGTGGTCTCTTCGGTCACACCCAGAATCTGGGCCGACTTGCGGCTGTACCAGGTGGAGTCCACGGCCAGCTTGGCCTTGATGGCGGCGAAGACGATACGCTCTTCTTCCGAACCGGGGTTGGCCAGCACGGACAGATCCTGCTCGGCGCGCTTGCCCAGGTGCATGAGCATGGTGGCGTCGCCGCCGTCATCCAGGATCATGTTGGGGCCTTCGCCTTCGGTGCCCTTGGCGCCGAATTCAAAGATGTTGTGCGTGTAGTTCCAGTAGTCTTCCAGCGACTCGCCCTTGATGGCGTAGACAGGCACGCCGGTTTCGGCGATGGCGGCAGCAGCGTGGTCCTGGGTCGAGAAGATGTTGCACGAGGCCCAGCGCACTTGCGCGCCCAGAGCCGTCAGCGTCTCGATCAGCACGGCAGTCTGGATGGTCATGTGCAGCGAGCCGGTGATGCGCGCGCCCTTCAGGGGCTGGGCAGCGGCGAACTCCTCGCGCACGGCCATCAGACCGGGCATTTCGGTTTCGGCGATCCTGATTTCCTTGCGGCCCCAGGCAGCCAGGGAAATATCGGTAATGGCCGAATCAGCGGGGTTGAAGCGCACGGCAGCGTTCATGGTTTTCTCCAAATCTTGAATGAAAAACCACGTTCTGCAGCAGAGGGGGAATAAACCGGCTCACCGCACAGAAAGCGTGGGCGAGCGTCGTTGCGGGATGAAATCCGAGCCTCACGCCCCGCGCAGACCAGCTCATGGCTGGCTGGGGAACGCTGCAACGCTCCTCGGATGGACGGCGATTATAAAGGAATCAGCCTTCCAGTCCCACCAAGCGATAACCCACTTGCAACTCGGTTACCAGATGCCGGGGCTGGGCCGGATCGTTCTCTATCTTCTGGCGCAGATTGGCCATGTGCACGCGCAGATAGTGAGGGCGGTCCAGATACTCCGCCCCCCAGACCTGCAGCAGCAGCTGGCGGTGCGTCAGCACCTTTCCATGGCCGGCAATCAGGGTCGCCAGCAGACGGAACTCTATGGGCGTCAGGTGCACGGCCACTCCGTCGCGCTTGACATCGTGCGCCGCCAGATCCACCACCACCGTGCCGAAACGCGCACAGCTGCCGGGCTTGTCTGCCGCTGACGCCTGCTGGCGGCGGCGCAGCATCACGCGCAACCGGGCCAGCAGCTCGGGCACGCCAAAGGGTTTGGTCAGATAGTCATCGGCACCAGCGTCCAGCGCCGCCACCTTCTCTTCTTCCCGCTCGCGCGCGGACAGGACCAGAATCGGCAGCTGGCTCCAGCTGCGCAGCTCGGCAATCACGCTCTTGCCATCGGCATCGGGCAGGCCCAGATCCAGCACCACGGCATCGGGCTGGCGGCTGGCGGCCTCGATCAGGCCGCGCCTGGCAGTTTCGGACTCGAACACCTGCCAGCCTTCGTCCTCCAGTGCCAGGCGCACAAAGCGGCGGATGCTGGCGTCGTCTTCAATCAGCAAGATGCGGGGTGCGGCGCTTGTCATGTTCGGATTTGCATGTGATGCACGGGATTGTCGGCTCATTCGTCCATGGCCGGCTGCTCGGGCACTGGCAGCGAGATGCTGAAGACGGTGCCCGGCCCCGGCTCAGCCTGTGCCACCTGCAAGCGGCCGCCATGGGCCTGCACGATGCGCTGCGCCAGTGCCAGGCCGAGCCCCATGCCGAACACGGCGCTCTCCGCCTGCCCGCGGGTAAAGGGTTCGAACAGCTGCTCGGGCGACAGATGCACTGGCAGGCCCGGCCCGGCATCCTGCACGCTCAGCACGCAGTCGCTGCCCAGCACGCGCGCGGCCACGGTGATGGTCGTGCCCTCGGGCGTGTATTTGATGGCGTTGTCCAGCAGATTGACCAGCACCCGCTCCATGAGCACGGCATCGAGCTGCAGCAAGGGCAGCCCGGCCGGCATCGAGGTCTGCAGCACATGAGCTGCCAGTCGCTCGCGCATCTGCGCCAGCGCACTGCCGACCAGCTCGTCCACCGGCAGCCATTCCCGCTTGAGCTGCACGCCGCCCTGCTGCAGCCGCGCCATGGCCAGCAGGTTGTCCACCAGCTGCTGCAGCGCCTGAGCCTGATTGCGGATCTGCAGCAGCATGTGATGCGCCGGCCCCTGGGGCGCATGCGGCAAGGCCGCCTGGGCGGCTCCCAGAATGCCCGTCAGCGGCGTGCGCAGATCGTGCGAGACGGCCGAGAGCAAGGTGTTGCGCATGCGCTCGCCCTCCATGGCGATCTGGGTCTGCTGCGCCACTTCCACAAAATGCACGCGCTCCAGCGCCAGCGCGATCTGGCTGGCACAGGCATCGAGCAGACGGCGCTCCTCCGGCACCCGCAGTTTCTGCGGCGCGCGCAGCTGCAGCACCAGCACGCCGCGCGAGCGCACGGGCGCCATCAGCGGCACATACAGCGCCGGCGCAGCGGCCAGGGTATCGGTGCCGTAGCCGGCCATCTGGCCATGCTCCATACTCCAGCGGCCCACGCTGGTGTCGATCGTGCCCTCGCTGCCCTGCGCCAGCTGCAGCTGCTCGTCGGCATCGGGCACCAGCAGCCCGGTCTGGGCGTCGAAGACGCCTGACATGGTGGTCAGCGCAATGCGCGTGACCTGCTCCTGCGTCAGCGCACCCGACAGGTCGCGCGCCAGCCTGGCCAGCGCGCCGGCCCGCCTCTCGCGCTCTGCGGCCACGCGCGCCTCATGGCGCAGCCGCGCCGTGAGCTGGCCGCAGACCAGGGCCACGCCCAGCATCAGGCTGAAGGTAAACAGATACTGGGTATCGTTGACGCTGAAGGAGTTGCGCGGCGGCACAAAGTAGAAGTCGAACAGCAGCACCGACAGCAGGGCCGCCCATGCGCCGGGACCCCGCCCCCAGCGCACGGCGGACAGCACCACCACCAGCAGGAACAGCATGACCACATTGGCCGGATCGAACACCTGCAGCAGCAGTTCCGCCACGGCCGTGGCCGCCAGACAGGCCAGCGTCACGCCCGCATAGCCCTTCCAGGGGACGGACTGCTCGCGCTCTGGCGGCAAGCGGATGCGGCCCTCGTGCTTGCTTTGCTTGACGGACAGCAGCAGCACGTCAAGCCCGGGATCGAGTGCGGCAATCTGCTCGGACAGGCTGGGGGACCGCCAGCGCAGCCAGCGGCCCAGAGCCTGTTGCGCGCGCGCCAGCACCAGATGGCTGGCATTGCGCTCACGCGCAAAGTCCACCAGGGCCTGGGCCACATGGGCGCCGGGAATGGTGGCCGTTTCCGCACCCAGGCGTGCGGCCAGCGCCAAGGTCTTGAGCACGGCCTCCTGGGCCGCACGGGGCCGATGCTGGCGTTCGGGCGCGTCCACATAGACCACCACCCAGTCGGCCTCCAGCCTTCTCGCCAGGCGTGCCACCTGGCGCACCAGGGCATCGTCGCCGGCGCGCCCGCCCACGCCCACCAGCAGGCGCTCGCGCGTCGGCCAGACATCGCCGATGGCACGCTCGCGGCGATAGTCGCGCATGTCCTCATCGACCCGGTCTGCCGTACGGCGCAAGGCCAGCTCGCGCAGCGCCAGCAAATTGCCCTGGCGAAAGAAATTGCGCGAGGCCCGCTCGGCCTGCTCCAGCGGATAGACCTTGCCTGCCTTGAGGCGCTTGAGCAGCTCCTCGGGCGGAATGTCGACCACGATGACCTCGTCGGCATCGTCAAACAGATGGTCGGGCACGGTCTCGTGGACCTGTATGCCCACGATGCCGCCCACCACATCGTTAAGGCTTTCCAGATGCTGAACATTGAGCGTGGTCCACACCTCAATCCCCGCTTCCAGCAGCTCCTGCACATCCTGCCAGCGCTTGGGATGGCGTGAGCCGCTCACATTGCTGTGCGCCAGCTCGTCGAGCAGCAGCACTTCCGGGCGGCGCGCCAGTGCGGCATCCAGATCGAACTCGTCCAGTTGCCGGCCCTGGTAGACCAGCTGACGCCGCGGCAGCAGCTCCAGGTCATGCAGCTGCTGCTCGGTCTCGGCACGGCCGTGAGTTTCCACCAACCCGACCAGCACGCTGCGCCCAGCCTGGCGCTCGCGCTGCGCGGCCGCCAGCATGGCATAAGTCTTGCCCACCCCGGCGTTGGAGCCGAAGTAGATGCGCAGCTTGCCACGATGGGCGCGCTGGCTGTCGGCCTGCAACTGGGCGAGCAGCGCGTCGGGATCGGGGCGCGACGCAGTGGAGGAGGTGGTGGATGAAGGCATCGGACGATCAGCGTATCACTCAAGCCCGCTCAGAACCCGGCGCTCAGTCCGAGCAACCAGCCACTGCGGCCCAGATCCCGCCACTGGCCCAGGCCGTTGGCTGCACTGTAGAAGCGTGCATCGGCCGAAGTGCCGACATAGGCCAGCGAGGCCGTCCACGCGCCCCAGCTCCTGGACAGCGAGAGCCGCCAGTCGGCATAGGAAACATCGCCGTAATTGCGCACCCAGGTATAGCCGCCATGCAGCCCCAGGGTGGCGATATCGGCCAGCGGATGCTGATAGTTCAGATCCAGATACTGGCTGCCTCGGCTGCTGCCCGAGGGGCGCAGCGCCGACGCGAAGGCTGAAGCCGCCGTGCTCTCTCCCAGGCCGAAATAAGGCGTCAGCGCCACAGACCACTTGGCGCTGAAGCCACCATGCGCTGCGCCCAGGTAGAGCTCGGTGGTGTCAAAGCGCCTGGCAGTGCCGTCATCGGCCATCAGCCTCGCGCCGGGGTATCGGTAGTGCAGCAGCCCGGCATCGAGCTGCCAGCCGGGCGCCACATCGCCGCGCCAGCCGCCGTAGATATCGTGCTCCAGCCCCTGGCCCCGGCCGTAACTGTGGGTAGAGACATTGGACAGCGAAGTGCCCAGATACCAGCCACGCGGCAGGGCCAGCTCCACACCGCCCTGCACGGCCGCCCCCTGCCAGGTTTGCGAAATGCCGCGAAAGCGATAGTCGCTGAGCAGGCCGAGCGAACCGGTGACGGGCGGCTTTTCTGCAGCCTCGTCGGCAGGAGTCTGGGCCCGGGCGGGGTTGGCGCCGAAAGCAGCCATCAGCAGCAAGGCGCTTGCCACGGCCAGAAATTTCTTCACGGAAGATTGAGACATAGGAAATGCGAAAGAGACAGGGCGGCCCTGGCTGCACGCTTCTCGGCAGCCTGGGAGCCCGGAGGAGCCCCAGAGGGCGAACGACTCAGACCAGATGGAGCGCGGTCAGCAGCAGGTCGATGAGCTTGATGCCCACGAACGGTACGATCAGCCCGCCCAGGCCGTAGATCAGCAGGTTGCGGCGCAGCAATATGGCGGCGCCCACGGCGCGGTACTGCACGCCGCGCAAGGCCAGCGGCACCAGGGCGATGATGATCAGCGCGTTGAAGATCACGGCGCTCAGGATGGCGGAATCCGCGCTGTGCAGCTGCATCACGTTGAGCGAGGCCAGTTGCGGATAAGTGCCCACGAAGGCGGCCGGAATGATGGCGAAATACTTGGCCACATCGTTGGCAATGCTGAAGGTGGTCAAGGCCCCGCGCGTCATAAGCATCTGCTTGCCGGTTTCCACCACCTCGATCAGCTTGGTGGGGTTGGAGTCGAGATCGACCATGTTGCCGGCTTCCTTGGCAGCCTGGGTGCCACTGTTCATGGCCACGGCCACATCGGCCTGGGCCAGGGCCGGCGCATCGTTGGTGCCGTCCCCCGTCATGGCCACCAGACGGCCGGCCGCCTGGTGCGAGCGGATCAGCTGCAGCTTGTCCTCGGGCCTGGCTTCGGCCAGGTAATCGTCCACGCCGGCCTCGGCGGCAATGGCGGCTGCCGTCAGCGGGTTGTCGCCCGTCACCATCACCGTCTGTATGCCCATGCGGCGCAGCTCGGCAAAGCGCTCGCGCATGCCGGGCTTGACGATGTCCTTGAGCTCGATCACGCCCAGCACCCTGGCGCCGTCGGCCACCACCAGCGGCGTGCTGCCCTTGCGCGAGACCTGGTCCACGGCCAGTTGCACCTGGGCCGGGAAGCTGCCGCCCAGCGCCTCGACATGCCGGCGCACAGCATCGGCAGCGCCCTTGCGCAAGCTGCGCAGGCCTTGAGCGCTCTGCAGGTCCACCCCGCTCATGCGCGTCTGTGCGGTGAAGGGCACGAACTCGCCCGGGAAATCGGCGCTGCTGCGCTCGGGCAGGCCATGGCGCTCCCTGGCCAGCGCCACCACACTGCGGCCTTCGGGGGTTTCATCGGCCAGCGATGACAGCTGGGCCGCTTCGGCCAGCTGCGCGGCGCTCGTTCCCGGTGCCGGCAGAAAGTCGCAGGCCTGACGGTTGCCCAGGGTGATGGTGCCGGTCTTGTCCAGCAGCAGCACGTCCACATCGCCTGCAGCCTCCACAGCCCGCCCCGAGGTGGCGATGACGTTGGCCTGCATCATGCGGCTCATGCCGGCCACGCCGATGGCCGACAGCAGGCCGCCGATGGTGGTCGGAATCAGGCAGACCAGCAGCGCAATCAGCACGGCGATGCCGACGACCGAGCCCGTACCGGCCTGCGTCACCGCAAAGACCGAGAACGGCCACAGCGTGACGATGACCAGCAGAAAGACCAGCGTCAGACCCACGAGCAAGATCGTCAGCGCCATCTCGTTCGGAGTCTTCTGGCGCTTGGCCGACTCGACCATGGAGATCATGCGATCCAGAAACGACTCGCCGGGGTTGACCGTGACCTCCACCACCAGCCAGTCCGACAGCACGCGCGTCCCGCCGGTCACCGACGAGAAGTCGCCCCCGGCCTCGCGGATCACGGGAGCGGATTCGCCGGTGATCGCGCTTTCGTCCACCGACGCCACGCCCTCGATCACCGTGCCGTCGAGTGCAATCGTGTCACCGGCCTCGACGAAGATGACCACCCCCTTGCGCAGCTCGCTGGCTCGCATGGGAATCCAGGAGCTGCCGAAATGCGGCTGCTGCAGCAGCTTGGCCACGGTATCGCGCTTCATGCCGCGCAGGCTGGCGGCCTGGGCGCGGCTGCGGCCCTCGGCCAGGGCCTCGGCAAAGTTGGCAAACAGCACGGTGAACCACAGCCACAGCGCAATCGCCAGCACAAAGCCGCTGTTCTCGCTGCCCGGCTCCATCAGGCTCTGCCACCACAAGAGGCTGCTCAGGATCGCCCCCAGATACACCACAAACATCACCGGGTTGGCCCACTGCGTGCGTGGCGAGAGCTTGCGCAGCGCATCCCAGAGCGCCGACTTCACCAGCGCGGCGTCAAGCAGGCTGCGGCCTGCCGTCATTTTTCTTGCGCTCATGGCTTACTCCTTCGCAGCGCTGTTGGTGGGCTGCAAGGCATCCAGCGCCAGATTGAGTTGCAGCACGTTCACGCGCGGCTCGCCCAGCAGGCCCAGGCTGCGCGGTTCGGTGGCCCTGTCCATCAGCTCCACAAGCCTGGCCTCGGGCAGCTGGCGCGCCTGTGCCACGCGCGGCAGCTGCAGCCTGGCATTGGCCAGCGAGATATGCGGGTCCAGACCCGAGGCGGAGGCGGTGACCGCATCCACCGGCACCGCCAGATCTGCGGCCATGCCGTTATCGGCGCGGTACCGGGCGACACGCTGCGCCACGGCTTCGGACAAGTCCTTGTGCGTCGCCCCCTGGTTGCTCGCACCGGAAAGCCCTGCGTTGTAGGGAGCAGCAAGGCTTGCACCCTCCTGGTTCGGGTCCGGCGCCATGGTGGCGCTGGGGCGGCCGTGGAAGTACTGTGGCCCGGTGAACTGCTGGCCGATCAGGGCCGAGCCCACGATCCGGCCCTCGCGCTCGATCAGGCTGCCATTGGCCGCATGGGGAAACAGCGCCTGTGCCACGCCCGTGGTCAGCAGGGGATAGGCAATGCCCGAGACCACCATCACCAGCAAGGCGGCACGCACGCTGGCGCCCAGCAGCCGGGGCCAGGAAGCGGCTTGCGCCTCGGGCTGCGTTGTTGCATGACCGGGCTGCACCGAGGTGCAAAGAGTTTGAGTCGATGTTTTCATGTTTGCTCCCCGGTCTGCAGCCGCACAAGGACTGCAGACCATTGGCATCACTTGGAAGAAGGCGTCAGGCGTAGAGCTGACCCACCAGCATTTGCAGCTGCTCGATCACGGGACCCAGGGCCAGCGCCGGCAGGAAGGTGAGACCGCCCACCACCAGCACCACGAACACCAGCAGGCCCATGAACAGTGGCGTGGCCGTGGGGAATGTTCCCGGCCCTGCGGGCACGGTGGCCTTGGCCGCCAGGCTGCCGGCCACGGCCAGCATGGGCAGCAGCGTCAGAAAGCGCCCCGCCAGCATGGCCAGACCCGTGGTGGTGTTGAAGAACGGGGTGTTGGCGTTCAGCCCGGCAAAGGCCGATCCGTTGTTGGCCGTGGCCGATGCATAGGCGTAGAGGATCTCCGAGAAGCCATGCGGGCCGCGGTTGTTGAGACTGGCTGCGGCATCGGGCCAGAGCACGGCCAGCGCCGTGAATCCCAGAATGCAGGCCGGCGGCACCAGCACCGCGAGCATGACCAGCTTGATCTCGCGCACCTCGATCTTCTTGCCCAGGAATTCGGGCGTGCGACCGATCATCATGCCGGCCAGAAACACCGTGAGGATGGCGTACTGAATCAGATTGATCAGCCCCACGCCGTCGCCGCCGAAGACGCAGTTGAGCATCATCTGGGCCAGCGGCGTGATGCCGCCCAGCGGGGTCAGCGAATCATGCATGGCATTGACCGAGCCCGTGGTGGCTGCCGTGGTGGTGGCCACGAACAAGGCCGTGTCGGCAATGCCGAAGCGCAGCTCCTTGCCTTCCATATTGCCGCCGCTCTGGGTCAGGCTGTACTGCTGATCGGCTCCGGCGCGCGCCAGCAGCTGGCTGCCGTTCTGCTCGGCCACGAACACCAGGCTCAGAAAGCCGACGAACATCACCATGCAGGCTGCAAACAGCACCCAGCCCTGCTTGCGACGCAGCAGCATGGAGCCGAAGGCGTAGGTCATGCCCGCAGGAATCAGCAGCATCGAGAGGATGTGCAGCAGATTGGTCAGCGGTGTCGGGTTCTCGAAGGGATGGGCCGCATTCATGGCAAAGAATCCGCCGCCGTTGGTGCCCAGATGCTTGATGCTTTCCAGGCTGGCCACCGGCCCCATCAGCAGCTGCTGACGGCCTCCTTCGAGCGTCGTCGCCACGGCTTCGGCATGCAGGGTCTGCGGAATGCCCTGCCAGACATAGACCAGGGCCATGATGAAGGACAGCGGCAGCAGCACGCGCCAGAACACGCGCACGAAGTCGACCCAGAAGTTGCCGACATCCTTGCTACTGGATCGCGCCAGGCCGCGCACAAAGCCGGCTCCGGCAGCAACACCCGTGGTGGCACCGGCAAACATCAGAAAGGTGATGACCACCATCTGCGTTGCATTGCTCAGGCTGTTCTCACCCGAGTAGGCCTGCCAGTTGGTGTTGGTGATGAAGGAGGCTGCGGTGTTGAAGGCCAGGTCGGGCGCCTGCGCCGCAATCTCCAGTGGATTCAGCGGCAGGGCGCCCTGCAGGCGAAGCAGCCCGTAGCCCAGCAGCATCATCAGCGCATTGCTCAGCACCAGGGCTGCGCCATAGCGCTGCCAGCCCATGCGCTCCTGCGGGTTCACGCCCATGGCACGGTAGCTCAGGCGCTCCAGCCAGCCATGGTGCTCGCTGGTAAAGCAGCGCGCCAGCCATTGGCCCATGGGAATCGTCAGCAAGGTCGCCGCCGTCAGCACGGCCGCGAATTCCATCCAGGGTAGCCACATGATCCACCCCTTTCAGATGCGCGCCAGGGCGCGCACAAAGCCCAGCAGTCCGACAAAGCAGACCACGGTCAGACTCACAAAAATCAGGTCTTGCAGCACTTGCATGGCGCCCCCTTCAGAATTTCTCGGGGCGCAGCAGCGCATAGCCCAAATAGGCAAACAGCCCCAGCGCCGTCAGGGCGGCCAGGGCTTCGATCCAGGTGATGCTCATTTCATTCCTCCCGCAAGCCGTTCACGCGGCTTGATTGCGATGGAGGAACTGTAGAAATTAGCCCGTCAAGAACGGGTAGAGATTGGGCTTGCCGATATCAAGACGGCATCAAGACGCGGCCCGGTTCGCGGCTGCGACCTTGGCCAGCCACTGCACGCGCAGGGCCAGCACGATGACCAGCGCCAGCACGGCCAGGGCCACCGAGCCCACGCCCGTCCAGCCCCAGCGCGACCAGAACCAGCCCGCCCCGGCCCCCAGCACGCTGGAGCCCATGTAGTAGCCCCAGAGGTATAGCGACGATGCATGGCCTTTGGACTGCGTGGCCAGCCGCCCCACCCAGCCGCTGGCCACCGAATGCGCGACAAAGAAGCCGGCCGTCAGCAGGACCATGCCCGTCACGATGGCAGCCAGCGGCTGTAGCAGGGTCAGAACCACGCCCAAGGCCATCAGCAAAGTGCCCGCGACCAGCACCGGCCCGCGACCCAGCCTGTCGGCCAGCCCCCCGGCAATCGGCGACGCCGCCGTGCCCAGCAGATAAGCGTAGAAGATATGACTGATCTGCAACTGGCTCAGACCATAAGGCGATGCGCTGAGCAGAAAGCCGGCATAGTTGTAGATGCTGACAAACACACCCATCAGGCCGAAGGCGATCAGGAACAGCAGCGGCAAGCCCGGGTGGCGCAGATGACGGCCCCAGGCCTGCAGGTGGTATCTGGCGCCCAGCCCGGTCTTCTTGATGAAGTTGCGCGAATGGGGCAGCAACCAGACAAAACCCAGGGCGGCCAGCAGATCGAGCACCGAAAGCACCGCCATGGCGTGGCGCCAGCCCCAGAATTCGGTCATGGCGCTCATGCCGACCCGGCCCAGCATGCCGCCCAGCGCCGTGCCGCCCACATACAGGCCCATGGCAAAGCCCAGACCAGGCGGATCGATCTCCTCGGAAAGATAGGCCATGGCCACGGCGGGAACGCCGCCCAGCAACAAGCCTTCCAGCGCCCGCGCGGCCAGCAGCGCATGCCATTGCGGCATGAATGAAGCCAGCAGATTGCACAGCGCCGCCAGTGCCATGGAGATGAACATCAGCTTGCGCCGCCCCAGCCCCTCGGACAAGGCCCCCGCCAGCACGATGGATCCGGCCAGGCAGGCCGTGGAGACCGACAGCGCCAGCGCGCTCTGGGCCGGACTGACGGAAAAGCTGTGGACCAGCTCCGGCAGCAGCGGCTGCACGCAGTACAGCAGGGAGAAGGTGGCAAACCCCGCCAGGAACAACGCCACGCTGACCCGCCAGTACTCGGGAGTGCCGCGCTTGATCCATACCGGAGCAGCAGTGGCAGGAGACTGGTTGGGTAAGGAGGTGTTCACCTCCTGCGGGGCGCTATTCATGAGAGAAAGATGAGGACCGGAAACAAGGCCTCTATTGTGCTGTGCATCTGCCAGTTGTCGCAGCCGGCGGCCTTGGGCAGTGGCGTCGACCGGCCCGCATTTCCGCAGCGGCTCCAAGAATTGGCCCTGCCGTTAAAATAAGCGCCCTCAAGACTTATTCACAGGTCTGCCCTGCATGGGTGCGGGCCTGGTGCGGCAAACGGACCGCTGCACCTTTTGTTGTCACAGCCGGCGTTCTCCGGCTGTATTTACAGCTCTCAATACTGTGTCATACGCCCCAGAAACCCGGCGCCGTCGTACGTTCGCCATCATCTCCCACCCGGACGCGGGTAAGACCACGCTGACCGAAAAGCTGCTGCTGTTCTCGGGCGCGATCCAGATTGCCGGCGCCGTCAAGGGCCGCAAGGCCTCGCGCCACGCCACCTCCGACTGGATGGAAATCGAAAAGCAGCGCGGCATCTCGGTGGCCTCGTCGGTGATGCAGATGAGCTACCGCGACCATGTGATCAACCTGCTCGACACTCCCGGCCACAAGGACTTCTCGGAAGATACCTACCGCGTGCTGACGGCCGTGGACTCGGCGCTGATGGTGATTGACGCGGCCAACGGCGTGGAATCGCAGACCCGCCGCCTGATCGAGGTCTGCCGCCAGCGCAACACGCCCATCATCTCCTTCGTCAACAAGTTCGACCGGGAAGTGCGCGACCCGCTGGACATCATGGACGAAGTCGAGCGCGAACTGGGCATGCCCTGTTGCCCCATCACCTGGCCCGTGGGTCAGGGCAAGAGCTTCGGCGGCATCATCAATCTGCGCACGCAGAGCATGACGGTGTTCACGCCCGGCAGCGACCGCGGCCCCAAGGACTTTGAAGTCATTCCACTGAGCGAAGGCGACAAACTGCGCGCGCGCTTTGGCAAGGCTTTCGACGATGCCCTGGAATCCATGGAACTGGCTGTTGGCGCCTCGGCCGAATGGGACCATGAGGCCTTCCTGGCAGGCAAGCTGACCCCCGTGTTCTTCGGCTCCGGTGTGAACAACTTCGGTGTGATGGAAGTGCTGGACGCCGTGGTCGACATGTCGCCCCCGCCCGGCCCGCGCGTTGCCTTCACCGAAGTGAACCGCCAGCGCGAAGAAGTCACCATCAACCCCGAAGACAAGACCTTCGCAGGCGTGGTGTTCAAGGTGCAGGCCAATATGGACAGCAACCACCGCGACCGCATTGCGTTCGTGCGCGTGGCGTCCGGCAAGTACACCCCCGGCATGAAGATGAAGGTGCAGCGCACCGGCAAGGAATTGCGTCCCACGTCCGTGGTGACTTTCATGTCGCAGCGCCGCGAGGCCGTCGACGAGGCCTATGCGGGCGACATCATCGGCTTCACGATTCACGGCGGCGTGCAGCTGGGCGACTCCATCACCGACGGCCCCAATCTGCAGTTCACCGGCCTGCCCTTCTTCGCACCCGAAATGTTCATGACCGTGGTGCTCAAGAACCCGCTGCGCACCAAGCAGCTGCAGCAAGGCCTGATGCAGCTGGGCGAGGAAGGCGCGATTCAGGTCTTCAAGCCCGATGTCGGCGGCAACATGCTGCTGGGCGCCGTGGGTCAGCTGCAGTTCGAAGTGGTGCAGCACCGCCTCAAGACCGAGTACGACTGCGACGTCCGCCTGGAAGGCTGCCAGTACACCGGGGCACGCTGGATCACGGCAGACTCGCCCGCCGAGCTGCGCGAGTTCGAGAACGCCTACCCCATGCGCCTGGCGCATGATGCGGCCGACACCCTGGCCTATCTGTGCACCAGCCCCTATGACGTGCGCCTGGCGCAGGAGCGTTTCCCCAAGATCCACTTCCACCCGCTGCGCGAGCATGCGGGCCTGGCACTGGGCTCGGCGAATTGAGCGTGATCACCCCCTGAGGCGCTTCGCGCCTTCCCCCTCTCTGGCTTCGCCGGAGGGGGACGACATCCTCGCTGCGAGGCGGCTCTTGCTCGATGTCTCTGAGTTGGACCGCGCTGGCTTCAGGCGAGGATCAACATCGAGAGAGTTTGTTGTGAGCCAAGAATTTCTGCGCCCTTTGTCTGAACTGCAGACACCTGCCAAGCTGCTGGGCGTGCTGACCGATATCGACGACACGCTGACCACCGAGGGCGTGGTGCCCGAGCATGTGGTGGCCGCCATTGCGCGCCTCAAGGATGCGGGTCTGAAAGTGGTGCCCATCACTGGTCGTCCCGTGGGCTGGAGCGTGCCGTTCGCATCGGCCTGGCCCGTGGACGCCATCGTGGCCGAGAACGGTGCCGTGGCCCTGCGCCGCAATGCCCAGGGCGGCCTGGACAAGCTCTACCAGCAATCTGCCGACGAGCGCGCCCGCAACTTTGCCCGCATGCAGCAGGTGCTCGAGCAGATCGAGGCCACCGTGCCCGGCGCCAAACGCGCCACGGACTCGGCCGGCCGTGAATGCGATATCGCCGTGGACCACAGCGAATTCACGAACATGCCCCAGGCACAGATCGATGAATGCGTGGCCATCATGAAGGCGGCCGGCATGAATGCCACCGTCAGCTCCATCCACATCAACGGCTGGTTCGGCGAGCACAACAAGCTCGAAGGTGCACGCTGGATCACGCGCGAGCTGTTCGACATCAATCTGGACGCCACGCTGACGCGCTGGGTGTATATCGGCGACTCGACCAACGACCAGCAGATGTTCGAGCACATGCCCCACAGCGTGGGCGTGGCCAATATCGCGCGTTTCGTGCCCCAGCTCAGGCATCTGCCGCGCTATGTGACCACGGCCGAGCGCGGCGACGGCTTTGTGCAGCTTGCCGATCAGCTGCTGGCTCAGCAAAAATAGTAGCTGCAACCGCTCTTTGCTTAATGATTTCAACATCAAAACGATCTGAAATCGTTTGAGAACAAGCGCAAGCAGCTCTCATTTTCAAAGGCCTCCGTGCTTGCCGGCACGGAGGCCTTTTTTGACGTCCACCCATCGCCAAACACGATGCATCCACCCGTACAAGACGACCCCCGGATGCGTAAAAACCCACGGTTGGCACTCACTACAATTTTTGATTCATTTCAAAACATTTCTGAGAGACCAACACCATGCGCATGATTCGCCGCACCTTTGTCGCCACGGCCGTGGCAGCAACAGCCGCCCTGACCGCAGGCACTGCATTTGCCCAGGGCAAGGAAGTCAAGATCGGCTATGCGCTGGCCGTCAACTCCCATTACGGCGCTGCTGCCAACGCCTGGGCCGAAGGCGTGGAAAAAGGCACCAACGGTGCCTACAAGTTCAAGCAGTTCCCCGCCTCCGCCCTGGGTGGCGAGCGTGAGCTGATCGAAGGCCTGCAGCTGGGCACCGTGGAAGCCGCCATCGTCTCCACCGGCGCCCTGAGCAACTTCGTGCCCGATGTGGGCGTGGTGGATATCCCCTTCCTGTTCCGCGACACCCAGCACGCACGTGCCGTGATGGACGGTGCCTTCGGTCAGGACCTGCTGGCCAAGTTCCAGAAGCGCGGCCTGATCGCGCTGGCCTGGGGCGAGCAGGGCTTTCGCCATCTGAGCAACAACAAGCATGCCGTCAATGGCGTGGCTGACCTCAAGGGCCTGAAGATCCGCGTGACCGAGAACCCCGTGCACATCACGGCCTTCCGCACCCTGGGTGCCTCGCCCACTCCCATGTCCTGGCCCGAAGTCATCGGTGCGCTGCAGCAAGGCACGATCGACGGCCAGGAGAACCCCATCTCCGTGCTGGTGTCCGCCAAGCTGTGGCAAGTGCAAAAGCACCTGACCCTGACTTCCCACGTCTACGCCCCCATGGCCCTGATCGTGTCGCCCTCGTTCTGGGGTTCGCTGAACGCCGCCCAGAAGACCGCCTTCACGGAAGCCGCCAAGAAGGGTGCACTGGCCTCGCGCGCCTTTGTGGACAACGTGGAGAAGAAGGGCGTTGAAGAAGCCAAGGCCAACGGCATGAAGGTCGTGGAGAAGGTCGATCAGGCCGCCTTCCGCACCGCGCTGGAGCCCGCGTACAAGGAATACGCCAAGAAGTTCGGCCAGAAGACGCTGGACTCCATCACCGCCGTCAAGTAAGCACCGGCACCATGGGACGGCCTCCGCTGAGGCAGTCCCATGCATCTTTCTCACTCCCGGGCAAGGCAGGTCCTTGCCCGGCTGCGGTCAGCACGAATGGACTTGCGCCAATTCCCGCCGATGATGACGCAGCCTTCAACTCCGTGACGCAGCCGGCTCTTGCGGCAGGCTTCGCCGCTGCCTCTGCTCCCCCCCACTCCTATGCTTGATCGTATCGAACGCATTCTCGTGGCCGGCAATCGCTGGCTGCTGATTTTGCTGCTGCTGGCCATGGCCTGCATCGTCTTTGCCAACGTGGTGCTGCGCTACACCACGGGCGACTCCATCGTCTGGGCCGAGGAAGTGGCCCGCCACATGATGATCTGGGTCACTTTTCTGGGCTCCGGCCTGGTGCTGCGCTTTGGCGGCCATGTGGCCATCGACAATCTGCACCGCAGCGTGAGCACCCGCAAGGCGCAGGCCATGCGCGGCTTTGTCGTGCTGATCCTCGCGGTCTTCTTTGTCGTGATGACCGTGACCTCCTCGCAGTATGTGTACGCCACACGCTTTCAGACCACGGCGGCCACGGACATTCCGATCTCCTATATCTACGGCGCCATGCCTGTGGGCTTTGTGCTGATGCTGATCCATCTGCTGTTCATCGCACGCGGCTACATCACCGCAGGCAGCTTCGCCGAGTCCGATGAAATGGATGCGGATGCCGCAGCGTCGATATGAAACACCCCCTGTGCAGCTTCGCTGCTTCCCCCTCTCTCGCTTCGCGGGAGGGAGACACACCTTCGGTGCGGGGCGGCGCGGCCGGCATAGGCCCTTCCTCGGTGTATCTCACTTGGGACGCGCCAGTTTCATGCGCTGCGCCATGAATCTCTGATTGATTGAAACATCATGGGTATCACTTTATTTGTTGCCATCATCGCCCTGCTCACGCTGGGCTTTCCGGTGGCGTTTGCGCTGGCCATCTCGGCAGCCCTTGCAGTCTTTGTCGGTGGACGTTATCCACAGCTGATCGTCTTCAAGGAAATGTTCACGGGCATCGACAGCTTTCCGCTGATGGCCGTGCCCTTCTTCATCCTGGCCGCGGAGCTGATGTCGGGCGGTGCACTCACGGCCGTGCTGCTGCGCTTTGCCGCCCAGTTCGTCGGCCATCTGCGCGGCGGCCTGGGCTATGCCAATGTGCTGTCGCTGACCATGTTCTCGGGCATCTCGGGCTCGGCCCTGGCCGATGCAGCCGGCCCCGGCTCCATGATGGTCAAGATGATGGACAAGGCCGGCTACAGCCGTCCCTATGCGGCCGCGCTGACGGCCAGCACCGCCATCGTCGGCCCCATCATTCCGCCATCGGTGAGCATGATCATCTATGCGCTGCAGGATGAGAATGTGTCCGTGGGCGGACTGTTCATGGCCGGTTTCATTCCCGGTATTCTGATCGCGCTGGCCATGGCGGCCGTCAACTGGTGGGTCTGCAAGAAGCGCAACTACCGCAGCACCGAGCCGCGCCCTTCGGCACGCGAGATGTGGAGCACCAGCTTCAAGGCCATCCCCGCGCTGATGCTCATCGTGCTCATCGTGGTCGGCATCCGCTTCGGCATCTTCACGCCCACGGAAGCGTCCGTCGTGGCCGTGTTCTATGCACTGGTCTGCGGCAAATGGGTTTACCGCACGCTCAAGTGGTCGGCTCTGCCCGGCATCCTGGCGCGCTCGGCCATGCTCACGGCCTCGGTGCTGCTGGTGATGGCGACCTCGGCAGCATTTGCCTGGGTGCTCACGGTGGAAGGCATTCCGCAGTATCTGTCCGAGCTGATCGTGAGCTGGGAACTCTCGCCCGTGATGTTCCTGATTGCCGTGAACATTCTGCTGCTGGTCTTCGGCATCTTCATGGAGCCGCTGCCCGGCGTGATGATTCTGGTGCCCATTCTCGCGCCCATTGCCTTCAGCCTGGGCATCGATCCCACGCACTTCGCCATGGTGGTGATCGTCAACCTCACGCTGGGCATGATCACGCCGCCGGTGGGCGGCCTGCTGTTCGTGACCGCCGTGTCCACGCGCGTGTCCATCACCGATCTGACGCGCGAGATGCCGCTGTTCCTGCTGGCCCACTTCGTCGTGCTGTGCCTGCTGACCTTCATTCCGGCACTGTCCACCTGGCTGCCGCATACGCTGGGCTTCCAGTAAGCACTGCGTTCACTCGCCAAGGCTGCCTCCGGCAGCCTTTTTTTTGGGCGATCGAATCCTGATGTACGGCCTGTTCAGCGCACGCCGCCGCCGGCAGCGCCATACCAGGCCACGGCGCCCGCATAGCCAGCTGCGGGCTCCAGCGGTGCGCAGTCCATACCCGTCAGCCGCGCCTGCAGCGAGCCGCTCCATTCCGTCAGACCCAGGCCGGCGCATTTAAGCCTGGCTTCGTGCTGCGTCCAGGCGCTCGCAAATGCTTCGAAAAAAAGCGTGTCCGGCGCAATATCCAGAAACTTCCGAGCGGTTTCCGGCCTCAGAAACAGGCGCGCTACCTCCTCCAGCTCGCGGCGCGGCGTGGTCTCGTTCACGGCCTGGATATCCACACCTACCGCAGCCCGGTCATGCCAGGCCAGCAGTGCCAGTCCCGGCGCATGGCTGATGGAACATTGCGGCGCCGCAAGCGGCTTGCCGCGCAGCAACAACCGCGGCGCCTGGTTGCGCAGATTGCTGACCTCCAATTCGGCCTCGGTACAGCCTAGCTCCGGCGCCAGACAGGTGCGCAGCGCCGCCCGAGCCTGACCTCGCGCCCTGTCACGGTCTGCGGCATCCAGACCCTGTACCAACCGCAGCTGCGGCGCATCGGCTCGCCGCTCGCCGGCAAAGACGCAGGGCCGGATCTGCATCAGGCCATCCCGCTGCGGCGCCGGGCCGGTGCGGCCGGCGCGCCTTCCCAGCGCGTGCGCGCGGGCAGGGTCTCGCCCTTCATTACCAGGGTCAGCGGCCCGAGCTGTACGTCGTCTCCCACGCTGGCACTGTAGAGCACAGTGCAGCGCGCGCCCATGGTCACGCGGCTGCCTATGGACACATGGTCTATCTTCATCACCCGGTCCTCGAACAGATGGGTCTGCGGGCAGCACAGCGCGTTGAGCTCGCTGTGGGCGCCGATCGTCACGCAGTCATGCTCGGTGATGTCGGTGGTATCCAGATAGACGCTGGCCGCAATCTTGCAGCCCATCAGGTTCATGGCCAGTGGCAGCCAGGGTGTGCCACGCAGGTAACGCAGGAAGTTGGGCACGGCCATGCCCTCGTACATATTGGTCGCAGCCTCGGAGAGCCAGACAAAAGGTGTCCACATGGGCACGGCCGTCCTGCCGTAGCGCCTGATCGCCAGCCATTTGAACAGCGCCACCAGAAAGAACGCCACGATCCCGAAGACCACCCCCGAAATGGCCAGGTCCAGCACCACGGCCCCCAAGCGCTCTTCAGAAGCCAGAGGCATCGCATCCAGCACGATGGCATAGCCGACGGCAATCACCAGCGCATGTGGAACGGCAATGCGAACGGCCTCCACCAACCCGCGCGCGACTCGCCGCCACGCAGAAGGCGCAAACGTCAGATGCTCGGGATAGCCCTGTGCGACCTCGCGCGCCGGCAAATTGATCGCGGGTGCCCCCAGCCAGGTATCGCCACTTTGCATGTCCGCATTGCGTGGAACGGCCGTCATCACGCCTATGAGCACATTCTCGGGGATGGTCGAGCCATCGGGCACATAGGCGCCGTTGCCGATGAAACTGCGGCGCGACACCACCGTGGGCTTGACCGTCATCCAGCCGCCGTCGATGAGCTCGTCGCCCAGCATCACGGCATCGGCCACAAAGCATTCGTCACCCAGCGTCAACATATCGGGCACCACGCCCAGCGCGGTGGACAGCTCGGTCTGCCTGCCGACCTTGGCGCCCAGCAGCCGGTACCAGGTGGAGGAGTAGACCGTGGCGTAGATGCCGTGCAGCGTGGACAGGCTCGCCTCCTGGATCTGGTTGACCAGCCATTTGCCCAGGTAACGCCCGCTGTGCACCGACCAGGTACCGGCCCGCGTGCGCGGCAGGAACAGATAGCGCACCAGTGCCGCCGCCAGCACCGTGCATGCCACCAGCACCAGGCTGGATGGCAGTGCCAGCACGAAGAACTTGAGAAGGCGCAGCATGAAGGCCCCCCCCGCATCGACCACACCCTGCTCCAGCAACGGCCGCACCGAAATCGCCTCGACGTCGAGCACGTCGATCAGCATGAAGGTCGGGAACACCGGCATGAAGAACAGCGTGGCCACCAGCAGGCCTCCCGCCAGGAAGACCAGCATCTCCAGGGCCTGGCGCAGCCGACCCGCAGTCTGGCGCGGCGGCAGGCTGGCAGGGTCGAACTCGCCCACGGCCCGCGCCGGCGAGCCGGCCCAGATGCTGCGCGCGGGCTGGACCATGCCGTCGGCCAGCGCCGACTGACCCTCGAGGTGGGCCCAGTCTTCGAGGCGGGTATTGCCTTCCACGACCACATATGAGCCTATGCAGACCTGGTTGCCGATGGCGATACGGCCCAGCACCAGCTCACCGCCTTCGACGCGCGCGTTCTCCAGGCTCACGGCATTGCCCACACTCACGCCGTCGCCGATGACCAGCAGGTCGGGCACGCGCACCGTCATCGAGCCGAGATTGGTCTCAAGGCCCACTTTCGCGCCCAGCGCACGCAGCCACAGCGGGTGCAGCGAGGAACCGGTGATCATCGCGATGGGCACGGCCTCCACCAGCCGGTCGGCAAACCACCAGCGGAAATAGGTCCATCCCCACAGCGGGTAGCGCCCGGGCTTGAGGCGCCCGGCGACCAGCCATTTGCCGGCCCAGGCGATCGCGAATTCGGCCAGGGTGGCGATCGCGAAAGCCAGCACCGACATGGCCACGGCAAACCAGACCGAGTCGTTCTCGTCGCCGGTGAAGAAGTGATAGGTGAAGAACGGCGCCAGCCACTGTGCCATCTTGATCAGCACCAGCAGCGGAATCGCCACCGCCTGGGCCGCGCCGCAGCGCCAGCGCCGCCACGCGGAATGGATGCGAAACGGCCGCGGCGGAACGCCCGCTATGGCTTCATCATCGGCCAGCATGGCGGCCTGCAGTGCATCGGCGATCAGGCCTATGTGGCGCTGCTGGTAGATGGTGCTCACCGTGGCCCGGGCAAAGCGTGTATCGGCGCGCAGCAGCGAGGTCAGCCGCGCCGCGAGCAGGGAATGCCCGCCCAGGTCGCTGAAGAAGTCCAGCCCGCGGCGTATGGACTGCCCCGGGAAAAGCTGGACCAGGGCCGCGAACAGCACTTCCTCGGCCGGAGTTTCGGGCAGGTCGGAGCCGCAAGCATCCATCGCTGCAGACAGCTGCCGGACCTTGAGTGCCTTGCGGTCTATCTTGCCCGAGGTCAGGCGCGGCATCTCGGCCAGCGCCTCGAAGCGCGCGGGCGCCATATAGGGCGGCAGGCGCTCGGCCAGGGCGGCACGCAGCGTGGAATGCGCAGGCGGTGCGGCAACCTCGGTGGGCACGTAGAAGGCGACCAGCTGGTCTATGCCCTCGTCCTGACGCAGCAGCACCGCCGTGGTACCCACGCCCGGCTGCTGAGCCATCACGGCCTCGATCTCGCCGAGCTCCACGCGAAAACCACGGATCTTGACCTGGTCGTCGGCCCGGCCCAGGCAGTGGATCTGGCCGTGCTCGTCGATGCGCGCCAGATCCCCGGTGCGGTACAGCCGCGTATCGTGCAGCCCCTGAGCCCAGGGATTGGCGAGGAATTTCTCGGCCGTCAGCTCGGGGCGGCCCAGGTAACCAGCCGCCACGCCGGGGCCGGTGATGCACAGCTCGCCGACCTCGCCTTGCGGCAAGCCCACCAGAGCAGGCGCGGTGCCGGCCGGAAAGCTGTCGGCCTCGATCACCTGCACCACCACCAGGCCGTAGTTGGGCAGCGGCGTGCCGATGGTGACCGGCTCGCCGGCCCGCAGTTCGGCCAGGCTGGCCGACACCGTGGCCTCGGTCGGCCCATAGGTGTTGAACATCTGGCGCTGCCCACCGTCCTCCCGGTTGGCCCAGCGCGCCACCAGGGATTCGGGGCACATCTCGCCGCCAAGATTGATGAGACGCAAAGTCGGCACATCCTGCGCGAACAGCGCCAGCAGCGTGGGAACGGCGTGCAGCACCGTCACCTGCTGCTCCATCAGCGCGCGCGGCAGGGCCTCCGGGTCACCGGCGATCTCGCGCGGCGCCAGCCACAGCGTCGCGCCCACGAGGTAGCTGATCCAGATCTCCTCAAACGACATGTCGAAGGCCACCGAGAAGCCCTGGTAGACCTTGTCGCCCCGGTGCACGCCAAGCCGCGCATTCTCGCTGCGCAGAAAGTGGCAGATGCTGCCCTGGGTGATGGCGATACCCTTGGGCTTGCCCGTGGAGCCACTGGTATAGATCACATAGGCCGGGTGGCCGGGCTGCGCGCCATCGCGCCGGCGCAGCGCCGTACCCGCCGGCAGCGGCGCCAGCAGTGCGGTATCGCTGAAGACCTGCGCTGAAATACCTGCCTGGGCTTGCACCAGATGCGTCTGCCGCTCCGCGATCAATAGCGCCTTGGCATTCGCATCGCCGAGGCAGGTGGCGATGCGTTCGGTGGGCGTTTCGGCATCGAAGGGAAGCCAGGCCGCGCCGGTCTTGGCGATCGCCAGCTGCAGCGTGAGCAGCTCCATGCCGCGCGGCAGCCACAGGCCCACCATGTCGCCGGGGCGGATGCCGGCCTCGATCAGCCGGTGCGCGGCACGGTTGGCATCGGCATCCAGCTCCGCATAGCTGCACTGACGCAACTGCTCGCCCTGTCCCTCGATCAGCGCTATCTGTTCGGGGTGGGCCGCGGCGGTCGCTTCGAAGATATCGGCCAGCACCTCGTGGCGCAGCAGGTCCGGCCTCTCGGGCCCACGTAAAACAACAGTGTCAGACATAGATCAGCGGCTTACCCGGAGCAACCATGCGTCCGAACCTGGTGACGCCGCTCTTTTCTGTCTGCCATTATTGAGCGTACCGCTCGCTTTGAGTGTTGCGCAGCCGGCTTCTCGCCCCGGCGTCGCACAATATTTGCATTCATGGAGAGCAATCACGGCAGCGAACCTGCCAGGCCTTCGACGGCTGCAGAGGCGGCCTCGCATCAAGGTGCAACTGCTGCCGGGCGCATGCCTCCGGCAAGCAATTCGTGGCCTTACCCTGCGGGATCAGCTGCGGCGATGCAGGTGCTCGCGCCGCATGCCGTGCGGGCTCTGCACACCGATCAAGGCCATATTGCGCCGGATCTCGGAGGCCAGAATGCCGGCCGCGTGCAGGATTCCCGCCTCCCCCGCCACGGCTCCTGCGTAATTGAAGGGCCGGCCCACAAAGACGAACTTGGCTCCCAGTGCCAGTGCCAGCAGCACATCGTTGCCACGCCGGAAGCCGCTGTCGATCATGACCGCATATTCGGGCCCCAGCGCATCGACCACCTGCGCCAGCGTCTCCATGGGCGATATCGAGCCGTCGAGCTGCCTGCCGCCGTGGTTGGACAGAATGATGCCGTTCGCCCCTGCATCGCGCGCGGACAGCGCATCCTGGGGCCGCAGAATCCCTTTGACGACCAGATTGCCTTGCCAGCGCTGGCGGATCAGGGCCAGATGATCCCAGCTCAGATGGTCGCGTGCCCCGAAGTCGCGCGTGACGCTGGAGGAGAGAATGGGAGCACCGCGCGTGGCCTGCGAATTCTCGAAATGCGGCATGCCATGACAAACCAGGGTGCGCAGGGCCGTGCCCAGCAGCCAGCGCGGATGGGTGATGCCGTCCCAGGCCAGACGCAAGCTGGGCCGCAGCGGCGTTGAGAAACCCGCGCGGATATTGTTCTCGCGGTTGCCCGAGACCGGCGTGTCGACCGTCACCACCAGGGTCTTGAAACCTGCGGCCTCGACACGGTCCAGCAGCCTGAGGATGCGCTCCTTCTCTCCGGGCACATAGGCCTGGAACCAGGCTTGCGGGTTGGCCTTGGCCACCTCTTCCATCGCGATCAGCGAAGTGCCGCTGAGTATGGCCGGGATATGGGCCCGCGCAGCGGCCCGTGCCTGGATCAGATCGCCCCGATAGGCGGACAGTGCGCTGATGCCCATCGGGGCGATACCGAAAGGAGCTGCATAGGTCTGTCCCATCAGCGTCGTTGCCAGCGTGCGCCCTGAGGTGTCGGTCAGCACGCTGCTCATCCAGCGGTAGCTGTCGAAGACCTCGCGGTTGCCGCGCAGGGACTTGTCGGTCTCGCAGCCGCCGCTCACATAGGCAAAGATGGGCGCCGGCAGATGCCTGCGCGCCGCTGTCTCGAAATCATCCAGAGACAGGATGCCGCGCAGCCTGCGAGGCGTGCCCGGCTGCGCATCCGCGCGGGACGGCGCAGACGATGCAGGAGCGTTGAATTTCTCGATATCGAATCGGGCTTGCATGAGGTGGGCGCTGAAACGTTGGCACTGGTTGCAGGAAATCGCCCCAGGCGCTTTCCTGCAATTGAAAAAGCTGCTCTTGAGACGCCTTTCAGAGCACAGGAAATGCGGCGCCGGTGCGGTTGCTCGCCCGCCCCGGCCCGAGGCACTCAGTTGAGCTTGATCTGGGCTTCGCGGATCAGCTTGCCCCACTTGGCATGCTCGCTCTTGATCCAGGCGCCGAACTTCTCCGCACCGGCCGGCGTCGGCATGCTGCCCTCCTGCGCCAGCTTGTCCTGCACCTCCTTGGTGGCCAGCAGCTTCATGGTGGCATCGCCGATGCGCCTGACCACATCGGGCGGCATGTTCGCGGGGCCCACCAGGCCCAGCCAGGTCGAAGCCTCGAAATCGGCATAGCCCTGCTCGGCCACCGTGGGCACATCGGGCAGGGAAGGCACGCGCTGCGCCGAAGTCACGGCCAGGGCGCGGACCTTGCCCGAGGTCAGCTGCTGCATCACGGATACGGTGTTGCCGAAGTACAGCTCCACCTGTCCGCCCAGCAGATCCGTCATCGCCTGGTTCGCGCCCTTGTAGGGCACCTGCAGGATCTGGATGCCTGCGCGGCGCGCCAGCATCTCGCCGGCCAGGTGACCCACCGTGCCGTTGCCGGCCTGGGCTATGCCGTAAGTGCCGGGCCTGGCCTTGGCAGCCTTGATGAAGTCGCCCAGATTCTTGAAGGGCGAACCGGCGCGCACGGTCAGCACCACGGGCTGCAGGGCCACGCTGACAATGGGAGTGAAGTCCTTGAGCGGATCAAAGGGCATCTTGGCATACAGGCTGGGATTGATCGCCAGATTCGCAGCCTGGCCCATGCCTATGGTGTAGCCGTCGGGCGCCGCCTTGGCCACGGCATCAAGGCCGATGTTGCCGCCCGCGCCCGGCTTGTTGTCCACCACCACCGTCCAGCCCATGCCCAGATTGAGCTTGTCCGCCACCAGTCGCGAAGTGGCGTCGGTGCCGCCGCCCGGCGGAAAGGGCACCACCATGCGCACCGGACGCTGAGGCCATTCGCCCGCCGCGCTGGCCATGCCCGGCAAACCAACGGTCAGTGCGGCCAAGGCAGCCGCCGTCAGAAATATTCTTTTATGCATGTCTTGTCTCCTGAATGAATGTCCCGCCTCAGACCGGCAGGCCCTTGGCGCGCAGCACCGCATCGAAGCGCTCGGGGTCGGCAGTGCCCTCGCGATTGCTTTCGCGGATGGCGGCTTCCTTGACCAGATGCGCCCGGCTGCGCTGCAGAATCTCGGCCGCATCCGCCGCAGGCACGGCAATCACGCCATCGGCATCGCCCACGATCAGATCGCCGGGCAGCACCGCCATGCCGGCGCAGGAAACCGGCACATTGATCTCGCCCGGGCCATCCTTGCTGGGACCTCGATGGGTGTGACCACGCGCGAAGATCGGCATGCCTTCCTCGGCCCATTCGCACAGATCGCGGATGGCACCGTCTATCACCAGGCCGGCGAGCTTGCGCGCCACACAGGTGGTGCGCATCAGACCGCCGACCAGGGCCTGGGAGACATCGCCCCCACCGTCGATGACCAACACATCGCCGGGCTGCACCATCATCAGCGCCTTGTGAATCATGAGGTTGTCGCCGGGGCGCACACGCACGGTGACGGCCGGCCCGCAGAGCACGGCATCGAGCCTGGCGTGGTATTGGCGCAGACCCAGAGTGCCGACATTGCGGCTCATGGAGTCGCCGATGGCCGCCACCGGAATGGACTTGAATGCCTCGACGACCTCGGCCTCGGGGCCAGGGACGCGCGGATTGATGCGATAGCCCGCGGGCCACTGTTTTGCACTATTGCTCATGCAGGTTCTCCGGAAAAAGAGGAATGGGATTCAAGGACCTCGGGGTTCACGCAACGGCTGGCGGCCACGGGCCGGCCTTGCAGCCAGCCCAGCACATTAGCGGCCGCACCGGCGGCCATGGCGGCCAGCGCCGCAGGCGTGGAACCACCCACATGCGGCGTCAGAACCACGTTCGGCAGGGCCGCCAGTGCGGAGTCCGCAGGCAGGGGCTCCACGGCCATGGTGTCCAGACCGGCCGCATGCAGGTGGCCACTGCGCAGGGCCTCGACAAGTGCGGGTTCGTCCACCACTTCGCCGCGTGCGGTGTTGATCAGGATGGCGCCCTGCGGCAGGCGAGCCAGTCGCGCCGTGTCCAGCATGCAGCGGGTGTGCCGGTTGAGCGGTACATGCAGACTGAGCACATCGGCCAGCGGCAGCAACTCGTCCAGCGAAGCCAGCAGCTTCACACCCGCCACGGGGCTGGCCTGCAGCGCCGGATCGAAGGCGGCCACCTGCATGCCCAGGGCCTGGCAAACCTGGGCCACACGCTGGCCGACCTGACCGAAGCCGACCAGGCCCAGCGTCTTGCCGGACAGCTCGATGCCGTCCTGGGCGCGCGACCAGCGGCCGCCGCGCACTTCCGCATCCATCCAGGCAATGCGGCGGGCCGCAGCAAACAGCAGGCCCAGGGTCATCTCGGCCACGGACTGCGCGTTCGCCCCGGGCGTCACATAGACCGGAATGCCGCGCGCGCCGGCTGCGGCCACATCGATATTGCTCACGCCCACGCCATGCTTGGAGATGACCTTGAGCGTGGGGCACGAAGCGATGGCGTGTGCCGAGAGCTCCAGGGTGCGCGAGATCACGGCATCGACGGGCTCGGTGGCCATGATGCGCTCCACCGCCCCGGCATCATCGCCGGGCGCCAGATAGATCACCCGCGCACCGGCCCTGGCAAGAAGATCCGCCCCGCTGGAAGCCAGCTTGGGAGCGGTGACGAAAACGGTAAAGGCTTGTGTTGACATAAGGACTCCGATGAGCCCGGATTCTTGTCAGCATCAATCATTCCGTCTATTCGATAATATTCATTCAATCATCACTTTTATTCATCGATGGACCTGCATCTGCGCGATCTGCGCTTCTTCGAGATCGTGGCCGAGCTGGGCCACCTTGGACGGGCTGCCGAACAGCTGGGCCGCACCCAGCCGGCGCTGACCAAATGCATGCAGCGGCTGGAACAGGCAGTGGGCGGAGCATTGTTCGAGCGCGCCGGGCGCGGCATACAGCTCACGCCCGCAGGGCAGGTGCTGCTGGCCCGCGCACGCATGCTGCGCAACGCCAGCCAGGAGGCGCTGCGCGAGGTACGCGATTTCAACGAGGGGATTTCGGGCCATGTGCGCATAGGCAGCGGCCCCGTAGCCGCCGACCATCTGCTGCCCGAGCTGTGCAGCAAGGCGCTTGCCGGCGGGCGCAAGATCACCATCAGCATCGTGATCGGCCCGAGCTGGGAACTGCGCGACCGCCTGCGAGAAGGTCAGCTCGACCTGCTGATCGGTCTGACGGCCGAAGGCGATGCGGAACTGGTCTCCTACCCCATCGTCGAGGATGTGGTCGTGGTGGCCGCCAGCCGCACGCATCCCATCTTCGAAAAATCCCGCATCACGCCGGCCGCGCTGCTGCAGCACTCCTGGGCCCTGCCCAGCGCCAACATTCCCAGTCGCCAGTGGCTGGATCAGGCTTTTACGTCGCGCGGCATGTCACCGCCCACGGTACAGGTCGAGGCGGGCTCCATTCCGCTGTTGCCGCGCATGGTGGCGAAGACGGATCTGCTGACCTTCGTCTCGCGCCACACGCTGCGGCTGGAGCGCAGCCGCACGCTCAAGGAGGTTCGCCTTGCCGCCACCACGCTGCGCCGTCACCTGGGCGTGACCTGCCGCAGGGACGGCTACCTGTCGCCCGCTGCCCAGCAGATTCTCAAGCTGCTGCGCGACGACGGACCCACGCTGTTCGGCAGCGACGAGGCTTCCTTTGACGATATGTGAGCATGGCTGAAACCGCCCAGGCCCAGGCATCAATCCCACGCTCTTCGCCATGGCGGTGATCGTCAACCTCACGCTGGGCGTGATCACGCCACCGGTCGGCGGCCTGCTGTTCGCGGCTGACATGCCCACGCGCGCGTCCATCACAGCCCTGGCATGCGAGTGCCACGGTTTCTGCATGCCCCGGCCTTGCCTGCCGACCGTCACCCCGGCACTGACCAGCAGGCCGCCGCATACGCAGGGCTTCCAGCAGCAACCATGCAGCCTTTTCATCGCCCGCTGCAATTGACCGCAGCAGTATCTCCGGGACAATGCCTGCATCCACCTTCTCAAAGCAGGACCATGAAGAAATTGCTGACCCTGCTGATGCTTGCCGCTCTCAGCCCCATTGCATCGGCCGTTCTGAAGTGCGAAAGCGGCAGTCGCATCTGGTACCAGGATACGGACTGCCCGCCCGGCAGCTCAAGCACGACCATCGCCCCCGCTGCGCCCTTGCAGAACGCTCCGCTGTCCGGCAGCGGCCATGTCATCTCGGTGCCTCAGGAGGCGGCCCGCCCCTTGCCTGCGCCGTCCGGTCACCTGCCCGCAGCAGTCTATGAACGGGAAGCACGAATGTGCCTTGACTGGTACAAGAAAGAGATGCAATTGCCCGCCAACACCCAGGTTCTGGACTTCACCAAAGACAAGCGGGTGCTGACCATCACCATTCCCGTACGCATCTCGGTGATGAACTACCTGGGCGGCTTCTCCGAGAGCACGGTCAACAAGCAGGCCTCCTGCGAAATTCACAACGGTCGGCTCGATGACGGCTGGACCCGGATTCACGCCAAGAGAAGCGGCTGGATCCAGTAGCCACAGCTTCGCTGTCGTGGGCCAGGGCGACCTCAGCCGACCTGCCCGGGCACTCGGAGCGAAAGGCATTCCGCAGCATCTGCCCGGGCCGCTCCTGAGTTATTCAAGCATGCCAAGACCCCTGTCGGCGCGACCTCTTTACTTCGCAACCCGCATTCAGTGCATGGCGCTCCGTGCCTTAGCCGGTGCGGCTAAAACAACAGCTTGCCCATGCGTTGCGCAGCAGCCTGCAGATGCGACAAGCCCGTAAGCGCCTGCTCCAAGGACAGGCGTGCCTGCGGCGCATGCACTGCCAGTGCAGCACGACACAGATCTTTGTCATCCTTGATCGGTACGGCCACGGCAATCATTCCCAGCATGAACTCCTCGCGGTCGCAAGCGTAGCCATTCTCTTGAATCTGCCGGACCTCTTTGGCCAGAGCGGCGGCAGACTGCAATGTGTGAGAAGTGCAGGGTGTGAGTGCCAGGTTTTCCAGAACGTCCAGGCGGCGCTGAGGTGCCATATGTGCGAGGAAAAGCTTGCCACTCGCAGTCGCATGCAAGGGAACCTGCGAACCGACTTCCAGCTGCATGCGCAAAGGCCAATGCGTCTCCACCCGGTCCAGATAGCGTACGCGCGTTCCATCCAGCACCGTGAGGTTGCACGTTTCACCAAGCGTCTGCACCAGCTGAGACAGCACCTCATGGCGCAAGGCCTGGCGCGGATCGCATTGCAGGGCTTTCACCGCAAGACTGAGCAAGCGCGGACCCGGTGCAAAACTGCGATCCCCCTCGTGCCGCGTCAGCCACTGCCGCGACTCCAATCCAGAGCACAAACGCGAAGCCGTGGCCTTGGGAAAGTTCAGAGCATTGGCGATTTCCATCAACCCTGGAGGCTCGCTGCTTTGGGTCACGTAATCCAGCACCGCGAGCGCACGGTCCGACATTGAGCTGGGATCTTCCAGGGATGGCTGTGCGACATCGGAAACAGTTTGTGGAATAGCTGCAGGCATGACGGGAATGATGGCACAGCTCTCAGATACGCCAGTTAAAAGCCCGTGCGTCCTGGTATTTACACGAGCAAGGGAAAGCGCTGATTACAGCTGTCAAGCACATCCATAGAGTTCCACCAAAAGGAACTAATAGTTCCCCTCAACAGAACACAAGGAGATTTGCTGTGTCAGATGCGATCGCAAGTTATGACTACGTCATCGTCGGCGCCGGCTCTGCCGGATGCGTTCTCGCGGCACGACTTTCCGAAGACCCCGGCAACAAAGTCCTGCTGCTGGAGGCAGGGCCTCCCGACCGCTCCCTCTGGATCCACTTGCCCATCGGCTATGGCAAAACCATGTGGAGTCCTCAATACAACTGGCGCTTCGAGACGGATCCCGACCCCAATATGAACGGGCGCAGAATCTACTGGCCTCGGGGCAAGACCCTGGGAGGAAGCAGCTCCATCAACGGCCTGATCTATGTGCGCGGTCAGGCACAGGACTACGATCACTGGGCCGCACTGGGCAACCCGGGCTGGTCTTATGCAGACGTGCTGCCCTACTTCATCAAGTCAGAAGGCAATGCGAGAGGCTCGATCGACTCCCATGGCGGAGCCGGCCCGCTCAAGGTCTCGGATATCGGGGCCAAGCACGAACTGATTGAAGCCTTTATTGCAGGCGCCGAGCAGATCGGCGTTCCGCGCACCAGTGACTTCAACGGACGCCAGCAAGAAGGTGCAGGCTACTACCAGCTGACAACGAGCAAGGGCCTGCGCTGCAGCACCGCCAAGGGCTATCTCGGTCCCGCCCGCAACCGCCCCAATCTGCATATTGAAACCGACGCCATGGCCACCGGGCTGATCATGCGCGGCAAACGTGCCATAGGCGTGAACTTTCGCCAGAACGGCAGGATGCGCAAGGCGATGGCCCATGCAGAGGTCATCCTGTCCGCCGGCGCCATTCAATCACCCCAGCTCTTGCAGCTATCGGGCATAGGCCCTCGTGCATTGCTGCAAAGCCTCGAAGTTCCCGTCGTGCACGAGTTGCCGGGAGTGGGCGAAAACCTGCAAGACCATTTGCAGATCCGTCTGAGCTATGAGTGCAGCAAACCGATCACCACCAACGATCAGCTGAACTCATGGATTGGCACGACCAAGCTGGGGCTGGAATGGCTTTTTTATCGTTCGGGTCCGCTGGCCGTCGGCATCAATCAAGGCGGCTGTTTCATGCGGGCGCTCAAGAATGCGGACGGAAGCCCCGCCGCCAGCACACCTGACATCCAGTTTCATGTGTCCACGCTCTCCGCGGACATGGCCGGTGGCAAGGTGCACCCTTACTCGGGCTTCACCATGTCGGTATGTCAATTGCGTCCCGAATCTCGCGGCCATGTGCGTATCCGGTCCAGAGATCCCTTTGCTCCGCCGGCGATGCAGCCCAACTACCTGAGCACGGAACTCGACCAACGCACCAATGTGGCGGCCATACGCTCGGCCCGACAGATTGCTCAATCTGCGGCCATGGCTCCTTACGTCAAGCGCGAAGTCAAGCCCGGTCCATCGATGCAAAGCGATGAGGAATTGCTGGAGTTCTGCCGCGACAACGGCGCCACGATCTTCCACCCCAGCGGCACCTGTCGCATGGGCGCAGCCCAGGACCCGATGGCCGTGGTGGATGCGCGTTTGCGCGTCCACGGCATCCAGGGGCTTCGTGTGGTCGATTGCTCAATCATGCCGACGCTGGTCTCAGGCAACACCAACGCCCCCGTCGTCATGATTGCCGAGAAGGCCGCCGATCTGATCCAAGAGGACGCAAGGCAGTTTCAAGTCGCATGACTGCTTGAAAGTTCAAACCACGCGACAAGACACCAGGAGACATCATGGCCAGAGACAGTGATCCCAAGGTAGTTCGTAAGGTAGTCACCTCCGCGCTGATCGGAGCCACCATCGAGTGGTATGACTTCTTTCTGTACGGCGTGGTCGCCGGCATCGTGTTCAGCAAGCTCTACTTTCCGGGAGAAGATCCCTTGATCTCCACTCTCCTGGCCTACACCACATTCGCCGTCGGCTTCGTAACCCGACCTCTTGGAGGCATCATTTTCGGCCACTTCGGCGACAAGATCGGACGCAAGAGCATGCTCGTCATCACGCTCATGATTATGGGCGTTTCGACCTTTCTCATCGGGCTGACTCCGACCTATGAACAGATCGGGATCGCCGCACCAATTCTTCTCTTGCTGCTGCGCGTCGCGCAAGGCATAGGGCTCGGAGGCGAATGGGGGGGCGCCGTGCTGATGGCCTATGAATATGCCCCCAAGAACCAGCAAGGCTTCTACGCTTCACTGCCTCAGATCGGCCTGGCCATAGGCTTGTTCATGGCATCAGGCATCGTGGCACTGCTGTCCTGGCTATGCACCGATGAGCAGTTCATGGCCTGGGGCTGGCGTATTGCCTTTCTGATCTCGGGGCTGATGGTGCTGGTCGGCATGTACATCCGTCTACATGTCCAGGAGACCCCGGAGTTTGCCGCCGTCAAGGAGCACAATGCGGAGACCGCCATTCCCTTTTTTGACATGATGCGCCGCTATCCCGGCAACGTGCTCAAGGGTATGGGGGCACGCTATATCGACGGTGTTTTCTTCAACGTCTTCGGCGTTTTTTCCATCAGCTATCTGAGCGACATCGTCAAGATATCGCGCACCGATGCGCTCATAGGCGTGATGCTGGCAGCTGTGGTGATGTGCCTCACCATCCCTTTCTTTGGCCGCCTGTCCGACCGAATGGGACGTGCCCGCACCTATATGTGGGGCTCACTCATTACCGCCATCTCGGCCTTTCCTGCCTTCTGGCTGATGACGAACAGCAACGGCAACCCGATGCTCATCTGGGCTGCGATCGTCATTCCGTTTGGCGTGCTTTATGCGTCGGTCTATGGCCCGGAAGCAGCCCTTTTCTGCGACCTTTTCGACGCCAAGGTGCGCTACACCGGCATCTCCTTCGTCTATCAGTTCTCGGGCATCTTTGCAGCGGGCATCACCCCCATCATCGCGACCAGTCTGATCAAGGCTAGCGGCGGCTCTCCCTGGCTGATCTGCCTGTACGTGCTGTTTGCAGGTCTGGTCTCCGCACTGTGCGCACGCTCCATTGCACGCACACCGCAAACGCAGATGGAAGCTCACGCACCGGCATCCCCGGCCAGCAAGTACCGCAGCGCTTAGTTCACGCCGTCCGGGCAGGGCAATAGGTGGCAGCCTATTGCCCTGCTGCGCATTGCAGGCTCAAGCTCTGGCCAGCACCGGCGCCAGTGCCTTGCCGGTGTGGGTGCCGATGCCGACCAGATCCTCGGGAGTCCCCGAGGCCACGATGCGCCCGCCGTCCTTGCCGCCTTCGGGGCCCAGATCGATGATCCAGTCCGCCTCGGCAATCACGTCGAGGTCATGCTCGATGACCACCACGCTGTGGCCGCCATCGACGAGTCGGTGCAGCACATGGATGAGCTTGTCCACATCGGCCATGTGCAGGCCCACGGTGGGCTCGTCCAGCACATACAGCGTGTGCGGAGCCTTCTGTCCGCGTCGGCCGATATCGTCGCGCACCTTGGTCAGCTCGGTCACCAGCTTGATGCGCTGGGCCTCGCCGCCCGACAGCGTGGGCGATGGCTGACCCAGGGTCAGATAGCCCAGACCCACGTCTTTGAGCAACTGCAGCGGATGGGCAATCGACGGCATGGAGGCGAAGAACTCCACGGCCTCATCGACCTCCATCTGCAGCACATCACCAATGCTCTTGCCGCGCCAGGTCACGGCCAGCGTCTCGGGGTTGAAGCGTGCGCCATGGCAGACTTCGCAAGGCACTTTCACATCGGGCAGAAAGCTCATCTCGATGGTGCGCACGCCCTGGCCCTCGCAGGCCGGGCAACGGCCTTCGCCGGTGTTGAACGAGAAGCGGCCGGCCGCATAGCCGCGGGCCTTGGCCTCCAGGGTCTCGGCGAACAGCTTGCGAATCGTGTCCCAGAAGCCGATGTAGGTCGCGGGGCAGGAGCGCGGTGTCTTGCCGATCGGAGTCTGATCGACTTCGAGCACGCGGTCGATGGTCTCGAAGCCCTTGAGCCCCTTGCAGCCCACGAGCGCCGGCGACTTGCCGGCATCCATGGCATCGCGGCCGGCCTTGGTCGAGCGCTGCTGCACCCAGGCCGCCACATTGCTCAGCAGCACATCGCGCGCCAGCGTGGACTTGCCCGAGCCCGAAACGCCGGTCACGCCCACCAGGCGCTTGAGCGGAACGCGCGCGTCCACATTCTGCAGATTGTGCAGATTCGCGCCCAGCACCGTGAGCCAGTGCAGTGCGTCGCTGTCTTGCTGCACCACATTTTCAGTAGCAGCTACCGCCTTCTTTTTCTTGGATTTGGATGGTTTTTTATCTGAAATCTCCATATCGCCAGCGTCAGAAGCTTCTGCATTGATAGCGGCCGGCTGCACCGGAGGCTCGCCCTCTCCCACCCACAGACGTGGCTTGAAAGGGTGGCGCATGGCGTGCAGCAGATAGCGCCCGGTGACCGAGTCCTTGGCCGCCATGATGTCGGCAACCGTGCCCTCGGCCACCAGACGGCCACCGCGAATGCCGGCGCTGGGACCGATATCGATCACGTGATCGGCGCGGCGAATCGTGTCTTCGTCGTGCTCCACCACCACCAGCGTGTTGCCCTTGTCGCCGAGCTTGTGCAAGGCATTGAGCAGAATCTGGTTGTCGCGCGCATGCAGGCCGATAGTGGGCTCATCCAGCACATAGCAGACACCTTGCAGATTGCTGCCCAGCTGCGCGGCCAGACGGATGCGCTGGGCTTCGCCCCCGCTCAGGGTGGGAGCGCCGCGGTCCAGCGTCAGATAGTTGAGACCGACTTCTTCCAGGAATTCAAGACGACTCTGAATCTCGGGAATCAGGTCGCGCGCAATATCGGCCTCGCGGCCCGTAAGCTCAAGACTCTGTATCCAGTGGCGCACATCGCTGACCGACAGCTGGGCGATATCGGTAATCGCCTCGTCGTGAAACTTCACGGCTCGCGCCACGGGGTTCAGACGTGTGCCGTGGCACTTGGGGCATTCCACCTCGGCCAGATCTTCCACTTCCTGGCCCTCGAACTTCACCTCCCGACCCCGGTTGTCGTCGGCCAGCAAGGTGTCGTCATAGACCTTGCGCTGGTCCTTGGTCAGCTTCACGCCCGTGCCCACGCAATCGGGGCACCAGCCATGCTTGCTGTTGTAGGAGAACAGACGCGGGTCCAGCTCGGCATAGCTGGTGGCGCAGATCGGGCAGGCACGCTGGGTGGAGAACACCTGCAGCGCGCCGATGCCGGCCGTGCTCCGGCCGCCCTGCATGGCGTCGGCCAGGTTCTCGATGCCGGACAGCACATGCAGCACGCCCTTGCCGATTTCCAGTGCCTGGCGCAGATGGCCGCGCAACTCCTTCTCATTGGCCGCGGTCACCGTCACGCTGGCCACGGGCAGCTCGATGGTGTGTTCCTTGAAGCGATCTATGCGCGGAAAGCCCGTGGTCGGCAGAAACTCGCCGTCCACGCGCAGATGCGTATAGCCCTTGGGTCTGGCCCAGTCGGCCAGCTCGGTATAGACGCCCTTGCGGTTGACGACCAACGGACTCAGCAGGCCTATGGTCTGGCCGCGGAAATTCGTCATCAGCTGCGCGGCAATGCTTTCCTCGGTCTGCGGCTGCACGATGGCATCGTCGTGGATGCAGTGCTGCACGCCCAGCTTCACATAGAGCAGGCGCAGAAAGTGCCAGACCTCGGTGGTCGTGCCCACCGTGGACTTGCGACCGCCGCGCGACAGGCGCTGCTCGATGGCCACCGTGGGCGGTATGCCATAGACAGCATCGACCTCGGGACGGCCCGCAGGCTGCACGATGGAACGTGCATAGGCATTGAGCGATTCGAGATAGCGGCGCTGGCCTTCGTTGAACAGGATGTCGAAAGCCAGCGTGGACTTGCCCGAACCCGACACCCCGGTCACCACATTGAACTTGCCGCGTGGCACATCCACGCTCAGGGACTTGAGGTTGTGTTCCTTGGCATTGACGATCTCGATCGCGTTCTTGGCCTGCGGCGCCTTTTCGGCCTGGGCCTTGCGCTGGGGCTTGTAGAGCATGGGAGCGACTTCGCGCACCGCCTCGCCGCCCACGCCCATGGCCAGGTCGTATTCGCGCAGGGCCTGGGCCGTGTGCGACTCCTTCACATGGCGCACCTCCTCGGGCGTGCCCTCGGCGACGATCAGACCGCCGCCATCACCGCCTTCAGGGCCCAGATCGATCAGCCAGTCGCTGGCGCGAATCACGTCCAGGTTGTGTTCGATGACGATCAGCGAGTGGCCTGCTTCCAGCAGCTTGCGCAATGCGCGCATGAGCTTGGCGATATCTTCGAAATGCAGGCCGGTCGTGGGCTCGTCGAACAGGAACAGCGTCCCTTTCTTGGCCAGCGACTGCTTGGATTTGGACTGTGCCTTGGCCGCCTCGGCCAGAAAGCCGGCGAGCTTGAGGCGCTGTGCCTCGCCGCCCGACAGCGTGGGCACCGGCTGGCCGAGCTTCACGTATTCCAGGCCCACATCGACGATGGGCTGCAGCGCGCGGATCACGTCGCGGTCCTGCGCAAACAGCAGCGCGGCTTCGGCCACCGTGAGTTCCAGCACATCGGCCACATTCAGCGGCTGGCCGTTGCGCTCGATTTTCACTTCCAGAATCTCGGGGCGATAACGCGTGCCGTTGCAGTCCGGGCAGCGCAGATAGACGTCTGAGAGGAACTGCATCTCCACATGCTCGAAGCCCGAGCCGCCGCAGGTCGGGCAGCGGCCGTCGCCACTGTTGAAGCTGAACTTGGCAGCGGTGTAGCCGCGCTGGCGCGACAGCGGCGCCACGGCGAACAGCTCGCGGATCGCATCCCAGGCGCCCACATAGCTGACCGGGTTGGAGCGCGCCGTCTTGCCGATCGGCGACTGGTCTACGAACATCACATCGGCCAGATGGTCCGCGCCCAACAGGCGCTCGAACGCGCCCGCCGCATCGGTGGGCTTGCCGAAGTGACGCATCAGCGCTGGCACCAGCACATCCTGGATCAGCGTGGATTTGCCCGAGCCCGAAACGCCGGTGATGGTGACCAGGCGCTGCAGCGGAAAGTCCACGCTGATGTCACGCAGATTGTGTTCGCGCGCGCCTTCGAGAATCAGGCGCGGCGTGCTCTCGGTCACCATGCGCTTGAGCCCGAAACCCACCTGCTTGCGCCCGCCCAGATAGGCGCCGGTCAGGGTATCGGCCTGGCGCAAATCCTCGGGTGTACCGTCGAACACGATCTGGCCGCCGCGCGCACCGGGGCCAGGACCCATGTCGATCATGCGGTCGGCGGCAAACATCACGGCCGGGTCATGCTCCACCACAACCAGCGTATTGCCCGCATCGCGCAGGCGCTGCATGGCCTCGGTGATGCGCTCCATATCGCGCGGGTGCAGACCTATCGATGGCTCGTCGAGCACGAACAAGGTATTGACCAGCGAAGTGCCTAAAGCGGTGGTGAGGTTGATGCGCTGCACCTCGCCGCCGCTCAGCGTGCGGCTCTGGCGGTCCAGCGTGAGATAGCCTATGCCCACATCGCACAGATACTGCAGCCGCGTCATGACTTCGGCGTGCAGCATCTTCAAGGCCTGGGTTTCGCCATCGTTCCTGTCGGCTGCCTCGCTGGGCACCAGCTGTGCAAAGAACTCGCGCAGGCGCGTGATCGGCAGACGCATCAGATCATGCAGACACAGGCCAGGCAGGCTTTCCAGTTGCTCACGGCTCCAGCCCACTGCCTGCGGCATGAAGCGCTGGTATCTGCCGCTCTCGTCGCCGGGCGGCAGCACGGCATCGGCAGCCTGCTTGCTGCCAATGCGCCAGAGCAGGCTCTCGGTCTTGAGGCGGGCACCGCCGCAGCTCGGGCATTCGGTATAGCTGCGGTACTTGGACAGCAGCACCCGGATATGCATCTTGTACGCCTTGCTTTCGAGGTACTCGAAGAAGCGACGAATGCCATACCAGGTCTGGCTCCACTTGCCGTTCCAGTTGGGCGAGCCCTCGATCACCCAGTCCTTCTGCGCCTGGGTCAGCTTGGACCAGGCCGTATCGCGTGGAATGCCTTCGGCCTCGGAGTGGCGCATCAGGTCGTCCTGAATCTCCTTCCAGGCCGGCGTCTGGATCGGCTTGATGACACCGGTGCGCAAGGTGAGTTTTTCGTTCGGAATCACCAGACCCCAGTCCACCCCGATGACGCGCCCGAAACCACGGCAGGCATCGCAGGCTCCCACAGCGGAGTTGAACGAGAACAGCGAGGGAATCGGCTCCTGATAGGTCAGATTGCTTTCAGGGCAATGCAGACCCAGCGAGAACTTCCACAGCTCGGGCTCGGCCGCCTCTGCAGCACTCTCGGGCAGCACATACACCGTGAGCCTGCCGCTGCCGCGCTTGAGGCCCACCTCGATCGCCTCCATGGCGCGGGAGCGCTCGGCCTTGCCGAGGCGAAAGCGGTCGGCAATCACATCCAGCACCTTGATCTTCTCGGGGGCTGGCTTGGCTTTTTTCTTGCCCTTGGCGGCTTCGTCACTGGCCGCATGAGCGCGCTCCACCTCGCGCTCGGCCTGCACCTTGGTGAAGCCGCTGGCAGACAGCCATTGCTCCACCTCTTCGGCCGAGGTATTGGCCGGCAGCTCCACCGGGAAGGTGATGGCAATGCGCGGATCGCCCGCCGCCTCGCAGCGCTGGGCAAGTTCGGCGTAAATGCTGTCCGCCGTGTCATGGCGCACCGGCAGGGCCGTCCTGCTGTCAAACAGCTGGGCCGCGCGCGCAAACAGCAGCTTGAGGTGATCGTTGATCTCCGTCATCGTGCCCACGGTGGAGCGCGAGTTGCGCACCGGGTTGGTCTGGTCGATGGCAATCGCCGGCGGCACACCCTCGACCTTGTCCACGGCCGGCTTGTCCATGCGATCGAGGAACTGCCGCGCATAGGCGGAGAAGGTCTCCACATAGCGACGCTGACCTTCGGCGTACAAGGTGTCGAACACCAGACTGGACTTGCCCGAGCCGCTGGGGCCGGTGACCACGGTCAGCTCACCGGTGCGGATATCGATGTCCAGATTGCGAAGATTGTGCTGGCGAGCACCACGGATACGGATCAGGCCCTGCGTCATGTTCTGCGGTCTTTTCAATGGAGGCCAAACATTCTAGGCAGTCCTGGCAAGAACCTTGGCTGCACATGTGCATTAGGGTTTTGCAGCAGCCGAAAAAAAACCCCGGCTTGCGGGGCTTTGCGCGGGTGCGGCAGTCTTCATTTGGACTCCGCCGGTGCATGGATTGCATCCGCACCATGCTTTTCGCCGCTCATATCCACCTTGTCACCCGCCTTCATGATGACAAACAGCGCCACGGCGGCAAACACCACAAAACCAATCGCGAGCTTCCACATATCAGTCTCCAGAGTCGTTATGAAAAGCAGCCGGAGCGGCAGCTTGCGCCGCTCCGGTCAGCACGACCATTGAGCCCCATCGAGTTTGCGCGTGGCTTACTACAGGTCGGGCTGCGCATAAGAAAAAACCCCATGCCTCGCGACATGGGGTATGAACTTGGAGTAATGGTCTGCATTATCAGCTGCAGCTGCTGGAGACACCGCTCGCGCGGTGCACAAATTAGAAGTTGTGACGCACGCCCAGAGCGAAGGAGCTGAAGTCCGCGCCGGCAGCACCGGTCACATAGTTCGCACCCTTGCTGTTGTTCACCTTGGTGTAGTAGCCATACACCTTGGTGCGCTTGCTCAGGTTGTAGTTGTAGCCCAGAGTCCACTGAGTGGCTGCGGAGTCGGCAATGTGGCTCCACTTGTTGGCGTGACCTACGTTGGCGTGGAATTCCGAAGCGCCCAGGGCATACATGGCCGACAGACGGAAGTTGTTGCGCGAGCCGGCGCCAGTGCCAGTGATCTGGTTGTCGTCCTTGTTGCGCTGGTAGTAGGCACCCAGGGTCACTTGACCGAAGGTGTACAGGCCGCGCAGGGCAGCTTGCCAGTTGTCGCCCACCTTGCTGAAGCCAGCGCCCAGGTGCAGAGGACCGGTGGCGTAGTTGGCGGCCAGGTCATAGCCGTTCTTGCGAGGACCGACCGTAGGATCCTTCTCGTGCAGCGACACGGAGGCATCGACCGTCAGACCGCCCATGCTGGGGGTGCGGTAGCCAACCTTGTTCTTGGTGCTCAGACCGCCGAACCAGACGGGATCGTAGTACAGCGCATCGGAAGAAGAACCGGTGTCGTGGTTGTGCATGCTGATGTAGTCAGCGGTTGCATAGTAGGACTCGGGCACGAAGTTGCCCAGACGGATCATGCCGAAGCCACCCGACAGGTTCACTTCGCTCTGACGGGCAAAGGACATGCCGGTCGTGGGATGGGTCCAGGCGGAACCGGTGCCGGTGTCGGAGTTGAAGCCGGACTCCAGCGTGAAGCCAGCCTTCAGGCCGCCACCCAGATCTTCGGTGCCGCGAATGCCCCAGCGCGAGGCATTGTTGTACAGGCCGGACACGGACTGATCACCGGACTTCTGACGCTCGACGGTGGTGTTGATACGGCCGTACAGCGTCACGCTGCTCTGTGCCATTGCGGTGGTCGCGCCCATCACAGCCAGTGCGGCCAGAGCGATGCGAGTCATCTTGGTCATTCAATGCTCCTATATCCTGGGATAGTGTTTTTGCACCGCATTGGCTTGTAGGTTGTTGGCCCTCTCGCGGCTAGGTGTGATTCTAGGTGGGCCCCTCTCAAAAGCATGATTTGCATCGCAAAAAAGTAACGCAATGATGCTTTGTTGCCACACTGCTGTAACCCATTAGTGCTGCAGTAATACGCAAAAGACCTGCAAAGCACGAGCCTTGCAGGTCTTCGATGTGATGCTGCATAAATTGCAGCACCGTCACGTCACATCAGTCTTCGGCGTAGATGTCGCGATCCTTGGTTTCGGGCACGAACAGCGTACCGATCACGGCCGTCGCACCGGCGATGATGATGGGGTACCAGAGACCGTTGTACATATTGCCGGTCTGCGCCACGATGGCGAAGGACATGGTGGGCAGCAGACCGCCGAACCAGCCGTTGCCGATGTGGTAGGGCAAGCTCATCGAGGTGTAGCGGATGCGGGTCGGGAACAGCTCCACCAGCATGGCCGCAATCGGGCCGTAGACCATGGTCACCAGCAGCACCAGATAGGTCAGGATCACGACCATCATGACCTTGTTCATCTTGGCAGGGTCGGCCTTGGTGGGATAGCCGTCCTTGGCCAGTTCGGCAGCCACGGTCTTCTTGAAGGCGCCGTCCTTGGCCTTGGCCTCGTCAGCGGGCAGGCCCTTGAGCGAGAACGAAGGGATCTCGGTCGAGCCGATACGGATCATGGCCTGCGTGCCGGCAGGAGCATCCTCTGTTTCATAGCTCACGGAACCGGCTGCCAGCACCTGCTTGGCCACGTCGCAGGAACTGGTGAACTTGGTCGTGCCTGTGGGGTTGAACTGGAAGGAGCACTCCGCAGGATCGGCCACGATGACCACCTTGTTCTTGGCCTGTGCGGCGGCAAGATCGGGGTTGGCTGCTTCGGTCAGCGCCTTGAAGGCGGGGAAGTAGGTCAGCACGGCCAGAATGCAGCCCAGCATGATGATGGGCTTGCGTCCGATCTTGTCGGACAGCGTACCGAAGATCACAAAGAAAGGCGTGCCGATCAGCAGGGCAGCCGCAATCATCAGGTTGGCCGTGACGGCATCGACCTTGAGCTGCTGGGTCAGGAAGAACAGCGCATAGAACTGGCCGGTGTACCACACCACGGCCTGGCCGGCGGTCAGACCGACCAGGGCCAGAATCACGATCTTCAGGTTCTTCCACTGGCCGAAGGACTCCTTCAGCGGAGCCTTGGAGACCTTGCCCTCGGCCTTCATCTTCTGGAAGGCAGGAGACTCGGACAGCGTCATGCGAATCCAGACCGAGATGGCCAGCAGCAGGATGGACACCAGGAAGGGAATGCGCCAGCCCCAGTCGGCAAACGCTTCCTCGCCCATCATGGTGCGCACGCCCAGGATCACCAGCAGCGACAGGAACAGGCCCAGCGTCGCCGTGGTCTGGATCCACGAGGTGTAGGCACCGCGCTTGCCGTGCGGTGCATGCTCGGCCACATAGGTGGCAGCGCCGCCGTACTCGCCGCCCAACGCCAGACCTTGCAGCATGCGCAGCGCGATCAGGATCACGGGAGCGGCCACGCCGATGCTGGCGTAGTTGGGCAAGATCCCCACGATGAAGGTGGACAGGCCCATGATCAGGATCGTCACCAGGAAGGTGTACTTGCGCCCGATCATGTCGCCCAGACGGCCGAACACCAGCGCGCCGAAGGGGCGCACGATGAAGCCTGCCGCAAAGGCCAGCAAGGCAAAGATGAAGGCCGATCCCGCATCCAGGCCGCTGAAGAACTGCTTGGCGATGATGGCTGCCAGAGATCCGTACAGATAGAAGTCGTACCACTCGAAAACGGTTCCGAGTGAAGACGCAAAGATGACTTTGCGCTCTTCCGGGCTCATCGGCCGTGGAGCCGATTTACCTCCCATGTTTGCTGTCGCATTGATGGCCATGTTTGTCTCCTAGGTTTTTGGAATTTCAGGCGCTGCCAACTCACCTGTTTGCTCAATATCAAAGCGACAACTGACCGCTAACTTACAAAAAATCGCTTCTCCAAAATTCAAGACTGGGCATTACCCGACCCTCTCCGCACTTACCCGGATCCGTTTTTTTTCGATGTGAAAAACCGGGGGCAAACACCGATATCGTAAGTAAGGGGGCGGTCAGACGGGCTTCTCAGAATGCATTGCAAGCAAGCCACCGCTAACTGATGGCAGGCTGGAAATATTCAAAGGAGACAACGCTGTGCGAGACCCGGTGATAGAGACCATCCAAAGCAACCCCGCCTACCAGCAACTGCGCCGCAAGCGCAATCGACTGGGCCTGGCGCTGACCGTTCTGATGCTGATCGTGTACTACGGCTATGTCGCGCTGATCGCGTTCGACAAGGAGTTCCTGGCCCGCCCCATCGGCGCCGGAGTGACCACCCTGGGCATTCCCATCGGCATGGGCGTCATCATTTTTTCCGTGATCATTACCGGCCTCTATGTGCGCCGCGCCAACAACGAGTTTGATCAGCTCACCCGCGACATTCTCAAAGGCATCAAGCAATGAAGCAGCGCATCTCTTCCCAATGGCTGGCGGGCGCTGCGGCGCTGGCCGCGACGGCGCCCGTGCTGGCCGCCGGTGGTGACGTCGGCAACGCCGCCAAGCAGGCCACCAACTGGACGGCCATCATCATGTTCACCGCCTTTGTGCTGGCCACCCTGTGGATCACCAAATGGGCGGCGGGCCGCACCAAGTCGGCCTCCGATTTCTACACCGCAGGCGGCGGCATCACCGGCTTTCAGAACGGTCTGGCGATTGCGGGCGACTATATGTCCGCCGCCTCCTTCCTCGGCATCTCTGCCTCCGTCATGGCCAGCGGCTATGACGGCCTGATCTACTCCATCGGCTTTCTGGTCGGCTGGCCTCTGCTCACCTTCCTGCTGGCAGAGCGCCTGCGCAATCTGGGCCGCTTCACCTTTGCCGACGTGGCCGGCTACCGCTTTGCGCAGACGCCGTTCCGCATCTTTGCCTCCTGCGGCACGCTGGTCGTGGTGGCCTTCTATCTGATCGCCCAGATGGTCGGCGCCGGTCAGCTCATCAAGCTGCTGTTCGGACTGGACTACTGGATCGCCGTGGTGCTGGTGGGTGCGCTGATGATGATCTACGTGCTGTTCGGCGGCATGACGGCCACCACCTGGGTGCAGATCATCAAGGCCTGCCTGCTGCTGGCCGGCGTGACCTTCATGGGCTTCATGGTGCTGGCCAAGTATGGCTTCAGCCCCGAGGCACTGTTTGCCGAAGGCGTGAAGGTGCGCACCCAGATCGCCGCGAACGGCGGCGCAGAGGCCTCCGTGGCGGAAAAGCTCGGCCTGGCCATCATGGGCCCGGGCGGCTTCATCAAGGACCCGATCTCCGCCATCAGCTTCGGCATGGCGCTGATGTTCGGCACGCTGGGCCTGCCCCACATCCTGATGCGCTTCTTCACCGTGCCTGACGCCAAGGAAGCGCGCAAGAGCGTGTTCTGGGCCACGACCTGGATCGGCTACTTCTATGTGCTGATCTTCATCATCGGCTTCGGCGCCATCACCCTGGTGCTCACCAACCCCGAAATGGCGGACACGGCCAAGGGCGTGATCCATGGCGGCGCAGGCACGGCCAATATGGCGGCCGTGCTGGTGGCCAAGACCGTGGGCGGCGACGTGTTCTACGGCTTCATCTCGGCCGTGGCCTTTGCCACGATTCTCGCCGTGGTCGCGGGTCTGACCCTGTCCGGCGCCTCGGCGGTCTCGCACGATCTCTACGCCACCGTCATCAAGAAGGGCAAGGCCGACAGCGCCTCCGAACTCAAGGTCTCGCGCATCACCACGCTGTGCCTGGGCTTTGTGGCCGTGCTGCTGGGCATTGTGTTCGAGAAGCAGAACATCGCTTTCATGGTCTCGCTGGCCTTTGCAGTGGCGGCTTCGGCCAACTTCCCGCCGCTGCTGCTGTCGGTGCTGTGGAAGAACTGCACCACCAAGGGCGCCGTGATCGGCGGCTTCATGGGCCTGGTCTCCTCCGTGGGACTGACCATTGTCTCGCCCTCGGTGTGGGAAGCGACTCTGGGCCACCCCGCCGGTTCGGCCTGGTTCCCCTATGCCTCGCCTGCGCTGTTCTCCATGGCGATCGGCTTCTTCGGCGTGTGGCTGTTCTCCGTGCTCGACAAGAGCGCGCAGGCCGCCAAGGAACGCGCCGTGTTCCCCGCGCAGCAAGTGCGCTCGGAAACCGGTCTGGGTGCCGCTGGCGCATCGGGCCACTGATGATGTGAATGGCCCGGCGCCCTGCCGGGTCGCGCGGACGAACCGCCCTCACCTCGGCCCGCAGAGACCTCCACGGTTTCTGCGGGCCTTGCTCATTCCACGTCCAGCCCGCCTGACTGCGCCAGCTCGAACAGCAGCTCGCGCGCCCACTGGTGCCCGGGAGAGCGATGGGTGCGCGCATGCCAGGCGGCCGTCTTGGTGAAGCCTGGAATCTCCAGCGGCGGCTCCAGCACCACCAGCCCCGAGTCGGGCTTGACCAGACGCCTGGGCACGACGGCAATCAGATCGCAGCTGCGCAGGATTTCGGGCAGCACCAGAAAGCTGGTCACGGACAGCGCCACGCGCCGCTTTCGGCCCAGACGCTCCAGCGCCTCGTCCGTCACACCATGAAAACCGCCTCCGTCATAGGACACCAGCGCATGATCCAGAGCGCAGAAGCGCTCCAGTGACAGGCCGCGCCGACGCGCATCGGGGTGGTCGCTGCGCATCACGCAGACATAGCGTTCGTCGAACAGGCGGCGCGCATGCAGATCGGGAGCCGTGCGCTCCGGCGTGACCAGCGCCAGGTCGATATCGCCGCGCTCCAGCCGCTCGTGCAGCGGCAGATGCTGTGCCGGCACCACGGCCACGCACAGACCGGGCGCGCGCTGGCGCAACACGGCCAGGAACGGCAGCACCACCGCCTGGAGCGCGTAATCCGTGGCGGCAATGCGCAGCGTCATATGCGCCGTGGCCGGATCAAAGGCCTGGGGGCGTAGCAGCGCCTCGGCATTGCACAGCAACTCCTTGAGCGGCCCGGCCAGTGCCAGCGCGCGCAGCGTGGGGGCGATGCCGCGCTGCGTGCGCACGAACAAGGGATCGTCGAAGCTCTCGCGCAGCCGCGTCAGCATGCCGCTGACCGCCGGCTGGGTCAGCGCCAGACGCTCGGCAGCGCGCGTCACGCTGCGCTCGTCCAGCAGCGCATCCAGGGCCTTGAGCAGATTCAGGTCCAGACTTTTGATATCAGTCGGCATGATTTCACAGATCAGAAATATCGATTGGATTTATTTCAACACAGACCCCATCATTTCCCCATTCCCTTCGACAGAAGCCCTGCATGCACAGCATCCATTGGCCCGCCGACTATCTGCCGGGCACCACCGAAAACTTCGTCTCCAACGAGATCATCGCCCAGGGCCTGAGCGCGACCGATATCTGGCCCTGGCTGGCCCGGGCAACGCTTTGGCCCGGCTACTACGCCAACAGCTCGGACGTGCAGCTGCACGCGGGCCAGGACGGCATGCTGGCCGAGGGCGTGGGCTTTTCCTTCAGGACCTTCGGCTTTCCCGTCGAGGCCAGCTGCAAGGAATTCCTGCCCCCGGCCGAGGGCCGGCCCGGCCGTATCGCCTGGCATGGCTGGAGCGGCGAGCCGGGCAGCAGCCAGCGGCTCGATGTGCACCATGCTTGGCTCATCGAGGATCTGGACGGCGGCCGCGTGCGCATCCTCACGCAGGAAGTGCAAAAAGGCCGGCCCGCCGAGGAGCTGGCGCGTCAGCGCCCCAACCCCATGCTCAACGGCCACCAGGACTGGCTGGACGGTCTGCATGGCGCTGCGCTTCAGGCCAGATCTGCATCCGTCGCGTCCTGAATCCGTTCATCTTTATTCTTGATAGCTGTCAGCGCCTTCATTCATTGAATTTCAGATTGATTTCATTCTGAAAACCAGCAATGAACAGCGCAAGGCGCTATCAAACCTTGGCATCCTGCTTTGCCGCCGGACTGCTGCCTCATTCCATTCGCACCACCGATACTCCGCATGTCTGCACTCTTTACCCCTTTCACTCTCAAAAGCCTGACCCTGCGCAACCGCATCGCCATTCCGCCGATGTGCCAGTACAGCGCCGTGGACGGCCTCACCAATGACTGGCACCAGGTCCACTACGCCTCCATGGCGCGCGGCGGCGCGGGGCTGGTGATTGTCGAAGCCACGGGCGTGTCGCCCGAAGGCCGCATCTCGCCCGACTGCACCGGTCTGTGGAACGACGCCCAGATCGAAGGCATGTCGCGCATTGCAGCCGGCATCAAGGCCGCAGGCGCCGTGCCAGGCATCCAGATCGCCCACGCCGGACGCAAGGCCAGCGCCAACAATCCCTGGGAAGGCGACGACCATATTGCCGAAGGCGATGCCCGCGGCTGGCAGCCGATCGCACCATCGGCCATCGCCTTTGGCGGCGGTCTGCCGCGCGTCCCCCGCGCCATGACGCTGGAGGACATCGCCCGCGTGCAGGCCGACTTTGTCGCAGCGGCGCGCCGCGCGCTTGCGGCCGGCTTCGAATGGCTGGAGCTGCACTTTGCCCACGGCTATCTGGCACAGAGCTTTTTCTCGCCTCACAGCAACCAGCGCGACGATGCCTATGGCGGCAGCTTCAGCAACCGCGCCCGCTTTCTGCTGGAGACCGTGGCCAAGGTGCGCGAGGTCTGGCCCGAGCATCTGCCGCTGACGGCGCGCTTCGGCGTCATCGAGTACGACGGCCGCGATGAAGAAACCCTGGAGGAATCCATCGCCGTCACCCGCCAGATGCGCGAGCGCGGCCTGGACCTGCTCAATGTCAGCGTCAACTTCGTGATTCCCGATGTGAAGATCCCCTGGGGCACGCCCGCCTTCCTGGCGCCGATTGCCCAGCGCGTGAGCCGCAGTGCCGGCCTGCCCGTGGCATCGAGCTGGGGCATGGATGATCCGCAGATTGCCGAACGCATCGTGGCCGAGCGCCAGGTCGATCTGGTCATGATCGGCCGCGCCCATCTGGCCAACCCGCATTACGCCTATCAGCTGGCGCAAAGCCTGGGCGTGGACCGCCCCGACTGGACCCTGCCCGCGCCCTATGCCCACTGGCTGGAGCGCTATCGTGGCGCCGCCAAGCAGGCCGCCGCGCAGTAAGAGAGTGAACGACAGGCCTGCAGCGCCGCAGGCCTGAATCAGGCTTCAGCTAAGGCCGGACTCCACCTGGGCCGCCGCCTGCCACTGCGTATCGAACCAGGCATTGCCCTCCAGATAGCTGCGCAGCATGGGCAAGGCATCGAGTCCCCAGAAGACATGGCCGTCCACCACCCAGGCCGGCACGCCGAACACGCCGGCCTGCTGCGCCTGTTCGGTATTGCCGCGCAGCCATTGCTTGACCTCGGCACTGTCCTCTTCCTGGCGCAGCTGCTCCTTCAGCTGCGCGCGCAGCTCCTGTAGGCGCTGCGCATCGTTGGCCTCATGGCCGCCCTGCCAGACATGCTGCATCACGGCCTGCGCCACAAAGCGGTTGATGCTGCCGTCACGCCCATGGGCAAGCGCCAGCCGCAGCAGCGGCAGCGGCTTGAACGGATGCCGTGCCGGCATCTGCAACTCCACGCCCAGCGCCTGACCAAGCCAAGTCACATGCCTGTAAGTCCACAGTCTCTTGGCCGGAATGCCGGCCGGGCCGGGGTTGGCATTGCCTTGCAGCAAGGCGCCCAGCAATACCGGGCGATAGTCCACGTGATAGCTGAGCCCTTGCAGCGCCTTGGGCATCTGCTCCAGCGCCAGCCACGCATAAGGCGACACAAAGTCCAGGTAACAGGTGATGTGCTTCATGTCGACTCTCCTCTAAGGGTGATCAGATCTCGGCCTGACGCGGGTCCTTGAGGCCCGCGCGCTGCAGCAGCCGGCCCCAGATCTCCAGGCGCAGCTCGGCATCGCCCTTGGACCAGGCGCGAATCTCGTCAATGGTTCTGAAGCAGCCCTGGCAATGACTGCGGTCCTGCGTCATGCGGCAGACGTTGATGCAGGGCGAAGCCACGGGCTGGTCGGCCTCGGCCCAGACCAGGGCCACCTCGGCCTTGGCGGCCAGTTGCGCCAGCTGCTGAGCCTGCTGCTCCTGAAGAAGTTCCGTACTCATGCCTGCTCCACCACGTCCGACCAGGGGGCTGCGGTCAGCGCCTGCAGCTGCGCGGGCGATGCGGGAAACACGCCGTGCGGATGGCCTGCCGCGGCCCATACCGTCTCGAAGCGCTGCAGCTCGGCATCCATCAAGGTCACCACCTTGGTTGCATGCGCCACGGGGCTGACGCCGCCGATCGAAAAGCCGGTGCTGGACTTGACGAAGTCCGCATCGGCGCGGCCGACCTTGCCCACCAGCTGCGTCACTTTCTTTTCATCGACACGCTTGTCGCCTGAAGTCACGACCAGCACGGCCGCGCCATCGCTCCTGCGCTTGAAGATGATGCTCTTGGCCACCTGCCCGACCAGAATGCTGAGCTGGTCTGCGGCCTCCTGCGCGGTACGCGCCGCTCCGTCCAGCATTTGCGGCGCATGCGGATGACCGGCATCCTGCAAAAAGCGGCTGACGCGCTGCACGCCTTCCGGCAGCGCATGAAGTTCTGACCCACACATACAAACTCTCGAAAAAAAGAGCGTCCACCGCGCCCCGTGCATCAAGTGTACTGAGTGATAAAGGCGCTGCGCGCGCAAGGCGTACAGGCAAAGCCGTAAAGCATGCCGCCGCTGCCCCAGTAATGAGCATCGGCACCATCAGCCTGCGGAATCTGAGAATCCAGCTGCAGCACAAAGCGCATGCTCTGGCCGCAGCAGGTGCACAGCGGCTGCCAGGGCGATTGAATCCACGCAGGCTCGCCCCCCACACGGTACAGATTCTCGCGGCCGTTGGACCGGCCCCAATCCTGGCGCTGCCAGCGTGCGGGCGTTTGTGCCAGTGCCACCTCGGTTGCGCGCAAAGGCCCGTACTCCCAGTCCGGCTCCTGCAGCTGACCATCTGCGGCCGCGTTCAGGCAATGCGCCTGGCCTGCTTCATCGTGGCGGTAATGCAGCTCGCCCACGCCGCTTTCCATGCAGGACAGGCATAGCTGCAGATGCACGATTTGCTCAGCAGGCTGATGGCTGCCAAATACCTTGCTGGCAGGCAAGCTGATCAGGTGCTGCAGCGGCTCGCCGCAATGCTGGCAGTTGCCTGCGCCCGCGCCGCCAAAGCGATAGCGTTCGGGGCTGTGTTGCAGATTCCAGCTGGGGTGCCAGTGCCGGGGAATCCAGGCAATTGCATGATCCAGATAGCGCGGTGGGAATATCAAATGCATAGCTGCTTGCGCACTCTGCACCTGCGTCTCAGCCTTAAATTGCTCGATATCGCAGTCCAGTTCTGCGAGGGGCGCTATCAAAGACTTGATAAGTTCGGGCTGTTGATAGCTGGCGGCTTCCAGCACCGTGCGCTCTGCCTCGCTCATGCTGCCGCGCGCCTGTGCCGATTGCAGGGCTGCGGCCACCAGCGCCGGCCAGTCGTCGTCGGCCAGCCAGGACAATGTGTCGTGCAGCGTCACATGCCAGCGCGTATTGCCCGCCAGCAGCGCCTGCGCCAGTTGCTTGACCTCGGCCGCTGGCGCCTGCTGCAGCCAGGGCATGAGCGCGCGCGAGATCGACTCCAGCTGCACGGCCTTGACGGATTCGTCCACATCCAGTGCCGCAATGAAATCTGCTGCTGTCTGCATCTGTGGCTGCGCTTACTTGGGCGGCATCTGCGCGAGCTTGAAGCGCAGTTGCAGCAATTCGAGATTCAGATCACGCAAGTCTTTCTCCACATAAGCAATATGACTGGAGCTGTTCCTGGCGCTGCGTGCTTCGCGCAGCTCCTTTTTCTTCATGTCGATGCGTCGCTGCAGCTGGGCCATTTCTTCCTGCATGTCCAGCCGCTCGCGCACCGGGCCATAGCCCTGCAAAAAGGCAGACTCCACCTGCGCCGGGCAGTAGCCATACTGGTATTTGCGGCCCGTCTCGGCAAAAGCCTTGCCGCTTTCAGCCGTGCAAAACCCCCGCAGTCCCTGCTGCCAGCCCTGCTGATAGGCCCGCACATCCATCTGCACGCCGTTGCCCTTGCAGGTACGGAAATGGCGCTTGGCCCGGGTGGTGATGTCCTGCTTGCCGTCCATGGCATCGAGCTGGCCCAGATAGGCCCAGTCCGTGTCCTTGCACTCCTGGGCATCCATGCCGGCGCAGCCGCCCAGCAGGGCAGTTGCCGCCAGACACAGGGCCAGCGAAAAACGTGATCTTGCTTGCATGGCGGCGATGGTAACAACGCCCATGGCTGCCCGGGCCGGGCCGGAACTCAGCCCGCGCGCTTGGTCAGCAAGGCCTTGGCCACGCGCGACTGCGTGGGGCGACCCAGATGCTCGCTGATGAACTGGCCCGCATCGATCAGCTTGTCGAGGTCGATGCCGGTCTCTATGCCCATGCCCTGCAGCAGATAGACCACGTCTTCGGTGGCCACATTGCCCGTGGCGCCCTTGGCATAGGGACAGCCGCCAAGGCCAGCGACCGAGGACTGGAAGTTCCAGACCCCTAGATCCAGCGCCGCCAGCGTGTTGCTCAGGGCCTGGCCGTAGGTATCGTGGAAATGGCCGGACACCTGGTCGATATCGAAGTGCGCCAGCGTGGCCTCCAGCGCCTTCTGCACCTTGACGGGCGTGCCCACGCCGATGGTGTCGGCTACGTCCACGCGCTGCACGCCGATGCTCTTCATCAGCCCGGCCAGATAGCCCACCTTCTCGGGCGCGATCTCGCCCTCGTAGGGGCAGCCCACGGTGCAACTCATGGCGCCGCGCACGGCAATGCCGGCCTCCAGGGCCGCCTGCACCACGGGCGCAAAGCGCTCGATGCTCTCGGCAATCGAGCAGTTGATGTTGCGCTGGCTGAAGGCCTCGCTGGCCGCACCGAACACCACGATCTCGTCGGGCTTGCCGGCCAGCGCGGCTTCGAAGCCCTTGAGATTCGGCGTGAGCACCGAATACCGCACCCCGGCTCTGCGCACTATGCCGGCCATGACCTCGGCGTTGTCCGCCATCTGCGGCACCCATTTGGGCGACACATAGCTGGTGACCTCGATCTCCTTGAGGCCTGCATCCTGCAGGCGCTGCACCAGCTCGATCTTGACGGCTGCAGGCACAGGCTGCTTTTCGTTTTGCAGGCCGTCGCGCGGGCCCACATCGATGATCTTGACGCGTGCGGGGTATTTCATTCTTGTCTCCTTGCTATCAATAGCCCTTGCTCAGGTCGACTCGACCTGTGACGGGCTCGCCCCGGCTCATGGCGGCTACCTTGCCCACGATCTGGGCAATGCTGTCCGCGGCCAGCGTGCGGGCCGAGGTATGGGGGGTGAGGATGATTCTGGACTGCTTCCAGAACGGGTGATTCTCGGGCAGCGGCTCCTCGCGGAATACATCCAGCATGGCGCCGCTGACATGGCCGGACTCGATCTGCGCAATCAGGTCGGCATCGACCACATGGCCGCCGCGCCCCACGTTGATCACATAGGCCCCGGGCTGCAGCAGCGCCAGCGTGCGGGCGTTGATGATGTCGCGGGTCTCGTCGTGCAGAGGCAGCAGATTGACCAGAATGCGCGTCTCGGACAGGAAGCGGTCCAGGCTGTCCATGCCGCTGAAGCATTCGACGCCCTGCAGCTCGCGCGGCGAGCGGCTCCAGCCATTGACCTTGAAATCGAACACCGTCAGCGCCCTGGCCACGCGCTCGCCCATCTTGCCCAGACCCATCACGCCCACGGGATAGTCCACCCGCCTGGGGTTGCGCTGGTGCTGCCACAGGCCTTGTGCCATATCGGACTCGTACTGATCGAGGCCGCGGAAGAAGCGGATCACGGCCTGGGCCACATACTCGGCCATCTGCACGGCCATGCCGGCATCTTCGAGACGGTAGACGGGCAGAGCAGCGGGAATGCGCAGCGGCAGCAAGGCATCCACGCCCGCGCCGATGTTGAACATGGCCTTCAGGCCGGCCGCCTGCTCGTCGAGGAACTGCTGGGGCGGGGCCCAGACCAGTGCATAGTCGGCCTGGGGCGAGCCCGGCTCCCAGATGGCAATCTCCGCGCCCGGCAGCGCGTCATGCAAACCTTTGAGCCAGGGTTCCGGCCGCGTATCGTCACAGCAAAATAGGACTTTCATGGATGCCAAGCCTAACGCTTTGCCATGCGCGCTGCAGACGCAGATGACCAATGGACCGCTATTAAAAAAGAAGCTTCTTGCGCTGTACCCGTCTTGATTTCATCATTGAAAGTGACTGAATTCATTGATAGTCCAGCGCAAGCTGCTCTTTTTGTTAAACAGTTCAACCCTGGGCGGATCAGGCAGCCACCTCGATGCGCAGCAGCTCGGCGCCTTCGCTGACCTGGTCGCCGGGCACATACAGCAGCTCCAGCACCACGCCATCGCCGGGGGCGGCAATCGTGTGCTCCATCTTCATGGCCTCCATCACGGCCAGCGGCTGGCCCTTGCTGACCTTGTCGCCGGCCTTGACGGTGAAGGACACCACCTTGCCGGGCATGGGCGCCGTCAGGCGCCCGCCTTCATGGCCGGTGTCGCCCGCATGGGCCAGCTGGTCGACCACGGTGATCTGGGCACTGCCCGCTTCGGTGAAGATGGACAGCTGGTCGCCCTGGGCATGGACCACGACCACCGTGCGCCTGCCGTCCAGGCCCAGCTCCAGCCGCCCGTCGGCCAGTGCGCGCCACTGCAGCGTGGCATCGCTGCGGCTCTCGCCCTCGCCAATGCCGAGCTGATAGGTCTGCGCCGCCTGCGTGCCGCGGCCGTAGGCCAGGCCGGCCGTGAAGTCCTCGCCGCGGTAGGCAAAGCCGAAGGAGCGCACATAGCGACCCGACATGCGCCAGCCGTCGCGGCGGCTGAAGGGGTCTGCACCTTGCGCGGCCTGCTCGCCCTGCAGCTGCCAGGCCATGGCGGCGGCGACAGCCAGGTCGCGGCCCACGAAATCCTTGCCGAACAAGGCCTCGCGCTCGCGCTCGATCAGCGCGGTATCGAGCAAGGCATTGGAGAAAGCCTGGCTCTTCACCACCTGGCGCAGAAACTGCACATTGGTCGTCAGGCCCACGATGTGGGTCTGGGCCAGTGCCGCGTCCAGACGCGCCAGCGCCTGGGCACGGTCCTCGCCATGGACGATGAGCTTGGCGATCATGGAGTCGTAGAAGGGGCTGATCGCATCGCCCTCGCGCACGCCGTCGTCCACGCGCACATCGCTGATCTCGAAGCTGCTGCATTCGGGCTTGCGATAGACGGCCAGATGGCCGGTGGCGGGCAGGAAGTTGTTCTCGGGGTTCTCGGCGCAGATGCGTGCCTCGATGGCATGGCCCTGGATACGGAGTTCCGACTGCGCCTTGGGCAAAGGCTGCCCCGAAGCCACCAGCAGCTGCCACCGCACCAGATCCTCGCCGGTGATGGCTTCGGTCACGGGGTGCTCCACCTGCAGCCGGGTGTTCATTTCCATGAAGTAGAACTTCATGGCTTCGGGCTGGTCGTAGCCGCCGGGCTGCTCGACGATGAACTCCACCGTGCCCGCGCCCACATAGTTCACGGCCTTGGCGGCGGCCACGGCGGCCTCGCCCATCTTCTGGCGCAGCGCGGCAGTCATGCCGGGTGCCGGCGCTTCCTCGAGCACCTTCTGGTGGCGGCGCTGCACCGAGCAGTCGCGTTCGAACAGATAGACGCAGTTGCCCTGCGTGTCGCCAAACACCTGAATTTCGATATGGCGCGGGCGCAGCACGTACTTCTCGATCAGCACGGCATCGTTGCCGAAGCTGTTGATGGCCTCGCGCTTGCAGGACTCCAGCGAGGCCGCAAAGTCCTCGCTCTTTTCCACCAGGCGCATGCCCTTGCCGCCGCCGCCCGCGCTGGCCTTGATGAGCACGGGGTAGCCGATGCGATCGGCCTCCCGCTGCAGCAGCTCGGGGTTTTGGTCGTGACCGTGATAGCCGGGCACCAGCGGCACGCCTGCCTTTTCCATCAGTTGTTTGGACTCGGCCTTGAGGCCCATGGCGCGAATCGCGCTGGCGGGCGGGCCGATGAAGACCAGGCCGGCCGCTGCGCAGGCATTGGCAAAGTCCTCGTTCTCGGAGAGAAAGCCATAGCCGGGGTGGATGGCTTCGGCACCCGTGGCCTTGGCAGCCTCCAGAATGCGTTCCCAGCGCAGATAGCTGTCCTTGGGCGCGCTGCCGCCGATGTGCACGGCCTCGTCGCAGGCCGCCACATGCTTGGCCCGGGCATCGGCATCCGAGTACACGGCCACGGTCTTCACACCCATGCGGCGGGCGGTCGCGGCCACACGGCAGGCGATCTCACCGCGATTGGCAATCAGAATTTTCTTGAACATATCGTCTCCGTTTATCGGTCAAATCACCGCTCAGCGCATATCCATCAGACGCAAGCAGCTATGTTTTTTGCAATGGTTCCTGCGCATCGTCACTGCCGCGCAGGCGTCGAAAAATCGCCTTGAGAAAGCGCCATAGCGCCCAGATCACCAGCCACATCGCAATCACCACGACCAGCAGCACGGCAGCAAAGACCAGCGGATTGGTCAGCGCCAGCCAGATGGCGCCCAGCGACACAGTGTCTTCCGCCAGACTGGCTCCCACGTTGGAGAAAGGTTCGGGCGAGGTATTGATGAGGGCACGCGTGGTGGTCTTGGCTGCCTGGCTGGTCGCGGCCAGCGTGCCGCCCATCAGCGCGGCGGCCATGGCCATGGTGGTGTTGTCGGCGCCGAAGACCGAGGCCGCCAGCGCCGCACCGGCCGGAATGCGCAGCACGCTCTGGAACAGGTCCCAGACCGAATCCACCACGGGAATCTTGTCGGCAAAGAACTCCACGAACAGCAGGCCACCGCTGATGAGCAGAACCATCGGGTGCTGCAGCACATGCAGACCACCGGGCAGCGGCATCAGACCGCTGGCACCCAGCAGGCCCACGACAAACACCACGGCATAGAGGCGAAAACCGCTGGCCCAGCCCAGAGCTGCCGCCAGCGCCAGCATGGACGCCATGTCCATCTGCCCCACGGCCTGCCCGGCCCTGGCGGCCACGTCTGTGACCTGGCCAGCAGCATCGCCCACGGCCCTGGCAGTATCGGGGTCGATATGCAGGCCGGTGCGGTGCAGCCAGTCGATGATGGTTTGCCAGATATCCATGGTGTTCATTCCCTATGCGAGCCCGCAGGCTGAAGCGCCCCGGCCGCCAGGTCTGTCATCTCATCCGGGCAGCCAGTTGGGTTTGCGCTTGTTGAGAAAGGCCTGCACGCCTTCCTTGCCTTCGCTGCTGGCGCGGATGGTGGCAATCGACTCCACGGTCGCCGCAATCAGCTGCTCGCTGATCTCGCGCTCGGCCATGTCCAGCACCAGGCGCTTGCAGGCCCGCACCGCTGCGGGGCCGGCACTCAGCAAATGCTTGAGCCAGCCGTCGACCACGGCATCCAGCCCGTCGGCATCGACCACCTCGTGCACATAGCCGATGCGATGTGCCTCCTGCGCCGAAAAGCGCTCGCCCGTGAGAAAGTAGCGGTGCGCGGCCCTGGCTCCCATGGCGCGGATCACATAGGGGCTGATGGTGGCGGGAATCAGGCCGATCTTGACCTCGCTGAGGCAGAAACCCGCCGTGTCGGCCGCCACCGCCATATCGCAGCAGGCCACCAGGCCCATGCCGCCCGCATAGACATCGCCCTGCACACGCGCAATCGTGGGCTTGGGGCATTCGTAGATGACGCGCAGCATCTCGGCCAGCAGACCCGCATCGACGCGGTTTTCGTCGCGCGAGTAATCGGCCATGCGGCGCATCCAGTTCAGGTCCGCGCCCGCGCAGAATGCGGGTCCTTCGGCGGCCAGCACCACGGCGCGCACATCGGCACGCTCGCCGACCTGGAGGAAGGCGGCGGTGATCTCGGCAATCGCCGTATCGCTGAAGGCATTGCGAATGGCAGGCTGAGCCAGCGTAACGCGGGCGATGCCGCCGTCCACGGTCAAAGTCAAAGCGGTCATGGCTTGTCTCCCAGTGAGTTATGGCTTTGCAGTTGCGCAGCTGCCGTACCCGGCAGCTGCTGCATCAGGAATTCACGGACCTGCGGCAGCCATTGCCCGATATTGGCTGCCCGGTCAAAAAACTGGTGTCCTTCCGCGCCGCTTGGCGGCACGAACACCAGGGTCAGCTTGCGGCCTGCCTCCAGATAGCTTTGCGCCATCTGGCGCACCAGCGGCGGCCGGAAGTAGCTGTCGTTCTCGGCATAGATCCACAGCTGGGGCACCTGGCTGGTGGCGGCAAAGCCGGCCACGGTCTTGAGCAGTTGCGCCTCGCCGCAGACCGATGTCTTCTCACGCATCTGCTGCTGCGAACCGCGGCCACCGGCAAAATTGATGACGCCGCGCAAACCTGCGGGTTGCTGTGCCGCCAGCGCCAGCGAGGCAAAGCCGCCGGCAGACTTGCCCAGCAGCACCACATGCGTGCTGTCGACATAGGGCAGCTTCTGCCCGTAAGCCATGATGGCCGCCACATCGCGCGCGGCCTCCTGGGATGCATGGCCATAGTCGGGGTCGTCGCAGCTGCCGTAGCGGTCAGCCAGAGGACCGTCCGATGCGCCATAGCCGCGGCGCAAACCCGTCACCACCACATAGCCCAGCTCGGCCAGAGCGCGCGCCTGCGGGCCGTAGCGATCGGTCATGGCTTCGCGCGCCTCTTTGCCGCTGGGCGTACCGTGGCTGAGCACGATCAGCCCCCAGGGGCCGAGACCCCGGGGACGATAGACATGGCCTGCGAGCTCGGCGGTACGCGCGGGCGTGCTGCCGGCCTCCGGCACCCAGACCGGAATGCGCGCATCGAACTGCTGCACCTCGGCACGGGCCTGCTCCACCATGGGCCATGCCAGCGCTGCACACAGCAGAGCTTGCATCAGGGCGGAGACGGTGCAGCGCATCATGTTCGGGCCTCCGTGTGCTTACATGCGGAAGACACCAAAGCGGGTGTCCTCAATCGGCGCATTGCGTGCCGCAGCCAGACCCAGGGCCAGCACGCGGCGCGTGTCGGCGGGATCGATGACGCCGTCGTCCCAGAGGCGTGCCGTCGCGTAGAAGGGATGACCCTGGTCTTCGTACTGCTGGCGGATGGGCGCCTTGAAGCGCTCCTCCTCTTCCGCACTCCAGCTGGCGCCCTTGGCTTCGATACCGTCGCGCTTGACGGTGGCCAGCACGCTGGCCGCCTGCTCGCCGCCCATGACGCTGATGCGCGCGTTGGGCCACATCCAGAGGAAGCGGGGTGAATAGGCGCGGCCGCACATGCCGTAGTTGCCCGCGCCAAAGCTGCCGCCGATGATGATGGTGAACTTGGGCACCGCTGCCGTGGCCACGGCCGTGACCAGCTTGGCGCCGTGACGGGCAATGCCTTCGTTTTCGTATTTGCGGCCCACCATAAAGCCCGTGATGTTCTGCAGGAACACCAGCGGCACCTTGCGCTGGCAGCACAGCTCGATGAAGTGTGCGCCCTTGACGGCCGACTCGGAGAACAGAATGCCGTTGTTGGCGATGATGCCGACCTGCATGCCCTCGATGCGCGCGAAGCCGCAGACCAGGGTGTTGCCGAAGCGGGCCTTGAACTCGTCGAACTGGCTGCCATCCACGATGCGGGCAATGATCTCGCGCACATCGAAGGGCTTGCGCGTATCGACGGGAATCACGCCATACAGCTCTTCGCTCTCGAACAAGGGGGCCGCCGGCGCATGATCGGCCTGGGAGGCGGGCTTGTCCCTGTTCAGGTTTGCCACCGCCTGGCGCGCCAGCGCCAGTGCATGCAGGTCGTTCTCGGCCAGATGATCGGCCACACCCGACAGGCGCGTGTGCACATCGCCGCCGCCCAGGTCCTCGGCACTGACCACCTCGCCGGTGGCGGCCTTGACCAGGGGAGGGCCGCCCAGAAAGATGGTGCCCTGGTTCTTGACGATGATGGACTCGTCGCTCATGGCCGGCACATAGGCGCCGCCTGCCGTGCACGACCCCATGACCACGGCGATCTGGGCGATGCCCTGAGCACTCATATTGGCCTGGTTGTAGAAGATGCGACCGAAGTGCTCGCGATCGGGAAAGACCTCGTCCTGATTGGGCAGGTTGGCACCGCCGGAGTCGACCAGATAGATGCAGGGCAGACGGTTCTGCGCGGCCACTTCCTGCGCGCGCAGATGCTTTTTCACCGTCATCGGGTAGTAGGTTCCGCCCTTCACGGTGGCGTCGTTGCAGACGATCATGCAGTCCACGCCGCTGACGCGGCCCACGCCGACAATCACGCCGGCGCCCGGTGCATCGTTGTTGTACATATTGAGCGCGGCCAGCGGCGACAGCTCCAGGAATGGCGTGCCGGGGTCCAGCAGCCGCTGCACGCGCTCGCGCGGCAGCAGCTTGCCGCGTGCCACATGCTTGGCGCGCGCGGCTTCATTGCCGCCCAGCGCGTTCTGATCGCAGCGTGCATGCAGCTCATTGACCAGCGCCTGCATGGCTGCGGCGTTGGCCAGGAAATCTGCCGAACGCGGATTCAGTTGTGTGCCCAGAATGCTCATCGCTTGCCTCTTAAAAAATGATTGCTCCCTGAGCGGCTGCGCCGCTTCCCCTTCAGGGGGACGGCGGCCTCGCTGCGGGACGGCCCTTGCTGGCCGCCCCGTGCTTGGCACATGCCTGTTTCAGGGGTTGCGGCTCGTACTTTGCCGCTTGATAACTGATGTGAGAACTTGGTTTTTTTCTTGCTCAGACACAGCGCTGCCACTGCAGTTGAAGAAAATGCCTCATGCACGCTGTTGAAACTGTTCTGCTTGTCTTGCTGCTGGGAGCGCTGACAGGCATTGTGGCCCGCTATATCCGGGCCATTCCCCTGCCTCTGATTCAGATCGCGCTGGGTGCGCTGATTGCCTGGCCGCAAGCCGGCCTGCACATCGCGTTCGACCCCGAGCTGTTCCTGTTGCTCTTCATTCCGCCACTGCTGTTCGCCGACGGCTGGCGCATTCCCAAGCGTGAATTCTTTGCACTGGCCAAGCCGATCTTGCTGCTGGCCCTGGGCCTGGTGTTGTTCACCGTGCTGGGCCTGGGCTATCTCGTCCACTGGATGATTCCCGAGATTCCGCTGACCGTGGCCTTCGCCCTGGCCGCCGTGATCTCGCCCACCGATGCCGTGGCCGTTTCGGCCATCACGCGCAATCTGGGCATGCCCGAGAAGACCATGCATGTGCTGGAGGGCGAGTCGCTGCTCAACGACGCATCGGGCCTGGTGGCGCTGAAATTTGCAATTGCAGCCACGCTGACCGGCATGTTCTCCTGGGGCGAAGTCGCCAAGGAGTTCACCTGGATGGCCGTCGGCGGCCTGGGTGTGGGTGCGCTGATAGGCTGGGGCTTCAGCCATGCGCGCGGCACCATCACGCGTCGCCTGGGCGATGTCGCAGCCACGCAGATGGTGTTGCTGCTGGTGCTGCTGCCTTTTGCCGCCTATATCGTGGGCGAGAAGATCGGTGTCTCCGGCATTCTGGCTGCCGTGGCCGCCGGCATCGCCACCAATTTCGCCGACCTGGAGCGCAGCAGCTACATCAGCGAACGCCTGCAGACCGAAGGCACCTGGAGCATGGTGGAAGCTGCCTTCAACGGCGCCATCTTCCTGCTGCTGGGCCTGCAGCTGCCATCCATCATCGGCGTGCCGCTGCATCAGGCCGGCCATGACTGGTGGATTCTGGTCGGCTATGTGGCGGCCATTTCGTTCGCGCTGCTGCTGATGCGCTGGATCTGGCTGGTGCTGGGCGTGCATGGCTCGCTGCTGCGCGCCCACCGCCAGGGCAAGATGACCGAGCGCCCCTCCAAGCTGCTGAATCTGGCCACCACGCTGGCCGGCATTCGCGGTGCGGTCACGCTGGCCGGTGCGCTGTCCGTGCCCATGCTGCTGAACAACGGCCAGCCCTTTCCGGGCCGCGACATGCTGGTCTTTCTCGCCACTGGCACGATTTTGTTCACGCTGGTGATCGGTGCCGTGGGCCTGCCCATCGTGCTGCGCCATCTGCCCCCGCACGAGGAGTCGCCCACCGTGCGCGAGGAGCGCCTGGCCCGCGAACAGGCCTGCATGGCGGCCATGGCCAAGCTCACGCTGAGCGAGGAAGAAATGCAGCGCCGCGACCCCGAGTGGGTGGCGATGCGCCAGGAGGTCAACGGTCACCTGACCCAGGAGTACCGCAACCGCATCCAGTTGCTGGACGACGGCAGCGGTGCCGCGCAGAGCATAGAGCTGCTGCGCGAGGCGCCCGAAGTCGTGCGTCAGCGCAAGCTGCGCTATGTGATGGAGATCGAGACCCGGATCGAGTGCATTCATGCCGAACGGGACTTTTACTACGCCGAAAGACAGGCCCACCGCATCAACGACGAGTCGCTGCGCAGCCTGGTCAGCGAGCTGGACATGCAGGAAATCGCCATGCGCAAGCGCCTCGTGGTGGCGCGCCGAGCCGCCGGTCTTCCCAAGGCCGAAACCGGCGCGCACTGAGCCGGAACATGCCTCAGCCCGGGTCCCGCCGATGCGGGCCCCTGGGCTGCAGACGCAGGCATGGTTCAGCATGGCATTCAGGCTGTCTTGATCACGCGCAGATCCAGCAACTCGATCATCTCGTCGCGAATCCTGAACTTCTGGATCTTGCCCGTCACCGTCATCGGGAAAGCCTGGACAAAGCGGATATAGCGCGGCACCTTGTAGTGCGCGATCTGGCCCTTGCAGAAGTCGCGCACCTCGTCCTCGTCGAGTTCCAGGCCGGGCTTGACGATGATCCAGGCACACAGCTCCTCGCCATAGCGCACATCGGGCACGCCCACCACCTGCACGTCCTGCACCTTGGGGTGGCGATAGAGGAATTCCTCGATCTCACGCGGGTAGATATTCTCGCCGCCACGGATCACCATGTCCTTGATGCGGCCCACGATATTCACATAGCCTTCGGCGTCCATGGTCGCCAGATCGCCGGTGTGCATCCACTGCTCGGCATCGATGGCCTCGCGGGTTCTGGCCTCGTCGTCCCAGTAGCCGTGCATGACGGAATAACCGCGCGTGCACAGCTCTCCCGACTGGCCGAGCGCCATGATCTCGCCCGTGGACGGGTCCACGATCTTCACCTCCAGATGCGGCTGCACCTTGCCCACGGTGGCCACACGCCTTTCCAGCGGCGTATCGGCATCGCTCTGGCAGCTCACGGGACTGGTTTCCGTCATGCCGTAGGCGATGGTGATCTCGCTCAGATGCATGTCGCGCACCACGCGCTTCATCACCTCGATGGGACAGGGCGAACCGGCCATGATGCCGGTGCGCAGCGTGGAGAGATCGAACTCGGCAAAGCGCGGGTGGTCGAGCTCGGCAATGAACATGGTGGGCACGCCATGCAGGCCCGTACATTTCTCGGCCTGCACCGCCTCCAGCACGGTGATGGGATCGAAGCCGTCATTCGGATAGACGATGGTCGAGCCATGTGTGAAGCAGGCCAGATTGCCCAGCACCATGCCGAAGCAGTGATACAGGGGCACGGGAATGCAAAGCCGGTCCTCGGGTGTGAGGCGCATGCATTCGCCAATGAAAAAGCCGTTGTTGAGAATGTTGCGGTGCGTCAGCGTCGCGCCCTTGGGAAAGCCCGTGGTGCCGCTGGTGAACTGGATGTTGATGGGATCGTGATTGCTGAGCGTGGCAGCAATGGCATCAATGCGCTCATCCGCACTGGTGCCCTGCGCCATGAGCTGCGAAAAACGCAGCATGCCGGGCTGTTCGACGTCCAGATCCGCTGCACCTGGGCCGGCCGCACCTGAGCCGGCCGCGTCAATCCACACCACCGTGCGCAAGGCAGGCAGGCACCTGGATTGCAGCTGGCCTGGTGCGCAGCTCGCCAGCTCGGGCGCCAGCTCGCGCAGCATGCCCAGATAGTCACTGGTCTTGAAGCGCGGCATGGACACCAGCGCCTTGCAGCCCACCTTGTTGAGCGCGTATTCGACTTCAGAGGTCCGATAGGCCGGGTTGATATTGACCAGCACCAGTCCTACCTGAGCCGTAGCCAGCTGCATCAGCACCCACTCGGCATTGTTATGGCTCCAGATACCTACCCGGTCCCCCTTGACCAGCCCTTGAGACAGCAGTGCGCTGGCCAGCTGGCGCGCAGCCTGATACAGCTGGGCATAGCTGTAGCGCAGACCCTGATGACGGCTGACCAGCGCGTCACGCGCGCCCTGGCGCTCTGCCATTGCGGCAAAAAAATCACCTATCGTCTGCTCGATCAGCGGCACATCCGTGCGCCCCTTGGCATAGCTGGCGGTCAGCGGGTTCACTTGCGATGGCATGGTCTTGTGTCTCCTTGCGTGCCGGCAGCCAACCGCAAACTGGCTGCACAGCGTCCATTCAGCACCGTTTTCTGCATCTCAGAATAAGGGCAAGCCCTGTTCAGAAGAGGTCAGCAAGGTTGCAATAATTGCCAAATGCTCACCCCTTCCCTGGTCAAGACTCCACTGCCACACCATGCCAGCTCCGTGCTCAAATCGCACCCGGCAATTACCCCCATGGCGTTTGTCCAAGCGATTGTCCGTGCTTATGAAGCAAGGCAGATGTCAGCGCTTGGCGCGCTGGAAAAGGCACAAATCCCGCCAGAGCTGATAAACGATCCCGAAGAGCGCATCACGGCCTTGCAGATGGAGGCGCTTTCCGATGCAGCCATGCGCGAACTCGACGACGAGGCCCTGGGCTGGTTCGAGCGCCGCCTGCCCTGGGGCAGCTACGGCATGCTGGCCCGTGCCAGCATCAGCGCCCCCCATCTGGGCCTGGCGCTGGCGCGCTGGTGCCGCCATCACGGTCTGATTGCGCAGGACCTGCAACTGCAGCTCGGCGAGCAGGCCGGCATTGCCACACTCACCTTGCATGAAAGCCGCTCGCTGGGAAGCATGCGCGAGTTCTGCATGGTATCGGTGCTGCGCAATATCCACGGCTTTGCCAGCTGGCTGATCAACGAACCGATCAGCCTGCTGCATGCCAGCTTCCCGTTTGCCGAGCCCGCGCATGCCGATGTTTACAAGGTGCTGTTCGCGCCGGGCAGCATTGCCTTTGGGGCGCCAGTTGCCAGCCTGCAGTTCGAAGCGCGCTGGCTGCAGGCACCGCTGGCGCGCGATGAGGCAGCCCTCAACCGCATGTTGCAGCGCGCACTGCCGATTCAGGTGCGCCCCTACCAGCGCGAAAAGACGCTGGTGCAGCGCGTGCGCCATCTGCTGGCCGCCAGCGGGGAGGAGCAGCAGACCGCCGAGACCCTGTCGCGCCAGCTGCATCTGTCGCAGCGCAGCCTGCACCGCCAGCTCAAGGAAGAAGGTGTTTCGCTGCAGGCGCTCAAGGACGATATCCGGCGCGAGCGCGCGATTGCGCTGCTGCTGCGCACCAGCCGCCCCATCAAGCGCGTGGCCCAGGCCTGCGGCTTTCTCAACGACAAAAGCTTTATCCGCGCCTTTCGCCTCTGGACAGGGCTGTCCCCTTCGGAGTTCCGCAAGACCGCCGGCCAGCGTGCCGTCTGACGCAAGGAGTTCGCCGTGCACAAATCCACAGAAACCTGGCAGGCAATCGCTGACGGAGTCTGGGCTCTCAGCTATCACTTCAGCAATGCAGGAATGAAGGTCAGCACCCGCATGACCGTGATCCGGCTGGCTGACGGCAGCTTGTTCTCGCACTCTGCCGTACCGCTGACGGACGAGCAGAAAGCGGCGCTCGATGCCCTGGGGCCGCTGCAAACCATTGTGGCCCCCAGTGCCATGCACCATCTGTTCGTGGGCAAGCTGGCCAGGCTTTATCCCCAGGCCCGGCTCTATGGCACCCAGGGGGTGCTGCGCAAGCGCCCGGATCTGCCGCTGCTGGAGCCCTTGCCGCCAGACTCCGAGGCGCTCTGGGCGGGCGAGCTGCAATGCCTGCGGCTGGACGGCCTTCCCATGCTCGACGAGACGCTGTGGTTCCACCCGGCCAGCGGCAGCCTCATCGCCACCGACGTGCTGCAATGCTGGCAGGGACCGCTAAGCCTGCCGGTACGCATGTATCTGGGCCTGACGGGCGGGCACGAGCGCCTGACCGTGCCGCGCACCGTGCGCCTGCTGGTCAGGGACAGGGCCGCCGTGCGCAGCTGGGTGAAGCAGGTCGAAAACTGGCCCGTGCAGCGCGTGATACTGCTGCACAACAGCGTGATCGACGATCAGCCCACGAAGCACCTGCGCGAAGCGCTGTCGATCTGGGACTGAGAGCGCTTCAGCGCAGGTCGTGCTCGTCGTCTTCGCCGACCGAAGCGCTGGCGGCACTCTTGCGCACGGCGTCGAACATGGCGGGCAGATCCCCCATGTCACCGAACACGCAGGCTGCGCCGGCCTCGAGCAACTGCTCTGCCGAGGCATGGCCCTGATCGGCCGGGAAATAGCCCCAGACGGTGGCACCTGCTGCCACGCCGGCCTGAACCCCGGTCATGGTGTCCTCGATCACCAAGCACTTGGCAGGATCGGCCTTCAGCGCCTCGGCCGCAGCCAGATACACATCGGGGAAGGGCTTGCTGCGCGGCATTTCATGACCGCTGTAGACGTGGCCTTCGAAATAAGGCGCCATGCCCACCTTGGTGAGCTGCATCTCCACCTTGGCACGGTCCGCACCGGAGGCGCAGGCAATGCGTCCATCGCACAGTGCATGAATCTGCCTGACCGCTTCCAGTGCGCCGTCGATGGCGACCAGCTCGGCACTCAGCGCGGCATTGCGGCGCTCGTAGAACTCGGCCATCCAGGCATCGGTCAGCGGCTTGCCGGTATGGGCCTCGATCACGGTCGCCTGGCTGCGTACCGTTTTGCCGATGAAGTCACGCGTGCACTGTTCCTGGCTGATCGCCCAGCCGGATTCGTTGAGCATGGTGCACAGCACGCGATTGGTGATGGATTCGCTGTCCACCAGCACACCGTCACAGTCGAAAAGCACAGCGTCAAAAGCAGTCATGGGAACATTACCAGCGCATCAGAGGATGCGAAAAAGGCGCCCAACGGCGCCTAGTATCAAGAAACAGAGGGCGTGATTATGCGCTCACGCCCTTTTCGGGCTCAGGGGAAGGTCACTCCGGCCAGCGGATGAATCATCCACGCGCTGTTCTTGGCGTAGATGGTGCTCGTCTTGTTGTCGGCAGTCATGATGCCGCTGAAATAGAAGAAGCCGTTGGCCGCATTGGCATTCATATTGCTCAGCTGGGTTGTGAGCGCGTCATTGACTGACGAGGCCTCGACCAGATACTCGATGGCGCCATTCTGTGCCGAGCTTTTCTCGTAGACATCCACATAGTTCATGTTCATCGGGTCGCTGCCCAGCCCCTGTGTGCCGCGGATGAACCAGCCGTCCGCGCCCTTCTGGGCCAGGCGCGTTCTCATTTCTGCAGCATCGGCAGCCGAGGATGCGCTGCTGAGCTTGTCGACCTGATAGGTATAGGTGACGCTGTCATTGCGCTTGGCATACAGGCTGAACAGCTCGTTGTTGACGATCTGGGGACCCAGATAGCGATAGCCTTCGGCCCCTTGTCCGTTGAGCTCCGTGGCAAAGGCTTCGGCAGTCGTGGCCACGGGCGTCACCGTTCTGTAGCTGAACTGGTCGCTGCGGCTGTTGTCCTTGACATAGACGCTGCGGATGTCGCTGACATCGCTGAACACGGCGTCGGACTTGTACATATAGCCGCTGCTGCCCTGTTGGTTCAGCTGGGCCAGAAAGGCGGTGCGCGATGGCTGCGCCGCAGGATTGACATAGCTGAACTTGCGGCCTGCATGCGCGGTATCCGTGAGATAGAAGTCGCCGATCTCCGCACCGGTCGAAGAGATCGAGCCCGCCAGGGAGCTGAACAGCGCATAGCCGTCGGCGCCCATGCTGTTGGCGGCGTCAAGCATCTGCGCATGGCTGGCGGCCGTCTGGCCGCCCATCTTGTAGGTCCCCGTGACGGCCTGATTGCCGGTGCCGCCGCCAGTACCGCCACCATTGTTGCCGCCACCGTTGTCCCCGCCTCCCGTATTGCCGCCGCCACCTTCGGAGCCGCCTCCTGAGCCTGCGCCGCTGCCTCCGTCTCCACCACCACCGCCACAGGCAGCCAGGGTGGAAATCAGCAGCAGGGCTGCGGTTCTACGGGTGATTTGCGTGAGAGATGGCACGGGCTTGCTCCTCAGTCCTGATGTTGGTTGAAAATGTCCATATCCCGACACTGAGAGATAAGCATCAGCGTCGTCTTACAGTCATTGTCAGAAGGCTTGCCACCAGTTGGCTCCCTACCGATGAGGGGTCTTTGTTACCAAGCCCCAAAGGAACGCTCATGCCCGATCTACCGCAAATTCTGAGCACCACCCAGCTGAGCGCGCCCCCCTATGCGCTGGTGGTGGATGACCATCCGCTGGTCGCCGAAGGCATGGCCCAGGTTCTGATGACCAGCGCCGGCGTACGCCAGGTGCGCTGTGCTGCCCACGGCAACGAGGCCCTGGCCGTGATTGCTGCGCTGGGCGAGCCCGTCATCACCGTGATGGATTTCTGGCTGGAAGATGGCGCATCGCTGGAGTTCGTGCACAGCATCCTGGCCTTGGCGCCCGGCACGCGCATCCTGGTGACCAGCGGCGACAAGCACCCGGCCATCGTCAACAAGGCCGCAGCCGCGGGTGTGCATGGCTTTGTGCACAAGAGCAGCACGGCTCAGGTGTTCCAGATGGCCGTGCAGGCCCTGCTGTCCGGCCGCTCCTGGTTCGAGGCTCTGCCTCCGATTCCTGCCGCACCGCCCGCATCCGCTGCGGGCAGCACCTTGCACATGAGCGCCAGAGAGCTGGGCATCACGGCGCGTCAGTCCCAGGTACTGAGCCTGTTGCTGCAGGGCAAGCCCAACCGAGCCATCGCACAGGCCCTGAACCTGTCCGAATACACGGTCAAGGAGCATGTCACCGCCCTGCTGCAACGCCTGGGCGCCAGCAACCGCGTGGCGCTGATCACACGCATGCGCGGCATCGAGGTCGATCTGGACTAGGCGGTCTGGCGGCTCTCCATGCAACGCGCCAGCACCGCATGCAGCTGGTCGGGTTGCAGCGGCGTCGCCAGGGCCAGATAGCCCTGATCCTGCACCTGCTCCAGCACCGCCTCGTCACCGCTCATCAAGGCCCCGCTGGCCTGTGGGTGCTGGTCCAGCAGCTGCATCAGGCAGTCCATTCCGCTGGCACCATCCTTGAGCCGCTGTTCACACAGCACGAAGTCCGGCTGCCAGCCACCGGCCAGCAGTTGCTGCGCCTCGGATAGATCGGCCGCTCTCTGCACCTGAATGCCCCAGCTCTGCAGGATCCGCACCAGCACCGGGGCCAGCTGCGCATCGCTTTCCACGACCAGGCAGCGCCCTGACAGGGGGGCGAACCACGGCTGCCCGGACAAGGGCGGCGGCGCCGGCAGCGCTGACGAAGCCTGCCATTGCTCGGCATCCTGCGGCCAGCGCAGCCAGAAACAAGAACCCTTGCCCGGCAGCGACTGCACGCCATATTCCACGCCCAGACGTTGCGCCGCCAACGCCACCACGGACAGGCCCAGGCCACGCCCGCGCAACGGCGCCGGCACGCCCTCTCTGGCATCGCGCTGCCGCCGCCCAGGGCTGCGATAGTGGCGCATGAAAACCTGCGCGCATTCCTGCTCGCTCATGCCGCAGCCGCTGTCCCAGACCTGCAGCAACCAGCGTCCCTGCCGGCGCCGCAGCACCAGCAGCACCCCGCCCTCTTCGGTGTAGCGCAGCGCGTTCTGCAGCAGATTGAAAACCATCTGCCGCAGCAGTACCGCATCCGTGCACAGCGCCGGCATATGGGCTGGCTGCCTGACGCGCAGACGCAGCCCGCGCTGCGCTGCCTCGCGCGCAAACAGGCGCTGGGCTTCGTCGAGCACCGCCTTCATGGGGACCGCCTGCCACTGGGGTGCGAAGCTGTCGCCCTCCAGGCGCGACAGATCCATCAGGTCATTGAACATGGAGCCCAGGTCGCGCGTGCAGACCTGCATTTCCTGCAGCAGCTGCGCCAGATCGTCATCCTGGTTGCGCTGATGAGCGGCCTGCAGCATCAAACCCATGGCATGCAGGGGTTGCCGCAGATCGTGGCTGGCGGCGGAGATAAACCAGTTCTTTTCGGCCAGTGCATTCTCGGCCTGCTCCTTGGCTTCGCGGTAGCGCTCTGCCAGCGCCTGGCGCTCCAGCTCATGCGCCATCTGCTGCTGCACAAAACGCCGTGCGCCCCAGGCGTGGCGGGCCAGTATGGCGCCATACAACAGCAGCAGCGGCAGCAGATAAGGGCCTTTGTGCGGAAAGTAATGCAGCGTGCACAGCAGCATGGGCAGGTAGATGCCCGCCATGAAGGCCGCGAACACCTGCGGCACCGGCGCCAAAAAAGTGGCGGCCGATGCCATCACGCCGAGCAGCACCAGATAGATCAGCAGGCGGAGCTCGCTATGGCTTTCGCCCCAGGTAAATGCCAGCACGCTGACCCAGAGCAGGCCGTTGATCAGCGCAGCCAGCGCCAGCTGCCGCTGCCATGCGGTCAATGCGGCCTGCAGTCGCGGCGGCTCCCAGTCGCGCGCCGACCGCCACTGGCGATGCAGCGAGCGGCGGAACAGCAAAAAACCCAGCGCCATGAGGACCATCAGTCCCCACCACCAGGCCAGCCCTGCGCTGACGGCAGGACTGTTGCGGGTGCTGACCCACAGCAGCAGCGCCGGAATCAGCAAGGCTGCGATTTCGGAGGAACCGCGCGAAGCCAGTGACTGCAACAGGCGCAGACCGGCCTGCAGCCGGGTCAGCTCGGCCGAAGCACCTTCAGAACTGGTCGCCATCGACATAGAACCAGCGCCCGGCATCGAGCACGAAGCGGCTGCGCTCATGCAGACGCACGGCGCGACCCGCCAGGCGGTAGCGGGCGACGAATTCGACCTCTGCCGAGGCTTCGCCGGTCGGCCTGAACTGCTTTACCTCCAATCCCAGCCATTTGGTGGCGGCATCGAAATCCAGCTGCGCCGGGCGCTGGCTGGCATGCCAGGTGGCTTGCAAGTATTTCTGGTTCTCAGACACGAAGGCCGTATAGCGCGAGCGCATCAAAGCCTCGGCATCGGGAGCGGGCCGGGTATCCCAGTGATCGATATAGCGGCCGCAGCAATCGGCATAGGCCAGCGGCCGGTCCTTGGCATTCTTGCGTCCGCAAGGACAGTCCCGCTTTTTCTCGGCTTCTTTCACAACTTTGGCAGTCTTGATTGGCAATGCTGCATTGTCGGCCAAGACGAGCCCGCCGGCTTGCACAGTCGCTCGCCCCAGAGCACAGTAGCAGCAGTTCACAGCTCGCTGCTCAAAGGTCTGCCTATGTTTTCCATGCTGGTCCCCTGGTGGGAGTTCATGATTCGCGGAGTCTGCGTCTACCTGTTCCTGCTGGTGTTTCTGCGCCTGACCGGCAGGCGCCAGACCGGGCAGTACGCCCCTTTCGATCTGGTGCTGCTGCTGATTCTGTCCAACGCGGTACAGAACTCCATGAACGCGGGCGACAACTCGCTGATTGGCGGCCTGATCAGTGCCGCCACGCTGCTGGGCTGCCATGCGCTGCTCTCGCACCTGAGTTACCGCTTTGCCCGGCTGCGCAAGCTGGTCAACGGCAGGCCCAAGGTCCTGATTCACCAGGGCGTGGTGCAGCCCGGTCTGATGATGCAGGAGCAGATCACGAGCGAAGACCTGGCAGCGGCCCTGCGCTCCAATGGCTGTCTCAACGCACATGAGGTGGAACGCGCCACCATCGAGACCAACGGCCAGATCACCGTGGTGCTGCGCAAGCGCAGCATGGCCGAACTCGGGGAGGCCTGAGCCTCAGTGCAGGCCGTCCAGGAACTGCCTGATGGCCGCGTTCACGGGTTCGGGGTGCGTGAGATTGGCCGCATGGCCTGCGCCTGCCACATCCACCCACTGGGCGTGGGGCAGGCCCTTGAACATGGCGCGAGCACGTTCCATGCCGATGGCCGCATCCTTGTCGCCGTGAATCACCAGTGCCGGCACCTTGATCTCGGCCAGGCGCGGGCTGATGTCGTCGCGCAGCGCCAGCGTCGCAAAGCTCTGCCCCAGATTGATCGGCGAGGCCTGCTTCCATTTGGCGCGCCACTGCGCAGCCCCGGGCCAGCCCTGGCCCAGGATCGTGTGCTCCACGATGGTCGCCATGTCGTCCGACAGTCCATGCTCCATCCAGGCCTTGAGCAAGGCCTCGTGGTGCGGCATCTGCTCGGGATCCTCCAGCATGGCCTGGGTGTCGATCAGCACCAGCGCGCCCACGACATCGGGGTGAATCAGCGCGCAGCGCAGCGATAGATAGCCGCCTTGCGACATGCCCACGAGCACGGCTTTTTCCACGCCCAGGTACTTGAGCAGGGCAGCCAGATCGTCGGCCGAGTCGTAGTAGCTGAAGGCCTCGCAATGCTCGGGATCGGCGGTCTGCCCGTGGCCGCGCTCGTCCCAGCTGATGCAGCGATACTGCCCCTGCAAAGCCTGTATCTGCGGCTCGAACATGGTGTGATCCATGAGCAGGCCGTGCGAGAACACCAGGGCCGGGCCGCGCCCTCCCGTGTCCTCGTAGTAGATATTCTGACCATTGACCTGGGCAAAAGGCATGCCGGACTCCTGCTGCAAATGGTTGAAGACTCTGCAGGTTACCATCCCCGCTGATCACATCCTAAGCAGGCCTTGTGACGTCGGCAACCGGCACGTCCCCAGGTGCGCCACAGCGCCCCTGCGAGGCAGTTGACAAGGTCGCTCTTTTGCCGCCAGTAGCCAGTAACCCGTCAGGCCAGTGCCCGCTGGATCAGGATCTTCTGCACATCGCTGGTGCCCTCGTAGATCTGACACACGCGCACATCGCGATAGATGCGCTCCACGGGGAAGTCGTTCACCACGCCGTAGCCGCCCAGCGTCTGGATGGCGGCGCTGCATACGCGCTCGGCCATCTCGCTCGCAAAGAGCTTGGCCATGGCGGCTTCCTTGAGGCAGGGCAGACCCGCATCGCGCAGGCTGGCGGCATGCCAGATCAGCTGACGGGCCGCTTCGATCTGCGTGGCACATTCGGCAAGTCTGAAACCTACGGCCTGATGGTTGAAGATGGGCTGGCCAAAGCTCTCGCGCTCCTTGCTGTACTGCAGTGCGCATTCAAAGGCGGCACGCGCCATGCCCACGCTTTGCGCGGCAATGCCGATGCGCCCGCCCTCCAGCGCCGACAGAGCAATCCTGTAGCCCTCGCCCTCAGCCCCGATCAGGTTCGCGGCGGGAATGCGGCAGTTCTCGAAATTGATCTGCGCGGTATCGCTGCTGTGCTGGCCCAGCTTGTCCTCCAGGCGTGCGACTTGGTAGCCGGGATTGCGGGTGGGCACGATGAAGGCGCTCATGCCCTTCTTGCCCGCCGCCTTGTCGGTGACGGCAATGACGATGGCCACATCGCCATTCTTGCCGCTGGTGATGAACTGCTTGACGCCGTTGATCACATAGTCGCCACCATCGCGCACGGCCGTGGTGCGCAGCGCCGAGGCATCTGAGCCCACATGGGGCTCGGTCAGGCAGAAGGCTCCCAGCATCTGCCCCTGCGCCAGCGGGCGCAGCCATTGCTCCTGCTGGCCGGCATTGCCGTACTTCATCAGGATGGCATTGACCGGGCAGTTGGTCACGCTGATGACGGTGCTGGTGCCGCCATCGCCGGCTGCGATTTCCTCAAGCACCAAGGCCAGGCTCACATAGTCCAGGCCCGCACCGCCGAGCTCCTCGGGCACGCAGATGCCGTAGGCACCGAGAGCGGCCAGCCCCTGGTGCACCTCCTTGGGGAACTCATGTTCCTTGTCCCAGCGCGCGGCATGGGGTGTGATCTGCTCGCGCACAAAATCGCGCAAGGCTTCGCGGATCATTTCCTGGTCCTGATTCAGCAGCATGTTGTCTCCGATATTTATAGCTATATGCCCTTTTTCAGCCTGGGCTAGGCGTCTAGAAGCTGGATGTATCTGCCGTCGTGGCGCAGCAGCTGACCACGGTCTTCGGGCTTGACCTGGGCCAGGGCCTGCATCAGCCCCTGCACGCTCTGGCTCACCGACAGCGGGGCCGCAGCACCACCCATCTCGGTCTGCACCCAGCCCGGGTCCAGCGCCAGCAGTGTCAGGCCCGGCCACTGGCGGCAGGCCGAGACCACGGCCATATTGAGCGCGGCCTTGCTGACGCGGTACAGCCAGGCGCTTTCGTCCGCATCGCCCAGCAAGGACATGCCGCTGGAGAAGGCGCCGATCACGCCGCCGGCCTCCTGCACCATGGGTACGATCTGCGGCAGGGCCTGCATAAAGCCCAGCACATTGCTGTGCATCACCAGGTCGAACTGCTGCTGGGTAGGCGGCACGCCTGCGGCATGACCGTCCCAGACACCGGCCACGTACAGCGCGATATCGATGCTGGCCCCTTCGAGCTGCCAGGCCAGGCCGCTGACGCTGGCCGGATCGGCCAGATCGACCTGCAGCACCCGGGCGCCCCGTGCCTGCAGGTCAACCATGTCTTCAGCCTTGCGCACGGTGGCAATCACCTGATGGCCTTGCGCCAGATAGGCCTCGGCCAGGGCGCGGCCCAGGCCGCGCGATGCGCCCATGATGAGTATCAAAGCCATAGCTGCTTGCGCCTATGAATGTGAGGTTTCAAGGTGTTTTTCATCCAAAATCCTTTCATGACAAGCGCAGCAAGCTATCAATTTTTCTTGATCTGCTCGGCCGCAATCATGGCCCCATAGCGGGCCACCATGCTTTCCTGCGACTCGGGCTGGGCCGTCAGCCCCATCTGCGCATGGATGATCTGATTGAGCGTGGGCATGACGTTGCGCGCCACCCTGGCCTCCTCGCTCCACAGGCGCGAGCGCATCAGCGCCTTGGCACAGTGCAGATAGGCTTCCTGCACACGGACTTCGATCACCAGCTTGGGACGGAAATGATCGCTGGCAAACAAGGCCGTGTAATGCGCCTCGTCACGCAGCTGGGCGCTGCCGTTGACGCGCAGGGTTTCGTCAAAGCCCGGCACAAAGAACAGCAGGCCCAGACGCGGGTCGTCGAGGAGATTGCTCAGGCTGTCGAGCCGGTTGTTGCCGCCCGCATCGGGAATGAGCAAGGTATTGGCATCGGGCGCCTTGACAAAGCCCGGCTTGCCGCCGCGCGGCGATGCATCAAGCAGGGCCCCGCCGGCACCGCCCGTGGCCATGACCACGAAGGGCGACAGCGCGATAAAGCGCAGACAGTGCCTGTCGAGCTCCCACTGCTGCTTGAGCAGAGCGCGCTCGGCCGGGGGGTCATACAACTGCATCAGTTGCTCGCGCGATGTGATCATGAGGCCAGCACCTCCTCTGGACGGTCGTTGCGGTGGATGGCTGCGTACAGCGACAGGAACTCGTTCCAGGAAGGGTCGAAGCTCACGCTGAGCTCGCCCTCCAGATCCGGCACATGCTGGCGGCCCAGCTGTCCCGCCAGCTGCACCGCGTGGGCCGGGTCCTCCACATAGTAGGTGGCGACGCGGGCACTCATGTTTTCCACGCGCGAGAAGGCCAGAATGCCGCGCTGCTCGCGGCTGAGCTGCTCGTCCAGCGCATCCTGGGCATCGCGCACGCCGTCCAGCTCCTGCTGGCTGGAGAAGCTGAAGCGCCACTCCATGAAGTGCGACAGATCGGCGCGCGTGGCCACGGCATTGGCACCGTCGTGAAAGGTCAGGATGTCGGGGGCAGCGTCCTCGTCGGCATCCTGCGCGCGCACTTCCAGCGACAGCCAGCGGTCGCTGTCCTCCTGGGGAAATTCATAGCTGCGGCCCAGTTGCTGGCGGATGAAGCCATCGAACAGCGGCGGAAACTCCGACAGCAGTGCGGAGCCGTAGACATCGGCCGCCGCTTCGTCTACAAACTCGACCGGCCCCACGCGCACCGAAAAATCCCACTCGCCCAGCACATGGTCCAGCATGATGAAAGCCATGTGCTGCGCATGCTCGGCCATGTCCCGGGCTATGGGCTTCTCGAACGAGAGCTTGAGGCCGATGATGCCTCCCGCATCGTAGTAGCCCACGCGGATATCGGAGCAGGCCAGCTCGAAGCCGTCCATGCGCATGCCGAAATTGCTGCCCAGCGCGCGGCTGCGAAACGCGTGCACGCTGTAATGCTCGAAACGTGGCGCCTGGCGTACCAGGGCCTGCGCATTCTCGAACTGCGCCGTGTTGCCATGGGCCGAGATCACCAGCCGGGAGCCGGCTTCGCCGAGCTTGCCTTCCAGCTCCATGCTCAGGCCCGGCGCATATTGGTGCAGCAGCTCATTGTAGCTCTCCACAAACTCCTGACGATCGAGTTCCTCCAGCTGGCTCAGCTGGTTGGAAAAATCGCCCCAGAAAGCATCAATCTGCTGCGGCTCCAGCGGCTTGATGGTCTCGCTCTCGTCGTGGTGAATGTCTGCGCTCATGAATGATTTCCGCAATGTGAACTGCACACATTCAGCGCGAATGCGTGCAATCCGTTGAACATGCGTTCACTGTAGAGCAAACTGGTGGCGATTCTGAGCAAATGACGTCAGATCAGCTCAACGGCCATGGCCGTGGCCTCGCCGCCGCCGATGCACAGCGTGGCCAGCCCCTTCTTCTTGCCGCGTGTCTTCAGCGCGTGCAGCAGGGTGACCAGAATGCGCGCGCCGCTGGCGCCAATCGGGTGTCCGAGAGCACAGGCTCCGCCGTTCACGTTGACCTTGTCATGCGAGACCTTGAGATCGGCCATCAGCGCCATGGGCACCACGGCAAAGGCTTCGTTGATCTCCCACAGGTCCACATCGTCCACGGCCCAGCCGGCCTTCTTCAGCGCCTTTTCGGTCGCGCCGACGGGCGCGGTGGTGAACCACTCGGGAGCCTGCGCAAAGGTGGCATGCGAGACGATGCGCGCCAGCGGCTTGCAGCCCAGTTGCTTGGCGGTGGACTCGCGCATCAGCACCATGGCGGCAGCGCCGTCGTTGATGCTGGAGCTCGACGCCGCCGTGATGGTGCCGTCCTTCTTGAACGCAGGCTTGAGGCTGCCGATCTTGTCCAGCTTGGCCTTGGCCGGTCCCTCGTCCACGCTGACGGTCACATCGCCCTTGCGGGTCTTGACGGTGACGGGCGTGATTTCGGCGTCAAAGGCACCGCTGTGCGCGGCGGCCTGGGCGCGCTGCACGCTGGCAATCGCAAACGCGTCCTGCGCTTCGCGCGTGAACTCGTATTTGGCAGCGCAGTCCTCGCCGAAAGTGCCCATGGAGCGGCCGGCTTCATAGGCGTCTTCCAGACCGTCGAGCATCATGTGGTCGAAGATCTTGTCATGTCCCATGCGGTAGCCGCCACGCCCCTTCTTGAGCAGATAGGGAGCGTTGGTCATGCTCTCCATGCCGCCGGCAATCATCACCTCGCGGCTGCCGGCGATGAGCTGGTCGTGCGCCAGGATGGTGGCCTCCATGCCCGCGCCGCACATCTTGGACAGGGTCACGGCGCCCGTGCTCTGCGGCAGGCCGCCCTTGAAGCCGGCCTGGCGAGCCGGAGCCTGGCCCTGGCCGGCCATCAGGCAGTTGCCGAACAGCACTTCTTCCACCAGCTCGGGCCGGATGCCCGCACGTTCGATCGCGGCCTTGATGGCGGCTCCGCCCAGATCATGGGCGGCCAGATCGGAAAAATCGCCCTGGAACGCGCCCATGGGAGTGCGGGCTGCGCTGACGATGACTACGGGATCCTGATGCATGGTTTGTCTCCTTGAAAAATGGATGGATGTGATCTGCCTCTTCAAGCGAGGCTATTGGCGGGAATCTCGAAACGCTGCGTGTCCAGTCCTGCGTCGCCTGCATGCAGAAAGCGGCTGCGCTCGTAGGGGAACACGTCCAGGAAATGGCCGTCACGGATGCGGCTCTGGTGGGCGCGCCAGAAGTCAGCCTCCAGCAAGTCGGCGTGATGGCGCATGAAGATGTCGCGCACGGACGGGTGGCCCAGCAGAAAAGGCCCGAAAGTCTCGGGAAAGACATCCCTGGGGCCGACCGAGTACCAGATGTCGCCCGACATCTCCTCTTCCTCGGTGCGCGGCTCGGGCACCTGACGGAAATTGCAATCGGTCAGGTATTCGATCTCGTCATAGTCGTAGAACACCACCTTGCCGCCACGCGTGACGCCGAAGTTCTTCCACAGCATGTCGCCGGGAAAGATATTCGTGGCGACCAGGTCCTTGATGGCATTGCCGTATTCGAGAATGGCTCGCTCCATGGCGGCGCGACGCTCCGGCTTGGTGTCTGCTTCCGCCAGACACTCCATCAGGAACAGGTTCAGCGGCACCAGGCGGCGCTCTATGTAGAGGTGGCTGATGATGACTTCCATCTGCCCGTCGCCATCACGGTCGCTGATCTCGATCTGCTCGGGGGCCTGGGCCTGCAGCTCGGCCAGCAGCTCGTCGCTGAAGCGCTCCTTGGGAAAGGCCACCAGGCTGTACTCCATGGTGTCGGCCATGCGACCGCCGCGGTCATGCTTCTTGACCAGCTGGTACTTGGCCTTGACCTGGGGACGCGAAACATCCTTGCTGCTGGCGATGCGGTCCTTGATGAGCTTGAACACATAGGGGAAGCTGGGCAGATCGAACACCAGCATGACCAGGCCCTTGATGCCGGGCGCAATGCGCAGCTGATCGCTGGAATGGCGCAGATGATGCAGAAAGTCGCGGTAGAACAGCGTCTTGCCCTGCTTGGCCAGACCCAGGGCGTTATAGATTTCCGCCTTGGGCTTGCGCGGCATGAGGCTGCGCAAAAAGCTCACATAGGCGCTGGGCACCTCCATGTCCACCATGAAATAGGCGCGCGCAAAGCTGAACAGCGCATGCAGGTCGTCCTCGCCGAACAGGGCCGCATGCAGTATTAGTTGCTCCTGCTCTCCATGCAGTATGGGGATCGCCAGCGGCAGCTCGGTATAGCCGGTGATGATCTTGCCGACCAGGTAAGCCCCCTTGTTACGGTAGAACAGGCTGGACAGCACCTGAAGCTGGAAGTTGGCCCTGAGCGTCAGGCCCGCCAGCCTCTCGCGTATGCGCTCGGCCAGCAGATGCACGTCGCGCTGCAGGTCTTCGAAGCGGCATTGCAGCTGCAGCTGCTCGAACAGGATCTGCAGCGTGCCTTCGAGCTGTGCGAGGTTGCCCGGGTAATAGGCGCGGTAGATGGGTACGGCACCCGGTGCGGTGTTTTCCAGGTATTCGGTGCTGACGGCCGCCCGCACGAAGATGAAGTCGTTCTGGAAATGGGTGCGGTGCAGAATCTTGGTGGTGACCGAGTTGAAGAAGGTCTCGGCCAGCTCTGGCTGCAGATGATCGACCATCAGGCCGATGTAATGGAGCTTGACCTGCTGCCAGACAGCCATGCTCTGCAGACTGGCCGCAAACTCCTCTTCCAGCCTCTGGATGCAGGCACGCACCTGCCGGTCGTAGAACTCTATGCGTTCACGCTGGGCTTGCTGCTGGCCCGGCCAGTCCATGGACTCGAAGCGTTGCTTGGCCCGGGCAGCTTCCGCACTGAACATGCGGTAGTGCTGGTTGTAGCCCTGCATCAGGGCCTGCGCAATCGCATAGGCCTCGGGGGCGTCCAGTCGTTGCGGAAACATGGCGGGCCAGTCGCTCCAGATAAATGAGCAGCACTCTCAAGCGGCACGCTTCTTGGGCCCGCTTGAGGGCACTGCAACTGCGCAGTGGCTGCGATCAGTCGCGCTTGCGCGCTGCGACCTGCTCGACAGCCTTGTTGTAGACATCCTCCAGACCGCCCACGCCGGGCACGGTCATTTCGAGGTTGGTGATGTGGCCGTTCTTGAGGCTGTAGCACCAGCCGTGCAGCGTGACCTTCTGGCCGCGAGCCCAGGCGTCCTGCATGACGGTGGACTGGGCCACGTTGACCACCTGCTCGATGGCGTTGAGTTCGCACAGCGCATCGTGGCGAAACTGGGTGGACATGCCTTCCAGCAGCTTGATGTGCTTGTCGCGCACGTCGCGCACATGGCGGGTCCAGTTGTCCACCAGGCCCAGACGCAGATTGTTCAGCGCCGCATACACGCCGCCGCAGCCATAGTGGCCCACCACCATCAGGTGCTCGATCTTCAGATGATCGACCGAGTACTGGATGGTGGACAGGCAGTTCAGATCGCTGGGCACCACCACGTTGGCCACGTTGCGGTGCACGAAGACCTCGCCAGGCTCCAGACCCGTGATCTGGTTGGCCGGCACGCGGCTGTCCGAGCAGCCGATCCACATGTACTTGGGTTTTTGCTGCGCCATCAGTCCGGTAAAGAAACCAGGACGATCACGCTCCATCTGGTCTGCCCATTGGCGGTTGTGGACAAACAGTTCTTCGATGGAGGTTGTTGTCATGAAGCTATCCTTCTTTTTGTGGTTGAAAGAACGGCGCAGCTCCTGCTGTTTCAGCAGGTTTCAGCAAACAGCTCGCGGCCTATGAGCATGCGGCGAATTTCACTGGTGCCAGCGCCAATCTCGTAGAGTTTCGCATCTCGCCACAGACGACCGAGCGGATACTCGTTGATATACCCATTGCCGCCATAGATTTGCACGCCTTCGCCGGCCATCCAGGTGGCCTTCTCGGCGCACCACAAGATGACGCTGGCGCAGTCCTTGCGAACCTGGCGCACATGCTCGGTTCCCAGAAGATCCAGGTTTTTAGCGACCGTATAGGCAAAAGAGCGGCCTGCTTGCAGCACGGTGTACATATCCGCCACCTTGCCCTGAATCAGCTGGAACTCGCCGATGCTCTGGCCGAACTGCTTGCGGTCGTGGATATAGGGGACGACATTGTCCATGACGGACTGCATGATGCCCAGCGGGCCGCCGGTCAGCACCGCGCGCTCATAGTCCAGGCCGCTCATCAATACCTTGGCACCCATGTTCAGGCCGCCGAGAATGTTTTCGGCGGGCACTTCCACGTCCTGGAACACCAGCTCTCCCGTGTGGCTGCCGCGCATGCCCAGCTTGTCGAGCTTTTGCGCGATCGAGAAGCCCTTCATGCCCTTCTCGATCAGAAAGGCCGTCACGCCGCGCGCGCCCATCTCCGGCTCGGTCTTGGCATAGACCACCAGGGTGTCGGCATCGGGCCCGTTGGTGATCCACATCTTGCTGCCATTGAGCAGGTAGTAGCCGCCCTTGTCCTCTGCCTTGAGCTTCATGCTGATGACGTCGGAGCCGGCGCCGGGCTCGCTCATGGCCAGAGCTCCCACATGCTCGCCGCTGATGAGCTTGGGCAGGTACTTGGCCTTCTGCGCCTCGCTGCCGTTGCGATTGATCTGGTTGACGCACAGATTGCTGTGAGCGCCATAGGACAGGCCCACCGAGGCACTGGCGCGCGAGATTTCCTCCATCGCCACCATATGCGCCAGATAGCCCATGTCGGCACCGCCATACTGCTCGGAGACGGTGATGCCGAGCACGCCCAGTTCGCCGAACTTGCGCCACACATCCATGGGGAACTGGTCGCTGCGGTCGATCTCGGCCGCACGCGGAGCAATCTCGATCTGGGCAAATTCACGCACTGCGTCGCGCAGCGCATCGATGTCTTCACCGAGCTGGAAGTTCAGTCCTGGCAGATTGGCAAGGCTCATGGTTGTCTCCTGTAGATATGGTCTGATGAATCGTCTTGTCAGTGCTGTATGCCTTCGCGCTGCTGCACGCACATCAGGGTGCAGCTCATCGTGGCAACCAGCTTCTCTTTTCCCTGGTCAATGGCAAACGCCTTGCCTTCGGATACGGTGATGGTGCGCCCGGGCTTGATGACCCGGCCCTCCATGCGAAAGCGCTGGCCCTTGGCCGGGGCCAGCAGATTGATCTTGAATTCGATGGTCAGCACGGCGGCATCCATTGGCATCAGCGTCAGGCCAGCATAGCCACAGGCCGAATCGAGTGCGGTGGAGACCATGCCGGCGTGCAGAAAGCCGTGCTGCTGCGTCAGACCCGCAGCCCAGTCCAGGCAGATATCCACAGCGCCAGGCTCCACCAGGGTCAGCTCTGCACCAATCGTGGCCATCGCGCCTTGCTTGGCAAAGCTCTGCTTCACCCGATCGACGAAATCCCGAGACTCGGTGCTACCTGCAGCAGACATGGGCAATTCTCCAGCGAAGCGTTTCAATTGACGTTTACGTAAACGTCAATTATGCGCCATTTTTGCTCTCGCTCCTTTTCAGCAGTGTGCGTGCCTCTTTTTCCTGCTCTCGCACCTCATCCAGAGTCACCTGCAGATCGGCCATCTGCGCTTCAAGCTGCTTGCGGTGGATGGCCAGCACATCGAGAAACTTGCGCAGCTGCACGCCCGTATCACGGGGGCTGTCGTACATGTCGATGATTTCCTTGGCCTCGGACAGCGACAGTCCCAGGCGCTTGGCCCGCAGTGTCAGACGCAGACGTGCGCGATCTCGGGAGGAGTACACGCGGTTGCGACCGCCTGCGCCGGAGCGCTCGGGCTGCAGCAAGCCCATGTCCTCATAAAAACGGATGGCCCGGGTCGTGAGATCAAACTCTTTGGCAAGATCGCTGATGGTGTAGATGGTCGACATGATTTCGTGGAGTTGCGAGTCTTGCATCGCACAGGCGACTGCATGGGGCAGCCCGGTCTCTAAAATGCTTTGACAAAACTGACGTTTACGTTAACGTCAATGCTAAACGAAATACCGCCTCATGACCTCAAGCCAAGAATCCACACTTCATTACCCGCTCGGCGATACCTTGCCCGGTCCGGCCCAGACCCTGGAAGTGGCGCCCGGCGTCAAGTGGATCCGCATGACGCTGCCGTTTGCCCTGGATCACATCAACCTCTGGCTGCTGCGTGATCGCCAGACCGATCTGCATGGTCAGATACGCGAAGGCTGGACGGTCGTCGACTGCTGCGTCAACCGCACCGAGGCACGCGATCAATGGGAGCAGATCTTTGCCTCCGAGCTTGAAGGCCTGCCCATCTTGCGGGTCATCGTCACCCACATGCACCCCGACCATATCGGCCTGGCCGGCTGGATCTGCCGGCAGTGGAATGCCCCCCTGTGGATCAGCGCCACCGATTACAACGTCGCCCGCGTCGCCATGAAGGACAGAGACGGCTTCGGCGGCGAGTCAGGTGCAGACTTCTACAGCCTGCATGGACAGAGAGACGAAGAATTTCTGCTCCATGTGCGCGGCCGTGGCAGCTACTACTCTTCCCTGGTGGCCCCCATCCCCGACATCTATCACCGCATCATGGATGGCGACCAGATCGACATCAACGGCCGCACATGGCAATGCATTGCCGGCTATGGCCACGCGCCGGAGCACATTGCGCTGTACTGCGCGGAGCTCGAGACACTGATCAGCGGCGACATGGTCCTGCCCCGGATTTCCGCCAATGTCAGCGTGCATTCTTCCGAGCCCGAAGCCAATCCGCTGCAGCTGTTTCTCACATCGCTCAAGCGCTATTTTGAGCTCCCTCAGGACAGCTATGTTCTGCCCTCGCATGGCAAGCCCTTCACCGGATTGCACACTCGTGTCCAGCAGCTGCTCGACCACCACCAGGAGCGCCTGGACGACATCATGCAGGCCTCCCGGCAGCAAGGACTGAGCGCTGCCGACATCCTTCCCATCCTCTTCAAACGCCAGCTGGACACGCACCAGATGACTTTTGCGATGGGCGAGGCTCTGGCCCACCTGCACTACCTTTGGTACAGCCGGCAACTGACGCGACGCCTGGACGAAAACGGCATCCTGCGCTTCTATGCACCCACGCAAGAATAAAAAGAGAGCGCCTGGCGCTCTCTTTTTATGGGTTTCCGGTATTTTTGCAGCTGCAATGCTTTGACAGCGTACGACAGGCGCTCCTCGTTTCGAAGCGCCCAATAAAAAACCCCGTAATCTTTCGACTACGGGGTTTTCACTGTAAGAGCCTGACGATGACCTACTTTCACACGGGAACCCGCACTATCATCGGCGCAAAGTCGTTTCACTGTCCTGTTCGGGATGGGAAGGAGTGGTACCAACTTGCTATGGTCATCAGGCATAAACTTTTTGTCAGATTGATAGCGCCTTGATTAACTTCTTAATCTCGCTCACCTTCAATCCAACGAATTCATAGAGTCTTCAATCAGCTTTTCGATTGCGCCTTTTCGGCATAACTAGAACTTGCGTTCTGTCTTTTCATTTTTCCAGGCTTACCCAAAGTTATAGGGTCAAGCCGCACGGGCAATTAGTACTGGTTAGCTTAACGCATTACTGCGCTTCCACACCCAGCCTATCAACGTCGTGGTCTACAACGACCCTTCAGGGGGCTCAAGGCCCCGGCAGATCTCATCTTGAAACGAGTTTCCCGCTTAGATGCTTTCAGCGGTTATCTCTTCCACACTTAGCTACCCTGCGATGCC